>NZ_JACIJK010000001.1 GCF_014199305.1 Sphingomonas aerophila
GCGGCCGGCATTCTCGCCGCGGAGGCCTATCATGCCGGCCTGGTGCGGACCGTACTTTACGCCAAGGGCATCACCACCGCAGCGGTTGTCACCAATGTCGGCAAGATTTCGGACGCCCGTGACACGCTCGACAAGAACGGGGACTCCGACCAGGGCATCGCAGGGACAGGTGGTGCGTCCAACATCGTGCCAGCCGACGAGTCCGCGATCGCATACAGCCGCAACAGCCAGCAGGTTCACAACATCGTGTACCTCAATGCGACGGGTGCAAACGTCAACGGTGGTGGCTTCTTCCCCAACGGGACCAACAATCCTAACCCGGCGCTGAAAGTCGGCCTCTCGTAAGGTACTTGCGACGTTCGGGTGATTGGCAACTTCGATCACCCGCCTCGCGTTTCCACACTAATGCGCGACCGGTTTTGGCGGTCGAGAGATCAAGGTTTAAGTTAGGAGAGTATGCGTGCTTTTCCACACTATGGTAGGTTCCAACGACATCGAGCGGTCCAAGCGCTTTTACGATAAGGTGCTCGGTGTCCTTGGCGTCAGTGAGGCTACGTTGAACATCGCTGATAGCGGCCACACGCGCCTGTTCTATCGCAACGAGAACGGTACCAACTTCATCGTCTCACAGCCCATCAACGACGAGCCAGCGACAGTGGCAAACGGCAGCACCGTCGCATTCTCGTGCAGCTCGCCTGAGCAGGTGCGGAAGTTCCATGACGTTGCTGTCGCTAATGGTGGCACGTCGATCGAGGCAGCGCCTGGGCCCCGCAAGACGGCATCGATGGGAACGCTCGAGTTGGCCTATGTTCGAGATCCCGATGGCAATAAGCTTTGCGGGATCCACTTCCCTAGGTGACTACCTGGTCCACGTAGCTCGTGCCAAGTGCTGCCTGCTCGGTTCTCGACAGTGAGATGGGTTCGCCAAGACGGTAGGCAGGAGCCGCTGAGACTCAGTCGTGCCTTTCGTTGACGCAGCTTTGGCCCATTACAATCAGCGCTCCAAAAACTCTTCCGCGCCCGCCTCAAGTCGCTCAATGAGATCTCGGACCTGTCCAAATGCGTCACTGACATCCCGTACTGCCTCTGCCAACGAGCAGCTATTCTGGTTTACGCTATCGATGTTGCTGGCCATCTCATGGGCGGTAAGGGCCGTTTCATCGATCGCTGACGCAATCGTGCTCAAGTCCACTTGCTGTTCGGCGATCCGCGTGTGGATGTTATCGGCCTGGCGCTCAACGGCAGCTAATCGGTGCTGGATCGAGCCGTTCGCATCGAGCACCTCCGCGACCGCCGCTCTGATGCCATCGATCTTGGTCTCGACGTCGTTTGCTGCTCGCGTCGTCTGCTCGGCCAAGGACTTTACCTCCTGGGCAACGACACTAAACCCGCGTCCCGCGTCTCCCGCCCTTGCGGCCTCGATGGACGCATTCAGGGCGAGCAGCTTCGTTCGAGATCCAAGTGCCCGGATTACATCCAAAATGGAGGAAATAGCCTGTGAGTGGGCTCGAAGGTTCTCCGAAAGCTCGGTGGTGCGATCGGCCGACTTGGTGGCGAGCGCGGCACCTGCGGCTGCTCGAAGAGCCTCCTCTGCCATGCTCGCCACGACGTTGCTCAGGGACGCGGCCGTTCTTGCGGCGCTGGACATGGCGTCTGCCGACTGGTGGGCAGCCGTGGCCAGATCGTTTGCGTTGACGACCGATGCCCGTGTCGCCTCATTCGCGCTCGCGCAGCTAATTTCAACGACCTCTGCCGCTTCGGCGATACTGCTGACCGTCTCGACTATCTCGGTGCGGAAGTGCTCTGCCTTTTCCTCACGTTCCTTCATGAGGCGCTCCAAGCGGCGGGATGCGGTCACCTCGTTGTAGGTCAGGATCGCCCCCCGGCCCAGGAGTGGGCGGTAGCCTACGCGAACCACTCGGCCGTCCGCAAAGCCGTGATCCATGTCTCGGTCGACGCCTTCACTCTTCCAGAGGCGATGATTGTGGATCACCCGTGCGGTGCGCTCCGGCTCCCAGCCGACACCCTCGCCAACGATCGTCAGGAACTTGGATAAGGTATCTCCGACCAGCAAGCTGCCACGCGGGATATTGAATAGCTCGCAGGCTTGATGGTTGACCGCCTCGACGACCTCATGCTCGTTTAGAATTAGAATACCACCCGTCATGTGATCGAGGGTGAGGGCGAGCAACTCGGTCGCAGTCTGACCTGCCTGTAAGTTCAGGGCGTTCAACGATCGCTCCAACGGCGTCTGGCGCGTACGCCCAGCAAAGGAGCGCACTAACACGCTAAGGTAAACACCCGTTTACGAAAACGGCCACACCCGTGCATCGTGTCGCGCATACCAGGCGCAGTTGCTCGATTGGGGGTGCGTGCATCGGGTTGGCGAGCCGCACCCCGGAGCGGCGTCACAGCATGGATCGCGGTTTTCCCGCAAAGAAGCCTCTTCAGGCGGCCTCGCTCAACGTCTGCAGGACGCTTTCGACGATGCCTCTGCTACCACCGCTTGTTCCGCCTTCCAGTCTGCCCTCGAGCTCTGCGGCCCGGACACCCAGATCCTTCTGCCCGAACATCGCTGCGGAGCCAGCGAGCTTGTGGAGATGATCAGCGAGTTGCTTGGCCTGCTCATCGCTGAGGTAATCATGGCCAGCAAGGCCCTGGGCGAAAGCGATCAACTCCAGCTTACGTGCATCGAAACGGGCCTGCAGCGTCGGACTGATCTTGAATGATCCAGTCGTGGTTATTGGCTGGACGGGAGAGCGGGACCATTTCTGTATGGCTTGCCCAAGGCCTGCCAGGTCCAGCGGCTTGGAAAGATGGCCCTGCATGCCTGCCTCCAGGCACGCTGCGACATCGTCGGCATAGGCGTTGGCGGTCAATGCCACGATGGGAAGGCGGTCCGAAGTGACGCCCGCGGCCCGTATCGCCCGCGCAGCTTCCAACCCGTCCATCACTGGCATCTGCAGATCCATCAGCACGAGGTCGAATTTTGCACCGGTCGACGTTGCTGCTTGCAGAGCCTGTCCGCCGTCCTGGACAATGACGCACTCATGGCCAAGGCGGGACAACATGGCCTTCACCAGCATCTGATTGACATCATGATCCTCGGCAAGAAGCACTCGCAGGCTCCGTGGCGCCGGTGTTAAGGCGCCTGCTGGGCTCGGCGCCTCGTTATCGGCCCGTGACGGGATCAGCGGAAGGCGAAGGCTGAATGTAGTACCCATCCCTTCCTCGCTGGTGAGTTCGAGGCTGCCACTCATCAATGACGCAAGCTGCCTGCTGATGGCGAGGCCTAGCCCGGTTCCGCCGAACCGCTTTGCCGTTGTATGTTCAGCTTGGGTGAACTGCTCGAAAATTGCTGCCTGGCGGTGGGCGGGGATCCCGATGCCGGTATCCTCCACGGCGACCTCGAAGGTTGGCTTCGCCGTATCCTCGACGACCCGAGCCCGTAGGTACACGGAGCCAGCGGGCGTGAACTTCACCGCGTTGGCAAGCAGGTTGAGCGTAACCTGGCGCAGGCGAAGGCCGTCGATGAGAAGACAGGGTGGCAGCGCATCATCGACCTCGAGGTCGAGCTGCAATCCCTTCTGCGACGCTGCAGGCTGAACGAGCTTGACGCAGTTGCGCAGGGCGTGCCGAACGTCGATGGGCTCGGGCGACACCTGCATCTGCCCTGCCTCGATCTTCGAGAGATCCAGGATGTCGTTGAGCAGGCGCATCATCGCCTTGGCCGAGTCGAGGATCAGTTGCGCGTGATGGCGCTGTTCGGTTGCGAGCTCGCCTTTCAGGAGCAGATCCGCAAAACCCAGAACGCCGTTCATCGGCGTGCGAATTTCGTGGCTCATGTTGGCCAGGAAGCTCGATTTGGTCCGGACGGCTGCCTCCGCGCGCTCACGCGCGGTCTCAAGCTCCGCCTCGAGACGCTTCCTCTCCGTAATATCCCGCAACGATGCGATGAGTTCGCGCGGCGCCCCGGTCTCCGCGTCGCGCACAAGCCCCGCGTGAGCTTCGATCCACAGGTCACGGTCCGCCGTGTTGATCCGCTTGGCCCGATAAGCGTGAACGCCCCGCTCCGCCTCCCCGCTGACGAACAGATCGTGGACGGCCTGCAAACCGGGCAGATCGCCAGAATGTACCATCTCGCAGAGCCGCTGCCCTATGAGATCGGCAGGCTTAACGCGGAAGAGCTGCTCGGTCGAAGGCGAGGCGTAGAGGCAACGCCCTTTCAGGTCGAGCCGCAGCACCGCATCCGTAGCGTTCTCCGCCAGAAGGGCGAGTTCTGACTCGGCCAGCTCGCGCCGCCTTATATCGGCCTCAAGTTGCTCGTTGGTAGCTCGCAGGATTGCCATGCGCTCACGCCGGCCCCGGTAAACCAGGAACGCCAGCAAGGCGATGAGGACGCCGCTTCCCGTCAGACCGGCCTGAATGGGTCCACGGAAAGCGTCTGCCCGTCGCAGGCGCTCCGCGAGCAGTCGTCGCTCCTCGGCCGAGATCGTTTCGATAAGGCCGATGAGGGCAGCCGTGATTCGATGGCTGCTTTCGCCCGACATGGCCTTGGCAGCCTCGGTGCTGCGGCCACGCTTGGCCAGCGCGATAGTCTGATCGACTTCGTCCAGTCTCAACATAGCGAGATCAGAGAAGGCGACGACGCGTCGATGCTGTTCAGGGTTGTCCCTCGTCGACTGCTCGAGGACTCGCAACTGCCCAGGCATCTGATGGCGTATATCGGCGAGGGTGTTGCGGGCTTGCTGGTCGCCAAGGACAAGCGCCCGGCGATACACCTCTGCCCTTAGCAGACCCACCCTGACCTGGGACAGGTGCTCCTGCACCTCAAACGTGTGGCGAACCCACCCATCGGCCTTCTGCCGCTGGTGGACCAACCAAAGGCCGGAGATCGCGCAGCAGCCTAGCAGTACCATCGCGGCGACGAGTGCCAACTGCGACCTGATCTTGTCCCTGTACACTCATCGTCTCCCGGTCAGCGGACTGGTAGGCGTGCTTGGTTAACGGCTTGTTGAGGCAGGCGTTCGTAAGGCCGGTCCGGTGCCTGAGGGCGTTCTCTTGCCGCCCTGACCTACCTTATTCGTCATAGAGATTATCCATGGCCCGTATCATCATTGCAGACGACGACGAGATTGTCGGCGAGATTGCCCGCGACGCCCTGATCGGTGCCGGGCATGGGGCTGGGCTCGTCACCGACGGCAGTGAAGCGTTCAGGATTATCAAAGCGCGCCGCCCGCATGCGGTCATTCTCGATTGCAACATGCCGGGCATGTCAGGCGTGCTGCTGGTGCAGGAGCTGCGCAAGATGCCGGAGTTTGCCAGCTTGCCGGTCATGATGCTGACTGGGCGCCGCGGTGAGCGTGACGAGGAACTCGCCCGGTACGCAGGCGCGGATGACTACATGCGCAAACCCTTCGACCCGGACGAGCTGGTCTTCCGCATCGAGCAGATGCTGGCGAGGGCCTGATGGCGCGGATCATCTACGTCGAGGATGATCCCTTGATGGGCGAGGTTGTTCAGGAGATCTTGACCCAGGCGGGACACCTGATCGGGATCGTTCCCCACGGCACCCTCGCCTTCGAGACCATCGTGTTCAAAAAGCCCGAGCTCATCCTTTTGGACCAGAAGCTGCCCGGCATGCAGGGCATGGAGATCCTACGCGCGCTGCGCCGCCTACCCGATCTCTATCTCACCCCCATCATCATGCTGACGGCCAGGGCAGGCGATGACTCGCGGGATGACGCACTTGTTGCGGGCGCGAATGACTACCTGGTGAAGCCGTTCGATCCAGCCGAGCTGGTGCGCCGCGTTGGACTCGTTCTGGAGCAGACTGCCTTCACCAGGCAGCCTCGTGGCGCCAAGTAGACCGACTAAGGCAGCAACTCATTAGGTCACGAGACAGTAACCTACTCATTCGGTAGTTCGTTCATGATGGTCCAGTAGATGCCAAGGTGTTTTACCATTTCCATCAACCCATCAAAAGCGACCGGCTTGACGAGATACGAGTTAGCACCAAGGCTATAAGCACGATTGACGTCCTCACTCTCGCGCGAGGACGTCAGCATCACGACTGGCGTGCGTTGCAGCGCCGGCTGGTCCCGCACCCAGGCTAGTACTTCAAGGCCCGAGCGACGCGGAAGCTTTATGTCCAGAATGATGATGGCAGGAAGGGGATACCCCGCCCGGTCGGAATAAACGCCAGCACCTGATAGGTATGCGATTGCCGCGTCTCCGTCCCCTACGACTTGGAGCGGATTGGCAAGGTTTGACTTGGCGAAGGCTCGTCGGATCAGAAGTTGATCGTCCGGGTTATCTTCAACCAACAAAATCGGTCTGGTGCTCGGCATGTCCCTCCGCCTGCGGTAGTTCGATCCAGAAACTGCTGCCCTCGCCCAGCGTGGACTCAACCCCGGCTGTGCCCCCAAGCCGCTCAACACCCTTTCTTACGATTGCCAAGCCAATTCCCGTACCGGGGTATTCAGCAGCGCTGTGGAGCCGCTGGAAAACCTCGAAAATGCGCTTCTGATGTTCGTCAGCTATCCCGATCCCGTTGTCCTCGACCCAAAGGCGCACTCGCTGGCCCCGGTTCTCCGGACGTAAACGGACCTTTGGGGTGGTGCCAGCAGCAACGAATTTAACGGCGTTCGAGATGAGGTTTGCGAGGACCTGAATAAGCACGGGCGCATGGGCGGAGACGATCGGGGCCGGCCGCACCACTTCTACATCCGCGTTACGTTCGCGAAGAAGGCCGTTGGCCTGAGAAAGCGCGGCATCGATAGCGCTATCCAAAGACACAGGGCCGAGCACGACCTCCTCGCGTGAGAGACGACTAAAGGCCAACAAGTCTAATATTAGGACGTCCATCTGCTTCGCACCCGCAACAATCCGTCCAAGATAGTTGCGGCCCAACTCATCGAGTTGATCGCCGTAATCCTCGGTCAGGGCCTGTCCGAAGCCTTGCATTGCACGCAAAGGTGCCCGCAGATCGTGCGAAACTGAGTAAGCGAAAGCCTGAAGTTCGTGATTGACTTCAGCCAAGCGACGCGTGCGCTCTTCTACCCGTTGTTCAAGGTCGCGGTTCAGCCGACGAACCTCAGCTTCAGCCTCGAGACGCTCAGTGATGTCTAGCTCGGCCACAACGCCCGCAATGATCGTGCCCGATGCATTGCGCACTGGGGCGGCGTTGTTCAGGTAATAGCGCCGTTCTCCTGTGTCGAAGCGCTCATTCTGGATTAGCTCATTCGTCACTGTCTCCCCGTGCAGGAGCGCGCGTGACATGGCCCAATCATTGGCCTGAATACGCTCCCCGGTGTCCGGCTGATACCCTACCCATTCGCCGTATTGCTCCCAACTCGACGTTTCGGGAGCGACGCCCCACAGCTCACGATTGGCGCGATTGTCGCGGATAATTTTCCCGCTAGCG
This sequence comes from Sphingomonas aerophila, assembly GCF_014199305.1. Lineage (GTDB taxonomy): Bacteria > Pseudomonadota > Alphaproteobacteria > Sphingomonadales > Sphingomonadaceae > Sphingomonas > Sphingomonas aerophila. Next base: position 7,427 of record NZ_JACIJK010000001.1, read on the forward strand.
TCCGCGATGATCATGCCGACCGGCAACGCCTCGAGCACCGCCGCTAACAACGCTTCGCTCTCGCGAAGAGCGGCCTCTGCTGCCTGACGGGAGGTCACGTCGCGCATAATTTCGGTGAAGAATTGATGGCCGGCAGCATCGCTCCATCCAGCAATGGTAAGTTCGAGGGGGAAGGATGTCCCGTCCTTGCGCTGGCCCTGAACATCGCGGCCAATGCCAATGATCTTACCCACGCCGCTCAGAGCATAGTTCGAAAGGTGATGGTCGTGGCCGGCCGCTTCGTCGGCATCCATCAGCAGCGCGACATTAGCTCCGATTAGCTCATCCGCAGAGTAACCGAACACGCGCTCGGTCGCGGGGTTGGCCGACGCCATCGTGCCACGCTCATCGATAACCACGATGGCATCCACGGCTGTGTCAACGATCGCCCTTAGACGAGCCTCGCCGTCGAGGAGCGCTGCCTGTGCTTCGCGCAGATCGTGAATGTCCGTGCAGGCGCCAAACCAGCGATCCACCTGCCCTGCATCATCGCGGTGCGGCAGGCCGCGCACCAGGAACCAACGATAGGCGCCGTCATAGCGCCGAAAGCGGTATTCGGCCTCGTAGCTGCCGAGGTCGGCTGTGGCACGAGCCCAGACCTCTGCCGCCCGTGCCCGGTCATCTGGATGAAGCGCTTCCAACCACCCGTTGCCGAGCAGATCCTCACCACTGCGCCCGGTATAGTTCTGAAACACGACATTGGTGTGAGTGTTAGCGCCCTCGGCGTCGGTCACGAACAGCAGGCCCGGGACGGCGTCGGTCATCGTCCTGAAGCGCTCCTCGCCGACGCGAATTGTGCGGCGTAGCGAGAGGGCGCGTGCCTGCCCGCGAAGAGACATCATGGTAACGGCAGCAAGTCCCAAGGAGATCAGTGCCGCGATCGCCGGAACCACCTGTGCCAAGCCGAGGCGTCCGGCTGAGGTCGCTGCTTCAATGCGCCAGGGGAGGCCTCCAAAGCGGAACTCGGCGCGGGCGGGCGTCGCATCGCTGTCTTCTACGCCCTTCCCCCTTGCGATGCGTGTATATAGTGGTTCGCCGGCGACCGACACACGCAGTGAATCGTGGGGAAAGAGGTCCCCGAAGATGCGGTCCATTAGCTGCCGCGAGTCAACCGCGGCATAGATGAAGCCCTGGGGCTTGGCGTCGATCGGAGTTATCGGCTGAAAGAACAGAAAGCCCTGGCCGCCTTGCTTGAGTCCGAGCGGACCGGCGATGGCTAGCCTTCCCGTCCGCCGCGCATTTTGTAGCGCGGTACGGCGACGGGTCTCCTTGTTATTGTTCAGCCCGACAGTCGATGAGTTGCCGGCAACGGGGTAGACCCAGCGTACGACGGAACCCGCATCCACCCAGCCAAGAGATCGGAACGCGGGAAAGCTCTCGAGATTGACGGCGGCCTCTAGTTCAAAGTCAGTGCGGGTCCGGCCTCCGCTAAGCTCCCATCGCCGTGCTGTCCGTGCAAGCGCACGTGCGCGCTGATCGAGGCCCTGGATCAAGGTACGTTTCAGTGCAGCCGTCTCGGCCGCGAGTACCTGCCTTTCGTGACGCTTTTCGGTCTCGCTGAGATAGGACGCGAGCAGGCCGGAAAAGAGCAAACCGACAACCGCGACGAGTAGCGGGAGAAAGCGGGTTAGGTCGAGCGGCGGTAAACCATGCGGCTGTTTGTCACTCGCCTGGTATGAGCTCACGCGGCGAACCTGATGACCGTCTCGTACCCGCCATTGCTGGCGGTGGTCACCTCTGCCTGCAGCTGGCGCGCCAGCCTTGGAACCAGGCGGCTTCCGAGCCCGCTGTCCTCGCCTCCCTTCGGCTCCGACGTGATACCGATGCCGTTGTCGGCCACAGCAAGTGCTATACGTTCGCCCTCCCGTTTGAACGACACCCGCAGTTCGCCAGCGCGGCTGTCGGGGAAAGCGTGCTTCATGGCGTTAGTGAGAAGCTCGTTAGCGATCAGGCCTAGCGGCACTGCCTTCTCAATCGGTACGCGGATCGGCTCAATGTCCAGCAGGAGGTCGATTTCTGGACGATCCTGCATGCCTGACAGGGCATCGACCAAGCTTTTCAGGTAACCCGGGAAGTCTACCGCGCTATAATCCTCATCGCGATAGAGCTGTTGCTGAACCAGGCTCAAGGTCTGGATACGGCTGGCTACCTCAGTAAAGGCCGCTTGCACTGCTGGATCGTTGAAGCGCCGAGCTTGAAAGACCAGAAGTGATTGTACGATCTGTAAGTTGTTGTGCACGCGATGATGCACCTCGCCTAAAAGCACACTGCGCTGCTCAAGCGCGTTCCTCAGCTCCGTGACGTTCGTTAGTACGCCTACGATTTGCCGACGGCTTTCATCAACAGGGTGTGCGTCAAGCAATGCCCAGCTCGGCTCAGGGCACCCCTTCAACTCAACTTCCAGTCCTGAGATGCCGTCCGCAAGCTCTCCCGTCGCCATCTTCCGCCAAAGCGTTTGCGCGTCCTCGGATACCATAAAGTCGAGAATTGACCGTCCCTCGACAGACTCGACTGAAGGAAGGCAGAGCTGACGTGCCAAGGCGCTGTTGGCATCTTGGAACTCGCCCGAGTTGTTTGTCGCAAAAATGCTAACCGTGACGTTCTGAAACAAAGCTCGGTAACGTGCTTCGGCACGCTTGCGCGCTTGGCGTTCCGCCTTCTGTTTTAATAGCGCATCAATTGAAGAACGGAGTCGCGGGAGGCGATCGATTGATTTCAGGATGAAGTCGTCAAAGCCGATTTTGATGGCTTCTGCGGCTTCTTCTTCGCCCAGAGAGCCTGTGAATAGAATCACCGGGACGTCGGGGTCGATGGCGCGCATGCGCTTGAGCACCTCGACGCCGTTGGTCCAGCCAATCGAATAGTCGAAGACTCCCAGTGAGAAACCGTCCCCCGATAGAGCTTGGGCCAGCTCTTCGGGCGTGCCCGCTTCTATGATCTCGGCAGCAGCGTGGTCTCGGCGCAGTTCGCGTACAACGAGCGCTCTATCTCCGGGATTGTCGTCAACGAGTAGAACGCGGAAGGGCGTGGTCGCGTCAGGCATCGCGTCTCAACACCGAATTTTGCATTTGGTTCGGAATCCGGTCTGAGTGGTTTCAAAATTAGCTTGCCCGATTGGATGGTCAAGATACGAGAGCGCGATCGAAACTCCAGCTCCAGCCTAGATATGGGTGAATTGTGCAGACACTGACGGGACGGCATGTGCTGGTTGTTGACGACGAGTCCATGATCCGCCTCATGTTAGCTGACACCCTCGAGCAAAATGGGTGCCTGGTACAAGAGGCCGATGGTGGGGCAATGGCGCTGGAGCGACTTGCGGCCGACCATGCCTACGACCTCCTCGTGACAGACATACGGATGCCTGAGATGGACGGCTGGACGCTTGCTGAGCGTGCGCGGGAGCTACGTCCCGATCTCGCGGTCCTGTACGTCACCGGGTATCCTGGCGATAAGACGCGGTCTGTCGCCGGTGCAGAAGTACTTCTTAAGCCCTTCTTGGGGGCTGATCTGATCAGGGCGGCCACCAAGTTGATGAACTAACGCAAATCGGAGCCACATACGGTTGAACCTTAGAGCTTAGCGACAGTGCATCAAATGAGGTGTCCGGCTGTTAGCCTTCGACCTTGTGGTGCTGCTACCCGGGGCCGGATGGCGATCTACCCAGCGACGTTCGGGTAGGCACCGCGGACTATCTCTACACTTCGCCGGATAACACGCCGCTCGGTCGCATCGCTTTTCGACAAGCTTGGCCTACCGCTTCCGGCGTAACGGCACCACGTTTGCGGGGCGATGAAGGTCTTTTAGAGCGCGCGCCAATGCCTCTCGATCGAACGGTTTCGGCAAAAGTGGGAAGCGCCCGCCATGGGTGGCTTCCAACTCGGCAAACCCGCTGACAATGAGCACCGGGGTGTCAGCAGCCCCCAGCCTGATCCGCCGGGCAAGCTGCGAGCCCGTCATGCCGGGCATGAGCTGATCGGTCACGACTAGATCAACGTTCGAGTCTCGTGCAAGCTGATCCAGGGCATCCTCGCCTGACCGTGCAAGCCGGACTGAGTGACCCATATCTTCCAGCATCGCGGCCGTGTTGGCGAGCACCAGAGGATCATCATCGACCACGAGGATGTCGAGAGCCTCCCCCGGTTCGACTGAAACGTCATCGACTGCCCGGCGCTGCGCAGCCGCTGCCTTGACCGTAGCCGGCAGGTATAGGTCGATCGTGGTGCCATGGCCGACGTGGCTACGGATCATGAGCCGGCCGCCAGACTGGGCAGCAAGGCCATGAACCATGGACAGGCCCAACCCAGTTCCCTTTCCTATGCCCTTGGTGGTGAAGAACGGCTCTGTGGCCCGTGCGAGTGTCGCTGCATCCATGCCCTCCCCCGAGTCCGCGAGCGTCACTCGGACATAAGGGCCACTCGGCAGACCAGCGATGTTAGGCTGACCCAGGCTTTCTGCAGCCGCGCTCACGTCGAGCTTTCCGCCGCCAGGCATGGCATCGCGGGCGTTAACGGCGAGGTTGAGGAGCGCCATCTCCAGCTGGTTAACGTCAGCGTGGACAGGCGGTAGATCGCGCGGAAATCGCGTCTCCACGCGTACCTGTGGCCCCAATGAGCGTTGCAGCATGTCTGTCATACCGCGCACGAGCTCGGGTACGTCGACCGCCTCGGGACGAAGGTCCTGCCTGCGAGCAAAGGCGAGCAAACGCTGCGTTAAAGACGCGCCGCGATGCGCGCCCTCGAGCGCGCTCTCGACCAAACGCATCAGCTTGGGGTCATCTGGCAATTTTCTGCGCAGGATGTCCAAGTTGCCCATGATTACGGCTAGTAGGTTGTTGAAATCATGCGCCACGCCACCAGTGAGCTGACCGATGGTCTCAATCTTCTGCGCCTGCCTGAGCGCTTCTTCCGCGCGTTTGCGCTCTGTAACGTCGGTCAGGCCGCCGACGAGGTACAGGAAGGTGCCGTGCTCGTCCCGCTCGATCCGTGCCGCGGATACGACGTCTAGGAAGGCTCCGTCTTTTGTGACCACACGATACTCGCGCGGTTCCAGCGCGTCCTGGGCTACCAGCGCCGGCCAGTCTGTTGTGCGAAATTGACGGGCTGACTCTTCGGTCAGGAAGTTGATCAGCGGGCGACCGACAACTTCGTCGCGTTGATAACCCATAAGCTCCAGCCACGTATTGCTGACCTGCTCGATCCTGCCCTCCTGGTCGAGGGAATGGAGCGGTAGCGGCGTGCCTCGATATAGTGAGCGGAACCGCTCCTCGCTGGCGCGCAGAGCCACGGCTTCGCGCTCAGCGAGCACTGCAAAGCGGCGGTCGAACATCGCAGCAACAAGGGAGAAAAGAAGGACCAGAAAGGAGGCGGCAAACACACCGACCGCAAGCGCTGTTTGGCCGACGCTTTCAGGGCCACCTTCCATCCTGACGCCGAGGCCGGTGAAGGTGGCCGCTTTAATGCCGGCGAAGTGCATTCCGGAGATTGCGCCGCCCATAACGAGCGCCGCCACGACCTTCTCCGCCTGTCCGCTGTTGCGCGACGCGAGCCACAGCGCCGACGTGGCCGCACCGATCGCAATCAGCACGGAAGCGCTGAACCACAGCCCGTCATAGCTGATCGCTGCGCTCATTTGCATGGCCGCCATCCCCATGTAGTGCATGCCGACGACGCCCAGGCCCATGAACAGGCCGGCGGCGAGCAGCTGACCTCCTGATCCGTGAGACCGCGCCATCACGGCAAATGCTATTCCGGTCACGCAGATAGCGATGAGCAGCGATAGCAGGGTAAGGCCGAGGTCGTACCCGACCTCCATGCCCGGCATGCTGAACGCGAGCATGGCGACAAAGTGCATGGCCCAAATCCCGCCGCCCATCGCCACCGCTGCGGCGCCGAGCCATACCTGCCGGATCCAGCCGTTGGATGCGCGGATGCGGGCCGCCAGATCGAGCGCGGTGTAAGACGCGAACATCGCAATGGCGATCGACATGATCACCAGCGTGCTGCTGTGCGTTCCCGAACTGGTCATCTTGCCCCCAACCGAAATGATACACTGGCGTCAGTGAGTTACTAGGCACTGAATGGCAGCACGGAGAGGTAGTTATCCGACCGAGATTGGCTGGCAGAAGCGCTTCGGCACGACCGGGACAAAGGTGGTGCTAAGTCAAGAACTGCTCCGCGACGTAGCTCCGAACGTAATCTGGAGCCTGCGCCGCGGCTGAGGTGAGGCCTGACGGTGCCAAATTTAAATACACCAGGAAGCCGCCCGCAAGGTCGACGAGGCTCTCGGCCGTGCGGTTGCAAGCAAGGTGGACAACTCATTGAAGAACGCGATCATCGAAAGCGAGGGGGCTGCGGATGGCGGGCGGCCGAGCGGAAGGTACGGACGAGGGTCGGGGAAGCGAGAAGGCTCACAGAGGCGAGCACCTGCGGCGCGCTTACCCGGTGAGCAAGGACGGCACCTTTGCGAGCTTCTTGCTTTTGTTAGGGGATATAGAGTCTGTTTCCATGATCCAGAAGCGGAGCGGATAGGCCTCACTGGCAATCCGGAGTGGCTGCGCCGCCTCAACCGCTTGGCGAGGCACTCGAGGGAGGAAGATATGGACGAAGATGTTGCCGAGCAGGCCGAACAGCGGTCTGAGATCCACTTCCTCGCGGCGCTAGTGGATGAGCTGATGCGGACGATGTTAGACGCGGGCACTCTCACTCGTGCACAGCTGAACGACATCGAGCGCGTTGCGGCAGAAAAGGCAGGTCAGACCCCGCGAGCGTGGTGAGCCGCCAGGCAACAAGGGTGCAACAACCTCGGGCAGCGTCTCAGAATCAGGCGCTGAGCGCCACCCGGCAAGTGGGCTTATAACCTGTGGCAAGGACGAGCAGCCCGTGGGGGACCAGGCTGGATGGATGTCCCGGTACTACATCCATCTCCAGGATCCGAATGGCCACTGCCATGATGGCGAGGGCTTCGAAGCCGAAGGTCTTGATCAGGCCACAGCTGTAGCTCGAGAGACTGCGGGCCAGCTCCTCCGTGAAGCCGTCTCTAAAGGGGAGGACGCGGTTTCCCTGCTGATGTGTCTGGACGACAGCTCAGGCACTCGCATTGCAAACTTCGCGGTACATGGCTCGTTCGCGACATATGCCCAGACCGGTGTTCGCTTGGGCTAGCCGCCAACAGGTCGATCAGGTGCGCCAAGCCTATGGGCGTTCTGCCGGCGTTCGCCGCTCCTCAACCGCATCCAGCGCCTGTAAGAGATCGGTAAACGGGTGAGCCTCGTCGACTGGGAATAGCCGTTGAAAGCCGGTTCCGAGCACGTCCAGGTCGCGTCGGGTAAGCAGCCCGACGGCCACGATCTTATCAGGCCCATTCGTTCTCATGGGCAGCCAACAACCTTCTGCTTGGTTTGTGCCCGATCGTTCCGGCTGCGGCTTGGAGAACACAGCTCACGATAGAGGCTGTTTTTCCCCGAGCTCCTCCCCAGATTACAGCCATGGATTGCCCCATCGACTACAAGCGCCTGATCTACACCAGCTGCATCCGGGGCTCCCTCTCCGATGGTGATGTGGCCGCCATCTTTGCCGCGTCCCGGCGTAACAACGGCCTCGACGGGGTCACAGGTATTCTGCTGATCGAGAACCGGCGTTTCCTGCAGGTGCTCGAGGGGCCAGCAGAAAGCGTCGACTTGACGTTCGAGCGCATAAGGGCCGACGAACGGCACCGGGACGTTGTTGTGCTAGATGAGCAATGCGAGGCTGAGCGAATCTTTGCGGATTGGGCGATGGCTGGCTGGCCGGGTGAGCGACCCGCCAACGCAGTCGAGAAACTTGGCAGGCTATTGCGGCATGCGCCGGCCGAGGTGGCACGGTACTTTCCGAGCCTCAACGTTCCCCAGCCCGTCTAAGCTGGGCGGCTGGTTGCTGGCTGCGACCAAGTGGCGCTGCTCAGCAGGTCACTCTACCCAGCCACATACGGGTACGCGCCGCGGACTATCTCTAGACTTCGCCGGATTACCCGCCGTTCGGTCGCATCACCCTTCGGCTTGATGCGCCAGTTGAAGCGAGCGCTCATGGCTGCTGGCAATTTCCGGATATCACCGATCGCCTCGCGCCAGCGGGCAGCATCGCCTCCTGCCCCGCTCATGACGAGCATGACCAGAAGTTCGCGCAACTCATCTGGCGTATGTACCTGGAAAGCCATAGCCGGGCTTTACCGGAACATGGTCAAGAACTGGTAACCAAGGGCCTGCTCTCAACGGGCATCCTTCTGTGTGCTCGGCCTAGACCGGAAACAGGATCTCCGTCGCCGACTACACTCGGACGGCTGGCCAGCCGGGTGGCAGACGAGGGCGAGCCTAGCTCGCCATCCTGAGGTCAGTCATGCGTGTGCAGTTCCGTCCCTCCGCCTTCGCGCGGTAAAGCTCCTGATCGGCCTCGGCTAGCCAGTTACCGGCGCTCATGTGCCCGGCCACGGACGACACTCCAAGGCTCGCGGTAACCTTGAGCGTTTGAAGGCCACCAATTGCGAAGGTGTGTTTCTGAAGGGCGCAGCGTAGCCGCTCCGCGGCCACGAAGCCGTCCTGGGCGCCTGTTTCCGGCAAGAGAACGCCGAACTCCTCGCCGCCCAAACGACCGAGCACGTCGTTTGGCCGGAGCGTGGCCCGGGCCACGTCAGCGAGCTGGCGCAGAACCTGGTCCCCTGCGGGATGACCGTGCGTGTCGTTGATCGACTTGAAATGGTCGATGTCGAGGAACACGACCGAGGCAGGCCGATGGTATCGTGCGTGGCGATCGAACTCGCGCTGCAACTCCTCTTCGAACCCGCGACGCGTAAGCGCGCCGGTGAGGTAGTCACTGCGTGCGATCATGCGCAACTCGAGCTCGTCGCTGACCACGTTGGCGAAGTTGCTGAGGATCGCGATGTCGGCGGGGCTGAACCGGCGAGGCTTCGTGTCCATCGCGCACAGCGAGCCTACGTTGTAGCCATCAGGCGTGCGCAGGGGGACACCCGCATAGCTGCGAATGCGGGGGCCACCCAAGACCAGCGGGTTCGTTGCGAAGCGCTCATCGAGATGCGCGTCTTCCACGATAAGCGGCTCGCGCTGCTGAATGGTATGCGTGCAGAAGGAAACGGACCGCGATGTTTCGTTCACGTTCAATCCGCGCTGCGCTTTCAGCCACTGCCTGTTTCTGTCGACCAGAGAAACGGTCGCGATCGGCACGGCGAGGACCGTGCGCACCAGGTTCACAACATTCTCGAACAGCTCTTCCGGGGGTGTCTCAAGGATCTCAAGGCGGCCCAACGCCGCGAGCCTTGCTTCGTCGTCCATCAGCTTTGCTTCAAGCACTGGCAGTGTCCTGCAAAAGGGCTCGCATCGCGCTGGTCAGCTCGGCGTGATAGCTGTCGAGCAGCTGACGCACGCTTGCGTCGATCACCTCCTCGGTCAGGCCGGCTGCCCGAAGACTTGAGACAAGCGCTGCAAGGTGCCGTTGGTGCCGCTGAACGCTGTCCTGCAGCTCCGCAGGGATCGACGGCAGATCGACATGCCGCGAGGGGATTGGTCCGTATACGGCCCGCAACGATGAGTTCTGCATGAACTGATTATAGGACCTGTTGACCTGCCAGGGCGCGGTCGCGCCCCCAATTTTGATGCGTCTCGCCAGAGGCAAACACGGCCTCGCAGGCCGTGCCCACATGAAGGTGGCGTGTTTCTATCTCGGCTGCCGGCACCGCCTTGCCGAAGTGGAAGCCTTGCCCGACATTGCACCCTGCCTGCTGCAGGAAAGCGAGTTGTGCGGCATCCTCGATGCCTTCGGCTACCACTTCGATCGACATGCTTTTGCCAAGATCGATCATCGTCCGCACGATCGCGCGATCCTCATGACTTTCGGTAACGCTGCTAACGAAGCTGCGATCGATCTTGATGACGTCCACCGGGAACTGCTTGAGGTGAGACAGTGAGGCATAGCCCGTACCGAAGTCGTCGAGTGCTATCCGAACGCCCTCATTGCTTAGCTTGCGTAATACTCGGGCAACGTGGGGTGCACCGTCGCCCAGGAACACCCCTTCGGTAACCTCAAGCTCGATCATGGAGGCGGGCACGCCCGCTTGTGCCAGTTGTGTCAAAAGGCGTTCGGCGAAATTCTCGACCCGGAAGTCAGCGGCTGCCGCATTGAAGGCGACGGGCACGGCACACGAGCTGTCTCCCCAGCGGCTCAAGTCGGACACGATCTTCCCGAAGATTGTATCGGTGATCCTGGTCGCCAGGCACTTGTCATCGAAAGCGGCCGTTATGGTCTCCGGCGATTGCCATTGCCCGCCGGGCTGGCGCCAGCGCAGGAGGGCCTCAAGTCCACATAGCTTGCCCGAAGCGAGATCGAACTTCGGCTGGTAGTGCGGCTCGATCCAGCAGTTCGCGATGGCTGTTGCAGCGACTTCCAAAGACGATGCGCGACGTTGGAGGGCCTGCCGCATGTCACCGCTGAAAACCAGTGCCCGGCCGGCTTCCTGTGACTTGCCTGTCAGAAGCGCGATGTCGGCGTTCATGTACAGGTCGTCGGGCGTTCGACCTCCAAGTGGGAACACCGCAACACCGGCACTGGCCGTGCACTCGATCGGCCGCCCAGCATGATTATAAGGGAGGCGAAGACGTTCCAACATGAGCTCGACGAGCGACTGGACGTCGGCTCCTGCGGGAAGGTCGATCAGCGCCACAAACTCGTCGCCGCCAAAACGCGCTGCAAGACCTCCCGCAGGAAGGATCTCGGCGAGCCGGGCTGCAAAGCCGCGCAACAGGGCATCGGCGCCAGCGTGCCCGATACGCTCGTTGATCTGCTTGAAGCGATCGAGATCGAACGCGACCAAGCCGAAGCTACCCCCATCGGCCTGAGCCCGCTTAATCTTTTCATCGAGGCGAGCGTAGAAAAGCGCACGGTTCGCGAGGCCAGTCAGGCCGTCGTGTGTTGCGGCCCATTCGAGCTTCTTCTGCGCTGCCTCTCGTTCGGTGACGTCCCTGATAAAGGCTATCATGGTCGCCTCGCCTGCTACCGGCGGTCCGTCAGGCGATATGATCACCTCCCAGCACGCCTGGGTCCTGGCGACAGTAGGACAGGTCGCAGCGAAGGTGGCTGGAATACCGATCCGAGCCGAGGCGAGAGCCGATGACACGGCACGTTGTTCTTCGCGCGGCCAAAAAGACAGCCAGTCCCGTCCGATCACGAACGCTGGATCGCGCACCTCGGTCAGGCGCATGGCTTCTGCGTTCATCCACGCCAGCCTACCGTCCAGGTCGATCAGGAAGATGCCCTGCTTACTGGCGTCGAGAAGAGCAAGCTTCTCGCCAAGGTCGCCGCCCACTCCGGGCGTCGGAACGGGGTGGCGCGTGCAAGGCGGCAAAACAGGCGGAGCGAAGTGATGCATGGTCGTCTCGGTGCTCCTACCGACGAGGACTCGGTTAAAGATAATTGCCGTCTAATCTGAAAGGGTTAACGAAACACATCGCCAACCCGGAGCCCGGCAATCCCGGACATCCGAGACACGCGTGCCTTCAGCCCGTGACATCACGCCCGCTTCCACTTTCACCTCATCGAGGACGTCGATACGCCTGACGTTGATGCGTATAGAGCTTCGTCGCGCTGGTGCTGCTAGCGATCAACAGAGGCTGGTGGCTTGCTCGTTGAGCAAGGTAGTTATGGCGGCAACGAGCTGGGCGTTTGCAAATGGCTTTGGCAGCAGCAAGCTTTTGGGCACCCCGTAGGCAGCCCAGTCGGCCGCACTGTCGCCGGTGACATACACGACCGCGATCTCCGCGTGCCGTTCCCGGGCATGCCGCGCGACGTCCCAGCCTATGATGCCTTGCCCAAGTCGGACGTCGGTGATGAGGCCGACCGGTCGAACGCTGTCGTCATCCAGGATGCTGACTGCCTCCTCGCCGAAGGTAGCGACCCGCACCGCAAAGCCCGCGTCCTTCAGCACGTCTTCCATCAAGATCTGGATTGCAGGTTCGTCCTCTACCACGAGCAGGAGTATGGGACTGGTCATTTGTTCTCACCTTGAGCGATCGGACTGCTCTCCCGTGAAAGGCCCGGTTCGGGCCGATATATCGCGTAAGGTTCTGCAACTTAAGAGCGAACAGCTGTCGTAACTTGGCAGGTAAGCCCACTTTTTCCTACAATTTTGCTCGCTTGCTGCTGCCTACCGGGTTTAGGGATCCAGTGGCCGTGCTCTCTTGCTGAGTAGCCTAGTCGAGACCGCGAAGGACGAATGGCCTGCAGAGCTGGCGACTAGGTTGATAGACCGCGTAGCTTCGTAAAGGGGCGCTCGGAGCCGGGCGCTACCGAGGCTGACGCCTGTAGCTTAATTCAGAGTCAGCAAAAGTAGTGCCCGCGGCAGCACATGGTCCGACTTACCGCAGGCTCAACTGGCTTCCAGAAGGCGGTCACCACCGGCTTGCCCCTTTTTTTTCGAGAATGGGCCCAGTGCAACACGACAGTCAAACCCGAAGCATCTCCCGGATCTTGGTCGCTAACGCGTCAAGCGCAAACGGCTTGGTGATCATCTCCATGCCATGATCAAGGAAGCCACCCCGGACAGCCGCATTCTGGGCGTAGCCTGTGATAAACAGCACTCGAAGGTTGGGTCGGTGCTGACGCGCGATCTCCGCGATTTGTCGCCCGTTCAGTCCTGGCAGGCCAACGTCTGATACGAGCAAGTCAATTTTGCGATCGGACTGCAGAACCGGGATAGCTGTCTGCCCATCTGTCGCCTCGATCGCATGGTACCCAAGCTCATCAAGCACTTCGAGCACGATCATACGAACGGAGTGGTCGTCTTCCACTACCAGAACCGTCTCTCCATGACCGACTGGAACCGTTGCCTTCTGCTCCGGCACGACTTCCAAGGTGCCATGGTAGCGCGGAACGTAGAGTTTTACGGTCGTGCCCTGGCCAAGCTCGCTGTAGATGCGGACATGGCCACCAGACTGGCGAGCAAACCCGTAGATCATGGACAGGCCTAGTCCCGTTCCCTGGCCGACAGGCTTTGTCGTGAAAAAGGGCTCGAATGCTTTTTCGATGGTTGTTTGGGCCATGCCGGTGCCCGAGTCCGAAACACAGATTACAACATAATCACCTGGTGAGACTTCTGCGTGATCGCGCGCGTATCGATCATCAAGGTGGGTGTTAGCCGTTTCGATCGTGAGCTTCCCGCCGTGAGGCATGGCGTCACGGGCGTTGATGCAGAGATTAAGCAATGCGCTCTCAAACTGATTGGCGTCCGTGGATCCAGCCCAGAGATCGGGTGAAAGGTGAGTTGCCAATGCAACCTGCTCTCCCAGGGTCCGCCGGAGCATGTCCTCCATGCCGCCCACGAGCTCATTTACGCTCACCGGGCGCAGATCAAGCGATTGCCGGCGTCCGAATGCAAGCAGCCTTTCCGTCAGTGCGGCCGCCCGGTGAGCGGAGGTAGTCGCGGCGTCGATGTAGCGGCCAACCCGCTCCATCTTGCCGGAGGCGATATAACGCTGAACCAGGTCCAGGCTGCCAATCACGCCCGTCAGCATATTGTTGAAGTCGTGCGCAATGCCGCCCGTCAGCTGTCCGACAGCCTCCATCTTTTGCGCTTGGCGCAGAGCTTCCTCGACCTTCAAACGCTGGTCGACTTCTTCGGCAACCCGTTGTTCCAGCGTTTCATTCAGGTCCTTGAGGGCCTGCTCTATCTTCTTCCGTTCCGTGATGTCGATGGCCGTACCGATGGCGCGACGGCAGACGCCCGCCTCGTCGAAGACGCCACGTCCCTTGGCAGCGACCCAGCGGACGACCTGATCTTCCTTGCCAACCGTGCGGTATTCCACGTCGTACACGGCGCGGGTATGGGGATCGACAGCAGCGGCAAACGCGACCGATGCGTGCTCCCGATCGTCTGGATGTAGGCCGGCGTAGAAGTCTGCCATGCTGACCGAAACGTCGGGCGATATGCCGAACATGGCCTTTACCCGGGGTGGCCAGAACAGCGTATCGTTATCGAGATTGACGTCCCACATGCCGATCTCGGCTGCATCAGTCGCAAGGCGTAGCTGCTGTTCACTACTCCGAATCCGCTCCTCAGCCTCCCGGCGGTCCTGAATGTCGATGACCGAGCCAACATAACCGAGATACTCACCGTCAGCGCCAAACCGCGGGCTCGCGGCGTCAATAGCCCAGCGGTAGCCACCGTCCGCGTGGCGCAGGCGATATTCGACCCGGAACGGTACCTGAGCCGCGTTTGCTTCCACGAAGGCGCGCTCGGCTTCCGCTCTGTCCTCAGGGTGCGTGGCGTCAAGCCAGCCGAAGCCGATCGCTGCATCTTCAGCTTGGCCGGTAAACTCATACCAGCCACGGTTCAGGTAGGTGCAATAGCCGCTCTGGTCCGTCACCCACATCATTACCGGGGCGTTGTCGGCCATGTTCCGAAAGCGCGCTTCGCTGTCGACCAGCTCGGCCCGTGTTCGGGCCAGCTCTTCCGACTGCTGACGAAGGGCGGTCTCATTGCGAGCAATCTTCAGGTACCCGCCCCGCCGCGCACCGCCGTGGGCCAACGGATGAGTGGACCCGTTCATGAAAACGCGTGAACCGTCAGCCCGTTGATGCCAGCGGACGTCGGGCGCGCAACCCTCGACCGCCGCTTGGTGGACCTCCGCTTCTGGAATTCCCGCAGCTTGATCCTCAGGGGTGAACAGCTCGTCTATCGAGCGGCCAATCGCGTCCTGCTCGGTCCACTCGAACGCAGCCTCGGCGCCGGACGACCAGCTTGTGATGCGGCGACTTTCGTCCATGGTGATGATGGCGTACTCATGGGCGCTGTCGAGGATCAGGCGATACCGCTCCTCGCTAGCAAGCGCCTCCATATGTTGTCGCTCCCGCTCCTCCAGCGTTCGGCGCAATTCGAGCTGAGCCATGACCTGGTGGGCAAGGACGCGCAGAGCCTCTTGCTGAAGCTCGGTCAGCTGCCGTGGCCTGTGGTCAAGGACGCACAAGGTCCCGATCGGCAATCCGCTTTCTGTCTTCAGCAGCGCGCCAGCGTAGAACCGTAAGTGGGGCTCTCCGACTACCAACGGATTACATTTGAACCGCTGATCCTGCGTCGCGTCTGGCACCAGCAGGAAATCCTCTTCGAGAATCGCTTTTGCACAGAACGAGCTTTCGAGCGGCGTCTCGCGCACACCGAGCCCAACTTCAGCTTTGAAGAACTGACGACCGTCGCCGATTAAGTTCACAACCGCGATCGGCACCCCGCACAGCTTGGCCGCAAGTGCCGCGATCTCGTCAAAGGACGGCTCGCGGGGCGTGTCGAGTACGTCATACGACGCCAGCGCGGCGAGCCTTTGCAGCTCACGATCCCGATCCACAGTCATAACGCTCGATGATGTTACCCCAACCGTTCACTAGCGCTCCGGCCCATCCGATGCCAGCGAAACGTCCGGAACGGTACTAGCCCGCTCTCTCGGCCTTCTTCTGAGAGTCGAAAATCGTCCGGTCGCTTACCGCTTAGGCCTCGTACGGTCGCCACGGCCTAGAGCGTGCTGCAACAAAGCTCCGCAAACCTCGCCCTAGTGCGGCTTCGCTTGCCTTCTCAGCGGCAAAGCCGATTACCACTCCTGCAGCCACATCGCCCGCGTAATGGGTACCCCGCGGCACTTGCACCGCAGCGACGACGAACGCCGCCGTTCGGGCTGCAAGGGCATGGTTCGGGTAATTACGCGCGAACGCTTCAGCAACGGACACGGCCCCTGCACTATGGCCAGAAGGAAACGAGTTCTCCTCGTGAGCGTCGCTGTCCCCCCATCGCACGGCCGGGTCGTCTCCGCTTTCGGGCCGGGTGCGATTAACGACAGATTTGACGCCGCTCTTCGCCCAAGTGGCTAGAGTATGGGCCGAGAGCATCTTGATTCCGGTCTTCAGGAGACGGTTGTCACGCCCGACCACGGCGATACCGATAGTGGCAGCGCATAGAAGCCGCATCTGCGGCTGGTCGCCGATCTCGCTGGCGGCCCCCATCAGCCGGACGGGCCACGTCTTTCGTTTTTGATTAACCTGCGCGCTAAGGCGCCGGTCGAGCGCTTCTACGACTGTGGCGTCCTGTTCGGTTTCCATGCCGCTTCAACAGGCGACATTCGATCTCGGGCCCGAGCGGTCGCGGCTGGCGAGAAGCCTGACGCCGGCGACAAACCGGGCCCAAGTCAGGGCCGCGTTAGACGCGGACCCTAGGCAGCCAGTAAGGCTTTGACCTCACGTTCTAGAAACCCAAAAGTGAATGGCTTTCGTAAGAAGCTGTCGGCAATACCAGCATGGGCGCTCTCGCCGGAGTAACCCGTCAGACAGCTAATAAGCCGAGGATCAAGGACCGTTTCAGACGGCGCTTAGCATTCTCAGGAACTCGACCTCCTCAGCATCGTAAGGTTTGCCGGTTTCATCAAAGATGTCGTGGAACCACGCATCCTTGGCGACCTCAGGCAAGGGACTAGACCAATTATCCCACGGCAAGTGCGTTTGGGTCTTGCCGCGAACCAGGCCCCAGCAAAACGAGCCTACACGGTGCTCCTTTGCTGCCGGAAGGATTGCCTGAAACGTGCTACCTGCGGGCCGCGCCATGAACTCTGTGCAGAGTAGAGGACGGCCCATGGCGCTCAGCCATTTGACCCGGGTTACGAAGTCCTCGGCGGTACCGTAGTTGTGGAACGAGATGATGTCGGAATGGCTGGTCTGCGCGCGCTGGATCGGGCTCAGAAGATCTGGCGCCGACCAGTCACCCAGCCAGATGCCGCTAGTCAGCGGTTGCGTCGGCTTGCACTCGCGTGCCCAACCGAATGCCGCCACCATAAGCGGCACGACCAAGTCTGCCTTGGCGCTGAGCAGCGCGGGGTCGCAGAGCGCCACCTCAGGCCCGTTATCCGGCTCGTTCCAAATATCCCAGGCGAACACACGTGGGTCGGCAGCAAAGCGTTCGACTACACCTTTTACATATGCCTCAAGCCGCCCGTGCTGCCCGTGGTCATGCAACACCGGTACGCCGGGTGACTGCACCCAGCCGGAATTGTGCACTCCCGCACGAGGCGCGCGCTGTAAGCCGAGACAAGGCTCAGGATCCCAACACGAATCGAACAACACGAGCATGATGCGAATGCCCTGTTGGTCTGCAACGCTCAGGAATTGATCAACCCGTTTGAGAAAGCCTGGCGCGTCCTGCATCCAGAGCAGATCATGCAGGTAGACGCGAGCCGAGTTCATACCGATCGACGACGCTAGCCGGAGTTCCCGCTCCATAACGGCCAGGTTAAAGGTCTCGGGCTGCCACATCTCCAGCTGATTGATGGCATATGACGGGGTGAAGTTGCATCCCACATGCCACGGCTGTGCCTCGAACCATGTGTGCGCCTCCTCTGGAGTCCACCGCTCTGACATGCCTCACCTACCCTCGCCAACTCGTCCAAGCGTGGTGCCTGTCAAGTGTAAGCGTTTACGGACCTGCCTACGACAGGTCCTTCGTCGAGGCATGCACAAGGTTAAAAGGATCATTCCCAGAAGGCTTCGTCTAGACCCACAGGTGATCATCGCAACGCGCATCAGACCGGCGAGGGGATGCCAATCCTTGCGACTTAGCATCAGCAACTGACCGCACATCTGATTCAACTCGACTCATGATGGTTGCCGTCAAAGCCGGCCCCGGCATGGTGGCAGAATGGAACATCGCATCGCGCACGCCTGCGGTCACGAGCAGGCCCACTATATTCCCGGCTATCCCTCTCAGCAGGACCGCAAGGCGCGCTGGCTACGCACAACCAAGTGCCGGATCTGCTTTGTCGACGACAAGCGCTCAGAGGAAGCCGAAGCCGCAGCGCGGAATGCTACCGCGATCGCGCATCTCGATCTGCCAGAGCTCGTCGGCAGCGGGCGCCAGGTCTCCTGGGCGACAACCATTCGTGCGAAACGCCTTGCCGCGATCATGGCCGCCCCCAGCATCGATGATGCGAGCGGCCATCAGGCGTGCGTGGCCGTGACGGACGCAAAGTGGTGGATCGACCATCGCGACCTCACCGACACCAACCTCATCGCGAAAGGAAGGCTGCACATGAGCGCAGCAGACACAAACATCGCCGGTGCCCAGCTGACGAGCGTGGCAACGCTAGCCTGACTTCCCGCCACGGACGAGAACAGCAACTCGACCGCCAGCCAGGTTCAGCCTTGGCCGTCGACCATGCTTGTTGGCAGGAAGCGGTATACCGTCCCGCGTGAGATCCCGAGCTGACGAGCAATGTGAGAAGGCCTGACCCCTTCACTCGCCAGCTTGCGCACGGCTTCAGGGTCGATCCGCGCCTTGCCGCCCTTGTACACCCCCCTCGCCTTGGCAGCAGCAATGCCCTCTGCCTGGCGCTCTTTGCGCAGGTTGGTCTCGAACTCGGCAAAGACACCGAGCATGTCGAGAAATGCCTTGCCGGCAGCAGTGCCGGTATCGATCGGCTGCTCGGTCGCTTTCAGGGCAACCCCCCTGCCCTTCAGCTCATGCACAATGTCCTGCAGGTCCTTCATCGATCGTGCGAGCCGGTCGATGCGGGTCACTACCAGGGTGTCGCCCTCGCGCAGGAAGTCGAGCAGGATCTGAAGCTCGGTTCGGGCACCCCGCTCGGTGGCACCCGACGTAGATTGGCTGTTGCAGAAGTTAGGACTTTCGAAACACTACCGTTGTCCCATAACTCCGTCTCCCCCAGCCCATTTCGGGAAAAAGCAATTGGGAACAGGTTTTGGGAATATGGCCCCGCTGAGGGCCGAGAAGCCCTGCCCTGGCTGGTCAGCCGTCTCGCTCGACCTTCCCAATTGGGACGGCTTAGGTCACGTCGAACGGGAGCCAGATACAGCTTGAGCCGGCAACGCCTGTGTGTGATTGAGGTGATACACCTGCCGGAGGTTCCATGCGCGTCCGACAATTCCTTGCCGTGCTGCTGCTTCCCGCCATCTCAGCCGCGCCACCCATTCAAACCAAACCAGTGATGCCCCACTTGCTCGTCCTCGGCGTGCCTCACTTCGCCAATCATCATCGCGATTTGATAAACTCGAATGTGGAGGACGTGCTTACACAGGTCCGTCAGCGCGAGATGATGGAGATCGTCTCAGCGTTGGCCGCATTGCGCCCGAACCACGTCGCGGTTGAATGGTCAGCGACAAAGCAAGCTGCACTTGATGAGCGGTATGCAGCATACCGTGCGGGTAAGTACGTCCTTACCGGAGACGAGATCGACCAGATCGGATTGCGACTTGCGGCGATGCTGAATCTGCCTCGCGTGGACGCCGTGAACTGGTTGGAACAAGCGCCGGGAAATGATGATGATTACGACTTCGGCAAGTGGCTCGAAGTGCATGGCCGATCAGGGGAGCTGTCGGCGATAACAGCCGATGGACAGCGCCGGGTGAATGCGCAGGACAAGCTCAATCGCTGTCGCCCAATCGCCGAGTGGCTGCGCGATCTGAACTCGCCCGAATATGTAGCTTGGGACGAGAGCACTTATTATCGCATCGCCACCTTCGGTGACGCGAAGATGAATCCAGGAGCAGCTTGGGTGGGAGCCTGGCACGCGCGTAACCTGCGTATCGCCGCCAATCTCAAGCGTGTCGCTGGCGCAGCTGGAGACAGAACCGTGGCCGTCTCTGGCGCAGGTCATGCCAACCTGTTGCGACGATATGGTGCGGGCATGGGCTTCTCTGTGCTCGACACCAACAAGGCCCTGCCTCGGCCCGGTAAACCAACCTGTTAGTGGGCGCACGTCTACGCACTTGGGCACAGGGCCGGCACCTAGCCATCGCCATTTCTTCAGGGGGGAAACTTCTGTGGCTACTGCCTAAGCTCCGCCACCTCTACCTGCCAATATGCCCGCACTAAAGCATGCCGATCTGCTTGAGCCAAAGCTCTACAAGCTGAGCCCATTGGCCAATGGGCTCACTTGCGTGACGCAGGGCAAAGGCATGACCACCTTGCGCAAAAAGGTGGAGCTCTGTGGAGACGCCGACCTTATCGAGTGCGGCCGCATACATCAGACTATTACAGACCGGGTCTGTTTGATCGTTCCACGCTTGAGCAATGAAGGTGGGAGGAGCTTGCTTTGACATCGGTAGAGTAGGGTCGAAAACGCCACCAGCGCGACAGATATGGCCCGGGTAAAGCGCGATAGCGAAGTCTGGTCGACTACTGATGCTATCGATCGCATCGACCGTCCGATAGGTCGGAGCGAATATGTTGCTCGTTTGAGCAACCAGATATCCGCCAGCCGACATGCCTAGAACGCCAATCCGGTGTGGATCGATACCTAGCTCACCCGACATCGATCGTACCAGCCGGATTGTACGCTGCGCGTCTTGAAGCGCGCGGGGTATCTCGGGTGTGATTCTACGATTGAGCTTTGAGTCCCAGAAGTCGTTCCCACCAGGAGCTCGGTACTTCGAAAGGATGCAAGTGACGCCCTTGCTGGTCAGCCAATCGCAGATCTCCAGGCCTTCCAGACCGACAAAGACCATCTGGAAGCCGCCACCTGGAAACACCACAACAGCCGTGCCGGTGTTCCTTCCCCTGGGCGGCACGACCGTCATGGTTGGTTCGGCTATGTTGAGAACCGCTTGGGATTTGCCCCCGACCGCAGCAGCGTCATCATACGTGTGAACGCTTTCGGGCGGCTGCGGCCGGAACGTGCCGTCCGGCGCTGCGCCTGGCCAAATCCTGGTTTGCTTCAGCCCCCTTGGCGCTTGCCAAATACCCGGCGTACTTGGCAGCGTCTTTTCTGCGGCAGATGCTGACTGATTGGTGCCCGCGACCGCTTTCACCGCGTCACACGACGGCCCAGTCATCATCACCGCACAGAGAACGATTGTGTGTAGGCGCAACATCGGGCTCTCCCCAGCGTACCTTATGGTCGCCGCAGTTCCCAGTTCTTGCAAGCGCACAGCTGTTGCTTGCCCAGGTCTCTTATTAAATCTCACATGATGGTCGGCGAGCGACGCCGGACGTGCTGAGTTTAGGCTTCCCTTTCGCAACCATCAGAAGCGGTGCTCTCGCGGTGTCGCTTAAAGACGTGCACCATCAACGGACCCTGCTCAATCAGGTGTTAGCATCACCGGTGCCGTGTCTTGGAGGTTTGAATGCGCGTTCTGGGATTCATGAGCGGCACGTCGCTTGACGGGGTCGACGCCGCGATCATCGAGACGGATGGCGTCACGGTGATTGAATTTGGACCCGCCCTGCTGCTGCCGTTCACCACCGAGGAGCGCTCCATCCTCGTGTCCGCGACGGAGGACGCTGTACTGCGGGATGGTCGCGGCGAGACGCCGGCTGTCTCCGGGGCTGCCGCCCAGGTCGTGCTCGACGCCCATGTGAGGGCCGCGGAGCAATTGAGGGCCGAGGATGGTGGCGATCTGGACCTGGTCGGGTTTCATGGGCAAACCGTGCTCCATCGCCCGGAGCGGAGGCTCACCATCCAGCTAGGAGATCCCTCGGCGCTGGCCGATGCGTTGGGCGTACCTGTCGTCGCTAATCTTCGCCAGATGGACCTTGCGGCCGGCGGACAGGGAGCGCCGATCGTGCCTGCCTACCATGCCGCGTTGGCCGATCGCATCGGCGCTGAACGACCCATAGCATTCCTGAACCTGGGCGGGGTCGCAAACCTGACGTGGCTCGGGCGGGATGGTGAAATGATCGCGTTCGACACGGGGCCTGCGAACGGCCTGGTAGACCTTGCCGTACAGGCGCGCGGATTGGGGCGCTATGATGATGGCGGACGTTATGCAGCGGCAGGACACGTCGATGCTGGCGCTCTGTCCTCGCTTCTGAACTCACCCTATTTCCACCGTGCCGGAGCCAAGTCGCTCGACCGCTACGACTTTTCGCTCGACGCGGTTACCTCACTTTCAATTGAGGACGCCGCTGCAACTCTGACCGCGTTCACGGCCGAGACCGTCGGCCTAGCGGCAGACCAACTGCCGAGTGCTCCCGGGCGTTGGGTGATATGTGGGGGCGGACGCCACAACCCTACAATGATGCGCGCGCTCGCCGACAGGGTCGGCCGATGCGACACTGCAGACGCGCTCGGACTGCGAGGTGACTTTATCGAGGCGGAGGCAATCGCGTTCCTGGCGGCCCGCTCGGTAGCGGGACTTCCGATTACCTTCCCTGGAACCACCGGCGTGCCGCATCCAATGACTGGCGGTGAACGTTTTGGGATTTCGCAGGAGAAGACGGCGTGACTGCCAACGGCTCCACCAATCTCGCGATGGCTGGTGCTCTGATGCGCTTGGCCTCGGCCCTTCTGGCTTCTGGCCTCATGGTGGGCAACCGTCCCGCCACTGACCGTCACGTCGAACGAAGTGAGCGGTGCACAATGCCTGCGGGTTGGTTGGGGGTGGCGAGAGCCCATCCGCGCTTCGTCATCTTTGGCGAGATACATGGGACACGCGAGGCGCCCGCTTTCGTAGGTAAGGTGGCGTGTTCTCTGGCCAATAAAGGGGACCGCGTTCTTGTCGCCATTGAGCATAGCGCGGTGAACGATGAGGCGTTCCAAGCGGCGTGGCGCCTCCCCGATCCGAATTTCCAGGCTGCAATTACAAAGGTCGGATGGGCCGGTCGTCGTGATGGTGTCGCTAGCGCCGCCATGCTCGACCTTCTTCTTCAACTGCACCGGCTTAAGGAAGCCGGCAGATCGGTCGCGATAGTGGCGTTCAACGGCTTCCGAGATGAAGACCAGCGTCGCAGATTTGCAGGTCTGCCCGGTCAAGGACCACATGAGGCTGCGCAGGCCGAGAATATTCGCAAAGCTGCAGATGCCGGTCATTATGACCACATTCTGGTCCTCACCGGAAATCTTCATGCACGTAAAAAGCCTATTGAAGAGAATTCCTGGGTGTATCGACCAATGGCTATGCAGCTTGCGTCCCCCGGTGAGATCGTGTCGTTAAATATGAGGACCGCGGGAGGAAAGATGTGGAACTGCATCATCCGACCGGATGTGCAACTGGACCGAACTAAGCCAGTCCCGGATGACGCAATTGAGTGTGGAGATCGCCCGACGAAAGGGTGGGCCAATATGAAAGCCGCTCCGTTTATGGCTCTGAGAGTTAAGAATGGCGGCGAGGACGATAATTACGACGGCATCTTTTGGGTAGGGCGGGTCAGCGGCTCCGGGCCCGCGCTGGCTTATCCCTAGCACTGAAGCGGAGGGCATTGTTCCTGATCAGCGAGCGCACTGGCTCGCCAACCAGCGTTGTGCGCCTGTTTCGATGTTGAAGTACTCAAGGTGCTCATCCGGTTCGATTGAGCCCACATAGTCGCGACCCGTGCGGTCCCGAACGCTGGTCTCAGTGATCAGAAGGACGGCTCCATCGCTGAGGATGTAGGGCATATTAGCGGTTGTGAAGCCCGCAGAAGCTGCGCCGAACACCCTCGTCCGGGGCCGCCCGACAAATGCGAGAGCCGTCATCTCGCCGGAACTGGCCGTACCCCGCCCTATAAGAACAGCGACCGGGGCAGCCGAGTGCGCCAGCTCGAACAGGGGCTGGCTCGGTGGAAGTTCGTCGGACGACGAAAAGATGCTCCCTTCCGATCGTATCCATGCCTCTTTCGTGCCGTCCGGCAGAACGAAGAAGCCGAAAGGCGCTGCGCCGAGCAGAGGGTCCAGACCGCGGAGCATTGGCCACATATTGCCCCCGCCGTTCCCCCGCAGGTCGACGATCCAGCCGCAAAGGTCAGCGCGGTCCATGCTTAGCAATGCACGTCGCAATGTCGCGGTGTAGGCCTTTCCTCTCTCGCGTCCGTTTGGGCCCAGAGTG
Organism: Sphingomonas aerophila; assembly: GCF_014199305.1. GTDB lineage: Bacteria > Pseudomonadota > Alphaproteobacteria > Sphingomonadales > Sphingomonadaceae > Sphingomonas > Sphingomonas aerophila. The sequence goes on from NZ_JACIJK010000001.1 coordinate 31,291, forward strand.
TCCAGCTCTGGAAGGCGCACGTAGCCGAACCGGCTTTGTACGAGACGCGATGACGGCATCAACGGACCGGCGTCTGTCCGCGTCGGCGTCGCCCCAGTGGAAGCTGGAAGGGGATACGGATCGAGCAGGAAAGAATGGCGCTCGTGGAGGGCAGCCAGAACCAGACGTATTGCGTCATAGGTGTCCGCGGGCCTTTTAGCGCCGGCGAGCAAGATCTCCGCTTGCGGGATGAGCTTCACCCAATCGACCTGACGTCGATTTCGGTGATGATGTCTGATCAGATCCAGCGCTCGCTGAAAGTAGGCTTTCGCTGCACGAGTAGGCGGTACAGGTCCGTCGGAGGAAATGGCTAGGGCTAAGATAGCTGCAACAATGGTCGAAATGCGCAGCATACGGACCCGTTCCTAGCACGAGAGCCATTCTGGTTCCCACCTAGCCGCTTGTGGGTTTTCACCATACCCGGACAGCCCCAGACTACCGTCGTTTTTGGGAAAGCTGCAAACAGCCGGCAGTGCCCACACCTTAACGGTTCGGCGGTCGAGCCAAACTGCCCGAAGCAGATAGATCTCACGCGGGAACTCCCTTCCTTCTGCTGCTCTGTTGGCGGTAAACCGTCCTGAATTGCGATTAGAAAAGAGACGTCGCGATGCAGGATGTGAGGAGTGGGTCATGCAAGCTCAGCTTGTTGCAACAAACTCTGACGACCATTGGCGCTGTAAAGTCGACCATGAGCCTGGCCTTGGTGTTGATGGCGTGCTCATCTTCTTCCCTTTCTCAAACGATCCAGGCGTCTAAGTCTGAGGCCCTGGTCAACACCGAAGTCGGACAGGATGTAGTCGTCACCGGATCGCGTCCGGTTATTATTAAAGGCAAGGTGAGGCGGTGCACACCGCAGGCTGGTGATCCGCTGGATCGCGTCAAGGTCAGCGGCTCAGCCGATACGAGAGGCTGGGAGGCGGGTGTTCACCGATATATGGCCATCGTTCCGCGTGGCGATAAGTTCGCCTGGGTGCGCGATGCCGATCAGATCACCGGCCCCGCCTTCTGGCAGCGGGTCGGGATTTTGATGGAAAACTACAGGTTCCGTGGAATGGCGCAGGACAGCCTGATGTGCGTGGGCGGGACTACGACCTATCCGTATGCCTTTGCTGGATTTCGGCGTGAGTTCGATGCGGTGCCTTATCGAGGCAAGCGGCTGCGATTCACACTCTGGGTGGCAACGAGAGCGGCCGGGAGGATCGTCACATGGCTTGGGTCACGTAGCCGCAGCGGGTTGAGAGACGGAGGAAACACAGACTACGGCAACTTCAGGGGCGATCATCTCTGGACACCGATACTCCTGGAAACCGGACCAATCGACGAAAAAGCAGATCGGATCAGCTATGGCTTCAATCTACAGGGATCTGGCGATCTGTGGGTCTATCGTCCTACCTTCGAGGTAGTTGAGGATTACGTCGGCGACGGCACCGATCGCATTGTCTTCGGCAAGGGATCATGAGAGGAAGAAAACGTAGATGATGTTGCCTCTGGTGCTTGCGACGGTTGGTGTGCAGGCGGCTCAACCCCCACACAGTGACGGTCCCATCGCAGCACAGGAAAGGTCGATAAGGCTGCCGCGTTCTTGCGACGCCAAGGCGCAACAGGCGAGCCTCAGCAATCTTTCTGAGAGCGACGCCGCTATGCTTCTCACGTCCGCAGGTTCTAGTCCGCGCATCGGGAAGGTCACAGGCGGCTTCAGCATAACGGGCGTTTGCGCCCCAGCGGTGAGCAGCCTATTTCCTGCTGTCGTGTTCGGGGGCACCGACTTCTATGGCATCGCGTATCCAACGTTCGACTCTCTCATACCGACGAAGCCCTTCTCGGAACTGCCTGATCCTTTCACTCCGCCGAGTACAGTCCGGAAGCTGAAGGGCGCCAAGTTCGAGCTCGGCGGAGTCCTTCGGTATGGCGGAGGCATTCCGTTCGAGACTCACCAGAGACTATCATTCTGGAGTAACAGCTCTGGATCTGTAATAGGATTGATCGACTGCTTGGGATCTTCGGCAACTCCCCCGTGCACCATAGGAAATATCCTTTATAGGACTAAGCACAGGGTGAGGAAGGTCAGCTACACTCCATCGATGCACTCGACGTATAAACAACTCCGGTTCTGGATCACTGAGAGAACGGGCAGGCAGGATTACGTTGAGGCTGACTATCTAGCTGCGCCGAGATGACAGGGGCAAAGCATACCGCGTCGCCCGTGGCGCACATTCTTTAACGACTGGGCGGAAAGCGCATCCGGCTGTCCCAAAATAGCATCCCAATTGGGGCGGCAGCTATCGCCCAGTTCTAGCCGTTTAGCTTGCGGCATGTGCTTCCTAGAAGCGGTCGCTTGTCGGTGCGCGTTCGCCCGTTACGATCACAGGGATGACGGCCCCGACTTTCACCCTGCTCGATCCACGCCCTGTTGCAGCGAATGCCCGCTACACCTTCTTTCTGCCGAGCCCCGCTGAGATTGCGGCTGTTGGAAAGGGCGACCTAGTCAAATTGACGTTTGCGTATACTCACGAAACTGAAGAATGGTCTATCGAGAGAATGTGGGTCACCGTCGAGGACGTCGGAGATACGGACCTTACCGGGGTACTTGCCAATCAGCCGTTCGAGAAGACATCCTCGCTCAAAGTAGGTGACCTCATCCGTTTTCAGCGGTATTGTATCCTTTCGATCCAATGGGCCCGTCCTGAGACTGCTCCACCTCCGATGGAATACCGGGAATACTGGGAGCGTTGCCTCGTGGACGAGTGCGTTCTCGACGGGTCGGAGCCGGTCGAATATATTTACCGCGAAGAGCCCGACATGCAGGAGGAAGGTGACAAGTTCCCAGACAGTGGATGGCGCATTCGCGGTAGATTGAGTGAAGCGAGCGACGAAGAGTTGGATGCGCGTAAGCCGCAGTACGTTGCTGTCGGTGCGGTGCTTAACCGAGATGATAGCTGGTTGAGCCTGATTGACGCCCCCATCGGCTCCCGCTTTACGCGCGACTTCACGACTGACACCTACAATGAAGAGCATTGACTAGCTGTGTCCGCTACCATGGCCATGGCACCTTGAAGCTGCCGGTCCCGAATCCACCCAAAAGCCGGACAGTCCCAAAATAGCATCCCAATCGGGACGGCAGCCCTCGCCCACTGGCGGTCATTCGGCCTGCTTGGCATGGAGAGCTATGGCAGAGTTCGAGAGCTTAGAGGGTGACGATCGCTGGGACGGAGAGTTCGCCGAAGATTTGGTCGGCTGTACGCTTCTCGTCGGCCTCACCTATGTCGATCACGACAACCAGCTGCTTCGGCGTCAGCAGGTTTTTGGGACGGTGGTCTCAGTCGACCGGCAAGCCGGCATTTTGGTTCGGCAGGAAACAGGCGACGACTTCACGGTCGCGCCCGTCCTTGACGCAATCGAGCCTGCGCAGCCCGGTATCTACCAGCTTGCTGACGAAGATGCGGCAGTGGAAGACCCGGACTTCACGGCGCTTCTGACGGTCCGAGCGCCGCTTCGTAGCTAGGCAGCGACGTCGGCTCACGGCCAGTTCCAGACGTGGGTGAGCTATGGAGCCGTCCTCGAAAGCAGACGTTCAATCAGCGTGAGCAGGCGTCTACCTGCCTCCGTTGATGCGATCAGGCACGGGTCATCCCACTCATTTTCAAACAGGAAGGTTTCACCGCCAAACACCACACGGGAGTACGTGGTGAACCACTCGCTGGCCGCCCCACCGAATAGATCGGAGATTGCCTGCTTCACGGTTGCGATATCATCCGTCGCGAATTCCAACGACGAGGTGCCGTCGGGAAGGGAAAGCAGGGTCACAGCCATTGCCTACTATGATGTCCTTGCGGGCGCTATCCAGCCCCACTCACTCCAAAGCTGCCGTTCCGCTGCTCACCCAAACTTCCGACGTTCGGGTCCGCCCCGATGCCCCGAAGCGCCGTCATCTCTGCTGTAGGCGTCGTGGCATGCATCATGGTACGTGCAGGCGCTGGAACGCTGCAGAGGACAGCTCCCGGAGTATACGGCCCGTTACAGGAGACGGCGTTGATCGACGTGCAGCAAGCCGAGGTCGCACCAGCGCCTGCGCCGCCTGAGACGATCAATCTGCTCGCCGCTTCCAAGCCGGGCTGTCCTGGCCCCTCGGACAGTGACGACGTCGTGGTGTGTGGGCCGAGAGATAACGAGCAGTACCGCCTTCGCCCTCTTCCCCCGCCAAAGCAGGACGGTTTTCTGTCGAGGCCCTTGCGGGTCCAACTCGCCCCTGGGGTGTCGTTTGGTCTCCAGCGAGGCGGCGGTGTGGGCCTGCGAGCTGAGTTTGGGCCAGGCAAGAAGACGGACGAAAGAGAGGAGAAGTGAAAGCCCTCGGCGCTGGCTTCCGCTAACGACCAATCCGGACAGTCCCAAAATAGCATCCCAATCGGGACAGCGTCGAACCTCGAGCGCCACTCTCGTTAGTAAGCAGGCGATGGCCGGAATCATCAAAGACAGGCGTGTGCCGATAGCCACATCTTGACGAAGCGGGGCCCCGTGGACGACTTTGCCTCGGGGGAGAAGCAGATGATGCGCAATGCTACAGTTCTGCTGGCAGCGACGTTGCTGGCCGGGTGTGCGAAAGCGCCCCAGAACAAGCAAGCGCAGACCCTGAGTGCGTACGACGTCGAAGAGCCGGCGCCTAGCGCGCCGGGTAGTCCCGCAGCTGTCGCAGGGCCCCGCATCGCCTACACCTACACCGTCACCTATGCATTCGACCGGCGCACCGTCGGGCAGGTGCAAGGGCGGCAGCTGGCCCTTTGTCGCCAATTGGGTCCTACGCGCTGCTTGGTTGTGAAGTCGACGCTGAACGCGCCGGGACCGGAAGACCACCTAGTCACCGACGAGGCTGTGCTGCTGGTAGATGCCCGGCTGGCCGGGGAGCTGAACCGCCGGCTCGACGCCCTTGCGCTGGCCGGGGGGGCGACGCTGGCGAACCGGCAGGTCGAGGCGGAGGACGTTACGAGGCAGGTGATCGACACCGATGCGCGAGTGCGGGCCAAGCAGGCGCTTGCGGAGCGGCTGCTCAGCATCGTCCGGTCCGGCAAGGGCAAGGTGGGCGAGTTGGTGGAGGCCGAGCGGGCCTATGCTGCCACCCAGGAAGAGCTAGACGCCGCGCGTGGCGAACAGGCGGAGCTTGCCCAGCGGGTCGCCATGTCTCGGGTGACAATCAATTATGCTTTTGATGACACGCCGGGTCGACAGTCGCCGGTTCGCGCCAGCCTCGTGACCGCAGGCGACACGCTAGCAACGAGCCTTGCCGCGCTCGTCACCGCGGCGGTTGCAGGTCTGCCCTGGCTTGTTGCCTTAGCGGTTGTACTTGCGCTCGTCCGTTGGATGCGCCGTAAAAGGATTTTGCGCTGGCCGCGAGGATCCCAAGCCGCTCCGCCGCTAAGTTGAGCGAGAGGCCTGCCGAGGCCTTCGCCCGTGAGATTGCTCGAGCAATGCTGAGCGTCAGCTAACGCCCGACTTTCTGAGCACAATCACTACCACCGGGCGATCAGCTCCTGCCATCAGAGAGCTTTTTAAGCCCGACCCAAAGATAGAGACCGAGCAGCGCTCCGCTGCCGATAAGCCATGCCCATGCGCTAGCCGATCGATCGAGTGTAATGATGCTGCCTAAGAAGACGAGCCCGCTAATGAGAAGGATTGTAATCACAATCGGCCAACTAAGCGCAGCCCTGGCCTCACGCCGTGCCTGCGCTGGTAGCCTTGGTGGAGCGACGGACGGTCGCCCTTTCACGAGGCGCCGTGGCGCGGTGCTAGACCAAAGGAGCCGGGCAAGTATTGTCACGACGACAGCGGCGGTCAGCAGACTGTCTGCCGATTCAGAAAACGACAGCCAGTCCGAAACCAACGTCCACAGAGCAACAATTGCGCAGACCGCTCCTACGGTCTTCCAACGACCTGCCCGTCCGGCAACGCTTTCCCACTCGGCCAGCAACTGATCATATTCCGCCTCGGTCACGAGCTTCGCGCCAAGCTTTCGTGACGGGAATATAAGGTAGCCGCCCTCCGTACGGATAAATTGCCTTTTAAACGCCTTGGTGGTGTTGAACATGTGCAGCTCCCAGGGGGCGCCGTGCCTCTCCCCCTCCCTTTTCCCGCTTATCGGCCTGCAATTCCGATCCGTAGCGGACGTCGGCTCTCGCCTGCTGTCGGCCCCCGAAACCCTGATAGGACCGCGGAATGAACGCATCTACGGTCGTCGGTCTGCTGATCATCCTATTCATCGGGATCGTACTAGGGGCCTTGTTCGCGTCCGGAAACATGCCGAACAATCTGAGAAAGTTGGACGCCCGACAGGACACAGAACCCGTGGCATTCTGGTTCTCTGCAGGGTCTTAGCTGATGATTGCGATCATCGGGGCTATGATCGTCGTCGTGAACTGGCGGAAGTGACTACTGTCCACCGAACTCCAATAGACCACAGTCGCCATCCCAACCAAATCCCGGATCGCACATCTGCCTCGGATTTGCTCAGCCTTGGAGGCTATGGACGGAACTCGGCGCGAGTGGCGGTTGGGGCCAAAACTGAAGACTTGCCGCTCTTTAGGCCGTCTTAGGACCCGCAAGCATTAGAAGAAGCCGAGCGCCTGCCAGGTTGTGACCAGAAGGCAGACGCCCAGCCTGAGTTTGTGGGGGATCCACAACTCGGAATTGGCCCCACAACACGAAGCTTTCATGACAAGGTGACAGCTGTGCCCCTCACCTCTTTGACCGATTGCGCCATCCTTAAGCTCGGGTAAGCTTATGCGGTCCAAGGGAGTGGAATTGCATGAATGTGAGTGAGCTTGCGAAGGGTGTGGCGGCCGCGATCGGCACGAGTGATGCGGATGCCAAGAAGGCGATCACCGCTGTGTTCGACCAGATTGCGGGGGCAGCTGCAAAGGGCGAGGAGGTTTCCATCCCTGGTTTCGGCAAGTTTGCCGTCAAGGACCGTCCCGAACGCCAGGGCCGCAACCCGGCAACTGGCGAGGCAATGACCTTCGCGGCATCAAAGAAGGTGGCATTCACAGCCGCCAAAGGTCTGAAAGACAAGCTCTGACCTGGCGCGCCGGCGATGTCGGTCGTCGGCGCACAAAATACCTCTCGGCGCGTAAGCCGATGGTGATGCTGACGGCCAGCAAACCGTCAGCCGTCCCAAAATAGTAGTTTCGAGAAGGCTCCTACGTTCCCATTTCTCGATCCCAATCGGGACTAATGCCCTCCAACGCCGACACTGGACGCGGCCTGTAGCGTGCCCGTAAGCTGCCCTTGGGCAGAGTAACTAGGGAGATGCGGCAATGCTGTTGTTTGTGGCTCTGACGCTCGCCTCGCCGCAGCCGTGCATGGATACGAAGCGACAGTGCCGCGCATGCACGGTCTCGGACGGCACCAAACGTTGCTCGAATATCGGGATCGCCTGCCAACCAATCGTCCGGGTCTGTCGCCCAAGAGGCAACCCGACGTCGCTGAGCCGAACAGCGCCAAGACAAGCTGACGGCAGATAACGCCCAACGCCCGCTTTCCCCCCTTCTTCGCCCTGGAAGCAGCCGGACCGCCTACCACCCAGTTGCGAACGATCCGGCGACGCCGCTAGGGTCACTCCGTGATACGGAAGATTACTCGACGCGATCGGCTCGCCCAACTCCCATTGCAGATACGCTGGCTGGGCCCTGTCCTCGCTGCGACCCTATCGGCCTTCCCATCTCCAGCCAATCGGCCGCAAGTAGGGCAGCTCCGCTTCGAAGCTGACCTTCGGAAACTGTATGGCACCGATCAGGAGCAGGCACGCGACCGATTGGAGGCACAGACGAGCAAGCTGACCCGCCGCGCCACTGAGAAGGAAGTCAAACGTATTCGATCGCTCGGGCTTCAGGCTCATCTAAAAGCATCGTGTTTCTCAGATGCACGATGCTCATATCTCGACCGGATACGGTCAGTACGAAGTGCCTGCTCGACGGCTGCAGAGATGCTTTCCGCTTCGACGAAGGTTGAAGTTGAAATGCGGTCGGTCCTGAAGATGGTCGCCGGCGCTGATGGCGACCAGCTCTCAGGAAAACTCGAGGATAGGCTGAAAGCCAGGGCTTCGCGCGAGGAGCTCTTACGCAAAGCTTTAGTCCAGGCTCGAGGAACGGGATCACCAGCAGGGCCATCCTGCCACGCAGCCACTCTGGTGGCCCGGCTCGGAGCCGAAATCGAGAGCCGCGATGCGGCCAATCTTCGCGATCTGACCAAGGTAGTCGCTGTGAGCGGCTGGCCCATCGTTGACGCCAGTTCGGGCCCTCCCTGGTACTTCCCCGTCGTGCAGCATGCCGACCGGCAATTGGCGGAGCAGTACAGGATCCTCTTACAATGGCGGCCTCTCGCAGCGACCAACCGCGTGTCTCCCAAAGCCTACGCCTACTTATACGATCGAGTGATGCTACAGCTTCGCGGCACCCAACTCTATGGCACCCAGTTTGAGTGCCAAGGAGGACGATACCTGCCATCGCGAATTGAAGATTCAGATACGGTCGACAATCGGCGCAAGGAGCTGGGCATGGTTCCTATGGGCAAATACGCTGAGATGCTTCCATCCACGTGCTGACCAGCGAATGCGGCCTGTCCCAAATCACCATCCCAATCGGGACGCCATCTCGCTACCGCTATCAGGTGATCCAACTCTGCAGGCAGCGCGCGGTCCAAGCGGCTTTCGACAATCGGACTGTACAGAGGACTCCGTAGCCGAACCTGCCTTCTTCGAGGAAAGAGACTTCCACTAAGGCAAGGCGCCGATTTTTCGAGAAGATGGGACTGGTGAACGTGACAAACGTCTTATGTCCCTCGTCGTCGATTGTCGGCCCTGTCTGGCCAGTCCACCTGCAAGCGGGCCTGAAGTTCTCGAGATTGAAAAGGTGTTCTCGTCTCGCGAGATCCTCAAATTCGCCTTCAGAAAGCTTCATGCGGGCACGATAATCCGGCATGAACTTCCGGAGATCATCAAGCCCATGAGGCGACAACCGCACATCCTGTGGGTAGGCAGGAGACGTCCGGCCTATAGCGGCGGTATAGGCGGCTTGCAGAACGGCGCACGTACTCGGTGCGGAGGCGAAAGTGACAATCGGCTGGGTAGCCGCCTTTGAGGGCACTCCTGAGGACGATGCCAGCAGTCCAAGGTACGTGATTGCGCCAACGTTCAGCACCATGGCCTCAACTTCTCTACTCGCGTGACGCGTGCAGTGACACTTACGAGCGGAGGCAGGCGGTCCGCAATCTACTCAACCCAGAGGGCCCCAAAATAGCATCCCAATCGGGACGATGCCGTTCCCTGTCCGCCTCCGAAGCGGCCCTTCTGCTCTCGCCCAGATGCAAACGCTCAACCGTGAACCGCCCGGCCCCGAAAACGCCCATTCGTTCATGCCTGTCCGGGTAGGGTAATTGCTCTCGGCGGAGTGTAGAACTGCACCATGAGCATCGAACGGAGCCGCGGAAGGACGGCCCATGACGACGTGCTGACGCCGGCCGAGTGGCGGGTTGTCGAGGCCGTGCGCCACGGCCTGACTAACGCTATTATAGCCAGCCGGCTTGGCGTTAGCGCGGACGCGGTCAAGTTCCACGTCGCTAACGCACTACAAAGCTCGGCTTTGCAAGCCGCGTTGAACTCAGGCGCCGGGACGGTGTGCGCCGGGACAGCCTGTTGCGAGGAGGTACGAGAAACATGGATCCGGATCTTCAGCTCGGCCGCATCGGCCAGCTTTCTCGAACGGTGACCGACATTGCGGCAGCGCGACAGTGGTACGCCGACGTACTCGGCCTCGCTCACCTGTACTCGTTCGGTGATCTCGCCTTTTTTGACTGTGCCGGCGTGCGCCTCTTCCTTTCGCAAGGCGAGGCCGGACCGGAGTCGATCATCTATCTGATGGTCGACGACGTGCATGCGGCAGCCGCGACTCTGGCTTCCCGCGGTGTTGAGTTTCGCAACGCGCCGCACATGATTCACCGCCACGAGGACGGAACGGAGGAGTGGATGGCCTTCTTCAACGACCCGGATAGCCGCCCGCTCGCACTCATGTCGCGTCAGGTCGTCGAGGGTGGTGAGCACCAGACCTGACCCGATTTCCGTCGTGATACATTAGGCCCGTTATGCTGAACCCAGCCGCAATCCTGCCAATCCGCTTTCCACCCACATGCTAACATGAGGCGTACCAGTGTCGGACCCGACCTACTGAGTCGCTCACAGCAAAGAAGCGAGAGTAGGACCGGCAATGGGGCCACAAACCCAAACCAGACTAATTCTGCACAATCTGAACCAGTTACGACGACGTGATGGCGGAGCGGGAGGGATTCGAACCCTCGATACGGTTTTGCCGTATACTCACTTTCCAGGCGAGCGCCTTCGACCACTCGGCCACCGCTCCGCATCTCATCCGTGCCCGGAAATGGGCCGACTAAAGGCACGCGCGCGTTGGCGCAAGCGATTGCGCGCATTTCCGCGCTGGGGCAGTCTGAACACATGTTCGCCGCTCTCCTAGTCAGCCTCGCAGTGCAGGCCGCCTCAGCCACCGTACCCCCCTCCCCCTCCGACCCGATCGAGGCCGATTGGCGAACGATCCCGGATGACGAGCTGCTGGTGATGACCCTCTCCGGCAATCGCACGGTGGTGATCCGGCTGGCCACGCCATACGCGCCCGAGCATGTCGCCAACGTGCGTCGCCTCGCGTTGGCGCATTGGTGGGACGGTACCAGCGTGTACCGCGTCCAGGACAATTGGGTGACGCAATGGGGTGACGAAACGGAGAAGAAGCCGTTGCCCATGGGCATCGCCGCTCGCCCCGCGGCGGAATATGACATCGCTGCCGGGTTTCGCGCCGCCCAACGCATGACGGTGTCCGACGCCTACTCGGGCGTTTCCGGCATCACCGCTGATGGCTGGGCAGTGGCGGGCAGCAAGCCAGGCGTGGGGCCGGTGGCGGACGCCAGTCCCGGTTGGCTGGCCCATTGCTATGGAACGGTCGGCGTCGCGCGGGATGCATCGCCCGATACGGGCACGGGGTCTGAACTCTTCATGCCGATCGGCGGGTCGGCACGGCGGCTGGACCGGAACTACACGATCGTCGGGCGCGTGATCGAAGGAGCAAGCCTGTTGTCCGGCCTGCCGCGCAGTGACGCGCCAATGGGCATGTACGCGACCGCGGCGGAGCGACTGCCGATTACCAGCGTTCGCCTGGCGAGCGACATGCCAGCGGCTGGCCGGCCCCGCTATCAATATCGGGCCGCAGACAATCCCCGGTTTGCCGCCCTGATCGCAACGAGGGAAAATCCGAAGCCGCCCACGATTGGCCTGGGCGGTGCGGATGTCTGCGACGTGCCAATCGCCACACGTCGCGCGCCCTGAGGCATGCCTCGGACCTTAGCGCCCGACCCAGTCCGCCACTTCTGCCGCCACCTGGTTAGCCGCGGTATTGAGCGCCGGCCCAGCGCTGACCGCGTCGATGGCAGCAACAGGTGCACGCGCCTCGAACCGGCGCTTCTCCAGCGTCTGCGTCCCGTCGCGACGTAAAGACGCGTCAAAGGTCACCACGGCTTCCCGTGTTGCCGCGTCAATGCCGAACTGGCGCAACTCACCGGCAAGCTCACCATTGGGCGAGTCGACCGCCTGCACCGATGACAGCACCACGCGCCCGGTACGGGCCTGTACCGTGTCGGACAGAAGCCGCGCGAACAGCCGGGCGGGCGGCTCGGCCCAGATAGCCTCCTTTACATAGGCAATGCTGGTCGGCGTCGCCTGCACGGGCACGCGTGCCGTCGCCAGACTGGCAGGGGTGACGGGCACGGCGATGGTGATGGCCCGCGCGCCGGCTGATGTCACGACCTGCCCCACCGGGACCCGTTCCGCCGGGGTCAGCGTCAGCAGCGAGGGTGGAGGCTTCGCACCGAAGCTGATGCACGCCGCTAGCGGCATCGCGCCAAGGACGATCGCGAGCGGCGTCTTCATGGTCATCCTCATGCTCACTTACCCTTGTAGTCCGGCAGCTTCGGGCTTCCGATCAGCGAGCTGGCACCACCCTGATCGACCTTTTCCGCCACGGACGACAGCGCGGCCGCGGTCTGGCGCAGATCGTGGACCAGCCGGTTCGCCTCTGGAACCGTCTGCTTGGAGAAGGTTTGCAAGCCTGGTCGCGCATCGCCGATGGCGCCGTTCAACGTGTCGGACGCCTGCTGCGCGGACGCAATCGCCTTGTTCAGGTTCTGCATCGCCGGGCGCACGTCTTCCGCCAACAAGCCGTTGGTCGTGTTGGCGAGCGCCCCCACCTGCTGTGCGGCATCGCCAGCCTGCTGGATCGCGATCCGCGTCTGCGCCAGCGTCGCCGCGATCTCCGGCGCGCGATCTGCGAAGGCGGATGTCAGCCGGTTTGTGTTCTGCAGGATCCCGGCGATCGAGGCTTGGTTACGGTCGGTCAGCAGCCCCGTCAGCCTCTCCGTCAGGGTCGACAGCCGCTCCAGCAGCTGCGGCGCGGAATTGAGGATGGCCCCGATGCCGCCCGCCCGCGGCGGGATCACCGGGACGCCATAAGGACAGGTCTGGGTCAGACGTGATTCATCGCATCCGATCGGCGGCGCACCACGCTTGGCGCCGTCCAGCGACACGGTGCTGGGACCGGTAAAGCTGCCCTGGATGGTTGCCATCGTGCCCTGCAGGATGGGCGTGTCCTCGTTCACGCTGATGCGGACGCGGACGAATTGCGGGTCGTTCTTCCACAGGCCAATCGCCTTTACCTGGCCCGCCGGCACACCCGAATAGGTGACGGTCGATCCCTTGGCGAGGCCGTCTACCGCCTGCTGGAAGAAGATGTCGTATTCGCGTTCGGTCGCATTGCCGAGCCGCGCGAGCCACACGGTGAAGATCGCGAGCACCGCGAGAAGGATCAGCACGACGGCGCCGACCAGGACGTGATTCGATCGGGTTTCCATCAGCTGGTCCTTGCTGCGTGTTCGGGCATCTGCGCGGCCGGATCACCGGCGCGCTGCCGCGTAGTGAGCTCCGTCGGGTTCTGTTCCTCCCGCGAGGCGGCGCCCGTGTCGTTCTCACCCTGTAAGGCGTCGCGCGCATTTTCGGCGGCGCGGCCGCGGGGCCCCTTGAAATACTCCTGGATCCAGGGGTGATCGAGCGCCAGCAACTCGTCGATCGTGCCGACCGCGATCACTTTCTTGTCCGCCAGCACAGCGATCCGGTCACAGATCGCATACAATGTGTCGAGGTCATGGGTAATCAGGAACACCGTCAGCCCCAGCGTCTTCTGGAGCGACTTTGTAAGCCCGTCGAAGGCCGCAGCGCCGATCGGGTCGAGCCCAGCGGTAGGCTCATCAAGGAATAACAGTTCCGGGTCCAGCGCCAGCGCGCGGGCAAGGCCAGCCCGCTTCTTCATACCCCCGGACAGCTCAGCGGGATATTTGGGGCCAGCTTCCGCGGCAAGGCCGGTCATCACGACCTTGTAGGATGCGATCTCGGACAGAAGTGTAGGGTCCAGGTCGCGGTAGAATTCGCGAAGCGGCACCTCGACGTTTTCCGCGACGGTCAACGTCGAAAACAAGGCGCCGCCCTGGAACAGCACGCCCCATCTTTTGCGGATCTCGACCGCTTCGGTCTCTTCACGACCGATCGTGGGCTCGCCGAATACGGTGATGTCGCCGGCGTCTGGGGTCTGAAGGCCGATGATGGAGCGCATCAACACCGACTTACCCGTGCCCGATCCACCGACCACGCCCAGGATCTCACCGCGACGGACGTCCAGATCGAGCCCGTCATGGATCACCTGGTCGCCAAAGCTGTTGCGAAGGCCACGGACTTGAACGATCGGATCGGCTTGAGAATCGGCCATCAGAGCCACCCGATCCGTTCAAAGAAGATGGCGAAAAAGGCGTCGATCACGATCACCAGGAAGATTGCCTGCACCACGGCGGAAGTCGTACGGGTACCGACCTGTTCGGCGTCGCTTTCGACCTGCATGCCCTGAAAGCAGCCCGCGATGGCGATGATCGCACCGAACACCGGCGCCTTGATCAAACCGACATACAGGTCGGTGATCGGCACTACCTCCCGCAGCCGCGCCACATAGGTGACGGGCGGAATGTCGAGCTGTAACCAACACAGCAGCCCGCCTCCGATGATCGAGATGAGCGATGCGTAAAAGCCCAGAAGCGGCATCAGCAGCACGGCGGCGATGGTACGCGGCAGCACCAGCGCCTCCATCGGCGACACGCCGATGGTGCGCATCGCGTCGATTTCCTCGGTCAGCTTCATGGTGCCAAGCTGCGCGGCGAAGGCAGAGCCGGAACGTCCGGCGACCATGATCGCGGTCATCAGCACGCCAAGTTCGCGCAAGGTGATCCGACCAACCAGGTTGATAGTGAAAGCCTCCGCGCCGAACTGACGAAGCTGCACCGCCCCCTGCTGCGCGATGACGATGCCAATCAGGAAACTCATCAGGCCGATGATGCCCAGCGCTGATACGCCGACCACCTCGAACCGTTGAACCACCGCGTTGAAGCGGAACCGCTGCGGATGGCGCATCACGGCGAACAGGGCGATGATCGTCGCGCCCAGGAAACCTAGCAGGCCATGCAGCGTCCGGATCGAGATCACGATCGCGTCGCCAATCTCGCCCAGCACCCGACGGAACGGAGCGACATAGGCAGGGCGACGGCTGACCGGCACGTCTGCGGCGACGACTTGGTCCATCAGGTGCTGACCGTCGGCATCCAACCCCTCGATGCGCGCGTCATGGCGCGCGGCGAAGCGATGCACGACCCAGGCGCCGACAGTGTCGATCCGCGTCACGCTGCTGAGGTCGACCACCCCGACATGGCCTGACACCGCCTCAAGCCGCTCCGGCAGGGTTCCGAGGCTGGCAAGCGACAGGTTGCCGGTGAAGCGTACGACCCCGTCGCCCCCACCCCCTTCGTCGAAATCGGCCATGGGCTTCATCGCCTGCCTCTTTGGGCGAAACCTGAACGAACGGCAAGCCGGTAGCCATTCGCGACCGACCGCTCATAGCGGCCCGTCACAGCAGGGTGTCGACCGCGTGGATGACGAGCCCCACCATGCCGCCCACCAGTGTGCCGTTGACGCGGATATACTGCAGGTCGCGGCCGACCGCATTTTCCAGCCGGCGCGTGATCGTGCGCGTGTCCCAGCCCTTTACAGTTTCCGACACCAGCCGGACGATCACGTCGCCATAGTCTGCAGCCACGCCGACCGTCGCACGGCGGGTGAAGCGGTTGATACTGTTGGCCAAGCGCCGATCGGTCGCCAACGTATCACCGATCTGACGCAGGATGTCGCCCAGCCTGCCCGCCATGGCGGCCTCCGGATCGCGGGCCACCGATAGCAGCACGCCACGCAATTGCTCCCACAAACCTTCCAGCCAGCGACCAACCGCGGGGTTGGCGATCATCTCATCCTTGATCGCCGCTACCTTGGCCTGCGTCTCAGGATCATGCCGCAGGTTCCAGGCGAACCGGTCAAGGGCTTCCTCCGCGCGGAGCAGCATCGGGTGTTCGGGGTTGTCGGCCATGTCGGCCAGCATGTTCTGCAGGCCGCTGATCAGCTTGTTGGCGACCGTTTCGTCCAGCCCCGTCCAGCGCAGAATGGAGCCGGCACGCTCGCTCACCATCTGCCGGATCAGATGATCATTCGCGGCCAGCGCCCGCGCGGCCCAGCGGATCACAGCCTCCAGCAAGGGCTTGTGACGGTTCTCGCGCATGGCAGCCACCAGGAGGCGCCCGGCAAGCGGTCCAACTTCAACCTGACGCAGCCGTTCGCCAGCCATGGTCCGGATCATGCCGCCCAGGCGCGCCGGATCCAGCGACTCGAGCACCTGCGCGACCAGCTTGGATGCGCCCGCGCGAAAGCGGCCTCCTGCCCCTTCGGGGGGATCGGTCAACCAGCGGGCCGCCGCACCGGCAACATCCAGCCGGCGCATCCGCCTGGCGATGACGCCCGTGACCAAGAAGTTCGCGCGCAGGAACGACGCGAGCTGGTCACCAATCCGGTCCTTGTTGCGCGGCACGATCGCGGTGTGCGGGATGGGCAGGCCAAGGGGATGGCGGAACAGGGCCGTCACGGCAAACCAGTCGGCGAGCCCGCCCACCATTGCCGCTTCGGCAAAGGCGCGGACATAGCCCCAGGCCGGATGCACCCCCACCAGGGTGCGGCTGACCAGGAACAACGCCGCCATGACGACCAGCAACCCGGTCGCGACCAGGCGCATCCTGACCAGGCCCGCGGGGGTCGCCTCCTCGGCCAGCGACGCGCGGGATACAGTCCTCATGCCCGAACAATCCCCGACACGGGGGATTGTTCAAGCAATGGTCGCGCCGGGGCGATCGTTATTCGGCCGCGGGCAGGCTGGCCGGACCCCGATGGTGTCCGATCGGCGTCGGCGCGGGATGGCCGTCGATCACCGGGCCCAGCTCGTCGCCGGGGCGATAGGTAAGCAAACGCCGCCCAAGCTTGCGCCCGATCGTCTGCTCGACGCCCAGCGCCAGGCTGAAGCTCGACGGCACGATCAGCAGCGTCAGCACGGTGGACAGGATCAGCCCGCCCATCACCGTCACGCTCATCGGCGCGCGGAAGGAGCTGTCGCCGGTTAGCGACAGGGCGGTCGGGATCATGCCCGCGACCATAGCGACCGTGGTCATCACGATCGGCTGCGCGCGCTTGTGGCCCGCGTCCAGGATCGCATCCATCCGACGCACGCCCTTGCTCATTTCCTCCAGCGCGAAGTCGACCAGCAGGATCGAGTTCTTCGCGACGATGCCGAGCAGCATCAGCAGGCCGATATAAACGGGCAGCGACACGGCCATCCCGGCGACCTTGAGCGCGATGCACGCCCCCAACGGCGCCAGGAACAGCGAGCCAAGGTTGACGAACGGCGGCAGGAAGCGGCGATACAGGAGCACCAGCACCGCAAAGAGCAGGAAGAAGCCTGCACACACGGCGATGATGATGTTGGTGATCAGCTCCTGCTGCCCCTTGGCCTCGCCCGTGGACAGGCGGGTGATGCCGACCGGCAGGTTCTTGATGGCCGGCAGTTGGTCCACCAGCTTCATCGCGTCACCCTGCTGCACGCCAGGCGCTAGGTCGGCGCTGATCGTCAGCTGACGCTGCTGCGCAATGCGGTCGATCTGCGTCGCGCCCGCACCGAAGCCGATATCGGCCACCACCTTGAGCGGCACCGAACCGCCGCTCTGGGTCGGCACGGCCAGGTTCTCGATGTTCGCCAGCCGCTCACGCGAGCTGCGGGCAAAGGTCACGCGGATCGGGATCTGGCGATCCGACAAGGAGAAGCGTGCCGAGTTTTGGTCGATGTCGCCGATGGTGGCGACCCGGATCGCGTTTGACAGCGCCGACGTAGTGATGCCGAGGTCGGCAGCCAGGTCCAGCCGTGGCTTGATCACGATCTCCGGCCGCTGCAGCCCGCCTTCGGTACGGGGCGCCTGCAGCACCTTGATGCCGCCCATCTGCTCGACAATGGCGTCGCCTGCCGCCTGCAGCTTGACGGGATCATCGCCCCCCAGCGTCAGCGTCAGCCCGCGGGTCGGGCCGCCCCAGCCACCATAGTTCTGGAACGCCACCCGCGCGTCGGGGATCGCCGACAGCTGCGGGGTCAGCGAGCGCTCGAACTCCTTGCTGGTCACCTTGCGATCTTCGCGCAGCTGCGCGGTGACGCGGCCGTTGCCGACAAAGGCACGCTGATAGACCGAATCGACGATCTGCTTCTGGGCGGACAGGATGGTGGCCACCCGGTTCACGACCGCTTCCGTCTGTTCCAGCGTGGATCCCGGCGGCATGTCGATCGAGACCGACGACCGGTCGCTGTCACGTTCGGGCTGGAACTGCTGTGGCAGCGTCGCGAAAATCGCAACGGTCAGCACCAGGGCAAGCGCGGCGATCCCCATCACCCAGACGCGATGGTCCAGCAATCGGGCGAACGCACGCCCGATCCGTCCCCGCGCCCGCTCACGCGCGCGACGCATACGGGTCAGGTCCACCGTCCAGCGCAGCGCGCGCATATAGGCCCGCATGACTAACCCGTCCGGGACCTCGCGGTGACCTTCGTCCTTCAGGAAATAGGCCGCGATCATGGGCGTGATCAGGCGCGCGACGGCAAGGCTCATCAGCACTGCCGCAACCACCGTCAGGCCGAAATTCTTGAAGAACTGCCCCGAAATGCCCGGCATCACGGAAACCGGCAGGAACACCGCGACGATCGACATGGTGGTCGCCAGCACCGCGAGGCCGATCTCGTCAGCGGCGTCAATGGACGCCTGATAAGCGTTCTTGCCCATTCGCATGTGGCGGACGATATTTTCGATCTCCACGATCGCGTCATCGACCAGCACACCGGCGACCAGGCTCAGTGCCAACAGGGTCATGCCGTTCAGGCTGAACCCCATCATGTCCATAAAAAAGAAGGTCGGCACCGCCGACAACGGGATGGCAAGCGCCGAGATCGCCGTTGCGCGCCAATCGCGCAGGAACAGGAACACGACCACGACGGCCAGCACCGCGCCTTCGATCATGGCGTCGATCGCGCCATGATATTCCTGCTCGGTATCATTGACACTGGTCGACAGCAGGTGGAACTTCACCTTGGGATTGCGCTGCTCCAGCGCTTTCAGCTTCTTTTCCGCCTCACGGAACACCGTCACGTCGGACGCGCCCTTGGAACGCTTGAAATCGAACGACACGACCTGCTGCCCATTCACCGCGGCGCGGCTGGTCTGATCCGCATAGGCGTCGCGCACGTCGGCGATGTCAGACAGGCGCACGGTGCGGCCGTTCCCGATGCTGATCAGCGACTGGCCAAGCGCAAAGGCGTCGGCGGCGTTGCCGAGCACACGCACCGACTGCTCGGAACCCGCGATCTGGGCTTTGCCGCCCGTCGCGTTCAGGTTCACCGCGCGCAACTGCTGGTTCACCGCGGGCGCTGTCAGGCCATAGGATTGCAGCTTCACCGGATCGAGAATGACGCGAATTTCCCGCGACACGCCGCCGTTGCGGCTGACTCCGCCCAGGCCCGGGATCGACAGCAGCTCCTTGGTCACGGTGTCGTCGATGTACCAGCTCAGCTGCTCGACCGTCATGTCGCTGGTGATCGCGGAGAAATTCGCGATGTCGTTGTCGGACGTGTCGACCCGGCCGATCTGCGGCTCCAGTATGCCGTCGGGCAGGTCGGAGCGGATCTGGGTGATGGCGCTGCGAAGATCCTCCGCCGCGCGATCGATGTTGGCGCCGATCTTCAGCTGCAGAACGGTCTGCGAGCTACCCTCTTGCACCGTGGAGCGAAGCTCGTCGACGCCCTGAACGTTGCGGGCGGCAGCTTCGACCCGCTTGGTAACCTGCGTTTCCAGCTCGCTCGGCGCGGCGCCCGGTTGGCTGATCGCGACATAGGCGATCGGGATGTCGATGTCCGGGTTCTGGTTGACGTCCATCCGCATAAAGCTGACGATTCCCGCCAGCGTCAGCGCGATAAACATCACGATAGGCGGCACCGGATTCCGGATCGCCCAGGCGGAGATGTTGCGAAAGCTCATGTGCGGTTGCCGTTCGCCTGGAGCACGGGCTTGACCTGCTGCCCGGGGTTAAGGAACGCACCCGCCGCGAGCACGACCTTTTCCGTCCCGCTCAGGCCCTGGGCGATCGACACGCCGGTATCGTTGACGGTGCCGATCTTCACCGGACGGCGCTGCACGCGGTTATCCGCCCCGACGACATAGACGTAGTTACCCGTCCGATCGCTTTGTACGGCCGATTCGGGCAGCAGGGGCACAGTCGCCGCGCCGCTGACCACCGTGGCCGTCGCAAAGCCGCCGGGTCGCAGCGCCGGGTCATAGCGCAACTGGATGCGTGCGATGCCCTGCCGGCTTTGCGGATCGATAACGGGCGACACCTGCCATACCGTGCCGGCGAACTGCCTGTTGCTGCCCACCGGAACGACGCTGGCGCGGGCGCCGGGGCGCAGGCCGGCCAGGTCGGACTCGGCCATCAGAGCTCGCATTTCCATCTCACCGCCCATTGCCATGCGGAACAGCACGCCCGAGCCGGAGGATACGATCTGCCCGGGCTCTACCTGCCGGGTAAGCACCAGCCCGGCGGCGGGCGCGCGTATGTCGAGCCGTCCGTTACGCGCCCGCGCCTCGGCAAAGGTGGCCTGTGCGACGTTCACACGCGCCGCCGCTGCATCGCGGGTGGCAGCCTTGCGCTGCAGGTCGGCCTTGGAGATGAAGCCGCGGTCAACCAGCTGCTGCGCGCGATCGAGCTCGGATTGCGCGATGGACAGGTCGGAACGCGCAACGTTGATCTGTGCTGCCAGGCTGTTGGCAGTCTGAACCTGGACGGACCGGTCCACCAAGGCCAGGACCTGGCCCGCGCGCACCCACTGTCCGGGCTCCACCAATACCTGGCGGACTAGCCCGCCCTCACCCGCGACGCCGACCGGCATCTCGCGCTTTGCTGCCAAGGAACCGGTGGCGGAGATCTGGCGATCCACCACCTGACGGCCCGGGACCGTGACCGTGACGCTTGGCAACTGGGCCACCACGCCCGCCCCCGCCGGCGCCGCGGCCTTTTTATGGCCGAGCATCCACCACGCGCCCAGCAAGGCCAGCAACGCAAGCGCGCCGCCGATCAGCCAACGCCGACGCGTGCGGGCGCGATCGGCCCCTTCGTCGCCATAGCCGGGCAACGCTAGCCGCTCCTCGCCGCTGACCTGTCCCGACTCGTAGTTCATCCGCCCCACCCATTGTCGCTGCCGCTCAGGCACGCTGCCGCGCTGTATTACGAGAATAAGGCACCGGGCTCAAGCCCCGTCGAGAGCCCAAGTGCCAGGCTCGTCACAGCCCAAGGCCGCAGGCATGGAGCGTCCCGCGCGCAGGTGCAAGCGCGACGTTCAGCCGGTGTTGTAACAGGTCCGGCCATCGCAGGACGTGAAGTAAACAGGAGAACATCATGCGGAAAATGACGTGGCAGATCGCGGCGCTTGCATTGGCGGGGGCAAGCGCAGCGAGCGCCGGCGCGCAGGTGGCGCCTGCGGTGGAACCAATGGTGCCGGCATCGGGAACGGTTCTGGACGTCACGGCGCAGGGCCTGTCGACGCGTGTGCCCGACGTGGCAACGATCCGCGCCGGCGTCGTGACCCAGGGAACAACAGCCGCAACTGCCCTCAGCGACAACGCAGCCCGCATGGGCCGCGTGCTGCAGGCGTTGCGGCGCGCGGGCGTGGCGGCGCGCGACATCAGCACCAGCAGCGTCACTCTCCAGCCGCAATATCGCTATGGTGAGAACCAGCCCCCGGTGATCACCGGTTATCAGGCAACCAACAGCGTGGCGGTACGCTTTCGCGACATAGCCCGCGCAGGAACGATCCTGGACGCGCTGGTTGCGGAAGGAGCCAACCAGATCGACGGCCCGGCGCTGGCCATCGACGACCCCGACGCGGCATTGAACGAGGCCCGGGCCGACGCGGTCAAGCGCGCCCGCACCCGCGCGGACCTGTACGCCCGTGCAGCAGGCCTCAACGTCGTGCGGGTCGTCTCGATCGCGGAAGCCGGGCAGGACACCGGCGAACCGGGCCAGCCACCGATGGTCCAGATGCGCATGGCGGCAGCCGCTCCGCGGACGGAGATCGTCGCCGGGGAAAAGCAGGTGAGCGCCACCTTGTCGGTCCGCTTTCTGCTTCGCTGATGCAAAAAGGGGCCGCCGCGTTGCCCGCGGCGGCCCCCTTGCTTACGTCCGACGAAGTGCGCTTAGCGCACGCTGCCGCGACGAACGAGGTTCACGATCGCAAGCAGGATGATCGCGCCGAGCAACGACACCAGGAAGGACTGGATGGTCAGCCCGCTGCTGTTGATCGACCCGCCATTGATGATCAGGCCGCCCAGGAAGGCGCCCACGATGCCCACGATGATGTTGAGGAAGATGCCCTGCTGGGCGTCGGTCCGCATGATGATGCTCGCCAGCCAGCCGATGACGCCGCCAACGACTAGCCAAAGGATGATACCCATTACTCGTTCCCTCCGTTGCCGCCCCTTGGTGGGCCGTGCCGGAAGAACCGAAAGCGCCCCGACTAGTTCCGCCTCCGTATCGATAACATTGATCAATACTTTTGCTGGCGCTCATATAGGGTGCGATAATGTTGGATGCGGGTCACCCGCAGCCCCGGCATCCCCGAACGGTCAATGGCACGCTGCCAGCCGGCAAATTCCTCCACGGTCAGGCGGTAGCGTTCGCAAACCTCGTCGACCGAGAGCAGCCCGCCGTTCACGGCTGCCACCACTTCCGCCTTTCGGCGAACCACCCAGCGCGTCGTGTCGGGCGGCGGCAGCGTGTCCAGCGTCAGCTGTTCACCCAGCGGCCCGATCACCTTGGCAGGACGGATCTTCTGGTTCTCGATCATGGTTTCTTGCCTCTTGGGGGCCGAGGCCCCGTCATTCCCTGTTCCTGACCGGTACCCCGGCCCATTGAAGATCGCCTGAAGCGGGTCGGTAAACGCCGCCTTCATGGCTCGTCCCACAGCACGATCAGCGCTGCGAGCGCCCCGTTGAATGCGCCGTCGGCCGGCGCGAACAGATCGGGTTCGGGCTGAACGACCGCAGCCGCCGCAACGTCGCTATCCACCCTTGCTTGCGCCACCGCGGTCGGGCTTGCCGCCTGACGCGCCGCGACCCCCACCATCAGCACGGCGAGGTCGCCGGGCAGCAGTGTCACCTCACGGTGGCGGTCATAACGGGCAAAGCTCAGGTCCAAGCGGCGCTGCTTTCATGCATTCCAACGGGACCGACGCTGTACGCAGGTCGTCGTGAAGGGGGCGTAAAGCCGCCGGCAAGAAAGCGTGAACCTTCCCTAACGCGAACGCCGGCCCTATCTGCGTCCGGCATGGATTCCCTCCCCGCCGACATCCCCGACCCATGGTCGCTTGGCGCCGATCCGTCCGCGCGCCGCATCGTCGTTGCCATGTCCGGCGGCGTCGATAGCTCCGTCGTTGCGGCCCTTGCGCAGCGCACCGGCGCCGAGGTGGTGGGTGTCACGCTCCAGCTTTACGACCATGGCGAGGCAACCGCCCGTCCAGGCGCCTGCTGCGCCGGACGTGATATTCGCGACGCGCGGGCCGTGTGCGACCGGCTCGGTATCGCGCATTATGTTTTCGATTATGAAAGCAATTTTCGCGCGGCCGTGGTGGACCGGTTTGCCGACGATTATCTCGCTGGCCGGACCCCCATCCCGTGCGTCCAGTGCAACACCGGGCCGAAATTTACCGACCTGCTACAGTTCGCCCGTGATCTTGGCGCCGACTGCCTCGCCACCGGCCATTATGTCCGCCGGGTTGGGGGAATGGCAGGGGCGGAGTTGTACCGCGGCGCCGATCCCGCGCGCGACCAGAGCTATTTCCTGTTCGCGACCACCCAGGCGCAGCTCGACTATTTGCGCTTTCCCCTGGGCGGCCTGCCCAAGGCGCGGGTGCGCGAGCTCGCGGCGGAGATGGGACTTGGGGTCGCGGCCAAGCCCGACAGCCAGGATATCTGCTTCGTCCCCGACGGGGATTATGCCGGGCTGGTGCGGAAGCTTCGTCCCGACACGGACACCGCTGGCGAGATCGTGGACCTGTCTGGTCGTGCCCTCGGCCGCCATCGCGGGCTGATCCACTTCACCGTCGGTCAGCGCCGCGGGCTCGAGATCGGCGGGCAGGATGAGCCGCTTTATGTCGTGCGGCTGGAAGCGGAAAGCCGGCGCGTGGTCGTGGGGCCCCGCCGCGCGCTCGCCGTGGATGCGGCGCAATTGTCAGGTCTTAATTGGATCGGTGGCAACCACCACGGCCCTCTCACCGCCAAGGTCCGCTCGATGGCGAAGCCGGTTCCAGCGCAGTTGATTGGCGACCGTCTGGTGTTCGACCAGCCCGAATATGGCGTCGCGCCGGGCCAAGCAGCCGTGCTTTACGCGGGCGAGCGGGTGCTGGGCGGCGGCTGGATCGAGAGAACGGAAGCGGCCGCGCTAGCCGCCTGACCAGCGATCAGGGCAGCAGGAACGTGCCCTCGATCACCGTGACGCAACTGCCCGTCAGGATCACCCGGTCTTCCTCCAGCGTGCAGCCGAGCCGCCCGCCCCGGGCGCTCGCCTGATACGCCGTCATGCGATCACGCCCTAGCTTTTCCGCGAAGTAGGGCACCATCACCGCATGAGCGGAGCCGGTCACGGGGTCTTCATCGATCCCGAATGCCGGGACGAAGACGCGGCTGACGATGTCCGTCTCGGCACCCCGGGCGGCGACGATGACGACTAGGTCGCCCTCCTCCGCCATGGCCCGCAGGTCAGGGTCGCAATCGCGAACGCTATTCTCGTCATCCACGACCACCAAAGCATAGCCGGTGTCGACCCATTGCGTGTCGAGCACGCCTTCGACGCGCAGAGCCGAAACCAAGCCGGGCAACGGGCGGGGGGTAGGCACCCAGGCGGGCAAGCTCATCCGATAGATCGAGTCCTGGCGCGCTACCTCCAGCATCCCAGACCGGCGGGTGCGAAACCGGACCCTCTCCTGCCCGATGCCCGACGACAGCACGACATGGCCGCTCGCCAACGTCGCATGCCCGCACAAGGCAACCTCGCCGCCCGGCGTGAACCAGCGCAGATCGAAATCGGCCCCGTCATCCTCAGCCGCGACCAGAAAGGCGGTTTCGGACAGGTTGTTCTCCTGCGCGATCCGCTGAAGCGTCTCATCGTCCAGCCAGCGGGACAAGGGCATCACGGCGGCGGGATTGCCTGCAAAGGGCTGGTCGGCGAAGGCATCGACCTGGGTAAACGGAATGCGCATCAGGCGCCGACCCGCTTGCCGAACCAGTGAGGCGTCACGTCTGTCTCCACGAGCGGATTGTCCGTATCGACGTGCCCTTCGGGATCGAGGTGGATCAGCACCTCAACCTTGGGAAAGGCGCGTTTCAGGCTCTGCTCGACGCCCTCCACCAGGTCATGCGCGCGGGCAACGGTCAGCGATGCGTCCACCTCCATGTGGAACTGCGCGAAATCGTGGCTGCCCGAGCGACGGGTGCGGAAATCGTGAATGCCGCGCAGGCCCGGTTGTCGAGCGGCGACGTCGAGGAAGCGCTGACGCTGATCCTCCGGCCATTCCTTGTCCATCAGCTGGTCGATCGCGTTCGACGACGCCTTGAATGCGCCGTATGCGAGCCACAGCGCGATCGCGATGCCGAAGATCGGATCCGCCTTGCTGAACCCCATATACTGGTCGAGCACCAGTGCCAGGATCACTGATCCATTCAACAGCACGTCCGACTGATAATGGATGTTGTCTGCCAGGATCGCGACCGAACCGGTGCGGCGGATCACGGAGCGCTGGTACCAAAGCAATAAGGCCGTTGCAGCAATCGCGATCACCGATACGCCGATACCGAACTCGGCATCCCTGGTCGGGGCATGATTGCCAAGGGCGGCGATGGCGCGCCACGCGATGCCAACAGACGACGCGGTGATCAACCCGACCTGGAACAGCGCCGCAAGCGCCTCCGCCTTGCCATGACCGAAGCGATGGTCATGGTCGGCGGGCTCACCGGCAAGCTTCACGCCGTACAGGGTTACCAGGCTGGCCAGCAGGTCCAGTCCGGTATCGGCAAGCGAGCCCAGCATCGCCACCGACCCCGTGTGCCAGGCCGCGAAGCCTTTCAGCGCCAACAGAAAGGTCGCGGTCGCCACGCTCGCCAGTGCGGCGCGGATGGCAAAGGGCACAGCCCTGCGGCGTTCGTCCTGGGTCATGGGTAGAGCAAGCCCTCGGTCCAGCCATCACCCGCGCGGGTGAACAGTCGACGCTCATGTAGGCGGTGGGCGCGATCCTGCCAGAACTCGATCCGATCGGGCGTAACGCGATAGCCGCCCCAGAAGGGCGGGCGAGGCACGTCGCGGCCTTCGAACTCCGCCTTTTTCGCCTCGAAACGGGCCTCAAAGGTTTCGCGAGCGTCGAGCGGGCGCGACTGGTCGGACGCCCATGCCCCCAGCTGCGAATCGCGACTGCGGCTCGCGAAATACGCGTCGGACTCTGCCTCGGTGGCGAGTGTTACCTTGCCTTCGACCCGGATCTGGCGCCTGATCGATTTCCAATGGAACAGCAACGCGGCGGCAGGATTGGCGTGCAGGTCCGCAGCCTTGCGCCCTTCGCGGTTCGTGTAGAACACGAAGCCGTCGGGCCCATGCCCTTTCAGCAGTACCATGCGGACCGACGGGCGAGCGTCGGCATCGGCGGTGGCAAGCGCCATCGCGTTGGGATCGTTCGGTTCTGACTGCCTCGCTTCGGCGAACCAGGCGTCGAACAAGGCAAAAGGATCATCGGCCATGTTGCTCGGCCCATATCCCAACCACCACCGAATCCCAAACCGGCGGTGTTGAACAAAAGGGAATCGGAACGAGTCCGTCGCCCAAGGATTGAATCGCCCTCGCAACGAGGTGCTCACATGCCCGCCAGAGCCTATTGGCAAGGTCAGATCCGGCTCGCGCTGGTGTCGATCCCGGTTGAAATCTATTCCGCGACCAAATCGGGCGCGCAGATCAGCTTCAAGCAGATCCATGAGCCCAGCGGCCAGCCGATCCATTACGAAAAGATCGTCAACGGAATCGGCCCGATCGACACGGCCGAGATCATGAAGGGCTATGAAGTCTCAAAGGGCGAGTACGTCCTGCTCGAACAGGAGGAGATCGACGCGGTCAAGCTCGAGTCCAAGAAGACGCTTGAGCTGACCCAGTTCGTGGACGCGTCCGAGATCGACGTCCTGTATTACGAAAAGCCGTATTTCGTGGTTCCGGCCGACGACCTTGCAGAAGAAGCGTTCATTGTTCTGCGCGAGGCGCTTCGGCGAACAAAGAAGGTGGGACTGGGCCAGCTCGCAATGCGCGGGCGCGAATATGTCGTCAGTCTGAAGCCATGCGGACGCGGCATGGTGCTCGAAACGCTGCGCTATGCGGACGAGGTGCACAAGGCGCAGGGCTATTTCCGCGAGATCCCGGACGAGAAGCCTGACAACGACCTGCTCGATCTGGCCGAGGCGCTGATCGAGAAGAAGTCAGGGCCGTTCGAGCCGCAGGAGTTTCACGACCGCTATGTGGATGCCCTTCGCGAGCTGATCGAGCGCAAGCGCGAAACCGGCGGCAAGAAGATCATCGAGGACAAGGGCGACGAGGCATCGTCCCGCGGCTCCAACGTCGTCGACCTGATGGCCGCGCTCAAGAAGTCGATGGAAAGCGGGGCCAAGGCCGCCAACGACGAGAAACCTGCCCCGGCCAAGAAGCCGGCGGCGAAGAAGGCCGCCGCGAAACCAGCTCCGAAGGACGCGGCCGAGAAGAAGCCGGCGGCGAGGAAGCGTGCTTAGGAGCGTTGGCGTGCCGATGCGATCGCGCAAGCCAAGAGCCCAGCTCGTAAAGCGGGCCGGTCCGGACTCCGGCGAACACGGCGGGCTCCTGCATGGCTGATCAGGATCCACTCGCCCGCTACAATGCCAAGCGCGACTTCTCCAAGACCGCAGAGCCGCGTGGCGAGTTCGCGCCCGGCAACGGCATCAGCTTCATGGTCCAGAAGCATGACGCGACGCGGCTCCATTGGGATTTCCGGCTGGAGGTCGACGGCGTCTTGAAGAGCTGGGCGGTCACTCGCGGACCCAGCCTCGATCCCGACGAAAAGCGCCTGGCCGTACGGACGGAGGATCACCCGCTCTCCTACGCAACGTTCGAGGGGACAATCCCCAAGGGCGAATATGGCGGCGGCACCGTGATGCTGTGGGACCGCGGCACCTGGGCGCCCGTACCCGGCAAATCCGCCAAGGATCTGGAGAAGGGGCACCTCCATTTCACGCTCAATGGCGAGCGGATGAAGGGTGAATGGCTGCTGATCCGGCTGAAGCCGCGGCGCAAGGAGCGCAACGAGAACTGGCTTTTGCGCAAGATAAACGACGCAGAGGCCGGCGGCACCGATACGCTCACCGAAGAGGCGCTGACCAGCGTCGCCACCGGCCGTACGATGCAGGAAATCGCGGAAAACAAGCCCGCCAAGGCCAAAGGAAAAGCGGCGCCCGCCAAGGCCGCCGCACCGAAAAGGGTAGCGAAAAGCTCTTCCAGGGCCGGCAAGCCACCCGCTTTCAAACCGCTTCAATTGTGTACCCTTGTGGACGCGGTGCCGGCTGGCAACGGCTGGCTGCACGAGATCAAATATGACGGCTATCGTGCGTTGATCGCGGTCGGTGGCGGTTCAGCCAAGGTCTACACCCGCTCCGGCCTCGACTGGACGGACAAGTTTCCCGGCATTGCAGAGGTTGCTGCGGCGTTGCCGGTGAACGATGCACTGATCGACGGTGAAATCGTCGCGTATAAGGACGGTCGTCCCGATTTTTCCACG
The DNA here is from genome assembly GCF_014199305.1 of Sphingomonas aerophila. Classification (GTDB taxonomy): domain Bacteria; phylum Pseudomonadota; class Alphaproteobacteria; order Sphingomonadales; family Sphingomonadaceae; genus Sphingomonas; species Sphingomonas aerophila. The sequence continues at coordinate 59,754 of NZ_JACIJK010000001.1, forward strand.
CTGAAGGACGCAATCTCGAACAACGGCCCGATGACGTTGTTCGCCTTTGACCTGTTGCAGCTCGATGGCGAGGACCTGACGAAGCTGCCGAATGTCGCCCGCAAGGAGCGGCTGCGCCCGTTGGTCAGCGGCGACGATCCCCGGCTGCAATTTGCCGATCACGTCGTGGGCGCGGGCGAAAAGCTGTTCGAGACCATGTGCCGGGAGGGACTGGAGGGCGTGGTCTCCAAGCGGGCCGATGCTCCTTATCGAGGGGATCGCACCTCAGCCTGGCTCAAGGCGAAGTGCATCCAGCGGCAGGAGTTCGTGATCGTCGGCTGGACCGCGTCGGACAATAAACGCGGGTTTCGCTCGTTGCTGCTCGGCGTGCACCGCGACGGGCAACTACAATATGCAGGCAAGGTCGGCACCGGCTTCGGTCATGCGCAGATGGACGAGTTGCTGGACGCGATGGAGCCGCTGGCCCGCGATACGCCCACTGTGGTGGGGCCCAAGAACCTAGGTCGTGCGGCGGTGCGTGGTGCCCGCTGGATCGAGCCCAAGCTGGTGGCGGAGATCGCGTATGCCGAGGTGACGCCTGATGGCGTGCTGCGTCACTCGAGCTTCCTTGGCCTGCGCGGCGACAAGCCTGCAGCGGACGTGGTGGTCGAAACGCCGACACCGCCGCCCGCCGCTCCCGAGATCCACGTCAAGGTGTCGAGCCGCGAGCGCGAGATCTTCCCGGACTCCACCGTCACCAAGGGCGAGCTCGCCGACTATTACGCGCAAGTCGCGCCGATCATGCTGCCCTGGGTCGCGAACCGGCCGATCAGCCTGGTCCGCTGCCCACAAGGCCGCGGCAAGCGCTGCTTTTTCCAGAAGCATGACGCTGGCAGCTTCGGCGAATGGGTGCACCAGGTGCCCGTGACCGAGAAGGACGGATCCAGCGAAGACTATCTCTACGTGACGGACGCCGATGGATTGGTCGCCTGCGTCCAGATGGGCACGATCGAGTTCCATGGCTGGGGATCGACCGTCGACCATCTCGAACAGCCCGACCGGATGGTGTTCGACCTCGACCCCGATGAAGGGCTCGACTTCGCGGTCACGCGCGACGCGGCGGCGCATCTGCGTGACCTGCTCGGCGAAATGGGACTGACCACCTTTCCGCTGCTGTCCGGGGGCAAGGGGGTCCATGTCGTCGTACCCCTGACGCCCCGGGCCGATTGGCCGGCTGTCCGCGATTTCTCGGAGCGCTTCGCCCGTGCCCTGGAGCAGGCCGACCCCGCCCGTTTCGTCGCCAACATGTCAAAAGCTCGGCGAAAGGGACGCATCTTCGTCGATTATCTGCGCAACGGGCGCGGATCGACCGCGATCATGCCTTATGCCGCGCGCGCGCGGGCCGGCGCCCCCGTTGCCGTGCCGGTGTCGTGGACCGAGCTGCGCGACATGACCAGCGCGCACCCTTTCTGTGTGCGGGACGGCGCGGAGCTGTTGAAGCGCGCAAACGGGCGCGGCTTGCAGGGTTGGGGAGTTGCGGATCAGGTGCTGCCGGACCTCTGAGGACCGCGCCTGAAAAGGTCCGATAGCTCATAAACAGGTTGCATCGGCCTGCAGTAAGTGGGCACGCAGGCCCGCGACACTGGCGACGCACAAAGGACTCATGGCGACGCACCCCGCTGCACCCCTGTTCGAGGCCACCGAACAAGCCCGCCGCTGGATGGCCGACTATCGCGCCGGAGCCGGCTGGGGTGACGTGCTGGCATCGGGTGACGACGACGCCTGGTCCGCGATGTTCGAAGAGCTTGGGGCGGTGGCGGGCCGCGACCTGGGCCATGCGCGCGAACGGGTTCGGCGCCATACGGCTGACATCGGCACCGGCTTTCGGCTGGCCGATGAGGCCGAAGAGCGGCCATGGCCACTGTCCCCGGTACCGTTGCTGATCGGGGCAGACGAATGGCGCCATATCGAGCGCGGCGTAATCCAGCGGGCCGATCTGCTCGAGCGAGTAACTGCCGACCTTTATGGCCCGGCTCGACTGGTCGCCGATGGTGATCTGCCCGCCAGTGTTGTCACCGGCAGCCCGCATTTCGTGCGCACGGTGGCCGGGCTGGAGCCGCCGGGCGGACGGCACCTGCACATGGTCGGCATGGACCTGGCGCGGGGACCGGGTGGCGAATGGCGGGTGCTGGCAGATCACCTGCGTGCGCCGGCAGGGGCAGGCTACGCATTGGAGAACCGGCTGGCGATCGGCCGGACGCTCGGTGGGCTAGGCCCGCGCCTCAACGTCCAGCGCCACGCGCCGTTTTTCGCGGCCTTTCGCGACGGGGTCACGGGCCTGTGCCGCCGGGCGGAGCCGCGCATCGGGCTGCTCACCCCCGGTCGCTACAGCCCAAGCTACGCAGAGCAGGCCCATCTCGCCCGCTACCTTGGCTTTCTGCTGGTCGAAGGAGCGGATCTCGCCGCGCTCGACGGGCGGTTGTACATTCGCACGGTTGCCGGGCTGAAGCGCATCGACGCGGTATGGCGGCGTATCGACACAAGCCTGCTCGATCCGCTGGCGTTCGACACTCACTCACAGATCGGCGTGCCGGGGCTGCTCGATGCCTATGCCGCGGGCAATCTGGTCATCTCCAATCCACCGGGCGCCGGCCTGCTGGAAGCGTGCGCCTTTCACGCCTTCTTCCCGCGGCTTGCGAGCCGGTTGTTGGGTGAGGAGCTGTTGCTGCCCAGCATTGCCACCTGGTGGTGCGGAAGTGCGCGTGAGGCGGCGCATGTGACGCAATCGCTCGACGGGTTGATGATCGCACCGGCTTTTGGCGTGGCGCCGCTCGGCCTGCCAGCGGGTGCGCCGGTCGCCGGGGCCGACCTGTCCGGTGACGAGCGAGCGGTGCTGCTAGAAGACATGGCGCGCCGCCCGCAGGATTATGTCGGGCAGGAAGTTGTTCGCCTGTCCACCATGCCAGTCGTGATCGGCGACACCCTGGTACCGCGCCCCTTCACCTTGCGCGTGTTCGCCACCCGCGACGCGCATGGCGACTGGACCGTGATGCCGGGCGGCTTCGCTCGCATCGGTGATGAGCCTGATGCCCGCGCCGCGATCATGGGAGAAGGCACTTGGTCCGCCGATGTCGCGGTGCATGGGGCCGAACCGGTGGCGCCCGTGTCGCTCCTGTCCGGCGCTGACTCGCATCAGGTTCGCCGTAATCCCGGCACCCTACCCAGCCGGGTTGCCGATAATTTCTTCTGGCTTGGCCGCTATCTTGAGCGCGGCGAAGCGCTGCTGGCCGCCATTCGCGTGCTGTTGGGCAATTCGATCGATGCCGATGGGGGCGGTGCGCTGGCGCCCGACACGGTTGGCCGGCTGGTCGGGCTGATCGCGGGCAGCGGCGCCGCTGCTTACCCCGCCTCGCTCGACCGTGCCGCACTGACCGCGTTTGCACGCCTCGCCATGGAGGATGAACACCAACATTCCGTGCGTGTGATCAACGGGATGGCGAGGATCATCGGCGACGGATCGCGCGACCGTTTATCCGCCGACATGATCCGGCTTCTCGATGCGCCTTTTCCCTCCACGCCCGGGCTGCTGGACCGTGCTGGCGCGTTGCAGCGGCGATATGTGGCGATTGCCGGGCTTTCCGCCGAGCATATGGGCCGCACCGATGCATGGCGCTTTCACGACCTTGGCCGGCGCATCGAGCGCGCCACGGCGATTACCCGGGCAGTTCGCCTGTTCGGGATGAAAGGCGCGTCAAGGGATGATCTGTCCACCCTGCTCGACCTTGCCGACAGCCAGATCAGCTATCGCCAGCGCTACCTGACCGGCATCGCGCGGGTGCCTGTCGTGGACTTGGTCGCGCTCGACCCCGGCAATCCCCGCGCCCTTGCCTTTCAGATCGAGCGCGTGGCCGTACATCTCGGCAAGCTTCCCGTACTGGAAGACGATGGCATGGCCGAGCCGCAACAAGCATGCGGGATCGCGTTGCAGGCGGCTATCAATACCGCGACCGCCGCCGGGCTCGATCCCGACACGCTCGGCAGCATCGAACGGCGACTATCGCAGCTGTCCGACGCCATTGCCCGGCGATATTTCCTGCAAGGGGCAGAGCCGCTGCGCGCAGCGGGACTGACACTCGCATGACCGGCGCGATGACCTACGACATTCGCCACGTCACTCGGTTCGACTACGGCGCGCAGGTGAAGTTCGCTCGTTGCAACCTGCGCCTCCGACCGATCGACTGGCCGGGGCAGCGGCTTGACCGGTATGCACTGACGGTGGAACCTGCTGGTCGCACCAGTCCCGCGCGGGCCGAGGCGGGGCTGGCCCATGTCACCCGCCTGATCGTGGATCAGCCGGTGCGCACCCTTACCATCGTCAGCCAGGCACGATTGTTCGTGGATCGCCTGGTGCCGGTTCCATTACCGACAGACCCCACGCTTGGCGAGATCGCCGGGCGCGCGAGGATAAGCGCCGACCTGTCACCCGCCGGGCCGGCGGCCTACCTTTACCCCTCTCCCTTGATCCGCCCAGACCGCGCCATCGCTGACTGGTGCGCCAGCGAACTCGATCCGGATCGGCCGGCGCTGGACGCGGCGATCGCCCTCGCGCGCCGCATACAAGCGGAATTCGAATTCGATGCCGCCGCTACTTTGGTCGACACGCGCCCGGGCGACGCCTTCGCCAAGCGGCGAGGAGTGTGCCAGGACTTTGCGCAAATCATGATCACCGGGCTTCGGGCAGCGGGCCTGCCAGCGGCCTATGCGTCCGGGTACATCCGCACACTGCCCCCGCCCGGCCAACCACGCCTGGTCGGCGCGGATGCGACCCATGCCTGGGTCATACTGTGGTGCGGCCCAACGCTGGGCTGGGTCGGGGTAGATCCCACCAACGGCATCTGGATGGCGGGCGACCATGTACTGGTCGCGATCGGCCGGGATTATGCAGAGATCGCGCCGGTGGACGGCGTGGTCTTGGGCTCGGGTGCCCAACGAATGGACGTCAGCGTCGATGTCGCCCCCGTGAGTGAGGACGCGCCGACCCTGACGCCTGCAATCTGACCGGAGACTATTTGGTCACGGCATTCTCGTTGCCGACGTCCGGATCATCGTCATGGCCGCCCTGGCCGGTTCCCGAGTAGGCGATCTCCGTTTGCCCGCCATGCCCCATGAAGCCGCCTTCGCCGCCGCCCTTCTTGCCCGTGTGCGGGTTGGGATAGGCGCCGCCATTGCTTTCGCCGCCTTCGGTGCGATCCTGCGGATTGGGGTCGCTCTTCTCGGCATAGTTGCCGCCGCTTGCCTGGGTTGGTTGGGTATCGGCCATCGTCATTCTCCTGATACCTGCTGAACGCGCGAGCGATGAATTGCGCTCCGGGCGATCCTGCCCCACATAGTCGGGTAACACACCTGGGGGTTCAACTGTGGCCGATCCGTACCAGACCTTGGGCGTCGCACGCGGCGCGACCGAGGCTGACATCAAGAAGGCGTATCGCAAGCTCGCGAAAGAGCTTCATCCTGATCGCAACAAGGACAATCCAAAGGCAGCCGAGCGCTTCAGCCAGGCCACCTCTGCCTATGACCTGCTGTCCGACAAGGACAAGCGCGCGCGCTTTGACCGGGGTGAGATCGATGCGGACGGCAATCCTGCCGCTCCGTTCGGTTTCGGCAACCGGGCCGGCGCAGGGGCCCGTCCTGGTGCCGGCGGCCCCGGCAGCTTTCGCAGCAGCGGCTTTGAATTCGGCGGCGGCGAAGCAGACATCGGCGACGTTTTCGAAGGATTGTTCGGCGGTCGTGGCGGCGGCGGTGGCGGCTTCGCGGGCGGCTTTGGCCGCCAGCCCCAGCCCAAGGGCGCCAACATCAACTATCGCCTGCCCGTGACCTTCACGGACGCTGCGACACTGGTGCCGCAACGTGTGACGCTGGGCGATGGCAAGTCGATCGAGCTGAAGCTGCCGGCAGGTGTCGAATCGGGCACTCAGATGCGCCTGGCGGGCAAGGGAGAGGCCGGACCCGGCGGCCCGGGCGACGCGCTGGTCACCATCGAGATTCAGCCGCACCGCTTCTTCAATCGTGACGGCGATGATGTCCGCCTGGACCTGCCGATCAGCCTGGCCGAAGCGGTTCTGGGCGGCACGGTGCGTGCCCCGACCGTGGAGCGTCCGGTAAACCTGACCATTCCCAAGGGCACCACCTCTGGCCGAACATTGCGCTTGAAGGGCAAGGGGTTCCACAAGAAGAGCGGCGGGCGCGGCGATCAGCTGGTCACGTTGATGATCGATGTGCCAGCGGACGACGCCCAGCTCACCGCCTTTGTGCAAGGTTGGGCAGGGGCCGCGGGGAACCCCAGGGCTGCCATGGGCGTCTGAAGCCCGCATGAGTCAGGGTCTAGAGCTAACCCCCGAAGCGCGGGCCCATCATCCGGGCCGCGCGCGTGCCCGAGTCACCAAGGAGTTCGCCCGGGTAAAACCGGGCAGCGTCGCCTTTGAAGTTACGAAGCGGGCGGCGCTGGGCGTGTACAATGATGGTTTCATCCATGCGGGGAACCTAGCCTATCTCGCGCTGATGACGCTGTTCCCGTTCTTCATTGTGGCAGCGGCGATCCTGTCGCTGTTGGGCCAGAGCGCCGAAACGCAGCACACGGTGGCGAGCTTCCTTCACGTCCTGCCGCCGGACGTCGCGGACCTGTTGCGCAAGCCGATCGCGGACGTGCTGACGGCGCGCACCGGGCCCTTGCTGTGGCTCGGCGGGTTGGTCGGCCTGTGGACGGTGGGAAGCTTCGTGGACACGATCCGCGACATTTTCCGCCGCGCCTATGGCACCAAGTCGAGCGCGTCGTTCTTCAAGGCGCGGCTGCGGCTGTCAGGCGCGATCGTCGGGTCAGTGATTCTGGTTCTGTTGTCCTTCTTCGTACAAGGGCTGCTGACCGCGGCCGAGCAGTTCGTGTACCGGCTGCTCCCGTTCGCTCAAGAAGCTGCGACCTGGATCGGATTGTCGCGCCTGGTGCCGGGCGTGGTGATGTTCGGCGCGCTTTATGTGCTGTTTTATTCGGTCACCCCATCCAAATATCGCCATTCCGACAGCCGCAAATGGCCAGGAGCGCTGTTTGTGGCGGTTTGGTGGATCGGCATCACCGCCCTGTTGCCAAAGGTGCTCGCGTCGCTCGGCGGTTATGACATGACCTATGGCAGCCTTGCCGGCGTCGTCGTGATGCTGTTGTTCTTCTATACGATCGGCCTCGGCTTCGTCTTCGGGGCTCACCTGAACGCAGCACTGGCGGAACCCGATCAGCTCGGGCTACAGGGTGGCCCGACGGATCGGGAATTGGAGGCGGCGTCGGCGTGAACGGATTGATGGCAGGCAAGCGCGGCCTGATCATGGGCCTTGCGAATGACAAGTCGCTGGCCTGGGGCATCGCCAAGAAGCTGAGCGAAGCGGGGGCGGAACTCGCCTTCTCTTACCAGGGCGCCGCGATGGAAAAGCGCGTGCGTCCGCTGGCCGAGCAGCTCGGCATCGCGCGGCTGTTCGACTGCGACGTGTCCGACATGGCCGCACTGGACCAGACGTTCGCCGAGCTGGAAGCCGAATGGCCCACGCTCGACTTCGTGGTCCATGCGATCGGGTTTTCCGACAAGTCGCAGCTGCGCGGGCGGTATTACGATACGACGCTCGACAATTTCCTGATGACCATGAACATCTCCGCCTACAGCCTGGTCGCGGTGACGCAGCGGGCGCGGCGGATGATGTCGAGTGGCGGATCGATCCTGACGCTGACTTATTATGGCGCGGAAAAGGTAATCCCGCACTATAACGTGATGGGCGTTGCCAAGGCCGCGCTGGAAACCAGCGTGAAGTACCTGGCCGTCGACTTGGGTCCGGAGAACATTCGCGTAAACGCGATCTCGGCCGGCCCGATTCAGACGCTTGCCGCACGCGGGATCGGCGATTTCAACTACATCCTGAAGTGGAACGAGTTGAACGCGCCGCTCCGTCGCACGGTGACCATCGAGGACGTGGGCGGGGCCGGGCTTTACCTGTTGTCGGATCTCGCATCCGGCGTGACGGGTGAAATCCACCATGTGGATGCCGGCTACAACGTGATCGGCATGAAGGCCGAGGACGCGCCCGACATCGCACTGGCGTGAGCGCGCCCCTGCTGTGATCGCCCTCCTCGCCTGCCTTGCCGCGGTTGCGGGATATTATAGCTGGCAGCGCGGCCGTTACGCTCGCGCGACCCATGCCGAGGCGCATGGCCGCGCGCTCGCCGATGCGGCGGCAATGGCGACGGTGATCGCCAGCGTGTGGATCGCGAACCGTATCGGCGTGCGGTATGGCCTGATTGCAGCGGAAGGGAGCGCGGGTGCTACCGTCGGCGTGGTTCTCGGCTTTCTGCTGGCCGCGCCAGTCCAGCAGGCGGTGCTGGCGTTGACGGTGCCTGGCTGGAGGCGACCACGATGAGCTGGAACAGCTTTGGCCGCGTATTCCGGTTCACCACCTGGGGGGAAAGCCACGGCCCCGCGATCGGCGCCGTGGTCGACGGTTGCCCGCCGGGACTGGTCTTGTCAGAAGCGGACATCCAGCCCTGGCTCGATAAGCGACGGCCGGGAACATCGCGGTTCACCACACAGCGGCAGGAACCGGACCAGGTCCGCATCCTGTCTGGCGTGTTCGACGGGCGGACGACGGGGACGCCGATCAGCCTCCTGATCGAGAATGTCGACCAGCGCTCCAAGGATTATGGCGAAGTCGCCCAGGCTTATCGCCCCGGCCACGCTGACTACGCTTATGACGCCAAATACGGGTTCCGGGATTATCGCGGCGGCGGTCGCTCATCGGCGCGCGAAACCGCAAGCCGGGTTGCCGCAGGGGCGGTAGCGCGGCTGGTGATCCCGCGCGTCCGTATCCGCGCGTGGGTGGAGGCGATCGGGGGCGACGCGATCGACACAAGGGCCTTTGACGATTCCGAAATAGACAACAACCCGTTCTTCTGCCCCGATCCAGGCGCAGCGCGGCGTTGGGAGGCATTGGTCGACAGCGCGCGCAAGGCAGGCTCGTCGCTGGGCGCCGTTGTCGCGTGCGAGGCAACGGGAGTGCCGGCGGGCTGGGGCGCTCCGCTCTACGCCAAGCTCGACTCAGAACTTGCCGCCGCAATGGTGTCGATCAATGCGGTCAAGGGCGTGGAGATTGGTGACGGCTTTGCCGCCGCGGCGTTAAGGGGCGAGGATAATGCCGATCCGATGCGTCCGGGCGCGAACGGTCCGGTTTTCGCTGCCAATCATGCCGGCGGGATTGCCGGCGGGATCGCAACCGGTCAGCCGATCCGCGTGCGCGCAGCGTTTAAGCCAACATCCTCCATTCTGACCCCCGTTGAAACCGTCACCCGCACCGGCGAAGCGACCGAGATCGCGACGCGAGGCCGCCACGACCCGTGCGTAGGAATACGAGGAGTGCCCGTCGTCGAAGCGATGATGGCGCTGGTATTAGCCGATCAGGCGTTGCTCCATCGCGGCCAATGCGGTTGGTAAACGGAACGTTGACTAAGACTACTCGTTGAAGCTTCTACATATTTTAGGAGAATTCGGATGCGTATGATTTCCATAGCGATCGCGGGCGCCTTGATAATTCCCGCCGCGGCGCTCGCCCAGACGACGGGTGGCACCAGCACGGGTGGCTCAACCACAGGCAGCACGACTTCAGGCAGCAGCTCTACTGGCACGCTCGGTACGGACAGCAGCATGGGCAGCCAGTCCGGCACCACCGCGTCGCCGCAGAGCACCACGACGCAGAGCCGGTCGTCGCGTCGCGGCGGTCGTCGCGGCAGCACCGCTACCGGTTCGACAACGACCGGGGTCGATTCGACCACGTCAACGGGCGGCAGCACGTCCACGACTGACACCACCGGCACTTCGAGCACCGGTACGAGCGGCACCACGGGCTCGATGGGGACGGGTACAACCGGATCGATGGGCACCGGTTCTACCGGGTCGCTGGGCACGGGCACAACTGGCTCCACCGGTTCGATGGGCACCGGCACCACTGGATCGATGGGTACGGGCACGACCGGGTCAACCGGTTCGTCCTCGACCGGATCGGTCGGCGGCACCACCCCCCGCTAATAAACAGGAAAGGGCGTGCCGCACTGGTGCGCCCTTACCAGTTACGGGGACCTGATGCGCCTCACCACTCTGGCGATTGCCAGCATCTTCGCCGCCTCGACCGCCGCGCTGGCCCAGATTACGTCGCCGGAACCGAGCAGGAGGTGCCCGCTTCGGGCCAGTCCCCGCTCGGTAACGACTTAACTGCGGCGGACCCGGCCGACCCGTCGGCGTCACGAGCAGAAAACTCCGCGCCGAGCTCTGAGAGGTTTGCGCCGGGCCCTGATGCCACTTCGAACGCGGACGCTCCGCCAGCGAACAAAGTCGCGCCCGCCGCGGCGGCCACCGAACAAACGCCCGGCGCCCGCCGCCTCCGGCGCTAAGCCGTTAATCGGCGAACGGATCGCGTACCAGGATCGTGTCCGCTCGTTCCGGGCTGGTTGATACCAGCGCGACCGGACAACGGATCAGTTCCTCGATACGGCGGATGTACTTGATCGCCTCTGCGGGCAGTTCCGCCCAGCTCCGTGCGCCCGCGGTCGACTGAGACCAGCCGGGCACGGACTCCCAGATCGGCTCCACCGCTGCCTGATCCGCCGCATGGGCCGGAAAGTAATCGAGTACTTCCCCGTTCAGGCGGTAGCCGGTGCAGATACGCACCTCGTCAAACCCATCGAGCACGTCGAGCTTGGTCAGGGCGATGCCGGTGATTCCCGACACCGCAGCGGACTGGCGCACCAGCACCGCGTCGAACCAACCGCAGCGGCGCTTGCGCCCCGTTACCGTGCCGAACTCATGCCCGCGCGTGCCCAGCCGCTCCCCCGTTTCGTCATGGAGCTCGGTCGGGAACGGCCCGGACCCGACGCGTGTGGTGTACGCCTTGGCGATCCCGAGGACGAAGCCGACGCCTGACGGACCAAGGCCCGATCCACCCGCTGCCTGTCCCGCGATGGTGTTGGACGAGGTGACGAACGGGTAGGTGCCATGATCCACGTCGAGCAGCACGCCCTGTGCGCCCTCGAACAGGATCCGCTTGCCCGCCGCGCGCGCTTCGTTGAGGTCGCGCCATACCGGTTTGGCAAAGGGCAACACGAATCCGGCAATCGCGCGCAATTCCTCCAGCAGCCCCTCACGGTCGATCGGCGGCTGGCCGAACCCGGCGCGCAGCGCATCGTGGTGCGCGAGCAAGCGGTCGAGCTGCGGCCCAAGCCCGTCCAGATGTGCCAGATCACACAGCCGGATCGCACGGCGGCCGACCTTGTCCTCATACGCAGGGCCGATGCCACGCCGGGTCGTGCCGATCTTGCCGGCGCCCGACGCATCCTCCCGCAGCGCGTCGAGATCGCGGTGGAAGGGCAGGATCAGCGCGCAATTATCGGCGATACGCAGCGTGTCGGGCGTCGCCACCACGCCCTGCTCCGCCAGTCGCGCGACCTCCGCCTGGAGCGCCCAAGGGTCCAGCACCACGCCGTTGCCGATGACCGATGGCGTGCCACGCACGATGCCGGAGGGCAGCAGCGACAGCTTGTAGACCTTGTCGCCGACGACCAGCGTGTGGCCGGCGTTATGTCCACCCTGGAAGCGCACCACCATGTCGGCCCGCTCGGCGAGCCAGTCGACGATCTTGCCCTTGCCCTCGTCGCCCCACTGCGCACCGATGACTGCTACGTTGCCCATGAGATGTGCACGCTCCCCCGCCGAAATCGACCCGCGCGCCCTTCGACGGGACTCGGTGCGCGGGCGGTGCCATGAATGCGTGGCGCCGGTAGCGGGGCCGTAGGGCCTGTGTCAACCAACGCACCGATCGACCGAACGGCTACGACCATCGACCGGGTGACACTGCCCCGTTCGTGCCGCACAACGCGCGCGGAGGTGGTGCATGAGGGCGATCGGATGGCTGGCAGGCGTGGTGATCGCGACGGCGCTTCCGTCGGTTGCGGAGGCGCAGAGCCAGTACAAGCTGCTCGTCCTGTCGATCCCCAACAAATATCACTACGAATACATACCAGTCGCGCGCGACAGCCTGGAAAGGCTCGCCAAGCTACACGCCTTTGACATGGTCTGGACCAACAAGATCGACGCGTTCGACGGCGACCTCAGCCAATATGCCGCGGTCATGTTCCTCAACACCCCTGGGGAGGAGCTGACGCCGGCACAGCGGACGAAATTCGAGGCTTATATGCGTGCCGGCGGCAACGCCGTCGTGGTGCACCGCGCGGCCATTACACCGCCGGGCAACTGGAACTGGTACGAGAAGCTGGTCGGGCGTTCCTTTGTGATCCACCCGATGTTGCAGACGGGGGTCGTGACGGTTGCCGACGCCAGCTTCCCGGCGACCTTTGGCGTGCCGGAGCGCTGGATCTGGAGCGACGAGTTCTACGTCACAAAGAACCCGTACAACGTCCGCATCAACCCGGTGCTGAACGTCGACGAAACCAGCTACGACCCGCGCAAGATCTGGCCGGGTCAGGTGTCGGAGCCGATGGGCAAGGACCACCCGGTCGCCTGGTGGCACCCCTATGAAAAGGGGCGCGTGTTCGTGACGCTGCTCGGCCACAATGTGGAGATGTACCGCGACTCCCAATATCTCTCGCACCTGATGGGCGGGATCTATTGGGCGGCAACCGGGCGAGGTCGAAAGCAGTAGGTCCGGCGAACCATCGTCAGGCCGGGGCGACGTCGCCCTCGCGCCAGACATGCGTACAAAGCTGCGCCTCGGGCGAGTCGCCGGGTTCAAGGCCTGCGACGGTGACCCATCCTTCCGCCCGCAGCTCCCGGCCGACGTCAGTCGGCGTTCCGTGCGGCAGGAACAACCGCCGGCGTTCGGGCGCGGGCAGCTGCTCCGCCAGAACGTCAGCGTATAACGAAAAGCCGGTTGCGACCTCCTCGCGCCCGTCCGCGCCGATCAGCGCATAGGTTCCGCCGCGCCCGACCTCTCGCGACGCGCCTGCGACGAATAGTGAGAATCCGAACCAGGACTGAAACTCAAAGCCATGCCGCTCGGTCGGATCAAGGGTCAGCGTCACCGTGTCGCCAAGCGTTGCGGCGATACTGGCGATGCCGTCGAGCCGGCTCGATAGCGCGCCGGTCGAATCTATTGCCCGCAACCGGGCCAGAGCGGCTTCGAACGGACCCGCAGCCTCCACCAGCGGCAGATAGGCGGGCGCCAGTGCGGCGACAGCGCCAGCGTCCTTGGCGTCCAGCCTGTCTTTCAGCGCCGCGGTCTGTTCGGGCGGGACCGGCAATGGTCCTGCTGCCAGAACGTCGACCAGGTCGGGCAGGGTCACGTCGATTGACACGCCCGTCATCCCTGCCGCGCCCAGTGCTTCAGCGGCCACGCCGAGGATCTCGGTCGCCGCCGCCACAGAGTCCAGCCCGATCAGTTCGCAGCCGATCTGCCGGCGTTCGCGGGCCGGGGCGAGTTGGTCGCCGCGCAATTTCAGCACGGGGCCGGCATAGGACAGCCGTACCGGGCGCGGGTGATGGCCCATGCGCGTGGCGGCGATGCGCGCCACTTGCGCGGTCAGGTCGGGGCGGATCGCCAGCGTTTCCTGGCTGACCGGGTCGACGAACCGGACCGCATCGGTCAGCCCCCCCGCCTTCAGCCGTTCGCCCAACGACCGCGCAAATTCGGCCAAGGGCGGATCAACCCGCTCATAGCCATAGCCTGCCGATACGCGGAGTACCGTTGCCTCCAGCGCGGCGGCAGCGTCCGCACGGGGCGGCAGAGTATCGTGAAATCCTTCGGGTAGCAGTCCGGTCATGCGCCAGCCTCCTTGGCATATAGGTTCATGGCGATGGCGACACGGTCACGCCGGCCGCGGTGGGGGCGGACACCATGGCGCAGATAGCCGGGGAAAAGGACCAGGTCACCGGGCGCCGTCGGCACCGTCCGCTCCGTTGCCTGTGGCTGACCATCAACTCCGATCGCGCGAAAGCCGGGAAAGGTCATCAGCGGCACGGGAAAACGCGGGTCCTCCAGGTACAGCTCACCCCCTGGCGGATCACCCGGATCATTGCCAAGGTCGACATAATAGACCGCCGCCCACAGCACGCCGGGATGCGCATGGCTCATGTTGAGCGCGCCGGGCGGTGAAACGTTCGCCCACATGCGGACCGACCATCGGATCGCGGCAGGGTCGCCGTCCTCGAAATGCGACAAGCGCCGGGCGGCGCGGATCGCCGTGTCGGCCAATTTCTGGCCCGCCTGGCCTACCCAGTCGAGCATGTCGGTCCTGGAATGCCAGCCCCCGACATTGGAGCGGCCGATCCCTTCCTCCATCGCGCGCCGGGCGTTCACCGCGGCGAGCAGTTCGGCATCCAGGCTGCCATGATCCGCCACATGGCCGACCAGCACCATGGTCTCGAACAGCGGCAGCATCTCCGCTTTCACACGCAGCATGTCGGTGGGCATGATGCGCGTCTAGGCGGGGACGATGAAGGGGGGAAGACGCGTTTGTCGCGGCCGGCGTCCACCCCCTCTTCGGTCCGGGGCGGCTCCCCTTAGAAGCTCAGCCCCATCGCGGTCTTCACGCCCGGCAGCGCCTTCATCTTGGCGAGCAGATCGCCGGTCACCGGCTCGTCGACCGACAACAGCAACACCGCTTCGCCGCCCGTGTCGCGCCGGCCAAGGTGGAAGGTGCCGATGTTGACTCCTGCTTCGCCGAGCAGAGTGCCAAGGCGACCGATGAAGCCCGGCGCGTCCTCGTTCACGACGTAAAGCATGGGGCCGGCAAGGTCGGCCTCCACCTTGATCCCGAACAGCTCGACCAGACGGGGATTGGCATCGCCGAACAATGTCCCCGCGACGGATCGCTCGCCATCGGCCGTGCGGACGGACACGCGCAGCAACGTGTGATAGGCACCTTCCTTCTCCGTGCTGACTTCCCGCACCTCCGTGCCGCGATCACGCGCGAGCAGGGGGGCATTGACCATATTCACCGTATCGGTCTGCGTGCGCAAAAAGCCGGTGAGTACCGCCGAGGTGATCGGCTTTGGATTGAGGTCCGCTGCCGCACCCTCGCGATGAATGGAGATCCGGTCGATTGCGCCGGTGGTGAGCTGGCCGACCAGGCTGCCCAGCTTCTCTGCCAAAGTCATGTACGGCTTCAGCTTGGGGGCTTCTTCCGCGCTCAGAGATGGCATGTTGAGCGCGTTGGTCACCCCGCCCGACACCAGGAAATCGGCCATTTGCTCGGCCACCTGGATCGCGACGTTGACCTGCGCTTCGGTCGTTGATGCACCAAGATGCGGCGTGGAGACAAAGCCCGGCGTTCCAAACAAGGGCGACGCCTTGGCAGGCTCCTCCACGAACACGTCGAGCGCGGCGCCGGCGATGTGGCCTGAGTCGAGCCCGGCCTTCAGCGCCACCTCGTCGATCAGGCCGCCACGCGCGCAATTGATAATGCGCACGCCCTTCTTGGTCTTGGCCAAGTTCTCGGCCGAGAGGATGTTGCGGGTCTGGTCGGTCAGTGGCGTGTGCAGCGTGATGAAGTCCGCGCGGGCGAGGAGCTGGTCGAGCTCGACCTTCTCCACTCCCATCTCGATTGCACGCTCGGGCGTCAGGAACGGGTCAAAGGCCACGACCTTCATCTTCAGGCCGCGCGCACGGTCGGCAACGATCGATCCGATGTTGCCCGCGCCGATCAGCCCCAGCGTCTTGGCGGTGAGCTCCACGCCCATGAAGCGGTTCTTTTCCCACTTGCCCGCCTGGGTCGAGGCGTCGGCTTCGGGCAGCTGGCGGGCGAGCGCGAACATCAGCGCAATCGCATGCTCGGCCGTGGTGATCGAGTTGCCGAATGGCGTGTTCATCACCACCACGCCCTTTGCCGACGCGGCGGGAATGTCGACGTTATCGACGCCGATGCCGGCGCGCCCGACCACCTTCAGGTTGGTCGCGTGCTCCAGGATATCCTTCGTCACCTTGGTCGAGGAACGGATAGCAAGGCCGTCATACTCGCCAATGATGGCCTTCAGCTCGTCGGGCGTCTTGCCGGTGATTTCGTCCACCTCGACCCCGCGCTCGCGAAAGATCTGGGCGGCCTTGGGATCCATTTTGTCGGAGATGAGGACTTTGGGCATGGGAGTGCTCCTGTAATTGATGGTCACCCCGGCACAGGCCGGGGCCCAGAAAGGCAGACGTTGCCGCTTGAGGCTCTGGATCCCGGCCGTCGCCGGGACGATGGGAAAGGATTAGGCGGCGCGGGCCGTCGCGTAGGCCCAGTCGAGCCACGGGCCGAGCGCCTCGATGTCCGCAGTGTCGACCGTGGCGCCGCACCAGATGCGCAGGCCCGCAGGCGCATCGCGATAGCCGGCGACGTCGAACGCGGCGCCTTCCTTTTCGAGCAGCGAGGCCATCTTCTTGATCAGCGCCTCGTCCGCGCCCTCGACTGTCAGGCAGACACTGGTCTTGGAACGGCTGGCCGGATCAGCGGCAAGGTGGCCCAGCCAGTCGCGGCCCTCCACAATCGCGTCGAGCGCCGCGGCATTCGCGTCAGAGCGCGCCTTGAGCCCGGACAGGCCGCCCAGGCCCTTCGCCCATTCAAGCGCGAAGATCGCGTCTTCGACCGCCAGCATCGACGGCGTGTTGATCGTCTCGCCCTTGAACACGCCCTCGGCGAGCTTGCCCTTGGACACCAGGCGAAACACCTTGGGCAGCGGCCAGGCGGGCGTGTAGCTTTCCAGCCGCTCGACCGCCCGCGGCCCGAGGATCAGGACGCCGTGCGCGCCCTCCCCGCCCAGCACCTTCTGCCAGGAGAAGGTCGCAACATCGATCTTGGCCCAGTCGATGTCATAGGCGAACACACCCGAGGTCGCGTCGGCAAAGCTCAGGCCCTCACGGGTCTCTGGTATCCAGTCTGCATTCGGCACGCGGACGCCGGACGTCGTCCCGTTCCAGGTGAACAGCACGTCGTTCGACCAGTCGACCGACTGCAGGTCGGGAAGCTGGCCGTAATCGGCGCGGATAATGGTGGGATCGATCTTGAGCTGCTTCACCGCGTCAGTGACCCAACCCTCGCCAAAGCTCTCCCAGGCGAGCGTGGTGACAGGGCGGGCGCCCAGCATGGTCCACATCGCCATTTCAAAGGCGCCGGTGTCCGACCCTGGAACGATGCCGATACGGTGCGTGTCGGGCAGCTCCAGCATCTCGCGCATCAGCTGGATGGAATAGGCCAGCCGATCCTTGCCGAGCTTTGACCGATGCGAACGGCCGAGCGATGCAGTGGCGAGCTTGTCCGCTGACCAGCCGGGCGGCTTGGCGCAAGGACCCGACGAGAAAAAGGGGCGTGCCGGCTTGGTGGCCGGTTTTGCAGGCGCAAGAGTTGCGTCGGCGAGCGTCGTATCAGTCATCAAACTCTCCTCACAGAGAGCACGCGCGGCGTTGGGACCGCGTGGCCCGTAGACGGCCGTATAGGGCAAGTGTCGCAACGGCAACCCCGTTTGGCACTTGCGCCCTTGAGCTCAGGTCCAGCGTCCCGCACACGGGCCAGGTGAGTTGTACCAGAATGAAGGGTCACCGGATCAGGTCCGGCGTGGCGATGGCCATGATCGTGTTCCTGGCGGCGTGCGGAGGCCGGAACGAAACGCCGCCTGGCCGCCCCGCCGAACCGGAACGGCCCCCAACACGCGAAACCGCGCAATGCCTTTCCGACTTGTCCGCACAAGGGGTCGCGTTTCGCCGATTGCCGGACAAGACCACCGGCCCTGCATGCGGGCTATACGGCACGGTGCAGTTGCTCGACATCGGCGTACCGGTAAACAACCTGACCGCCGTACGCTGTGGCGCGGCGCGGGCCTTTTCCGGCTGGGTCCGCAACGCGGTTGTGCCTGCCGCAAACCAGATCCTGGGGTCGGAGCTCGCCCGCATCGACACCTTTGGCAGCTATGCCTGCCGAAACGTCGTCGGCACGGCAGGGCGTGGGGACCGGCGATCGGGCCATGCGACTGCCAACGCAGTCGATATCGGCGGCTTCGTACTGAAGGACGGTCGACGGGTGACAGTCCTGAACGACTGGAACAGCGCCGACCCGGCCACGCGCGAATTCCTCCAGACCGTGCGCCGCTCCGCGTGCCGGCGCTTCGGCACCGTGCTCAGCCCCGATTATAATGGCGCGCATCGCAATCACTTGCACCTGGAGGACGACCACGCGCGCTTCTGCCGCTAGCTGATCCATATGGGTGGACAGCTGTCACATCCGCGGCGTAACGCCCTCGGATGACTGATACCCGAGTACCAAGCCGCGTTTTTCCGGCCGCAAAGCAGGACGCGGAATCCGCTAAAACCGCCGTTTCGACGCCGCAGACCGAGAACCCGGCCTACCGCCTGGCCTTTCAGGACATGGACTTCCTGCTGCGCGAGGACCTGCGTCCCATTCGCTTCCAGCTCGAGCTCCTGAAGCCGCAATTGTTGCTGGACGAAGCCCATATTGGCTCCACGTTCGTGTTCTACGGCTCTGCCCGCATTCCTGCGCCCGACAAGGCCCAGGCCATGCTGGAGCTGGCGACGGACGAGAAGAGCAAGCGCATTGCCGAGCGGCTTGTCGCCAAGAGCAAGTATTATGATGTTGCGCGCGAGCTGGCTGCAAAAGTGTCGCAGCTGCCGCGGGACGAGAGTGGCCAGCGCCAGTTCGTCGTCTGCTCGGGCGGCGGGCCGTCGATCATGGAGGCCGCGAACCGCGGCGCAACGGACGTGGGTGAGGAGTCGATCGGGCTCAACATCGTGCTGCCGCATGAGCAGGCACCCAATCCTTATGTGACCCCGTCATTGTCCTTCCAGTTCCACTATTTCGCGCTGCGCAAGATGCATTTCCTGCTGCACGCACGCGCGCTTGCTGCGTTCCCGGGCGGCTTTGGCACGTTTGACGAGCTGTTCGAGCTGTTGACCCTGATCCAGACGGGCAAGATCGCGCCGATCCCCGTGTTGCTCGTCGGCCGCGAATTCTGGAGCCGCGTCGTCAATTTCGATGCGCTGGTCGAGGAGGGTGTGGTGTCGGAGCGCGACCTCGGCATCTTCACCTATGTCGAGACCGCTGATGAGGCTTGGGCCGCGGTTCAGCGCTTCTACCATGAGCGGGCCGAGGCGGATCCCTCTCCGCCGGCCTGATCCGCCGCGCTTGAAGATTGGCGCCCGCCACACCGGCGGGCGCCTTGCCATCAGGCGAGCTTCAGGCCTTCCTTGTTCATGGCCGCCGTGATGTGCTTGTTCTGCGCATCGGTCAGCTTGCCGCGCATGCGGGGGAACAGGTCGTCCTCCTCCTCGCGCATGTGCTTCTCGATCATCCCGCGAAACTCGCGCAGCTTGGGCAGCCAGGCCGGATCGCCCTTGGGCATCTCGGTCAGGTCAAAGAAATACTGCTTCACATAGCCATGCTCGTGATTGAGGTGGTCTGCCGCCTCCGCCAGTCCCTGGTCGCGCATCATGGCATAGACGACATTTTCCTCCTGGAATGCGTGTTTGCTGATCGCATGCTTCAGCTGCATCAGCAGAAACGAGCGCCGGCCGGTCGCGCTGTCTTCTGTCTTTTCCAGCAGGTCGAATATCTTCAGTGCGGCGGCATGTTCGGCCGCCAGGGCCGCGTCCCAGTTCCCGGCCAGCACAGTGGGCGCCTGCACCGCCGCCTTCCTCACCAGGTTGGCGAGCAGCCCCGCCACCACGCCCGAGGCCGCGCCGATTGCCACCGTACGTCCGACTCCGGACGAGTTGGCCCGATCGGCATCTGCGTTGCGCACCTTTGTGTTACGCCCGCCCGCTTCTTGTTGCTTCGTCGCCATGGTGCTCACTCCTGTTCGCTGCAGGTCGAACGAGGGCCTCCACCGCCTGTTCCGCCGGGCTGATCCGGACCGGCCATTAGCCCCGGCCTACCGCAAACCCCGGATCGCCGGTGTCGGATTGTCGTAGGTAGTTGCCACGCTGCGATACTGGCGTGGGCTTAGATCCGCTAGGATCGGGCACTCCGAGGCGTAGAACTGATACGAAGCGGCCCAGTGTCGTCCCTCGAGACGATAGGGACGCTCTCAGGAGCGGCATCATGAAACATCATCTGATCGCCGCGGTATGTGCCGCGGTGTTGTCCACCGTGCCTGCCGCCAGCGACGCGGGGCCAGTCAGGAGCAGCGGAACCTCCGACGCGGCTTCCAACCCGGTGACGTTCAAGGCGTGGCAGGTTCGCGTGCAGCGTGAACTCGCCCACCGGCTTCATTACCTGGCGCCAATCCTGGGCAGGTCAGCTGGAAGCGGCGTCGTCCGGGTCAACTTCAACTGCAGCGAGTCCGGGCGTCCCGACAAGGTTACGCTTGCCCAGAGTTCGGGCAGCCAGGCCCTGGACCGGGCCGCCCTGTTCGCGGTGCGCAAGATGGCGAGCATGCATCCGCTGCCGTCATCCTTCAACCATGAGCAGAAATTTGCAGCGCTCATCTATTTCGACGACGGCCTGGGCACCCAAAGCGATTCCAAGCTGAAAGACATGATGGCCTCTGCCGACAAGGCCAATGGCTGGATCCACGATCCGGTCGCTGCGGCCCAGGGGCCTGCGCCGGTGCTGTCGATCGTCCACGGCTAGCCGTGCGCGTCCGGGCCGTCGTTCAGGTCGAGCAGACCCCAGGCGACGGCCAGCGCGGCCATGTGGCTGCGATTGGTCGCTCCCATCTTGAGCTTGATGTGCTCGATGTAGGTTTCAACGGTTTTCGGAGCAATCCCAAGCGCAGCAGCGATTTGCTTGGACGAGCGCCCGGCACCTACCATTCGCAGCACGTCGCCTTCCCTGGCGGTCAGATGCACAGCCGGATGGGCGATCATAACGCGTTCCCTTGCTCGAAACGCTATCGAACGGGAATGACGCGACTACGATAAAGAATGTTGTTTAGTTAAGCGACGCTCAGCCGCGCCGAGCAGGCCCACAGCCTGCCATAAACAGATATGGCCTGCGGCCGGGCTGCGCCACGCGCACCCGGCCATGGCACAGCTTACTTGTCGAGCTTGGAAGCCTGCTTGGCGGCTGCCGGGTCGATCGAAGGCGCGCCACGTTCCGGCGTGCCGGTGTTGGCGATGTCGGCGGTGGAACCGCGAACGTCCTTTTCGACTGCGTCGATGGCGTTGGCAGCGCCCGGTGCAGCGCTACCGCCGCCCTCCACCTTGTTGCCGCCATCCGCCGGGGCAGCGCCGGGTGCCGGGGCGGCTGGCAGCGGCAGGTTCGAACCCTGGCTGTTCAGATATGCGATGACGTTGGCGCGATCCTGGGGATTGCCAAGGCCCGCAAAGGTCATCTTGGTCCCGGCCGCGAACTTGCGTGGCGAGGTCAGCCACGCGTTCATCTTGTCGAAATCCCAATTGCCGCCGACGCCCTTCAGCGCGTCGGAAAAGGCGTAGCCGCCCTTACCCTGGCCGATCGGCTCACCCAGCGTCGCATACAGGTTCGGGCCGATGCCGTTCGCGCCGCCTTGGTTCACGGTGTGGCATGCCGCGCACTTCTTGAACACTTCCGCGCCCTTGCCGGCGTCGGCGGTGGGAAGCAGGCTTGCGATCGGCACCTCGGCCGCGCCGCCGCCGGCACCGCCTTCTTCGACGCCTTCGATCGCGTAGCCCATCTTTTCAGGCCGATGCCCCTGGAACAGCATCCCGCCGACGATCGACAAGCCCAGCGCTGCGCCGCAGCCCGCCAGGACCCAGCCCGCGATCGTGTTGTTCCGGCCGTCCATGATTACCCCTGACACCTCAAGCCGGCCTCCCATAGAAAAGCCGCTCCCTCACCGCAAGCCGCGCTTGCCGCGCGATTTCGTCCCGCCTACCCCCAATGACCCATGGAGCAGTACCCAGTCCCCGCCCGCCCGTTGGTCGAAGCCATGACCAACGCCGCCGCCGACGACCCCGACCGGGCCGTGGCATTCCAGGGCGCGCCCGGCGCGAACAGCCATCTGGCCGCGATCGAATTGTTCCCCGAAGGCCTGCCGCTTCCCTGCTTCGACTTCGCCGACGCGATCGATGCGGTGAAGGATGGCCGAGCGGGCGTGGCGGTGATCCCGATCGAAAATTCGCTGCACGGCCGGGTCGCCGACATTCATTTCCTGCTGCCCGAATCGGGGTTGGTGATCACCGGCGAGCATTTTCTCTCGATTCGCCACGCGCTGATGGGGACCGGGCGCCTGGAGGAGGTGACGCAGGCCATGAGCCACCCGCAGGCGCTGGGCCAATGCCGGCACTGGTTGCGGGCACACGGCATCAGCCAGGCGTCCTATCCCGATACGGCCGGCGCAGCGGCGCATGTTGCGGCGCTGGGCGACCCCGCGGTGGCGGCCCTGGCGCCGCCGGGCGCGGCAAAGCTTTATGGGCTGGAGTTGATGGCGACCGACATCGCCGATGCCGATCACAACACCACCCGCTTCGTGGTGCTCGCACGTGGCAACCGGCAGCCGAGCGGCGATGGCCCGTGGATGACGACATTGATCTTTGAAGTGAAGAACGTCCCCGCGGCGCTCTATAAGGCGCTGGGTGGCTTCGCGACCAATGGCGTCAACATGACAAAGCTTGAAAGTTATCAGCGCGGCGGCAGCTTTGCAGCGACAGAGTTCTATGCCGATGTCGATGGCCGCCCGGGAGAGCCGGGGCTGGACCGGGCACTGGAAGAACTGGGCTTCCACGCAAAATGGCTGCGCGTGCTCGGCACCTATCGGCAGGCCCGCACGCGGGGCTGATCTAGGCGGCGCAGGCCCGGTTCACGTCGGGCAACTGCGCGGCCAGCGCGGCGATATGGCGGCCGTTGAGCGTCCGGCGCACCCCCGGCTCGTCTCCGTCGACCACCAGATAGCTGTTCAGCCGGGCATCAGCGTCCAGGGTTGCCCAGCGGTTCAGGCATTCGGCAACGGTGGCGCGCCACGGCGAATGAATGGTTGCGACCAACGCCGCGGCACGGTTCGGATCGATAACCATCATCAGAATATCGTAAGCATCAAGCCATTGACGAGGCGTTAACTTAGATCACCGGGGGTTTCGTCGCAAGCAGCCCAGGCCTGCAACAATGTATGCGCGATGGCATAGGGCGGCGGCGGCAGGAACGGGCCGGGATTTCCCGCCAGCACCTCGCGGACCAGTGGGCGCGGCACCCAGATGGCGTCTTCCAGTTCGTTGCTGTCGATCGTGAGCGCGTCGTCCTCCGCTTCCGCGACGCAGGCGATCATCAGTTGCGATGGAAAGGGCCAGGGCTGACTGGCCAGGTAGCGTACCTTGCCGACCCGCACGCCCGCTTCCTCCCACACTTCCCGCGCGACGGCTTCCTCAATCGATTCGCCCGGTTCAACAAAGCCCGCCAGCGCCGAATAGCGACCTTCGGGCCACGAAGGCTGCCGTCCGATCAACGCGCGACCGTCATGTTCCGCGATCATGATCACGACCGGATCGGTGCGCGGGAAATGCTCGGCGGTGCAAGCGGGGCAGCGGCGGCCCCAACCGGCGCGGTAAGGATTGGTCGCGGCGCCGCAATTGGCGCAGAAACGGTGCCGGGCGTGCCACAGCAGCAGGCTGCGCGCCGTGGCGTAGATCGCCGCTTCGCCCGGGGCGAGCGCGCCGAGCAGCCCCATCAGCTCGGGACTGCGGATCGCTTGCACTTCGCCGTCCCGTCCCGCCGACGACTCTGGCAGCGCGGCAAAGCGGGGCTCGCCTGCGTGGAGGCCGAGAAGCACCAGTTGGTCGAGCGGTTCGTCCGCGAGTGGCACCCATTCGAGCCGGTCATGCCCGCTGGTCACCGGCAACAGGCCGTCCAGCCGCAACAGGCGCGCTGTCGCGTCCTCTCTCGCCGCGGCCAGAGCGGCAGCATCGTGACGGAGCGGATCGGCGCGATCCAGCGGATTGCCGGTGAAGCCGGGCATCATCGTCCCGCCAACAGGGCGAGATCGCGGCCAAACGCGCGCACAGCTTCCTCGCGCACCGGCCAGCGGTCGGCCGGGAAGTAGTTCACCATGATTGTTCCTCGAATGCGCTTGGCGGGATCAACAAAGGCAACCGTGCCGGCGGCGCCACCCCATCCATAGGTTCCCTTGGATGGCACCCCGCCGGGACCGTCGGCCAGGTACACCGACCCACCCGCGCCATAACCCATCGGCACCGAAGCATCAGTGCCGCCAGTTCCGCCTCCGACCCCGCCAAAGGTCACTCCCGCAGGCAACAGGTTGGACATGGCGAGCCGAACCGTCTCCGGCTTCATCACCCGAACCCCGTCCAGCGCGCCGCCGTCGGCCAGCATGCGCAGGAACCGATCGTAATCCCGCGCGGACGTGACCAGTCCTGCGCCGCCATAAGGGAAGCTTGGCCTGGCCAGGTACACGGAGGTGGCGGCGGGATCGACCGGAACCAGGCTGTCCCCCAGGAACGTGTAGTTGGTCGCGAGCCGCGAGGTTTCGCCGGCCGGCACCGTCCAATAGCTCGACCGCATGTCCAGCGGCACGAACAGCCGGGTCTGGACGAATTGGTCGAACGGCATCCCGCTCGCCTTCTCGATCACCGCGCCCATCACGTCGAGGCCGATCGAGTAGCTCCACTTGGTGCCGGGATCCGCGATCAGCGGCAGCGTCGCGACGCGACCGGCGAACTCCTGAAGCGTCGGGGGGCGGACCCGGCGCATCTGCGGCTCGACACCGGCGTTGATCGCGGCGGGAAGGATTCCCAGGCGCTCATATTCCTTCAGCAGGGGCCCCTTGGTTATGATGTTGTAGCCGAGCCCTGCAGTGTGGGTCAGCAGGTTGCGCACCGTGATCGGCTGGGTCGCCGGACGGCTCTGCATGGTATTGGGATCAAGCTGCACCCGCATCTTGCGGAACGCGGGCAGGAAGTCGCTGATCGGCTGATCGAGGCTGATCTTGCCTTCCTCGACCAGAATCATCGCGGCCATGGCTGTGACTGGCTTGGTCATCGAATAGACCCGCCACAGCGTGTCGGGGCTGGCAGCAGCCGCGGTCGGATCGGTCGCGATCCGGCCAGCGGACACGAATCGCGTGGGCAGGTTGCCGGTGCCGAACGCAGCCACGATGCCCGGCATCTTGCCCTCGCGCACATAGCCATCGAACAGGGCCTTTGTGGCGGGCATGAACGGGATCGGCCGCTCTTGGATGACAATATTGCCCGAACCAGCGTTGCGGGGCCGCTGGGCCTGGGGCTGCGCCTGTCCCGCCAGCATTGCGCCTGCCACCAGCGCCGCCACCGCCTTGATCGTTCGAGCCCGGATCATCTGCCCTCCGCAATTGCCGCTGCAGCCCTGGCGAACAGGGTCGGCAGACCCGCAGTTGCGAGCGCGTCGACCGGCCACCACTCGCCTGGCGGCTCGCCTTGCGCCGGGCCCGTTGCCACCGCAAGCGCCAGTTCGAGCGTGAAATGAGTAAAGCCATGCTCCACCGTTCCCGCCAACAACCGCCAACTGGCCAAAGCCGGCGCGCCTTCCAGCAAAGGCGCTTCGTCCACCCACGGCCCAGTCGGCAGCGCGCGCATGCCGCCGAGCAGCCCCTTGTCGGGGCGCCGGACCAGCAGCACCTCCGGCCCGCGTGCCCGTTCGCGCTCCAGCCAGAAGATCGTGCCGTAGCGCTTGGGCCGCGCCTTCTTTGCCGCCTTGACCGGGAAGGCCTCGGGCGCGCCGGTGGCAAAGCCAGCGCAATGGGCCTGGAGAGGACACAGCAGGCAACGCGGCTTCTTGGGCGTGCAGATCGCCGAACCCAGATCCATCAGTGCTTGCGCGAAGTCGCCCGCCCGACGCTCGGGCGTGACCGCATCCGCTGCGACGCGTATCGCGGCTCGTCCCGCGGGCAACGGCGTGGCGATCGCAAACAGCCGCGCACCCACTCGCTCGACATTGGCGTCCACCACCACCGCGCGTTCACCAAAGGCGATCGCCGCGACCGCTGCGGCAGTATAAGCGCCCAAGCCAGGCAGGGTGCGCAGTTCCGCTTCGGTTCGCGGAAACGTGCCACCATGGTCGGCCACCACCGCCTTCGCCGCCCGAAGCAGGTTGCGAGCGCGAGCATAATAGCCAAGGCCGGCCCAGGCGGCCATGACTTCGTCGTCCGGCGCGGCCGCGAGGCTTTCAAAGTCGGGCCAGCGCGCGATCCATGCCGCGAAACGGGGGCGAACGGTTGCCACCGTGGTCTGCTGCAGCATCACCTCCGACAGCCAGACGCGGTATGGATCGGGCGTCTCGCCCGGCCGCGCACGCCAGGGCAGGTCCCGGCGATGGCGGTCGTACCAGTCCAGCAGCAAGGGTGCGATCAGGGTGTCTGCGATCGAAGCGCTCTTTGCGTCCACCCGCGCGCTATGGCATGGGATCGGCCATGAGCAAGCGCGTCCGCGCCACCGAAGAGCCTGTCCGACAGAACCGCTCGCGCAGCGTGGCAGAACTGCTGCCCGCGGTCGGCGGCGCGGCGTTCCGGCGCTTCGGCTTTGTGCAATCCGCGATCGTCAGCCGCTGGGCGGAAATCGTGGGGGAGCGGCTGGCAGGCGCCTCCGCCCCCGAATCGATCCGCTTTCCCCATGGCAAGAAGCAGGACGGCACCTTGACGCTGATCGTTCGCGGTGCCCATGCGCCGATGATGCAGCATGTCGCGCCCGAGATCATCGAGCGTGTGAACAGGTTCTTCGGCTATGCCGCGGTCGCAAAGCTGCAAATCAAGCAGGGCGATGTCGCCCCCCGCACAACCCGCGCCGCGCCCGCCCCTGTTCGCACCGTGCCGGCCGAGCTTGGCGAAGGGTTGAAGACCATCGCGGATCCGGAACTGCGGGCCGTTCTCGAATCGCTTGCCGCGGGCGTTGCGGCCGGCGCCCCTCGCCTGCCCAGGATCAGTTGAGGCCATCTCATGCGTTCACTGCTCGCGTTAATGTGCCTTCCCCTGCTGCTCGTGACGGCGTCGCAGGCCGCGTCACCGAAGCGTGACTGGTCGCAGGTGGGAACCCGCCTGCCGAGTGGCACCTTTGTGATCGGCAATCCCGCCGCACGTATCAAGCTTGTCGAATATGCGAGCTATACTTGCCCGCACTGTGCTGCCTTTTCGGCTGAATCGGAGCCGGTCCTGGCCAATCGCCTGGTGCGTTCGGGCAAGGTCAGTTGGGAAGTGCGCCATTGGCTGCGCGACAGCACCGACCTTGCCGCCGCAATCGTTGCGCGATGTGGCGGGGGCCGGTCCTTCGCGCCACTGACCCGCCGCATCTTCGCCGAACAGGAAAGCTGGTTGCCGCGTGCCATGGAATGGGGCCAAGCGAACAGCGCCCGGATCCAGATGTACCCGGTCATGGCGCGGTTGCGGGCGCAGGCCGATGGCGCGGGGCTGACTCAGATCGGTCGCGCGGGCGGCCTTACCGATGCGCAGCTCGACGCCTGCTTCGCCGACACGCAGGAAGCGGATCGCGTCGCGGCCATCTCTGCAGCAGTGCCGCGCGAACTGCCTGGCACGCCAGCCTTCTTCATCAACGGCAAGCATGTTCCCGGCGCCAGCTGGGCCGCGCTCGCCCCTGCCTTACGCGCCGCCGGCGCGTCCTGACCGGAGCTTTCCCATGAAGTTCGTGCTTCCCCTCTCTGCCCTGTCGCTCGCGCTTGCCGGTTGTTCAGGCGGCGCGAATGGCAACAGCGCCGATGCGGCGTCGTCCGCCCCTGTCGCAGCCAAGGCGGCTCCGGCTGGTCAGAACTGGACGGAAGTCGTGTCCAAGACCGCCGAAGGATATCGGATGGGCAATCCTGACGCGCCAATCAAGCTCGTCGAATATGGCTCGCGCCTGTGCCCGGCTTGTCGCCAGTTCGCGACCGAAACCCTGCCCCAGGTCGTCCAGACCTATATCCCGACCGGCAAGGTCAGCTATGAATTCCGCGACTTCCTGATCCATGGCGCGGCCGACCTGCCGCCGTCGCTGCTGGGCCGCTGCGTTGGTGAAGGGCCGTTCTTCGCGGTCATGGAGCAGCAATACAAGGACCAGCCCGGCTTCGTCGACAAGCTGACGCCGGCGTTCATGCAGTCGATCCAGTCGCTTCCCCCGCAACAGGCGATCCCTGCGATGGCCGAACAGATGGGGCTGATCACCTGGATGAAGCAGCGCGGCCTTCCAGAGGCCAAGGCACGGGCCTGCCTGACCGACACCAAGCAGATCGACGCCCTTACCGAGCAGACCCAGGCCAAGGGCAATGACGGCACCGTGTCAGGCACCCCGACGTTGATCCTGAACGGCACGAAGCTAGATAATTACACATGGGACGACGTGTCCAAGGCGATCAAGGCGGCCGGCGCCTGAGCCTGCTCCGGGGCAACCCGCCGGGCCGGTGGGTTGCCCTATGTTACTGGTTTGCGCGGTGAAGCTTGTTCCGTTTGTTGCGGAACGTATATTGAACAGATGGCGCAACTCGACGTTCGGCAGAAGCTCGAAATCCTGGCGGACGCGGCCAAGTATGACGCGTCATGCGCGTCGTCAGGCACCGCGAAGCGCAACAGCCGCGACGGCAAGGGCCTGGGCTCCACCGAAGGAATGGGCATTTGCCACGCCTATGCGCCGGACGGTCGCTGTATCAGCCTGCTCAAGATCCTGCTGACCAACAGCTGCATCTTTGACTGCCATTACTGCATCAATCGCAAGAGCTCGAACGTGCGTCGCGCGCGTTTCACGGCGGCCGAAGTCGTCCAGCTCACCCTCTCCTTCTACAAACGCAACTACATCGAGGGGCTATTCCTCTCGTCAGGTATCATCCGTTCCTCGAACTACACGATGGAGCAGCTGGTAGAGGTTGCGCGCTCGTTGCGGGAGGACCACCATTTTCGCGGCTATATCCACCTGAAGACCATTCCGGATGCAGACCCTGAGCTGGTGCATCAGGCGGGGCTTTACGCCGACCGCGTATCAATCAATGTCGAGCTGCCTACTGCCAGCGGGCTGAAAAGGCTCGCGCCCGAAAAGGACGGTGCGCGCATCGAGGGCGCGATGGCCGACAACAAGGCGGCGATGCTCGATAACGCCGACGCGCGTAAGAAGTACAAGGCGGCGCCGCGATTCGCGCCCGCAGGTCAGTCCACCCAGATGATCGTTGGCGCGGACGCTGCAACCGACGGCGACATCGTCCGGCGGGCGTCCACCCTGTACGACCGCTTCAACCTGCGCCGTGTCTACTACTCCGCTTTCAGCCCCATTCCGGACGCGAGCGCGGTGTTGCCGCTCCAGCGCCCGCCCTTGATGCGCGAACACCGGCTGTATCAGTCGGATTGGCTGATGCGCTTCTACGATTATTCACTGCAGGAAGTGGTCGCGGCCGCCGATGACGCGACCGGCATGCTGCCGCTCGACATTGATCCCAAGCTCGCCTGGGCGCTCAAGTTCCGCGATCGCTTCCCCGTCGACGTTAATCACGCGCCGCGGGAGATGCTGTTGCGTGTGCCGGGGCTCGGCGTGAAGGCGGTGAACGCCATTTTGACGAGCCGCCGCTGGCGCCGTCTGCGCCTTGACGACGTGGCGAGACTGACCGTTTCGGTCACCAAGCTGCGCCCCTTCATTGTCACGGAAGACTGGCGTCCGGTGATGCTGACTGACAAGGCGGAGCTGAAACCGCTGGTCGCGCCCAAGAAGCAGCAGTTGGAGCTCTTCGCGGCCTGATTGCTCACGCAACCAGCGGCGGCTTTCACCGGTTATCTTGGCAATGCGCGTCGTCACACTGCCCGAACCCGATGACTTCGACGCATGGCGCGATGCTGCGCGCGGGCTTGCCGCGGCCGGCGTACCGGCCGACGACGTCGTATGGCAGGTCGGTGACGCGCCAACCGATCTGTTCGCAGGTCAGGCCAGCACTGCGCCACCGCCAGCATCGCCCGGCTTTTCGGTCCCCAGGCCCTTTATCGACCTGGCCCGGTCGGCGGTGCAGGCCAGTGACCCCGAACGGTTCAGTCTTCTCTATACACTTCTCACTCGCCTTCGACGCGAACCCGGGGTCATGGAGGATCGCGCCGATCCGCTGCTGCGCCGGCTGGAAACGCTCGCCAAGAACGTGCGCCGCGACATCCATAAAATGCGCGCATTCCTGCGCTTTCGCGAGGTGACCGACGAGGCAGGATCGCGTTTCGTCGCGTGGTTCGAACCCGAACACCACATCGTGCGCGCCAATGCGGCGTTCTTCGTCAACCGCTTTGCGTCGATGCGCTGGTCCATCCTGACGCCCGATGTTTCGCTGCACTGGGATGGCAAGGCGTTAAGCGAAGGTCCGGGCGCGACCCGCGCGGACGCCCCCGACGGCGACCCGGTCGAAGAGGTATGGAAGACCTATTACGCGAACATCTTCAATCCTGCGCGCGTGAAGGTCGGCGCGATGCTGAAGGAGATGCCGCGCAAATACTGGAAGAACATGCCCGAAACCGCGCTCGTCCCCCAGCTTCTGGCAGGCGCCCAGGCACGCGAGGCCCGCATGATCGAAACGGCACAAACCCAGCGCGGCGAGATCGGCGGCAACAGCCAGGCTGCATGGGAGGCGCTGAAGGAAGAGGCGGCCGCCTGCACGCGATGCCACCTTTACAAACATGCGACGCAAACCGTGTTCGGCGAGGGATCGGTGACGTCCACCATAATGTTTGTCGGCGAACAGCCAGGCGACAATGAGGATCTGGCGGGCAAGCCGTTTATCGGCCCCGCCGGCCAGATGTTCGATCGTGCGCTGGAACAGGCCGGCATCGATCGGGGCGCGGCTTATGTCACCAACGCGGTGAAGCACTTCAAATTCGAACAGCGCGGAAAGCGTCGCATCCACTCCAAGCCCGGCGCGGGAGAGATCGATGCGTGCCGCTGGTGGATCGAGCAGGAGCAGATGCTGGTCCAGCCCAAAGTCACCGTGGCCCTTGGTGCCACTGCTGCACGCTCCCTGTTCGGCCGCACCGTAACGATCGGGCGCGAGCGAGGGCAAGCAATGCAGCTGCCGGCCGGTGGCCAGGCGCTGATCACCGTACATCCAAGCTTCCTGCTGCGCCTGCCCGACGAGGAGGCGAAGCAGGTCGAATTCGCCCGCTTCGTCGATGACCTAAAGGTCGCGCACGCCCTTCTCGCCTGACGCGATCCGCCGTGGCGGATCACTTGCCTGTTCCTTCCGAACGTGATTGCATCGGTCCGGAATTTTCGGGGGAACACACAGGCATGATCGATCGTCGCACGCTTCTCGGCTCGGGCGTGGCCATGACGTCGCTGGCGCTGCTCGGCTCGGTTGCTCATGCGGCGGAGACGTCGAGCAGCGGGCCGCTTTCGACATTATTCGACACGTTTGTGCAGGAAAGCCTGGACCGATCGCCAGATAGCGCGACCAGCCTTGGCCTCGATGTGGGCGCGCGAGCGGGGCAACGGCGGCTGGTGTCCGACAACTCGGCCGCTGGCATCGCTGCCGACAAGGCACTGACCGCCAGCCAGCTAAGCCGTCTTCGCGCCTTTCCCCATGCGTCGCTCACGGGCCTTGACCGGGTGAACTATGACGCGGTGCTTTATGGCCTGGAGAATGCGGACGCAGCCAATCGCGCCTTTCGCTTTGGCGAGGCCGGCGCGTCGACGCCCTATGTGCTGAGCCAGATCGCCGGCACATATCAAAGCTTCCCGACCTTTCTCGATACACAGCATCCGATCAACAACGCTGCGGACGCCGACGCTTACCTCGCCCGCCTGACCGGCTTTTCCTGCCTGCTCGACAATGACACCGCGCGGGCGCAGGCTGACGCCGCCGCCGGGGTGATTCCGCCCGACTTCATCCTCGACAAGGCGCTGGCGCAGCTCACTACCCTGCGCACGGCCGGACCGGACAGCGCGCGGCTGGTCACCTCGCTTGCCGAGCGCACCAAGGCGAAGGCCATTGCGGGCGATTGGTCTGCACGGGCAGCGGCGATCTATACCGGGCAGGTCCAGCCCGCCCTCGGTCGCCAGATCGCGGCGGTTCGCGCCATGAGAGCGCGGGCGACCTCGACCGCGGGCATCACTCTACTGCCGGGCAGCCAGGGTTATTATGCGGCCGCGCTGAAGAACTATACGACTTCCTCGCTCAGCCCGGCCGACGTGCACCGGATCGGCATGGAACAGGTGGGCCAGTACCAGGCCGAGATCGACGCGATCCTGAAGACGCAGGGGCTGACGACCGGCAGCGTAGGCGCTCGCCTGACTGCGCTCGGCACCGATCCCAAGCGCCTGTGGCCCGACACGGATGAGGGCAAGGCCAGCGCGATCGCGTCCCTTAATGAACAGGTGAAAGCAATCACCCCGCGCCTGACCGAAATATTCCGCGACCCGCCCGCCGTGCCACTGGAGATCCGGCGCGTGCCAAAGGAGATCGAGGCCGGCGCGCCGCTTGGCTATTACAACCAGGCCACGCTCGATGGGTCGCGCCCGGCGATCTACTACCTCAACCTCCAGCATTCGTCCGACTGGCCGCGATGGCAGCTGCCCTCCGTCACCTATCATGAGGGGGTTCCGGGCCATCACCTGCAAGGATCGGTGGCATTCACGATCAAGGGACTGCCGTTGCTGCGCCGGCTCAGCTGGTATTCGGGCTATGGCGAGGGCTGGGCATTGTATGCCGAGCAGCTTGCGGATGAGCTCGGCATGTACCGCAACGACCCCCTTGGCCGGGTCGGTTATCTCAAGTCCGAACTGTGGCGCGCGTGCCGCATGGTGGTTGATTCCGGTCTGCACAGCCGTGGCTGGACCCGCGACCAGGGCGTCCGATATCTCGTCGACAATGCAGGCCTAAGCGAGGGCGCGGCAACCAACGAGGTCGACCGTTACTGCGTCTGGCCGGGGCAGGCGCCGAGCTACAAGATCGGCCACACCGTCATCAACCAGCTACGCGATCGCGCGCGGGCGCGGTTGGGGCAGCGGTTCGATATCAAGGATTTCCACGCCGTCGTGCTCAACTCCGGCGCGGTGCCGCTCGACGTGCTCGACCGCATGGTGACAGCCTATGCCGCTTCCGGCCGGGTGGCCTGAGGCGGCGCTGGGCGCCCGACGTCAGAAGCTGCGCGGGTCGGGCCCGATCCGCCCGTCGGCCCGGTCGAGCGCGTCGATCGCGGCGACATCCTCCTCGTCGAGCATCAGCTCGGCCGCGGCAAGATTGTCGGCGAGGTGCTCGGGGTCCGCAGCCTTGGGGATCACCGACAGTCCGTGGTGCAGGTGCCAGGCAATCACAACCTGCGCCGCGCTCCGCCCATGCTTTGCCGCGATGCGCCCGATCGCCTCGTCGCTGAGCAACGTCTTGCCCTGACCGATCGGGCTCCAGCTTTGCGTCACGATGCCATGCGCCTCGTGATACGCGCGCGCTTCGCGCTGCTGGAAATAAGGGTGCAGCTCGATCTGGTTCACCACCGGCACCACCCCCGTTTCCTCGCGCAGTCGGTCCAGGTGCTCGGGCAGGAAGTTAGACACCCCGATTGAGCGGGCCTTGCCCGCATCGCGTAACTGGATCAGCGAGCGCCAGGCCTGCACATACCGGTCCTCGGCCGGGCTGGGCCAGTGGATCAGGTAAAGGTCGACTGCATCGGTGCCCAGCAACGCCAGGCTCTCGTCCAGCGCGGCCTCCGCATCACCGTGCCGGTCGTTCCACAGTTTCGTGGTCAGGAAGGTATCCGATGATTTCCACCCCTCACCGACGCCCCGCTCATTGTGGTAAAGAGCGGCGGTATCAACCAGTCGGTAGCCAAGATCGATACCCTGGCGGACGACTGCCGCGACCTGCGCATCGGCAATCTGGTAGGTGCCCATGCCAAGCTGCGGCATCGACCGTCCGTCATTCAACAACATGTTCTGCATTCGCGCTCAACATCGGCGTGCCATGCGCGGTTCCGGCCATTCGGCTCGGATTGCTTATCGGGGCCGATTCGGCCAAGCGCTGGTCATGTTCGAAACGATCCTGACCGCCCTTGCGACCTTTGTGATCAACGTGATCTCAGCGGGCGGGTATCTCGGCATCATCCTGCTGATGGCGATCGAGAGCGCATGCGTCCCGCTGCCGTCCGAGCTGATCATGCCGTTTGCGGGCTATCTGGTTTCCACCGGCCAGTTCAGCCTGGTGATGGCCGCAACCGCGGGCGCGCTGGGATGCAACCTTGGCTCCATCGTAGCCTATGAAGTCGGCAAGCGCGGCGGCCGGCCGGTGGTGGAGCGCTGGGGCAAATACCTGTTGATCGGCCCGGACGAGCTGGATGCCGCCGACCGCTTCTTTGTGCGCTGGGGTCGCTGGGCCGTGCTGGTGGGACGCCTGCTGCCGGTGATCCGCACCTTTATCGCGTTTCCAGCCGGCGTGGCGCGCATGCCGCTGGTGCCGTTCCACATCTACACTTTCGTCGGCTCATGGCCGTTCTGCTTCTTCCTCGCCTGGGTCGGTATGAAGCTCGGCGATCAGTGGCACAGCGATCCCCGGATCAGGGCAGCGTTTCACCGGCTGGACGCGGTGATCGGCGTACTGCTGGTCGCGGCGGTCGCTTTTTATGTTTGGCATCGGGTGCGCTCGACCCGGAAAAAGCGCGCCTGATCATCCGGCGACGATGGCGTTGGTCATCCGCTCGCGAGCAGGGTCAAGCCTCCGCCTCGTGTTTCCACTGCAACCCTCAAAGCCTAACCGCGCACGCTGACCTCAGCGTGGCAGCTAGCCGGTTTCACCGCTCGTTGATGATCCGGTCGGCGTTGGCCTGGTCGGCCTTGCGGGCCTGGTTCTCTCGGCGGTTGCCCCGAACGGCCTGGTGGAAGCAGCCCGTCTGCCCCGCCTGCCCAACAACCGAGCAGCTGCCGATCGAGTTCACCCCAACCCCGGCGGACAAGGCCTCGGGCGCGCGGGCGGCCCAGGATTCGTTTTGCGGGGTCACCTGGAACTCGCGAAGCTCCTTGGGCACACGAAACTTTTCGCTGGCCGATCGGCGGGTGCAGACCACCACTTCGGCGCCATCCGAATTGGTTGGGCAGCGTTCATTGCCATAGAGCACCAGCACGCCGTTCACGGGCGCGTTGCGCGACACTTCGCTGGTCCCCGTTACCGGCTTCGGCTTGGCCGCTCCGGGCAGCGCCACGGTTGGCACCGCCTGCTGGGCCGCTGCCGGACCGGCCAGCGCCAGTCCAAGCGCCGCAAGCATGTTTTTACGCATCAGCCTGTCCTTTCCTAGATCCGCTTGGCCGCGGCGATCGCGACCCGGCAGCCCAGCCGGATCGCGGCGCTCAGCACCGGGTAGCCGAATGTGTTCTCCGCACCGGCGGCCAGTGCGTGATCACGATGTTCCAGCTCCTCGGCCTGGAACTTGGCGATCGCGCCCGACAGCTCGGGATCATCATCGCCCAGCGTGTCCAGTTGCTGGGCGTAGTGCTTGTCGATTTCCGTCTCGACTGCCGCCGTGCAGGCCATCGCCGCTTCCGGCCCGATCGCGGCGGTGACGGCGCCCAGGGCAAAGCCGGCAACATTCCAGAACGGCTGCAGCAGCGTCGGCCGTACGCCCCGTTCGACGATCATGCGATCGAAGAACGCGCGATGCTGCTCTTCCTGCTCCGCCATGTGGTGGATCGCGCGGCTGGCGGGGTGGCGATCACCCAGAATGGCAAGCTGCCCCTGGTAGATGCGCGTGGCGCCATATTCGCCCGCCTGGTCGACGCGGATCATCGCGTCGATGCTTTCGCTCCTGTCGCCCGGCTTCCTCATCTCACCCTCGCTAGCCACCAGCCGATCACCGCCGCCCCGGTGAGCGACAGGATCGCGTTGAACCCCGCCAGCGAGATCCCCGCCAGCGTCCATTGCGGCGCGTCACAGCGCACCAGCGGCGCATGCATCAGCGCATCCAGCCGCGCTGCACCGTTCAGGCCCGACAGATCCACGGTCGAGGTACAGCCGGTAAAGCCGTGCCACCAGTGGTACTCGACGCCCGCGTGCAGGACGCCGATCACACCCGACACTGCAATCAACAGCGCCGCCAGGATCACCAACGCACGAGCGGGCCTGGGCGGCGCAGAAAAGGCGAGCAGCGCGACAGCCAGCGCCGCGTAATGCGGCCAGCGTTGCCAATGGCACATCTCGCACGGGTATAATCCGCCAAACAGCTGCGCTCCCCACCCGCCCGCCAGCAAAGCGGCCGGGACGAGCAGCGCCAGCCATCGCGCCCGATTCAGCGTCGCGATCACAGCGCCTTGGGCTTCGTCGCTGCTGCCACCTGCACCGGACCACCCAACCGCGCCACGGTCTTCAGCGCATAGTTCAGCTGGAAATCCTCAACGCCCTGCTTCTTCAACTGCTCGGGCGTTGCCGTGAAGCGCGGATCGTCCTTGGTATCTTCTTCAAGGATCGCGTTGTCCGCCTTCACCTCGTTGATCAGGTGGCGGCGCAGGTCCGCTTCCCGGAAGACCGGGCGGGTCTTGTAATCGGGGTCGGTCAGCTGTGGCACACGGATGTCGGGCTCGATCCCGCCCTCCTGCACGCTTCGCCCCGACGGCGTGTAATAGCGCGCGGTGGTCAACCGCAGGGCGGTGTTCGGGCCGAGCGGCAGTACCGTCTGCACCGATCCCTTGCCGAACGTCTTTTCGCCCATGATCAGCGCGCGGTGATGGTCCTGCAGCGCGCCGGCCACGATCTCCGAGGCAGAAGCGGTACCCGCATTGGTCAACACGATCACCGGCAAACCGTGGGCGTCATCGCCGGGTCGCGCGTAATAACGCTCGATGTCCGTCTTCTCGCGCCCGCGCTGCGAAACGATCTCGCCATGATCCAGGAACGCGTCGCCCACGGCGATCGCCTGGGTCAGCAGCCCGCCGCCATTGTCGCGCAGGTCCACCACATAGCCGAGCGGACGGTGGCCCAGCGACTTGTCGATCGCCATGATCGCGGCGCGCGTATCAGCGCCGGTGTTTTCGGAAAAGGTGTTGATGTTGATGTAGCCGACCTGGCCGCGCACTTCCCACTTCACGGGCTTCTGCACGATCACTTCGCGGATCAGCGTTACGTCGATCGGCTTGTCACGGCCCGGGCGCACCAGCGTCAGCGCGACCTTGCTGCCGGGCTTGCCCCGCATGCCTCCGATCGCCTCGTCGAGCGATTCGCCATAGATCAGCTTGCCATCGATGTGGGTGATATAGTCGCCCGACCTGATGCCCGCCCGGCCCGCAGGAGTATCCTCCTGTGGTGCGATCACCTTGATGGCCCCGTCCTCCATGGAGACGGTAAGGCCCAGGCCGCCGTAGTTACCCTCGGTCTGGATCTTGAGATTGTCGAAGTCGAGCGCGTCGACATAGCTCGAATGCGGGTCGAGGCTGGCGAGCATGCCGCTGATCGCACCCTTGATCAGCGTCTTGTCGTCGACCTTGTCGACATAGTCCGCCTTGACGCGATTGAAGACGTCCAGGAACTCGTCGAACTCGCGATAACTGTTACTATCGACCGCCGCCATCGCGCTGGTCGCGACGGGCACCAGGGCAAGCGCGCCGAGTAGGGCAGTAGCGGGGAAGAACAAACGCGGCATCAACTGGGATCCTGGAGCGAAGGGCGTGCCCGTCATGTAGTCGCTTCGGGCATCGGATGGTAGCCGGGGCGGGTGAACCGGTGCTGACCGGATTAGCCCAACAATGCGGTGATATCGACGGGCCGGCCGCGGCGACGCAATTCCACCGTGACGCGCGGGTCTTCCCCGACTGCTGCGGCACCCAGGACGGCTCCGGCGGCGACCCGCTCGCCTGCATTGACGGCAGCAGCGGACAAGCCGGTGACCAGCGTCGACCAGGCGGATCCGTGATCGATGATGATGATCGTCCCATAATGGC
The DNA here is from genome assembly GCF_014199305.1 of Sphingomonas aerophila. Classification (GTDB taxonomy): domain Bacteria; phylum Pseudomonadota; class Alphaproteobacteria; order Sphingomonadales; family Sphingomonadaceae; genus Sphingomonas; species Sphingomonas aerophila. Next base: position 97,560 of record NZ_JACIJK010000001.1, read on the forward strand.
GAAACGGCCGGGCAAAGCGCACCACGCCGCCAGCCGGCGCGACCACGGACGCTCCCGGTCGCACCGAAAGGGTCAGCCCGCGCGACCGGATGCCATTGCCCGACACTTCGCTGAGGCCAGTGACGAGCTGCCCGGCGACCGGCAAGCGGTACGCGCCATGTTCGCCCGCCATGGCTAGCACCACGCCAGGTGCCAGCGGGCGCGGTATCGGATCGGGCAAGGGGGCGAGAGCGGCCGCCGTGGCCTTCGCCGCCCCATCTTCTTCCAGCCGATCGACCAGGTCACGCGCACGCTCGCCCAGCGCCAACGCCCGGTCCTGCTCGCTTGCCGCACCCCGGCCCAATGCCGACGCCTGCGCACGATGCCGCGCTTCGAGCAGCGCCAGCCGGGTCCGTTCCGCTTCCAGCGTAGCCCGCCCGCGGCGCAGCGCGTCTGCGGTGCCTGCCGCCACGGCCGCGAGCTTGCGCGTGGCCGCGATCTCTTGTCGCAAGCCCGCCGTGCGCGCCTGCACCGCTGGCAGCGTGCTGCCCAGCACGGCGCGCAGGTGGACCATGTCGTCCACCGATCCCGGCTGCGCGATCGCCACGATGGCGGGCCGCCGCGCCATGGACTGGAGGGCGGCGAGCAGTCGCGCGACTGGCTCCTGCGCGCGGGCCAAACGCTCGCGCTGTTGCGCGACAAGGGTGGTCACCAGCGCGGCACGCGCCCGCGTCGCGGCAAGGTCTGCCTGGGCTGCGTTCACCCGCCCGGCCAGCGCACGTTCCTGCGCGGCGGCGCGGGCAGCGGCACCGGTTTCACGAGCCGCAGCCGCGGCCAGCGCGCTTGCGCGACGGGCAGCAGCCGCGGCGTCCGCGCGGGCTGACGCAAGTGTCCGGCGGCTGGCATCGGGATCAGCTCCTTGCGCGCCCGCCATGCCGACGGCCAGCGTCGCGATCATGCCGCCGCACGCGATCAGCCCGGCAATGCTTCCTGCCCTCACGCGCTATTCCCCCGCCACCCATCAACCTTCGCGGTGGTAAGGGTGGTTGGCAAGGATGCTGGTGGCCCGGAACAGCTGTTCGGCCAGCATGGCACGGGCCAGCATGTGCGGCCAGGTCGCGCGCCCGAATGACAGCAACAGGTCAGCGCTCGCACGCGTCGCCTGGTCAAAGCCATCGGCCGCGCCGAGCAGGAAGCGCGCTTCCCGCACGCCATCGTCGCGCCATCTCTCCAGGCGACGTGCAAAGGCAACGGAGCCCAGCACCTCACCCGTTTCGTCCAGCACCACGCGGCGAAGACCCGCCTCCTCAGGGGGCATCCGGCCACCGGTGTCGGGCAACTCGGTAACGCGCGTCGGCCAGGCGATCCGCTTCAGGTAGCGGTCGACCAGCTCGCCCTCCGGCGAGCGGCCGATCTTGCCGCGCGCAACAATGTGAAGAAGGATCAGGCCTGTCCAGCGGGCGCGGACGATGTGGTGCTGGCGCTGGCCGGCTCGGGCGCATCGCCGAACGCCCACATCCGCTCCAGATTGTAGAAGGAGCGAACTTCCGGACGGAACAGGTGAACGATCACGTCACCGGCATCCAGCAGAACCCAGTCGGCGGTCGGCAGTCCTTCGATTCGGACCGAGCGGCCGAACTCGCCCTTGATCCGCTCGGCAAGCTTCGTCGCCATGGAGGCGACCTGCCGGGTCGAGCGGCCGGACGCGATCACCATGTGATCCGCGATGGTCGACTTGCCGGCGAGCGGGATCGTCACCGCGTCCACCGCCTGATCGTCGTCGAGCGACGCCATCACCAGCTTGTGCAGTGCCTCCACTTCCTGCGGGTCGGGGGCACGATTGGATTGAGGTTGGGTCGCCAAGTCAGCTCCTGGAAGGCAAGGTGGCCGGCGCAACATGCCGGAACCAGTCGGGGTCGGCCGCGCGAACCTGCGTCGCGGAAGTGGGATCGGGGCGGAAGCGCAACAGCACCAGGGCCGGCAAACTCCACGTCGTCCAACATCGGGCACTGGCAGCGGGCCGTTGGTAGCGCCGCAGCCATCCCATCGCGGGGGCCGCGAGGGCACCTCTATTATAGGGAGGGCGGGCCACCACCGCAATCGGCATCTGCCGCGCAATCCCCCGCCAGTCGCGCCAGCGGTGGAACTGGGCGAGATTATCCGCCCCCATGATCCAGACAAAGCGCCTGTTCGGATAGCGCCGGCGCAGCATCCGCAGCGTATCCACCGTGTAACGCGTGCCCAGCTTTGCCTCGATCGCGCTTGCCCGGATCGGCGCGTTGCGGGCCATCGCGCGCGCCGAGGCGAGCCGGGCGGCCAGCGGCGCCATGTCGGACGCCCCGGCCTTCAGCGGATTGCCCGGCGACACCATCCACCATGTCTCGTCCAGCCCCAGCGCACGCATCGCGGCGAGGGTAACGAAGCGATGTCCGCGATGCGCCGGGTTAAACGATCCACCGAGAAGCCCGGTGCGCCGGCCCGTCACGCCCTGACCTGGCCCGTGCCGCGGCCCACCCACTTGTACGTCGTCAGCCCTTCCAGTGCGACGGGACCGCGCGCATGGAGCCGTCCGGTCGCGATGCCGATCTCCGCGCCCAGGCCGAACTCGCCGCCATCGGCAAACTGAGTGGAAGCATTCCACAGCACGATCGCGGAATCGACCGATGAGATAAAGCGCTCGGCCACGGCGGAATCTGCCGCGACGATGGCATCGGTGTGGTGCGACCCGTGTCGCGCGATATGGGCAATCGCCTCCTCTACCCCATCCACCAACGCCGCCGAGGCGATCGCGTCGAGATACTCGGTATCCCAATCCTCGTCGGACGCGACTGGCAGGCCGGGGATCGCAGCGCTCAATCCAGGGTCCCCCCGCACTTCGCACCCGGCGTCGCGCAACGCGGTTACCAGCGCCGGTGCGTCCGGATAGGCGCGATCAATCAACAGCGTTTCCATTGCGCCGCAAACTCCCGTGCGCCGCATCTTGGCGTTGACCACGATCTCGCGCGCCATCTCCGGGTCGGCCGACCGATCGACATAGATGTGGTTGATGCCATCGAGGTGCGCGAGCACGGGCACCCGAGCCTCGGCCTGTACGCGCGCGACCAGCCCCTTGCCACCGCGCGGGACCAGCAGGTCGATGCCACCCTCCGCCTTCAGCATCGCGCCCACCACCGCCCGGTCTGCCGTCGGCACAAGCTGGACGACATCGGCGGGCAGGCCACCTGCCGCTAGTCCCGCGACCAGCGCCGCGTGGATGGCGCGGTTGCTCTCGCTCGCCTCGCTGCCTCCGCGCAGGATCACCGCGTTACCTGCCATCACGCACAAGGCGGCGGCATCGGCGGTGACGTTTGGCCGGCTCTCGTACACGATGCCGATGACGCCGATCGGGACCCGCACACGCGTCAACACGAGGCCGTTGGGCCGGGTCCGCTCATCCATGGTCGCGCCCACCGGATCAGCCAGTGCCGCCACCGCTTCGACGCCGCTCGCCATGGCGTCGATGCGCGCAGGATTGAGCTGCAGCCGGTCGATCATCGCCCCGGACAAGCCCGCTTCTTGCGCTTGCGCGACGTCGCGCTCGTTCGCGGCCAGGATTGCTCCTGTGGCTGCCCGGATCGCCTCAGCCGCGTTGCTCACCGCCTGCGCCTTCACCCGGGTCGGGGTCGCTGCCAGCTGCTGAGCAGCGTGGCGCGCGCGTACGGTCATGTCGGCGATCAGGGCGGCGGGATCGGTCATGGGGGCGGACGCTAGCATGTGAGAGGGCGCGCTGCATCCCTCTCGCCCCGTTGATCCTGCAATGATAGGCTGCCTCCATGGCGGGGGAATTGGAAGCAATCGGCGGGTTCGTCGACGGGGCAATGGTGGCGCGCGCGGTAGAGCCGCACGCGGGCGAAGGGGGTGGCCAAGACGCGCATGGCGGCGGCAAATGCCTTAATTGCGGAACGGAGCTGATCGGATCCCATTGCCACAGCTGCGGGCAGCACGCGCATGTTCACCGCACGGTGGGCGCGATCGGGCATGAGATCGCGCACGGCGTCTTCCATTTCGAAGGCAAGATGTGGCGCACCCTCCCAATGCTGGCGCTGCGCCCGGGCGAGCTCACACGCCGCTATGTGGCCGGCGAGCGGGCGCGCTTCGTCTCTCCGATGGCCGTGTTCCTGTTTTCCGTGTTCCTCCTCTTTGCTGTCGTGGCCCAGCTGCCCGGCTGGCACATGGGCGATACGAGCTGGATCAACGATGCAAGGGTCGAGGACGCGCGTAAGGCAGTGGCAAAGCAACGCGACCGCGCGGCCGAGCAGGTGAAGGATCTCGACAGCGACCTTGCCGAAGCCCGAGCGGAAAAAACGCCCGACCCCGCCAGGATTGCACAACTGACCGAAAAGCGCACCGAGGCGGTGCAGACGCAAACAACCCTCAGCCGGACCGAGCAGATGCTGCCGGCCCCCGCAGAGGAGGAAAAAGGCGCGCATTCGAAAAGCGGCTGGCTCAACGCCAAGCTGCAGCACGCGAAGGAGAATCCGCAGCTGGTACTCTACAAGATCAAGTCGTCAGCCTATAAGTTCAGCTGGCTCCTGATCCCATTGTCCTTGCCGTTCCTGTGGCTGCTGTTTCCACTCCGCCGGGGCGTTGGCATGTACGACCATGCCGTGTTCGCCACCTATTCGCTCAGCTTCATGTCGTTGCTGGCGATCACCCTTGCCGTGCTGGGTGCGATCGGCACGCCGACCAATGTGCTGGTCTTTGCCTCGCTGCTCATTCCGCCCTTTCACATCTACAAGCAGCTGAGAGGCGCTTACAGCCTGTCTCGCGTCGGCGCCCTGTGGCGGACCGTGTGGTTGTTGTTCTTCATCACCATCATCACGACCCTGTTCACCCTGGTCCTGTTGTACCTGGGCACGGCCGATTGACCGAGCTGAACAGCCAAGCGCTGCCCTTTGGTGCGAGCGTACTGATCTCCGCGTAGCTCAGGCGACTGGCCACTGGCTGGCGTGTTCCGGCCGGCCAAAGGCGGACAGGTTGTCCGCGCAACGACGGGGTCCCCGACGGGCAGCTTGGGCAACCATGCCGTGCGGAGCCGGATGCCTGTCATGTCACAAGCAGTCGTCTACCTGCCCGCCAACATATTCGTTGCTGCCGATATCAGCGGCAGGGGAATGTTTTGGCGAGAACCCGCGCGTAACCATCCTTGAGCGGCAAGCGCTTTTCCTTGGGCGACAGCTCATCCAGTCCGTCCAGCATGTCCGTAATGCCCAGCTTCTCGCCTTCCGGCATACAGGCAATCGGCTTCTTGCCCGCCGCCTTGCGCTGTGCGGCATCGGCCCGCAGCGCCCGCGTGGCGGCATCCGCCTCAGCCTTCAGCACCGGATAGTCGGGCGACATCAGCGCGATCAGCGGGTTGGCGCGCAACGGCTCCGCCCGCGCAAGGAACGCGCCTACGGTCATAGCGGCGTTGGCGGGCGCAGCAATTGCCGCGCTTAAAGCAATGGCGGCGAGGGCATGACAAAGACGCATGGCGAACCCTTTTTGGAGCGGGCGGGCGATACCGTCATTCGCCTTTCGCGGGGCTGAACTAGCGGGATGGGTCCGGGCCAATGCGTGAATGCTGGCTTGGAAGAGAGACCCCACGAAACGTCGCACGCTACCTCAGCAGAGCGCCGACAAGCTCATGAAAGTCTGACGGCAGGCTGGCAGATCAGGGACGATGCCACCAACAGCAAAGCAGGCCTCCAAAGCGCGGAGACGATTCGCCGACCGGCACGCGATTCCGGATCGCCATTTTGGCCGAACTTGTTCATCGCCTGGCGACCTACTGAGCCGAATGGAGTCTTCGGCATCCATGATCAGCGCCAGGCGCTCCGGCGTCCGGTTCCGCCCCAAACAAAACGGGGCGGCGGCATTCTTGTGCCACCGCCCCGCTCTGGGCCATCCTGGCCAATGGAAGTTCAGGCGCCGGCCGGGGCCGGGTTGCCGAACGGGCCAGCCGGACGCCGAGTCTTGGGAATCGACGTGCCCGCACGCGGGACGCTCGACTTGGGCGCCGACGGATCGGGCCGGCCCAGGTCCTCGCCCGCGATCAGCTTCTTGATCTCGTCACCCGACAGCGTCTCGTAATCGAGCAGCGCGCCGGCAAGCAGGTGAAGCTGGTCGACATTCTCGGTCAGCACATGCTTCGCACGGCTCAGGCCGCCCTCGACGATGCCCTTGATCTCGTCATCGATAAGCTGCGCGGTCGCGTTGGACATGCGGACCGGCTGCGAGGACGAATAGCCGAGGAACGACTCACCCTCAGGCTGCGCGTATTCGACCGGGCCCACCTTGTCCGACATGCCCCATTTTGTGACCATGTCGCGGGCAAGACCCGTTGCGTACTGGATGTCGCCGCTCGCGCCGGATGAAACCTTGTCGTAGCCGAAGATGATCTCCTCTGCGACACGGCCGCCCATCGACACCGCCAGGTTCGCGTACATCTTGTCGCGATGGTACGAATAGCTGTCCCGTTCCGGCAAGCGCATCACCATGCCCAGCGCACGGCCGCGCGGGATGATGGTCGCCTTGTGGATCGGATCCGACGCCGGCTCGTGCAGCGCGACGATCGCGTGGCCCGCCTCGTGGTACGCGGTCATCCGCTTCTCGTCCTCGGTCATGACCATGGACCGCCGCTCGGCCCCCATCATGACCTTGTCCTTTGCTTCCTCGAACTCGGCCATCGCGACCAGGCGCTTGCCCTTGCGGGCGCCCATCAGCGCCGCCTCGTTGACGAGGTTGGCGAGGTCCGCACCCGAGAAGCCGGGCGTGCCGCGCGCGATCACTCGGGCATCGACGTCGGGGGCCAGCGGCACCTTCTTCATGTGCACTTCAAGGATCTTGATGCGGCCCTCGATATCCGGGCGCGGCACCACGACCTGCCGGTCGAAGCGGCCCGGACGCAGCAGCGCGGGATCGAGCACGTCGGGGCGGTTGGTGGCCGCCACGATGATGATGCCCTCGTTCGCCTCGAAGCCGTCCATCTCGACCAGCAACTGGTTCAGCGTCTGCTCGCGCTCGTCATTACCGTTGCCCAGCCCTGCGCCACGATGGCGACCGACCGCATCGATTTCGTCGATGAAGACGATGCAGGGCGCCGACTTCTTGGCCTGTTCAAACATGTCACGCACGCGGCTCGCGCCGACGCCGACGAACATTTCGACAAAGTCCGAGCCCGAGATGGTGAAGAACGGCACGCCCGCCTCACCCGCGATGGCGCGGGCAAGCAGCGTCTTGCCGGTGCCGGGCGAACCGACCAGCAGCGCCCCCTTGGGGATCTTGCCGCCGAGGCGCGCGAACTTGGTGGGGTCCTTCAAGAACTCGACGATCTCGGTCAGCTCCTCGCGAGCCTCGTCGATGCCGGCGACGTCGTCAAAGGTGACCTTGCCTTCCTTCTGCGTCAGCATCTTCGCGCGGCTCTTGCCAAAGCCCATCGCGCCCGAGCCGCTCGACTTCTGCATCTGGCGGATCACGAAGAACGCGAGGCCGAGCATCAGCAGGAATGGCAGCGAATTGTAGAGGAGGACCATCCACATCGACGGGCCCTCTTCGGGCTTGGCTGCGATGGTGATGCCCTTGGAGCGAAGCTTGGGGACCAGCGTCGCGTCCTGGATCGGATAGGAGCGGAACTTGTCGCCGTTGGTCATCGTGCCCGAGATCAGGTCGCGGGAGATGTTGACGTCCTTGACCGTTCCCTCATCGACCTTGTCGAGGAAAGAGGAATACGGGATCGTCGTGCCGCCGGCCGCACTGGTACGTCCATCGATCATGGTCACGAACAGCGCCAGCGTGACCAGCACGCCGACCCAGATCAACAGGCTCTTCATCCAGGGATTGCCGCCGCCGGTCGGGCCGTTGCCGTCTGATCCGGGCTGCTTGTTGTCGTCGCTCATGGAACCCAAGATAAGCGACGCTGGGTTAATGGCAATGGAACGAGCGCGCGGATTCGGCAGCCGGTGCGCCTTTCACTGCGAGTGCGCGTCAGCGCTTTACAGCAGCCGTGCTGGCCACGGGTCGCGGCACCCAGATCGTGCAGGAGAGACCGGCGCTCGCGGGTGTGCCATCGGGCATTCGCACCCGCTTGAAGCAACCGCCAAGCGGGAACTCGCGACTTAGCCAGCGACCCTCGGGTGTGTCCTGCTCAAAGGACCTGATGTTCGCGCGTTCCAGGAACGCCCAGAGCTGCGCGGCTGAGTCGCCACTGCAGATATATTTGTGGCTGTCGTCCGTGTCGGTCACTTCCGCGTCCGCAACTGCATCTGCCAGGCACGCTTCCATCAGCCCGGGCACCCGTTCGGGAAACACGTTCGCGCCAGGGTCGGCGAATAGCAGGGCGGCGGCCAGGGTCAGCATATAGGGCTACCGTCATGCCGGTCGCGCTTCTCGCCCGCAACCATCAGAGTGGCCGCCGTGGCGGGGCGGCGGTGAACACCCATCCACCGCCCACGGCGTCGACCTTCACGCCCCCTTGCACGGCGGCGCTCCCAGCTTCCAGCGCGTCAAGCAGCGGTTCCACGTTCGCGCCCGCGCCGAAGGGCGGCTCCGTGACTGCCAGCGTTTCCCGCGTAGCCAGTATCGCGCGACGGATCAGGCGACGGCGCACCTCCCGCAGCTCGCGCTGAACGTCGAACGGCTGCCCGGGACCGCGCCAATGCTCATCCCATAGCCGCTGGACGAGGCGCTCGATCACCGTTTCGGCATCGCCAAGATACTTGGCCGATGCGGCGAGGCGCACTGGATCGAGCTCGGGCGCGCCCCCCAGCAACGCACGAATGCGCGAGCGGTCGTGCCGTGAGTCCATGTTCGACGGGTCCTCGACCCAGGGCAGCCCGGCCGCCTCGACCACGGCGCGCAGTTCGCTCCGCCGCCAGTCGAGCACCGGGCGGAGAAGGACCATGTCGCCCATGGGCTGAGACGCCCTGATCCCTGCCAGCCCTGCGAGCCCCGACGCCCGGTTCAGGCGCATCAGCAGCGTCTCCGCCTGATCGTCCGCATGATGCGCGGTCAGCACAAGCGCCAGGCCCTGCTTTGCCGCCCAGGCCTCGATCGCGGCATAGCGCGCCTCCCGTGCCCGCGCCTGCAGGCTGCTGCCGGCAATGGGGCGGCCGGGCGTCAGGGTTGCATGAGGGACGCTCAACGCGGCGCAGGCGTCCGCAACCATTGCCGCCTCCGCCCGTGATTCTGGTCGAAGCTCGTGGTCGACCGTGACCGCTACGATCCGGCCGGAGCACGATACGGCGGCCAGTGCCAGCAACGCCATGCTGTCAGGCCCGCCGGAAACGGCGATCACGAACCTGGCGCTCTCAACTCCGCTTTCGGCCGCACCCGCCCAGACGCGGTTCAGACCCCGCTGGAACCGCTCAAGGACCGCCCCGGGCAGTCGGCCGGTCAGCTCACTGGCACTTGGATGCGACACGACCCCGCGCAATGTCGGCCTTCATCCCCGACGAGATCTTTGTCCCGTACACATCGGTCAGCTCGCCATACACCTTGCAGGCATCGGCAGGCTTGTTGAGCTTGGTCAACGACTGCGCCAGGTAATAAAGGCTGTCCGGCGCACGCTCCCCGTCGGGCATCTTCTTGTAGTTGTCATAGAAGGCCATGGACGCGAGGCTCGGCTTGCCCTCGTCCAGATAGGCGCGGCCAAGCAGGTTTTGCGCATAGCTGGCGCGCTTGTGCTTGGGATAATCGGCGACGACCTTCTTCAGCTGCGCTTCCGCTTCGGGGTAGCGCTTCGCCGCCCACAGGCGATAGCCATACATATACTCGTCCTCGGCCGCATTGCCCGTGGACGGCTTTTCAACGGCAGCGCCCGCGGTCTTGGTTCCGCTCGCGGATGCCGTGGAGGCCGCGGGCACGGCCGGCTCAGGCGTCGATGTCGGGCGGGTGGTGCCACGCGCCGGGCGGGTGGACGCCGGTGCCGCCTCGTCGTCCGGGACAAATGCCGCATCGCCTCCCGGTGCCGCGGTCCCGGCGGCATTCACCCCCGAAAGCCGCTCGTCGGTGCGCCGCTTGTACGCGTCGAACTGTTCCTGCAGCTGGCGCAGGCGAAAGCTGTTCTGCTCCACCTGACCGGTCATGGTCGCAACCTGGCGCTCAAGCGATCCGACCCGCTCAGTCAGGTCGGCCACGGCGCTGGTGGCGGGGCTACCGGGCGCGGGCTCATTGGCCGGTGTTGCCGGGGCGACATCGGGCAGGACCAGCGAACCGGCACCGCCCGGAAATACTTTGCGCTGCACCGCGCGCATTTCGCCCTCCAGCTTGCTGACGCGGCCGTCCAGGTTGGCGGCACGGTCCTGAGCAAGGGCGGCAACGGGAAGAAGAAGGCCGGCAACGGCCAGCAGCAACGGCGTACGCATCAGGATCACCCCCCGGTGACGGGTTTAATTCGGCCCGTATAGCGCAGCGTTGCGCCCCCGCCAGCCTTCACGATCAGTCGTTTGCAGCGGGCGACGAACCAGCAACGGCAGCGCCGCTGCCGGCCGATAGCGTCGTGGTCGCCCCAGACGCCGCCGCACCTGACAGGCGCGCCGCGATCGAGGCGGCATCGACACGGACGTCCTTGATCGGCCGCGCACCCGAGCCGAGTGGCGGCACTGCCGATCCGTTGAGCGTCACCTGAAGCTTGTCGGGGCGGCCAACATTGATCTTGGGCTCACGCGCACCCGCGGGAACGTCAAAGCGGTCACCCTGCTTCATGGTGCCCTGGTACAGCGTCTTGTTCTCGGCGTCATAGACCCGCAACCAGACCTCGTCGGTGGCGGCCAGCGTCACTTGTCCACCGGTCGGAACGGCGGGACTGGCCGCTGGCACCGGTGCCGATGCGACTGGGCCAGCCGGTGCTGGCGTATCGGCGCGGCCAGGCTCGCCACTGCGGGTCCAGCCGCTCCCGAACCACAACAAGGCGAAAACCAGAACAGCAAGCGCCGCGCCGATGCCCAGGATCGCCACACCGCGGCTCGGCACCCGCGCCGGGTCCGCGACTTCATAGGGCGTGTAATCGGTCTGACGCCGGCCAAGCGAGGCGACTTCCGTTCGGATGCGGCTGCCAACGGCGACCTCGTCCGCGCCAACTGCCCGCGCGAACGCCTTGGCAAACCCGACCGCATAGGTGGGAGATGGAAGCTGGGCGTAATCGGACGCTTCGATCGCCTGCAGGTGGCGCAGCGGCACGCGGGTACGGGCGCCCACCTCGTCCAGCGTCAATCCTCGCGCCTCGCGCGCGGCGCGCAACATTTGCCCTCCGGTAGCGGGCGTCGGCACTGGGCTGGGGCCGGCGGCGTCGGTCATCGAGTAAACAACTCCTTGTAGCGTTCACCATGGTCCGCCGCGCCGAGGCCTGTCAACGCGCTCACCGGTGCGGCTCGTCGCCGTCTCAGGCCAGTTCGACGCCCTGTTGCTCGGCCCAGGCAGTCAGAGGCGCGCGCAGATCCCGCGGCGGTCGCACCAGCAGCTCGTCCATAAAGTCCTTGAGAGCGCCATAGTTCAGGCTGCGTACCATGGCCTTGACCGGTCCCACTGCGGCGGGGGTGATCGACAGCCGGTCGATGCCCAGGCCCATCAGCGCCATGGCCTCCAACGGCCGCCCGCCCATCTCACCACACACGGCCAGGTTCACCCCTGCCTCTCGCGCGGGTCCGACGATGCGGCGGATAAAGCGCAGGATGGATGGGCTGAGCCAGTCGTAACGCTCGGCGAGCTTGGGATTCGCGCGGTCGGCGGCGAACAGGAATTGGGTGAGGTCGTTGGTCCCGATCGACAGGAAGTCGAGCTTTGGCAGCAGGAGGTCCAGCTGCTCGGCCAGGGCGGGCACTTCCAGCATCGCGCCATAACGGATCTCGATCGGCAGTCGCTTGCCCCGCCCCGCCAGAAACGTGCGTTGCGCATCGAACAGCGCGCGGGCCTCGTCGAACTCCCAGGGTTCGCTGACCATCGGGAACATGACGTTGAGCGTGCGGCCCGCGGCGGCCTCGATCAGCGCGCGCGCCTGGGCCTTCATCAATCCGTCTCGCTCCAGGGACAGGCGCAGCGCGCGCCAGCCCATGGCCGGGTTTTCTTCATCGGCGCCGTCATGCTGAAGATAGGGCAGTGCCTTGTCGCCGCCGATGTCCACCGTGCGAAAGATCACCGGCCGCTCACCCGCTGCTTCCAGCACCTCGCGGTACAGGCGCTGCTGGCGCTCTCGCTGCGGCAACGTCGCCGACACCAGGAACTGGAACTCGGTGCGAAACAGGCCGATCCCGTCCGCCCCCGTCAGGTCGAGCGCGGCGACATCGTCCCGCAAGCCCGCATTGACCATCAGCGTCAGCCGATGGCCGTCGCGGGTTTCGGGCGGCAGGTCGCGCAGGGCGGCGAACGCCGCTCGCCGCTTTTGCCGAAGCGCCAGCCGCGCCTCGAACGCTTCCTCCATGCCCGTTGACGGCCGCACGAACACGTTGCCCTCTCCGACATCGAGCAGCAGCAGGTCGCCTTCGACGATCAGCCGCTTCACGTCGCGCACCCGGCCCAGCACCGGCACACCCATGGCGCGCGCAACAATGGTGACGTGCGCGGTCAGCGACCCTTCCTCCAGGATCACCCCCTTCAGCCGCCGCCGGTCATATTCCAGCAACTCGGCCGGACCCAGGTTGCGCGCGATCAGGATCGTGTCCTGGCGAAGCCCCAATTGCGCCGCGGTTCCCATCTGCCCCGACACGATGCGCAGCAGCCGGTTGGACAGGTCCTCCAGGTCGTGCATGCGGTCGGCCAGCAGGGGGTCGGAGATCTGGCGCATCCGCTGGCGGGTGCGCTGCTGCACACGCTCGATCGCAGCCTCCGCGGTCAGTCCTGAATCGATCGCCTCGTTGATGCGCCTGGCCCACCCCTCGTCATAGGCGAACATCTTATAGGTCTCGATGACCTCGACATGCTCGCCTGCGACGCCAAACTCTGCTTCGCGCGCCATGCGGTCGATCTGTTCGCGCATCTTGTCGAAGGCAGCGTAGACCCGGTGACGTTCGGCGTCCGTGTCCTCGGCGACCGTATGCTCGATGGTGACGCGTGGCTGGTGGAATACGGCAAAGCCAGCTGCCATCCCGTCGACCAGCTTCTGCCCCGCGATCCTGACGGCAGCGGTGGACGCCGCCGGGCGCGTGGTGCCGGGGCCGCCCTCGTCGATCAGGCCGGCGTTCGCGATCAGCTCCGACAGGACCATCGCAACGGTCTGCAGCGCTTCTATTTCGACATCGGCATAACGGCGCGGCTCGGAATGCTGGACCGCCAGCACGCCCACCGCCCGTTCGCGCCGGATGATCGGCACGCCAGCAAAGCTGTGGAAACGTTCTTCGCCGGTTTCGGGCTTGTAGGCGAAGTCGGGATGGCTCGCCGCCTCGTCCAGGTTCAGCACTTCGGTGTTCTGGGCGATGGTCCCGACCAACCCCTCTCCCAAGGCCAGCTTGGTCACGTGCACCGCCGCCTGGTCCAGCCCGCGGGTCGCGAACAACTCCAGCACGCCTTCGCGCAGGAGGTAGATCGAGCACACCTCGCTGGTGATCGCTTCGCCGATGATCTGGGTTACGCTGTTCAGCTTGGCCTGGGCAGGCGTTCGGCTGGCCATCACATCGTGAAGGCGGGTCAGGATTTCGCGGGCGGAGGCGGCGGCCGAGGCTGGCATGAACGATGGCTAGCAGGTCGCAAGCGGCGGCGTCACGCAGCAAATCTGCTGGAACGCAAAGCCCGTGACGTGGCCGGCTCCCCGCTGGTACAGCGGCAACCTGATGACGATGTTCGAAAGCCTGCTGCTGCTGCTGCTCGCAGCCATCGTGCTTCTGCAGGTCGCGCGGCGCGTGGGTCTGCCCTATCCTGCGATGCTGGCGCTGGCGGGCGTGGCGTTCGCCTTCGTCCCCGGTGCGCCAACGCTTCGGATCGAGCCCGAAACGGTGCTGGCCCTGTTCATCGCGCCGGTGTTGCTCGATGCGGCGTATGATTTTCCGCTCGGCGCCGCCAGTCGACTGTGGCGCCCGCTCGCGATCATGGTGCTGGGCGCGGTGCTGGTCACCACGGCGGTGGTCGCGACCATCGGCTGGGCCTTTGCAGGGCTGCCGATCGCCGCCGCGATCGTACTCGGCGCGATCGTTGCGCCGCCGGACGCCGCCGCGGCCACAGCCGTCGCGGGCACGGTGACGCTGCCGCGCCGCACGGTCGCCGTGCTGAAGGGCGAAAGCCTGTTGAACGACGCCACGGCGCTTCTGCTCTTTTCCGGTGCGCTGGCGATCCAGACCGCGGACGGGTCCGCCGGGCAGGTCGCCTTGCGCCTGGTACTTGCAGTGCCAGGCGGCCTGCTGCTCGGCGTGGCGAGCGGCTGGGTGGTCAAGCGGGTCAGCCGGTACGTCGCGGGGACGCTGGGCGGCAACCTGTTCCAGTTCGTCGCCGCGTTCGGCATCTGGCTGATCGCCGAGCATCTCGAGTTGTCCGCCGTGCTCGCCGTGGTGGCGAGTGCCGTGGTGATCGCGCGTGGGCAGGATGGCGTCGAGTCACCCCGCATGCGCGTCCACAGCTTTGCCGTCTGGGCAACGGTGGTGTTCCTCCTCAACGTCCTCGCCTTCATGCTGATGGGCATGCAGGCGCGCGCGATCCTGGGGCGGCTGGACGGGCGGGCCTGGGACGATCTCGAGCTGGTCGGCCTCGTCATTGCGGGCGTGGTAGCGTCCCGGTTCGCGGTGGTGATGGCCTGGAACTACGCTTCGCGGCACTGGCGGCGGGTACGTGGCTCGCTGGATGCGCCGACCATCGGGCAGGGCGTCGTTGTCAGTTGGGCAGGGATGCGGGGGCTGCTGTCGCTGGCCACCGCCTTTGCCCTGCCGGCGAACTTCCCGCAGCGCGACCTGGTGGTGTTGACCGCCTTCGGCGTGGTGCTGGCCACGCTCGTATTTCAGGGCATGACGCTGGCGCCGCTGGTCAGACTTTTCAAGCTCGACCGGATGGAGGATCCGCAGGCCGAACTCGCCGAGGCGCGACGGCGGCTGACCGATGCGGCGCTTTCCAAGCTGGACGACCTGCCCGACGGCGATGGGCTACGCGCGACCTACCAGGCAAAGCGCGCGGCTCACGACGATCCAGAGCGTGCGGCGTGGCTCGATCGGCAGCGCCAGGCGGGACTGGCCGTGGTGGCCGCGCAGCGAGAGGCGCTCGACGACCTGCGCGAGGACGGGCAGATCGGCTCCGAAACGTTTTTCCAGCTTCAGGAAGAGCTCGACTGGCGGGCGCTGACCCTATTGCCCGACGAGGAACGCCGGATCGAGGAAGCCTGACCGGCCTTCTCAGCCGTCGAACAAGCCGTCCTGCGAGCCTGTCGGCGGGCTCAGGCCCAGGTGCTTCCACCCGCCCGCGTTCAACATGCGCCCACGCGCCGTGCGGGCGACCAGGCCCAGTTGGATCAGATAGGGCTCGATCACTTCCTCGATGGTGTCGCGCGGCTCGCTCAGCCCCGCCGCCAGCGTTTCAACGCCCACCGGGCCGCCCCGATACACATCGGCGATCATGTGAAGGTAGCGCCGGTCCATCGCGTCGAGGCCCATGCTGTCGACCTCCAGCCGGTTGAGCGCGCGGTCCGCCACTGGCCGGTCGACCACTTCGGACCCGGCAACGTCGGCAAAATCCCGCACGCGGCGCAGCAGCCGGCCGGCGATACGCGGCGTGCCACGCGATCGGCGCGCGATCTCCTTTGCGCCGTCAGGAGCGATGCCAAGCCCGAGCAGCCCGGCCGCGCGGGTCACCACGCGCTCCAGTTCGTCGACCGAGTAGAATTGCAACCGGACGGGGATGCCAAAACGATCGCGCAACGGGGTGGTGAGCAGCCCTTGCCGTGTCGTCGCGCCGACCAGGGTGAAGCGGGGCAGATCAATACGCACCGACCGCGCTGACGGCCCTTCCCCGATCATCAGGTCGAGCGCGCGATCCTCCATCGCGGGGTAGAGCACCTCCTCGACCGCGGGCTGAAGCCTGTGGATCTCGTCGATGAACAGGACGTCGCCGTCCTCCAGGTTGGTCAGCAGCGCGGCCAGGTCGCCGGACTTGGCGATCACCGGCCCCGATGTCGCGCGAAAGCCTACCCCCATCTCTCGTGCGATGATCTGGGCGAGAGTCGTCTTGCCGAGCCCCGGCGGGCCAAAGAACAGCACATGGTCCAGCGCGTCCCCGCGCCCTTTCGCCGCCTCGATGAACACGCGCAGATTCTCGCGGGCGGCCTTTTGCCCGACGAAATCGTCCAGGCTCTTGGGGCGAAGCGCCGCGTCGACGTCCTCGGGCCGGCGGGACGGGGTCAGGAGGCGATCGTCAGTCACCCCGCCCCCGTACCCTTGGGCGGACGGTGCCGTCGAGGGGTAGTGCGGCGATACTGCTAGCCGAAGGTCACATTGATCGGCCGGGTCGCCGCTGCATTCCCTTCAAAGGCACTGGCGGCATACGGACCTTCGCGGTCGACCCAGTGCAGGAACAGGTGCGCCGACCAGCCATTCGGGTTGGGCGTGGTCCGGCCGTGCCGGTGGTTCACGCCGCGATACACGACCGCATCGCCCGGCTGCATCGCGACCGCGTCGAACGGCTCGTCAAACTGGTCGGTCATCTGCGCCAGCGGCTCCGCCCGGTGCTCGCGCCCGATCTCCAGGTCCCACGGCACGCCGTCGCTATAGTCCAGCGTCAGGGACAGGCTGTGCTCGCACGCGTGGCGATCACTGTGGACGCGACAAACATCCCCTTCGCGATAGATGCGGAAGTAATTGTAGGTCGGCAGCAACGGCCGACCCGTCAGTTGCTCCATCACTGGCGTCAGCCCCCACAACAGCATCAGCATCGGCCGATAATGATAGCCGTAGAACTCGATGGCCTCCCGCTTCAGCACGGCCGAAGCCGCGGTCTGGCTACCGAGCGGCGTGCCCGCCGCCTTCATGTCGGCGTCGATCTGCTGCAGGAAGGCGTTGGCGACCTCCCGCGACAACAGGCCTTCGATCAGCGCGTAACCCTGATCGGCATAGCTACCCTGCACCTTCATTGCGTCGCCCTGTCGAAGTCCCCACGCGGGAGTTGGCACGGCCTCATTTCGCCGCCTTGCGCAGCGCCAACCGGACCAGCGCGTCGAGCGTGGCGCCAGGGCCGAGATCTTCTTCCGCCGCGCCTACTGCGCTTGCCGCTTCCGCCGGCCGGAATCCGAGGTTGAGCAGCGCCGACACCGCATCCGCGGCCGCGCCGACCGGCAGCGCCTGAGCCGCCGCCGCCGGACCCAGCGCGGGGATCGCGCCGACCTTGTCCTTCAGCTCGCGCACGATCCGCTCGGCAAGCTTGGGGCCAACGCCATTGGCGCGGGCGACATTCGCCTTGTCCTGCGCCGCGACCGCGCGCGACAGCTCGGCAGGCTCCAGCACCGACAGGATGGCGAGGGCCACGCGCGCGCCGACGCCCTGCACGCCCGTCAACAGCCGAAACCAGTCGCGCTCTTCAGGCCGCGCAAAGCCGACGAGGCGGATGAAATCCTCGCCCACCAGCGTTTCGGTAAACAGCGTCGCCGCCTCGCCCGCGCGTGGCAGCGAGGCCAGCGTGCGCGCGGACGCACCCACTAGGTAGCCGACCCCGCCGACGTCGATCACCGCGTGATCGATGCCGGTCGAGTCTAGCCGGCCCTTCAGATGCGCGATCATGCGCCCACTCCTGCCACGCGCCGGGCCCGGGCATGGGCGCTCGCGAGGTGGTGCGCATGGGTGATCGCCACCGCCAGCGCGTCCGCCGCGTCCGGCCCCGCCAGCTTCACGCCGGGCAGAAGGTGCCCGACCATCGCCTGGATCTGTCGCTTTTCCGCGCCGCCGGTGCCGACCACCGCCTTTTTGACGACACTTGGATGATATTCGCCCACGGTCAGCCCGGCCGTGGACGCGGCGAGCAGCACCACGCCGCGCGCCTGGCCCAGCTTCAGCGTCGATTGCGGGTTGGTGTTGCCCAGCACCTCTTCAGCCGCGGCCGTGTCTGGCCGCTCGGTGCGAATCACCTCGCCCAGTGCCTCGAACAGGTTCGACAAGCGGCGCGGCAGCGGCATGGAGGGGTCGGTCTTCACCTGTCCGTTTGCGACATGGCGCAGCCGGTTGCCTTCTGCGGCGATCACCCCCCAGCCCGTGGTGCCCAGGCCCGGATCGAGGCCCAGGATAATCAGCCGAGCTTCTCCATGATCTCGTCCGAGACTTCGTAATTGCCCCAGACCTGCTGAACGTCGTCATCGTCGTCCAGCGCGTCGATCAGCTTCAGCAGCGTTGCCGCCTCGCCCTCGCCGACGCTCACCATCGTTTGCGGACGCCAGGCGAGCTTAGCGCCTTCCGCCTCGCCCAGCACGGGCTCCAGCGCCTTGGCGACTTCGTGCAGGTCGCCCTGCTGGGTCCAGATCTCGTGACCGTCCTCGCCGGACGTCACGTCCTCCGCGCCGGCCTCCAGCGCCGCCTCGAACACCTTGTCGGCGTCTCCGGCGGTTGCGGGATAGCTGATCAGCCCGACCCGGTCGAAACCATGGCTGACCGCGCCGGACGCGCCGAGGTTGCCGCCGTTCTTGGACACGATCGTGCGCACGTTGGTCGCGGTGCGATTACGGTTGTCGGTCAGCGCTTCGATGATCAGGGACACGCCACCGGGACCAAAGCCCTCGTAGCGGATCTCTTCATAGTTTTCCGTGTCGCCCTTGCTCGCCTTGTCGACCGCACGCTGGATATTGTCCTTGGGCATGGACTGCGCCTTGGCGGCGTTGATCGCGGCGCGCAGGCGCGGGTTCATGTCGGGATCCGGCATGCCCATCTTGGCCGCCACCGTGATTTCGCGGGAGAGCTTGGAAAACATGCCCGAGCGCTTTTTATCCTGCGCGCCCTTGCGGTGCATGATGTTCTTGAACTTGGAATGGCCTGCCACGGTGATCTTTGCCTGCGCGAGTTGCGGGAAAGCGCGGGCTCTATCCCAGCGAACGGGGCGGGGGCAACCGGAACGGGGCCAGCAAGCGATCACAAGCGCTTGCCCGCCCCCCGCCCCATCGGGCAAGGGTGCCTGCAATCATGACCGTTCGCGTAGACATGGGCTCCGACGAGCGCGGCGCCCCCGTTCTCATCGACCTCGAAGAACTGCTCGCCACCCGGTTGCTCGTTCAGGGCAATTCGGGGTCGGGCAAGTCGCACCTGTTGCGTCGGCTGCTGGAACGCTCTGCCGGACAGGTGCAGCAGGTGGTGATCGACCCGGAGGGCGACTTCGTCACCTTGTCGCATTACGGCCATGTCGCCGTTGAGGCAGCCGACTACAGCGAACGCGAGATCGCCCGCGTTGCCGCCCGTTTGCGCGAACACCGCGCCTCCGTCGTCCTGAGTCTTGAAGGGCTGGAGGCGGAAGGGCAGATGCGCTGCGCCGCCGCCTTCCTCCAGGCGATGTTCGATGCACCCCGCGAACATTGGTACCCTGCGCTGGTCGTGGTGGACGAGGCGCAATTGTTCGCGCCCAGCGCCGGCGGCGAAGTGGCCGAGGAAGTGCGGCGCGCCTCCTTGTCCGCGATGACCAACCTGATGTGCCGCGGCCGCAAGCGGGGCCTGGCCGGCGTGATCGCGACCCAGCGCCTTGCGAAGCTTGCCAAGAACGTCGCGGCCGAGGCCTCCAATTTCCTGATGGGGCGTACCTTTCTCGACATCGACATGGCCCGCGCCGCCGACCTGCTCGGCATGGAGCGACGTCAGGCGGACGCGATTCGCGACCTGCCGCGCGGCACCTTCCTGGCGCTCGGGCCTGCCGTGTCGCGCCGGCCGCTGTCCGTGCGCATCGGCACCGTGGAAACGGCCGCTCGTTCGTCCAGCCCCAAGCTGACGCCATTGCCCACCGCGCCCGCGGGGGACCTGCAGCAACTGCTGTTCGCCGAGCCTGAGCCAGAGCTCGCGCCGACCCTGCCCATGACCTTCGACTCGCGCCCCCGCCGGGTGCCTGCCGACGAGCTGGAACAGGCGATCGCGCGCCCAGCGCAGCCGACCACCGCCGCCCCGCCTCCGCCAGCCAAGTCGTCGGAGGAGGAGGCCGCGATCTATTCAGACGCGCTCGCCGCGATCGTCTCGGACGACGAGGCGGAGGGGCGCCCGGCGGCCGTGCTGTTTCAGGATTTCCAGGTCCGCTGTCGGATGGCGGGGCTGGCACGCCCGGCGCTCGACCTGTCAGGCTTCACCCGGCGCCTGTTCGCCGCACGTGCGGGCGTACTCGATCCCGATGCGGAGGATTGGCAGGAGGCGATGGCGCTGGCGGCGACCTTGCCCGATGACATGCTCGGCGCCTTTCTTCTTGTCGCGCGGGCGGCTCGTGACGGGGAACCGTGCCCGCCGGACGAGGCGATCGCGCGCGCTTATGGCACCCAGTCGTTGGGCCGCGTCCGTCGGCTGATGAGCTATATCGAGCAACGCGACCTGTTCGTGACCCGCACCGACCTGTCGGGCAAACGGTCCATTGCCATTCCGCGCCTGGGCTGGTGCACGGCCGCCGCAGACGTCGCGCCCGCCTAGCGCAACAGTTTATCAACGATTCAGCATTAGGCGTGGCTGTATCATGGCCATACCTGTCGCTTCTCCAAATTCCGACCGGCGTGGCGCGCTGCGCCATCCGGTCATCGTTCCGGGCGTGGTGTCGCACCCCGGCCGCGCCGATGTGATGGTCACGGTGGTCGACATCTCCGATTCGGGTGCCCAGATCGAACGCACCGCGGAGTTTGCGACCGGCGCACTGATCCAGCTGAGCTTTGCCGGTTTCGCGCCGGTCAACGCCGCGATCAGGTGGACGTCGCCCAGGGCCTATGGGCTCCAGTTCGATTCGCCCATCCACCAAGCCCTGGTCGAACGCGTGGTGCAGATCGGCCGGGGTCGTCGCCGCTCACCGCTCCTGCTCACCCCTGCGCTGGTCCGCCGTGAGGAGCGCGAGCGCTTGTGGCACGTCAGCCTCGCCGTGCATCTGGAGGATCCGGCCGGCGCCCGCCCGTTTGCGGGCATGCTTTCCGACCTGTCTGTTGACGGGTGCCGCGTCGCTTCCGCGATCGCGGTCCTGCCCGGCTGCGCCCTGACGGTCACAGTGCCGGGGCTGGAGCCGCTTACCGCCACCGCGCGCTGGTGCACCGACGGCGTGATCGGGCTGGAGTTCAGCCAGCCGCTCGATCCTGCCCTGGTGGAACGGATCGCGCGCGGCTGACCAACCCGCGTTCAGATCATGCCGAGCGCCTGCATATAAACCTGGAGGATCGATTCCTCCTCCTGGTACTCTTCCTTCTTTTTCTTGCGGATCGACAGGATCTTGCGGATCGCCTTGGGGTCGTACCCGCGGCCCTTGGCCTCGGCCATCACGTCCTTGATGTCGTCCTGGATGCCCTTTTTCTCTTCCTCGAGGCGCTCGGCGCGCTCGATCAGCAGGCGCAGTTCTTCCGCGGCGACGTGACCGCCGCCCATGCCTTCGTTTCGTTCTTCGCGATCAGACGCCATGAAATACTTCCCCTCGCCGACGCGCCGTCAGGGCGCGCCGCCTCCCTCGCTCGATAAAGTAGAATCGCACGCCGGCATGCCGGCGGCAGGGGCGCGGCTCTAAAGGTTAAGGCCGCGCCGCTCAACCCTCAGGCCGGCGCGTTCTTCTTCATGCTCTCGGCCATGCGCGCGAGCTGTTCGGGCGTTGCCTCGCCCTGATGGCGCGCCTTCCACTCGGCCTGCGGCATGCCATAGACCACCTCTCGCGCAGCGTTCTTGTCCATCTGCCCCGCCTCGGCGATCCAGTCGCCCAGGCAGTTGCGGCAGAAGCCCGCCAGGCCCATCAGGTCGACGTTCTGCGCGTCCGTTCGATGGCGCAAATGCCGGACCAGCCGCCGGAACGCCGCCGCTGCCACCGCGTCATCAATTGCATCCAGTTGGTCCATTAGCTGTCTCCGCGGTTGATCGCCGCGCATTAAGGGCTAGAGGCTCACGCGCGAAGTACCCCCAGGAGTGTTCATGACCAAGGCCATCGCCCCCCGCGCGCGCAAAGTGCGCGTGCTTGCGACGCTGGGTCCCGCCAGCAACTCGGCCGAGATGGTCGCCAATCTGTTTCAGGCAGGTGCGGACGCGTTTCGGATCAACATGAGTCATGGCGACCAGGCGTCCAAGGTAGAAGTCGTTCAGGCGATCCGCGCGCTGGAAAAGCGTTTCGGCCGCCCATCCACCATCCTTGCCGACCTGCAAGGGCCAAAGCTGCGCGTCGGGCGGTTCGCCGAAGGCCGCGTGGTGCTCGAAACCGGCAAGACCTTTGTTCTCGATCGCGACGCGACGCCGGGTGATGAAACCCGCGTAGAACTGCCTCACCGCGAGATTTTTGAGGCGATCGAGCCGGGTGCACGGCTGCTGCTGGACGACGGCAAGCTGGTGTTACGCGTGATCGAACATAACGCGGATCACATCACCACGCGCATCGAAGTCGGCGGCCCGTTGTCGAACAACAAGGGGCTGAACGTTCCCGACGTGGTGTTGCCCATGGCGGCGCTGACCGAAAAGGATCGTTCCGACCTCGCCTTTGCGGTCGACCAGGGTGTCGACTGGATCGCCCTGTCGTTCGTGCAACGGCCCGAGGACCTGGCCGAAGCGCGCAAGCTGATCGGCGGCAAGGCGGCACTGCTCGCCAAGATTGAGAAGCCCGCCGCGATCGAGCGCCTCGAGGAAATCATCGAGCAGTGCGACGGCGTCATGGTCGCCCGCGGTGATTTGGGCGTCGAGCTGCCGCCCGAATCGGTGCCGCCGCTTCAGAAGCGAATCGTGGAAGTGTCGCGGCGCATGGGCCGGCCCGTGGTGGTCGCGACCCAGATGCTTGAATCGATGATCACCAGCCCCTCGCCCACCCGGGCCGAGGTGTCGGACGTCGCCACCGCGATCTATGACGGCGCGGACGCGATCATGTTGTCGGCCGAAAGCGCGGCGGGCCAGTGGCCAACCGAGTCGGTGTCGATGATGAACGCGATCGGCGTGTCGGTTGAAAGCGACCCGATGCACGGCGATCGGGTCCACTTCACCGTGACCCGCCCCGACCCGACCACCGCCGACGCGCTGGCCGAAGCGGCAAAGACGATCGCGTCCACCGTGTCGGCAAAGGCGATCATCTGCTTTACCTCGTCGGGCTCCACCGCCCGGCGCGTGGCGCGTGAACGGCCGCCGGTGCCCATCATGGTGCTGACCCCGCGTCAGGATACTGCGCGGCGTCTCGGGCTGTTGTGGGGAACACACGCCGTGCACACCCGCGACGTCGAGTCGTTCGAGGAGATGGTGGCCAAGTCGAAGCGCATGGCGCTGCGTCATGGCATCGCGAAGGCTGGCGATCAGGTCATCCTGATGGCGGGTGTTCCGTTCCGCACGCCAGGCTCGACGAACGTGCTGCATGTCGTCCGGATCATCGGCGACGAGTTGAACGGCTACACTCACTCGACCGACGCGTGATACGCACCGGGGCCGCTTTCCTGGCGGCCCTGGCGCTGCTGGGGGCAAGCGCAACAGCAAGGCAGTCCGGCTCCGGGCCGCAGGCGAGCGGGCCTGTAGCGCCCGCCGCCTCGCCTGTTGCGACGATCCAGGCTGCGCCCGGCGCGCCCGCCGCGACCAGTTGGCAACATGCGGGCAGTGACATTCCCGCCGACCCCGCCTGGCGCACTGGCACCCTGCCCAACGGGTTGCGCTATGCGGTGCGCCGCAACGCCCGGCCGCCGGGCAGCATCTCCGTGCGGATCCGGATCGATGCTGGCGGGCTGATGGAGGAGGAAGCCGAGCAGGGCTGGGCGCACCTCCTCGAACACATGACATTCCGTGGGACCGCGACTGTCCCGGATGGCGAGGGCATCCGTATCTGGCAGCGTCTGGGCGCGCGGTTCGGCGCAGATACCAACGCCTTCACCAGCCTTCGCTCGACCAGCTATGTGCTCGACCTGCCCCGTGCCGACGCAGAGTCCTATGCACAGGCACTGCGGGTCATGGCCGAGATGATGCAGAGCGCGCGGATCGATGCAAAGCTGCTCGCCACGGAGCGGCAGGTAGTGGCCGCAGAAGGTGCCCAGCGCCGATCGCCACTTGCCCGCGAGCTCCAGGACGCCAGCCGTGCCTTGTTCCTAGCCGGCACCCGCGCCGGCAAACGCGACATCATCGGCTCTCCCGAAACGCTCGCCAATGCCACGGCCGATCGGCTGCGCGCCTTCTACAAGCGCTGGTATCGCCCCGAACGGGCCGTTGTGGTCGTGGTCGGGGACGCCGACCCGGCCTTGCTCGAAACGGAGGTCCAGCGCGCCTTTTCAGGATGGACGGCTGACGGAAAGCCACCGGTCGAGCCCGACTATGGCCCGTCCACCACGCCGGCCAAACCAGTGCTCGCCGTCACCGATCCACAGGCGGCAAACACCGATTCGCTTGGCTGGGTCGCCCGCCATGACGACGCGCCGGTTACGATCGCAGAGGTGCAGCGGCAGTTGGTCGAGTCGGTCGCACTCGGGATCGTGAACCGCCGATTTGCCGCTGCGGAGGAGTCCGGCGGCGCGCTGGTCGATGCCAGCGCCGGCCTGTCGCGCGGCCGGCATGTGGGGGACCAGTTGACCGTCAGCCTCCTGCCCCGGCCGGGACAGAACCGAGCCGCACTGGATCAGGTCTTTGCCATACTCAACGCGCTGCGAGCCACGCCACCGACGGAAGCGGAAGTGGAGCAGGGCCGCGCAGGCCTGCGCCGCAGTGCCGTCGACCGGGTCACCCTGCGCACCTCGGTCACGTCCGGCGGGCTGGCAAACCAGTTCGTGGCGGATGTCGACAGGGGCGATGTCACCGCCGACCCGCGATTCTACCTCGAAACCCTGAAAGCGTTTGAGCGCGCGATCACGCCGGACGCGGTGAACAAGGTGCTGGTCGAACTGCTCGCACCCCCGCCCCGCCTGCTCCGCGCCACCACCGATCCCGCACTCGCGGCAAGCGCCGCCGCCGACCTTGCAGCCGCGCGTCAGGCCGCGGCGGCAAAGGACGTCGCGGTTCGCGCGATGTCGCTCAGCGAGCTGCCTTCGCCGGGCGTGCCCGGCACAGTGATTTCGCGTAGCCGGATCGACGATCTGGACATCGATCGCGTCCGCTTCGCCAATGGCGTGACACTCGACTTCAAGAAGACGGGCTTTGAACGCAACACCGTGCGCGTCTCGGTACGCGTGGGCCGCGGATTGCTGGCCCAGGCACCCAACGATCCCGGCCTGTTCTGGACCTCCGGCGCGCTCGGCGCGGCCGGATTCGGTCCGTTCACCCGTGAGGAACTGGCGCGGCTTGCGGCGGGCCGCCGGGTCAGCTTCTCGATCGGCTCCGGCCTCGACGGCATCGGGCTGGCAACCGCGACCAGCCGCGGCGACCTGGCCGACACGCTACGGCTGATGACGGGCGCGCTGACGCAGATGCGCTATGCCGAGGGGCCGGTGGCGCGCATCCGCGACGGTAACGCCGCAACCTATGCCAGCCTCTACAGCCAGCCCGGGTCGGTGCTGTCGGCATTCGGTGCGCCTTATCTGTACGGGGGCGACACCCGATTCCGGGGTGTTCCCCCGCTGGCCGAGATCGAGCGCCTGAAGCTGGCCGATGTCACCCGTTTCTGGACCGGCCAGCTGGCGCAGGGGCCGATCCGCGTGAGCGCCGTCGGGGACCTCGACGCCGACGCGCTGATCGCGGCGGTGGCGCGCACCTTTGGCGCGCTGCCGCCCCGTCCCGACCAGCCGGTCGATCCGGCCTACACGGCGGTGCGCCCCACGCCGCCGCCGGGCGGGGCCGCCATTCTGCACCATCGTGGCGCCCCCGATCAGGCGTCGGTCGCTCGCGTGTTTCCGGTGCTCGGCTATCGCCAGGAGGTCCAGGTCGGCCGCGCACTGGGGCTGGCAGCAGCCATCGTACAGGACAGGCTGACCAGCGAGTTCCGCGAAACTGAAGCTGGCACCTATGCGCCCAGCGCGTCCGTGTCGCAGATCCGCGATCTGCCGGCCTACGGCACCTTTGTCGCGGGCGCGCAGCTGAAGGTGGACCGGATCGCCGACTTCGATCGCGCGCTGGCGCGCATCCTTGCCGATTTGGCCGCCAACGGCCCCGATGCGGACGCACTGGAACGGGCAAGAACCACCGCGATCGCCACCATCGAGCGCGCCCGCGCCAGCGACAATGGTTACTGGCTGGGCCTGGTCGCCAACAGCATCGATGATCCTCGGGATCTGGAGGCCGTGCGAACCGCTATTCCGGGCCGAAAGGCGCTGACCGTGGCAGACATCCGCGCGGCAGTTACCCGTTACCTGACGCCGGGCAAGAGCTTCGCGATCAACGTGCTGCCGGCAGCAGCCCAAATCGCGCCAGCTCGTCCCTGAGCGCTTCCGCCCCGCGGAACTCGACCGCGTGCATCCCGACGCCACGCGCGCCCTCCACGTTGTCGGCGCGGTCGTCGATGAACAGGGTGTCGCCGGCGTTCAGCCCCCAGCGGTCGAGCGCGAGGTGATAGATCGGGGCGTGCGGCTTCACCATCTTCTCGTCGCCCGACACGACGATGCCACGGAACCGGTCGAACATCGCGGCTTCACGCGCGCGGAACGGCGGCCAGAACTCGTGGGAGAAATTTGTGATCGCGTATAGCGGCACACCCGCCCCGTGCAGTTCGTCCACCAGCGCTGCCATGCCCGGTACCGTGCCCGTGATCGTTTCCGCGAATCGCGGGCCCCACTGCGCGATCAGCGCGGCATGGTGGGGGTGTTGGGCGACCAGCTCCGCCGACGTGTCGGAAAAGTCGCGGCCCTCATCATGCTGGAAATGCCATTCCTTGGTGACGACATCACGCAGGAACGCGTCCAGCGCCCGATCGTCCTCGATCAGGCGCTGGTACAGGAACCGTGGGTTCCAGTCATACAGGACGTTGCCGACGTCGAAGACGACGATCGACGGCCGGCCGATACCTTCATGCTCCCGCACTGCCTGAAGCCGCGCAGGAGAGTCGGATCAGCCCTGGCGCGCCTTGAAGCGACGCTGCGTCTTGTTGATCACATAGGTGCGGCCACGACGGCGGATCACGCGGTTATCGCGATGACGATCCTTGAGCGACTTCAGCGAATTGACGATCTTCATGGCTGTAGTTCTTTATGGATGTGGCCGAAGCCGGAAAGCAGCGCCGCCTAGCCAGCAGGCCGTTGCAAGTCAAGGTGACGAGCCGGACCCGAACCGGATTCAGAGCGTTTCCCTGCTGTAACAATTATCAAGGAACCAGGACCAGATGCTCCGCCTGCCCGTAATCCGTGGCGCTGCCGCACTCGCCGCGCTGACCCTGGGCCTGTCTTCCTGCGCGACCACGGCATCGCTGCCCCCCACTCAGGTGGTCCGATACCATGTCGACCGGCCGATCGAGCGCGGCACGGTATCGGTGGAGCCGCTCGCGGGTGGTCCAGCGCCATCGCTTGAGTTCCAGGCCTATGCCGCAGCGGTGCAAGCGGAGATGATTCGCAACGGTTATTCGCTCCCCGCGCCCGGCGCCCAGGCGGACTATGTCGCGGTGGTCGATTTCCGCCGCACCACGGTGGAAGGGCCGCAGCGGCGCTCGCCCATCTCCATCGGCGTTGGCGGGGGCGGATTTTCGGGCGGACATCGGGGCGGCGGGGTCGGGCTTGGTGGCGGCCTGTCCTTTCCGCTGGGCCGCAGTCGCAGCCAGCAACTCCTGTCGACCGAGATGCACGTCCTGATCAAGCACCGCGCGGACCAGGAGCAGCTGTGGGAAGGCAATGCCCGCACATTGGCCGACCTTCGCGCGCCCGAAGCCACCGCCGATGGACAGGCCCGCAAGCTCGCCGCCGCGCTGTTCACCGGCTTCCCCGGCGTCTCGGGTCGCACTATCGAGGTCAAATGAGCATAACGATCGACGCCGCCTTCGATGGCGGCAACATCCGTGTCGTCCGGATCGAGGGCGACACGGTGGACCTGGAAATCGTGCGCGATCACGCGTCGGACTTTTTTCAATGGTTCTATTTCCGCGTAGCGGGCGCTCGCGGACGCGACCTGACCTTTCGCATCGTCAACGCCGGCGAATCGGCTTATCCGTTCGGCTGGCCCGGTTATCAGGTGCGCGCCTCCATCGATCGGGAATCGTGGCGCATGTCACCGACCCGCTATGCGGAGGGCGTGCTCGAATGGTCGTGGAACTCGGACAGCCAGCTTGCCTGGTTCGCCTATTTCGCGCCGTACACGATGGAACAGCACCACGCGCTGGTCGCCCGCGTGGCTACACGGCCGGGGGTCGAGCATCGCGTGCTCGGCACCACGCTCGACGGTCAGCCGATCGACTATTTCCGCCTTGGTTCGGGGCCAAAACAGGTGTGGCTCTATGGTCGCCAGCACCCGGGCGAATCGATGACCGAATGGTGGATGGAGGGCGCGCTCGACTGGCTCACTGGCGATGCAGCAGCCAGCCTGTTGGCTGCGGCGACGGTGCACGTCGTGCCCAACATGAACCCCGATGGCACCCGTCGCGGGCACCTGCGCACCAATGCCGCAGGCGTGAACCTCAACCGCGAATGGCACGCCCCTTCACTCGAGCGCAGCCCCGAAGTGCTGTGCGTCCGTGACGAGATGGACCGCACGGGGGTCGATTTCGCGATCGACGTCCATGGTGACGAGGCGATCCCTGCGAATTTCATCGCCGGCTATGAAGGCATTCCGTCCTGGTCCGACGACCATGGCGCCAAGTTCTACGCGTTCGGCGACCGGCTCGCGGAACACACGCCCGACTTCCAGGTCGGCCGTGGTTATGAAAAAGCGAGCGCCGGCAACGCCAATCTGTCCATGTCGACCAACCAGCTGGCCGAGCGATTCGGCGCGGTATCGGTGACGCTGGAGATGCCGTTCAAGGACCATGATCCAAACCCCGATGCCGAGTTCGGCTGGAGCCCGGAGCGATCGCAGAGGCTTGGCGTCGCCTGCCTGGAGGTGCTTGCCGGGATGATCGGCGAGATCTGATGGAGGTCCGTCACGGCGGAGTCGATCACCCGGCGGTACGCGAGCTTGTCGCGCTGCACCGCCGGGAAGCGCTGGCATCAACACCAGCCGACAATGCTCATGCCCTCGACCTGTCCGGGTTGCAGGGCCCGGCCGTCACTTTCGTCACCGCATGGGACGGCGCGCACCTGCTCGGCATGGCGGCGTTGCGCGACCTGGGTGACGGCCATGCCGAACTGAAATCGATGCGGACGCATCCCGATCACCTGCGTCGCGGGGTGGCCCGCGCGCTCCTCGCCCATGTCCTCGCACTGGCTCGCGAACTGGGTCACCGCCGGCTCAGCCTGGAAACCGGCACCGCGCCCATGTTCGATGCCGCCAACCGGATGTACGAGGCCGCCGGCTTTACCGATGGCGAGCCGTTCGGGGGTTACCCGCCCAGCCCGCACAACCGGTTCATGACCTTGGCGCTTTGACGCGCGTCAGTCCTCGACGGTGACGCGCGGGATACCGCGCACGACCACGCCACGCTCGGCCATTTCCTTGCGGAAATCATGGCCGGCATCCGCGACCTCGCGATGGTATTCCGCCCAGGCATCTTCCCGGCTCGCCGCGTCATCGGCGCGGGCCAGGTCTTTGCGAAGCTCACGCCGCGCTTCGCTCAGGTCCGTCTTGTAATCGAGGTAGAAGTGGTTGCTGTCCGAAAACACTGGCCCACGATACCGGCCGGCCATTGCCGGGGCAGCAAGCACGACGCTCGCGGTGGTCAGGGCAAGAACGGTCCTGAACATGACGCATACTCCTTCAACAACGACGTGTCGTGAAGGAGGAACCGGCATCGGGCGTGCCGGTTCCTTGGCGCCTCACACGAACAGTTCGGTGAGGAACCCCTGCATCGCGGCCCAACTGCGCCGATCGGCCTTCTCTTCATAGGTGATGCCGGGCCGCGGCTCGCGCCCTTTCATCGCCAGGTCGGTGAAGGCATGGCCCGCGCCGCCATAGGCGTGGATCTGCCAGTCGGCCTTTGCGGCGGTCAGCTCCTCCCCCAGCGCAACCGTGCTGGCGGGCGGCGCGAGCGGATCGTCCCAGCCGTGACAGACCAGCACCTTAGCGCTCATCGGCGTCTGGGTCGGATAGTCCGGCCGGTCGTAGAGCCCGTGAAAGCTCACCACCCCCTTGACGCCCAGCCCCGCTCGCGCTGCGTCCAGCACGCACTTTCCGCCAAAGCAGAAACCGATCGCGGCGACCTTCTCGGGATCGACGCGGCTCATGTCGGTCAGCACCTTCAGGCTCGCCGCCAGCCGGTCGCGCAGCAGGCCACGATCCGCGTTCAGCAGGTCCATATACTCGGCCTGGTTCTCCGACTCGCGCACCTTGCGCTTGCCCTGGCCGAACAGGTCGCAGGCGAAGGCCACATAGCCGAGCGTGGCAAGCTGCTCCGCCTTCACATTGTCCGCTTCCTTTTGTCCCAGGATATTGGGCACGATCAGCACGCCCGGGCGGTGGAACTCCACCTCGTCGTCATAGGCGGCAACGCCCTCGAACGGGCCGCCCGGGCCGTCATACACCAATGTTTCCCGTACGATCGCCATTAGCACCGCTCCTTGTAGCGTTTGGCCGGACTGGTAGAGGGACGGCCAACGTCGAACAAGGAGCGCCGATGCCCACCCTGGTCCTGATCCGCCACGGCCAATCCGCCTGGAACCTGGAAAACCGCTTCACCGGCTGGTGGGACGTCGACGTCACCGAAAAGGGCGCGGCCGAGGCGCGGGCCGCGGGCGAGCTGATGGCGGCCAAGGGGCTCGACTTCGACCTGACCTTTACCTCGCTCCAGACGCGCGCGATCAAGACGCTGAACCTGGCGCTGGAGGAAATGGGCCGGTTGTGGCTGCCGGTGGAAAAGCACTGGCGCCTGAATGAACGCCACTATGGCGGCCTGACCGGCCTCGACAAGGCCGAGACAGCGGCCAAGCATGGCGACGAGCAGGTGAAGGTCTGGCGCCGCAGCTTCGACGTGCCGCCGCCCGCGCAGGAATCGGGAAGCGATTACGACCTGAGCAACGATCGCCGATACGCCGGCATCCCGATCCCGAACACCGAAAGCCTGAAGGACACGATCGCGCGCGTCTTGCCATATTGGGAAGAGCGGATCGCGCCGGCGCTGAAGGACGGCAAACGCGTGCTCATCTCCGCCCACGGCAACTCGCTGCGCGCGCTGGTGAAGCACCTGTCGAACATCCCCGATGACGAGATCACCGGGCTGGAAATCCCGACCGGCCAGCCGATCGTGTACCAGCTCGACGACAATCTCGCCGCGCTCGACCGTTATTACCTCAACGAGCGCTGATCACAGCCGCGTCCGAAGGCTCCAGAGTTCAGGGAACGCGCGCTTGCCGAGCGTTCCCTGAAGGTAGCCGACGCCGTCCGTGCCGCCCGTGCCCCGCTTGCCGCCGATCACGCGGCTGACGGTCAGCACATGCTTGTGCCGCCAGGTGGCAAGCGCGTCGTCGATGTCGACCAGCTTTTCCGCGAGCTGGTACAGGTCCCACCATTGCGCCGTGTCCGCGTAAACGGCGGCCCAGGCATCCTCCACCGCGGTGTCGGGCACCCAGGGCTTGGTCATGTCACGCTCCAGCACGCTCGCGGGGACTGCCCCACCCCGCGCCGCCAGGCAGGCCTGCGCGTCATCCCACAGGCTCGGCTCCTGGTAGGCCGCATCGGTCAGCGGGCCAGGAACGCCACTGCCGTCGCGCAGGCCCAGCATCACCTCCATCGCGCGGAACTGGTCCGACTGGAAACCGCTGGACGGCCCCAGCACATCGCGAAATCGCGTGTAGTCGGCGGGGGTCATGGTCGCGAGCACGTCCCACGACAGCGTCATCACCGCCTGGATACGGCTGACGCGCGCCAGCCCCTTGTACGCCTCGGTCGGTCGCCCCTCCCGTACCAGCATCTTGGCCAGCCGCAGCTCAGCCAGGATCTGCTTCAGCCACAGCTCCTTTGTCTGGTGGATGATGATGAACAACAGCTCGTCATCGCGGTCCGACAGGGGATGCTGTGCCGCCAGCAACTGGTCCAGCGCCAGATAGCGCCCATAGGTCATCGCTCGGGTCATGCCCCGACATAGCGCAGACGCGATCGCGCGGGGAGCCATTGCCCTTCCCCGCCCCCGTCGCTACCCGGCAATGCCATGACACAGCCCCTTGTCGGCATCATCATGGGTTCGACCTCCGATTGGGAGACGATGCGCCATGCCGCCGAGGTTCTGGAAGCGCTCGCCGTGCCGCACGAAACGCGGGTCGTGTCCGCGCATCGCACCCCCCAACGCCTTTACGATTATGCGACCGGCGCGGCTGATCGCGGGTTGAAGGTGATCGTCGCGGGCGCAGGGGGCGCCGCTCACCTGCCCGGAATGGCGGCCGCGATGACGCACCTCCCCGTACTCGGTGTGCCGGTCGAGTCAAAGGCGCTGTCCGGCATGGATAGCCTGTTGTCGATCGTGCAGATGCCCGGCGGCATCCCGGTCGGCACGTTGGCGATCGGCCGCGCCGGCGCGATCAACGCCGGCCTGCTCGCCGCCGCCATCCTGGCGACATCCGACACCGCGCTGGCGGAGCGGCTTCAGGCATGGCGCGCCAGGCAGACCGACAGCGTTGCCGAAGCACCCGACGGGGAAGCGGGCCGGTGATTGAGCCCGGCGGGACGATCGGCATCCTTGGCGGCGGCCAGCTTGGTCGCATGTTGGGCGTTGCCGCCGCACAGCTTGGCTACCGCACGCACGTCCTTGCGCCCGATCGCGAAAGCGTGGCTGCGCAGACCGCGTCCTCGCTGACCCGCGCCGATTATCACAACCGCATCGTCCTCGCCGACTTCGCGGCCGCCTGCGACGTCGTCACCTATGAGTTCGAGAATATCGCGCTCGCCCCCGTGGAATGGCTGGCCGAGCGCGTTCCCGTCCACCCCCACCCCCGCGCGCTCGCGGTGGCGCAGGAACGGATCGCCGAGAAGCGCTTCGTCGAGAGCGTGGGTGGACGGCCCGCCCTCTGGGCACCCGTGACCAGCCGTGAGGAGCTGGAGCAGGCTCTCGCGACCGTGGGCACCCCCGCCGTGCTCAAGACAGCGCGCTTCGGTTACGACGGCAAGGGACAGGTACGGCTTTCCTGTCCCGCGGACGCGGACGACGCCTGGGATGCGATCCGCGGCCCGGCGGTGCTGGAAGCGTTCGTCGACTTCTCGCACGAGTTCTCGATCCTGATCGCGCGGGGCGTCGATGGTTCCACCGTCCGCTATCCGCCCCCGCACAATGTCCACCGCGACGCGATCCTGCGCACTTCAACCGTGCCGGCCCCGGCAACCGTGCTCGCGCAGGCGGACGAAGCGACGGAGCTTGCCTGCCGCATCGCGTCGGCACTCGATTATGTCGGCGTGCTCGCCTGTGAGTTCTTCGCGACGCCGCACGGCCCGGTGTTCAACGAAATGGCTCCTCGCGTCCATAATTCCGGGCATTGGACGATCGAGGGCGCTGCCTGCTCGCAATTCGAAAACCACATTCGCGCGATCTGCGGCCTGCCGCTCGGCAGCACCGAACTGGTAAGCAACGGCGCGAGCATGACCAACCTGATCGGCGACGATCCGTGGCGGTCGGCGCTGTCGGAGCCTGGCGCCCATCTGCACCTGTACGGCAAGGGCGCAGCGCGGCCTGGCCGCAAGATGGGCCATATCACTCGCCTTACCCGCTAAGGGCACCGGTTCCGCCCCGCCGCGTTCCTCCTCCAGACAAGGAGAAGTGATCATGCCCGGCGAGAAGGACACCCATCTGTACGGCGGCTCCGACGAGGAGAACCGCCAGACCCCGACCACCAACGGCTTTCATGGCGAGGGCAAGGCGCCCCCCACCGACGAGGCCAAGCCGGAGAACGTGCACACGCTGCTGACCAGCGATGGCAACCGGATCGAGGTGGAGGACATGAACGGCGTCGCCGCGACCGAGGACGCCGGCACCGCCGGCCTGAAGCGCTGACACGAAACGGGCCGCCCTTCACGAAGAGGGGCGGCCCGCTTTCAATCCGTTTCGCAGGCGGTCAGCCCGCGCGCGTGCCCGTCAGCGGAAAGCTGCCAAACGCGCCAACGCCGACCGTGCCGTTCAGCGTGTTGCCCTCCGCGGTCGCTTCGCAGTCGAGCGTCAACGGCATCGGCACGGTGATCGACTGCTTCCACGACACCGTGTTGCCGTTCACCGCGCCCGACAGGTCCGCAGACCCCATCGCGCCCGATGCCGTACCCGTGAAGGTCGAGCCCGAGGAGTTGATGGTAATCGTCATCTTCTGGTCGCCCAGCGGTGATTTCACCGTGCAGTCCCAGCTGCCGTCGACGTCTGCCATGGCCTTGTCCTCTCGTTAGCTCAGCGTGCCGTTGCGACGGACGCAGCGGGCACGACCTCGACCGGCAGCCCCAGCGTGTCAAGCTGCGGCTTCACTGTCTTGGCATCGCCCACGACCACCCACACCGCGCGCTTCGGATCGATCGCTCCCTTGATCGCGCGATTGAGCTGACCGACCGTCAACCCCTGATAACGCTGGGTAATGGTGGCATAGTAATTGTCGGGCCGGCGCAGCAGGTCGTTCTGCTGCATGGCGCCCAGCACGTCGTCAGACGTCTCGAACTGCCCCGACAGCGACCGGATCGCGCCGGTGATGGTCCGGTCGAACTCCGCCTGCGTCATCGGCTTTGCGCCCAGGAAGTCGTTCAGGTCGGCCTGTAGCGACTGCAGCGACGGGCCCGTCTTGTCCGCCTGTACCGGTGCCGCGATCTGGTAGGGCGCAGCGTACTCCACCTGCCGGAAGTTACCCGATGCGCCATAAGACCAGTGCCGGTTCTCTCTCAGATCGGTGTTGATGCGGCTGAGGAAGTCGCCGCCCAGTGCGTCATTGGCGGTGATG
The DNA here is from genome assembly GCF_014199305.1 of Sphingomonas aerophila. GTDB lineage: Bacteria > Pseudomonadota > Alphaproteobacteria > Sphingomonadales > Sphingomonadaceae > Sphingomonas > Sphingomonas aerophila. Next base: position 132,484 of record NZ_JACIJK010000001.1, read on the forward strand.
ACAGGCAACAGGTCATCCGTGCCCTTCAGCGCCGTTGGAATGCCGGCGACGATCAACGACTGCGGTGAGTCCGGGCGATCGACCAGCACGATCCGCGGTGTTGCGGGCTGCGCGGCCACGGTGAACGACTTTATGCCGGGTGTGCCCGTGGCCTTCCAGTTGCCGAACTGCGCATCGAGCGCTGCCTTCACCTCCGCCAGCGGACGATCGCTGGTGACGAAGATCTTGGCCTTGTCCGGCCGGATCCAGGCAGCGTGGAACGCCTTCAGGTCCGCCGGCGTCAGCTGCGCCACCGCGGCCGGGTCGCCCGCTCCGCGTTGCTTGGCATAAGGGCTCGCCGCTCCATAGAGCAGTCCCGGCACGACCCGGGCGGCAAGTCCGTTGGGGTTGGTCAGTTCCTGCGCGATTCCGGCCAGTTGCTGCTGCTTGACGCGGGCGACCTCGTTCGCGTCGAACGCCGGGTTGCGCACGATGTCGGACCACAGCGCCAGCGCCGGGTTCAGGTTGGAGCTCGGCACCTCCAACGCGACGGTGGTACGGTCCGCGCTGGAACTCGCGCCGATCTCGGCACCCAGTCGCTCCTCGTCTTCCGCGATGCGGATGGAGTCGCGCGTGGCCGTGCCCTCGTCGAGCATGTTGAGCGTCAGTTGCTGCGTGCCGAGCTTGCCCGGCACGTCCGCCGCGACCCCGGCATCGAAGCTCAGCACCGCCTTGGTGATGGGCACCGCCGTACGCTGCGCGTAGACGACCTCGATCCCGTTCGACAGGCGCGTGCGCTGCACCGCGGGGAAGCTCAACGGCGCCACTGCCGTTACCGCCGGCAAGGGCCCGCGATTACCCTTGGCGGGCGGCGTCGGCGCTTCGGCCACCGGCTCGGCAGCTGGCACCCGTGCCTCCTCGTACGCGTCACGCGGGCCCGGCACCACAGTCAGTGAATAGGTCGGCCGTGTCAGCCACTTGTTCGCCGCCGCCTTCACGCTGGCCGGCGTCTGCGCCGCCAACGCTTCCAGCTGCTTCTTGTAGAAGCCCGGATCGTTCGAATAAAGCTCACCCTCGGCAAGCGCGACCGCCTTGCCGCCAAAGCCGCCAACCGCTTCCAGCCCGTCGATCGTCTGCGCCGCGGTCCGCGTCACCACGCGGCTCACCTCGTCCGCGGTCGGGCCGTTGGCCAGGAAGTCGGCCAGGATCTCGTCGATTCGCTTGGTGACCAATGCCGGGTCGACGCCCTGCCGCACCACCGCCTGGATGGCGAAAGTGCCCCCCTGGGCCATGCTCGAGTTATAAGCGGCAACGCTGACGACCAGCTTGTCCTTCTTGACCAGCGCGTTGTCGAGCCGGCTGGATGCCAGCCCGCCCAGTACGCCTGCCGCCACGTCCAGCGCGGGCGCGTCCTTGTCGTTGAGGCCCGGCACCGTCCAGGCTCGCATGGTCAGCACTGCCGCCACCCGGTCCTTCATCACCTCTGCCTTGGGCGTGGCAAGTGTCGGGATCGGGGCCGCCGGCGCGACGCTTGCGGGGCCGCGGGGGATCGCGCCGAAATACTTGGTCACCAGCCGCTTGGCGGTCGCGACATCGACGTCGCCGGCCAGCACCAGGACGGCGTTGTTCGGCCCGTAATGCTCCTTGAACCAGCTCTTCACTGATTCCAGCGATGCAGCGTCCAGGTCTGCCATCGATCCGATGGTGGTGTGGCCATAGGGGTGACCCGCCGGATACAGCCCCTCGGTCAGCTTGTACTGGATCAGGCCATAGGGCTGGTTGTCGCCCTGCCGCTTTTCGTTCTGCACGACGCCGCGCTGTTCATCTAGCACCGCCTGGGTGATCGCGCCCGTCATATAGCCCATGCGGTCGGATTCCAGGAACAGCGCCCGATCCAGCGCCGCGGTCGGCACCGTTTCGAAATAGTTGGTGCGGTCCTGGTTGGTGGTGCCATTCTCGTCGGTGGCCCCGACCTGCTTCAACGGTTCGAAGAAGTCGCCCGGCGCATTCTCCGACCCGTTGAACATCAGATGCTCGTACAGGTGCGCAAAGCCGGTCTTGCCCTTGGGCTCGAACTTCGCGCCGACATTGTACCACACGCTGACCGCGACGACCGGCGCCTTGCGATCGGTATGGACGATGACCCGCAGGCCGTTGGGCAGGGTGAACTGCTGGAAAGGGATGTTCACTGCCTGGACAAGCTGGGCGGCAGGCACCGGCTGTGCCTGCTGCGCGACGGCGGGCGTGGCGAACGCGACGATGGCAGCGCCGGACAGCGCCACAGCCTTGAACTTCATACGCAATTCTTTCCTCACCGGTGTGCCAGTGAGGTATAGCGGTGCCCCGCTTCGCCGCAATGGCCAAGCCGCGCTGGCGAAGCGCCACCGCACTTCCTATTCTGGGGAGGCAACTGGCTCTTGTGTTGCCGTTTAGCAACACCACATCGCCCCCAACACAACAGGGACGACCATGAATCTCGAAAAGTTCACTGACCGCGCCAAGGGTTTTCTCCAGTCGGCGCAGACCGTCGCGATCCGGATGAACCACCAGCAGATCGCCCCCGAGCATTTGCTGAAAGCGCTGCTGGAAGATGATCAGGGCATGGCCTCGGGCCTGATCGGCGCCGCTGGCGGCGACGCTCGCCGTGCGGCGGGAGAGGTGGATGCGGCGCTTGCCAAGCTGCCGGCAGTCACTGGCTCCGGCGCGCAAAGCAGCCCCGGCCTCAACAACGACAGCGTTCGCGTGCTCGACCAGGCGGAGCAGATCGCGACCAAGGCCGGCGACAGCTTCGTCACCGTGGAACGGCTGCTGCTCGCGTTGGCGCTCTCCAGCGGTGCTGCCGGCCGCGCGCTCAAGACAGCGGGGGTCACCGCTGACGGCCTTAACAGCGCAATCAACCAGCTTCGTCAGGGCCGCACCGCCGACACCGCGGGCGCGGAGGACCGCTATGACGCGCTCAAGAAGTTCGCCCGCGACCTGACCCAGGCCGCCCGCGACGGCAAGCTCGACCCCGTGATCGGCCGTGACGAGGAAATTCGCCGCACCATCCAGGTCCTTGCCCGCCGGACCAAGAACAACCCCGTGCTGATCGGGGAGCCCGGCGTCGGCAAGACCGCGATCGTCGAGGGGCTGGCCCTGCGCATCGCCAATGGCGACGTGCCCGACGGCCTGAAGGACAAGACGCTGATGGCGCTCGACATGGGCGCACTGATCGCGGGCGCGAAATATCGCGGCGAGTTCGAGGAGCGCCTCAAGGGCGTGATCGATGAGGTCAAGGCGGCCGAGGGCGACATCGTCCTGTTCATCGACGAGATGCACACCCTGATCGGCGCGGGGAAGAGCGACGGCGCGATGGACGCGTCCAACCTGCTCAAGCCTGCCCTCGCCCGGGGTGAGCTGCACTGCGTCGGCGCCACAACGCTCGACGAATACCGCAAGCACGTCGAAAAGGACCCCGCGCTCCAGCGGCGGTTCCAGCCGGTGTTCGTGGGCGAGCCGACCGTCGAGGACACCATCTCGATCCTGCGCGGGCTCAAGGAGAAATATGAACTGCACCACGGCGTGCGGATCACCGACTCCGCGCTCGTGTCCGCCGCCACGCTGTCCAACCGTTACATCACCGACCGCTTCCTCCCCGACAAGGCGATCGACCTGATGGACGAGGCGGCGTCCCGCATCCGCATGGAAGTGGAAAGCAAGCCCGAGGAGATCGAGACGCTCGACCGCCGCATCCTGCGCCTCAAGATCGAGCGCGAGGGCCTGCGCCGGGAGTCGGACGAGGCGTCGCAGGACCGCTTCGAACATATCGAGAGCGAGCTCGCCAATCTGGAGCAGCAGTCCGCGGTACTCACCCAGCGCTGGCAGTCCGAAAAGGAAAAGATCGCAGGCGAGGCCAAGCTGAAGGAACAGCTCGACGCCGCCCGGCTGGAGCTCGACCAGGCACAGCGGCAGGGCGACCTCGCCAAGGCAGGGGAGCTTTCCTACGGCCGCATCCCTGCGCTTGAAAAGCAGCTCGCCGAGGCGGCCGGCGCGACCAAGGGCGCCATGCTGCGCGAGGAAGTCACCTCCGACGATATCGCCGGTGTGGTCAGCCGCTGGACCGGCATCCCCGTCGACCGGATGCTGGAGGGTGAGCGCGACAAGCTGCTGCGCATGGAAGAGGTACTGGGCAAGCGCGTCATCGGCCAGGACGAGGCGGTGCGGGCCGTGTCCACCGCCGTCCGCCGTGCGCGGGCGGGGCTGCAGGACCCGAACCGACCCCTGGGCTCGTTCCTGTTCCTCGGGCCAACGGGCGTCGGCAAGACGGAGCTGACCCGCGCCCTTGCCGAGTTCCTGTTCGATGATCCGGCCGCGATGGTCCGCATCGACATGAGCGAGTTCATGGAGAAGCACGCGGTCGCGCGGCTGATCGGCGCTCCTCCCGGCTATGTCGGTTATGAAGAAGGCGGCGTGCTGACCGAGGCGGTGCGGCGCCGGCCCTACCAGGTCGTGCTGTTCGACGAGGTGGAAAAGGCGCATGGCGACGTTTTCAACGTGCTGCTCCAGGTGCTCGACGAGGGGCGCCTGACGGATGGCCAGGGCCGCACGGTGGACTTCACCAACACGATCATCATCCTCACCTCGAATCTTGGCTCGCAATATCTCGCGGGTTTGGACGAGGACGCCGACGTGGCCACGGTAGAGCCGCAGGTAATGGAGATCGTGCGCGGGCACTTCCGCCCCGAATTCCTCAACCGGCTGGATGAGATCATCCTGTTCCACCGGCTGGGTCAGGCGCACATGGCCCCGATCGTCGACATCCAGGTCGGCCGCGTGGGACGACTGTTGACCGATCGCAAGATCACGCTGGACCTGACCGACGCCGCGCGCGGATGGTTGGGCCGGGTCGGTTATGACCCGGTCTATGGCGCCCGGCCGCTCAAGCGCGCCGTACAACGCCACCTGCAGGACCCGCTCGCCGACCTGATCCTGCGTGGCGACGTCAAGGACGGCAGCACCGTCCATGTCGACGAAGGCGACGGCAAGCTGGCGCTACGGGTCGCATAACAAGGCCGCGGAGCTCGCGATGCGGGGTCCGCGCCATCAGGTCGCAGGATCGTGAACCGACCGCGTGTCCTGCGCCGGGCCACAGCTGCGCCGGTACCGGCGCGGTTGTGTCACGAAGGCCAGGGCCGTGCCGGCAGCTAACAACAGCTCGCCAGCCCTTCTCGCTGAACCGGATACCCGTGAGGGGTCGGGCGCTGATGGCTGTCACGGAAACGAGAGGGGGGCGGCGTTTTGCGACGCCGCCCCCCTTCTAAGCTCCTGTCAGATCAGAAGCTGAACTTGGCACCAGCGCGGAAGCTGCGGCCATAGATGTTCTCGCCGGCCTGCACCGGGTTATAGAGGTACGCGCCATAGGTGACCGGATCGAGCGGCGGGAACCGGTCGAACAGGTTGAACCCGTTCACATAGAAGGTCAGCTTGTCGTTGACCTTGAACGATACGTTGGCATCGAACGTGACATAGCTCTTCACGCGGCAGCCGGTGTACGCCGGATCCGGTGCCAGCCCGCAGTCACGATAGCCGGTGTCCTGGTCCATCGCCGACAGGTCATAGCCCGACGTGTAGTTCACCGTGCCGGTTAGAGCCAGCGAGTCGCCGATGGCAAAGGTATTCTGCCAGTTGCCGCGCCAGCGGAACGTGCCCGACCCCGCCGTGAGGTTGAAGTTACCCAACGTGTCGACATAGGTCTCCTTGCGGCCATCCGGGAACGACGTGCTGAGCTCGAGCTGCAGCGTGGCGTCCAGGTTGCTGGTCCACACGACGTTGCCGAAGCTGAAGCGGGTGTTGGCGCCGAAATCGATGCCTTCCGACTTCAACGTGTTCGCATTCACCAGGTTCGACCGGACAAACGCAACCCGCGGCGTGGCATTGGGGAACGCGGCGTCAGGCGCGTCGGCAATCACTTCATAGCCGGCCGGGATCGTTGCGCCCGAGTAATAGGCGGACAGCGCGGTCCCCGGCGTGAGCGACGTGATCGCGCCGGTCTTGCGGATGTTGAAATAATCCACCGTGAACGACACGCCCCGGATCGGTTCCAGGATCACGCCGCCGGTGAAGCTGCGCGACTTCTCGGGCTTCAGCGTCGGCGTCGCCAAGGTCGTCTGGCCATAGCTACCGTTACGGATGTACGTCGGGCAGGCCGTGTTGAAGTTCGCAACCGTGCAGCCGTACTGCGCCAAGAACGCGTCGTTGAAGTTGTTCGAGTTGTTGGTGACGTATCCGGTGGTCGGCAGAGCGTTCGCTTCTGCGAAGCTCGGGATGCGGAAGCCCTTCGAGAAGGTGCCACGCAGAGCGACCTGACGGAGCGGCGTGAACTTGGCGCCGATCTTCGGGGACAGGTAATGCTGACCCGTCGAATAATGGTCATATCGCGCAGAACCGTTGATCGTGAGCTGATCAAAGACAGGCGCGTTCAACTCGGCAAAGGCGGCCGAGACGGTGCGGTGACCGGTCGTGCCGAATGCGTTGATGGTAAAGTAACGCTGCGTCGGGCCATTCTCGTCCGAGTTTGCGCTGGGCGCGTCGACACCTTCGTAGAACACCGTACCGCCGACGCCGAGCTGCAGCGGGCCACCCGGCAGGTCGAACAGGGCCTTACTGATGGTCACCTGCGCCTGATACAGATCGGACGATGCATCCGTCCGGTTTTCCGGCGTCAGGTAGTTGCGAACAGCCGCCGTGTTCGCCGACGGATTGACGAAGTTGTACGATCCGTCACCGATCACATCGAGCAGGCGCTGGATGTACACATAGCCGTTCTGCGTGCGGCGCAGGTCGTTGTGCATCGCGGTCAGATCGACGCGATAATCCCAATCGCCAAAGATGGTGCCGTTGATACCGGCAGCAGCGCGGTACACGCGGCTGCGGGTCTCGTCCTGCGTGACCGTGTCAGGCAAACCGCCGATCAGCAGCGCGTTCTGGCCACTGGCGGCGAACGGGTTATTCGGGTTCAGGCGACGATCGGTTGCCGTGCCGCAGTTTAAACGCGCCGCGCAGACATACACCGGCAGCGACAGCGGGCCCGACCCGGAGGCGAAGCGGGTGGCGTTCGAGCGGGTCGAGAACTGCGGGAAAAGGATGCCGGCCGGGGCGTTGTTGAAAATCGTCGACGGATCGCCCGAGTAGCTCGAACGGGTCTGCTGGAAGTTCACTTCCAGATACGCTTCCGACGTGTCCCCAACCTTGGCCGTAAAGCGACCCGATCCGCCGAACCGCTCGATGTCAGGCGACACTACGCCATACCGGTTGATGGCGTCGGTTACGCATACGGTGCCCGGACGCGTCGGATCGGCTGCTAGATCGGCCGCACCGGTCGTAGCCGCCGCGCCATTGGCGCAACCATTGCCCAGAAGCTGGTAGCGCGCGCCCGGCGCGATCGCCGAAACGGCAGCGTTAGCGGGCGCAACGTAGAAATTCGGGCCAGCGGTGGTCGTACCGAAGTTGCTCGGCAGAACGCGGTTGTCCGGGCCGCCGATGCCGGTCTGGTTGGACGAGTTGAACGGGTACGGCAGGTCCCGGTTGTTCACGCCCTCGCTGCGATAGTAGAACCCGCTGACATAGGCGTTGTAGCCCTTTTCATCGAGGTCGCCGGTGCCCGCGGTCAGCGTCAGGCGCTGGTTGGCGTTGATGCCGCGCTCCGCGATGCCCGCTTCCGCCCGGCCCGAGATGCCGTTGAACGAACGCTTGGTGATGATGTTGACCACGCCTGCGATCGCGTCCGCGCCGTAGCTGGAGGAGGCGCCGTCACGCAGCACTTCGATACGGTCGACGATGTCGTCGGGGATGGTGTTGAGGTCGACGAAGTTGCGGGTCGCGTCGTCGGCCAGCGGGTAATAGGCCGCGCGCAGGCCATCAAATAGCACCAGGGTAGAGCTGCTCGACAGGCCGCGAAGCGACACGGCCGACGCACCGCCGGCGAAAGCACCGTTGGCGGTGAACGAGTTGGTCAGCGCCGCACCGTTATTCGACGACAAGCGCTGGATCGCGTCCTGCGTGGTATTGATGCCGCGCTGGTCCAGGTTCTCGCTGGTCAGCGTGGTGACGGGTGACGGGGTCGCGCCCTGGGTCCGGAGAAGCGAACCGGTAACCACGACGTCGCCACCATTGTCCTGGGTTTCTGCGGTAGGGGCAGGAAGCTGCCGGCCAGCATCGGCCTGGTTCTCAGCATTCTGCTGCGCACCCGGGAGCGAGTCCTGCGTCGGCTGAGTCGCCTGGGTCTGGGCGGGCTCGGTGGTGCTGTTCTGCGCAAGCGCCGGCACCGTCGCCAAAGCCAAGGCGAAGGGGGTGGTGGCTGTCAGCAGCGCGGCCTTGCGCGCGGAGGAAAATGTCGTGATCACGTAGCGGATCCCCTTGTTTGTGTCCGCGATTGGATTGCAATCGCCCAAACTGTTCGTCTGCCCGCCCGGAAAGGCCGGGCGCGATGGCGGACGGATGCGTTGGCCGCCCCATCACTGTCCACCTGCCTTTTGTTAATCGGACGCGTTTGGCGCGTTTCCATTCGAAGCTGTGCTCAAAAAGTCACAAATTTGACGCTTGCGCGGGCTAGTCGCCCGGCATTGGCCCTGCGGCCAGCAGCGGGTCGAGCTTGGCGCCCTGCCACCGCAGGCTCCAGTGCAGGTGCGGCCCCGTCGCCCGCCCGGTTGCGCCGACAAATCCGACCACCTGCCCCTGCGTCACATGGTCGCCCACCGACACGTTGATGCGCGACAGGTGCAGGAACGCGCTGTTCAGCCCCATGCCATGGTCGATCATCAGCAGATTGCCCTCCAGCGTGAAGGGCGCGGCAGCGGCAAGGATGACCACGCCATCGGCCGGCGCCTGCACGGGCGTCCCCGTCACGCGGGCGATGTCGATGCCCGAATGATAAGACCCGGCCTCGCCATTGGCATAGATGCGCTGCGATCCGAACAACGTCGAGATTCGCCCGGTCGTCGGCCAGTGGAACGCCTGCGCCCAGCCGGCCGCATCCGTGCGCATCGCCCGCGCCGCAACGATCTGCGCCAGTTCACCCGGACGACGCGCCGCGAACTCGGGCTGCGGCACGGGCACCTTGGGTAGCGTTGGCAGGCGGGAGATGTCCCAGGCCCGCGGCGCAACCGAAAAGGCGACCTGGGTGCTCCGTCCGTCCCCGGCCGTGGCGACCAGCGTCGCAGCCGGCGCGGCATCGCGATCAAAACCGATAAAGAAGCGGCCATCGGACGCCACGGGCACGAGCTTGCCGTCCAGGGCCAGCGTCTGAGTACCCGCGGGCGCGATGCCGGTGATGAGGCCCCCCTGGATGGCCCGGCCCGTCCAGCGAATCGGCTGAAGCGCGACCGGTGCGGCCGGCCGCGCCACCTCTACCGTCGGCGCAGGCGTCGTTGTCGGCGGCACGACCGCCGCACAACCGGGCAGCAACGCGACCGTCGCGGCAAGCGCCGCCTTGCGCCGTCCGCCGATCACTGCGGTGCCAGCGCCTCGCTTGCGATCTGCGCGCTGGCATAAGCCTCCTGCTTGGCGACGCTCCAATAGCGGAGCTCTTCCAGCGGCACCCGTTCCCCCGACACCGCACAGGTCACGTGATCGCCCGGCGTCAGCACGCGAAAGCCATTGGCCATGTAATGTAGCCGTGCGGGTCGGTCGGTATTGGACATCAGCATCGTCAACGGCCTTGATCTCAAAGGTTACAGCAGCGTCGGCTGCTCGGGCTTGCCAGAAAGATAAGCGCGCGACCTGCCCCGCTCAACCGCGACGTCCACCGTCTCGCCCCCGCGGAAATGCAGCCGCAGCGCACCCGCCGCGCGCGCCGCCGCCGCGTCCGTGACCGTGTCACCGCTGCCTCGCGCTTCGACCCGGGCATAGCCGCGCTCCAGGGTGCGGTCGGGGTTGAGCGACTCCACCAGCCGCCAGACATCGGCCAGCCGTGCCCGTGCCGCCTCCACCCGCCGCCCCAGCACCGCCGGGCGCAACGCCCCGCCCTGCCGGTCGAGCAGCCCGCGCGCGGTGGCCACCCGCCGCTCCAGCCCTCGGTCCAGCCGCGCGCCAAGGTCGTCCGCCTTTTGCCGCTGACCACCCAGCAACTGGTCGCGCTTGGGCAGCAGCCGCGCCGCCGCCGCCAGCTTTTCGCCCCCACGCTGGTGATAGCGCCGCGCGCAGCGTTCGGTGCGCGTCCGATAGCTTTCGATCGTCAGTCGCAGGTCCGCCAACACCGGCACCGCCAGCTCCGCCGCGGCGGTCGGGGTCGGCGCGCGCAGGTCGGCGGCAAAGTCGGACAGGCTGGTGTCCGTCTCGTGCCCGACTGCGGAGATGATGGAAATGCGGCACTCGGCCACCGCGCGCACAACCGCTTCTTCGTTGAAGGCCCACAGGTCCTCGATCGACCCACCGCCCCGCGCCACGATCACCAGGTCGGGCCGCGGCACCGGCCCGTCCGCCGGCAGCGCGTCAAAGCCGCGCACCGCCGCCGCGATCTCCGCCGCCGCGCCCGCGCCCTGCACCTTGACCGGCCACACCACGACATGGGTCGGGCAGCGATCCTCCAGCCGGTGAAGAATGTCGCGAATCACCGCGCCGGTGGGGGACGTCACCACCCCGATCACCCTGGGCATGAACGGCAGCGGCTTCTTGGCAGAGGCTGCGAACAGGCCCTCGCCGGCCAGCTTCGCCTTCAGCTTTTCCAGCAGCGCCATCAGCGCGCCCGCGCCGGCCAGCTCCATGCGCTCGATCACGACCTGGTATTTCGACCGGCCGGGATAGGTGGTCAGCCGCCCGGTTGCGATCACCTCCACGCCGTCCTGCGGCTGGAACGGCAGCGCCAGCGCCTGCCCCTTCCACATCACGCCATCGATGACGGCGCCTTCGTCCTTGAGGCACAGATAGACATGGCCGGAGGTCGCGCGCTTGTAGCCGGAAATCTCGCCGCGCAGGCGCACATGGCCGAACTCGCCCTCCACCACGCGCTTCAATCGGCCGGCGAGTTCGCTGACGGACACGGCTAGCGCGTTGTCGCCCGGCACAGCCTCGGCTACGAGCCGTCCGGTTTCGGGAAAGGGGTCCGCCATGAACGTCCTGCTGATCGGGTCGGGAGGTCGCGAACACGCACTTGCCTGGCGGCTCGCACAGTCGCCTGGGCTCGATACGCTCTTCGCCGCGCCCGGCAACCCCGGCATCGCGGAGCATGCGACGCTCGTCGCCCTGGACCCAGCCGATCACGCCGCCGTGCTGCGCTTCGTCAACGACCAGCAAATCGGTCTCGTCATCATCGGCCCCGAAGCACCGCTGGTCGCCGGGCTTGGCGATGATCTGCGCGCCGCGGGCGTGCCCGTCTTCGGCCCAAGCAGGCAGGCCGCGCAGCTTGAAGGGTCAAAGGGCTTCACCAAGGACCTGTGCGCGCGCGCCAACATCCCCACCGCCGGCTATCGCCGCGTGTCGTCGCGCGATGAAGCCGCGCTGGCGCTCGACCGCAGTTTTGGCCTGCCTGTCGTGATCAAGGCCGATGGCCTCGCCGCCGGCAAGGGCGTGACCGTCGCCGCCGCCCGCGCCGAAGCGGATGCGGCGCTGGACGTCATCTTTGCCGATGCGGGCGCGCAGGCGGTGATCGAGGAGTTCCTGCCGGGCGAGGAGGTCAGCCTGTTCGTGCTGACCGACGGCGAAACCCTGCTCCCTTTCGGCACCGCACAAGATCACAAGCGCGTGGGCGAGGGCGATGTTGGCCCCAATACCGGCGGCATGGGCGCCTACAGTCCCGCCCGCGTCCTCACCCCCGCGCTGGAGGCGCAGGCCCTTCGCGAGATCGTCGAGCCGACCGTCCGCACCCTGCGGGAAGAAGGCACGCCTTTTTCCGGCGTACTTTATGCCGGGCTGATGCTGACCCCGGCCGGGCCGCGCCTGATCGAGTACAATGCCCGGTTCGGCGATCCCGAATGCCAGGTGCTGATGGCCCGCTTTACCGGAGACCTGCTCGCGCTGTTGCTGGCGGTCGCCACCGGGCGCCTTGCGGGCGAGCGGGCAAGCTTTGCGTCCGACACCGCGTTGACGGTGGTGGTCGCGGCAGAAAACTACCCCGGCACGCCCGTCACCGGCAGCCGCATCGGCGGCATAGGGGCAGTTGAGGCAGCCGGGGCGCGCGTGTTCCACGCTGGCACCCGTGAACAGGACGGCGACCTCGTCACCGCCGGCGGACGGGTGCTCGCGGTCACCGCAACCGGCACCGACACCGCCGCCGCCCAGGCCCGGGCCTATGCCGCCCTTGGGCATCTTACCGTAGATCATGCCTTTTTTCGCCGCGACATAGGATGGCGGGATGTGGCGCGGTCGGGCGAGCCGGGCTAAGGTTCACGCATGAACCAGGCCGCGATCTCCGACCCGACGCATTCGATACGCGCCGCGCTGACCTTTGGCACGGTGACAGCGGTGCACCTGATCCTCGTCGCCCTGTTCGCATTACTGGTGCTCGCCGCGCTGATCTACGGCATCAGGAGCAAGCGCCGCCGCCTTGCAGCCGAGCAAACGTTGCGCGACCATGCGGAACAGGCCGGTGTTCCCGTCATCACCGTTTCCCCCGACGAGCCGAGCCTCCCCGCCGATCGCGACGCCTCTCAGATAGGTGCCGCCCCGTCCGACCAGCGCCCGGCACCACGCCTGGTTGCCCATCGCGACACCTCCGTCCCGGCGCCCGACCACCTCCCGCCAGAAGCGCAAGAGGAGCAGGCGCCACGCCCCTTCGCTGACGAGCCGATCGCCGCTGCCGCACCGATGGAGGCAAGCCCCGCGACGGAGGCAGCTTCCGCGCCCACGCCCGCCGCGGACCCCAGCCCCCCTCCCGTCGCTCCTTCTGCGGGTCCGGCCGATGGGCCCGTCACCCAGCTCAAGGGGCTGGGCCCCAAGGTCGCCGCCCGCCTGGCCGAGCTTGGCATCACCACCGTTGGCCAGATCGCCGCCTTGAGCGATGATGAAGCGGAGCGGCTCGACGCCGACCTCGGGGCCTTTCGTGGCCGCATGGGCCGTGACCGCTGGATCGAACAATCCCGTTTCCTCGCGGCGGGCGATCGCGCGGGGTTCGAGTCGGTGTTCGGGAAGCTCTGACGCGCCTCGTCCCGTTCGCCGGACCGCCGATCAGCCGGCGACCTTGGCCCAGGCAGCAACCTCATCCGCATAGCGCCGGGTCACGACCAGGTCGCTCGCCCGCCCCGCGTCGGCGTCGACCTCGACTGACCCTCCCCATTCCCAGGTCGCATTACCCGACAGGCTGACGATCGCGTCCTCGCCAGCACGCGCCCGCACCAGCCCGCCTGCGTTGAGCACGGTGATGTCGGCGTCCCACGCGACACGCCCGGTCAGCCCCGCGGCATAGGTCGATGCCGCCATCGCACTGCCGCAGCTATTGGTCAGCCCAACGCCTCGCTCGAACGTCCGCACAAAGATCGTCTCGGGCCCGCGCACCTCAACGAACGACACATTGGCGCGATTGGGCAACCAGGACGGCGCGGCCTCGCAAACCTCCCCCAGCCGGACCAGCTCAGCCTCGTCCACCCGGTCGACAAAGCTGACGAGGTGCGGATTGGGGATTGCTACCGCGGTGAAGCGGCGCTCCCCATCCAGCGGCGGCACCGGCGCGTCCACGATCCGGCCTGCGCCCGCATCCATTGGCCACGTCGCGACAGTCAGGGTAGCCGGCCCGGCCGTCTCGCGCACCGTCCACACGCCCGGTGCGATCTCCACGTCGCGCACCGCATCCACGCTCGACGTCTTCAGCCGCACCCGGGCCCGGTCGATCCCCAGCGCCTCAAAACCTGCCCGCGCCACGCAGCGCAGGCCATTGAGGCAGGTTTCCGCCTCCGACCCGTCCGAATTGAACATGCGCATCCCGAACGCGTGCGAGTCGTCCCCATTGGTCAGCAGCAGCAAACCATCGCCCCCGACCGGTCCCGCCCGATCCGCCAGCGCCCGCGCCACGCCTGCCCACTGCTCATCACGAAGCGACAGCGCCCGCGCGTCGATCAGGGGAAAGTCGTTGCCCGATCCGTGGCAGTGGATGATCTCGAAGCGCATCAAAGGTCCGTTCAAAGAAGGTAGAAGAGCGTTCCTGTCCGGCCGCGCTAGTGCAGCCCATAATGGGATGCCACCCGGTCCAGCGCCAGCGTCAGCACCACCCGCCCAGCTCGCGCCGGCCAGCCCAAGCCTTTCTCCGCCATCGGCAGGCCCTCGCCCGCGCCCACGACGCGCCACAGCACATCGGCCAGCCCCGGGCCCGCCGCCCCGATCGCCGCATCGAATCGGCGCTTGGCCGAAACCTGCGCCGTCGTCGGGTCGAGCCGGTCGCCACCGCCGCCATCCACCCGCGCCCCCTCCCACCGCATCGTGACGCGCGGGCCGAGCGACGCGGTTTCATAGTCGGCGCGCAGCCGTTCGCCCGCCTCGAACTGGCGCGGCGTCACCAGTCCGCGCGACATCAGCCATCCCAGCGGCGATTCCGCGACGTTGACTGCCACGCGCCGCCCACCCATCCGCGCCGCACCGCTCGCGCCTCGCGCGTCCATCACCCGCTCCACCAGTTCCTGCATCGCCGCCTCCGCCTTTCGAGTCGCACGGGGCTTGCCACGACCGCCCAGCTGTAGGACAGAGGTTTTTACCAGATCGGTTCACGGGAGCCCTCCATGATCACCGCCATCCGCGACGTCCGCCGCGCCAGGAACATGACGCTCGAAGAGGTCGCGCGCGCCTGTGTGCCGCCCACCACGGCCCAGACCATCGGCCGGTTGGAAATGGGTACGCGAACCGTGTCGGTTGGCTGGCTTAACCGTATCGCCGCCGCGCTAGGCGTCACCGCCGCGGATCTGGTGAAGCTGCCGGTACGCACCGAGCTCCCCGTCGCGGCGAACCTCGACACCAACGGCGCCACCGCGCCGCGCCACGCGGCCAGCATCACCCCGCCTTTGCCGGCAGAGGGCGGCGTCGCGGTCGCGGTAACCGGCAGCGTGGGGGATTATCGCGCCGGCGATGCGATCTGGTGTGAAACGCTGGCCCCGGCCGATTGGGGCCGCGCGACCAACCGCGACGTGCTGGTGCCCCGTCCCGGCGGTCGCTTCCTGTTCGGCCGCCTGATCGGGCGCGAAACGGGCAAGCTCCACCTCCTGCCCCCAGGGCCCGGCAGTCGCCAGCAGGTGGTCAGCGACCCGCCCTGGCTCGCCCGCGCCGTGCGGCTGGTGCGGGAACTCTAGCCCTCAGACATCCTGCACCAGCCGCCCGTACAGCTCCGGGCGCCGGTCGCGGAAAAAGCCGAAGGCGGCGCGGTGCCGGCGGACACGGGCCAGGTCCACCGTCGCGACGATCACCCCTTCTTCTTCCCGGTCCAGCTCGGCCAGGATGTCGCCGCGCTCGTCCGCGATGAAGCTGGTGCCGTAAAAGGTCTGCCCATGTTCCGTGCCGACGCGGTTCGCCGCGATGATCGGCACGACGTTGGACACGGCATGACCTACCATCGCCCGCCGCCACAGCCGTGCAGTGTCCAGGCTGGTGTCGTGCGGCTCGGACCCGATCGCGGTCGGATAGAACAACAGCTCCGCCCCCATCAGCATCATCGCCCGCGCGGTTTCCGGGTACCACTGGTCCCAGCAAACCCCCACGCCCAGCTTCGCCGATGGCGCATCGCGGGGGCCGGGCCACACCTTGAACCCCGTATTGCCGGGGCGGAAATAGAACTTCTCTTCGTAGCCGGGGCCATCGGGGATGTGGCTCTTGCGATACACGCCCTGAACCTCACCATCGGGGCCGATCATCGCAAGGCTGTTGTAGTAATGCGGCCCGTCCGCCTCGAAGAAGCTGGTCGGGATCGTCACGCCGCGCGCCTCGGCCAGCGCCTGCATCGCCAGCACGGCCTTATGCTCGGTCACGGGCGCCGCATTGGCGAACAGCCCCTCGTCCTCGACGCGGCAGAAATATTCGCCTTCGAACAGCTCGGGCGGCAGGATCACCTGCGCACCCCTGTCCGCTGCCTCGTGCACCGCAGCCGACACCTTGGCGATGTTGGCGTCGATGTCAGTTGAAAAGGCAAGCTGGATGGCGGCAACGGTGACGGGAACGGCGGGCGTGGTCATGCGCCGCCACATAGTGACACCCGGCCCGGAAGCGAAGGGCGCTTGTTTGGCAGGCTCGGGCAGGGCATCGCGCGCCGATGCGGCTGGACGCGCCCTTTGTTCTTCTCGACGACGCCCGCGCGGGCGGCGCGTCCGCGCGCCTGTATCGGTCGCCAGTGGGGGTGGTCAGCGGATCGGACGCCGCGCAGCTACGCCCCGCCCTCGACCGGCTGCGTCGGGCCCGGCAGGACGGGCTCGAGGTCGCAGGCTTCCTGTCCTATGAGGCGGGCACCGCGTTCGAGCCCGCTGCGGCGATGGAGCCCGACCGCACGACCCCGCTCTTCTGGTTCGGACTGTTCGATCGATGGGAGAAGGTTTTTGACGTTCCGGCGCTGCTTCCCGATCCCGCGGGCGCCTGGATCGGCCAGGTACGTCCCGCTATCAGCCGCGACGAATATGGCAGCCGGTTCGACGCGGTGCAGGAGCTGATTCGCGCCGGCGATGTGTACCAGGCCAACCTGACCCTCCGCGCAACCGCGACCCTGATCGGCGATCCATTCGCCGCCTATGCCCAGCTTCGCGCCCGTTCGCGCGCCGGTTGGGGGGCGCTGATCGACACAGGCACTCACCGTATCCTCTCCTGCTCGCCCGAACTCTTTTTCCGGCTCGACGGCGACAGGCTGTTGTGCCGGCCGATGAAGGGCACCGCACGCCGGGGGGACGATGCAGAACAGGACCGGGGTCTCGCAAACGCGCTCGCGTCCGATGACAAGCAGCGCGCCGAAAACCTGATGATCGTCGACCTGATGCGAAACGATCTGGCGCGGGTGGCGACGCCCGGCAGTGTCGCGGTGCCCGACCTGTTCCGCGTCGAAACCTATCCCACCGTCCACCAGCTCGTGTCGGACGTGACGGCCCGCCTCGCGCCGGACAAGGACGCGTTCGACGTGGTCGCGGCGCTGTTCCCCTGCGGCTCGATCACGGGCGCTCCCAAGGTTCGCGCCATGCAGGCGATCGCCGGACTCGAGGGCGCACCGCGCGGCATCTACACCGGCGCGATCGGCAGGCTTGATGCGAACGGCGACGCGCAATTCAACGTCGCCATCCGGACCCTGTCCGTGCCGTATGGCGACACGGAGGCCATCCTTGGCCTTGGCGGAGGTATCGTGGCGGACAGCGAAGCAGAAGCTGAATGGGATGAGGCCGCGGCCAAGGGCGCCTTCATCGCTACCCCGCGCGCGCCCGACCTGATCGAAACCATGGCGTTCGACCCGGACCAGGGCCTGCTGCTTCTGGACCGCCACGTTTCTCGCATCGACCAAAGCGCACGGGCGTTCGGCATCCCGTTCAACCGGCACAATGCCCGAAACGAGCTTCAGGCCGCGACCTTTCGCCTGCGCAACCCCGCCCGCGTTCGCCTGCTGCTCGCGGGATCAGGATCGATCGCGGTGGAAGTCGGGCCGATGCCGCCCGTGACGGAGATGCTGACCCTCGCCGTGGTGCCGCTGCCGGTCGCTCCCGCCGACTGGCGGCTTCGCCACAAGAGCGCGAGCCGTGCCTTTTACGACGCCGCGCGCAGGGCCGCGGGCACGGATGAGGTGGTGTTCGAGGGGCCGGACGGATTCCTCACGGAAGGCAGCTTCACCAGCCTGTTCGTGGAGCGCGACGGCGTCTTGCTGACGCCACCTCTCCACCACGGCCTCCTGCCGGGCGTGCTGCGGGCGGACCTGCTCGCGACCGGCGCTGCCCGGGAAGCATCGCTGACCCGCGCCGATCTTTCCGCGGGCGTTTACATGGGCAATGCGCTGCGCGGTTTGATGCCGGCCACTGTTGCGGTTGCGAAAGGCTCTGCCGCGCCGCTATAGCCGCGCCGCCCTCTCGCCAAAGGCTGATCCTATGCACCCCTCCGCCGCGCTTCAGCGTATCAGCCCATCGCCGACGCTTGCGGTCACCAGCCGGGTCATGGAATTGCAGCGAGCGGGCGTCGCCGTCATCGGCCTAGGCGCGGGCGAACCCGACTTCGACACGCCCGATCACGTCAAGGAAGCCGGCATCAAGGCGATCCGCGACGGCAAGACCAAATACACCAATGTCGACGGCACGCCCGAGCTGAAGGCCGCGGTGATCGAGAAGTTCGCGCGCGACAACGCCCTCACCTTCCGCCCCGACCAGATCACGGTCAATGTCGGCGGCAAGCACACGCTGTTCAACGCGATTGTCGCCACGGTCGAGCCGGGTGACGAGGTCGTCGTCCCCGCCCCTTATTGGGTCAGCTACCCCGACGTGGTGCAGTTCGCGGGCGGCACGCCGGTGTTCGCGGTGGCGGGGCCTGAAAGCGGCTACAAGCTGTCGCCCGAGGCCCTTGAAGCGGCGATCACCCCGCGTACCAAGTGGGTGATCCTGAACTCGCCCTCCAATCCCACGGGCGCCGCCTACACCGCCGATGAGCTCCGGGCGCTGGGCGACGTGCTGCGGCGCCACCCGCACGTCTGGATCTTCGCCGACGATATGTACGAGCATATCGTTTATGACGGCTTCCGCTTTGAAACGATCGCGGGCGTCTGCCCCGACCTGCTGGAGCGCACGCTGGTCGTGAACGGGTGTTCAAAGGCGTATGCGATGACCGGCTGGCGGATCGGCTTCGCCGCGGGCGCGCCGTGGCTGATCAAGGCGATGGCAAAGCTCCAGTCGCAATCCACCAGCAACCCCTGCTCCATTGCGCAGGCGGCCGCCGTCGCCGCGCTGACCGGGCCGCAGGATTTCCTGCGCGACCGCGCCGCCGCGTTCCAGACGCGTCGCGACCTGGTCGTGTCGATGCTGAACGAGATCAATGGCATGACCTGCCCGACTCCGGAAGGCGCGTTCTACGTCTACCCCAGCTTTGCCCCGCTGATCGACCGCACCACGCCCAACGGCAAGCGGATCGACACGGACGAGGATTTTGTCGGCTACCTGCTCGACGACGCCCGCGTCGCGGCGGTGCATGGCGCCGCCTTCGGCCTCTCGCCCGCCATGCGGATCAGCTATGCGACCTCCGACGATCTGCTGCGCGAGGCATGCGGGCGTATCCAGGCCGCCTGCGCCGCGCTTCGCTGACATTGGGGTGAACGGAGCGCCAATCTCCGCTTCAGGTTGCCGGGACTAACACCGCACGTGTGGACGGCCAATCGGCCGATGATATGCGGAGAAGTTCCATGCTGACCCAGTGGAAGTCGAGCGTCGCTTGGCAGATCACCAGTGGCTTTGTGCTCGGCATCGTCGGAATGGTCGCGCTGCAGCCAGCGGACGCGACCCGCACGCTGGTCGGGCACATCGCGCCGCAAGCCGCCGCTCGCTAGGGCCGGCTTGTTGCCGCGCTGACGGCCACCATATCGCTTCCATGCTGAAGACTGTCATTCCCGCTATGTGCGCCGGCCTTGTTGCTGCTGCCGCGTTGATGCCCGGTATCGCGGGGGCGGAACGTGCCGTGCCCTTGCCGGCCGCCCGGGCCGATGTGGCGCCCGCAGCGGGTCTTCAGACGGCGATTTTCGCTGGTGGCTGCTTCTGGGGCATGGAAGCCGTGTTCGAGCGAGTGAAGGGTGTGCGCGACGTGGTCAGCGGCTATGCTGGCGGCACGCGCACCACCGCGCAGTACGATCAGGTTTCGACGGAGACGACCGGCCATGCCGAGGCGATCCGGATCACCTTTGATCCGCGCCAGGTCAGCTATGCGACCCTGCTTCGCGTGTATTTCTCGATCGCGCACGACCCGACGCTGCTCAATCGCCAGGGCCCGGACCGCGGGCCGAGTTATCGGTCGGCAATTTTTCCGCAAAGCCCGGATCAGGCCCGCGTTGCCCGCGCTTATATCGCGCAGCTGACGGCCGCGCACGCCTTCGCCAATCCGATCGTGACTCGTCTGGAGAGCGGCGGCTTCTACCCGGCCGAATCCTTCCACCAGAACTTCTACGACCGGCACCCGACCCATCCCTACATCGTCAGCTGGGACAAGCCGAAGGTGGCCGCGTTCCGTGCGGCCTATCCCACTCTCGCCCGCTAGGCGTCAGGCGGCGATCGGAAAACGCAGCATTCGGTCCTCGACCGGCACCCAGGCCTGAGCGCCCGCGCCGACCGCGCGCAGAATGGCGGGGTGATCGGGGTCCAGCCCGCCCGTCAGCGCACCAAAGGCAGGCAGCACCAGCTTGGCCTCGGTCGCCACGAAACAGCGTCGCGCCACCTGCTTGCCCCGGACCGTGACGCGAAGCTTGGGGTGAAAATGCCCTGACAGTTCCGGGCGGGGCTCATTCGCCTGCGCTTCGTGCCGCAGGATCAGCCCGTCCACGACCGCCTCCTCCACGACCTCGCCGCCGCATCGGTCCAGGATCACGGGATCGTGATTGCCGGTGATCCACGTCCAGCGCACGCGCGTCGTCATGCCGCGCAGCATCGCTTGCGCCTGCGCGGGCAGTCGCTCGCACCCTTGCGCGTCGTGAAAGCTGTCGCCCAGACACCATACTTCGCGCGCGCCGGTTGCTTCCAGCGCCTGCTCCAGCTCCGCCAGGGTAGCCAGAGAATCATAAGGGGGCAGCATCTGGCCCCGGCTGGCGAACCAGCTCGCCTTTTCCAGATGCAGGTCGGCGACCAGCAATGCCCGGCGTGCCGGCCAGAACAGGCCGCCGCTTGCTAGCGCCATCAGCGCTTGTCCGCCGAACGAAAAGGGAACCATGATCCCGCCATGCCGCCGCGATCTTGCGAATTCAAGCACTTGTGCGCTGCAGCGAATCCTTCTTGCGCCGAAACGAAAAGGGCGTAAAGCGCCCCGTCCCTCGCCAAGGTGCCGTTCCGGCCATGTCCTCAACTCCCGTCGACCTTCCCGCCACCGCGTCGGGTGTGGGAGAGAACACTGCCGATCTGCCCGCCACCCATCCCGGGCATGGCCACTCCATGGCCTGGCTGGCGGTTGGCGCGATCGGCGTCGTCTTCGGCGACATCGGCACCAGCCCCCTGTACGCTTTTCGCGAAGCGCTGGGTCAGGCGGCCGCTGGGGGCTTTGAAGCGGACGAAATTCTCGGTGTGCTCAGCCTCGCGCTTTGGGCGCTGATTCTGGTCGTCACAATCAAGTACGTGCTGTTCCTGATGCGCGCCGATAATCGTGGGGAGGGCGGCGTCCTCGCGCTCGCCGCGCTTGCCCGGCGCTCGGCGGGGTTCCGCTCACGCACCGCCTTGATACTGGGCGCGGCGGGCGCTGCCTTGTTCTACGGCGACGCAATCATCACGCCGTCACTGTCCGTCCTGTCCGCCATGGAAGGGCTGCGCACCATCCCGGGCGCCGCGACCACTTTCGATGAAGGCACTGTGCGGGCGTTGACCATCGCCATCCTGGTCGGCCTGTTCTTCGTCCAGAAGCGTGGCACCGCGCACGTCGCGCGCTTGTTTGGGCCGCTCTGCATCCTGTGGTTCGTCACGATCGGCGGCCTTGGCCTGTGGCACATCGCGGACGAGATCTCGATCATGCGGGTGTTCTGGCCGGGCTATGGGGTCAGCTATCTTGTCACCCACGGCACCGCAGGGCTGTTCACGCTGGGCGCGGTGTTCCTGACGGTGACCGGGGCGGAGGCCCTGACCGCGGACATGGGCCATTTCGGGCGCGCGCCGATTCGCTGGGGCTGGTTCACGCTGGTGTTCCCGGCCCTGGCGCTGAATTATCTGGGCCAGGGCGCCTTTGCGCTCGCTTCGTTGGAAGCCGCACAGGCCGGCGGCCGCGCCTTCGTCAATCAGGACTGGTTCTTCCTGATGGCGCCCCCTGCCCTGCGCGCGCCCCTGGTGCTGCTCGCCGGCGCCGCCACCGTGATCGCCAGCCAGGCGGTGATCACCGGCGCCTTTTCCCTCACCCAGCAGGCGGTGCAGCTCGGGCTCCTGCCGCGCCTGCGCCTTCGGCAAACGTCCGCCGCCTTTGCTGGGCAGATCTATCTGCCCGCGATCAACTGGCTGCTGCTTGCCGGCGTGTTGCTGCTGGTGCTGCAGTTCCGCACCTCGTCCGACATGGCTGCCGCCTATGGTATTGCCGTCACCGGCACGATGGTGATCACCACCTGCCTCGCCTACCTCGTCGTGCGGTACAGCTGGCACTGGTCGCGGCTGCGGGCGCTGGCGACCATCCTGCCGTTCCTGGCGCTCGACCTGATCTTCTTTGGCGCCAACATCCTTCGCGTGGTGGAGGGCGGCTGGGTGCCGCTGGTGATCGCCGCGCTGATCGGGTTCCTGATCTATACCTGGGTGCGCGGCCGCTCCATCGTCCGCGCGTTCGAGACTCGCCAGAGCATTCCCCTCGCGGATCTCGTCGCCGCGCTCGCCAAGCGCCCGCCGGAGCGGGTGCCCGGCACCGCGGTGTTCCTGACCGGCAATCCGGAAGCGACGCCGGGCGCGCTGCTCCACAACCTCAAGCACAACAAGGTGCTGCACGAGCGCAACCTGGTTGTGTCCATCCGCACCGCCGACCGCCCCTTTGTCGACCCCGCCGAACGCTCGCAGACCAAGCGGCTGGATGATGATTTCGAGGTGGTCGTGCTGCGCTACGGCTTCATGGAGGCGCCGGACGTTCCCGCTGACCTCGGCCTCGCGGGCAAGGGCGATCGCAAAGGCCTGGACCCCATGCGGACCAGCTATTTCATCGGTCGCAACACGCTGAAGCCCGAAGCGAAGGAGGGCATGCCCCCCTGGCAGGACCGCCTTTTCATGTTCCTCCAGCGCAATGCCAGCGACCCGACCGAATTCCTCCACATCCCGCCCGGCAAGATCCTGGAACTGGGCGAACAGGTCACCGTGTAACTCACGGGGCTGGTCAGCCCGCGTTCCGCCCCTTGGCCGTCCCCTCCGGGACCAGCATCCGCAACTCCCGATTCGCGAAATCGATGTCCACGCGCCGGAACAGCCGCAGCGCATCCATGCCGAGCAGCATGGCGGGCTTGGTATCCAGCCCAAAAATCTGGAACGGGGTCACTTCGGCGAAAGCGATCGGCAAATTCCTGATCGACATCGGCCCCAGTTGCATTGCTGCCGCGGCTCCATAAGGCGTGACCAGCGTCTCCCCCGTGACGCTGATTAATTGCATCGATCCGCTGATCCGCCCGCCACGAGGTAGCCGCCGCCGCAGGGCCTCGTTGCCTATCGACACCGGTGTTCCGGTATCCAGGACGACGCGGACCCGCACGCCGTCGACATTCGCATCAGTCACCACCAACTGGCCAAAGCGGCTCTTGGCACGGACGACGACCTCGTCCGGGTCGCGGCGCACGCGGCCGCTTCGCTTTTTCGCGGCGCTGACGGACATGACGCCTTGGTCAAGGTCGATGCGAACGCGATGCCCTTGCAGCGCGTCCACGCCCAGCAGCCCCGAAGCACCGATGTCTTTGGCCAGAAACGCGGGCGCCTCGATCCGCTGCCCGCCTAGCGTCGATACGCTGATCGACGGAATGATCACCGTGCCCACTATGCTCGTACCGGTCAGCGCCGTGACGCGGATCTCCCGACCCCTGGGCAGCCCCAACTGGTCGGCGAGTTCACGCGAGATCACGGTCCGCTCAGCGCCGGTGTCGATCACGAAGCGGAAAGGGCCGGCACCCGCGATTACCACAGGCACCGTCATGCGCTGATCCGTGGATTGCAGCGTCAGGTCGTAGCCGGGCGGCTCTGCGGCAGCGGCCGGGGACGGTGTGGCTGGCTGCCCTGTAACAGGCTTTGGTGGCGCGGCGGGCTGCTGCTCTGCAGCCGCGGGCGGCGGTAATGGAGCTTGCTGCGCCGACGCGGGCAAGGCTGCGCCGATCAACGCTGGCAGCAAGGCTCTCCACATACCGCACAGGCTAGGCCCGCTTCGGCCAGAACGCCAGCACGCAAAGAAGCGCCCGGTACCATGCACCGGACGCCTTTGCGCTGGGTCACCACGTCACGAGCCGGGCTTGTCGCCCGACTCGCAGCGGATCACTTGATTTTGGCTTCCTTGAAGTCGACGTGCTTGCGCACGATCGGGTCGTACTTCTTGAACGACAGCTTCTCGGTCTTCGTGCGCGGGTTCTTCTTGGTGACATAGAAGAAACCAGTGTCGGCAGAGCTGACGAGCTTGATCTTGACGGTAGTCGGCTTGGCCATGAGCCCTGTTCCTGAAATGCAAGAGAGCGGCGGCGCCGGTCGCCACCGCTCGATCAGCCGTGGCGCATGGCGCAACAGGTCCTCCAAGTCAACCGCCAGCGCCGGTTAACCAGCCTGTAACATCATTCTGCGCACCTTCTTGGCCGAAGGAGTTCGCGTCATGGGTGGTCTTGATCTGGTACGTGCCGACCTTGCCGCCCGCATCGCGATGCTGGACGGCCGCGCGGTTCACGCTCGCCCGGCCGATCTCGCCTCCGACATTGACGCGATTCGCGTGATCGCGCACCGGGCCGGGCTGAACCCGGCGGTGACCGTCGCCCATTTCCTCGATTCGGCACTCGCCCGGGGTGAATGCGGTGTCTTGCTGCACGGCTGGCTCGCGGTGCTGGCCGACGCCGTGCGCTCCGAACGCCAGGATCTTCCGGCGTGCGAGGTGTTTGCCGCCGCCTGTTCGGTACGGCTCGCTTCCTGATCCCATGGACGCCTTGATGGCCGCGCTGGTCGCGGCGGCGCTCGCCCATGTCGGCGACGCCCCCGCCACCCTCGCGGCGATCCTGGCCGATCGGTTTCGCAAGCCCGGCCTCGTCATCCTCGCCGCGGCAATCGCGCTGGCGGCGGCGAGCGCGATCGCGGTTGCGGCGGGGATGCTGCTTGCGCCCTTGATCACGCCCAAGGCAAAGCTGCTGATGCTGGCACTCGCCCTCGCGCTCCAGGGGGGCGGCGCCCTGTTTCCCGCCAAGGCGCCCGACCGGCTGCAGGGGTGGCGCCTCGGCGCGTTCGCCACCAGCCTGCTCGGGCTCTTCATCCAGTTCTTTGGCGACGGCATCCAGTTCGTCGTGGTCGTGCTCGCCGCGCGCAGCCCGGTGCCGGCCCTTGCGGGCGTCGGCGCCACGCTCGGCGCGCTCGTCGCGATCGCGCCGGCGGCGGTGCTGGGCGAGAACGCGTGGCACCGTCTGCCGCTCCGCCCCGCTCGGCTGGTTGTCGCACTGGCGTTCCTTGTGGGTGCCGCCATATTGGCGGCACAGGCGCTCGCGCTGGTCTGAACGGGAGCCAAGCCGGGCGTTCGTCGTTGACCGGCAAACCGCCAAACGGAGCTGACCCATGGCCGACGCGCCCGACCTCGATACCCCTACCTCACTCGCCCGCAACGACGTGCGCTCCGTCACCGAAGCGTTGAACGCGTCGCTCGCCGACTGCTTCGCGCTGTACCTCAAGACCAAGAACTTCCACTGGCACGTCTCGGGGCCGCATTTCCGCGACTATCACCTGATGCTCGACGAACAGGCCGCGCAGATCCTGGGCGTGACCGACCTGATCGCGGAGCGCGTGCGCAAGATCGGGGGCACCACGCTGCGCTCGATCGGCGACGTCGCACGCCGCCAGACGATCAACGACAATGACCGCGAACAGGTGCCCGCGTCCGACATGCTGGCGGAGTTGCGCGACGACAATCTGAAGCTCGTGGAACAGTTCCGCGCGGTGAAGGCCGCCGCTGAGTCTGCGGGTGACAATGCCACCAGCGGCATCGTCGACGACTGGACCGACGAGGCGGAACAGCGCGCCTGGTTCCTGTTCGAAGCGGGCCGGAACTGAACTGACGCCGCGGGGAGCGCTTCGGCGCCCCCGCGCGTTTCCCCATGATGCACGCCTTCGCCGCGCTTCTCGACTCGCTGATCTACACCCGAAGCCGCAATGCCAAGCTGAAGCTGATTGCGGATTACCTCCACGCCACCCCCGACCCCGATCGCGGCTGGGCAATGGCGGCGCTGACGGGGGATCTCGACCTCCCGGCGGTCAAGCCCGCGTTGATCCGCGCGCTGATGGAAAGCCGGGTCGATCCCGTGCTCTTCCGCATGAGCCGCGAATATGTCGGGGACACCGCCGAGACCGTGGCGCTGTTGTGGCCCACGCCCGACCAGCCGGTTGAAGCCGAACCGCTGACCATCACCAACGCCGTGGAGCGCCTGCGCCACCTGTCCCGCTCCGACGCGCCCGCGGCGCTCGCCGCCATGCTCGACCGCCTCGATGCGGAGGAGCGATTCGCGCTGCTCAAGATGGCGACCGGGTCGCTGCGCATCGGCGTGTCCGCCCGCCTCGCCAAGACTGCCTTCGCCCAGGCGTTCGGCCTCGACGTGGAGGCGGTGGAGGAGGTGTGGCACGGCATCCACCCGCCCTATCCGACGCTGTTCGCCTGGGGTCAGGGGACGGGCGAACAGCCGACGCCCCAGGACGTGCCCGTGTTTCGCCCCTTCATGCTGGCCCATCCGCTGGAGGACCTGCGGGTCGACCTTTCCGACTATGCGGCGGAATGGAAATGGGACGGCATCCGCGTCCAGATCGTCCATATCGCGGGCGAAACCCGGCTCTACAGCCGCACCGGCGACGATGTGACCGGCAGCTTCCCCGAAGTCGCCTCCGCCTTCTCTACCCCCGGCGTGGTCGATGGCGAGCTGCTGGTGAAGGGGCAGTTCCAGGGCGGCGCCGCTGGCAGCGAGGATTATGGCGGCGGCGGCGCGGCCAGCTTCAACGCCCTCCAGCAGCGGCTCGGCCGCAAGCAGGTGTCGGGCAAGATGCTGGAGGAGTATCCGGCCTTTGTCCGCCTGTACGACATCCTGCTCGACGGCACGGAGGACCTCCGCGCCCTGCCCTGGACCGAGCGGCGCGCGCGGCTGGAGGCCTTCATGCCGCAGCTCGACCCCGAACGCTTTGACCTCAGCCAGGTGATCGAGGCCGACAGCTTCACCGAACTCGAAGCGATCCGGGCCGGCGCCCGCGATGCCGCGATCGAGGGCATGATGCTGAAGCGTCGCGATTCGCCCTATGTCACCGGCCGGCGCGCGGGGCTGTGGTACAAGTGGAAGCGCGATCCGCTGACCGCCGATTGCGTCATGATGTACGCCCAGCGCGGCAACGGCCGGCGATCGTCCTATTACAGCGACTACACCTTTGGCTGCTGGACCGAGCAGGGCGAGCTGCTGCCCGTCGGCAAGGCGTATCAGGGCATCACGGACGAGGAATTGCGCGAACTGGACCGGTTCGTCCGCAACAACACGCTCAACCGCTTCGGCCCGGTGCGCGAAGTCGACAAAACTCTGGTGCTGGAGATCGCGTTCGACTCGATCCACACCTCGACCCGGCACAAGTCGGGCGTCGCGATGCGCTTTCCCCGGATCGCCCGCATCCGCACCGACAAACCCGCTGCGGAGGCCGATCGCATCGACACGCTCCGCCGCCTCGTTACCTGATCAGCGCGGAACCAGCTGCACCTCGAACACCGTCGGCCACAGCTTGCCCGTAATGAACAGTCGCTTGCCGACCGGGTCATAGGCGATGCCGTTCAGCACCGCGTCGCGGTTGGTGACCTTCACCTCCGCCACTACGCTGCGCAGGTCGACGATCGCGGTCACCAACCCGTCCTTGGGATTGATGCGGAGGATGAACGGGGTCTGCCAGACGTTGGCGAGCAGCACGCCGTCGACCATCTCCAGTTCGTTGACCTGATCGACCTGCTGCCCGTCGGGCATGTGCACCGTGATCCGCCGCCGCTCGGCAAAGCTGACCGGGTCGAGAAATCGCAGCGTCGGTGATCCGTCACCCAGGATCAGCCCCGTCGCATCGCTCGCCAGCCCCCAGCCCTCACCCGTATAGCGGCTCTGGCCGACCTCCTTCAGCGTCCTGGCGTTCCAGCGATGCGCGATCCCATCATGCCAGGTCAGGCTGATCAACTGGTCTTTCCAGCCCGCCAGCCCTTCGCCGAACTGGTTGGCGGGGATCACGGCCCTGGCGATCACCTTGCCATCGGTCAGGCGGACGCGGCGAACCTCCGACTGCCCTTCATAGCCAATGCTCTCGTACAGCGCGCCGTCGCGCCAGATCAGCCCTTCGGTGAAGGCCCTGGTGTCGTGGGGGTAGCGGGCGACCACGCGCGCCACCAGCACGGGCGGCGGCGAAGACTGTGCGGCCTTCGGGGCGGGCGCGGGCGCTGGGGTTGGAACAGCCTGCGGCGTCGCAGGCGCCGCCAGCCCCAACGCGGCAAGGCAAAGAAGCAGTCGCGCGATCATGGCCGGTCCCAGTCACGGCAGATGTCGTCGCGCAAGCCCACGCCCTGCTCTGGCTGCCCCGCACCGAAGCGAAGATAGCTGCGGTTCGGAGCATAAGCGTTCCAGCGAACCAGCCCTTCCCCGTTCGGGTCGCTCGACCGGATGAAATTAGCCCAATAAGCCTGAAGCCGCGGCGCGTCAGTGGGGATGTTGTCCTCCCCCGCATTGCCGAACGTATAGCGCAACTCGGACGCGTGGGAGAGCGGCGGACCACCAACCGGCTGGTAGGTGAAGTCATAACGCCACACCGGCACGCCTGCCGCAACCCGCGCGTCCGCGTTGAACCGCGTCGGGCAGGTGAACACCGCGTCCGTCGCGACCTGCAGCGCCACGGGACCGCGCACCTGATCGTCGGCCGGCGCGGTCGGCCGGTCCAGACCATAGAGCCTGGCGACACGACCAGCATCCGCGCCCCAATTGCCCGGCAGGGCCGCGCGTGCGCCGGCGGGGGTGTTGAAGAAATCGATCTCCCGCGCATTGCTGCCGATCAACAGCGGCACGAAGGCGCCGCGCTTGCCCGTCAGCGTCGCGGCAGGCGGCTCCGTGATGACCGTCCCGTCGACCTGCGCCTGGATCCATATCGTGCCGGGGTCGAAGCGCCCCGACTGTTCGATCTGGCGTGACGCCTGCAACAGGTCGGCGACCGGGATCGCCCGCAGCACGGCGGCCGTCGCGCGGGGGTGTCCGGCTTGCGCCACCAGCGCTTCGCCGATCGCTTCCCCCTGCGCCACGGTACGGGCGGCGTGGCCAAAGCTCGCGGTGCCGCTTTCCTGGATCGCGGCGCGGAACAGGCCACGGCTGGCCGGCGCGACCTGATGCAGGGCAACGTCCATCGCCCCAGCCGATTCGCCCGCGATCGTGACCTGCGCCGGGTCACCGCCGAAACGCGCGATGTTGCGCCGAACCCAGCGCAGCGCCGCCTGCTGGTCCATCAGTCCGTAATTGCCCGATCCGCGTGCGGGGCTCTCGGCGGACAAGGCCGGGTGCGTCAGAAAGCCGAGGGGCCCCAGCCGGTACTGGATCGCGACCACGACGATGCCGCGCCGGACCATGGACGTGCTGACCGTGCCCGCGGCGCCGCCCGCCTTGTTCGACCCGCCATGAATCCACACCATCACCGGCATCGGCCGCTCGGGCGTCAGCGTCGGCGACGCGACATCGAGGTACAGGCAGTCCTCGACGCTGCCCGCCGCGTTGTCGCGGTTCCAGCCATCATCAAGCTGCGCACAGGATGGCGCGGAACGCGTCGCCTCCC
Source organism: Sphingomonas aerophila (assembly GCF_014199305.1). Classification (GTDB taxonomy): domain Bacteria; phylum Pseudomonadota; class Alphaproteobacteria; order Sphingomonadales; family Sphingomonadaceae; genus Sphingomonas; species Sphingomonas aerophila. The sequence continues at coordinate 162,039 of NZ_JACIJK010000001.1, forward strand.
GCACGCCCTTCCACTCCCGTACCGGAGCAGGCGCACGCCAGCGCAGCGGCCCGACCGGCGGCGCCGCAAACGGCACTCCGCGAAATGCGACCCGGTCAGCCAGCCGCTCGCCTCGCAACGCGCCGCCATCGACGTTGACCACCGGCGGCACAGCCTGCTGCGCCACGGCCCCGGTTGCCAGCGCTGCCGCCCAGCCAAGCCAAAGGAGATGGAGAGCCGAACGCGAGGCCGCCCCCCTCCTGCTCGGTCCATCCTCCGGGCGGCCACCGCGGAGGATCAGGCGAAGAACACGAAGGGCATGGTGCATAACGGTGTAGTAGCGCGCGAAGGGGTTGTAGGACAGCGCCGCGAACAGGGTCGCCGGACCTGAACGGCTACACAGGACGCCACCGCGATTGGTGGGTCGCGCCTGTCTCCGACCTGGGACCTGACGCCGCACACAGGGCAAAGGCCGGGGGGAGCACGCCCCCTTCTCTCCCCGCACGCACCCGCGGAGCCGTCACGGCGCACCGACCCTCAGTCGGGGAAGGGTCGCTGCAATCGGCTGGCTCATTCACGATTCGGGGTCGGAGAAGCATTCTCGCAATAGCGAATCAACGCTCGACCCTCCCAGCTCGTGAGGGATGGTTGCCGCGCTTAGCTTGCCGCCAGACCAGCCGCGCCGTCGCAAGCGACCACCTCGCCGATCAACGGCTCAACGGGCCGTCAGCTACGACCATACTGACCATGCATCCGCAGCACTCTGCCTTCGCGACTTTCCGGGACTGTGCCTAACACGGTAGCCGCCCCTCCCTGACCCGCTCGAAAGATCGCCGGCCATCCACGGCCCGTCGCGCTCTCGCCAAAAGCCAAGGCGCGGGACCGAACAGATGCAGGACTCACCCCTCCCATGTGTCGCGGCAGAGCGGTGGTCGGGGCATGAAGCGTCGGCACATCGAGCCGCCCACCAGCGACGTAGCGGCCATAACCGTGCTCTGCAGCATGATGTCACCGGGGAACCCTGGGTGCAGCTCGATGAGTCGCTCGATCAGTGCGCCCGGGCAGTGGCGTACGACACAGATGCGCCGACCATCTCTGCCGCCTGCTCTGCCAGAAACCTCGGGGCTAGGATGGCCCCGAACACATCAGCTGCATTGTCCTGACTCGCCGCTATCATCCTGCAACGAACCCACTTCACATCGGGTCGGTCCGCCCCTCGCAGTTCGGCCAGAGTAGGCGCGAGCAAGAAGCTAACACACGCCAACCCTAGCTCGCTATCCCCGGCCAGCCGCGACGATAGCGCAAATGATTCGCATCAGGCACGCGAACAGGGTTCGCGGCCTTGCGTCACCTCGGCGGGTTGGCGATCACACCGGTTTCGTCAGCCGTAACTCCGTCAGCTCTGGCTGTTTGACGAATCGCTGTCCGAACCGACCTTGTCCGGGTCCTTCCCGGTCGCCGCCTTCTTGGCGCCCGTCCCGGTGCCGCCGCCACGTCCAGTACCAAGGCTGCCCCGCGCGCCGTCGCCACCCTTGGTGGTGATCGCTCCGGGATTACCGCCTGCACCTTTCTGTGCCATCTCATCTCTCCTTCGGGAGGGAGATCAACCCCTCTTGGCATGGGCAGTTCCGCCGCATTCTCCGTAACTTAGGTTAGCGCTGCACCCCGACCCGATCGGCATTTGAAGCGGCTTCAGGCCACGCGCGCAGAGCACCCAGTCCCCGGCGAACCGCGACAGATTCGCCCCAAGCCCCGTGTACCCGTCCCCCGTGCCCTCGATCAGCGTCGATGACCTGGAACGACCCCGAGTTTCGCTCCCAAAAGCCACAGCTCGTCCAAGACGCGGGCCCAACAGCCGGCGCCATCACCCCAGCAAGCGGCGATCAGAAAAGCTGACATCGCGATTGATCTCCGGAAGCGCGCTCCGTGAGTGCCTCCCATAGCGCCAGCGCGAACAGCGGCTCAGGCGAGAAAGCACCATTCAGCGCGTGGTCGCGTTCCAGTCTCCAGCGATCAGCACAGCCGTGGTGTTCAAAGCGGTCATGCCGCTCCAATGAGCTGGCGAGACTCGCGACCCGCTAATTCGGCGCACCATCCGGCTTTTCGCCTCGGCTTTGGCTTTCGGTTTCCGCCTCGTCTTTGTTGCGGCCCCCGCCTTCGGCTTCGTCCTCGGCTTCGGCTCTCAGCTTCCGCAGCACGGCACAACGGCAAAGCGTCGCCACTTGGCCCTGCCCACAAACGGCAACGGCCCGCCCGGATTACTCCGGACGGGCCGTCCCGCACCTCCGAAGAGGCGAAAATTAGCTCTGCTGCGAGAGGTTCACTGCCGCATGCTTGCCACGACGATCGACCTCGAGCTCGAAGCTCAGACGGTCGCCCTCGTTCAGGCTGGACATACCGGCACGCTCCACGGCGGAGATGTGCACGAATGCGTCAGGCTGGCCGTCGTCGCGCTGAATGAAGCCGAAGCCCTTCATCGCGTTGAAGAACTTGACGGTACCCGTCGCCTTCTCCCCGGTCAGCTGGCGCTGCGGGCCACCCGCACCACCTGCACCACCCGCGCCGCCCGAACGCGGGGCGCCGAAGCCACCCTCACGCGGTTCACGCGGAGCAGGACGGTCGGAGACCGGCATCGGCTCGCCCTCGATCTTGAGCTCGGTAGCCGAGATACGGCCGCCGCGATCAACCAGGGTGAAGCCGAGCGGCTGACCCTCGGCCAGGCCGCTCAGGCCGGCCTGCTCAACGGCGGAAATGTGAACAAACACGTCTTCGCCGCCGTCATCACGAACAACAAAGCCGAAGCCCTTCTGCGCGTTGAAGAACTTTACGACGCCCGTGCCTTCACCAACGACCTGGGGGGGCATGCCGCGGCCACCGCCGCCACCGCCGCTGAACCCACCGCCGCCGCCGCCGAAGCCGCGACCACCGCCGCCGCCGCCGAAGCCGCCGCGATCACCGCCACCGCCGCCGAAGCCGCCGCCGCCAAAGCCGCGACCACCGCCACCGCCGCCGAAGCCGCCGCCACCAAAGCCGCCGCCGCCGAAACCGCCGCTGTCGCCACCACCGAAGCCGCCGCCGCCGAAATCGTCACCGCCGAAGCCGTCGCGCTTGTCGCGCCCGCGTCCGCCACGATTGCCGCGGCCACCCTTGTCGAAACCCATAACCCTATTCGTCTTCCCGACTCGCCCGATATCCTCTCAAGGAAGCCCGCACCGGACGGTGGCACAAGTTCCCAGGCGCGAAAGCTTTGCGCCTTAATCACCCTCATATCTGATTCGGTGCAAGGACGCGACCAGAATCTGCGACAATTGTGGCAGAAATAGTCCGATACTTGCGCGAGCGTTGCCCGGGCGGCACAGCCTCCCGCATGGACGCCGCGCTTTTGCTTCTTTCCAGCCCTGCCGCCTGGGCCGCGCTGGTCACGTTGATCGTGATGGAGGTGGTGCTCGGTATCGACAACCTGATCTTCATTTCGCTGCTGACCAACAAGCTGCCGGAGGCTGGCCGCGCGAAGATTCGGCGGTTGGGCATCGCCCTGGCGCTGGTCCTCCGCCTGGTGCTGTTGTCGACCATTTCCTGGCTGACGGGACTGACCGCGCCGGTGGTCGACCTGGGCCTTTCCGCGACGAACAGCCGGGGCGAGCTGTTGTACGAAACCGCCTTTTCGTGGCGCGACCTGATCCTGCTGGCTGTCATGTTCGTCGCCGTGATCGTGGCGGTGGTCGCGATGATGGTAGCGGCCGAACCGCTTGCCAATTTCATCAACCGAAACCCGTCGGTGGTGATGCTCGCGCTCGCCTTCCTGCTGATGATCGGTCTCGTATTGATGGCGGACGCATGCGGCGTGCATGTGCCCAAGGGATATATCTACGCGGCCATGGCCTTTTCCGCGCTGGTCGAAGCGCTCAACCTGACCTCCCGCCGGCGCAAGCTCCGCGCGGCGCCGAACGACGCGAGGCATTGAGCGTAGCGGTCGGGACGGCTACGGCGCGTCGATGACCGTTTACCTTCACGAGGAAGATCTGCCCGCCGGCGTGTTCGCGCCGGGCGCCTCGATCGCCGTTGACACCGAAACCATGGGCCTGATCACGCCGCGCGACCGGTTGTGCCTGGTGCAGTTGTCGGACGGCGGCGCGGATGAGCATCTGGTGCGCTTTTCCCCCGACAGCGATTACGCCGCGCCGGAATTGAGCGCGCTTTTGGGCGATCCGGACCGGCTGAAACTCTATCACTTCGGCCGCTTCGACATCGCCGCGATCGGCTTTTACCTGGGCGTCGATGCGGCGCCCGCCTGGGACACCAAGATCGCGTCGCGCCTGGTCCGCACCTATACCGACCGGCACGGGCTGAAGGAGTTGGTGCGCGAACTGCTGGGCCTCGACATCAGCAAGGCGCAGCAATCCTCCGATTGGGGCGGCCCGGTCCTGTCCGACGCGCAAAAGGAATATGCCGCGTCCGACGTCCGCTTCCTGCACCGGCTGAAGGACGAGCTGGAGCGGCGACTGGCGCGCGAAGGACGCACCGAGCTTGCCCAGGCGTGCTTTGATTTCCTTCCCACCCGGGCGCAGCTCGATCTGGTCGGCTGGCCAGAGATCGACATCTTCGCTCATGCCTGACGCCGCCACCCTCGCCGCGCGATCGGCACGCGCGCACTGGGCACGACCGGGAAGCCGGCACGACCGGATGATCGGTCTCCTGCGGATCTCGTTGCCGGTCATGGTGGGGGTGCTGACGGCATTTCTGGTCATGGCGCCCCTGACCACGGGCGCAGATGTCTCATTCGTGCTCGACAAGAACAAGGTCGCGGTCGCCGCGGAGCGCCTGAAGATCCAGGCCGCGCAGTACCGGGGCCAGGACAGCAAGGGACAGCCCTTCACCCTCGACGCCGGACAGGCGGTCCAGAAAAGCTCGGCCGAGCCGATCGTGCAGATCTCCCAGCTTGCCGCCTCCATCCAGCTGCCCGACGGCCCGGCCCGGTTGCAGGCGAACCATGGCCGCTATGACATCGACACGGAGCAGGTGAAGGTGGACGGGCCAGTGACCTTCCGCGCGGCCAACGGGTACAAGCTCGATACCCACGACGCGACGGTCGACCTGAAGGCGCGGCGGATGGAAAGCGGCGGCGCCGTGACCGGGACGCTTCCCCAGGGCAGCTTCAGCGCCAACAAGATGTCGGCCGACCTGGAAAATAGGGTCGTGCGCCTTAATGGCCGGGCCCGCTTGCACATCGTGCCCGGCAGGGCGAGATAGCGGCCATGCGTGCCACCGTCTCCTTCGCCCTGCTTTTCGCCGCCCCGCTGCTGGCCGCCACGCCGCTCGCAGCGCAGACACGTCACAATTCGGACGCTCCGCTCGATTTCGGCGCGGAGCATATCGAGGTGCAGGATAAGGCCCATCGCGCCATCCTGTCGGGCAGCGTATCCGTGCGTCAGGCGGAGATGACGCTGAACGCGCAGCGCGTGACGATCGCCTATAACGGGCAGATCGAAAAACCGCAGGCGACCCGTGTCGATGCGTCGGGCGGCGTGGTGGTGACCCGTCCGGATCAGTCGGCCCGCGGACAATATGCGATTTATGACCTTAATCGCCGCGTCATCACCATGCTGGGCGGCGTGCGGCTGACCCAGGCGGGCAACACCGTGAATGGCGGCCGGCTGACCATCAATCTCGACACCGGGCGGGCGGTGATCGACGGGTCATCCGTGCGCGGCGGCGCTCCGGGTGCGGGCGGTACGACCACCACCGCGCCAAGCGGCAGGGTCACCGGCACCTTCTCCGTTCCCAAGCGCAACTGACCCCTTCGGCGCGCGGGGTGCTCCGCGTGCCGGTTTTCCCCCACTCGCGGATGGGGTAGGGAACCGCTAACCTCTTGCTGCAAGGCGACAAGCGCATGGACGCGACCACAACCCTGGATACCACAGCGCCGGCGAACGAACCGCCGGTCGCGCGCGGGTTACAGGTCGTGTCGATCGCCAAATCCTATGATAAGCGGGTGGTGCTGACCGATGTGTCGCTGTCCGTCGGGCGCGGCGAGGTGGTCGGGCTGCTCGGCCCCAACGGCGCGGGCAAAACGACCAGCTTCTATTCGGTCATGGGACTGGTGAAGCCCGATTCGGGGCGCATCATGCTCGACGGGGACGACATCACCGGCCTGCCCATGTACCGGCGCGCGATCCTGGGCCTGGGCTACCTGCCGCAGGAAACCAGCATCTTTCGTGGGCTGACGATCGAGAAGAACATCATGACGGTGCTCGAACTGTCCGAGCCCGACAAGGCCGCACGCGCCGCAAAGCTGGAGCGCCTGCTCGACGAGTTCGGCCTCACCCGGCTGCGCACCGCGCCCGCCATGGCCCTTTCGGGCGGTGAGCGTCGACGGGCGGAGATCGCGCGCGCACTCGCGGCCGACCCGTCGATCATGCTGCTGGACGAACCGTTCGCGGGCATCGACCCGATCTCGATCGCCGACATTCGTGACCTGGTGAAGGACCTGAAGCGGCGCGACATCGGCGTGCTCATCACCGACCACAATGTTCGCGAAACGCTCGACATCGTCGATCGCGCGTACATCATCTACGACGGCCGCGTGCTGTTCGCGGGCAGCCCTGAAGAGCTGGTCGCGGACGCGAACGTCCGGCGGCTCTATCTTGGCGAGGGTTTCTCCCTCTAGCACCATGCCGGCGCCTCCTGCCTCGACCGCCCCGCGCCCGGTGAAACTCCCATGAGCCTCGCGCCGCGCCTGGACCTCAGGCAGACCCAGTCGCTGGTGATGACGCCACAGTTGCAGCAGGCGATCAAGCTGCTGGCGCTGTCGAACCTGGAGATCGAGGCGTTCATCGCCGAGGAGATCGAGAAGAACCCGCTGCTGGAAAGCCCCAAGTCGCTGATCGGCGGCGACGAGGAGGGCAGCCGCCCCGCCCAGCCGGAGGCGCCGGAAACGCGGGGCGAGGTGGATGGCCTGGTATCCGGTGCCGCCGACCCGCACGAACCGGGGCTGGACCTGGATTATGCCACTGAAAGCCACCAGTCGGACAGCCTGGCCGATGGCGGTGGCGGGCAGGACGGCTCGCTGGGGCTGAACGGCATCAGCGCCAGTGGCGGCCTGGCTGGCGACACGGCGCCGGACCTGGACGCGTTTGCGGCCGCGGACCTGTCCCTGACGGACCACCTGCTGGCACAGGCGGGCACCGCCTTTGGCGACGGCGACATGTTTATCGCGCGCGCGTTGATCGATGCTATCGACGAGGCAGGCTATCTCCGCGCCGACCTGACGGAGATCGCGAACCGGCTGGGCGTGGCCCGCGTCCGGGTCGAAGGCGTGCTGAAGACGGTTCAGACCTTTGACCCGACCGGGGTCGGCGCGCGGGATCTCGCGGAATGCATCGCGCTCCAGGCGCGGGAGGCCGACCGCTACGACCCGTGCATGGCGCGGTTGATCGACCATCTCGACCTGCTTGCCCGCGGCGATCTGACCCGGCTCAAACGCCTGTGCCAGGTGGATGACGAGGACATGGCTGACATGATCCGCGAACTGCGCGGCTATGATCCCAAGCCCGGCTGCCGTTATGGCGGGGAAGCCGCGCCGGCGGTGGTGCCCGACCTGTTCGTCACGCGGACCAAGGCCGGCTGGTCGATCGAGATCAACTCCGCCACCCTGCCCCGGGTGCTGGTGAATCGACGCTATCTCAACGAACTGACCAGCGGGCCGCAGGACAAGGCGTCAAAGGCCTGGGTGACGGACGCGCTCGCCAGTGCGAATTGGCTGGTGAAGGCTCTCGACCAGCGCCAGCGCACGATCATTAGGGTCGCGACCGAACTGGTCCGCCAACAGGAAGCCTTCTTCCTTCACGGCGTCTCACACCTGCGCCCATTGACCCTGTCGCGCATCGCCGAAGCTATCGAGATGCACGAATCCACCGTCAGCCGCGTCACCAGCAACAAATACCTGTCGTGCGCGCGGGGGCTGTTCGAGCTCAAATACTTCTTCACCTCCGCCATCCAGTCCGCCGACGGAGGCGAGGCGGTGTCGGCCGAAGCGGTCAAGAACGCGATCCGCGGCCTGATCGCGAACGAGGGCACCAAGGTGCTGAGCGACGACACGCTGGTCGAGCTGTTGCAGAAACAAGGCTTCGACATCGCGCGGCGCACGGTCGCCAAATACCGCGAGGCTATCGGCCTTGGCAGCTCCGTGCAGCGCCGCCGCGTCAAGGCGCTGGGCGGCTAGCGCATTCTCCGCAAAAAAAAGAACATCTCGCCAGGGCTCGGCAGCGATCAGTCGTCCTCGTCCTCGAACCCTACGAGGGCAAGCGCGCGCGCCTTCATCTGGCGCATGGCGCACCAATGCACCAGCGCTTCCTCACGACCGTGAGTGACCCAGACTTCCTTTGGCGAAATCTCGGTCAGCGTGTCGGTCAGTTCGTCCCAATCGGCATGGTCGGACAGGATCAGCGGCAGCTCCACATTCTTCTGCCGTGCGCGCTGTCGCACCCGCATCCAGCCGCTCGCCATGGCGGTGATCGGATCGGGCAGGCGGCGCGACCAGCGATCGTTGAGCGCTCCCGGCGGGCACATCACGACATGTCCCGCCATGTCCTTCTTGGACGCGCCGGCAACGGGCACCAGTTCGCCCAGCCGCACGCCATGCTCGGCGTACAGGTCGCACAATCGTTGCAGGGCACCGTGGAGGAAAATGGGCGCCTCATGCCCGCGCTCGCGCAACTCGGCGATCACCCGCTGCGCTTTCCCCAGCGCATAAGCGCCGACCAGCACGCAGCGATCGGGATTGGCGTGGAGCCGATCCACCAGCTTGTCGATCTCATCGCCCGTGTCCGGGTGGCGAAAGACGGGTAGCGCAAACGTCGCCTCGGTAACGAAGATGTCGCAGGCGACCGGCTCGAACGGTGCACAAGTCGGGTCCGGCCGGCGCTTGTAATCGCCGGACACCACTACTCGCTCGCCCCGGTAGTCGAGCACGATCTGCGCCGATCCGAGCACATGGCCGGCAGGCACGAAGCCGACTTCCACTTCCCCCATCCGGATCGTCTCGCCATAGGCGACGGCGTTCCCGGCTTGCGGGCCGTAGCGGCATTCCATGATGCTGAGCGTTTCGGGGGTCGCCCACACCGCTTCATGCCCACCACGGGCATGGTCGGCATGGCCGTGAGTCACCAGCGCCTTTGGCGTCGGTTGCGACGGGTCAATCCACGCGTCGGCGGGGCGGACATAGATGCCATGGGGATGCGGTTCGATCCAATCGCCAAGCCGCTGGGAAGCCTTCGCCATCACCGTTCATACGCGCGAGGCGCGCCTTCGGTGCCGTCCACAGCCGGGATCGAAAGCGCCGTTGCACTCGTTAGTCGGCCAAAGCCCTGATGTCGGAGAGCGAAGATGGTGATCAGCACCTTTTGGATTATTGTCGTGTTCATCGGCGCCATGGCGCTTGCCGGTGCGATCGCCTGGGCAAAGCTGTACAACAAGACGACGCCGGAAGGCGATCGTCGCACCGAACAGGCCACGCGTGACCTGTACGAGAACGGCACCGTGGACGAATCGTCGCGCAATCGCTGATCGGCGCCGCGCAATTGGGCATCGGCGGCAGGCGACCTATATCGCACCGGAATGACTGACCTTCCCGCCCCGCTCGCCGACTGGTTCGCCGCGCGGGGCTGGCGGCCGCGACGCCACCAGATCGACATGCTTGCCGAGGCACGGCGCGGGCACCATGCGCTGCTGGTCGCGACGACCGGCGCGGGCAAGACGCTCGCCGGTTTCCTGCCGACCCTGACCGAGCTGATCGAGGCGGGCGAGTATGACGGGCTCCACACCCTCTACGTTTCGCCCCTCAAGGCGCTGGCAGTCGACATCCAGCGAAACCTGGTCACCCCGATCGAAGAGATGGGGCTCGACTTCCGGGTGGAAACGCGGACTGGCGATACTCCTTCCGACCGCAAGGCACGACAGCGCGCCCGGCCGCCGCAAATCCTGCTGACCACGCCCGAATCGCTGTCCCTGCTGCTTAGCTATCCCGACGCGCAGACCATGTTCGCCGGGCTGCGGACGATCGTGGTGGACGAGGTCCACGCGTTCGCCACGGGTAAGCGCGGCGACCTTTTGTCGCTCGCCATGGCGCGCCTCCAGCGGATCGCGCCCGACCTGCGCCGCGTCGCGCTGTCCGCGACGGTGGCGGACGCGGATGGTTATCGCGCATGGCTGGCCCCCGATGGCGACATCGACCGGGTCAGCCTGGTGCGCGGCGAACCGGGCGCGGATCCGAACATCGCCATTCTACTGCCGGAGGATCGCGTGCCCTGGAGCGGCCATTCGGGCCGCTACGCCGCGCAACAGGTCATGGCGGAGATCGAGACGCACAAGACCAGCATCGTCTTCTGCAACACCCGCAGCCTGGCGGAGCTCATCTTCCAGGACCTGTGGAAGGTGAACGCGATGAGCCTCCCCATCGGCGTCCATCACGGTTCGCTCGCGCTGGAGGCACGGCGCAAGGTGGAGGCGGCGATGGCGTCCGGGCGGCTGCGCGCACTGGTGGCGACCGCATCGCTGGACCTGGGCGTGGACTGGGGCGATGTCGATTGCGTGATCCAGATGGGCGCGCCCAAGGGCTCGTCGCGGCTGCTTCAGCGGATTGGCCGCGCCAACCACCGCCTCGACGAGGCGTCCGAGGCCATTCTGGTGCCCGGCAACCGCTTCGAATATCTGGAAGCGCGCGCGGCACTGGACGCGGTGGAGGCGGGCGAGCTTGACCCCGACCTGTTCCGCCCCGGCGCGCTCGACGTGCTGGCGCAGCATGTCATGGCCTGCGCGTGCGCCGAGCCGTTCCGCCGCGATGAATTGCTGGACGAGATCCGCTCCGCTCTCCCTTATTCGGCGCTGACCGACGAGACGTTCGACCGGGTGCTCGGCTTTATCAGCGACGGCGGTTATTCGCTGCGCGCGTACGACCGGTTCAAGCGGCTGACCCAGGACCCGGACGGCACCTGGCGCGTCAGCCACCCGCAATTCATCCGCCAACATCGCATGAACGCCGGCATCATCGTCGAAGCGACGATGCTCAACGTCCGCTTCCGCAATGGCCGCAACCTCGGCAAGGTCGAGGAAGCCTTTGCCTCCAGCCTCAGCCACGGCGACACCTTCTTCTTCGCCGGACTGTCGCTCGAGGTCGAGAAGATCGATACGGAGGACCTGATCGTCCGCGCCACCAAGCGGGAGGCGCGCATTCCGACCTATGGCGGCAGCCGCATGCCGCTATCGACCAACCTCGCCGATCGGGTGCGGCGGTTTCTGGCCTCGCCCGAGGAATGGCACCGCTTCCCATCCGATGTGCGCGAGTGGCTGGAGATACAGCAGCGTCGCGCGGCGCTGCCCCAACCGGGACAGCTGCTGGTCGAGACCTTCCCGCGCGAAGGGCGGCACTACATGGTCGCCTACAGTTTCGAAGGGTGGAACGCGCACCAGTCGCTCGGCATGCTGGTGACCAAGCGGATGGAGGCGCAGGGACTGAAGCCGCTCGGGTTCGTCGCCAACGATTACGCGATCGCCTGTTACGGGCTGGAGAAGGTCACCGACCCGGCGAGCCTCTTTTCCCCCGACATCCTGGAACATGAGTTCGTCGATTGGGTGGAACGCAGCCACCTGCTCAAGCGCGCCTTTCGGGAAGTGGCGGTGATAGGCGGGCTGGTCGAGCGCCAGCATCTGGGGCGGCGAAAGACGGGCAAGCAGGTCACCTTTTCGACCGACCTGATCTATGACGTGCTGCGTAAGTACGAGCCGTCGCACCTGCTGTTGCAGGCTGCGTGGGCCGATGCGCGGGCGCGGATGACGGATGTGGGACGGCTCGCGGCGCTGCTGGACCGGGCGGCGGAAACGATGCTGCACACCGACCTCGACCGCGTCACGCCGCTTGCCGTGCCCGTGCTGACGCTGATCGGGCGTGAGCGGGTGTCGACGGGAAGCGCGGACGATGCGCTGCTGATCGAGGCGGAGGTGCTGGCCGCCGAAGCGATGCGGTTGGATTAGGCGGCACGCCCCCATGCATGGGCCAGGGTCACAACAGCGCGTTCACCGCGTCCATGAACCGCGCCAGGCTGATCGGCTTGGACACATAGGCCTCCGCTCCCGCGGCGCGGATGCGTTCCTCGTCGTCGCGGCCCGAATAGGCAGTGACCGCCATCACCGGAATGGTGCGAAGTTCCGCGTCCGCCTTCAGCTGCACGATCAGCTCGTGCCCCGTGACGTGAGGCATCTGGATGTCCATTATGATGAGGTCCGGGCAAAAGGATCGCGCGCGGGCAACGGCCTCCCGCCCGTCGCGCACCGGCTCCGCCACGAACTCGTGCGCGCGCAGCAGGTCGCAGAACAGCTTGGAGTTGAGTTCGTTGTCCTCGACAACGAGCACCCTTTTTGCCACCGGCTCGTCGACCGCTTCTTCCATTATGGCGATCTAGGCAATGCGCGACACCGATACAATTGACGACCCTGCGGCGCTTGCCCTGCGCGCGCTGGTATGGACGCTGGGCGAGCCGGACCGCGCGTCTCGGCTGCTGGCCGTCACCGGCCTCGATCCGGCAGACCTGCGCGCCCGCGCCGGCGACCCGGCCGTACTCGCGGCGACGCTGAGCTTCCTCGAAGCGAATGAAGCGGATCTGGTCGCCTGTGCGGAGGAACTGGGCGTGAAACCCCCTGCGCTGGTCGCTGCACGCGAAAGGCTGGAAGCGTGAGCCGGCCGCTGCTGATCACCGATTGTGACGAGGTGCTGCTGCACATGGTGCGGCACTTCGGCACGTGGCTGGACGAGGCAAAGAAGCTCGACTTTCATATCGAGCACGGCCCCTGGGAGGAGCGCATCCGCCGTCGCGACCAGGGCGCGCCACTGACCCAGGCGGAGATGTGGTCGCTGCTGGGCGAGTTCTTCCCGGCTGAAATGGATCGGCAAACAATCGTACCCGGCGCGGCGCCGGCCTTGGAGGCCCTGTCGGAGGTTGCCGACATCGTGGTCCTGACGAACCTGACCGACCAGTGCCAGCAACCCCGGATCGAGCAGCTTGCCCGGTTCGGCATTCGTCACCGCGTGGAGTGCAACCAGGGGGGCAAGGGGCGCCCGGTCGCCGATCTCGTCGCCGAACATGGCAACCCGGTCACCGTGTTTGTGGACGACCTCGCCGTGCACCACGAATCGGTCGCGAAGCACGCGCCGGGCGTCCACCGGCTGCACATGGTGGCCGAGCCGCGGCTGGCGCCCAGCGTCCCGCCCGCGGGCCACGCCCATGTTCGCATCGATGACTGGCCAACAGCCCAGCGCTGGATCGCCGAGCGTTTCGACGCGGGTGTTCCCGCCGACCATACCGAAGGAGCCGTTGCATGAGTGTTGATCAAAAGCTTGCCGATCTTGGCCTGTCACTGCCGCAGGCGGCGGCGCCGGTCGCGTCCTATGTTCCCGCCGTCGAAGCGGGCGGGATGCTGCACGTGTCGGGCCAGCTGCCCTTTCGCGACGGACAGGTGGTAACCGGGCGCCTGGGGGAGAACACGTCGCTCGAACAGGGCCAGGAAGCCGCAAAGCTGTGCGGGCTGATGCTGGTCGCGCAGATCAAGGCGGCGCTGGGCGGCGATCTATCGCGCGTCCGCCGTATCGTGAAGCTCGGCGTGTTCGTGAACTCCGCCCCCGGCTTCACCGACCAGCCCAAGGTAGCGAACGGCGCGTCCGACCTGATGGAGCAGTTGTTCGGCGATGCGGGCAAGCACGCCCGCGCGGCGGTGGGCGTCGCGGCATTGCCGCTCGGCGCGGCGGTGGAAGTTGATGCGGTGGTGCAGGTCGGCTGATCCGACCGGGTGGGGCGGCAAAGCGATTGGCCATGCCGCCCCACCGCCCTATCTAGCGGATTGTGAGTTCCAGCACCGTCACCGCCCGCTTGTGCGACAGCGTCGCCGCGCTTGCCGCCGCCGATTGGGATGCCTGCGCCGGGACAGCCAACCCGTTCGTCGGCCATGCCTTCCTGACCGCGCTGGAGGAATCGGGCAGCGTCGGTGGACGATCAGGCTGGCAACCCTTGCCGATCGTGGTCGATGGTGAGGATGGCCGCCCCGCCGCCATCGCGCCCGCTTATGTGAAGTCACACAGCCAGGGCGAATATGTGTTCGACCATGCCTGGGCCGATGCGTGGCAGCGGGCGGGCGGGGATTACTACCCAAAGCTCCAGATCGCATCGCCCTTCTCCCCCGTGCCCGGCCCCCGGCTGTTGCTGCGCGACGAGGCGGCCGCCCCGGCCCTGCTGGCCGCGCTGGAAGCGGTGGTCGACCAGAACGGGCTGTCGTCCGCGCACGCGACCTTTGCCGCGCCCGATCAGGTGCCGCTGTTCGAGGCTGCGGGCTGGCTGATCCGGGAGGGCGTCCAGTTCCACTGGCGCAACAACGGCTACGCCAGCTTCTACGACTTCCTGGCCGAGCTTGCCAGCCGAAAGCGCAAGGCGATCCGAAAGGAGCGCGCGGCCGCGGTCGAGGGCCTGGTGGTCCGGCACTTGAACGGCGCGGAGATCACGCCCGCTTATTGGGACGCGTTCTGGCATTTCTACCAGGACACCGGGTCGCGCAAATGGGGCCGGCCCTACCTCACCCGTCGTTTCTTCTCGCTGCTGAGCGAGATGCTGGGCGACCGGGTGCTGCTGATCGTTGCCGAACGTGACGGTGTGCCGATCGCGGGGGCGCTCAACCTGATCGGCGCCGATACGCTGTATGGCCGCTACTGGGGTTCCACGGAGGAGGTGCCGTTCCTCCATTTCGAGCTGTGCTATTATCAGGCGATCGATGCCGCGATCGCGCGCGGGCTGCAAACGGTGGAGGCGGGCGCGCAGGGGGAGCACAAGCTGGCGCGCGGCTATGTGCCGGTGCCGACCTGGTCCGCGCATTACATCCCGGACGCAGGCTTCCGCCGCGCCATCGCCGACTTCCTGCAGCGTGAGCGCGAGGCGGTCGCCGCGGACCGCGACTATCTGGGCGAGATGACTCCCTTTCGCCGCGGCGGCAGCTGAACGCCGAAGTCCGCCAGCGTCAGCGGCTCGGGCTGGGTGCGATCGTCGACGCGGAGCAGCATGTCGCGCCCGTTCTGCCAGATCGGCGTCATGCCGCGGATCAGCGCAGGGTCAAAGGGTGGCGGCTGGAGCAGCCACACATAATCAAAGGCGTCGCGCGGAAAGTTGTTCAGCGCCATGCGCACGGGCCGCCACCAATTGCCCCGGCAATAGCGGTCGGTGACGATCTCCGACGGATCATGGGCAAAGCCCTGCGCGGCCTTGTACTGCGTGGTCAGCAACTGCGCGCCCGCCATCGACCATTGGTCGTTTGAAAAGGCGAGCCGGCGTACGATGAGGAGCGCTGGAAGATGCTCCAGGCGGGAATAGGCCCAATCGTCCTGGCAACGGCGGCCGACAAAGCTCACCACCCGCGCACGCTGGGGCAAATGGTCGATCGCGGCGAGCGCCCGGCTGTAGCTGCGGTCGTACAGGTAAAAGCTCGCCGTTGTGCCGCCCAGCCGCACCAGGAAGAACGCCAGCCCAAGGGCGGCGAGAGTCGCAGTACCGCGAGTGGACAGGCCCGGCCGTGGACGGATCGCGATCAGCGCGATGCCGAGCGCGAAGGGCGCGAGCCGCATGTCCGCATAAGCGCTGCCGAAGACGATGCGTGGCAGCACGATGAACATGGCGAACAGGAACGCCGCCGACAGGCCCAGCTGGCGTGAATATTCCACCCGGTCGTCGCGCACGCCCCGAAACAGGATCAGCAACAGCACGGTGATGGAGGCGAGGTCGAACGCCATCCACCGATCGCGCAGCGCCATTGAGACAAAGGCGATCTTGGCGCGCCAGTTGAACCAGTCCCCGGTCTGGCCGGTGACATGCTCTCCCGACCGCCACAGCACCATCAGCACCATCGGCAGGCAGAGCGGCAGGCAGCCGAGACCTGCGCGGATCCATGCCTCTGCCCAACCGCGCGCGCCCTGGCCCGGCCGCATTGCATCATGCTGCCGGATCATCTCCGCGGAAAAGGCGAGCACGCCCAGCACGCCCCAACCAAAGGTATGGCACAGCCATAACAGGCATGAGGCGGGCAGGAAGATTGCGGCGCGCAGCCGGAACCGCCCCTGACGCGCCAGCCGCAGCCACAGCGCGAACAGGTTGAGCGCGATGCCCATCGACAGCGCGAAGTTGATGAAGCCGAACTGGAAGGGGTAGCTATAGGCGAGCGGCAGCGCGAACAATGCAGTCGCCGGGATGCGCCCATGAACCTCTCGCGCGATCCACAACAGGCCGGCAACGGTCAGCGCCGGAATCGCCATGATGATCAGCTTGACCGCCATTTCGAGCCCGACCACGGGCGCGAGCGGGATCACCAGCAGGTCAACGCCGAGGTTGCCGATCAGCGACCATTTGAAATTATACCATTGCGACAGCCACGGATTGTCGGCGACTGCCAGCTGAACGCGGTATCGCCCCATGTGCCCGGGCACGTCGACCAGCGGCGGCACTGTCGGCCACAACAGCGGAATCACCGCCGCGAGTGTTGCCGCCACCACGAACGCGCGTGTCTGCCACCAGTGGAGCTTCTCCCCCATCCACGCGGCCTTAGTGCGTGGCAGGGCCGCCGGACAAGAGCGAGCGCGCCCAGATTATCGCATCGTTCCGCTTGGGGGCCGGATGCGGGCCGGCAATGCCATCGCGAGCGCCTGTCGAGACGCGAACGCAAGGAGGGTTCACCGACGACGCCGAGCGCCGGAGCGGAGGTGGCGGAGATTGCGCCGCCCGTGCGAGCAGTGCGTATAGCGGACCCGGTTGCTCGTCGTTCAGCAACCGGGCCCAGGGACGTTCAGCGGTCGCGGCGTCCCAGCAACCGCAGGCGCAGTGCATTGAGCTTGATGAAGCCCGCCGCGTCGCGCTGGTCATAAGCGCCCTGGTCGTCCTCGAACGTCACGACCTTTTCCGAATACAGGCTGTTGGGGCTGCGGCGGCCGATGACGTGGGGGCTGCCCTTGTAGAGCTTCAGCCGCACGGTGCCCGACACCTTGGCCTGGCTATGGTCGATCGCGGCCTGCAGCATCTCGCGCTCGGGCGAGAACCAGAAGCCGTTATACACCAGCTCCGCATAACGCGGCGCCAGTTCGTCCTTCAGGTGTGCGGCGCCACGGTCGAGCGTCAGCTGCTCGATCGCGCGGTGGGCGAGGTGCAGGATGGTGCCGCCGGGCGTCTCGTACATGCCGCGCGACTTCATGCCGACAAAGCGGTTCTCGACCAGGTCGAGCCGGCCGATCCCGTGGCGATGGCCATAATCGTTGAGCTTCGCGAGCAGGCTGGCGGGCGAAAGGCCCTGCCCGTTCACCGCCACCGCGTCACCGCGCTCGAAATCGATCGTGATGATCTCGGGCGTGTCCGGCGCCTCTTCGGGCGACACGGTGCGCGAGAAGACGTATTCGGGCACTTCCTCCCACGGGTCTTCCAGCACCTTGCCCTCGGACGAGGTGTGCAAAAGGTTCGCGTCGGTCGAGAACGGCGCCTCGCCCCGCTTGTCCTTGCTGACCGGGATCTGATGCGCCTCGGCGAACTCGATCAACCGGGTACGGCTGGTCAGATCCCATTCGCGCCAGGGTGCGATGACCTTGATGTCCGGGTTGAGCGCATAGTAGCCGAGTTCAAAGCGGACCTGGTCGTTGCCCTTGCCGGTCGCGCCATGGCTGACCGCATCAGCGCCGACCATCTGCGCGATCTCGATCTGCCGCTTGGCGATCAACGGCCGCGCGATGGAGGTGCCGAGCAGGTACAGCCCCTCATACAGCGCGTTGGCGCGCATCATCGGGAACACGTAATCGCGGACGAACTCTTCCTTGAGGTCGTCGATGAAGATGTGCTCGGGCCTGACCCCCGCCATCTCCGCTTTGCGGCGTGCGGGCTCCAGCTCTTCGCCTTGGCCAAGGTCCGCGGTGAAGGTGACGACCTCGCAGTTATAGGTCTGCTGCAGCCATTTCAGGATGACGCTGGTGTCGAGCCCGCCCGAATAGGCGAGCACGACCCGGTTGACGGTGTCGCTCACGGTGACAGGATCCTTGCCGAAAAGGGGGCGGGAACAAGGCCGCGCCCCTATGCGCTCCCGCCTCGTCACGCAACCGTTCAGCCGTGGTACAATGCAACAGCCTCAGGAACGTGCCCCTATGCTTCGCCCCCTTCTCCTCGCCGCTGTCGCGCTTGTCGCGACTCAGTCCCCAGCGCTCGCCCAGAGCAAGCCGGCAACTAAGCCCGGCGCAAAGACGGTCGCCGCAGTCAGCCCGCGTGTCGCCGCGGAGTTCAAGGCGTCCGATACCAACAAGGACGGCTTTCTCAGCCGGGCCGAAATCCAGGCGCGGGTTCGGCGGATGGACGTGGGCAAGACCAAGATGAGCTCGGGGCAGGTCGAAATGCTGTCGCAATCGCTGTTCGCGCGGGCGGACATCAATAAGGACAACAAGCTGTCCCCGCCAGAAATGCAGCGTTCGCTGGTGGCGATGGCCCGCCGCTATGACACCAATGGCGACGGGGTTGTCAGCATGGCCGAGCGCCAGGCCGCACGCTCCGCCACGCTGGCGGAGGTGCAGGCTGGAGGCCCCCGCAAGCCGCAAACGGAAACGCGCTGAGGCCGGCGGGCGGCGCCGCGCTTACCCGCGCAGGCGCCGCTCCTCGTCGATCATGTAATCGCGGGTAACGGGAAGCTCTGTCCGGCTGCGGCTGAACTGGAGCTGGAAGTTGCACAAGCCGCCATGCTCGAACGCCTTGGCCGCGCCCGCGAGGTAAAAGGTCCACATGCGGTAGAAGCGCTCGTCATACAGCGCGATGATCTCGTCCCGCGCCGCCACCGTGCGCTCGTACCAGGCCCGAAGCGTCCAGGCATAATGAAGGCGCAGCGTTTCCACGTCGGTCAGGAACATGCGCGTCGGCTCCGAGGCGGCGACGATCTCCGACAGGGCCGGATTATAGCCGCCGGGGAAAATGTATTTGGTTGTCCAGCGATCGGTCACGCCCGGTGGGCCGAGCCGACCGATGGTGTGGAGCAGCATCACACCGTTCTCCGTCAGCAACCGGCGGCATTGCTGGAAGAACTGCCCATAGTGCGCCGGGCCGACATGTTCGAACATGCCGACCGACACGATGCGGTCGAACTGCCCTTCGACGCGGCGATAGTCGATCAACTCGAACCGCACCTTGTCGGCGACCCCGGCCTCCTCGGCGCGGGCCCGGGCAACCTCTAGCTGTTCCTCCGACAAGGTGACGCCGAGCACTTCGGCCCCCAGCTTGCGATGGAGGTACAGCGCCATGCCGCCCCAACCACAGCCGATATCGAGAACGCGCATTCCCGGCCGAATGGCGAGTTTCGCCGCGATATGCGCAAGCTTGTCCTCCTGCGCGCGATCGAGGTCGTTGGCGGGATCGGTGTAATAGGCGCAGCTGTACTGGCGGTCGCGGTCGAGGAAGAGATCGTACAGGCGCCCAGACAGGTCGTAATGGTGGGCGACGTTGCGCTTGGAGCGACGCTCCATGTTGATCCGCTCCACCCGGTGGCGCAGCTTGCCGGCCGCACGCACCAGCCGCGACGCGACGAGGTGCTGGGCGCCGGCCTCCCATGGATCGTTGGCCGTCAACAGATGGACCAGGCCCCAGATGTCGTCACCATCAACCTGCAAGCGGCCGGCCATGTACATCTCACCGGCGCCGAGCCCCGGATCGCGCACGATCGCGCGCTCGACGCCCGTGTCCGTGAAACGGAGCACGATAGCGCCGAAGCCGGGTTCGGGCCGGCCAAAGGTGACGGTGGGCTTGCCCGGGCGGTGAAGGATCAGCTCGCCCCGCTTGACGGCACGGCGCAGGAAAACGTCGATCAGCGACATGGATGCTGCCCTAGAACCGTTGCGCACGGCAACGCAACCGGGCGGATCGCCTCTGTCCGTGCTTCGTTTGCAGCGATGCATGTCCGATTGGCACTTCTACGAACCCGCGAACGGCCACGGGCTGACGCATGATCCCCTGAACGCGATCATCGCGCCGCGGCCGATCGGCTGGATCGGCAGCGTGGCGGCCGATGGCGTACGCAACCTGGCGCCGTACAGCTTCTTCAACCTGCTGTGTTACCGACCGCCGTTGATCGGCTTTTCGTCGGTCGGCTGGAAGGATTCGGTCGCCAATATCCAGGCCACGGGCGAGTTCACCTGGAACCTTGCCACGCGCGAGCTGGCGGAAGCCATGAACAGGACTTCAGCGACCCTCGCCCCGCATATCGACGAATTCGACGCGAGCGGGATCGAAGCGGCCCCCTCTCGCCTGGTCGCACCGCCGCGGGTCGCGGGCAGCCCGGTGGCGTTCGAATGCCGGCTGACCCAGCTGATCCAGCTTGAGTCCAAGGAGGGCGCGGCACTCGATCAATGGTTGGTGATCGGCGAGGCGGTGGGCATCCACATCCGCCGCGACATGCTGGACGGCGGCATCTACCAGACCGCCCGCGCCCGCCCGATCAGCCGCGGCGGCGGCCCGGCCGACTATTTCGAGGCAACGCCTGACTCGCAGTTCCAGATGCGACGGCCGGGTTGAGCGGGCGCAACCCTCACCCGTAGGCGCGCCAGAAGAACACTAGTGCGGTGGCGCCCGTGACTAGCAGCGTCCAGCCACGCACCCAAGCGGCCGGCAGCTGGCGGCCGACCCGAGCGCCTGCCCAGCCGCCGAGCATCGCACCGGCGATCATCGGCAGCACCAGGCTCCACGCTACCCAGCCGGCGGCCACGAACACGAGGGCGGAGGCGAGATTGGCGATTGCGAGCATCAGCGTGCGCGGGGCGAACAGTTCGCGCGGAGAATGGCCCGCGAGCAGGCCATAGGTCGCGGTCATCATCATGCCCACGCCGCCGCCGAAATAGCCGCCATAGGTACCAAGCAACGCCTGCCCGACAATCAGCGTATGTTTGCCGATCGTGACGCGGGAGCGCAGCCAGTCCGACGCGCGCTTCCCGAACGCCAGCAGGACAAAGGCGTATAACACCAGCCAGGGCACGATCAGGTCGAACGCGTCGGCCGGGGTGAGCACCAGCAATGTGCTGCCGACCAGCCCGGCCAGGAAGGTCACGGCCGAGAGCAGGCGATAGGACACGCCGCCCAGCGGCCCCAGCTCGTCACGAAACGCCCATGCGCTCATGCCCGCGCCCGGCAGCAAAGCAACGTTGGAGCTCGCATTGGCGATGTTGGCGGGCAGCCCGGCGGCGAGCAGCGAGGGCAGCGTCGCAAAGGTGCCCCCGCCCGCCAGCGCGTTCATCGCGCCGCCAAGGACGCCGGCCAGGAAGACGATCAGGGTCGCCGTACTCATCACGCCTCCACCGGTGCAGGATTGGCGGGATCGGGCACGGCAAGTGGCGGCACCCTGGCGAGCGCGGCGGCGAGAACCAGGGCGAGCGCACCCAGCGCCAGGCAGAACCACGTCACGCCCGGCCAGCCCGCCCGCGTCCAGGCGATGCCGCCCGCCGACCCCAGCACGCTTGAGCCGAGATAATAGAAGAACAGGTACAGCGCGGAGGCCTGGCCCCGGTTGGCGGTGGCACGGCGGCCAACCCACGCGCTCGCGATCGAATGCGCTCCAAAGAAGCCGACCGTGAGCACCGCAATGCCGAGCACGACCAGTGGCAGCGGACTGGCCGCCGTCATGGCGGTGCCGATAGCGAGGGTCCCGACCGGCACCCAGAATACCCGGCGGCGTCCGATCCGTCCTGCCAGCCCGCCGAACCAGGCCGAGCTGATCGACCCTAGCACGTATAACAGGAATACCGCACCGACCGCCGCCTGCGACAGGCTGTAGGGCGGCTGCGTCAGCCGAAATGCCGCATAGTTGTAGATGGTGACGAAGACGCCCATCAGGATGAACGCTTCGGCGTAGAGGAGCGGCAGTGCCCTGTCGCGCAGCAGGGCGCGTATCGACCCCGGGCGGCGCGGCGCGGGCACGAACCGGCGTGACGGCGGAGCCAGCCGGCGGAAGGCTTCTCCCATCACCAGCCCGAGCACGCCGACGGTGCCGATGGCGCAGTGCCAGCCCGACACATCAGCCACCAGGCTCGCCACCAACCGCCCGCCCATGCCACCGAGCGCGCTGCCCGCGATATAGAGCCCCATGGCGCTGCCGACAGAGCCGGGCTCCACCTCCTCGGCGACATAGGCCATGGCTACGCCCGGCACGCCTGCGAGCGCGATCCCGGTCGCAAGGCGCGCGGCGAGCAGCAACGGCCAGCCCGGCACCAACGCCGCCGCGAGGGTCAGCGCACCCCCGGCCATCATCGCCCAGACCATCAGCGGGCGACGCCCGACGCGATCGCTCAACACCCCCGCGACAAGGATGCCGAGCGCGAGCGGACCGGTGGCGAGCGATACCGCCAGCGACGCGTGCTCGGCGTTCAGGTGATAGGTATCGGCCAGCAGCGGCAACAGCGGCTGAACGGCGTAGAGCAGCGAAAAGGTGGAAAACCCGGCGAACAGCATCGCCAGAGTCAGCCGGCGATAGGCGGGCGTGCCGCGCCCGTGCCCTTTATCGGTCACGCCGGCCCCGCCCGCCCTCGGCTCAGGCCAGTGCTGCCTGCTTTTCCTCTGCCTCGCGGTCGAGCTCCGCGCGCGACTTCTTTTCAGCTGCTGTCTTCAGCTGGCCGCACGCAGCGTCGATGTCGCGGCCGCGCGGGGTGCGCACGGGCGCGGAATAGCCCGCCTCGAAGATGATGTTGCTGAACGCCCGGATGCGCTCCGGCGTCGAACACTCATATGGAGCGCCCGGCCATGGGTTGAAGGGGATCAGGTTGACCTTGGCGGGCAGGCGATACTGGCGGATCAGGCGCACCAGCTCCCGCGCGTCGTCGTCCGAATCGTTCTTGTCGCGCAGCATCACATATTCGAACGTGATGCGACGGGCGTTGTTGGCGCCCGGATAGTCGGCACAGGCCTGCAACAGCTCCTCGATGCCGTATTTCTTGTTTAGCGGCACGATCTCGTCACGCACGTCCTTCGTGACCGCATGGAGCGAGACCGCGAGGTTGACCCCGATCTCCTCCCCCGCGCGAGCCATCATCGGCACGACGCCGCTGGTCGACAGGGTGATGCGCCGCTTGGACAGCGCCAGGCCGTCACCGTCCATCACCAGGCGGAGCGCGTCGCGAACATTGTCGAAGTTATACAGCGGCTCACCCATGCCCATCATGACGATGTTGGTGAGCATCCGCCCCTCTGGTTGCGAGGGCCATTCGCCCAGCGAATCGCGGGCAAGCATGACCTGGCCGACGATCTCGCCCGCGGTCAGGTTGCGGACCAGGCGCATGGTGCCAGTGTGGCAGAACCGGCAGTTCAGCGTGCAGCCGACCTGGCTCGACACGCACAGGGTGCCCCGATCCGCGTCGGGAATGAACACCATCTCGTAATCCTGCCCGTCGGGCGAGCGGAGCAGCCATTTGCGGGTGCCGTCGGTCGACACCTGCGCCTCGACCACGTCGGGGCGACTGATCGCGAAGCGCTCCGCCAACCAGGGGTGCTGCGCCTTCGCGATGTCCGTCATCTGGGTGAAGTCGGTCGCGCCGCGATTGTAGAGCCAGTGCCAGATCTGCTTGGCGCGCAGCTTGGCCTGGCGTGGTTCCATCCCCGCTTCTGCCAGTGCGCCGCGCAGCTGGTCCTTGCTGAGGCCGATCAGGTCGACGCGCCCATCCGGCCGCGCAAACGGCGCACGCGGCACCGGCACGGGGTCGATGTGCCCGGGAATCGGCATAGGAGCGATCGACCCGGAAACGGGCTCGGGCGACGTCGAAACTGTCAGCATGGCGGCCATATAGCCCTTATCGCTCTCAATTTCCACTTGGCGCGTGTCAGGCTCGGCGGGCTGGCTGAAGCGCGCGCCGCGCCGGCATGGCCGCGCTGGCTCGAAAAGCGGCACGCCTCACCGCACCCCCACACACGCCAGCGCCGCTGCATCGATCGCGGTCGGGGCGCCGCCCAGCGCATAGCTGTCTGCAAAAGGACGCCCGCCCGCGCCGACTGCCTCGACGCTCATGCTGCGGCCACCGCGAATCGCTGCCAGTATCGCCCGATCGGATGGCGCATCGGCGGCCCAGGCGTCCGATCCGGCGGCGACCAGGGCAAAGCGGCGCTCCCCCACGGTCAGCGTGACGCCCGCAGAGCGGTCCCGCGCCGCGCTGAGGCGGACGTGAAGCGACCCGCGCAGGCGCTTGTTCGGCCAGAAGCCGACGCTGGCAAAGGGGCGCCATCCGGCCCGCCCGCCCGCCACGACCGGCTGAGCGATCGCAAAACAGCCGCGTTGGACGCCATTCACCTCCCGAAACGCGCCCCAGCTGCCGTACACCCCGACCAGGTCGCGCGCGGCGAGCGCCGCCGGCACAAGGAGCAGCATCGCCGCCAGCAGCGCGCATCGACCGTTCACGCGGGTGCGCGCCCGGCGCCAAGGTGCGCCACGCTTTCCCGCCCGTTCTCGATCAGCACCAGCGATCCTTGCGGCAAGCCCGGCGCGATCGGCACCACCGCGTACGCGTCGACGGGCGCGTTCGTCATCACGCCCCGCAACACACGGCTGGAGATGCCGTGCATGATGACCAGTCGATCGCCCGAGTCAGCATCCGTGTCGGCCAGCCAACCGCCGCAACGTTCGGCGATCGCATGATAGTCCTCGCCCCCCGGCGCAACGCGGAGCAGGCCCGTGGGCGTGATCACTGGCCCCACTTCACCGATCACATCGCTGTAAAGGCGCCCGCCCCAGCTTCCCATGCCGATCTCGCCCAGTCGCGGGTCGGTGTTCGCCCCGTGCCAGTCCAGGTCCAGATGCTCCGCAATGACGGCCAGGGTTTGCAGCGCACGCCCTGTCGGCGACGCCCATAGCGTCAGCGCCGGTCGCGGCCCGAGCAATCGCCGTAGCGCTCGCCCCATCTCGTCCGCTTGTGCAAAGCCGGCACGGGTCAGCGGGGTGTGCACGGCGTCCCCTTGCAGGCGGCGGGCAAAGTTGAACACCGTTTCGCCGTGGCGGGCGATGAAATCGCGTCCCTGCCTGATCAATGCTTCAGTGTCCCCGCCCAACCGTCAACAACGTCGCGTTAACCCTAGCGCCGCCACGGAGAAAGCGGCAGGCCCCTCTTGGCTTGCCGAGCGCCGCCCGGCGCGGCTAGGAAATCAAGACGAGAGTGCCCGGCCGTGCGGAGTCGCCGGCGGGTTGGGGGATCAAGATGAAGGCGACGATCGAACGCGCAACCCTGCTCAAGGGGCTGAGCCACGTCCAATCGGTGGTGGAACGGCGCAATACCATCCCCATCCTGTCCAACGTGCTGCTGGAAGCGACCGAGTCGGGCGCGCTGCGCATGATGGCAACCGACCTGGACCTGCAGATCAACGAATCGGTGCCGGCGGCGGTCGACCAGCCTGGCTCCACCACCGTGTCGGCGCACACGCTGTTCGACATCGCCCGCAAGCTGCCCGAAGGCGCGCAGGTACAGCTCACCGTCGCCGAGGGGCGGATGAGCATCGTCGCAGGGCGCGCCCGCTTCAGCCTGGGGACGCTGCCTCGCGACGACTTCCCGGTGATCGCAGAGGGCGAGTTGCCGACCGCGTTCGAGCTGCCCGCGGAGACGCTGAAGCAGATCATCGACAAGACCCGATTCGCGATCTCCACCGAGGAAACGCGCTATTACCTCAACGGTATCTTCTTTCATGTCGCAGAGGACGGCGCAGAGCCGGTGCTGAAGGCGGCGGCGACCGACGGCCACCGGCTTGCCCGCGTAACGGTGAAGCGGCCCGAGGGCGCGGAGGCGATGCCCGACGTTATCGTGCCACGTAAGTGCATCGCGGAACTCCGCAAGCTGCTCGACGAGGTCGACGGATCGGTCGGCGTGTCGCTGTCGGGCACCAAGATCCGCTTCGACCTGGGCCAGGCGGTGCTGACGTCCAAGCTGATCGACGGCACCTTCCCAGATTACAGCCGCGTTATCCCGACCGGGAACGACAAGATCCTGAAGATCGACCCGTCGAGCCTGAAGGAAGGCGTCGACCGCGTGTCCACCATCGCGACCGAGAAGACCCGCGCCGTGAAGATGGCGCTGGACCGGGACAAGGTTACGCTGTCGGTGACCAGCCCCGACAATGGCACGGCTGCCGAGGAAGTGCCCGGCGAGTATACGGCACAGGGTTTCGAGATCGGCTTCAACAGCCGGTATCTGCTCGACATTCTCGGGCAGATCGATGGCGACCAGGTCGAGGTTCACCTGGCCGATGCGGCAGCGCCCACTCTGATTCGCGAGAACGACAAGGCGCCCGCGCTCTATGTGCTGATGCCGATGCGGGTTTGATGGCCGGGCCGGTAGTCGCCGGCCCTACCCATCGATGCCGAAGTTAAGCCCGCGCGAAAGCTGCGGGTCGACCACGGCCAGCAACAGGTAAGCGACGAACTGCCGCGCGCGCTGTACCGGGCCGGTTCCAGCCCGGTACTCCTCGCGCGTGATTTCCTGAGATTTCTCGATTTCGCCATCGACATAGGCGCGAACGTGATCGGCAAAGGCCCGGTCCTCGATCCTGAGCATCAGTTCCAGGTTCACAAACAGGCTGCGCATATCGAAATTGGCGGAGCCGATGTGAACCGCCTGATCGATGCAATACAGCTTCGTGTGCAGCTTGGCCGGCTGGTATTCGTAAATGCGCACGCCCTTGCGCAGCAGTCCGGCATAGGTGAAGCGTGCCGCCGCGATCGTTGCGCTGTTGTCTGACTTGGCCGCCGTGACGACTCGCACCGCCTGCTCTGATCGGCGTCCTGCCTTGTCCAATCGGCGCAACAGAGCAGGGCTGGGCGTAAAATAGCCGGCGATCAGGTCCACGCGGCTGCCGTGACGCATGTCGTGGCGCACGGCGCGGGCCCAGGGGGACAGCCGCCGCGTCGGCCCGCCGATCAACCAGCGCAGATGCCCTTCACGTTCGCTGAACTGGCGCAATGCGCGGTTGAGGTGGCGCAGCTTGCCCTTGGACGTGCCGACCCATTGCTCCAGCGCATCGAAATAGGGCGCCATCCGCGCCGCCGCAGGCCCCTCCACCAGCAGACCCAGATCACGCCAGGCCTGCTCCGCTGCGGTGCCGAAATAATCGTCTTCGACGTTGAATCCGCCGATGATGATCCTGGCGGCCCCAGTCTCCGCGTCGGCAAGCGCGAGTTTCTGGTGATTGCGCAGCAGGTAGCGACGCCCCCAGCGCGGGCTGAACCGGCAGAGCCTGACACCGGCCGCCCGCAGCGGCTCGAAGAAGGACGGGCCAGCGCCCACCGTGCCGAAGCCATCGACGATGACCGCGACCCTGACCCCGCGCCCGGCCGCCGCGATCAGCCGCTCGTTGACGCGCCGCCCCGTGCTGTCGTCGGCATAGATGTAGTAGAGTATGCGCAGGGACTCACGCGCGCCATCGATCAACCCGATCAGCGCGTCGAGGCGCCGCGGTCCGGTGTCGAGCAGGGTCAACCGATTGCCATCGACCGTGAACACCGGTTGGGAAGCAGCCACCATGCCAGCCGTGATGACCACCGCGCCCGCGCGTGGCAAGCCGGCGCGGTTTTCTTGACTTTTCGCGCCCTCGCGAGTAGCGGACCGCGCTTACCCTGCCTAATTTCCGTTTATTCGAGGAAGCCGTTCATGGCGCGCGTCACCGTCGAGGATTGCGTCGACAAGATCCCTAACCGTTTCGATCTGGTCCTGTTCGCGGCGCAGCGCGCGCGGCAGATTTCCGGCGGTGCGGAGCTCACGATTGATCGCGATCGCGACAAGAACCCGGTCGTGGCGTTGCGCGAGATCGCGGACGAGACCGTGACCCCGTCGAACCTGCAGCAATCGGTGATCGGCAGCCTGCAAAAGGTACAGATTGACGACGATGATGAAGTCGACGCCGTCGGCAGCCTGCAGGCCTCGGCCGAGGCGCTGCGCCTGACCGCCGCTGCCCCGCCGCGCAACCAGAACCTCGGCGGCGACTACGAATAAAGCCTGAGCCTGGCGGCAGAGCCGTCGGGCAAGGATCGGTGAACGCAGGCCGGTGTGGCGCAGGCCGCGTGGCCTTTTGCTGCCTCCGCCTTCAGCTCGTTACACGTTTCCGCGAGCGGTCGTTGGTCGATCGAGGCCATTGCTCTTTAGTGCAACGACCCTTGGGCCCGCGCCGGCGCACGAACACGGCCCAGCCGCGGCGACCAGCCCGAGTCGCGTCGGCTATTCCTGCGGCCGGCCCTTGAATCCCTGTGCCACGACGAACCATTCCACCGAACCCTTTCGGCTGGCCGGTGGTTTCGCGTGCTTCACGGTCGTGAAAGCGCCCTTCATCTGCGCCACCAGCGCCGAGTCGGCCCCTCCGGCGAAGACCTTCGCGACAAAGGTGCCGCCTGGGGCCAGCACATCCACAGCAAAGGCGAACGCGGTTTCGACCAGCGCCATGGTGCGCAGCGCGTCGGTTTGCGGGTGGCCGACCGTGTTCGCGGCCATGTCGGACAACACCAGGTCGGGCGCGCCGCCCAGCGCCTCGATCAACTGCCCCGGCGCGTGATCATCCATGAAGTCGCCCTGCATGATCGTGACGCCATCGATTGGATCGACCGGCAACAGGTCTATGCCGACCACCGCAGCCGCCGGCACGCGCCGACGCACGACCTGGCTCCAGCCGCCAGGCGCAATGCCAAGGTCGACCACGCGCTTGGCGCCGCGCAACAGCCCGAAGCGCTCGTCCAGCTCCAGCAGCTTGTACGCGGCGCGGCTGCGATACCCCTCCGCCTTAGCGCGGCGCACATATGGGTCATTTAGCTGGCGTTCGAGCCAGCGCGTCGACTGCGCGGTACGTCCCCGCGCGGTGCGGACGCGCTGGCGTCCACCCGATCCACCGCGACTCATGGCCTGCGTTCCCCCATTAGTCGCTTCAAGATCCCCTCGCGGATACCGCGATCGGCAATGCCCAGGCGCTCGGCCGGCCACAGGTCCATCACCGTTTCCAGGATGGCGCACCCGGCCACGACCAGTTCCGCGCGTTCGCCACCGATGCATGACAGCTTGGCCCGTTCAGACACTGCCATGCCGGACAAACCAGCGCAGATCCCGCGCATGGCGGCCGCGGGCACGATCAGCCCGTCCACCGCCGACCGGTCGTAATGAGAGAGGCCCAGATGCACCGAACCGAGCGTCGTCACGGTGCCGCTGGTGCCAAGCAGCCGGGGCCTGGCCGCCGCAATGGGCAGGCGGGCCGCGAACGGCGCCATGCTGTCCGCCACCACGTTTCGCATGTTGGAATAGGCAGCGACGCGAGCGTCGTGATCGGAGCCCGTCGCAGCGCCGGCGCTCTCGGTCAGCGACACCACGCCCCAGGGGGTCGAGTGCCAGTCGAGCACGCGCGGCACCGGGCCGGCCGTGTCGATCAGCACGAGTTCGGTCGAACCACCGCCGATGTCGAACACCAGCGCGGGCCCTTCACCCGGTTCCAGCAGCGCGTGGCAGCCGAGCACGGCCAGGCGCGCCTCCTCTTCGGCGGTGATGATGTCGAGGTGGATGCCGGTTTCGGCATAAGCACGCTCGATAAACGCTTCGCCGTTGCTGGCCCGACGACACGCCTCCGTCGCCACGGAGCGGGCAAGTGCCACGTTGCGGCGCTTCAGCTTGTCGGCACAGACACGCAATGCCGCCAGGGTGCGCTCGATCGCGTCGTCGGACAGTCGGCCTGACGCCGCCAGCCCCTCACCCAGTCGCACGATGCGCGAAAAGGCGTCGACCACGGCAAAGCCCTGCCCCTGCGGACGGGCGATCAACAGCCGACAGTTGTTGGTACCAAGGTCCAGCGCCGCGAAATGGCGCCCATCGGACGGGCGCATCGCCCGTGCCCGCGCCGGATCTGGGCGGGAAGGAGCCGGACGGGAGGCACCTCGCCCCCGGTACGGCATTGTGGCGGGTTCATCCCCCATGCCGTGAATCACTCGCTATTCTGTTCTGCCGTCACGGGAAATCCCGCCGGTGTCTGCCCCCGACGTAGCGCGCGTGATACCGCTCTACAAGCGTCCCAAACCGTTAGAGGATCACGCAGCGTTGACAGCCCGCAGCGCCCCGCCTAGATGCCCGCCCCTGTTGCCCGATCGTCTAACGGCAAGACTACGGACTCTGACTCCGTCAATCGTGGTTCGAATCCACGTCGGGCATCCATTTCTATGAACATACCAGCTCTCTACGCCTCTATGATCCAGCAGATCGGCGATGGCACGGGCATGGCCGATTTCGTTCTGCACATTCATGCAGGCATGGCGGTGCTGATCCTGGCGCGGCTGATCACGCGGCGGTCGCTGTCGACGCCGATCCCGCTGCTGGTCGTGGTCGCGGCAGAGGCGTGCAACGAGATACTGGACAGGCTTCATTACGGGTCGTGGCGCCCTGCGGACACCACGGCGGACGTGATCAACACGCTGTTCTGGCCGACCGTGTTGTTTATCGGCCTGCGATTGCGCCGCGCGCGGGAGCTCGATGCTGTCCGCTTGCCCCGCGAGGTCAGCTAAGCTCGGCCAGCGCCTGCGTCGCCACGGGACCCGTCCAGTCGAGGTCGCCCGTCGTGCGCCACACTTCCTTGCCCGCCGAGTCGAACAGGATGGTGGTCGGCAGGTTCGCGCCCAGGGTGGTGGCCCACGCCATCTTGGGATCGGTATAGGCCTTCAATGCCTTGAACTGCCGTTCGGCGAAGAAGGGCGCGACCTTGGCCGGGTCCATGTCCTGGCTAAGAGTCACAACCTGGATCTTGCCCGCCTCCCGTACGGCCAGCGCGTCGAGGGTCGGCAGTTCCTTGACGCAGGGCGCACACCAGGTTGCCCATAGGTTGAGCAGCACCGGCTTGCCCCCGAACGCCGCCAGCGTCGTCGGCTTGCCGTCCGGACCATCAAAGCGGAGCGTCGGCGCGGGCGAGCCCATGTGCGTGCGGTCGATCTTACCCGCGATCCCGGCGGTTGGCGAGGTGGCAGCGTCCGCGTTGTTGGCGGAAGCGGCGTTGGCTTGCTCCGTGGGCGCGGACTGCTTATCGCACCCCGTGGCCATCAGGGCCGCGACCAGCACCAGGCAAGCAGAAACACGCATGACTTCCTCCAACGCGATGTGGGGCGGGCGCTTCGCCGAGGGACCCTCGGCGGTGATGCGCGAGATCAATGCATCCTTGCCCTTCGACAAGCAACTGTGGCGACAGGACATCGCCGGGTCAAAGGCGCATGTCGCGATGCTGGGCGCGACGGGCATCGTGTCCGCCGAGGATGCCGCCGCGATCGGCGCCGGTCTCGACCGGGTCGCTGCCGACTACCAGGCGAATGGCGTCCCTGCGGACGACCTGACGCTGGAAGACATCCATATGCTGACCGAAGCGCGGTTGGCCGACGCGATCGGGCCAGTGGCGGGACGCCTCCACACCGCGCGGTCGCGCAATGACCAGGTCGCGACCGACTTCCGCCTGTGGGTGCGCGACGCGATCGACGCCGTGGTGGCCGCGCTGGAGGGGCTGGATGCGGCACTGCTCGCCCGCGCGGAGCAACATGCCGCGGACGTGATGCCGGGCTTCACGCACCTGCAATCCGCGCAGCCGGTGACGCTCGGCCATCACCTGATGGCGTATCACGAAATGGTGACGCGCGACCTGTCGCGGTTCCGGGATGCGCGCGCGCGGCTGAACCTGTGCCCGCTGGGTGCCGCAGCGCTGGCGGGGACGAGCTTTCCCATTGACCGCCACGCGACCGCCGATGCGCTCGGGTTCGACGGGCCGACCCGCAACTCCCTGGACAGTGTCAGCGACCGGGACTTCGCGATCGAGTATCTGACGAGTGCGGTGCAATGCTCGCTGCACCTGTCGCGGCTGGCGGAGGAGTTCGTGCTGTGGGCCTCGCAGCCGTTCGGCTTTGTTGCCCTGTCGGATGCCTGGTCGACCGGCAGTTCGATCATGCCGCAAAAGCGCAATCCCGACGCGGCGGAGTTGGTGCGCGGCCACGCCGGACGGATCCTGGGCTGTATGACCAGCCTGATGGTCACCATGAAGGGCCTGCCGCTCGCCTATTCAAAGGACATGCAGGACGACAAGCCGCCGGCGTTCGAGGCGCACGACCTGCTCGGCCTGTCGATCGCGGCGATGACGGGCATGGTGGCAAGCGCCACCTTCCGCACCGACCGGATGCGCGCCCTGGCCGAGAGCGGCTTTGCAACCGCCACCGATCTTGCCGACTGGCTTGTGCGTGAGGCGGGCCTGCCATTCCGGGAGGCGCACCATGTCACCGGCCGCGTGGTGAAGCGCGCGGAGGAGCTGGCCGTGACGCTTGATGCCCTGCCGCTTGACGAGATGACCGCGATTGACCGGCGCATCGACGCGCGTGTGTTCGACGTGCTCAGCGTCGATGCCTCCGTTGCCAGCCGCACCAGCTTTGGCGGCACCGCGCCCGACAATGTGCGCGCCGCCATCCGCGCGGCGCAGGGAGATGCCGCATGAAGCCTGCCCTGACGCTCTCCGCGCTGCTGCTGCTGACGGCGTGCGGCGCCAACAAGGGGGTCGTCCCCAAACCGGGGCAGGCGCTGCCCGTCGCCCCCTATGGCGCGACCGCGACCCCTTCGCCGGCGCAGTTGATCACACCCACCACCCAGCAACGCCCGCAGCGTAGCGACGAGTTGCTCAAGAGCTCACAGGAGCGCCGGTCGGACGAATTCGACCTGCCTCCGAATTGATGACACGGATCTGATGGATCACTTCAGCTACAAGAACGGCATTCTTCACGCCGAGGACGTGCCGCTGCCCGCCATCGCCGAAGCGGTCGGCACACCCGTCTACATCTATTCCGCGGCTACCTTCCGTCGTCACGCGCGTGTATTTCGCGAGGGGCTGTCAGGCGTTGCGGACAAGCACATCGCCTTTGCGATCAAAGCCAATCCGAACCTCGCCGTGCTGCACCTTCTCGCTCAGGAGGGCTATGGCGCGGACGTGGTTTCCGGCGGGGAGATGGCGCGCGCCTTGGCCGCCGGCATGGCGCCCGGCGCGATCGTGTTCTCCGGTGTCGGCAAGACGGAGGGCGAGCTGGCCCGCGCGCTGGACGCCGGCATTGGCCAGATCAACCTGGAGCTGGAGGAGGAGGGAGAGGTGCTCGCCCGCCTGGCCCACTCCCGCGGCACGCGCGCGCCTGCAACCATCCGCGTCAACCCAGATGTCGATGCCGGCACCCACGCCAAGATCTCCACGGGGCGCAAGGAAAACAAGTTCGGCGTGCCGATCGATCTGGCCGCCGACATGTACGACCGCCTGTCGCGCCTGCCCGGGCTCGATCTGAAGGGTGTTGCCTGTCACATTGGCAGCCAGCTGGCGGACCTTGGGCCGCTGGAGGCCGCGTTTGGCCGTATCGGTGCTCTCGTTGCCGAGCTGCGGCGGCGTGGGCACAAAGTCAGCCGCGTCGATCTGGGCGGCGGCGTGGGCGTGCCCTATCGGCCCGACGATCACCTGCCGAGCCCGGCCGACTACGGCGCCATGGTCGCGCGCGTGACCCGCGACTGGGACGTGACGCTGATGTTCGAGCCCGGCCGTGTAATCGCGGGCAATGCGGGCGTGCTGTTGACGCGGGTGACATGGGTGAAGCCCGGCGTCGTCCACCCTTATGTCATCGTCGATGCGGCGATGAACGACCTCGCCCGCCCCGCGCTGTACGATGCCTGGCACGATTTCGTCGCGGTCGAGCCGTCGGGTGAGCGGATGACGGCCAACATTGCCGGTCCGGTCTGCGAAAGCGGCGACACCTTCGCGATGGGGCGGGACATCGACCGCCTCGCCTCGGGCGATCTTGCCGTGTTCCGCACCGCGGGCGCGTACGGGGCGACCATGGCGTCGACCTATAACAGTCGCGCACTGGTGCCAGAGGTGCTGGTCGATGGCGACCGCTTCGCCGTCGTCGCCGACCGGATCGCGGCCGAGACCATCCTGGCCGCGGAGCGCGTGCCTGACTGGCTGGTCCAGGGGTGAGCCTACCTGCGCTGCCGTTGTTCGTGCGACTGCATGGGCGGCCCGTGATCCTACTGGGCACGGGCGAGGCAGCGGCGGCAAAGCGGCGCCTGCTCGAGCGAGCCGGCGCGGCTGTGGTCGGCGAGGAGGCTGATGCCGCCCTCGCCATCGTGGCGCTGGATGATGAGGCGGAGGCGGTCGCGGCGGTGGGCCGGCTGCGGAAGCGCGGTATGCTGGTCAATGCGGTCGATCGGCCCGGGCTTTGCGATTTTACCCTGCCCGCAATCATGGACCGATCCCCCGTGCTGATCGCGATCGGCACCAACGGCGTGTCGGCGGGGCTCGCGGCGGCGTTGCGCCAGCGCCTGGAAGCGTTGCTGCCCCCGGCGCTCGGGCGACTGGCAGAGGCGCTTCATGCCGCCCGCCCCAGGCTGCGCGCGCGTTTCCCCGATTCGGGGGAGCGGCGCCGCGCCATAGCCGGCGCCCTGGCGGCCGGCGGATCGCTGGACCCGTTCGTTGATCACGATGCGGGCGACACCGCATTGCTCTTCGACCCCGGCGCTTCCCTGGCGGGCAAGGCCATCAGTATCACCCTGACCTCCGCGGACCCGGACGACCTGACGCTGCGTCAGGCACGAATGCTCGCCAATGCCGATCGCGTCTTCCATGATCCTGCGGTGCCGGCCACGATCCTGGATCGTGCCCGCGCCGACGCGGAACGGATCGCGGGCCCGGCACCTGCCAATCCGGGCTCAGGCCTGACCCTGTTCGTGAGCATGGCATGAGCGGCTTTGCCTACCACATCAACGACGGCCGGGCGGAGCGGGTCGACCTGAACCAGGCCCTGACAGGGCAACCGCAGCTCGTCTGGGTACACCTGACCACCACCGACGAGCGTGCGCAGACCTGGTTTCGGGACCGTGCCAACCTGTCCGACTACGTTGTCGACGCGCTGACCGCGTTTGAAACGCGCCCCCGCTGCGAAGCCTTCGACAAGGGTGCGTTGCTCAACATGCGCGGGCGGTCCGACATGGAGCTGTCGGCGTCCGACCCGCTGGCATCGATCCGGATCTGGGCGGTGAAGGGCCATGTCTTTTCCGCCACCCGTCGGCCGCTGGTCGCATTGTCCACTGTCGAGAAAGAGGTACAGGACGGGGAAATCCGGGATCCGGGCGACCTGATCACCGCCTTTGCGAGCGCGATCACCGCGGATCTGGACCCGGTAGTCGCCGACTTGGGCGACGAACTGGACGCCTGCGAAGAACAACTGGACCTGTCCAGGATCTTTGACCTGCGCCGCACCGTCACGCGGGTCCGCGCCGAAGCGATCGGGTTCAAGCGCTTCATCAATCCGCAGCGTTCGGCATTGGAGACGCTCGCCGCGCTGCCTGGCGACTGGCTCGGCCCCGACGACCGCCAGCACCTGTCCGCGGCGGCGGACCGGGCGGCGCGCATGGCGGAGGAGCTGGAGGCAATACGCGAGCGCGCGGCGTTGACCCACGAGCAGTTGACTGACCTGCGCGCCGAGCAGCTCGATACCCGGTCGCTGATCATTTCCGTTGCAGCGATGGTGTTCCTGCCGCTGACCTTCATCACAGGCCTTTACGGCATGAACGTGAAGGGCCTGCCCGGCGCCGAGTCCCCGTGGGCGTTCGACGTTATCACGCTGTCCTGCGTCCTGATCTCAGTCGTGATCATCGGCTACTTCGCGACCCGGCACTGGTTTCAGCGCTGAGCCGATGCTCAGCGGCGGCGCTTCGCCCCGTCCAGGGCGGAAAGGATGCCGCGAAGGGTCCTAACTTCCTGGCTCGACCAGCCCGGCTTGGTCAGCAGCGTGCGCACGGTGCGCCTTGTCGCGGGCGTACGGTCGGGCGGAAAGAAGAAGCCGTTGGCGACCAGCATCGCGTCCAACTGGCCCAGCATTCCCTCCAGTTCCTGCTGCGGCGCCGGCGGATCGAGCTCGGTGGTCGGAGGACTGGCGAGCGTACCCTTGGCGCCCAACCCCTTGGACCATTCATAGGCCACCAGGATCACTGCCTGGGCCAAATTCAGGCTGCCGAATTCGGGATTGATCGGCACGGTCAGGATTGTCCGGGCGAGCGCGACGTCGTCCGTTTCCAGCCCCGACCGCTCGGGCCCGAACAGAATGGCACTGCGGCCGGGCCCCGCATGGATGGCCTGTCCCGCGACCTCGGGCGTCACCACCGGCTTTGTCACCCCGCGCTTGCGCACGGTGGTAGCGTAGACATGCTCGCAGTCGGCGACGGCCTCGGCCACGCTGTCGAACACCGCCGCGCGCTCCAGCACCACGTCGGCGCCGGACGCGGCGGGGCCGGCTTGCGGATTGGGCCAGCCGTCGCGCGGGGAAA
Organism: Sphingomonas aerophila; assembly: GCF_014199305.1. GTDB lineage: Bacteria > Pseudomonadota > Alphaproteobacteria > Sphingomonadales > Sphingomonadaceae > Sphingomonas > Sphingomonas aerophila. The sequence continues at coordinate 198,403 of NZ_JACIJK010000001.1, forward strand.
CCAGGCGCATCTCGACAAGGCCGAAGTTAAGCATGGCGCGCGCGGCCTTGCCGATGTTTTCGCCGAGTTGCGGGCGGACCAGGACGATGACGGGAGGTGGCGTGGGGGTGGTGGCTGTGCTTCGAGACGGGCCTTCGCCGGCGCTCAGTCCCTCCTCAGCACGAACGGTTGTGAGGTTTGTCGGGTCAGGGTCAGCGCCGCCCCGTCCGTCCTGAGGAGTCGCTGAGCCTGCCGAAGCGGTGTCTCGAAGGACCTTGCGAGAAGCAAGCTGGCGAATCCGGTCCCAATCCCCCGCGATCAGCGCTTCCTTCTTGGCTCGGCTCCAGCCCTTTAGCTGCTGTTCCGCCTCGGTCGCTTCCAGGCGCGAGGGGAAGTCCTGCGACCACACCAGCTCCACAGGGCGGCGGCCCTGCGTGTAGCCCTCGGCTTCACCTGCCTGATGCTGACCCACACGGCTGTCCAGCGCGTCCGTCTGGCCAACATAGTAGCTGCCGTCCGCGCAACGCAGCATGTACGCCCAAAAGCTCACTCTCGCCCCGCGTCGGTCACTTGCCCGGCAAAGTCCTCGAAATCGCGCGCTTCGGAGAAGTCGCGGTAAACGCTGGCGAAGCGAATATATGCCACCGAGTCGAGGCCCTTGAGCCCATCCATGACCAGCTCGCCAATGCGCTTGGAGGACACTTCCGCCTCGCCACTGGTTTCGAGCTGGCGCTGGATGCCGGACACGAGCTTCTCGATCCGCACTGGTTCGATCGGCCGCTTGCGGGTCGCTATGGAAATGGATCGGAGCAGCTTGTCGCGCTCGAACGGCTCGCGACGCAGGCCGCTGCCATCGCCCGCGGCCTTGACCACGGTCAGTTCGCGCAGCTGGATGCGTTCGAATGTCGTGAAACGTGCCGCGCAGCCTTCGCATTGTCGGCGGCGGCGGATGGCCGCCCCATCGTCCGTGGGGCGGCTGTCCTTTACCTGGCTGTCGTCATGGCCGCAAAATGGGCAGCGCATTCTATCCCTTGTTTCGTTGTGAGTAGGCGTAGGCAGCGCCGGCAATAGCGCCAAAGATCGGACCGACGATCGGCACAGGGATAGCGACCACGGCGCCGATCGCGCTGTACTTCGCCATCTTCTTGCCCAGGCCCGGGTGCGCCTGGATCCGGTCCTGAACCTCGCGAGCCTTGTCGTCGAACGCTGCCATGGAGATCACCTTTCGTAGATCGGGAACCGCGCGCACAGGGCACGCACACGGGTCCGAACGTCCGCCTCGGCATTGGGGTCCCCGGCCTCGCCGCGATTGCGCAGCCCGTCCAGCACGTCGGCGACCATGTGGCCGATCTCCCGGAACTCGGCGGGGCCAAACCCACGAGTGGTGCCGGCGGGCGAGCCGACGCGGATGCCGCTGGTCTTCACCGGGGGCAGCGGATCGTTGGGGATGCCGTTCTTGTTGCAGGTGATGCCCGCACGCTCCAGCGCCTCATCCGCATCACGACCGGTGACACCGAGCGGGGTCAGGTCGACCAGCGCCAGGTGCGTGTCGGTGCCGCCCGACACGATGTTGCTGCCCCGCTCCTTCAGCGTCGCCGCCAGCACCTTGGCGTTTTCCACCACGGCGGCAATGTAGCTCTTGTAGTCGGGACGCAACGCCTCGCCGAACGCGACCGCCTTGGCCGCGATCACGTGCATCAGCGGGCCGCCCTGCAGGCCCGGGAAGACGGCGGAATTGATCTTTTTCGCGATCGCCTCGTCATCGGTCATCACCATGCCGCCGCGAGGCCCGCGCAGGGTCTTGTGCGTGGTGGTGGTGACGACGTGCGCGTGGCCGAACGGCGTTGGGTGATGACCCGCCGCGACGATGCCCGCAAAGTGCGCCATGTCGACCATGAAATGCGCGCCGACCTTGTCCGCGATGGCGCGAAAGCGGGCGAAATCGATGACGCGGGGGTAAGCGGAGCCGCCCGCGATGATCAGGCGCGGCTTGTGCTCGGTCGCGAGCGCCTCGACCTGGTCATAGTCGATCAGGTGGGTGTCGGGACGCACGCCATACTGGATCGCGTTGAACCACTTGCCGCTCATCGCTGCCTTGGCGCCGTGGGTCAGGTGACCGCCCGCATCCAGGCTCATGCCCAGGATCGTGTCGCCCGGCTTGGTCAGCGCCAGCATCACCGCGCCATTCGCCTGCGCGCCCGAGTGCGGCTGGACATTGGCAAAGCCGCAGCCGAACAACTGCTTGGCGCGCTCGATCGCCAGCGTCTCGACCTCGTCTGACGGCGCGCATCCCTGGTAATAGCGCTTGCCGGGATACCCCTCGGCATACTTGTTGGTGAACACCGACCCCTGCGCCTGGAGCACCGCCTGGCTGACGATGTTCTCCGACGCGATCAGCTCGATCTGCGTCTGCTCACGGGTGAGTTCATGCTCGATTCCGGCGAACACGGCGGGATCCGCTTCGGCAAGATTGCGCGTGAAGAAACCGTCGGATCGGACGGCGTCGAGGGCGGCGGGCTGAGTGCTCATGCGGGTCCCCATGCGAACAGGCGGTGGCTCCCCGCCGGTGGGCCCGTGGGCGCCATACCGCGGAGAAGGTCGGGCTTGCCGGCCCATACTGCTTGGGCGCCGTTTAGGCCACCCCGTTCGCCGGTTCGCGGGCGTAACGAGTGGATCGGACTGATGCAGATCACGTTGTGGCAATGTGTCCGACGTAAATCCACCCACCAATGACGGCCAGGCCGGACAGGTCGGCCCGGTCGCGCGCACCCTGGGCTTTGCCGGACTGCTGCCGCAATTCGCCACCCTGTGGTTCGCGTGGCGCGGCGGCGACGGCTTTGGGCAATTGCTCGCCTTTGTTTACGCCGCGGTGATCCTCAGCTTCCTTGGCGGCATGTGGTGGGCTTTCGCCATGCGCCGCGGGCCGGGCCAGGGAGTGCTGGTCGCGATTTCGGTCGTGCCGTCGCTGGTCGCCTTCTTTCTAACGGTGGCGTTGGCGATGAACATGATCAGCGGTCGCACCGCTCTGATCTCGCTTGGCGTCGCCGTTATCGCGAGCTTGCCGGTGGACCAGCGCTTGTTCCGCACGGGTGAGGTGCCCCGCGGATGGATTGCATTGCGGGTGCCCTTGTCCGTCGGGCTTGGCGTGCTGACGATTTTGGCCGGGCTTGCCCCGCCGCCGCAATAAGTCTGATCAGGCGGCTTTCTTCAGCTCCAGCCGGCTCCAGATCTCTGCCAGGGCATCGGTCAGTTCGCGCATCATCGCTTCGTCATGCGCGGGGCCGGGGGTGAAGCGCAGCCGTTCGGTGCCACGCGGCACGGTCGGATAGTTGATCGGCTGAACGTACACGCCATACTCGGCCAGCAGGATATCGCTGATCTTCTTGGCCTTGACCGGGTCGCCGACCATCAGCGGCACGATGTGGGTCACCGTGTCCATGACGGGCAGCCCCGCCTCGGTGAACATCGACTTCAGCCGTGCGGCTGCAACCTGCTGGCCATCACGCTCCACGCTGGACGCCTTGAGGTGGCGCACGCTCGCCAATACGCCCGCTACCAGCACGGGCGACAGGCTGGTGGTGAAGATGAAGCCCGGCGCGTAGGAGCGGATCACGTCCACGATCGTGCGGTCTGCGGCGATATAGCCGCCCATGACGCCGAACGCCTTGCCCAGCGTGCCTTCCAGGATGGTGATCCGGTCCGCGACCTCGTCCCGCTCGCTAATGCCGCCACCGCGCGGGCCGTACATCCCGACCGCGTGCACCTCGTCGCAATAGGTCAGCGCGTTGTACTGGTCGGCAAGGTCACAGATCGCGGCGATCGACGCGACATCGCCGTCCATCGAATATACGCTTTCGAACGCGATCAGCTTGGGCACGGCCGGATCCTCGGCAGCGAGCAGTTCTTCGAGATGGGCCAGATCGTTGTGGCGCCACACCCGCTTCTCGCAGCCTGAATTGCGGATGCCTGCGATCATCGAGGCGTGGTTGAGTTCATCCGAAAAGATGACACAGCCGGGAAGAACCTTGGCCAGCGTCGCCAGCGTCGCTTCGTTGGAGACATAACCGCTGGTGAACAGCAGGGCCGCGTCTTTGCCATGCAGGTCGGCGAGCTCCGCCTCCAGGTCGACATGGTAGTGGGTGTTGCCGCCAATGTTGCGCGTGCCGCCCGAACCCGCGCCCACGTCGTGCAGCGCTTCTTCCATCGCGGCGATCACCTTGGGGTGCTGGCCCATGGCGAGATAGTCGTTGGAGCACCAGACGGTGATCGGCTTGGGACCGTTATGCCCGGCAAAGCAGCGCGCGTTGGGGAACGCGCCCTTGTTGCGCAGGATGTCGATGAACACGCGATAACGACCCTCGGCGTGCAGCCGGTCGATCGCCTGGGAGAAAACGCGCGAGTAGTCGACTCGCGGACCGGTTGCGGCCTCGATGGTCATGGGACGCGCGCATACGCCCGAAACCCGCGCCTTTCCAGCGGATTTGGCCGCTCACGGTTATCGGTTGGGTCGAACCGCCTATAGAAGCTCGGGTTCCGCAAAGCCGCGCGTGGCGAGGAACCCCGCGATCCGTTGCTCGCGATCGCCGAGGCGGGTGAACACCAGGCGATGAGCCGACGCCTGCCCGGGCCAGTCCTGCCCTGCGGTGAGATAGGCAACACGCCGCGCGATGCCGGGCCCGCCATCCACGAAGCTGATCCCTGGCGGCGCAGCCGCGACCAGGTCGGCCTCCAGCAACGGGAAGTGCGTGCAGGCGTTGACAACCACGTCGATCCGTTCCCCGCCCGGCTGGTTCAGCAACCCGGCCAGTTCGGTCGCGACGTCCTCCGTGGGCGGAGCAAACCCTGCCAGGGCACCTTCGGCCAGTTCCACCAGCCGGGCCGAGCCGTAGCGCAACACGGTGCAGTCGGCGGCGAAGCGGGCGGCAAGGTCGTCGACATAGGGCTGGCGCACCGTGGCCTCCGTCCCCAGCACGCCGATGACGCGGGTCTTGCTCATCTCCGCCGCCGGCTTGATCGCGGGAACGGTGCCGACCACCGGCACGTCCAGCGCGGAACGGACATGCGCCAGGGCGATGGTGGACGCAGTATTACACGCGATCACCACCAGCCTAGGTCGATAGCGCTCCACCAGCCGCCCCAGCAGAGCGGGTACGCGCGCGGCAATCTCCGCCTCGCTCTTGGTGCCATAGGGAAAGCCGGCAGAGTCGGCGGCGTACACGACGGGCGCGGTCGGCAGCAGCTCCAAGGTCGGAGCCACCACCGAAAGCCCGCCAACACCCGAGTCGAAGAACAGAAGGGGACGATCGTTCATCAAGGTTGCTGATACTCACGCTGCTCGCAGTTCGGAAATGTACATTCGGTTGCGCTAGGTAATTTGGCGATAGCAACAGCTTCGTCTATGCAGCCCCCCTACGAGGGGGCTTGTTGCAGACAGAGATCATCTGGGTTCCGCCAACGGTTGCGCTGCTGGGCGGGTATCTGCTCGGCTCCATCCCGTTTGGCCTGTTGCTGACCCGCTTTGCGGGAGCCGGCGACCTGAGGCAGGTCGGATCAGGCAATATCGGCGCGACCAATGTGCTGCGGACCGGGCGCCGCGGGCTAGCGGCGGCGACCTTGCTGCTCGACCTGATCAAAGGCTCCGTTGCGGTGTTGCTGGCCGAATGGCTGGCCCCCGGCCTGGGCGTGCTCGCGGCTGCGGGCGCCTTTGTTGGTCATTGTTACCCCATCTGGCTGCGCTTTCGCGGCGGCAAGGGCGTTGCGACGCTAATGGGCGTGGTGCTCGCGCTACACTGGCCGGCGGGACTGGTTTACGCGGCGGTGTGGCTTGCACTGCTGGCGCTGGTCCGCATTTCCTCGGTTGCGGGTATCGCTGCTGCCGTCAGTGCGCCGGTCGCAGCAGCGTTCATGAACCGGTTTGACCTGGTTTTGCTGTTGCTGGCGCTCGCGCTGATCGTCCTGTGGAAGCATGGCGAGAACATCGAGCGACTGCTGGCGGGCACGGAGCCGCGGATCGGCAGCAAGCACAAGTGAGCGGGCGTCGTGTCGGGCGGGGCTGAGCCTGCACGCGCGTCCGTGCCCGCCGCCACGGACGAGCAGGCGATCGCCCGACTGCGGCTGATCCGGACGCCCGGGATCGGCCCTGTCACCTATCGACAATTGCTGCTGCGCTTTGGTGATGCGGCTGCCGCGATCGAAGCGGTGCCGACGCTGGCCCGGCGCGGTGGCGGACGCCCGCCGATCGTCCCGCCCCGGTCCGAGGCGGAACGTGAGATCGCGGCCGCGACGCGGCTGGGCGCGCGCCACCTGTTCGCGGACGATGCGGATTACCCCCAGCTGTTGGGCGAACTCGACAACGCGCCGGTCGCGCTGATCGTGCGCGGCGACGTGACGCTGGCGCAGCGACTGCCGGTTGCGATGGTGGGAGCGCGAAACGCGTCCGCGGCAGCCTGTCGTTTCGCACGGGGCCTTGCCGCGGAGCTGGCGGCCGATGGCGCAGCGGTCGTGTCCGGACTGGCGCGCGGGATCGACACGGCGGCGCACATGGGCGCGCTGGGCGCCTCGGGCTCTGGCGGCACGGTGGCCGTGATCGCGGGCGGCATCGACATCGTGTTCCCGCCCGAAAACGCGCGACTGCAGGACGAGGTTGCGGAGCGTGGCTTGCTGATTGCGGAGATGCCACCCGGAACCGAGCCCCGCGCGCGCCACTTCCCCTATCGCAACCGCATCATCGCCGGCCTGTCGCTCGGCACGGTGGTGGTGGAAGCGGCGCCCAAGTCCGGTTCACTGATCACGGCGCGGCTGGCGGGCGAATTCGGACGCGAGGTGATGGCTGTTCCCGGCAGCCCGCTCGACCCACGTGCGCAGGGGTGCAACGGCCTGATCCGCGAAGGCGCAACGCTGATCCAGACCGCCGCCGACGTGCTGGAACAGGTGCGGCCGATCGATGCGCGGGCCGTGCGCTCTCCAGCAAGCCGTTTCGGCGGCCCGCCCCCGGCCGACGCGGACGATCGCGCCCGCGATGCCGTGACAACGCTGCTCGGCCCGGTAGCAGTTTCGGTGGATGAGATCGTGCGCCAATCGGGACAGGCGCCCGCGGTGGTGCAACTCGTCCTGCTCGAACTGGAACTTGGCGGTCGGCTCGATCGTCACGCCGGTGGACGGGTGAGTCTCAGCTAGACGGCCCGCTTGGCGCTTGACGCGGCGCCGGCGCTATCCAACCTCACGCGTACACGTAAGGACCCGGCCCCACTCCCATGCAACTCGTCATTGTTGAGTCGCCCGCAAAGGCGAAGACCATTGAGAAATATCTCGGCTCCGACTTTCGGGTCCTCGCCTCGTACGGGCACATCCGCGACCTGCCGGCAAAGGATGGTTCGGTCAGGCCGGACGAGAACTTTGCGATGGATTGGGAGCCCTATGCGGACAAGAGCAAGCAGCTCAAGGCCATTGCGGACCTCAGCAAGACCGCCGATCGCCTGATCCTCGCCACCGACCCTGATCGTGAGGGGGAAGCGATCTCCTGGCACGTCCAGGAGGTGCTGCGTGGGCGCAAGGCGCTGCCGAAGGACGTTCAGCGGGTCACCTTCAACGCGATTACCAAACAGGCGGTGACGGAAGCGATGAAGCGCCCGCGGGCGCTCGATACCGACCTGATCGACGCCTACCGCGCCCGGCGCGCGCTCGACTATCTTGTCGGCTTCACCCTGTCGCCAGTGCTGTGGCGAAAGCTGCCGGGCGCCAAGTCGGCCGGCCGAGTCCAGTCGGTAGCGCTGCGCCTGATCGTCGGCCGCGAGCGCGAGATCGAGGCGTTCAAGGCACAGGAATATTGGTCGGTCACGGCCAATATGGAGCATGACGGCACCCCCTTCACCGCGCGGCTGGTGCAATGGGAGGGCAAGAAGCTCGACCGGCTGTCCATCGGCAATGGCGACGATGCAAACCGCGCACAGGCGGACGTGGAAGCGGGGCGCTTCTCCGTCCAGTCGGTCGAGACCCGGCCTGCGACTCGCAACCCGCCGCCGCCTTTCACCACCTCCACCTTGCAGCAGGAGGCGGCACGCAAGCTCGGCTTCTCCGCCGACCATACGATGCGAATCGCCCAAGGCCTCTACGAGGATGGCGCGATCACCTACATGCGGACCGACGGCGTCCAGATGGACGGGTCGGCGATCAGTGCCGCGCGCAAGGCGGTGGCCGATCGGTACGACGCAAGTTACGTCCCCGACAGCCCGCGCCAGTACCAGACCAAGGCCAAGAACGCGCAGGAAGCGCACGAAGCGATCCGTCCTACCGATTTCGGCCGCGATCGCGTTGGTTCGGGCGACCATGCGCGTCTGTACGACCTGGTCTGGAAGCGTGCGCTCGCCAGCCAGATGGCGTCGGCACGGATGGAGCGAACCACGGTGGAGATGGCGGACGGCACCGGCCGCCACATCCTGCGCGCAACAGGCCAGGTCGTACTCTTCCCCGGTTACCTCGCCCTGTACGAAGAAGGCACCGACGATCCGGCGGTTGGCCGCTCCGGGCAGCAGGCCGACGCGGGCGCGGACGACGAATCGCGCCGGCTGCCGCGGCTTCGCGAAGGTGACGCCCCCGCCAAGAAAAGCGTCGCGGCCGAACAGCACTTCACCCAGCCCCCGCCCCGCTTCTCCGAAGCATCGCTGGTCAAGCGGATGGAGGAGCTCGGCATCGGGCGCCCGTCCACCTACGCGTCGATCATCAAGACGCTGAAGGACCGCGACTATGTGCGGGTCGAGAAGAACCGCTTCCACGCCGAGGAGAGCGGGCGGCTGGTGACGGCGTTTCTGGAACGCTTCTTCGAGAAATATGTCGGCTTCGACTATACCGCCGAGCTGGAAGAGGAACTGGACGACGTGTCGGGCGGCCGTGCCGAATGGCAAGCGGTGCTCGACGCCTTCTGGCGCGACTTCAAGCCGCGCACGGCTGAAGTCATGGAGCAACAGCCCTCCGCGATCACGGCAGAGCTCGACCAGTTCCTGGCGCCCTACCTGTTCCCTGAGCGTGCGGACGGAGGCGACCCGCGCCTGTGCCCCAACTGCGGCGCCGGCAAGCTCGCGCTGCGGGGCGGCCGCTTTGGCGCGTTTATCGCCTGCTCCAATTACCCCGAATGCAAATACACCCGCCGCTTCGCGCAGTCGGGCGCAGAGGGCGAGGACACGGGTCCCGAGCAGCTCGGCCAGGATCCGGAAACGGGGTTGCCGGTCGAGCGGAAGGCGGGGCGCTTTGGCCCTTATATCCAGCTGGGAGAGGGCAAGGACGCAAAGCGCGCCTCGATCCCCAAGGATGTCGACCTTGACCTGGAATGGGCGCTGAAGCTGTTGTCATTGCCGCGAACGATCGGGGCACATCCCGAGACGGGTGAGCCGATCACCGCTTCAATTGGTCGATATGGCCCCTACCTTGCCCATTCGGGGAAATATGCGCGGCTGACCTCCACCGCCGAGGTGTTCGAGACCGGCATGAATGCCGCGGTCGCCAAGCTGGCCGACGCGGCCGCCGGTGGCGGAAGACCCCAGCGAGGGGCTGCCCGCGCACCCTTGCGCGAGCTTGGCAAGCATCCGCGCACCGAGGTTGAGCTTCGGGTGATGGAAGGCCGCTATGGGGCCTATGTCACCGACGGTGAGACCAACGCCACGCTGCCGAAATCGCTTACGCCCGAGCAGCTGACGCTGGAAGAAGCGGCCCAGCTGATCGATGCCCGGGCGGCAGCGGCTCCGCCTAAAAAGGGTCGCAAGGCACCCGCCAAGAAGGCGGCGCCCAAGGCAGGGGCCAAGAAGACGGCGCCGAAAGCTGCCTCGGCAGCTGGCGCAGAGACGGAAGCCGCGCTTGCTAAACCTAAAAAGGCAGCTGCACCGCGCGCCAAGAAGAAGATTTGAAGAGCCAGGACCGAGCGGGAGCGGCTAGCCGACCCAGCCGGCAGGGTGATGGATCTGCTGGACCATGGGTCGAGCGAGGGCCTGGCCGTCAGCCGTCCTTGCGCGGGTGCTGGTCGCGGAAGCGGAGGCGGTGTGGCTTGGCTTGGCTTGGCTTGTGGCGGCTGGTGCGCAAAGGCCGACTCGACGGCGCACGCGCCACGGCGGCGTTATCGTTGGCGGTGGTGCAGAGGCGCTGGTCGCGGCGATGGAGCCGCTCGCCCTCGCCTGACCGGACTAGGCCGCGCGAGCGCGCGTGCTGGCCAACCAGGCGCGTGCTGCGGCCTGTGCCGTTGAGATTTCCCGTGCCGTCATGTCTTCGGCGACCTCGGTACGGGCGTCCTGCGCCTGAGAGACCCCGGCCACCATGGCGAGGTTGAACCATTTATGCGCTTCGATCAGGTCAACCGCGCAGCCCGACGTACCGGTCTGGTAGCAGACGCCCAGGTCGAACAACGCATGCGGATTGCCGCGCGCCGCGTCGCGCAGGCGACTATCAATCAGGAACTGTGCGGAAGAAACTGAATTGCCCATGTCGTGCCCCATTAACCATGGAGCCTTCATGGACGCGGAGCCTCTACCAAATGGTTAAGGCATTAACCCTGTCCGATAGCCAAGTTATCGATCAGCCGCGTTGACCCGATCCGTGCCGCCGCCAACAGCCGGCGCGGCCGACTGCTGTCCGGGTCGAGCGAGAGCGTTTCGGCATCGGCCAGCGCCAGGTAATCGACGTCGAACCCGGCCGCGATCAGTGCCGTACGGGCTTCGGCAAGGGCGACCTGCGGATCGTTGCCACGTTCAATGGCGCGTGCCGCTTCGCCCAGCGCGCGTGGCAGGGCTACTGCCCGCGCCCGCTCACCTTCATCAAGATAGATGTTGCGTGAAGACAGGGCGAGCCCGTCGTCGTCACGCTGGGTCGGCACGCCGACCACCTCGATCCCGAGGTCGAGGTCGACCACCATGCGCCGCACCACGGCGAGTTGCTGGAAATCCTTTTCCCCGAAAAACGCCTGGTCGGGCCGCACCTGGCCGAACAGCTTGGCGACCACCGTCGCGACCCCGTCGAAGTGACCAGGGCGTGCCGCCCCGTCCAACCCCTCGCTAACCCCGCTCACGCTCACCGTGGTCGCAAAACCGTCCGGGTACATCTCCTCGACTTCGGGCGCCCAGAGCAGGTCGCAGCCCGCCTCCGCCAACATGCGCGCATCGGCCCCTTCGCGGCGGGGATAGCGCGACAGATCCTCGTTCGCGCCAAACTGACGTGGATTGACGAAGATGGACGCAACGACGCGCTGCCCCGGCCGGCGTGCCGCCTCGATCAGTGCCATGTGCCCCGCGTGAAGCGCGCCCATGGTCGGCACCAGCGCAACCGAAGCTCCCTCGGCCCGGAAGCGCGCAACGGCCTCCCTCAACTCGGCCAGGCGGCGAATGGTCTGCACGGCAAAGAAATCCCTTAAATCCCCAGGCCGGGGCTTCTATGGAGGGGGCTTACGGGGATCAACAAGGAAGCGCACGTGCAAAGCGGGGCGGACAAACCACACGTCATTGTTTTCGCCAACGAAAAGGGCGGAACGGGCAAGTCGACCACGGCAGTTCACGTCGCGGTGGCGCTGGCCGCCAGGGGCGCGCGGGTGGCCGTGTTCGACCTTGACCAGCGCCAGCGCACCGTCGGGCGCTACCTCGACAACCGGGCGGAGACGATCAAGCGCACCGGTACGTCGCTGCCGATGCCGGTTCACGCCACCCATGTCGAACAGACCGAGGAAGCGTTCGAGGAAAGCTGGAGCCGCCTGTCCGCCGATGCGGACTACCTGGTCGTCGATACCCCGGGCCGTGACGATCCCTTTGCCCGCACCGCGGCGATGCTGGCCGACACCCTGGTCACCCCGATGAACGACAGTTTCGTTGATTTCGACTTGATCGGTCAGGTCGATCCCGAAACCTACAAGGTCACGCGGCCGTCCTTCTACTCCGAGCTGATCTGGGACGCCCGCAAGACGCGTGCGCGTGCCGACGGCACATCCATTGACTGGGTGGTGCTGCGCAACCGCCTGCAGCACATCGAAGCGCGCAACATGCGACGCGTGTCGGATGCTCTCGGCCAGCTTGCCAAGCGGGTCGGCTTTCGCCTGATTCCGGGGCTTGGCGAGCGTGTCATCTATCGCGAACTGTTCCCGGCGGGCCTGACGATGATCGATTCCAAGGATTTCGGATCGATGGGCCTCGCCCATGTCGCCGCGCGGCAGGAATTGCGGGAGATGATGGCGGCACTGCAACTGCCCGACCCGACCGCGGCACCGTCGTTGGTCGCTGCCACGGCGTGAAGTGGCTTTTTGTCCTGCTGGTAATCTGGGCGGCGTGGCAGCTGCTTGGCAAACGCCGCGCAAAGAAGACATTGGTGCGCCCGGCCATCGCTGACGAGGTGGAAGCGCGGCAGGTGCTCGGCATCTCCCGCGACGCGAACGCCGACGCCGTTCGTGCCGCGCATCGCAGGCTGGTGGCGCAGGTCCATCCCGACCGGGGCGGCTCCGCTGAGCTGACCCGCCGCGTCAATGCCGCGCGCGACCTGCTGCTCGAGCGGCTGGGCTAGGCCCCTCCTCACGGGCATCCTTTCCCGCGATCTAGCGTTTGGCGCCGTTCACAACCGTTTCGTCAGGGAAACAATATACGATGACCCACTGCTTCCACCCCTCCGTCCTGCGCGAATATGATGTGCGCGGGATCGCGGGGGAGCAGCTGGGGGAAGCGGACGCGCGCGCACTTGGCCGCACGTTCGGCACCCGGGTACGCCGGGCAGGCGGACGGGCAGTGGCGGTCGGTCGCGACGGGCGGTTGACGTCGCCAGCACTGGAAGCGGCATTGGTGGAGGGGCTGTCGGCGTCAGGCTGCGACGTGGTGCGGATCGGGCTCGGACCCACCCCGATGCTCTACTTTGCCGCCGCAACCCTACAGGTGGATGGCGGCATTCAGGTAACCGCAAGCCATAATCCCGCTGAGTATAACGGCTTCAAGATGACATTTCAGGGCCGGTCCTTTTTCGGCCAGGACATTCGCGACCTGGCGGCGGAGGCCGCGGTCGGTGATTGGGACCATGGCGTCGGCGAGGTGAGCCACGCCGATATCGCCGACACCTATGTCCAGCGGTTGCTGCGCGGGCATGAGGGCGGGCGCTTTCGGATCGGCTGGGACACGGGCAATGGTGCGGCCGGCCCGATCGTGGAGAAGCTGACCAAGCTCCTGCCGGGTGAGCACCACCTGCTGTTCACCCAAGTAGACGGTGAATTTCCCAACCATCATCCCGACCCCACCACGGCGGAGAACCTGGCCGACCTTGCCCGGCTCGTCCTGGACAAGAAGCTCGATTTCGGACTGGCTTTCGACGGCGATGGCGACCGGATCGGCGCAGTGGACGGGCGCGGTCGCGCGCTATGGGGCGACGAGATCCTGTCCATTCTGGCGCAACCTGTTCTCGAAGAACACCCGGGCGCTCCCATCATCGGCGACGTGAAGTCGACCCAGTACCTGTTCGACCGTATCGCTGAACTGGGCGGCAAGCCGGTGATGGCCAAGACGGGGCATTCCATCATCAAGACGCGGATGCACGAACTGTCCGCCCCGATCGCAGGTGAGCTGTCCGGCCATATCTTCTTTGGCGCGGATTATTACGGCTTCGACGACGCCCAGTACGCAGCGGTGCGGTTGATCAGCGCCGTGCATCGCGCGGGCGGGTCGTTGACCGCGCTCAAGGACGCGATGCCAACCCTGGTGACCACGCCCGAGATGCGCTTTGCCGTGCCGCGCGCGCGGATGGGCACCGTGGTGGACGAGGTTGCCGAGCGGCTGGAAGCGGAGGGCGCGACCATCAGCCGGCTTGATGGCGTGCGCGTGACCACGGAGCATGGCTGGTGGCTGCTGCGGGCATCCAATACGCAGGACATGCTCACCGCCCGCGCCGAAGGCCGAGACGAGGCGGCGGCGGCGCAGCTGGTCCAAACGATTGACCGCCAGCTTGAACTCAGCGGGATCAAGCGACCGCGCGATTAATCTGCGCCGGAAAGCGGCTCGGGCCCGTCACGGCAGCCCGATTTGCCCGATCAGCGGTTTGCGTTCTCGCGCCGTCGCCCCCAATTGGGGGCGATGCCGCCGCCCAAACCGCAGATCATCCGTGTCGTTGACCTAGAAACTACCGGCAGCGCACCACCCGCACATGGCGTGGTGGAGATTGGCTGGCAGGACGTCGCGCTCGGGGCCGACGGCCGATGGGAGCTGGAAGGGGAAGGCGGACAATTGTTCGTCAATCCTGGCCGCCCGATCCCGCCGATCACGCAGGCGGTGCACCACATCCTGGATGAACAGGTCGCCGACGCGCCATGGTGGCAGGATGTCGCGCGCCGGGTGCTCGATCCCTATCCACGGCGCCTCGCGCTTGCCGCTCACCGCGCCGATTTCGAGCAGCAATTCTGTTCGCCCAATCTGACCGGCGGCGCGGAATGGATCTGCACCTGGAAAAGCGCGCTCCGGCTGTGGCCTGACAGCCCCGCCTTTTCGAACCAGGTTTTGCGCTATTGGCGACGCCCGCAGGGAATTGTGCATGAGCGCGGCTTGCCCGCGCATCGGGCGTTTCCGGACGCCTATGTGACTGCCTTTCACCTGCGCGACCAGTTGAACGAGGCGAGCCTGGCGCAGTTGCTGGAATGGTCGCGCCTGCCCGGACTGCTGCCCCGCGTGCGCAACACCGGCCCTGATCGCGGCAAGGACTGGCGCGAGATCAGCGACGACAGCCTGGCGAGCTTCCTTACCGATCGTGATCCGGACGTGCGCTATACGGCCGAAACGGAAATCGCCCGGCGCCGGGGCGGCGGCCATGTCGGCCGACCGAGCGCGCAGGAGCTGCTGCTGTAGGCGCTGGCGATGTGACAACAGCACTGGCCAAGCGTCGGCACCCCGCGTAAGCGCGCCACCATGCTAGGGATTGCCGGCCGGCTCGCATCCGGCAGAGGAAAATTCAGCCGCGTCCTGGTCGGCTTCATGGTGGCAGGCTTTGCCTGCCTGCTTGCGACCGGGCTTGCCGCCGGTTGGGTGACCCAGAAAATCCAGTACCACAGTGGCTGGGTCAACCACACCTACCAGGTCGAAATCGCGATCAATCGCGCAAGCCTCTTGATCGAACAGGAAGAAACCAGCCGCCGCGGGTACCTGTTGACCGGCCTTCCCGTATATCGAGAGGCCTATGACGACTATGCCGCCGCGTTACCGGGCGCGCTCGATCGTATAGCCGAACTGACCGCCGACAACCCCGTGCAGCGTGCGGCGATCGGCCGCCTGCGCCAGCACGTGGCGGCGTTGGAGGCGCAGCGTGCGCGCGTGACGGCGATCATGGACAATGGTCAGCGTGCAGCCGCGTTGATCGCCTTTGCCAACGAAACCAGCATTCGCCGCATGCGCGTGATCCGCGACCAGGCGTCGGACATGCTGGCCGAGGAGCGGCGCCTGCTCGCCGAACGCGATGCCGAGCAGGCGGCCAGCGTGCGCGCTTTCTACGTCATCCTCGCTGTCGCGGCCGGAATCTTGCTGGTAGTCGCGATCACGAGCCTGCTGACCATCCTGCGCTATACCCGCGATCTGGCCTCATCGCGCGACAGCCTGCGTCAGCTCAACGAAACGCTCGAGGATCAGGTTACGGAGCGCACCTCCGACCTCAGCCGTGCGAACGACGAGATCCAGCGCTTCGCCTACATCGTCAGCCACGACCTGCGATCGCCGCTCGTCAACGTCATGGGCTTCACGGCCGAGCTCAGCACGGCCGCGAAGCCGCTGACGGACCTGATCGATGTGGTGGAGGAAAAGGCGCCCGAACTGCTGACGCAGGAGATGAAGCTCGCCGCGCGTGAGGACCTGCCCGAGGCGATCGGTTTCATTCGCACTTCGACGCAGAAGATGGACCGCCTGATCAACGCGATCCTGCGCTTGTCGCGCGAAGGGCGCCGCGTGATCGCGCCCGAGCCGATTGACCTCGCCGCCATTGCCGACAATGCCGTTGCCGCGATCCGCCACGTCATCGACGACCGTGGTGCAACCGTGACGGTTGAGCGGCCGATGCCGGATCTTGTCAGCGACCGGCTCGCGGTGGAGCAAATCCTGTCCAACCTGATCGAGAACGCGACCAAATACCTCCAGCCCGGTCGTCCCGGACAGATCCGCATCAGCGCGACCCGCGCCCGTGACAGGGTGATCATCGCGGTCGCAGACAATGGTCGCGGCATCGATCCGCGCGATCACCAACGCATCTTTGATCTGTTCCGCCGATCGGGTACGCAGGACCAGCCGGGAGAGGGCATCGGTCTGGCGCACGTCCGTGCGCTCGCCTATCGATTGGGCGGAACCATCGATGTTGCGTCCCGCCTGGGCGAAGGCGCTACATTCCGCCTCAACCTTCCCGCCACCTATCAAATCCCGCAGGAAAACGCCGCAGCATGAACCAGCACCAACCAGTCGGCATCGTCATGATCGAGGATGACGAAGGTCATGCCCGCCTGATCGAAAAGAACATCCGGCGCGCCGGCATCCTGAACGATGTGCGGCACTTCACCGATGGTACCAGCGCGCTCGATTTCCTGTTCGAAGCACCCGACGGCCCCGCCAAGAATGGCCCGGCGCTGATCCTGCTCGACCTCAACCTGCCCGACATGAGCGGAACGGACATTCTTGCCCGGATCAAGGCGGAAGGCAGCCCGTTGCGGCGCGCGCCCGTGGTGGTGCTGACCACCACCGACGACAAGGTCGAGATCCAGCGCTGCTATGATCTTGGCTGCAACGTCTACATCACCAAGCCAGTGGACTATGACAGCTTCGCCCAGGCCATTCGCCAGCTCGGGCTTTTTCTGACGGTAATTCAGGTTCCCGACATCGAACCAGCCGAATAGGCTGCGCGCCATGACCGACCCGGGCGCACGTATCCTGTTCATCGATGACGACCCCGGCATCCGTCGGCTGGCGACGCGTGCACTCGAACGTCGCGGCTATCAGGTGACCTGCGCCGAGCGGGGCGAGGAGGGCGTGGCGCTCGCCACGGCCGAACAGTTCGACGTGATCGCGGTGGATCACTACATGCCGGGGCTCGATGGCCTGGAAACGCTGGCCCGGTTGCAGGCGCTGACCGACGTGCCACCGGTGGTCTACGTCACCGGCTCCGACGAAGGGCGCATCGCGGTTGCTGCGCTGAAAGCCGGCGCCGCCGATTACGTCGTCAAGAATGTCGGTGAAGACTTTTTCGACCTGCTTGCCGCCGCATTCGAGGCAGTGCGCGCCCGCGCCGCCCTGGAGCGGGCCAAGGCGGAAACCGAGGAGGAACTGCGCGCCAGCAATGCCCGCCTTGCTGCGTTGCTGGGTGAGGTGAATCACCGCGTCGCCAACTCCCTCCAACTCGTTACCGCGATGGTGCAGCTTCAGGCCGGGGCGCTGAGCGATGAGGGGGCCCGTGCCGCACTCGACGATACGCAGCGGCGCATCGACGCCATCGCGAAGGTTCACCGGCGCCTTTATACCAGCAACGACGTCGAGCAGGTCGACATGCGCGAATATCTTGCGTCGCTGGTGGACGAGCTTGCCGAAGCGTGGGGTGACGAAGCGGGCCCACGCCAGTTGGTGCTCGCCGCCGATCCGATCCGTCTCGCGACCGACAAGGCGGTGTCGCTCGGCGTGATCGTGACCGAACTCGTCACCAACGCCCTGAAGTATGCCTATCCCGACGGCCGTGGCGAGGTGCGCGTGGCGCTCACCCGTGACGGCACTGACGACTTTCGCCTTGCAGTCGAGGACGACGGGTGCGGCATTGCAAAGGGTGATACGCCCAAGGGTACCGGGCTTGGCACCAAACTGATCCGCGCCATGGCCCAAAGCCTGCAATCCGCGGTGGAGTACGACTCAAGCCATCAGGGCTGCCGCGCCGTGTTGCGCGCCGCCATCGCCTGACCCGTCGCAGGCCCCATCAGGGTCGTCGAAACTTGAACACGAACTGGTCGGTACGGCCCCGGATCGCCGGGTCGAATACCGCCTTGCTGTGATCGTCCGCCGGGTTGGCCAGCACGGTCGACTGGCCGACAAAGCGAAAGCCGGCGGCGAGCACCTGGCTTTTCACCACGGCCGGGTCGATCCGGTGTTTGCCTCCCGCCGCGGAGGGCAGCGCGCCGCGCGCGTCGGCGTGGTCGACGATAAGATAGGTCCCGCCGGGCTTCAGCGCCTGGAACACAGCGGCGTTGAACCGCGCGATCCCGGCTGGCGGGATGTCGTGGTAGTTCTGCACCGTCCAGAACAGGTCAACCGGGGCCGGCACTGACGGGAACGGGGTTGGCTGCACCTCTGCCGTGACGTTGGCGAGGGCACGGGACTGAAGCGACGGCAACGTGCGTTCCGCATATTTCGCGGCGATCGAGGGCCATAGCGCGAAGACCCGCCCGCGCGGGCCCACCAGGGGCGAGAAGATCCGCGTCCAATAACCCTGCCCCGGCAGATAATCGACAACCGTGTCGCCGGGCTTCACGCCGGCAAAGGCGATCACCGCCGCCGCCTGACGCCGTGCATCGTCAACGGCCTGGTCCGCACGGGCTGGATCGGCGAGCGCGGCCGTGATCGAAGCGGAGACGGCGGGAGCCTTTGCCAAGGGAGCGGTCGCGACCTGTGCAGTGGCGGCCGCAGCGCACAGCCCCAGAACAAGCGCCAGAACCGGTTTGCGCATCTTATCCGCCTCCCTGTGGTGTCGCACGATCGATACACCATATCGGGCCAATGGGCGACATCCGTTCGACGATCCAGGAACAGGTACACAGGCTGGTTGGGTTCGGCGACGGGGCCGTAGACCTGTCGCGACCGCCGGGCGATCCGGGGCTGTTCGGGCCGGGATCGGTGACGTGGCGCGTGCATGGCGACTTCACCGCGATGATGGCAGGCGGGATCGCGTCGTTGCTGATCCAGATGCTGCATCCGGCAGCGCTCGCCGGCGTGTGGGACCATTCCAACTTCCGCCGGGACATGCACGGGCGGTTGCGGCGTACTGCGCAGTTCCTGTCGGGCACAACCTATGGCTCGACCTTGACTGCCGAACGCCTGGTGGAGCGGGTCCGGCGGGTCCACGACCATGTCACCGGCACCTTGCCCGATGGCACGCCCTATTCAGCAAATGACCCCGACTTGCTGACCTGGGTTCACGCGGCGGAGGTGTGGAGCTTTCTTGCCGCGCACCGTCGTTATCGCGAGCCCGGGATGAGCGACGCGGATGCGACCCGCTACCTGACCGAGATGGCGGAGATTGCTTATCGACTTGGCGCGCGAGAGGTGCCGACCAATCCTGCAGCGCTCGACGCTTATTTCTTGGCGGTGCGCCCTCAATTGCGATTTGACGAGCGCACCCGCACCGTGCAGCGCGCCTTGCTGTTGCAACAGCCGCGCAGCCTTGCGCTCGCCCCGATGCAGGCGCTGTTGATGGAAGGCGGCATTTCGTTGCTTCCGTCCTGGGCGGCGCGATTGCATCGACTGGAACGGCCGGCGGGCGCGCGACCGGCGGTCAGCGCAGGGATGGCAGGGGTCGGCCAAGTGCTGCGCTGGGCGCTGACCAACGGGGCGGCGAAGCAGGCGGCAGCGTCCTGACCGGCGCGACCTTAATCATCTGTTGACCCTGTCGAGGTAGAGCGGGCGGGACAGCAACCGCGCCGGACCTACATGCGAAAGCCCATCCTTCTCGGGATACCGGCGCTGGTTTGTGCGACTTCCTGCACGCCCGCCGACCCGCCTCGATCCGCCGCGACAACGCCAGCACTGGCGACCGTGGCGCCCGCGCGTCCGATCCGGGACGAGCGCGTGTTGCTCAGCCGGCTTGCCCTGGAGGTGCCGGACGACCTGTCGCGCGGGCCCGTCGCGGGCCCTGTGGCGGGCGCAGCCGTTGGCGCGCCGCCCTTTCGCGCGAGCTTCAGCGCTCCCGATGACGCAGATCGGGCGCTCGAATGCCTGACGGCTGCGGTCTATTACGAAGCACGATCGGAGGCGACCGACGGGCAGCGCGCGGTGGCACAGGTGGTGCTCAATCGCGTCCGCGACCGTGCCTTTCCGAAAACGGTGTGCGGCGTGGTGTACCAGGGCTCGACACGCAGCACCGGTTGCCAGTTCAGCTTCACCTGCGATGGGTCGATGCTGCGCCCGCGCGACTGGATGTCGTGGGGCCGCGCCAAGATCGTCGCAGGCGCAGCGCTGGCGGGCGAGGTGTACGCACCGGTTGGCGCCGCGACTTATTACCATGCCAACTATGTCATGCCCTGGTGGGCCTCCAGCCTCGCCCGGGTCGGCTCCGTCGGCAGCCACATCTTCTATCGCTGGCGTGATGCGATGGAGCGCGCGCTGACCTTTCGCCAGGAATATGCGGGTGGTGAGCCGGTGGCCGTGCCAGGCAGCAACAGCGGCACTGTGACCACGGTTGCGGGTGTTGCCATCCACGTCGGCGACCAACCGTCCGACCTGGTCACCGTGCATCGCGGCAGCGAGATGGCTGCGGCCGCTGCGGCGATACCGGCCGTAGCCAATGGAGTAACGCCGACGCTCACCCCGCGGCCCGCATCGATGCGCCATGCCGCACCACGCCTGATGTCGGTGGCGGGCGTTCGTGTGCACCGCGGCGTCGATCCCCATGCGGGCGAGGATGCTCCGGCCGGGTCCGACGAGACGATCTGATCCGATAGCCTCGCGGCGTGGCAATCATGGCTGATTTGCCTTACATCAAGGCATGGACGCGCGCACCCCGCCAGAGCACGACACGCCCCGCGCGGTGCATGGTGGGCAATGGGTGTATCGCCACCGCCTGCCGACGCGGATCTGGCATTGGGTCAGCGCGCTGGCGGTGTTCATCCTGTTGATGAGCGGGCTCATGATCTCCAACGCACACCCGCGCCTGTATTGGGGTGCGTTTGGCGCGAACTTCGACCACCCCTGGCTCAACCTGCCCCGCTTTCCGGGGTGGGCGACGATCCCGTCCACCTACAACCTCGCGCTGGCGCGGCAGTGGCACCTGTTCTTTGCCTGGGTGTTCGCCTGGGGACTGTTCATCCACCTCGTGGTCAGTTTGATCAACCGGCATATCAAGCGCGACTTGTCCCTGTCGCGGCGGGAACTGGCGCCTGCGCATCTGTGGCAGGACATTAAGGATCACGCTCGCCTCAAATTCCCGACCGGGCAGGAAGCGTTGAGCTACAACGTCCTGCAAAAGATCACCTATGTCGGCGTCGTGTTCGTGGTGATGCCGACGTTGATCATGACCGGGCTAGGCCTGTCCCCCGGCTTTAACGCGGTGATGCACTGGCCGATCGACCTGATCGGCGGCCGTGCCTCGGCCCGGTCTATCCACTTCATCTGCGCTGCCCTGATGGCGCTGTTCATCGCCGTTCACCTGATCCTGGTGGTGCTCGCCGGCCCCATCAACGAGGTGCGCTCGATGCTGACCGGCTGGTTCCGGGTGCCGCCGGACCCCGACCGGGAAGAGCGCGCCAGCCCCGAGTTGGCCGAGAAGGTGCGATCATGAGCCTTGTGACGCGTCGCGCGCTGGTCGGCGGCCTGGCGGTCGGGGCCGGTGGGCTGCTGTCAGGCTGTGATCGGCTGGGGCGGAACCCGCAATTCCGTGCGCTGCTCGACACCGGAGAGCGGGGCAATTACGCGCTCCAGCGATTGCTCCAGGACCGCACGGCCCTGGCGCAGGAGTTCGCCCCATCGCAACGATCGCCGATCTTTCGATCCAACGGAACGCGGGTGCCGGGCGGCGACGACTATGCCCGCCACATGGCTGCAAGCTTTACCGACTGGCAGTTGGTCGTCGACGGACTGGTCGCCCGCCCGCAGGCTATCAGCCTTGCCGAACTGCGTACCCTGCCCGCGCGGAGCCAGATCACCCGGCACGACTGTGTCGAGGGGTGGAGCGCGATCGCCAAGTGGACGGGCGTGCCGCTTCGCCTCGTCCTGCAACGTGCTGGAATCAGGCCGGAGGCTCGCTTTGTGGTATTCCACTGCGCCGACCCTCAGGCGACCGGCTTTCCCTATTATGAGTCGATCGATCGGGTCGACGCCGCACATCCCCAGACTATTCTCGCCTGGGCACTGAACGACCAACCTTTGCCCGTAGCTAACGGCGCGCCGCTCCGCCTGCGTGTCGAGCGACAACTCGGCTACAAGCACGCCAAATATGTGCGCCGCATCCAGGCGGTCGCCTCCCTCGACGGCATCTACGGCGGCAAGGGTGGCTTCTGGGAAGATGTCGGCGATTATGAATGGTACGCCGGCATCTGATCGCGGGTCAGATCAGCGCCAGCTCCGCCAGCCTGCCGACCAGTGCGGGCGGCATTGCCCCTAGCCCGCCCGACTCGCCGCCCAGGTCCGCTGGCGCGTCGGGGTGCTCCAGATAGCGCCAGCCCTGGTGCGCGCGCTTGGGTCGTGCCTGAACCAGCACCAACCCTGGATCGAGGTGTATCGCGACCCGGCCTCCCTCCGCCTCACCAAAGCCGGTGATCGGGGAGCGCGCGACCAGCTGGTGCTTCAGGATCCAGTATAGCGACCCCGACCCGTCCGGTCCGGCCACTTCCGTGTGTCGCTTGGGCAGATAGCGCGTAGTCACCACCAGCGCCCCTTCCTCAGCCCGCGCGCGCAACCGCTCGGCGAGGTGATCGACACTGGGGCAGGCGAACGCGACTTTGGTCAGGTGAAGCGGCACAAAGGCCATGTGGCGCGTGACCGCGGCGGTTCAACCCGTCCCGTGCACGCCGAACAGGGCAGCCAGCCCCAGAAAGCTCAGGAAACCCATGCTGTCGGTAAACATCGTCACGAACACCGACGACGATACCGCAGGATCGATGTCAAACCGATCCAGCGTTACCGGAACCAGCACCCCCGCCAGCCCGGCGACCAGATTGTTGAACAGGATCGCCAGCCCGAACACGACCGCAAGATCGGCGCGGTGCCATATGATCAGGCTGCCGATGCCGATCAGCAGGCCCAGCGTAACGCCGTTGGTGGCAGCAATCCTGAACTCGCGGACGATCATCCGGGACGTGTTTGAACTGGTCAGCTGATTGGTCGCAATCGCGCGCACCACCACGGCCAGCGTCTGCGTCCCCGCATTGCCGCCCATTCCGGACACCACCCCCATCAAGGACGCGAGCAAGGCAAAGGCGGCGATTTCGCCGTCGAAAAAGCTGATCACGAATGCCGCCAGCATCGCGGTTGGCAGGTTGATCAACAGCCAGGTCAGCCGGGTGCGGACGGTGAAACGGATCGGCTCGTTGATGTCGCCTTCGCCCGCGCCAGACAGGCGCAGGACGTCTTCGCCGGCCTCCTGCTGGATGATATGGACGATGTCGTCGACGGTGATCATGCCGACCAACCGGCCGCTGTCGTCGACCACTGCGGCGGAGATCAGCGCATATTTCTGGAAGCGAAGAGCCACCTCCTCCTGGTCCATGTCGACCGGGATCAGCGTTTGTTCGCGCTTCATGACGTCCGCCATCGCGATCTCGCGCGGGGTGCGCAGGATCCACGACAGCGCGCAGGTGCCGACCGGATGGTGCCGCCGATCGACCACAAAGATTTCCCAGAAGTCGGTCGTCAGCTCTTCATGGCCGCGCAAATAATCGATCGCGTCGCCCACCGTCCAATGCTCGGGCACCGCGATCAGCTCGCGCTGCATCAATCGCCCGGCGGACTCCTCCGGATAGGATAGCGCTTCCTCGATGGCGGCGCGGTCGTCGGGGTCGAGCGCGCGAAGGACTTCGCGCTGCTCCGCCGCGTCGAGGTCCTCGATGATCGCGACCGCATCGTCCGTGTCGAGCTCTGAGGCGATGTCCGCGACCTCGTGCGGCTCCAGCGCGTCAAGCAGGTCCTCGCGGACATAGTCGTTCATCTCCGCGAACACGTCGGCGTCGAGCAGGTCGGCGACGGCATGGGCGAGCGCGGCCCGCTCTTCGTGCGGGGTCAGTTCGAACAGGTCGGCGACGTCGGCCGGGTGGAGCGGCTCCACTAGGGCTCGCGCGGTTTCGGTATCGCCCGCTTCGACTGCGTCCAGCACGGCCTGAACGAACTCCGGCCGCAACCGGTCGTCGCGATCGAGCTGGCTTTCGGTTTCCACCTCGGCGTCGGCCCGCGCCTCGGGAAGTTCGGTCTCGCTCATGCCGCCTCCTCCCGTGCTGCGTCGCGACGGGCCCTACCGCGCGCCGCCGCTATTTGCCAGCCGCGTTGCCAGCCGCGCGGGGTGCCCCTATCTGCGCTCCCGATTAGTTCAGGAGTGACCCGATGGCCGACACCTTCCAAACGCTGACCATGACGCTGGACGACGGCGACGTCACCATCCGCCTGCGTCCCGATCTTGCCCCCAACCACGTCCAGCGCATCGGCGAGCTGGCGAATGAGGGTTTCTACGACGGCGTGCCGTTCCACCGCGTGATCCCGGGCTTCATGGCGCAGGGTGGCGACGGCGGCCGCGGCGATGGCACCGGCGGCTCGACCAAGCCCAATCTGAATCAGGAGTTCTCCGCCGAGCCGCACGTCCGTGGCGTATGCTCGATGGCGCGCACCAGCGACCCCAACTCGGCCAATAGCCAGTTCTTCATCGTGTTCGACGACGCGACCTTCCTCGACCGCCAGTACACGGTATGGGGTGAGGTCACCGACGGCATGGAGCTGATCGACGCGCTGCCCAAGGGTGAGCCGCCGCGCAATCCGGCCAAGATCGTGCGCATGCGCGCCGAGTAAGGCTGACTTCCTCCCTCTCCTCCCGAGCGGGGAGAGGGAGCGACTACCCCTCGCCCAGCACCTTCACGACCCAGTCGTGGAACAGGCGAACCGGCCGCGTCGCAAGCGCCCGTGGCCGGCACACGAAATAGTGACCATAGGGGCTGTCGACCTCGATTTCAGGGAACAGCCTTACCAGCCGCGGATCATGCGCGTGGCTAAGGTGGCTTTCGTGCATGAACGCGACGCCCAGCCCCTGTGCCGCGGCCTCCAGCATCAAACCGCCCGCATCAAAGAAGTCCATGGCGAGTGGTTTGATCGCCCCCAGCCCCGCCGCCGCAGTCCATGCGGTGATGGTATCGGGCATGTCGCGGTGGATCAGAGCGGTAAGGCCGCTCAGCTGCGTCGGGCTGGTGATCGGTCGGGGCCCTTCCAGCAGCGAACGAGCGCCGATCACCGCGATCCGGTTGGTGTCGAGCCGCCGTGCATACAGGGCGGGATCAACCTCGCGCGCCAGTGCGATCACTGCATCCAAACCATCGCCCAGCCGCGACATGCCGTGGCCCGCGGTGTCGATGTCCAGGTGTAATTGCGGGTGCGTCGCCCGCAACTCTCCGACGCGCGGAAAGAGACGTTGCGACGCATACAAGGGCAGTACGCCCAGGCGCAGCCGCAGCACCTCGGTTCCGCTGTGAAGCGATTCAAGGGCATCGGACAGGCTGTCGAGCACGGGTGCGATCTCTCGCAGCAGTTGCTCGCCGTCAGCGTTCAGTACCATGGCCTGGTGCCGGCGAGCGAACAGCGGACGATCGATAAAGCGCTCCAGCGACTGAACGCGGCGGCTGAGCGCGGGCGCGGACAACGCGAGTTCCTCCGCTGCGGCCTTTATCGACCCCAGCCGCGCAACCTGAACAAAAGCTTCGATGGCGCCCAGCGGCGGCAGCCGTCGCATCGCTGATCCCTCTTCCGACCCCGCCACCATTGCAGAAAGTGCAATCGCGTCAACTCTTTTCGCAATTGCAACATGAAAGCTGTTAGCGCAAACAGTTCACGCCTTTCAGGCATCCTCTCCTAAAAACTTTAACGGGCTGGCCTTCGCGCCGGCCCTTTTTTTGTGTTCTGTCCCGCCTCGCGCCGGCGGAACCGGCATCCTATCTCGCGCGCTTGCGATTGCCCCGCGAGAAGGAAAAAAGAATGGCCGAAACAGAGGCGCCGACGCGCCGCATCCAGGTGGCGAACAGCCGCGCCGAGGATTCCGGGCGGGGCCTCGCGCATATGCCGCGCAGCATGATGGCCGCCCTGGGTGTGGGCGAGGGCGATGTAGTGGAGATCGTCGGCAAGCGGTCCACCCCTGCCCGCGCCGTCTACCCTTATGCAGAGGACGAGGGGCTCGACGTGATGCGCCTCGACGGCCTTCAGCGCGCCAATGCGGGCGTCGGCTCGGGCGACTTCGTGGAAGTACGTGCGGCAGAATCGAAGCCGGCCACGCGTGTCGTGTTCGCGCCCGCACAGCAGAACCTGCGCCTGCAAGGGTCCAGCGCGGCGCTGAAGCGCACTTTCTACAATCGGCCGCTGGTCGCTGGCGACATCGTCGCCACTGCCGGGCACCAGCGCGTCGGCCAGATGCCCGCCTCCATTCAGCGCTACATGAATGCGCCGGCCTATGCGTTGCAGGAGATCCGCCTCGCGGTGGTGAGTGCCAGCCCCAAGGGGGTGGTCCATATCGACGAGGACACCGAGATCGAGCTTCGGCCTGAATACGAGGAGCCGGAAGCGGCGCGTCGGGCCGACGTAACATATGATGATATCGGCGGCATGGCGGCGACGATCGACCAACTGCGCGAGATGGTCGAGCTGCCGCTGCGCTATCCGGAGCTGTTCCAGCGCCTGGGCGTCGATCCGCCCAAGGGCGTGCTGCTTTATGGCCCTCCCGGCACCGGCAAGACCCGGCTTGCCCGCGCGGTCGCGAATGAGTCGGACGCGCAATTCTTCCTGATCAACGGCCCCGAGATCATGGGTTCTGCCTATGGCGAGTCGGAGGGCCGGCTGCGCGAGGTGTTCGAGGCGGCGGCAAAGGCCGCGCCCTCCATCGTCTTCATCGACGAAATCGACTCGATCGCGCCCAAGCGGGGCAATGTGCAAGGTGAGGCGGAGAAGCGCCTGGTTGCGCAGCTGCTGACGCTGATGGACGGCCTGGAAGCCCGCGCCAATCTGGTGGTGATCGCCGCCACCAATCGTCCCGAGGCGATCGACGAGGCATTGCGGCGTCCGGGCCGTTTCGATCGTGAGATCGTGGTCGGCGTTCCCGACGAACGCGGCCGGCGCGAGATCCTGGGCATTCACACCCGCGGTATGCCGCTTGCCGACGGGGTTGACCTCGCCGAGTTGTCGCGCACCACCTATGGCTTTGTCGGCGCCGACCTCGCGGCGCTGACCCGCGAGGCGGCGATCGAGGCGGTGCGCCGCATCATGCCGCAGCTGAACCTGGAGGAGCGTACCGTTCCGCCAGAGGTGCTCGACACGCTGTCGGTCACGCGCGACGATTTCCTGGAAGCGTTGAAGCGCGTTCAGCCATCCGCGATGCGCGAAGTGATGGTTGAAGCGCCGCGCGTCCGTTGGGAGGATGTCGGCGGGCTCGACAAGGCGCAGATGCGCTTGAAGGAAGGCGTCGAACTGCCGCTGAAGGACCCAGACGCGTTCCGCCGCCTGGGCATCCGGCCCGCCAAGGGCTTTCTGCTATATGGCCCTCCCGGCACCGGCAAGACGCTCCTCGCCAAAGCCGTTGCGCGTGAGGCGAAAGCCAATTTCATCGCGACCAAGTCGTCCGACCTGCTGTCGAAATGGTATGGCGAGTCGGAACAACAGATCAGCCGGCTGTTCGCCCGCGCCCGCCAGGTCGCGCCGACCGTCATCTTCATCGATGAGCTCGATAGCCTGGTGCCCGCGCGTGGCGGCGGCCTGGGCGAGCCACAAGTGACCGAGAGGGTGGTCAACACGATCCTTGCAGAGATGGACGGGTTGGAGGAATTGCAGTCGGTGGTCGTCATTGGCGCCACCAACCGGCCCAATTTGGTCGACCCGGCCCTGTTGCGGCCAGGGCGTTTCGATGAGCTGATCTATGTCGGCGTGCCGGACAAGGCGGGCCGCCGCCGCATCCTGGACATCCAAACCGAGAAGATGCCGCTGGCCCGCGATGTCGATCTCGACCAGGTGGCGGAGCGGACCGACCGTTTCACCGGCGCTGACCTGTCCGACGTCGTGCGCCGCGCCGGCCTGATCGCGCTACGGCGATCTCTGGGCGCACGGGAAGTCTATATGGACGATTTCACCGAAGCGCTGACCGAATCACGCGCCAGCGTCACGGCGGACATGGAAAAGGACTATGAGCAGATCGCCTCGCGGTTGAAGCAGGATGCCGCGTCCATGCAGTCGATCGGCTTCATCAGCCCAGGCCAGTTGACCCCGCGCGGGCCAAAGGGCGCTGACTGACCCGAGGCGTCCCCGTCGTACCTGGGCAGGCGCGACGGGAAGGCGTTCTCATGCCCAGTTCCGGGTCCACGCGTAGCCGCGGGTGACCGTGGCGACGGTCAAGGTGTACCAGTCGTACCAGCGCTCGCGCCCTTGGTCGCGCGTGGCGGCGTGCTCGGCCTGATCGCGCCATGCACGCGCGGCGGCGTCATCCGACCAATAGCTGACGGTGATGCCGACGCCGTCCGACCCACGGACCGCATCGATGCCGCAATAGCCAGGCTGGCGTGCTGCCAGGTCGTCCATGCGGGCGGATGCGGCACGGTAGCCTTCTTCGTCCGCGCCGGTCCGTCGCGAGACAAAGATCACCGCAATCTGCCCGACCCGGTCCGTGTTCATGGCGACAACTTAGGCCCGCTTGATAACACCGATGCAACCCCGGCGCTTGAAACCCATTCTGATTGTGTGCGACGGGAGATAATTCGTGTCGCCCGCGACCGACTGTGACAGGACCGTGATGCCTCCTTCGACCACCGCTGCCCCCAGCCGCCGCGACCGTACACGCCCCTCAGGCGTGCCCTCGCCATGGCAGATGTTCTTTCAGGGATTCCTGAAACATCCAGTTATGGTCGGCTCGATCATTCCCTCTTCCGACCGGCTGATCCGCAAGATGCTGGGCCCGGTCGACTGGGCGAATTGCAAGCTGTTCGTCGAATATGGTCCGGGCGTCGGCACCTTTTGCCGTCCCATCCTTGACCGGATGGCGCCCGACGCCACCCTGATCGCGATTGACACCAATCCCGACTTCATCCGCTACCTTCGCCACACGATCACTGACACCCGCTTCGCCGCGGTGCACGGATCGGCGGCGGATGTCGGCCAGATCATCGCCGATCATGGCCACGCCCATGCCGACTACATCCTGTCCGGCCTGCCCTTTTCCACCCTGCCGCCCGGCGTCGGCCCGGCGATCGCCACGGCCACGAGCGCGGCGCTGCGTCCCGGCGGCGCCTTCCTGGTCTACCAGTTCAGCCCCAAGGTGAAGGACTTCCTCGATCCGCATTGGTCGAACATCGACCACGACATGGAATGGTGGAACGTCCCCCCTGCCCAGCTTTATTGGGCGTGGCAGGGCTGACTACCTAGCCCGTTGGGTCGATTGAACGCCGCCGGCGAATGTGATTACCTCCGCTCCGCCCGATAACGGGCAGGAGAGGCAAGGATGGTAAAGGCCCTGAAGCTGGTCGTCGCACTCGCGGCGACGTTGGCCGTGCCCGCTTGGGCCCAACAATCGCCTTCGCCCAAGGCCGGATCCGACGTGGTCGTCCGCGGCGCGAAGCGGACGCAGATGAGCAGTTGGCGGCAGGCCGAGACGCGCCACCTTGTCGTGCTCAGCGATGGCAGCCAGTCAGAGCTCATCCGGGTCACACGCAACCTGGAGCGACTGCATTTTCTGCTGTCCGGCCTGCTTGGTCGTTCCGACACGGGTGACGATCCGATTCGGCTTCGAGTGACGCTGATCGGCGACGTGCCGACCTTTGAGGCACTGGACCTGCGCAACTGGCGTTGGCAACAGGGGCCGTACAACGAGCTGTTCCAGCTCAGCCGTTATTACGATCCGCGTCAGGACGGGGCGGTGATGGCGACCACGCGCGTCGACCAGCGCACCGTGATCGAACACACCACCACCAACGCCATCTCGGTCCTCAGCGCACTGTCCGACCCCGCGATTGCGGCCAACCTCGGCGCCAACGATCCCGCGGCCCGAGCCGAGCTGTCGAGTTCGCTGCTCGGCCTGTTCGCGACCGGCGGCATGCGCAGCGAGCATGACCTAGCTCCGACATTCGGCGAGCGTGCGATCGACGTTTCCGCCGACAGCCTGCTCTACGCGGGCTATGCGCAGCATTATCTCCAGACCTACTTTCCCGCCGCGTACCCGCGCTGGTACCTCGATGGCTTCGGACAGGTGTTCGCGTCGCTGGTGGTGAAGGGCGACACGGTGCTGGAATATGGGCGCAGCCCGCGGGGCACATCGGCTGTGCTGAACAGCTTCGGCTCCTACCCCATCGCCGACGTGCTCAGCGAAAAATACCTGACCGCCAACCCGCGCAAGACCAGTTGGACGCCCATCCACGCCTGGATGCTGACCCACTTCATGCTGTTCTCCGATACGCGCCGTCCCCAGTTGCGCCAGTACCTCGCGGCTCGCGCCAGGGGAGACGATGCGGCCAGTGCGGCGCAGTCGTTCGGCGATCCCAAGGCGCTCGCCAAGGAACTGCGCGCCTATTTCGGCGCCCGGAAGCCATATGAAATCGTGACCTATCCCGCCGATCGGATCGAGGAACCGGTGGTCCGCCGGCTGACCCAGGGCCAGGCCGCATTCGTCAAGGGACGGCTGGAACTCGGCGGACGCACCACGGTGCCCCCCAGCCCCGGTGCAGCGACGCCACCCGAGCAGGCCCGCCGGATGACGAGCGAGCGCGAGTCCGCGCTGCGCCGGAGGACCCGCTGGCTTGAGCGCCTGCGCGACGATGCCGCGCGGTGGGACGGGGAGGCAGATGCACAACTGCTGCTGGCCGAGGCAGAATGCCGCAGCGACAATGCCGACCGTTGCCTTGCCGCTGCCGACCGTGCCGCAGCGCTGGCGCCAGGTGACGCAGCGCCGCTCGCCTGGCGTGCTACCGCGCTGGTGATGCAAGCGGGCGCCGCGCCGGCCGCCGACCGCCCGGCCAGACTAGCGGAAGCCCGGCGTGCGATCGCGGCCGCCAATCGCGCCGACACCGAAGCGGTGCAGCCTTTCTTCGCCTATTACGACAGCTTTGCCGCGGCCGGACAGCCACCCTCGGTCACCGCCATCGACGGGCTGCAAAAGGCAGTCGGCGAGGTGCCCGACGCCCCGCAGAGCCGACTGGCGCTTGCCACCGCACTTGCCAGCCGGGGACAGATTGCCCCCGCACGTCAGGTCATCATGCCTGTTGCGGCTGGGCCGTACGACAGCCCCGAACGTCCCGCCGCCCTCGCGCTGGCGGGCCGGACCGCGCCGTCACCCTCCCACGGGCCACCGCCAAAGCCTTGACAAAAGGCCCCGAAACACATACTTACATCTTTGTTAGTAAGGAGTGTTTTCCATGGCCAAGCTCCCTCCCCTTCCCGGTACCACTGGCCGGCGTGACTGGCGCACGGCGCTGGACGCGATTCGCAAGCTGCTCGCCGATGGCAACGACACCGCACAGGTGTTCCGCATCATGCACGCGCTCAACACGGGCACGGCGGCTACCAATTACGCGCGACTGATCGCCACCAAGGAAGGCGGTCGGATCGCGGCGGGCCTGGCCGAATTGGCCGATCGGTTGAGCAATCCCGACTTTGTGGCGTCCTTTGCCCCCGGAACAGTGGGCGCCGCGTATCGCGACTGGCTGGCGAGCACCGGCTATTCGGCCGACGGGCTTGCCGATGTCAGCCGTCAGGCGAGCAACTACGATATGCGCCACCCCTATGTCTGGATGGGTCGTCGTATTCGCGACAGCCACGATATCTGGCACGTGCTGACCGGCTACAAGGCCGATGAGCATATGGGCGAAGCCTGCCTCGTCGCCTTCTCCTATGCTCAGGTGGGTGGGCTCGGCTGGGCGCTGATCGGCACCGCCGCTGCCCTGAAGAGCCTTCGCGCAACCGGATCGCGCCTGTTCGCGCGGGCGGTGTGGGAGGGATATCGCCACGGCCGCCGCGCGCGCTGGATATCGGGCGAGGATTACCTGCAGCTTCTTCATGAGCCGCTGGATGAAGCCCGCCGCCGTCTGCGCATCGAAACCCCGCATGCCTACCTGAAGGCGCAGCGGGACCTAGGCCCCGCGGCTGCGTCCTTCATGCAGGCGCCCGTACGCGCTGCCGCCTGATCGGAGCCGTCGTTCAGTTGCAACGACGGTTCAGGTCGCGGCCATTCCGCTCTAAGGCCAGGCGCAATGCTGTCGCGCCTGGTTCTCACCGACTTTCGCAACCATCCCCAGCTCACCATTGAGCCGGGGGCCGGGTTCGTCGTGCTGTTCGGGGAGAATGGCGCGGGCAAGACCAACATCCTTGAGGCGGTGTCGCTGCTTGCCCCCGGCCGTGGGCTCCGTCGCGCACCGCTCACCGCCATGGCACGGCAGGGTGGCCCCGGTGGATTCGGGGTGGCCGCCAGTCTGGTGGAGGATGTCGATCTGGCGACCGGAACCGTGGTGGGGGCGCCCGAGCGGCGATTGGTCCGGGTTCAAAGCGCACCGGTTGCCGCCACCACATTGGCGGAATGGTTGACCATATTGTGGCTGACCCCGGCAATGGACCGTTTGTTCGTGGAGCCAGCGGCCGAGCGGCGGCGCTTTCTTGACCGGCTCACCCTGGCGCTGTTCCCGGCCCACGCCCGTCACGCCAACCGGTACGAGGCGGCGATGCGCGACCGCAACCGCCTGCTTGCCGAGCCACGGCCCGACCCGGCCTGGCTGTCGGCTTTGGAGGCACGCATGGCGGAGCACGGTGCTGCCATCGCCGCGGCGCGGGCGGAAACGGTGGCATTACTGGCCGAACGGCTGGCGGTCGAACCCGATGGCCCGTTCGCTCGGGCGCGGCTGGCACTGGAAGGGGGCAGGGCCGATGATCTGGCGGCCGAGCTTGCCCGCGGCCGGACGCGCGATGCGGCGGCGGGGCGCACCTTGTCAGGGCCGCACCGTGCCGACCTGCTCGTCACGCATGTGGCCAAAGACCAGCCGGCCGCCCTGTGCTCCACGGGCGAGCAAAAGGCGCTGCTTCTGGGCATCGTCCTCGCCCATGCGGCCCTGGTCGCGGACCGGACAGGACGGGCGCCGGTGCTGTTGCTGGATGAGGTCGCCGCGCACCTCGACCCGGTGCGCCGGCTTGCGCTGTTCGAACGGCTCGACGGGCGCGGTCAGGTGTGGATGACGGGTACTGAGCCCGCCCTGTTCGATGGCGCGCCAGCCGATGCCTTGCGACTGGCAGTGCATCCCGGCGGCACTGGCTGACTGGCGGCACCGTCTGGCGGCTGAACCGGGCCTGTCAGTGCGGCTCAGGATCGGTTCAAGCGTAGCGGGCCACATCGTCCGCCGCCGGGGCGGGAAAAACAGGAGTTTGCCGATGCTGAAGCCGATCGTCTTAGCCGCCCTCACCGCCTCTACCCTGGTTGCCGCACCGGCTCAGGCCCAGCGCCACGACCGTACTGTCGTGGTCGAGCGCACGGTCGTCGTGGATCAGGCGCCCGGCTGGGACCGCCGGGCAATGCGGGGCTATGGCTTTCGCCAGACACCGCGTGGAGCGCGCCTGATCCTGCAAGGTGACGTGCTGTTCGCGACGGACTCGGACGTGCTGCGCCCCGGCGCCATCAACCGCCTGCGCCCACTCGCACGATTTCTTCGCGCCAACCCCGGCGTGCGTGTCGCCATCGACGGTTACACCGATGCC
This sequence comes from Sphingomonas aerophila, assembly GCF_014199305.1. Classification (GTDB taxonomy): domain Bacteria; phylum Pseudomonadota; class Alphaproteobacteria; order Sphingomonadales; family Sphingomonadaceae; genus Sphingomonas; species Sphingomonas aerophila. Next base: position 231,984 of record NZ_JACIJK010000001.1, read on the forward strand.
CGTGGCTCGGACACGCACAACCAGGATCTGTCGGAGCGGAGAGCGGCGTCCGTCCGCGCAGCGTTTGACGACGTGGGCGTGGTACGCGCCCGGTTCAGCGTCGCCGGCCATGGCAAGGCCAATCCGGTCGCGAGCAACGCCACTGCGGCGGGGATGCGTCAGAACCGGCGTGTCGAGGTGACGCTGCTCGGCCGTCGCGCGGCAGAGTTCTAATTCGCCAGAGCCCCGGTTCGTGGAAGCGGACCGGGGCTGGACGGTCCCGAATGGACCATCCTTTTACGACCGCCCCGGCCTGACGTAGGTTAACCTTGCCGGCGGTCGGACAGCGCCGTAAGCGCACGGCATGTGTCTTGGTTCCGAGCCGATTGTTTTCAGCACAGCTCTTCCCGCTTACGATGTCGTCATTCCCTGCTTCAATCGCGATCATGTCGTTGCCGATGCGGTGGAGAGCGTCCTCGCCCAGGGTCACCCACCCACCCGCGTCATCGTTGTTGACGACGGCTCCTCCGATGCCAGCGCTGCCACGGTTCTCGCCCTCGCCGCTGCCGACCCGCGGGTTAGCGCCGTGCTGTTGCCGCGAAACGTCGGGGCGTCAGCAGCACGCAACGCCGGCGTTGCGATCGCGCAGGCGCCTTGGATCGCCTTTCTCGACAGCGATGACGTGTGGCTGCCCGGCGCAGCGCATGCGATGCTAGGCTCGCCTGCGCTTGCGGCGCTGGACGTGGTCGTCGGCCAGTTTTCCCGGGTCGAGCAGGGTGGCGAGCCCCAGGCGCCCGAATGTGGTTGGGATGGGAATTGCATTCGTCGCGGCCTGGCCTCCGGCGGGGTGGTCGGGCCGAGCTGGTCGGTGATCCGGCGCGATGTCGTGATTGCGGTAAACGGGTTTGATCCCAGCTTCCACAATTGCAACGACTGGGACTTCTACACTCGCGCGGCCGCTGCCGGTGCCCGCTTTGGCCGGGTGGATGCAACAGTCGCGCTGTACCGCACCGCAGCCGGCGGGCGCCTGACCCATGACGACGCGGTAGGCGCCGCCAATGCCCGGCGGGTGCTGTCCCATCCGTGGCTGCGAGAGTTTGCGGACGTCGCCTGACGCCCGGCTGTCATTTACGGCGCGGGCTCAGCCTCACTATTCGGCCCGGCCGGCCGGCATTGAGCGGGTGATGTGGAGAAAGCGCGCCAAAGCCTGCCTCTTTCTACGTTTAACGCCCGGCAAAGCCGCGCTTAGCGGGCCATTTCGCTTTCGTTACAGCGTCTCAATCCCTATATCCTGCCCATGGCAGAAGACGCGAATACCAACGAATATGGTGCTTCCTCGATCAAGGTCCTCAAGGGCCTTGATGCAGTGCGCAAGCGGCCGGGCATGTACATCGGCGACACCGACGACGGGTCGGGCCTGCATCACATGGTCTTCGAGGTCAGCGATAACGCGATCGATGAAGCGCTGGCGGGGCATTGCGACCGCATCGACATACAGCTGAACCCGGATGGGTCGGTCAGCGTGACCGACAATGGTCGCGGTATCCCGACCGGCATCCACCCCGAAGAGGGCGTGTCCGCGGCCGAGGTCATCATGACCCAGCTTCACGCCGGCGGTAAGTTCGAGAACACCAGCGACGACAATGCCTACAAGGTATCGGGCGGCCTGCACGGCGTTGGCGTTTCGGTCGTGAACGCGCTGTCCGAGTTCCTGGACCTTACCATCTGGCGCGACGGGCAGGAGCACTACATGCGCTTCGCCTTTGGCGACGCCGTTGCCCCATTGAAGGTGGTGGGCGAAGCGGAAGGCAAGAAGGGCACTCGTGTCACCTTCCTGCCCAGCCCGGCGACGTTCAAGATCACCGAGTTCGACTTTGACAAGCTGGAGCACCGTTATCGCGAGCTCGCTTTCCTGAACTCGGGCGTTCGCCTGTTCCTGACCGACGCGCGCCATGACGAGCCCAAGACGGTGGAGCTCTATTACGAGGGCGGGATAGCCGCATTCGTGAAGTGGCTCGACCGGTCGAAAACGCCGTTGTTTCCCGAGCCCATCGCGATCACCGGCCAGCGAGACGCAACCGGCATGGAGGTCGCGCTGGAGTGGAATGATTCCTACTACGAGAACGTCCTCGCCTTCACGAACAACATTCCCCAGCGCGATGGCGGCACCCACATCGCCGCATTCCGTGCAGCGCTGACCCGCACCCTCAACAACTATGCCGAGAAGTCGGGCATGTTGAAGAAGGAAAAGGTGACGCTGACCGGTGACGACATGCGCGAGGGGCTGACCGCCATCGTGTCGGTGAAGCTGCCCGACCCGAAGTTCTCGTCACAGACCAAGGACAAGCTGGTGTCGTCCGAGGTACGCCAGCCCCTTGAGTCGCTGATCGCCGACAAGCTTGCCGAGTGGCTGGAGGAACATCCGCAGAACGCCCGCGCGATCATCGGCAAGGTGATCGACGCCGCCGCTGCGCGCGAGGCCGCCAAGAAGGCGCGTGAGCTGACGCGGCGCAAGGGCGCGATGGACATCGCATCCCTGCCGGGCAAGCTCGCCGACTGTCAGGAGCGCGATCCCGCGAAGTCGGAGCTGTTCCTGGTGGAAGGTGACTCCGCCGGCGGATCGGCCAAGCAGGGACGCAATCGCCATTTCCAGGCCATCCTGCCCTTGCGCGGCAAGATCCTGAATACAGAGCGCGCGCGCTTCGACCGCATGATCTCCAGCCGGGAGATCGGCACGCTGATCCAGGCGATGGGCACCGGGATCGGACGCGACGACTTTAACGCGGACAAGCTGCGTTACCACAAGATCGTCATCATGACGGACGCGGACGTCGACGGCGCGCATATCCGTACGCTGCTGCTGACCTTCTTCTATCGCCAGATGCCCGAGCTGATCACGCGTGGGCACCTCTTCATCGCCCAGCCCCCGCTGTACAAGGCGACCAAGGGGCGGTCCGAAGTCTATCTGAAGGACGACGGCGCGCTCGACGACTATCTCGTGGAGGCGGGTGTCGGGGCGATGGTGCTCGAAACGCCCGGCGGCGCGCGATCTGGCGCCGACCTCAAGAGCCTGCTCGACCATGCCCGGCGCATGCGCACGCTGATGCGCTACGTACCACGCCGTTACGACCCGCAGATTATCGAGGTGCTGGCACTGGCTGGCGCGCTCGATCCGCTACTTGATCGGGCCGGGCGCGAGGAGCGGATTGCCGAGGTGACGGGTCGCCTGGATGCGGGTGACGCCAAGGGCCGCTGGTCCGCGGGCCTGACCGATGAGGGTGGCATCCATTTCCAACGCGTCTCGCGTGGCGTCACCGATCACCACATCGTTGAGTCGACCTTCCTACTGTCGGCCGAAGCCCGGAAGCTGCATACGCTGGCCGCCGAACAGGCCGACAGCTTCGCGCGCGCCGGCAAGCTCGTGCCGATGCGCGGTGTTGCATCAACGGAAGAGCCGGAACCGGAGCCCGAAGAGGGCGCGATCGGCACCGTCCAGACCACGCTCGCGCGTGGTGAGACCCTGGTCGCGCGGCCGTCGCAGCTGCTCGACGCGATCCTGACAGCGGGTCGCAAGGGTCTCGCCATCCAGCGCTACAAGGGCTTGGGCGAGATGAACGCGGAGCAGCTGTGGGAAACCACGCTGGACCCGTCGAACCGCTCCATGCTGCGCGTGACCAGCGACGACGTGTCGGCCGCGGACGAGGTGTTCAGCCGACTGATGGGTGAAGTGGTCGAGCCGCGGCGCGAGTTCATTCAGGACAATGCGCTGAACGTCGCCAACCTGGACGTCTGATCGGGCGTCGGCGCGCCCTGGCCGGACGGGTCAGGGTGTGTCGGAGCCACAGTCGACCGGCCCGCCCGCCGTTGCGACGACTCGGCACTTGGTTGTGCCGGCGATGCTGACCCGGCCGACGCCAGTGTTGCTCACCTGCGCCTGATAATGCGCGCGAGCCCGGATCTCTCCCGGGCCGTCGAGCCGTACGAACAGCTCGCCCGTATCCAATGCGGCCGCGTCGATCGTGCCGGTACCGTTGCTGAGCAGTCGGGCATTGTCGGCCTTTCCCGCCAGCGTCAGCGATCCCGAGCCGATCACGGTCCCGATCAACCGTGGCGTATCGACCTGCGCCGCCTCGATAGCACCCGTGCCGCTGATCGACAGATCAATCCGTTCGCCCCGCATCCGCCCGAGCTTCAGGCGGGACGCGCCAACGACGCTTGCCGAGACGATGTTGGGCGTGGTCAGCGCCACTCGCACTGGTTCCCGAGATCGCACCGCCCGCTGGTCAGCACTGCCGATCACCGGCCGCACGACCAGGGTGGTACCGTCCACCCTGACCTCAATCCGGTCGATTGCCGCCTTTTCGCCGGTGACGGTTCCGGTTGGGGACGCGCCAACCGACACGGTCACTTCATAAGGCCCCTGCACGCGGATTCGGTCAAAGGTCCCAGGATAGACGCCACGCTCTGCCGCAGGCGCGACGACGGGGAGCAGGAGGGCAAGAAGCGCGAACTGGCGTGGCATGGTGCCCAGCCTTGCATCCCGCTCACCCCCGCGCAACCCAGCTCAGGCGCAGCGAACCGACCCTGATCCCATCTTCGTTACCTGGCACTTCGCGCCGCCGGTGATGACCACATCGCCGGACCCGACAATGGTGACATCGGCTGTGCGCGCTGCATTGGCGGCGACATTGCCTGCACCGGCGATCGTGACCTCCGCCGTGTCGGCCCGCAGGCCGGCGTTGCGGACCTTGCCCGAGCCGCCAATCGAGACACTGGTTTTCCCAGCACGGCCGGCCGCGGTGATGTCGCCCGATCCGCCAATGTTCCAGCTGGCACGACGCACCTGCATGTTGTTGACGGTCAGGCGTCCCGATCCGCCGATATTGCCTTCAAAGGAGTCGCCCGCAACCCGGTCCACCGTGATCGAGCCCGAGCCGCCGATCGCTGCACCCGTCAGCCGCGGCAGCGTCACGACGAAGTGCACCCGTTCCCCACCTCCCGACCAGGCGCCTTTCTTCGTACCGAGATCGAGGCTGTGCCCGTTCTGGCGAACCCGCAGGCGGTCCAGCATGGCGGGAGAGCCGGTCGCTACTACCGAGAAGGTGGGTCCTACCGATACGGTCACGTCCGCGCTCGACGACAGACCAACCATGTGAAAATCGCGCGCGGCGAACCGTCGCTCCCCGCCCGAGCCGGTGGCCGGGATTTCGGTGCCGTTCCCGTCAGAAGCTTCGGCAGAACACGCGGCCAGCGGTGCAACTGCCGCAAAAAGGCCGATAGCGAGAAGAGGGCTAATCTGCTTCACGACCGCAACTCCCATTGGTGTACTGTTCACATAGTACACCCGTGCGTCGATGGGCGACAAGCACAAAAAAGGGCGGCACCGACCGGCACCGCCCCTTCCTTGTTCGACCGTTACGCCAATCAGGCGGCCGGCTTGTCCTTGTTGTAGATCGCCGCAGCCGCACGCAGGATTTCCAGGATCTTCACCTGCGCTGCCGGCTCGTCGATCTGCTCCATGGCCGCGAGCTCGCGGGCGAGGCGCGAACACGCCGCTTCGAAGATCTGACGTTCCGAATAGCTCTGCTCGGGCTGGTCATCGGCACGGAACAGATCGCGGACCACTTCGGCGATTGACACGAGGTCACCCGAATTGATCTTCGCCTCATATTCCTGCGCGCGGCGCGACCACATGGTGCGCTTGACCTTCGGCTTGCCCTTCAGGCATTCCATCGCCTCGCGCATGGTCTTGTCCGACGACAGCTTGCGCATGCCGACGGATTCAGCCTTATTGGTCGGAACGCGAAGCGTCATGCGCTCCTTTTCGAACCGCAGAACGTAGAGCTCAAGCGAGGTTCCCGCGATCTCCTGCTTCTGCAGTTCGATTACACGGCCCACGCCGTGCTTGGGATAGACAACATAGTCGCCGACGTCGAAGGACAAAGCCTTGGCAGCCATTCAGGGGGCCTTTCCGGGTTTTCCGACCATGTACCGCGGCGAACACCGGGTTTATACGAACGGAAAAGAGGGGGTTGCGTACACTCCAAGCGGGCGGCACAAATTATCACGCCCGTCGCGGACCCATTTAGCATGGCCGCAACAAAATTACCAGCGTGTTGTGTCAGCAGCGCTGCCCGGAATGGGCCAGTCACTTCCGCGGTGTGAAATCGCCGGGCGATCAGTCGCCGGCGCCTGCCTCCGGCGTGAAGTACTTGTCGTACTTGCCCTCTTCACCTTTGTGCTCGTCGGCATCCGCGGGGGTCTGATCGACCTTGCGCGTGACGTTGGGCCACTGGGAGGAGAAGGTGGCATTAAGCTCCAGCCACTGCTCCAGACCATTTTCCGTATCCGGCAGGATGGCTTCAGCCGGGCACTCAGGCTCGCAAACGCCGCAGTCGATGCACTCGGACGGATTGATGACCAGCATCGTCTCGCCCTCGTAAAAACAGTCCACGGGACAGACCTCGACGCAGTCCATGTACTTGCAGCGGATGCAGGCATCGGTGACGACGTAGGTCATGTACGAGTTCCCTAGGCCAGTGGCCGGCTGTTCAACGATGCGCTGCTAGGACGTGGCGAGCCGATCCGTCAATCAATTGGGTCTTGCTGCGAGACGTTAGCAACTTGCGGGGCCTCGGTGCCGACCGTCAGGTCGGTGTAGCAGGCACGCGCCTCAGGCGCGGGACCGCGCCGCGGCGGCAGCGCGTCGACCCGTACCGTTCTGACCCGGCCATGAGCGGCAAAGGTCAACACGTTGCCGACCCGGATGGCAGCCGCGGCCTTCTCCACCAGGCGACCGTCGCAGCGGAGCCGCCCGGTCGCTGCAAGTTCCTGGGCAACGGTGCGCGTCTTCGCCAGCCGTGCGAACCACAGGAAGCGGTCGAGTCGCATCGTGGCTTCAGCCATTCGCCGCCCACGCAGCAAGCGCCGCAAAAGCATTGTTGGGATCGGGAGCCGGCTCCTCGCGCCGGGCGGGCGGGCGCCCCTTCCAGACCCAGCGTGGCTCATCCCCGGCCACCGGACGGAACCCGAGTTCCGCCATCAGCCGCGCCAGCGTTCCCGGCTCCAGCCCCATGGACGTGGCGAGCGCAGGGTCAGGGGCGAACGGCTTGCGCCCCTGGCGCGCGTCGTGGGCAACCCGCGCGATCCGCTCAACCAGATCGACCCGCACCGCTTGCGCGCCAATCGGTCGAAAGCCGGTCGCCAACGTTGCGCCATCGGCACCGCGGGGCAGCGTGGTCGCCCCTTCACGCGGCAGGACTGGCGATCCACCGCGGACGCGAAGCAGGGCCGCTCGCCAGCGCGCCGCCGCAGGCTTCAGCAGCCGCGCGTCATACAGGTCGAGAGCGCCGATCGTGACACCCATCTTGCGCAGGCGCCGCCGCTCCTCGGGCTGGAGCGCCTCCACGGCTTGGCGTACCGGCATCCTGGGCGTTATTCCGCCCGCTGCCTCCAACGCCGCCGCAACGACCCGCAGCGCCGGTGTTGCGCCCGGATCGCGGGCCGCCGCCGCCAAGGCGGGCAGGATCGGCAGATGGCGCGCGACCAGATCATCCAGCCACGAGGAAAGGCGCGCCTGTACCGCCTCCCGCTGCGCCTTCGACAAGGGATCAAGAGCGCGATCCAGAACGACTCGTGGCCGGGCCAGCATCGCGCCAGGCGCGAGCGCGGCCACCGGGTGCCCGCCCCAGGCAACTACATCGTCGTGGATGGAAAAGGCATCGTTCGGGGCCGAAACCAGCGCCTCTGCACGCTTCGACCGCTCTCCGCCCAACCGCTTCTCCGCCGCCGCGAGCAGCAAGCGCTTGTCGCCGGCGCGCGCATCGGCCGCGACCGTGAACTGGAACCCATCGAGCGTGCCGATCGCGTGATCCTCGACCAGCACCTCTCCTTCCGGGCCGATCGTGACGGGTAGAAGCGACGCGTCGGCGCCAAGCTGACGGATCAGGGCGGTGGTGCGCTTGTCGACAAAGCGCTGGGTCAAGCTGGTGTGCAGGCCATCCGACAAGCGCTCTTCGATCGCGCGGGTACGCTCGGCCCAATGCGCGGGGTCGGCGAGCCAGGTGCCGCGATGGGCGATATAGGCGTAGGTCCGGATCGCAGCGATGCGCCCCGCGATGGTTTCCACATCACCAGCGATCGTGTCGAGGCGCGCAATCTCGTCCGCGAACCATTGGTGGGGAACATGGCCACTCCCCTGCGTCAGATCACGGAACAGGCGTTCGACGAAGCGGGTGTGCGGGTCGATGCCGAGCTTCCGGAAATCGGGCAGGCCGCACGCCGCCCACAACCTCGCCACGCCGGCGGGGCTGCGCGATCGGTCGCGAACCCAGGGTTCGTCCGCCATGCGCTTGAGCACCTGCAGATCCCTCGCCTGGGGTGCCGCGCGCAGCACGCCCGGCTCCGGCTTGCGTTCCAGGCTGGCGATCAGCGCATCGACGCTCGAAAGGTCGGGCTCGCCGTCACGCCAGTAGAGGTTCTCGAGCCGCGGGAAGCGATGCCCCTCGATCGCGAAGATTTCTTCGGGAGTGAAGGCGCCCGGCCCTTCCTCCGTGACCGCGCCAAAGGTGCCGTCGCGCTGGTGTCGCCCGGCCCGGCCCGCGATCTGCGCCATCTCGGGAACCGTCAGCCGACGGGTGCGCCGGCCATCGAACTTGTGGAGCGAGGCAAAGGCGACATGGGCGACGTCCATGTTCAGCCCCATGCCGATCGCGTCCGTCGCGACGAGGTAGTCGACCTCGCCCGCCTGGAACATCGCGACCTGCGCGTTGCGGGTGCGGGGCGACAGCGCACCCATCACCACCGCAGCGCCGCCGCGTAGCCGTCGCAGCATTTCCGCGACCGCATAAACCTCCTCCGCGCTGAACGCGACGATGGCGGAGCGTTTGGGCAGACGGGTGATCTTTTTGGCGCCGGCATAGGTCAGGGTGGAAAAGCGCGGCCGCTCGATGATCTCGGCCTCGGGCACCAGCGCACGCACCATGGGCCGCAGCGCGTCGGAGCCGAGGATCATGGTCTCCTCCCGCCCGCGCGCGCGAAGCAGCCGGTCGGTGAAGACGTGCCCGCGTTCTGGATTGGCGCCGAGTTGGGCCTCGTCGATCGCCAGGAACGCGGCATCGCGGGCAAACTCGTCACCTCCGCGCACGCCCGGCCGGCCGCCCGGCTGCGGCATGCTTTCGGCCGTACACAGGAAGTAGCGCGCCGTAGGCGGGCAGATCCGCTCCTCCCCGGTGATCAAGGCCACCTGGTCGGCGCCCTTCAGCGCGACGACGCGGTCATACACCTCACGGGCGAGCAACCGCAGGGGGAATCCGATAATGCCGCTCGAATGGCCGCACATCCGTTCAACGGCGAGATGGGTCTTGCCGGTGTTGGTGGGCCCGAGGACCGCGGTCACAGCGGGTTTCATGACGCCAACATCGGGCCTCCATCGCCGGATCGCAACCACCTTCCGCCCGGCCCGCACGCGCAACGTCCCGTCGCAGCCAGGCGCGGCAAGCCTCGGGGTTAATTTGACTTTAGTGTGTCGCCTCCACAACCATTGCCATCCAGCGCCGGGGGGTCGGCGGGCTGTCGGGACGGTGATCGCCGGTGTTTCTGCGTAACGATCAAGGGCTGGAGCTTGGCGGCGGCACGAGTGCACGCGCGTTCGGCCGTGCCCTGGTGCGTGAAGCGGACCTCCACCCGATCGAACGCATCCGCATTGCCGCCCAGCGGATCGATTGGGTGCCTGACCTCGGCAGCCAAATTGGCAGTTTGTCTTGGTGGCGCGGGCTTTGCACCTGCACTGCCCTGTGCGCGGCAACCTGGGCCTTGTCGCCCGGCTTCCGCCCCATCGTCGGCGCAGTGCCGGCACCGCTCACGGGCAGCGAATGGGATGAAGCGCGCGCACAGGGGATCGCACCCTTGGGCCTGGGCAGCGACACTGGCCGGCGGATGGCGGCGGGTGACCTGGTCCGCCCGCTTGCCGAGGCGCCAGAGCGGCCCAGTATCGATCTGTCGGCGACCTTGGGCGAGGGCGACGGTTTCGAGCGCATGCTGGAGCGCGCGGGCGTGAGCCGGCGCGACGCCGACGATGCCGCCGCGCTGGTCGCGCAGGTCACGGATCTTGGCGACATCGCACCTGGCACGGCCGTGTCGCTGACACTCGGCCGGCGTCCCAGCAAGCTTTATGCGCGGCCGCTGGAGAAGCTGGACATGCGCGCGCGCTTTGACATGGCGCTGACGCTGAACCGCGCGGGCGAAGCGCTGCACCTGACGGAGCGGCCGATCGCGATCGATCACACGCCGCTCCGTCTCCAAGGGCTGGTCGGATCCAGCCTGTACCGCTCCGCCCGCGCCGCGGGAGCGCCCGCCAAGGCGGTGGAAAGCTATATCCGCGCGATGGCCAGCCGCTTGTCCATCGGCAGCGATGTGCATGCGGCCGACAGCTTCGACATGGTGATCGAGCGGGAGCGTGCCGCCACGGGCGAAACCCGCACCGGCAAGCTCCTGTTCGCTGGCCTTGATCGGGGCAGCCGGCAGACAAAGCTTGTCCGCTGGACGGTGGACGGGGACGAAGACTGGTTCGACGCGGACGGCCGGATCGAGCGCAAGGGCCAGATGGGGTTGCCGGTGGCGGGCCGCATCACCTCCAACTTCGGCTGGCGTACCCATCCGATCCTTGGCTTTGTGAAGCTGCACAAGGGGCTGGACATCGGCGCCGCCTATGGCTCGCCGATCTATGCCGCGATTGAAGGATCCGTCAGCTTCACGGGCCGGGCCGGAGGATACGGCAACTTCGTCAAGCTGACCCATGGCGGCAATCTGGTCAGCGGCTATGGCCATATGAGCCGTATCGCGGTCCGTTCGGGCCAACGCGTCGCGCGCGGGCAGGTGATCGGCTATGTCGGGTCCACCGGCCTGTCGACCGGTCCGCACCTGCATTGGGAAATCTGGAAGAACGGGGTGTCGATCAACCCGCGCTCGATCTCCTTTGACCAGATCCAGCGGTTGTCGGGACGTCAGCTGGCGGGGCTGAAGGCGCAGGTTTCACGCCTGTTGGCAGTGATACCCGGCCGATAAGCCGTTATTCGTGGCTACGGCCGAAGTCGGCGGCCGGATCATCCTGCCCTTGTTCAACGATAGACCGGCGGATGGCGCGGGTGCGGGTGAACAGGTCGAATAGCTCATCGCCCTTGCCCCAGCGGATCGCGCGCTGAAGGCTCGCCAGGTCTTCTGAAAAGCGGCCCAGCATTTCCAGCACCGCTTCGCGATTGGTCAGGAACACGTCGCGCCACATGGTGGGGTCCGACGCTGCGATACGGGTGAAGTCGCGAAAGCCGCCGGCGGAGTATTTGATGACCTCGCCCCGCGTGACCTCTTCCAGGTCCGACGCGGTGCCGACGATCGTATACGCGATCAGGTGCGGCAGGTGACTGGTCACGGCCAGCACACGATCGTGATGCTCGGGCGTCATCACCTCCGGCGTCGCCCCCAGCCGTCGCCAGAACTCGGCCACCCGCTCGACCGCGGTGGCATCCGTGCCTGCTTCGGGAGTCAGAATGCACCAGCGGCCATGGAACAGCGTCGCAAAGCCCGCCTCCGGTCCCGACTGTTCGGTGCCGGCGACCGGGTGGGCAGGGACGATCGCGCGGCCGGGCAGCGCCTCCGCCAGCGCGCGAGCAACCGCGGCCTTGCAACTCCCCACGTCGCTGACCACCGCATCGGCGGGCAGATCGTCGGCGAGCTCAGCCGCCGCCGGCCCGATCGCACCGACGGGAACGCACAGGATCACCAGGTCCGCGTCGATGGCCGCCGTTCCGGCGCTGTCCGCGACATCGTCGACCAGTTCAATCCGCACGGCCGTCTCCCGTACGGCAGGATCGGCATCATAGCCGGTCAGCCGCACGGTCGGCATCGTCGCCCGCACCGCCCGCGCGAGCGAGGAGCCGATCAGCCCCAGCCCGATCAGCGTGACACGAGCGAAGGGCAACATCAGCCCGCCCGCTCCACCAACTGGCGCAACGCCGCGATGACGCCGCGGCACTCGGCCTCCGTCCCGATCGTGATGCGCAGTGCGTGGGGCAGCCCCTGCCCGGGCAGCCAGCGGACTATATAGCCGGCCTCCATCAGCCCCTTGTACGCCGCCTCGCCGGTCAACGCGCCCTGGAACAGCACCAGCACGAAGTTCGCCTGGCTCGGGATCGCGCGCAGCCCCGCATTGCCAAGCGAGGCGATCTCGTCGGCGAACCACGCGCGCCACTTGGCGTTGTGAGCGCGCGTCGCGTCCACGAACGCGTCGTCGTTGATCGCCGCCACCGCCGCCTGCTGGCCGGCGATGGTGATGTTGAAGGGCATGCGGATTTTGTGCATCGCGCTCACGATCGGGGCAGAGGCATAGCCCCAGCCGATCCGCTCCGCGGCAAGGCCATGGATCTTGGAAAAGGTGCGGGTGACGAGCACGTTTGGCTCGTTCATCGCCAGGCTGAGGCCCGCGTCGTCGTCCTCGGGCTCCAGATACTCGGCATAAGCCTGATCGATCACCAGCAGCACATCGGCGGGAAGCCCGCGATGCAAACGTGCGATCTCCGCGCGCGGCACAAAGGTGCCGGTGGGATTGTTCGGATTAGCCACGAACACGACGCGGGTGCGCTCGGTCACGCAGGCAAGGATCGCATCGACATCGGTCGCGTAATCGGTGTCGGGCGCCACGATCGGCGTCGCGCCAACCCGCCGCGCCGCGATCTCGTACACCGCAAAGCCATAGCGGACATAGATGATCTCGTCCCCCTGCCCCGCGAACGCACCGGCCGCGAGGTGAAGCACTTCGTCCGACCCGGTGCCGTAGATGATGCGCGCCGGGTCGAGCCCGTATTTGGCGGCAATCGCTTCGCGCACAATGGCAGCGCCTGCATCGGGATAGCGCGACAGGGAATGGCCCGCGCTCTGGAACGCCTCAACCGCAGCGGGCGAGGTGCCGAGCGGGTTTTCGTTGGAGGAAAGCTTGGCGACCTTGCGGCCGTCATCGGTGGTGGCGCGGCCCGGAACATACGGGGCGATGGCGGCGATCCAGGGTTTTGGCGCAGGTGCGGTCATGCGGGGGGCTTAGCGGCGCAGCCGGCCATGCGAAAGGCCGGATGACCGAGGGGGACAGGGCTGCCCTTAGGTCGTGAGCGCCGCCCTTGGCCTCAGGCTCTCGCTCGCCTAAGCGCGCGGCCATGAGCCACGACCAGCGTTTCGGGCTTCAACGCCACGCCAGATTGCCCGGGCCGCTTAGGCTCGACGGTGGTGGCAGCTTGTCGCCGGTCGAGATCGCGTATGAGACCTATGGCACCCTGTCGCCCGACGGCGGCAACGCGGTGCTCATCTGCCACGCCCTGACCGGGGACCAGCACGTCGCCTCCGTCCACCCGCGCACGGGCAAGCCGGGCTGGTGGACACGCATGGTGGGCGAGGGCCGCCCAATCGATCCCGCGCGACACTTCATCGTCTGCGCGAACGTGCTCGGCAGCTGCATGGGGTCATCAGGTCCCGCCAGCCTGGACCCGCTCACCGTCAAACCCTTCGCGATGAGCTTTCCCGTGATCACCATTCGCGACATGGTGCGCGCGCAGGCGATGCTGCTGGACCACCTGGGCGTTGGCAAACTGGCGGCCGTGGTTGGTGGATCGATGGGCGGCATGCAGGCCTTGTCCTGGGCGGCGACTTATCCCGAGCGAGTCGCGCGATGTGTGGTGATCGCCTCCACCGCCCGCCACACGGCGCAGAATATCGCCTTTCACGAAGTCGGGCGACAGGCGGTCATGGCCGACCCGAAGTGGCAGGGCGGCGCCTATTATGATGATGAGCCGCCCGCCGCCGGGCTGGCCGTCGCGCGCATGGCGGCACACATCACTTACCTGTCCGAAGCGGGGCTGACCGAGAAGTTCGGGCGCCGGCTGCAGGGGCGAGATGCCAAAAGCTTCGGGTTCGATGCCGATTTTCAGGTCGAAAGCTATCTTCGCCACCAGGGGATCAGCTTTGTCGACCGGTTCGACGCGAACTCCTACCTCTATATCACCCGCGCGATGGACTATTTCGACCTGGCCGAGGAGCATGGCGGACGGTTGGCGAACGCGTTCAAGGGGAGTGCGACCCGGTTCTGCCTGGTCAGCTTCGATACCGACTGGCTGTACCCTACAGCCGAGTCGCGTCGCGTGGTCCACGCGCTGAACGCGGCCGGCGCGGCAGCGAGCTTCGTGGAGCTGTCCTCTCCCTATGGCCATGATGCATTTCTGCTGGACAGCCCCGAGCTCAACCGGGTGGTGGACGGATTCCTGAAAGCGGCGGCATGAGCGACCTGATCTTTTCCGACGACAAGACGCTGCTGCAATTGCCGCGCATCCATGGCTGGCTCTCATCGAGCTACTGGTCCCCCGGCATCGCCCGCGCGACGGTGGAGCGCGCGATCGCGGGAAGCCACGCGCTCGGGGTGTATGACGGCGCGGAACAAGTCGGCTTTGCCCGGATGATCAGCGATCATGCGACCTTTGCCTGGCTGGCGGACGTGTGGGTCGCCGAACAGCGGCGCGGCCAAGGGCTGGGCCGGCGCATGGTGCAATGGTTCCTCGACAACCCGCGCTATATCGGCATCCGCCGCTTTGCGCTGGTCACCGGCGACGCGCATGGGGTGTATGCCGCTCTCGGCTTCCACGCGCCGCTGCGGCCAGAGCGCTACATGGAGCGCCTGTCACCCGATGCGGCGGCGCGGTTGAAGGCCGCACCATGAGCTTGCGGCCCGACCTCGGCATCATCGCCGACCATGTCACGGCCGGCGCGCGCGTGCTCGACATCGGCTGCGGCGATGGCGAGCTGATGGCGGCGTTACGCGACGGAAAAAGGTGCGACGCCCGGGGACTCGAAATAGATGCGGGCAACGTCGCCGCCGCCGTCGCGCGCGGCCTGTCGGTCGTGCAGGGCGACGCCGACCGCGACCTCGCCGACTATCCCGATGAGAGCTTCGATTATGCGATCCTCAGCCAGACGCTGCAAACCGCGCGGGCGCCGGACGTGGTGCTCGATCACCTGCTCCGGATCGGCCGGCGCGCGTTCGTCAGCTTCCCCAACTTCGCGCACTGGCGGGTGCGGCTGAGCCTGTTGTGGGGCGGCCGGATGCCCGTGACGAAGCTGCTGCCTGAACGCTGGTACGACACGCCCAACATCCACCACGTCACCGTGGACGACTTCCGTGCCTTTGTGCGCGAGCGCGGAGTAAAGGTGGAAGGAGCATGGTTCCTGTCGCGCGGGCGGCAGACCACGGCGGCAGGCGCCAACGCCTTCGCCGAACATGCGGTGTTCCTGCTCAGCCGGACGGATTAGTAGCGTCGAAGGCCCGTGTTGAAGATGGTGGCGCGTAGATCAGCAGCGCCTTGCTCGGATTGTGCCCGATCCGGCAGGAAGAAGAATCTGCGTTCGTTCAGATAGAGCAGGACCATCCCGCCCGAGTCCTGCCAACCGAACAGATCCGACCATGGCATGCGCGTTATAACCTGGACGTTCTCGAGAACGACCTCATCCGCGCTCCAACTCCAGGTCTGCTCAAGCGTCGCAGAACGTTGCTGGTGGACCAGCCGCTTTACCCGTCGGGGTGCAAGAACATAGGCGAGCGCATAGATGAGCGGCAGCATCGTGAAACCCAGCGCCGCGTAAGCCGCGCAAAAGCCCACCGCGTGGTACAATCTTCCACCAAACCAACCGACCGTTGCGCCCACCCCAGCGCTGAAGATCGTGAACAGAACCCATGTGCGCAGGAACCGGCGCCGTCGAAGGGCTAGCCTCAGATTCGTCCGGTTCGCGGCGACGAAGTCGGCCGCCATCGGTCTCCAGCTTGCCTGCCCCGCCATATGCTCCCCTTCCCCTCATCTGGCGACCACTCTAGAGCACCCGCGACTAGCGCGAGAGGGTGCCCGATGAAATTGATGACCGGCAACTCCAACCTGCCGCTTGCGCGCGCCATCGCCGATTATTGCGAAGTGCCGTTGACGGAGGCGCTGGTGCGCCGCTTTGCCGACGAGGAAATCTTTGTCGAGATCCAGGAGAACGTGCGCGGCGAAGACGTGTTCGTGATCCAGTCCACGGGTTATCCCGCGAACGATAATCTGATGGAGCTGCTGATCATGATCGACGCGCTAAAGCGCGCGTCGGCAAAGCGGATCACGGCGGTTATCCCCTATCTCGGCTATGCGCGCCAGGATCGAAAGCCCGGCCCCCGCACCCCGATCTCGGCCAAGCTGGTGGCGAACCTGATCACCGTTGCCGGTGCCAATCGCGTGCTGTCGGTCGACCTGCATGCCGGGCAGATCCAGGGGTTCTTCGATATTCCCACCGACAACCTTTATGCCGCACCGGTGATGAGCGCAGACATCCGCGCGCGCTTTGCCGGGCGCAACATCATGGTGGTGTCACCGGACGTGGGCGGCGTGGTGCGCGCGCGCGTGCTCGCCAAGCGGCTCAACAATGCGCCACTGGCGATCGTCGACAAGCGGCGCGAGCGGCCGGGCGAGTCGGAGGTGATGAACATCATCGGCGATGTCGAGGGCCGGTTTTGCGTACTGATCGACGACATCGTCGACTCGGCGGGTACGCTTTGCAACGCGGCGGCTGCGCTAAAGGAAGCCGGCGCGGAAGAGGTGGTCGCCTATGTCACCCATGGCGTGCTCTCGGGCGGCGCGGTGGCGCGAGTCGAGGGTTCGGAGCTGACGGAGTTGGTGATTACCGATTCGCTGGGCAATCACGAGGTGATCGACGCGTGCAAGCGGATCAGGCACTTGCCGATCGCGCCGTTGCTGGGTGAGGCGATCAAGCGAATCGCGGACGAGACGTCGGTCAGCAGTCTGTTCGACTAGGGAGCGCTGGCCCGGCGGAGCTGCGCCTATCGGTTGCCGAGCGCGACGATGTGGTCGAACACCGCGGGATGCAATGGCTTCGCGAACGCGCAGCCATATTTGAACTTGTCACGCCACGCGACCACCGCCTCCAGCGGCGACAGGCCGGGCAGCGTCAGCCACACCACCGTGCCCGGCCACAGGGTGAAGCTCGTTTCGGCCCGGAAGCCGGACGCTGACAGGTCCACCACGTCGATCTCGAACCGGGTCTGGCCACGATCGCGCAGGTGGGCGCGCATCTTTATCGCCCGTCGCAGAGCGCGGCGATGTTCACTGTCAGAAACCGGCGTGAACGGCGGAGAAAAGGTCGGGCGGTCCATGGCCGAAGGGCTTACGTCCCGGTTGGTTACTTTTCGGCTAAGCCCCGCGCCGACAGGCTATGCTGCAACTGCGCTGGATTCGCGGCGGCGGCTGTGCGACAGGCGGCGCCAAATTCCTTTTACGAAAGGCCAGAGCCCCATGAACATTCACGAATATCAGGCCAAGGAGCTGCTGGCCAAGTTCGGCGTCCCCGTTCCCGCAGGTTTCGCCGCCATGAGCGTCGACGAGGCGGTCGAGGCAGCGGGCAAGCTGCCCGGGCCCCTCTATGTCGTAAAGGCGCAGATCCACGCTGGCGGCCGCGGCAAGGGCAAGTTCAAGGAGCTCGGCCCCGATGCAAAGGGCGGCGTCCGCCTGGCTAAGACCGCTGACGAAGTGCGCGCTGCCGCAACCGACATGCTCGGCAATACGCTGGTGACCGTGCAGACGGGCGAGGCCGGCAAGCAGGTCAACCGACTGTACGTGACTGACGGTGTCGACATCGCGAAGGAGTTCTACCTCGCGCTGCTCGTCAACCGCGCCACGGGTCGTGTGTCGATGGTCGCCAGCACCGAAGGTGGCATGGACATCGAAACGGTGGCCCACGACACGCCCGAGAAGATCCATTCGATCGACATCGATACCGCAACCGGCTTCATGCCGCATCACGGCCGCGCCGTCGCAGCCGCGCTGGAGCTGAAGGGTGACCTGGCGAAGCAGGCAGCCAACGTCGCGTCCAAGCTGTATGCCGCGTTCCTGGGCACCGACGCCGAGCAGATCGAAATCAATCCGCTCGCCGTTACAGAGGACGGCAAGCTGATGGTGCTCGACGCCAAGGTCGGCTTCGACGGCAACGCCATGTTCCGCCACAAGGACATCGCCGAGCTGCGTGACGAGACTGAGGAGGATCCCGCGGAGATCGAAGCGTCGAAGTACGACCTCGCCTATATCAAGCTCGATGGCGACATTGGCTGCATGGTCAACGGCGCGGGCCTCGCCATGGCGACGATGGACATCATCAAGCTGAACGGCATGTTCCCGGCGAACTTCCTCGACGTGGGCGGCGGCGCCAACAAGGAAAAGGTCACGGCGGCGTTCAAGATCATTCTTCAGGATCCGAACGTAAAGGGCATCCTGGTCAACATCTTTGGCGGCATCATGCGCTGCGACATCATCGCCGACGGCATCGTCGCGGCGGCGAAAGAAGTGAACCTGCAGGTGCCGCTGGTCGTGCGCCTGGAAGGGACCAACGTCCAGCAGGGCAAGGACATCCTGGCCAACTCCGGCCTGCCGATCGTCGCGGCCAACGACCTGGGCGACGCCGCGCAGAAGATCGTCGCCGAGGTGAAGAAGGTCGCCTGATCTTCTCCATCGTATCGGTTTTGATGAAGGGGTTCGGGCGGCAACGTCCGGGCCCCTTGATCGTTGTGGGTGGTGAACAAGGCTGCTCACCATACCGGACTTGCGAAAACGGCAATTCTGCGACTAGTGAGCAACCGATGCGCCCTGGGAAACGGCGCGGGAGAGAGTGCAAGCCATGAAGGTGCTGGTACCGGTCAAGCGCGTGCTTGATTACAATGTGAAGCCCCGGGTGAAGGCGGACGGGTCGGGCGTCGACCTGTCCAACGTCAAGATGAGCATGAACCCGTTCGACGAAATCGCAGTCGAGGAGGCGATCCGTCTGCGTGAGGGCAAGAACGGCGGCGGAGTCACTGAGGTCATCGCAGTGTCCGTCGGGGAGCAGAAGTGCACGGAAACGCTGCGCACCGCCCTGGCTATGGGTGCCGATCGCGCGATCCTGGTCCAGACGGACGAGAAGGTCGAACCGCTCGCCGTGGCCAAGATCCTCAAGGCGATAGCCGATGAGGAAGGCCCGAGCCTGGTGATCCTGGGCAAGCAGGCGATCGATGACGACAATAACCAGACCGGGCAGATGCTCGCCGGCCTTACGGGCTGGGGCCAGGGCACGTTTGCATCGAAGGTCGAGCTCGCACCCGACTCGGTGACTGTGACCCGTGAGGTCGATGGCGGGCTCGAGACCGAGAAGCTGACGCTGCCGGCGATCGTCACGACCGACCTTCGCCTGAACGAGCCGCGCTATGCGTCGCTGCCCAACATCATGAAGGCGAAGAGCAAGCCGCTCAGCAACAAGACTCCGGCCGACTATGGCGTGGACGTCACGCCGCGCATCAAGACGCTCAAGGTGGTCGAGCCGGGCAAGCGCCAGGCCGGCGTCAAGGTCGCCGACGTCGATGAGCTGGTGAACAAGCTCACCGTGCTCGGCATCCGCAAGTAAGCTCGAAGCGAGGACAAGAGACATGAAGACTCTGGTTTGGGTCGAGCACGACGGCGGCTCCGTGAAGGACGCGACCCTATCCGCCGTGACCGCGGCGTCGAAGCTGGGCGAGGTGCATCTGCTCGTCGCAGGTCAGGGCGTAGACGCCGTGGCACAGGCTGCTGCCCAGATCGCGGGTGTGGGCAAGGTCCATGTCGCCGATGATGCCGCCTTCGCCCATGCGTTGGCTGAGAATGTCGCGCCGCTGGTCGTCGAGCTGATGGGCCACCACGACGCGTTCGTGGCGCCGGCGACCACGTCGGGCAAGAACATTGCCCCGCGTGTCGCCGCGCTGCTGGACGTCATGCAGATCAGCGACATCCTGTCGGTTGAGGGCGAGGACACCTTCACCCGCCCGATCTATGCCGGCAACGCCATTGCGACCGTGCAGACGTCGGACGCCAAGAAGGTCATCACCGTCCGCACCACCGCCTTTGAGAAGGCGGCGGCGACGGGCGGCTCGGGCACGGTCGAGGCCGTGGCCGCAAGCGGCGCCGACAAGGGTGTGTCGACCTTTGTTGGTTCCGAGATCGCGGCCAACGCGCGCCCCGAGCTGACCAGCGCGAAGGTGATCGTGTCAGGCGGGCGGGCGCTGGGTTCGGGCGAGAAGTTCCGCGAGCTTATCGAGCCGCTGGCCGACAAGCTCGGCGCCGGCGTCGGCGCGAGCCGCGCGGCGGTGGATGCAGGCTTTGTCCCCAACGACTACCAGGTCGGCCAGACCGGCAAGATTGTGGCACCCGAAGTCTATGTCGCGGTCGGCATCTCCGGTGCGATCCAGCATCTTGCCGGCATGAAGGATTCAAAGATCATCGTCGCGATCAACAAGGACGAGGACGCGCCGATTTTCCAGGTCGCGGACATCGGCTTGGTCGGCGACCTGTTCAAGATCGTGCCCGAACTGACGGAGAAGCTGTAGGCCTGTTAGCGCCGGCCAGCGCTGGCGCAACAGGCCCGGTCGGCGCGGCACCAGCCGTGTCCGACGTCACGGGAGCAACTCCCGTGACGGCCCCCGCCGCTCAATATCCCAGTCTTCAGCCGTCACTCGGCTCAGCCGTCGTGACCAAGCGTTTAGTCCCGACCGGCCATTTTCTGCCGGTCAGCGCACCGCCGTCGCCCGGAACGCGTCCGCTACCGCTTCGCGCAGCGGTTTGGCCGCGAACACTGCATCATAGGGATTGGGCCGTAGCGGCAGGCCATCGCGGCGCGGCTGGAACGACTGCAACCAGCTGTACCGATCGCTCATGCCCCAGAACAGTACGTCCTTGAGCTGGCGGTAGCTCATCATGATGTCGAGCCAGCCCCTGCCCAGCGTCGCAATATCGGCGTCACGCACCGCCGGGTCGGAGGAAGGGCGATCAACGTCGGTAACGTCCATCTCCGTCACGACCAGATCATAGCCAAGCGCCACGACCTGATCGAGAAACGCGCGCCAACCCGCAGTTCGTTGATCAACGATCGCCGCGGCGGACGCTGTGGAGTAAAAGCCGATGTGCGACTGTACGCCGAGTGCGTCGACCGGCACGCCGCGCTCTCGGAAGCCTCGCAGCAGGGCCAGAACGCCGGCCTGATGGGTCGGCGTACCCCAGTCCATATAGTCGTTGTAGACGAGCTGCGTGGTTGGCAGTTCCGCCCTTGCTGTGCGGAAGGCGAGATCGAGCAGGCTGGCATCGCCGCCGACGGCACGAGAGAGTGAGTTGGTCCGCAGGGCACCGGTCGCCGGGTCCACCGCCTCGTTGATCACGTCCCAGCTGGCAATCTGGTTGCCGTAGCGGCGCGTGACGGTCTGAACGTGTTCGCGGACCAGCCGCTCCGCCTCGGCTCGCGGATTGCTGCCAAAGTCATAGGTGGTGAGCCAGCCCGGGAAGCGCTCGGCCACGTACCAGAGCAGCGTATGGCCTCGCATGGCCATGTTCCTGGACTGCGCATAAGCGAGCATCGCGTCAGCGCGGTCGAAATCGAAGCGATCCACGCTCGGACGCAGCGCCTGCCACTTCAGCTCATTCTCGGGCACCAGTATCGAACAGTCACGCTCGAGCAGCGCAGCATAGCTGGGATTGGCGAACGAGCCCGCATCGCCGGCAGCGCTCCAGGCGAAGGTGGAGCCGAAGCGCATGTTGCGGGTCGCAGCCAGCGCGGACAGGCTGGCCGTACCGCCAGGGGTCGGCGTGGGGGTCGGGCTGGGGGCGGGACTGGGCGCGGGACTGGGTGCGGGTGATGGAGTCGGCGTCGGGGCTGACACGATCGGTACCGTACCGCCTCTGCTGCCTCCTCCGCCGCCACATGCGGTGACGGCCAGCCCTGTGCCCAGCACCAGGCTCTGCCGCCGCGTGATCCGCTCCATCAGGTCTCTCCCTGCCGGTTCCTTGCCGGCCGGGCGAATGGTGACGCTACCAGCGCGTGATTACAACGGCTTAGAATCCCGACAGAAAGCTTGCGACGTTGTGGCCGAGCGCGCCGGCGGCATATCCGCCTTCCATGACGATCACGGTCGGCCAATCAGCACGGGCGATGTCGCGGGCAAGAACCGCGTAGTCGGGCGTGGTTAGCGCGAAGTGGCTGATCGGGTCGCCTTCCCAGGTATCCGCACCAAAGCTGACGACCAGTAGGCCTGGGTCGAACCGCCCGATTGCATCAAGCGCGATGGCTTGGGCGCGGCGAAACGCGTCGAGTCGCGTCCCGTGCGGCAGCGGCAGGTTGAGTGTCGCGCCATGCCCGTCACCCTCGCCCGCCTCACCCGGATGCCCCCAGTAGAAGGGATAGTCCGTCGCCGGGTCGGCGTGGACCGAGGCGAAGAACACGTCCCCCCGGCCCCAGAAGATGTCCTGGGTGCCGTTGCCATGATGATAGTCGATGTCGAGGATCGCGACCCGCCCTACGCCCGCATCGCGCGCGGCCTGGGCTGCCACGGCCGCGGCGTTGATGTGGCAGTAGCCGCCGCAATAATCGCGGCCGGCATGGTGGCCGGGCGGGCGGCACAACGCGAAGGCGGCGCGGTCGCCATCCAGCACCGCTTGTGCCGCAGCAAGGGCGGCTTGCGCACCCGCATAGCTCGCGGTGAAGGCTTGCGGTGTGATCGGGGTCACGGTGTCGAACGCGTGTCGGCCGAGCAGCGCGTCGACTCGGGTCAGTTGCTGTGCCCGACGATGCACGGGGAAGGCGTAGGGGATGGCATCACCCGCTCGCCCCGCCTCTCGCCACAGGTCCGGCACCCGTTGCAGCGCGTCGAGATAGGCAGCGTCGTGGACGCGTAGCAGCGGAGCGATGCCACGATCTTGGGGCCGCTCCGCCCCGCCGATCGCGGCCAGGATGATCTGGGCGCGCTCGGGCGTGTCGGCATACGGTGACTGCGCGCCGTTCCACAGCTCATAAAGCGGGGCATGGGCGAGTTGGGCTGGATCAAAGAACCGCCTCACCCGACCCGCTCCACGGTCAGGCTGCCGGCGGGCAAGGGCTGCGTCAGCTCCGCCGAGGGAACCCGGGGATCGAGCCAGTTCGCCCATTGTTCGCGGCCGAGCACCACAACCTGACGCGAGTGATAGGGGGCGATGTCGGGACCGGGAGGGCAGGTGAGCATGGTGAACGCCTCCCCGACCGCCGGGTCGCGCCGGAACAGCCCGGCGATACAGAACCAGTCATGCCCGACCAGGCGGAACGCCCATTTGGTTTTCCGCTTGGCACCCGGCTCTTCTGGGGCGGTGAACTCGTAGAAGGAGTCCACCGGGATCAAGCAGCGCCCTTCAACCAGCCGCCGTCCGTCCGAGCGGTAATTGTACACCGGCTTGCCACCCGGACCCGGCCAGCTCCAGCGCCGCGTCACCAGTTCCGCTTCCGCCGGTGCGTCGGCAGCCGCGCGGATGATGGTGGTCTGTTCCGTGATGCGGAAGCCATCGAGCGGCGCCATGTTGGGCGGCCCTTCCGGAAAGCGGAGCGGGATGCCGGTCTGACCCCAATCTTCGCGCAATAGCCCGAGTTCGATGCGGCGGGCGGCCTCGTTGCACATGGGCGGGCTCTCCGATGGTCAGGGGTGAGCGTATCGTGCCGGTCGGGCGGGGCAAGCGCCCGCCCCGCCCCGACCCGATCAGGCGGCGACGCGCTCCAGCGCCTGCGCGATCAGAGCACGACTGTTTTTGATGCCGTAAAGCTTGATGAAGCTGCCCATGCGCGGACCCTGGCTGGAGCCGAGCAGCGTTTCGTAGAGCGCCTTGAACCAGTCGCGGAGCGACTCAAAGCCGCCCCCATCCCCGAACTGGCCCTTGCCGATCTCATAAACGATGTTCTGAATGTCCTCGGCGCTCGCATCCGCCGGCAGGGCGGCGAGTTCGGCATCCAGGCGGCGGAGCGCGTCCACCTCCACGCCCTCGGGCGCGCGGCGGACCAGCGTTGGCGCGACGAAATCGCGGGCATAGGCGAGCGCGTGGCCGATCAGTCGGTCGAGCTCCGGCTCGCTCTCAGGCGTCGCGTCGGGAACATAGTTGGCGAGATAACCCCAGACCTGCTCGCGCGTGGCATCGCCCATCACGCCGACCAGGTTCAGCAGCAACCCGAACGTCACCGGCAGTGTGCCCGTGGGCACCTCGCCACCATGGATGTGGTGAACGGGATTGCCGAGCTGTTCCTTGATCGCCTGGCCCGGATAGGCGCCGTGGAACTGCCAATATTCGTCCACCGCACGAGGGATCACGCCCATGTGGAGCTGCTTGGCCTTCTTTGGCTCGCGATAGGCGAAGAAGGCGAGGCTCTCCTCGGGACCATAGGTCAGCCACTGGTCAAGGCTGAGCCCGTTGCCCTTTGACTTGGAGATCTTCTCGCCCTTTTCGTCGAGAAACATCTCATAGGTGAAGCCTTCGGGCGGCCGACCACCAAGCACTCGGGCGATCTTGCCTGACTGGGTGACCGAGTCGATCAGGTCCTTGCCCGCCATCTCATAGTCGACGCCGAGCGCGACCCAGCGCATCGCCCAGTCGACCTTCCATTGCAGCTTGGCGAGGCCGCCCAGCGCCGACCGGACGATCCGCTCGCCGCTCTCGTCAGTGAACGCGATGGTGCCCGCGTCAGCGTCCACCACTTCGACCGGCACCTGCAGCACGACGCCCGATGTCGGGCTGACCGGCAGCACCGGCGAATAGCTGGCGCGCCGCTCCGCACGGAGCGTGGGCAGCATCACCGCCTGGATCGCGTCATAGTGACGCAGCACCAGCTTCAGTGCGTCGTCGAATCGGCCCGAAGCATAGTATTCGGTCGAGGAGGCGAATTCGTACTCAAAGCCGAACCGGTCGAGAAACTGGCGCAGCATCGCATTATTGTGCGCGGCGAAACTGTCGTGCGTGCCGAACGGATCGGGAATGCGCGACAGCGGCTTGCCCAGATGCTCGGCCAACATCGCGCCATTGGGGACGTTGTCGGGCACCTTGCGCAATCCGTCCATGTCATCGCTGAACGCCACTAGCCGCGTCGGCTGATCGGACAGCGCAGCGAAGGCGCGGCGGACCATGGTGGTGCGCAACACTTCGTTGAACGTGCCGATATGCGGCAGGCCCGAGGGCCCGTAGCCCGTCTCGAACAGGATCGGTGAAGGCTGGCCGTCCGCCGACGGCTTGCCATTTGGATAGCGGGCGAGGAGCTTGCGCGCCTCCTCAAAGGGCCAGGCTTTGGACTCCAGCGCCGCGGCGCGCAGGGCGGTATCAACGTCGGTCATAGAGCCTCGCGACCTAAGCACCCGTCAAGACGCTGGCAATGCCGGGTTGCCGATCGGTGTGATCAGCCGCTATGGACGGGCGCAACTGCAAGGACCCGGTGCAACCCCGGGTGGCTATTCCGGCCGCCGATCCGCCGGACAACATGCCCGCCACGCTTCAGGTCGCGCCAGCGACGATGCGACGGGCATCACTCTTCCTGGTTGCCAAACATGACATCCACCCTCGCCCGCCACCGGGCGCAATGGTTCACCGATGCCGGGCAGGCGCGGCGCGACGTGCTTGCCGGCATTGTGGTCGCGCTGGCGCTGATCCCGGAGGCGATCGGTTTCTCGATCATCGCCGGTGTCGACCCGCGGGTCGGCCTTTATGCCTCCATCGCGATCGCGACGGTGATCTCGTTCCTGGGTGGCCGGCCGGCGATGATTTCTGCCGCGACGGCGGCTGTTGCGGTGGTGGTGACGCCCTTGGTGCGCGATCACGGCGTCCCGTACCTGTTCGCCGCTACGATCCTGATGGGGATGATCCAGATCGCGGCGGGGTTGGCGCGGCTGGACCTGCTGATGCAGTTCGTGTCACGGTCGGTTATCACCGGCTTCGTCAATGCGCTCGCCGTCCTGATCTTCCTGGCGCAGCTGCCACAACTGATGGGCGTGACCTGGCACAGCTACGCCATGGTCGCTGCCGGGCTGGCGATCATCTACCTCTTGCCGCGCGTCACCCGCGCCGTGCCCTCTCCGCTTGTCGGCATCGTCGTGCTCGCCGCGATCAGCATCGCCATGGGCCTGCCGGTCCGGACGGTGGGCGACATGGGCCGACTGCCAGAAGGCCTGCTGAGCCTCACCTGGCCTAACGTGCCGCTGACGCTGGATACGCTCCGGATCATCCTGCCCTATTCGTTGACCATGGCTGCAGTCGGGCTGCTCGAATCGCTGCTCACGGCGCAGATCGTCGACGACATGACGGACAGCGACAGTGACAAACGGCGCGAATGCCTCGGCCAAGGTGGCGCCAATATCGCCGCGGCGCTGGTCGGCGGCATGGGCGGATGCGCGATGATAGGCCAATCCGTCATCAACGTGACCTCGGGCGGGCGCCGGCGGCTGTCGACCCTGGTCGCGGGCGTGTTCCTGCTGTTCCTACTCGCGGTCCTGGGGCCCGTCGTCGGGCGCATCCCGATGCCGGCGCTGGTCGCGGTGATGATCATGGTGTCGATCGGCACATTCAGCTGGAACTCGATCCCGAACCTGCGCCGCCACCCGCCAACCTCATCGGCGGTTATGCTGGTGACGGTGGCGGTGGTGGTCGCGACCCGCGACCTGGCGCAAGGGGTGCTCGCGGGCGTGCTGCTGTCCGGCATCTTCTTTGCCGGCAAGGTACGGCGGATGTTCGCGGTGCACCGAGACGCCTCACCGGACGGCGCGGCGGCGACCTATCGCGTGACCGGCAATATCTTTTTCGCCTCGGTCGACCGCTTCACCCGGGCTTTCGCCGGCGAGGAACCTTCCCGCCACGTCACCATCGACGTGTCTGCGGCGCATTTCTGGGACATTTCAGGTGTCGGTGCGCTCAACAAGATACTGACCAAGCTGCGCCGCGACGGACGGGCCGTCGAGGTAATCGGCTATAACCGCGCCAGCGCCGACTTGGTTGACCGATTCGCGCTGCACGACAAGACGGGGGTGGAACTGGGCGCGACGCCGCATTGACGCCGCGCCTGTGTTCCGGATCACCGGTCCTGGATGCGGTCGCTGAGCCCGTCATGATCGGGCGCGCCCTCCGACGGCCCAACCTCGCCGTCGCGGGATCGGGTCAACGGCACGGTGGCAAGCCCGCTGACATTGCCCGAGCCGGTGAGCCCGCCATGGATCTCCGCGTCGAACGTGCCGCTCTCCACCTCATGCCGCATGGAGGCGAGATAGTCCGGGAAGCGGTCGGCAGGGATGAAGTTGGTGGTGACCCCGTCGATGGTCAGCGGGGCACCGTTCGACAGCGTCGGGGAAAAGGCGACCAGGCCGTCCGACTCGCTCCACCAATCATGGTTCTCGCCATCGCGATTGTTCTTCCATTGATCGGCCACGCGATCGATCGCTTCCAGCACCGGTTGGCGCTGCTCGGCAGGGTCGGCCTGTTCATGGTGCAACAGGTGATCAACCCGGTTCTCGATCCCTTCAACCACGTCCTTGAGGGCCATCTCACGCTCCTGATCTTGGCTTCGGAGAGAAGACGCGCGGGCGCGACTGAAGTTTCTCCATGAGCTGCGGGTTGCCAATCCGTTCCGCCGCTCGCATTTCGGGACACGCCCATGCCGCTTCCCCATCTAGCCCTTCACGCAAGCCATGGCGGCATCTGGGTCGCTGACGGGGCCGGCACGCGCGCAATCGGGCGTGGCGAGGCGATCCGGCTTGCTGCAGACACGCCGGTGGTCCTGCTCAATGCGCCGCTGATCGGGCAGCGGCTGGGCTATGCCGAGCTGTCGGGGCTCGACCTGCTTGAGCTGTTCGCGTTCATCCACCCCGCTCGTTTTGCGGTTCCGACACCGCGAGGACTGGCGCGCGCCGTGGACCTGTCCCCGCCCGAGCAAGACGAGGATGTCGCCGCCTTTCTGCTCGAAGCCGCTGAATCATTGCTGGCGGTGCCAGCGGGAAACTGGGCGGAGCGCGAGGGAGCCTGGGCGAGCGCGCAGGCGCTGTTCCGGATGCGCTGGCCTTGGGGACCATCGGTGGTGGAGCGAGTTGCGAAGCCGCCGCGCGACGAGCGCTGGCTGTTCAGCCGCCTGCCCGAATGGGAGGAAGCGCCGCCCCGCCCTGTCCCGCGCACCGTGACATTGGACCCGTCGGAGGCGCAGGCTCGGCTGGCGGCGCTTACAGGGCAGGGTGCAGAGGAACGGCCGGGTCAACGCCTTTACGCCGCCGCCGCCGCTGAAGCATTCACCCCGCGCGCAATGCGGGATGCGCCCAATCTGGTGCTGGCGGAGGCGGGCACAGGGATCGGTAAGACGCTGGGCTATCTGTCGCCCGCAAGCCTGTGGGCGGAGCGCGCGGGCGGCGCGGTGTGGATCTCCACCTATACCAAGGCGCTGCAACGCCAGCTTTCCCACGAAACCGAGCGGCTGTTCCCCGATGCCGCCGAGCGGCGCCAGCGCGTGGTGACGCGCAAGGGACGCGAGAACTATCTGTGCCTGCTCAACCTGGAGGACGCGCTGCAGGGCGGCTTCGCCGGACGCGCGGCGGTGCTGGCGCAATTGGTGGCGCGCTGGGCCGCGTTCAGCGCCGACGGCGACATGGTCGGTGGAGACCTGCCAGGCTGGCTGCCGACTCTGTTCCGGCGCAACGGGCCCGCTGCGCTGACCGACAGGCGCGGCGAGTGCGTCTATGCAGGCTGCCCACATTACCGGAAATGCTTCATCGAGCGTGCCGCACGGGCGTCGGCCGAAGCCGATGTGGTGATCGCCAACCACGCGCTGGTGATGGTCAACGCCGCGCGTGGGCGCGAGCTGGCCACCCGTCCAACGCGCTACGTCTTCGACGAGGGGCATCACCTGTTCGACGCTGCCGACGCGATGTTCGGCACTGTCCTGTCCGGGGCCGAGACGATCGAGCTCAGGCGCTGGATCCTGGGGCCGGAGGCAGGCGGTCGTGGGCGGCGGCGGGGCCTGGCCGCGCGCCTTTCTGACGCGGCAAGCTATGACGAGGCGGCACAGCGCGCGATCGGCGACGCTGTGGACGCTGCGCGCTGCCTGCCGTCCGACGGTTGGCTCGGGCGTCTTGTGGAGGGCGCACCGCATGGGCCCGTGGAAGCGCTGCTCGCCGCCGTTCGGGGCCTGACCTATGCGCGTGCCGAGCTGCCCGGCGACGCGGGCTACGGGCTGGAAACGGAGCTGGCCGAGCCAACGCCTGCTCTGATCGACGCGGCGCAGCCAGCGGCAGCGGCGCTCGACGCGCTGGTCCGTCCGCTGAACGGACTTGCGCGGCGGCTGGAGGCGTTGCTGGCCGAGGCGCCCGACTGGATGGACGGGCCGGCACGCGCACGGATCGAAGGGGCGATCGCGTCTATCGGCTGGCGCGCGGAAACGGTGGCTGCGTGGCTTGCGCTGCTCTCGCGGGTGGGTGGCCCGGCGGATCCTGACTTCGTTGATTGGTTGAGCGTCGACCGGGCGGAAGGGCGCGAATGGGACGTGGGCCTGCATCGCCGCTGGCTGGACCCCACCCGCCCCTTCGCCGAGGTGGTGCTGAAGCCCGCGCACGGCGCGCTCGTCACGTCGGCGACGCTCACGAACGGGGGAGATTGGTCCACCGCGGAGGCGCGGGTCGGTGCGCCGCATCTGTTGCGTGCGCCCTCCCGCTTCACCGCGCAAAGTCCGTTCAACTATGCGGCGCGCGCTGAGGTGCTGATCGTCACCGACGTGAAGAGGGGCGATATCGCAGAGCTGGCGGGCGCCTATGCCCGGCTGATCGCGGCGGCGGGCGGAGGCACGTTGGGGCTGTTCACCGCGATCCGGCGGCTGCGCGCGGTGCATGCGAGGCTCGCGGACCGCCTGGCCCGTGACGGATTGCCGCTGCACGCCCAGCACGTCGATCCGATCGACACGGGCACGTTGGTCGACATCTTTCGGGATGATCCGCACGCGTCCCTGCTCGGTACCGACGCCTTGCGCGACGGGGTGGACGTGCCGGGCGAGTCGCTGCGTCTGGTGGTCATGGAGGGCGTCCCCTGGCCAAAGCCAACGGTGCTGCACGCCGCCAGGCGACTGGTGGGAGGCGGCACTGGATATGACGATCGCATCGTGCGCGCGCGGCTGGCGCAGGCATTTGGGCGACTGATCCGGCGTGCCGACGATCAGGGCATGTTCGTGCTGCTGTCGGCCGCCACGCCGTCGCGGCTCCTGACCGCCTTTCCGGAGGGTACGCCGGTCGCGCGGGTGACGCTGGACGAGGCAGTGATCCGAGTCGCGGCCCGCCTAGGTTCAACTGTCCCGACGCTGGCCACGCCGGCGCTTTCCAATCCGAACACGGTCGGGCATGAAGCGACGGCCGTGACCGAGCCCGGTCCGGGGGAGGCACGCCCGTGAAGACGTTGACGCTGTTGCGCCACGCCAAATCGGGCGGCGCCGATGATCCTGGCCTGTTGGATGTCGACCGGCCGCTCAACAACAAGGGTTTCCGGGCGGCCGAGCGCATGGGGCGCCACCTGGCCGAGCTGAACCTCCACTTTGACGCGGTGATCGCATCCCCCGCCAGGCGTGTTGCCGAAACACTGCAGGCCGTCAGCGCCGGTTATGGTAGTCCGCTGGACGCGACGTTCGATCGTCGGCTCTATCTCGCCAGCCCCGACACGCTGATCGAGGTCGCGCGGGAGCAGCAGGCGGAGCGAGTTCTCCTGGTCGGGCACAATCCAGGCCTGGAGGAATTGATACTGACGCTGGTTTCGCCGAACGCGGGGAGCCTTCGTGAGGAAGTAGCGGCCAAATACCCGACCGCTTCAGTCGCCGAGATGACATTTTCCGGCGACTGGGCCGATGTGGCGCCGGGCACGGCATCGCTGACCCGCTTCGTGCGCCCGCGTGACCTGGACCCGACACTTGGGCCCGATGCTGTTTAGGCATTGGCCCAACGCGAAGTTATCCTCCATCCGCCTTTTCGTTAACGGCCGCCGAGCTTGTCCTTCAGCGCGGCAGCGAGCCCGCTCATAGGGCCGGCCTCTTCCTCGCTCAGCACGCCGGCGTTGCGAAGCACCTCGGCAGCATTGGGCGCGCGAGGAAAGGGATCAAGCGCCAGCGCCACTGTCTCGGCGGCTGCCTCCCCCAAGTCGACAACGCCATTTTCGATCTCGATCGTGTCCAGCGCGTCGGCAGTCAGTTCCACTTCGTCGGTAGCGGCTGAGCCGGGATCCACGAAAAGCAGGTCCACGGCCTCGTCGATGTGTGCGGGAACGGGCTCCCCGCTGGCGGAACAGGGCTGAACAAGGTCCGCCAGCACACGCCCGCTCACCTTGATGCCGGCCTGCTCACGCCTGACGCGGAACGCCGCCTCAAGCCGGTCGAGTGACAAAAGGCCGAATCGACGAGCGAGGCGCTCCCGCTCGTCGGCATTGGCTTCGACCGCAATTTCGCGCTCGCGCGGGCCGATGGTATCGACACGCTCAGGCCGAGGAAATTCGGGAGTCACGGTAGGTCCCCTTCCAGCAGCCGTGCGATCGGGACGGCAGACAGGTGCGAGCGGAATGCGGAGAGCGCGCCGGCCACATGCTCGAGCGCCTCTGGGGCCGGCGCCTCACCCCGGTAAAGGTTCTTGATCAGCGCCGGACCAAGGTCCCCCGCCGCCAGCGCGTCGCGATAGGCGCCGAGCCGGCCGCCCAACGCCGCCATCAGCTTGCCAATGTGCTTGCCAACCGTGATGTCTCCGATGCCGATCTCACGCAGCTGCTGGTCCATGTCGTCGACGAATCGCTCGGTCAGGTGCGCGGCCGGTGCGGCGCCGGCCGGCTCCTCCTCCAACCGCAGCAATACCATCGACAGCACGGCTGCGATCGTGTCGAACCGGCCATCCACGGTGTCGGGCACTGCCCCTTCCACGTACCAATGCTCCTGCCGGGCACGCGCCACCGCCGCATTGTACAAGGGCAAGGCCTGGTCCCGTCGCCTGCCCAGAATTCGATCAACTAAACCCACTCGCCTGCCCTTCGAACCCTGTGCGGCTTGTGCGCCGCGTCCGCCTCGCATATCGACATGGTGGCCGGCCGATGCAATCGGCGCCCGCGACCGGCCCGTTTGCGCCACGGAGTATCCATGCGTTTGCCGCTTTCTGTCCGCCCCGTCATCGCCGCGACGCTGGTCGCGCTCGCAGCCGGCGCCTGCACTCCCGTGCGCTCGCATCAGGGCTACATCGTCGATGCGGACCTGGTGAACTCCGTTCAGCCGGGGGTCGACAACCGTCAGTCAGTGCTGGCGACGCTTGGAAGACCAAGCTTCACCAGCCAGTTCGCCAAGGACGCGAACGGCGGTGACTGGTATTATGTCGCTCGCGACAGCCGCAACCTTGCCTTCCGCAATCCGCGGGCAAAGGCGCAGATCACCCTGCAGATCAGCTTCGACCCGGCTGGCAACGTAACGGCGATCCGCCGCAGCGGCACTGAGCAGATCGCGTCGGTCGAGCCGAGCAGCAAGACAACCCCGACGCTGGGCAAGAAGCGCGGCTTCTTCGAGGATCTGTTCGGCAATATCGGCACCGTAGGCGCGCCGATGGGCGGCAGCGGTGGCGCGGGTGGTGGCGGCGGCGGGGGTCGCACCACGCCCTGAACGGGGCAGCGCTAGCGTTCGCTTTCCGCATGATCCGAGAACCGGCGCGATATGTCGGGCAAGTTACGCTTGCGTAACATAGGCTTGTACGCCACACCCGCCCTGGGGAACACGCAGGGGGCAGGGCGTGGAAGGGGTGGCGCATTTCGTCGATCCGCTCGCGCGCGAACTCGTGTTGTTCGAGGCGGCGATGTTGCTGATCGGCGGTATCGATGATCTGGCAGTAGACCTGCTATACTGGTGGCGTCGTATCCGACGCGGCCCGGACGTGCCCTTTAAGTTGTCGCCGCGGCGAGTCGCCGGGCGCATGGCGGTGTTTGTTCCCGCCTGGCATGAAGCTGACGTGATCGGGCGGATGCTCGACGCAGCGTTGATCCGGTACCAACATCCCGACTACCGCATCTTCGTCGGCTGTTACCCGAACGATCCGGATACGATCGACGCGGTTGCAGCCGTCGCGGAATATGACGCGCGGGTCCGGCTGGTGATCAACAGCGCGGTGGGTCCGACCACCAAGGCCGACAACCTGAACGCGGTGTGGCACGCACTTCTGCGCGACGACGCCGCCGACGGCCAATCAACCCGCGCCGTTGTGTTGCACGATGCAGAGGACGTTGTTCACGCCGACGAGCTGGACTTGTTCGATGCCCTGATCGACGTCGCGGACGTCGTGCAAATCCCTGTTGTGCCGTTGATTGACCCTGCTTCCCGCTGGATCGGCGGGCACTATGCCGACGAATTTGCCGAGGCGCATGGACGCCACATGCTGGTCCGCACCGCCCTGGGTGCGGGCATGCCGCTGGCGGGAACGGGATGTGCGATCGCGACGCCGATGCTGGCGCAGATCGCCCATGCGCGTGGCGGCGACCCCTTCGATGCTGCCAGCCTGACCGAAGATTATGAGCTGGGCCTGCGCATCGCAGAACTGGGCGGCCATGGCAGCTTCGTTCGGGTCACGGACGATCGCGGGCGGATAGTTGCCGTCCGGGCTTTCTTTCCGGGCACGCTGGCCGCTGCCGTCCGGCAAAAAGCACGCTGGATGACCGGCATCGCGCTTGCCGGGTGGGACCGCACCGGCTGGGGCCCGGCAAGGGCGCTCAGCGATCACTGGATGCGGATGCGGGACCGGCGTGCACCGCTCGCCATGCTGGTGCTGGCCATCGCGTACATCGCGCTGCTCAGCTGGGGTGCAAGCCTGTTGCTGCACAAGCTGAGCGGGACACAGGCGCCGGCCACGATCCCGACCTGGCTGTTCGTCACCAATACCGCCCTGCTTGCATGGCGGCTGGCGATGCGAGCTACCGCAACCGCAAAGGTCCACGGCCGGCTTGAGGGCTTACTGGCTATTCCCCGTTTCCTGGTCGGTAACCTGGTCGCCCTGATCGCTGCGCGGCGCGCCATGAGGATGTACATGGGCATGCTCGCGGGGCAGCCACCGCGCTGGGACAAGACCCGCCACCACTTCCCGGACCTGGCAAGCGTGCCCCAATGAAGCGCGGACGACCGATCCGGTTCCTCGGCGGCACGCTTGCCGGGTGGACAGCCCTGCGCATCATCATGCTGTGGCCCAGCATCGATGGCGTCCCCGCGCTGGTACGCGCGGTCGCGCCGCCACTGGCGGCCGCAACCCTGCCGCCCCGGGTGGTGATCCAAGTACCTCCCCCGATCAAGAACGCGCATAGGGCTGAGCGGACGCTGGCGTCTGGATCCGTCGCTGCGCCTCCACCCGGATCCGCGCTGGCACACGGGCCGGCACCGTTGAACCATGATGTTGCCCTGGCCCTCACCGCTCCGGTTGCGGCGGGAGAAACCGTTCCCGCGGGGCGGAACCAGGACAGGGCGGAATTGGGCACGATCCCGCCTCCGCTTCGCCCAACGCCACCCCCGTCCGGCACGACACGCCTGTCGGGCAGCGCCTGGCTATTGGCGCGCGGGGGTTCCGGCGGGACGCTGAGCGGCGGGCGCCTGGGTGGCTCACAGGCCGGCATACGGCTCACCTACGGGCTTGATAAGGAGCGCCGCATCGCCTTGGCAGCCCGGGCTGCGACGCCGCTTCAGGGCGCCGGAAGAGAGGCGGCGATCGGACTAGAATGGCGGCCCACGGCGCTCCCAGTACGGCTTGTGGCCGAGCAGCGCTTCAGCCTGGACGGCGGGCGCGGGGGCCCGACGCTGATGGCGCTCGGGGGGATCGGGCCACGCCCGATCGTCGCCGGGGCGACGCTGGAGGCCTATGCGCAGGCCGGTGCCGTTGCGCGTAACGTGGTGGAAGGGTTCGCAGATGGTGCCGCCCGCCTGGTCCGCCCCGTGGCGACGCTCGGCCGCACGCAGGTCGATATCGGAGCGGGAAGTTGGGGCGCGGTTCAGCGCGGCACGGGACGCGTTGATGTCGGCCCGACCATGGGGATGCGTGTACCGGTGGGTACGCGGGCTTTTCGCCTGACGCTCGACTGGCGAGAGCGGGTCGCCGGCAAGGCGAGCCCGGGCAGCGGCCCAGCCTTTTCACTCGGCACCGACTTCTAGCACGGCATCGCGGTGCATGCCCTGCTAGCGGCCAAAGCAGCAGGCGGGTAAGCGGGTTGGCGTGGACCTGTACCTTCCCATTGCCAACCTGTCGGTCAATGCGCTGGTGATCGTGCTGCTGGGTGGCGGCGTGGGCCTGTTGTCTGGCATGTTGGGCGTGGGCGGTGGGTTCCTGACCACACCGCTGCTGATCGTGTATGGAATACCGCCCACGGTCGCTGCGGCGTCCGCCGCCAGCCAGGTAACAGGGGCCAGCGTCTCGGGCGTTTTCGCACATTGGCGACGCGGCGGGGTCGACACCAAGATGGGCGGCGTCCTGGTAGCGGGTGGGATCGCGGGCTCGATCGCTGGCGCGCAAATCTTCCGCCTGCTCCAGGCAATCGGCCAGATCGATCTGGTGATCGGTGTCGTGTACGTCGTCATGCTCGGGTGGATCGGTTGGATGATGGCCAGCGAATCCATCCGCGCGATTGCGGTGGCCCGCGGCCACCTGAAGCCGCGGCCCCGCAAGCGGCGGCACCATCCGCTGGTCGCGGCGCTGCCTTTGCGCACCCGCTTCTACAAATCGGGCCTGTACATCTCCCCCTTGGCGCCGCTGCTGCTGGGCTTCGGCGTGGGAATCCTGACCATTCTGTTGGGCGTAGGCGGCGGCTTCGTCCTGGTGCCGGCATGTGTTTACCTGCTGGGGATGGCAACGCAGACCGTGGTCGGTACAAGCTTGTTCCAGACGCTGTTCGTAACGGCCGTCGCGACCATGGTGCATGCCACCACGACCAAGGCAGTCGACATCGTGCTCGCCGCCTTGCTGCTGCTCGGGTCGGTCGCCGGGGCGCAGGTAGGCGCCCGGTTCGCGTCGCGGATAAAGCCTGAATATCTAAGGCTCGGCCTCGCGATCGTGGTGCTGCTGATCGGGGCACGGGTGCTGCTGGGCCTGGTCTGGCGTCCGGAAGCGATCTTCACGGTCGAGCTCGCGTGATTCGGCCGGCGCTGCTCCTGCTCTTCGCGCCCCTGTTGCTGGGCCAGGCGAAGCCCGTGCTGGTGCCCGACGTGTCACAACGTGAGGTGCAGATCGCGTACTCATTCACGGGCGCGGAACTGCTGTTGTTTGGCGCTATCCTTTACCCCGGTGGCCGACCCCCGCCGGGTGAAGAACCGGCAGAGATCGTCGTGGTGGTGAAGGGTCCCACCCAGTCGATACTGGTACGTGAGAAGGAGAAGGTGGCCGGCATCTGGGTCAATGCCGAACGCCTCCGCTACCGCTCGGCGCCGTCCTTTTACGCGATTGCTTCATCCCGCCCGATCCGCACCCTGGTCGATGAGCGTAGTCGTGCGATCTACGAATTGGGCCTCGACAGCCTGCAACTCTCCCCCGCCAGCGCGGCGACTTCCGACGTCGAGGAGCGGTTCGAGCGGGGGTTGGTTGAGCTTCGTGAGCGGTCGGGGTTGTACTACGAAGCGCCGGGCGCCGTAGAGGTAACCGGTGGCGTGCTGTACCGCGCCCGCGTGACGGTGCCCGCACGCGTGCCCGTCGGCCGCTTCACTGCCGAAACCTTTCTGATTCGCCATGGTCGCGTGCTGGCCGCGGCGGTGCGCGACATCGACGTCCGCAAATCGGGGTTCGAGCGCTTTGTCGCGCGCGCGGCGGATCGCTCGGCCGTGCTGTACGGACTTACCGCCGTGGCATTGTCCGTGCTGTTCGGCTGGGTGGCGGGGGTGATCGCGCGCCGGATCTGACGGCAGAAAGCGCGCGCCTACCGGAATTTAAGACTCGGCGACTAGGCACGATGCGTGTCTTGCCAACGAGTGACCTCATGACCTTCATGCCCGGATCCGCTGCCTTCGAGAACGCGGTTCCCGCCGCCACGCCACTTTCGGGAGAGGAGGCGATCGGCTTTGTGCTCTCGGTTGCTGGCGCATCGAGCCAGGTGGTGCTGGATCCGGCTGCCCTGGAAGCGGCGATGGCGCATCCCGATCCCGTCGCGGCGAGCGCCGGCCAGGTCGGCAGCCAGATCAAGATGCGGGTTGGCGGGTCGTGGCTCGTCGCCAATGTCCGCAGCCTTGTTTATCAGGAAACCGGCGCCGGGCGGATCGTCGCCGAGATCGACTTTCTGGGCGAAGGCGATGAGGAGCGGCTGACGGGCAAGCTGTACAACTTCCGTCGCGGCGTGACTCGGTATCCGGTGCCCGGCTGCCACGTCGTACCGGTCACGACGGGTGACCTGCGCCAGGTTTATGCCGCCGACACAGTCCCCAGCGTTGGCGTCGGCACCGTTTATCCGACCAAGGACGTGCGTGCGTCGATGTTGATCGATGCCATGCTGGGCAAGCACTTCGCGCTGGTGGGGTCGACCGGTACCGGCAAATCAACCGGCGCCGCGCTGCTTCTCCATCGGATCTGCGAGCGTGCACCCTTGGGCCATATCGTGATGATCGATCCGCACGGCGAATATGGTGCGGCCTTCAAGACCAACGGCGCGCTGTACGACGTCAACAACCTGCAAATGCCTTATTGGCTGATGAACTTCGAGGAACACTGCGAGGTGTTCCTGACCACCTCCGGGTCCGAGCGGCAGATCGATGGAGACATCCTGGCGAAGTGCCTGCTGATGGCGCGCGGCAAGAGCCGGCTTGGGCAGGAGATTCCGAAGCTGACGGTCGACGCGCCCATTCCGTACATGCTCAGCGATCTGACCAACCTCATCCAGCTCGAGATGGGCAAGATGGACCGGGCAGGGGATACCGCGCCCTATCTGCGCCTGAAGACCAAGATCGAGGAGATCAAGGCTGACCCGCGCTACGGCTTCATGTTCTCCGGCATGCTGGTAGCGGATACGATGGCAAACTTCATCGGCCGGGTGTTCCGCATGCCGGGCGATGGCAAGCCCATCTCGATCATCGACGTCTCGGGCGTGCCGTCGGATATCACTTCAGTAGTTGTTGCAGTGCTCAGCCGCATGGTGTTCGACTACGCGATCTGGTCGCGAAATGAGCCGCAACGGCCGATCCTGCTCGTTTGCGAGGAGGCACATCGCTACATTCCCGCGGACAACGGCGTTGCGAAGTCGTCGGTCGGTCGCATCCTGGCCCGGATCGCAAAGGAAGGGCGTAAGTACGGCGTCAGCCTGGGCCTGATCACGCAGCGGCCATCCGATCTGTCGGAAGGCGTGCTGTCACAGTGCGGCACGATCATCGCGATGCGCCTCAACAACGAGCGCGACCAGGCCTTTGTTCGTGCCGCGATGCCCGAGGGTGCCCGCGGGTTCCTCGAATCCATTCCGGCGCTGCGCAATCGCGAGTGCATCATCTGCGGGGAAGGCGTGTCCATCCCGATCCGAGTCGCGCTCGACACGCTGGAAGAGGCAAAGCGGCCGGCATCGGGAGATCCCGTCTTTTCGCAATTATGGCGCGAGGTCGGCGACGAGGAAGCGATCATCACCCGCACGATCAAGCGGTGGCGCGCGCAGGGTAAGTGACCCGCGGATGACCCGAGCGGGCCTGGTCGTCGCCCGATCAGGCCCTGGATTCATCCAACGCATTGATGGCGGCGTGCACGCGCTGCTCGACTTCCGCGCGCGGAAGGCCGGTCGGGATTACCTCCCCATACCGTATCGTGATGACGCCGGGCTTCTTCGCGCCCTTGCGCGGCCACACGACGCCGCTGTCGACCGCCACTGGGACGACGGGCATGCCGAGCATTCGGTACAGCCCCGCGAAGCCGGACTTGATGGGCGGCTGTTCGCCCGGCAGCACCCGGGTTCCTTCGGGAAAGATCAGCACCGACCGCCCAGCGTCGCGCGCTGCCGCACCCTCCCGGATCATGCTGCGCAGCGCAGCGGCTGACCCATCGCGGTCCACGACCAGCGCACCATAGCGCCGAGCCGCCCATCCCCAGAACGGAATGTTGGCCAGTTCCTGCTTCAGCGCCATGGCGGGACCGTCCAGCCGCGCCTGCAATTCCAGCGTCTCGAACATCGCCTGATGCTTGGAAGCGTACAGGGCGGGCCCGGCGGGCCGCGAGCCTTCTACGCGCACCGTGATCCCCAGGATCGGTCGCGCAAGCCGACGCTGCAGGTTCGACCAGAAGGTAGCATGGCGGATCACCGCAGCGCGCCCGAACAGCGCGCTGATCGGAACCGACAGCACGATGGGCACGGAAAGCCCATAAAAGACGATGTAAAAGACGATCGTCCGTAACCAGTTCGTCACCCGCCCATCCCCAGCCAGAGCGCGACCCGACGCAGGATCAGCTTGTTGTATTCGTTGACCAGCCCCGTCAGCCGCGGCGTGCTGGGGACGCCGTCACCCAACACCAGCACGTCGCTTCCCAGCGCGGCCGACAGCTCCATGCGCGCGCGCGCAACGTGCCAGTCGGACGTGACCAGGCGCACCGTGCGGTACCGGTGCTCGCGGACCCATTGCGCCGTCTCCTCGGCATTGCCGCGCGTGTCCACCGCCTGGGCGCCCAAGTCGACACAGCAGCGCAGCAAGGCAGGGCTGGCGCCATATTCTCGCTCCAGATCGACGGGTCGCACGCCCGGTGCAACGCCCGTGACCAGCATTCGCTTGCCCTGCCGGGCACGCAGCAGGTCCAGCCCGCGATTAATCCGTCCGGGCCCGCCCGTCGGGACTACAATCGCATCGGTGGTCGTACCCTCCAGCGGCGGTGCAAGGGCGAGCATGAACACACAAAAGCCAAGGCTCCAGGCAAGGGCCAGGAGCGCGATCAGCCGGGTCATCACAATGTGCGCCCCAAAGCCCGCAGCACCGCCAGCCGGGCGGCGAACGTTGCAAGCGCAACAAAGCACAAGGGCAGCAAGGCCAGCAGCACCCAGTCGCCTGTGCCCAGCCGCGTGCTGCCCAGCAGTTCGGATCCTAGCGCCGCCATTTGCGCCTGCAGCGCTGCGGTGACGCCCAGCGCCGCCGCACCGCCCACCACGCCTCCGAATGCTGCGTCGAGCGCGATCCTGCGCTGGAAAAGGCGGGCGATCTGCACATCGGTTGCGCCGAGCATATGCATCACGTCGATCGTTGCCCGGTGGAATTGAAGGCCGGCACGCGCCGCCAGCACCACAACGGCTGCGGTTGCCGCCGCCATCAACAGTACCAGCCCGAGCGCGAGCAGAACCACCGTTCGCATGGCGCCATTCACCGGCGACATCCACGCTTGGTGCCGGTCCACCCGGGCGTCGGGCACTGCTCCTGCGACAAGGGCAGCCACCCGGTCTGCAGCCGTGTCACCCGGATCGCGCAGCTGTATGTCGATCAGCGCGGGTACGGGCAGCGCCGCATCGCCGGCATCATCGCCGAGCCAGGGGCGCAACAGACGCGCAAGCTCCGCACGTGGCACCGTTGACACTGCCACCACGTCAGTGCTGGCGCGCAAAGCTGCCGTGATCCGGGTCGCGGCGGCGTCGCGGCTTGCAGGGTCGCCCTTCACGACCTGCACCGTCAATCGCCCGGCAAGATCGCGATCGAGCAGCCGCGCCGCCGCGGCAGTGCCCAGGCCCGTTGCTGCCGACAGCACGGTCAAGAAGAGCATGATGGCCATGACCCCCGTCATGGCGCCCATGCCGCCCGCCTCGTCCAGCACGCGCCGGTGCGTGCCCGCACTCACGGCCGGGACCGGGGCGGTGGGTAGCGCAGCGCTCCCGTGGGATCGAGCAACCGCCCTTTGTCGAGCCGCATCATCTGCGCGTCCGGGATACGATTGAGCAATTGAAAGTCGTGGGTCGCGACAACAACAGTGGTGCCGAGCTTGTTCAAGGAATCGAACAGGTGAAGCAACCGTTCGGCCATGTCGGGATCGACGTTGCCGGTCGGCTCGTCCGCCACCAGCATCTCCGGCCGGCCAATCACCGCGCGTGCAATCGCGACCCGCTGTTGCTCTCCGCCCGACAAGGTTGCGGGACGCGCATTGGCCCGATCGGTCAGGCCCACCCAGGCCAGCATTTCACGCACCGGCTGCTCAACATCCTCCTCGGGCACCCCCGCCACCCGCAACGGGAGCGCGACATTATCCCAGGTGGAAAGGTGCGGCACCAGGCGGAAATCCTGGAACACGACGCCGATCCGTCGGCGAAAGCCAGGCAACCGCGTGCGGGGAAGCAGCACCGTATCTTCCCCGAACAAACGAATGATGCCGCGGCTCGGCCGCTGAGCGAGATAAAGAAGGCGCAACAACGACGTCTTTCCCGCGCCGCTTGCCCCCGTCAGAAAATAGAACGAGCCCCGGCCCAGCTGGAAACTGACGTCGGACAGCGTTTCAGGGCCCGTGCCGTAGCGCAAGCCGACATTTTCGAACTGGACGATACTCGCCATGATCAGTGCGCTGCCCCGTTTACAGCCTTGGCACGAACCCCCGACCCGCTTCAAGCTTGCCAGAGTCGCGAACGACGTGCTTAATTTCAGCCAGCAGCGGCCGGTCGCCGCGGCCGGTTCTGTGGTGCCCAGCGTTCATGATCCTCGAATGTCCCGAATGCAGCACCCGTTATCTGGTGCCAGACAGCGCAATTGGCGCCGAAGGGCGCACCGTGCGTTGCGCCAAGTGTCGCCACAGCTGGTACCAGGCGCCTTCCCTGCCGGAGGTAGCGGCGACCGACGCTGACCGTGTTCCCGCACCGGCTGTTGCGGCGCCGGCATCGGTGTCGATCGATGAATCGCCATTCGCGGCACCATCCTCGCCGCCAGCCCCCCCTCCTCCCCAGCCTGTGCCGGCGGCGCCGATTGTGCAGCCGTCGGCGCCCCGGGAAAGCATCGACGCCTTCGCTCATCGAGCGCCCTTTCGCGGCCGCCGATCACCCGCGCGACGCTGGACGATGATGGCGGTCGCGGCGGGCATATTGATGCTGCTGGCGGCGGGAGCGATCGTCTGGCTCGGCATGCCCGGGCTCGCCACCAGCATGGGCTTGCAGGCGGCCGAAACCCCGCTTCAGCTCAAGGACAATCCGATTGAGCGGCGCGAACTGGACAATGGGTCCGAATTGTTTGCGGTTAGCGGCCAGGTCACCAACCCATCCACCGATCGTCAGCGCGTGCCGGACATCACGGCGGACCTGCGGGACAGCCAGTGCCGCCTGGTGTTCAGCTGGAAGATCGAACCGCACCAGCGTACGGTGGCACCGGGCGGATCTATCGAGTTTTATTCCGCTCGCCTGGATGTGCCGCCAAGCTCCAAGCTGCTGGAGCTGAGCTTCGCTGGCGAGGGTGTACGCTCGCAGCAGCAGAACAATTGCCGCAAGAGCTGACGCGACATGAAAGGCGGGTTGCGGGGGGCGATCCGCTTTGCTAGTGGCACGCGCCTACCGGCCGCCGGGCAACCAGCGGTATTGGCACGTGCGGTCGTGGCGGAACTGGTAGACGCGCAACGTTGAGGTCGTTGTGGCCGAAAGGCCGTGGAAGTTCGAGTCTTCTCGACCGCACCAATCTTCAGAGTAGATGTCCGATAAGGACCTACCCCTTGGCCGCCCGGTAGCCCGTGGCGTCGCGCGAGAGAGGCCGAGCGCTCCTGCGCTGCAAGCAACCTGACAGCAGGCATCGAAGCTGCTGCCCGCGTCGTGCCACGAAACGCAGCACTGTTCGCTCCCGCTCGCCCCTCTGAGCAGGATTTACTCCGAAGCTCGAAGAACTTCCTCGACCTCTTCATGGCTGATGCCGAAAGCGCCCGCCAATCCGGAAATCGATGCGCCGCGCTTGGCAAGCTCGCGAATGCGGCTGGCGTCGACAACAGTCGTGTAGGACCGGGTGTCACGTTGCTCCCGAACGACGTCTTTTCGTCCAGAGGATCGATGCCGGCGCGCAGCAGCGGCATGCGGATCGCCTTGCGACGCCTGCTGCTCGCTTTCGCGGCGTTCGATACGAGCCCGTTCGCGCGCCGCTATATCAGCGTCCCGAGTGGCACCGCGAGCTTCTGATCGCTGCGCCATCGCCTCCGATCGTAGCTTGGCACGTTCATCGCGCGCACGCGCTCGCTCGCTTGCTCGATCCTCGAGGCTGGCATTGGACCGTACCCGCAGGCTGGACGACGAACCGCCCCAACTCTTGTCCATCGTTCAGTCAGCCCGCGTTTCGCGCATGGAACAGCTTTCCTCCCTCAACCACGAAAACGATCGCGAGGACGGCAAGACCGATGCCGAGATAGCCGATCGCCAGCGGGAATGTCGTGCCATTGTACGATTGGCCGATCAGCGAGCCAACGATCACCGCACCGACGCTGGTGATGAACCCCTGAATCGATGAGGCCGTGCCCGCAATGTGGCCAACCGGCTCCATGGCCATGGCCCCGAAGTTCGACCCGCACAGGCCGATGCAGGTCATGCTCAGGGCCTGAAAGATCATATAGCTCCACAGGTTTTCGAAGCCTGATGCGATTACCCCAAGGTGCAGGATCGACAAGGCGATGAGGCCCAGGACCGCGGATTGGGAGATAAGGCGCGTGCCCAACCGCTCCACCAGACGACTATTAGCGAACGATGCGCAACCCATAGAGAATGCGCAGGCGGCGAACAGGATGGTGAAGCGCGGGCCAGCATGGAATTCGTCGACGAAAATCTGCTGCGCCGATGACACGAAGGCGATGATCCCGCCAAAGGTCAGCGAGGCCGCAACCGCATAGCCGGCAGAAAACCGGTTCGACAATGTGAGTGCGTAGGCGTGCCGGAGCGATGCCAGCGACAATGGCGTCCGCCGCTCCACCGGCAGCGACTCGCGAAGTCGGACGACGGACCAGGCAAGCACCACCGCCGCAAAGGTTGCGAGCGCGTAGAAGATGAACCG
Source organism: Sphingomonas aerophila (assembly GCF_014199305.1). Taxonomy (GTDB): domain Bacteria; phylum Pseudomonadota; class Alphaproteobacteria; order Sphingomonadales; family Sphingomonadaceae; genus Sphingomonas; species Sphingomonas aerophila. The sequence goes on from NZ_JACIJK010000001.1 coordinate 275,781, forward strand.
CCATGGTCCAAATGCCAGCAGGACCTGGCCGATGCTGGGTGCAAGGATTGGCACCAGGAAAAAGATCATCTGCGCCACGGACAAGGTTCGCGCCATCTGCCGGCCGGAGAATCGGTCGCGGACGATCGCGACGGCGAGGACGCGGGTCGATGCGGACATCAGTCCCTGCAGCACTCGTGCCCCAAGCAGCGCGGCAAATGTCGCCGAGCTTGCCGCAAAGACGCTGGCGGCGACAAATCCGGCCAAGGTGATGAGCAGCACCGGCCTGCGCCCGAACCGATCAGCCAGCGGACCATAGATCAGTTGCCCGGCTCCGAAGCCCAGCATGTAAACGGTGATAATCCATTGCCGGTGGTTCGCGGTCGCAATGGCGAGTTGGTGGCCGATGTCGGCGAGCGCAGGCAGCATCAGGTCAACGCCCAGCGCATTCACCGCCATCAATGCGGCGATAAAGGCGACAAACTCGTTCGGGTGCATCGAGCGGTGGTGTTCTTGGTTAGTCATCGTGCGCGACCTAGGGTGCCCGGTCGCTATGCGCCACCGGGTTGCTGCAATCAGGGATAACGTCAGCGATCTTGGTACGTCGAGTTTCCCCGGCTTGCCTTGAAGCAGCGGAACGCGACGCTATGCCCACTAAGTGGCGGCAATACGCCGCCGTGTCGGGGGTGCGCTTGTCAGGCATTATAAAGGACGTTGGGGCACGACCACGCGCTGCCGTCAGTGACGCCATGCCCGACAAACCAGTATCGAAAACCCTATATAGGGAGCTGCCAATCACCCGCGGCTTCAATCACCTGGTCGCGGGATCCTACTTCGAGCGGATCTTTGGACGGTGGCCGCTGCCCCCGGCACATGCGGATGCGTTGATCAACGACGTCATCTTTGCGCGCATGATCGATGAACACTGGACGCCAACCCAGATCGCTTTTGTTGACAAGGAACATGCAAAGGCAGCGGCGCGAAGGCTGGCGCCAGCCCTCCGCGTGCCGGAAACATTGTGCGTCTTCCCGACTGATAACATAGTCTCACCCGAACAGCTGTTCTCAGCCTTGGCGCCTTTCGCGGGATCCAAGGCAATTGCGAAACCGACCCACGCAAGTGGGGCCGTCGTATTTCTGGAAGATCTTACCGCGCCAGCGGACCTCCGCTATCTGTTGACGCTCGCCACGAACGATTACGTGGCCGTGATCCGCGAAATGCAATATCGCGGCCTTCCGAAAAAAATCATCGTTGAACAGCTCATCCCATCAGCCAGCCGAGCACTGGACGACTACAAGTTCCATTGCGTGAATGGAGAGCCACTGGTCTGCCAGGTCGATCATCATCGGTTCGGCCAAGGCTGGAGTCAGTTGTTTAGCGTGCCTGACTTCAATCCGATGGATGCCCATGATGGCCTGGCTGCGCCCGAAAGCTACCAGCCTCCAGAGCAGGATCGCGTTCAAATTATGATGTCGGCGGCGAGGGCGCTTGCGGCACCGTTCGACTTCGTGCGGGTCGACCTCTACAATGGCTTGGATGGGGTCTACTTTGGTGAGCTCACCTTCACACCCGGCGGTTCGCTCGGGATAGCGCCCTCGATTGAGGGGCAGATTCCCGACAGTGCCACGCACCGACGCTATAGCCGGATCATCATGGACGCGTTGCGACAGTCCTAAGTCGCGGTAGCATTCGAATGCGACAGCGGGGTCCCACCCGGCCGACAGTCGAGCGCGCGCCCGTTTCCTGGCGTGATTAGCCATGCGATCACGCCTCGTCAGGGAACAGCTGAATGATCTGCAACTCTCGCGGTCGGCGGCAGCAGTACGCGATTCATGCTGATGCTCTAATCCGCTGTTCCACGTGGAACATTTTCAGACAGCGGTGTGGTGGGCGTATAAAGTGATTGGTCGCGCGGATGTGCCTTGCTGCCCTCTTCCAAGCAGCATTGATCCTTTGTCACCGACCGCGCGTTATCGGTGCATGAGCATGCGTAACCTACCCCGGCCCTACTGAGTGCCACCTTACATAAACGCGATAGGCACCGCGACACCATCTCACGACATTCATCCGTCCTTTCTGGCATGGGCGCGAGAGCGTGTCTCGCCGCGAGAGATGCGATTGTTTGATCGTATGGCAGCCCGGGCCGGCATAGAACAACGCTGGTCTGTGTTGACTGCGGAGCCCGCCCCGATCGGCCCGGACGGTTTCTACGGAAACAATGCCGTGCCTGGCACTGCAGAGCGCATGGCCATCTACGCGCAAGCTGCTCCAGGACTTGCGGTCGAAGCCATTGAGCGATTGGCGAAAAAGGTGCCTCTCGGCCACATCACCCACTTGGTGGTGGCGAGTTGCACCGGATTTGTGGCGCCCGGGATCGATCAGATCATCGCGCGCCGGCTAGGCTTGGCGTTCGATGTCGAGCGGCTTCTGATCGGCTTTATGGGCTGTTACGCCGCCGTTGCCGCACTGCGAAGCGCGCGACATATCGTCCGCTCCGTTCCGCACGCGCGAGTGCTGGTGATCACGGTGGAACTGTCGACGCTCCACATGCAGCCCGACACCACGCTGGAGCCATTGCTTGCCCAGCTACAATTCGGCGACGGAGCGGCGGCGGCGCTTGTCACCGCCGACCCGGCGGGGTTCTCACTTGACGAGACATTTGCCGCCGCCCTGCCCCATTCCGACGACCTGATCCGGTGGACCATTACGGACCAAGGCTTCGTGATGCACCTGTCCGGCGCCGTTCCCAATCACATCAGCTCGGCCCTGGCGGAGCCCGCCCTGCGCGCATCCATCACCGGCGGCGTCGACCCGGCGACCGTGGACGGCTGGGCCGTGCATGCAGGCGGGCGATCTATCCTGGACGCGGTGGAGCATGCCTTTGCCCTGGCGCCCGATGCCCTTGCCGCCTCACGCGCGGTGTTGCGCACCGCGGGCAACATGTCTTCCGCAACCCTGATGTTCGTGCTGGAACGCCTCCTAGCAGGGCCGCCGGTGCGTGAGGGCCGCGCACTTGCTTTCGGTCCTGGGCTCGCAGCAGAAGGGTTCGCATTTCGGAGCGCCGCATGAACCTCGCCCAGCGCGCCATGGCCGATGAACTGATGGATGCGGACGACCTACCCGCGGCCACTTATGCGGCAGTGGTCGGCGATCTGGCGCGGGTGAACACGGTGACCCTGGCGATCCGGCCGACCCTGGCCTTCCTGAACCGCGCAGTAGGTCAGCGGCAAAGCTTGAAATTGCTGGACGTCGGTTTTGGTGATGGTGACGCCTTGCGCCGCATCGCAGGCTGGGCGGCTAAGCGAGGCATCAAGGCGGAGCTGGTGGGCATCGACCTGAATCAGCGCAGCGCTCCCGCAGCGGCCGCGCACACCTCGCCGGACCTTGGCATCACATATTTGACGGGCGACTATGCTTCGCTGGGGGGTGGCGATTGGGACTGCATCATCTCCAGCCTGGTCGCGCATCACATGACCCATGCTCAGCTGGTCAATTTTCTTCGCTTCATGGAGCGTGAAGCCCGGCTCGGCTGGCTGGTCAACGACCTGCATCGTCACCGCTTTGCCTTTCACGGATTTCCGCTGTTGGCCCGCTTGGCGGGGTGGCATCCCATCGTGCGCCATGACGGCACATTGTCGATCGCGCGCAGCTATCGTCCAGCAGAATGGCCTCCTATCCTGAAGGAAGCCGGCGTGGATAGGGCTCGGGCGTATCGCGCGTTTCCATTTCGCCTTTGCGTGGAGAAGGTGATGGAGGAACCAGCGTGCGGCCGCTGATCGTTGGTGCCGGGCCCGCCGGCTGCGCTGCCGCAATCACATTGGCGCGCGGTGGCATAACGCCAGTTCTGGTCGAGCGCAGCCGTGAGCCCGGTGATGCGCTATGCGGCGGCTTTCTGAGCTGGCGATCTCTGGAGGCCCTCGCCGGCCTTGGTACCGACGCACGAGACCTGAATGCGGAAGCCATTCGTTCCGTCCGGCTTTTCGCCGGCCATTGCCACGCCGAAGCCCTGCTTCCCGCGCCCGGGCTGGCTGTTTCCCGCCATCGGCTCGACTCGTTGCTGCTGGAGCGAGCGGCGGCGGCAGGTGCCGGTGTCGAGCAAGGCGTCGCTGTACGAGAGGTTCAGGGCACGAAAGTAAGGCTGCAGGACGGTACGGCAATCGATCCTCCTGCGCTGCTGCTTGCCAGCGGCAAGCATGATGTACGCGGCCTCCCCCGTCCCGCTACAGCACGCGGCCGCGACCCAACGCTGGGGCTGCGGTTGCGGCTTCCTCCCTGCCCCACCCTTACGCGCTTGATCGGGAATTCGGTCGAACTGCACCTTTTGCCAGGCGGCTACGCTGGACTGGCGCTTCAGGAGGATGGCAGCGCAAATCTTTGCCTTGCAGTGCATCGGTCGGCAACGGACGCGGCGGGCGGCCCTGCCGCTTACCTTCGCACGCTCGGCGATGCGGGACCGCTGGGTGAGCGCCTGGCGGGCGCCGACCTGGATGCCCGTTTCGACGCTGTTGCCAACGTCCCGTATGGCTGGCGAGTCGGCACGGGGGCAGACCGGCTGTTTCGGCTCGGCGATCAAGCTGGCGTTATCCCATCCTTGGCAGGCGAAGGAATGGGAATCGCCCTCGCAAGCGGAATTGACGCCGCCCGCACGTTGTTAACGTACGGCCCAGGTGCGGCACCGACGTGGCAGCGCCGCTTCGACCGGCGGCTGAGGCGTCCCATCGGCGTTGCAGATGCGGTGCGGGCCCTAGCTGAGGGACGCGGTCGAGGCGCTCTGGTTTCCCTGGCTCGTGTGCCGGGACTGATCCAAGTAGTGGCCGCCGCAACCCGGATCGCGCACCACATGCCTTGACGCTCAAGCTGGCCGGGACGACATATCCATCATGGAACAATTGAACCTTTCCGAGAACGAATGGCGTCGTCGCCTTAGCCCTGCGCAGTACCATGTGCTGCGGGAGGCTGGAACCGAGCGGGCCTATGCCGGCGCGTTGACGGACAACAAGGCGGATGGCGTTTACCGGTGCGCGGCGTGCGGGCTCGAGCTGTTCGACAGTGCCGACAAGTTCGACTCCGGATCGGGCTGGCCAAGCTTCACACAACCCCTCGCGCCAGATCGGGTAACCGATCATTCCGACCGGAGCCACGGCATGGTGCGGACCGAGACTCGCTGCGCGCGTTGCGACAGCCATCAAGGGCATGTGTTCCCGGACGGACCGCCTCCCACGGGCCTGCGATACTGCATCAACTCGATCGCCCTGGAATTTCGATCGCGCAAGGACGCCGCCGCATAGGGTGCGCTTGTTAGCGGCGGGGTTAACGCGTAACGCCTGCGCAGCACATGGCCCGCGCGCGTTCTTCCCGTCAGCCCCGCCCGTCAGCAACCCCGGCGCGTTCGCCGTGGCGACGGCGTTTCTCCATCCTGTTCCGGATCGTGCTGGGACTGGCGCTGGTCGCCGTTATCGGCCTTGTCACCGCGGTGTACGTGACGAAGTCGGAGCTGCCGAGCTTCGAACAGCTAAAATCGTCGCCTAATGGGCAGATGATCCGCGTCCATGCGGCCGATGGCACGGTGATCGTGTCACTCGGGCCCAGCTATGGCGAGTGGCTTCCCTATGGGCAGATCCCGGCGGTCATGCGCGATGCCACCATCGCGGTCGAGGATCGTCGTTTCCGCAGCCATTTGGGCGTTGACCCGATCGGCATCGCCCGTTCTTTTCAGATTCGTTATCAGGCGGGGCGCTGGAAGCAGGGCGGCTCCACCATCACACAGCAGCTCGCGCGCAACGTCTTCCTGTCGAGCCAGAAGAAGTTCGGCCGCAAGTTCCGCGAGTGGATCCTGGCACTGGCGATAGAGCGGCAGTTCACCAAGGACCAGATTCTCGAACTGTACCTCAACAAGGTTTATTACGGCGGCGGCGCCTACGGCATCGATGCCGCTGCACGTAAGTTCTTCGGCCATGGCGCCGATCATCTCAGCCTGGCCGAAGCGGCAGTCATCGCCGGTCTGGTCAAGGCACCGTCAAATTATTCCCCGACCGCGGATGTCGATGCCGCCAAGGGTCGCGCTGGCGTCGTGATCGAGCAGATGGTCCGATATGGCGCGATCAGCCAGGCTCAGGCAGATGAGGCGGACATCGCTGACGTGACGCTCGCCCCGGAGGCGAAGCAGAACAGCGCTCGCTATTTCACTGATTGGGCCCTGCCCCAGCTCGACGTGCTCATCGACGAACAGCAAGCGCCTTTGGAAGTATGGACGACGCTGGATCTCAAGATGCAGCGGGATGCCGACGCGGCAATCCGCGCCAACGTACCGGGAGGCGCCCAAGGAGCGCTGGTCAGCCTAGATCGCGATGGTGCGGTTCGCGCGCTGGTGGGTGGCACTGATTATGTGACCTCCATCTACAATCGCGCCACACAGGCGGTTCGCCAGCCCGGTTCGGCGTTCAAGCTGTTCGTGTATCTCTCGGCACTCGAGGCGGGCCACAAGCCCGACGACACGGTGGTCGATGAACCAGTATCCATTGATGGCTGGAGCCCGCGCAACGACTCACGCCGCAACTCCGGGCCGGTGTCGCTGCGCACTGCTTTTGCCTATTCGCTCAATACCGTTGCGGCAAAACTCGGGCAGGAAGTTGGCTTTACCACGGTTGCGGACATGGCGCGGCGGTTCGGGATCACCACCCCGGTCAACACGCACCCCTCCATGGTGCTCGGCACGTCCGAGGTGCGGCTGATCGACATGACCCGCGCCTTTGCGAGTGTCGCGGCGGGCGGGGTCGCGGTCGCCCCTTACGGCATCACTCGAGTCACCGCGAACGGCCAGACGATCTACAGTCACGAGGTCGACCGCAGCCACGTACTCGTGGCCCCTTATGTGGCGGCTCAAATGGTCGACCTGCTGCAAACTGCGGTGAACACCGGGACGGGTCGTGAGGCGCAGATCGGGCGCCCTGTGGCGGGCAAGACAGGCACGACCAGCTCGGGCAAGGACGGTTGGTTCCTGGGCTTCTCCAGCGGGCTCACGACGGGCGTATGGATGGGCAAGGACAACGCCCGGCCCATCCCCGGCCTTCACGGTGGCACTGCGCCTGCACGGGCCTTTGCGGCCTTTATGCGCCCGGCCACGAGCAATCGGCCGATCGAGCAGTTCGAAACGCAGGTGACGCTGCCCGACATGGAGCTGGAGCCCGATCAGGAGAGCTATGGCCAGCCCGACAACGCGGTGTTCGTCGACGACGACGGCAACCCTGTCTCCGCGCCCGGACCTGAACAAGCTCAACCCGTGCAGCAGCCGGCGCCGACTTCAGGTGATGACGAAGAGGATGGCACCACCCCTGCCCCACCTGCCCCTGATCGTCAGGAACTGAATCAAGACTGGATCAATCGGGTCACCGGCCGTGACCGTGACCAGGGCGCCCCTCGAGATCGCCGCGACCGGGAGGCCCCTTCCCGCCCCCAACCGCGCGAGCAGCCGCGCTACAGCGACGATCGCCCATACCAGTGAAGCGCAGCGCCGTTCGCGCGTAACCAAGCGCGGGCAGGTGCAGGGTCAGCCCCCAGCAACTCCTCGGTGAGTGCATGGAATTCGGGGCCGTGGTGCATGTGAATGCGGTGGGCGACCTCGTGGGCGACCGTGGCATGCCGTACAAAGCCTGGGGCCAGCAGAAGGCGCCAACTGTAGCGGATCGCACCAGTCGACGCACAGCTGCCCCAGCGCCCTGTCGGATCGCCGATCGACACCCGCTCGACCGTTACGCCCGCCCGCGACGCGACGGCACGGGTCTCCTCGTCCAGCAACGCTAGTGCCGACCGGCGCAACCAGGTCTCAATGCGACGTGCCACCGTGTCAGCCGCCCCGCCCGTGACCACGTAATCGCCTTCACGACGTACGATACGCGAGCGACTTGCCGGGCCGTGCACAATCGTCAGCGCCTCATCAGCGACCGGCAGCACTGCACCGGACACGAATGGTCTGGCTGCGGGAAGACGCGCGCGTTGCTGCTCCAGCCAATCCGCCTTGCCCTCCGCCCACGCCACCGCAGCCTTCAGCGCCGCGCGGCGCGGCACCACCAGCCGCGCGCGACCGGTCGCGGGGTCGAGGGACAGGCGTACACGGCGGGCCGTCGGATGGCGGACAATATCAAAGCCCTGGCTCACACAGAGGCGCTCACAACTCCCGGTCGGTCAGGTGAAGCTCCAGGTCGCCGACATCGTCTTCGCTTACCGTCCAGCCGCGCACCGACTGGCCAGCCCGATGCACCGCCTCCCGATCGCCTGACACAAGGTAATGCCAGGCCGGCAGCGGCTGTCCGGCAGCACGCAGGCGATAGGCGCAGGTTGTGGGCAGCCAGTCGATGCCGCGCACGCTGCTACTCGTCAGCCGCACACATTCGGGCACATAGGCCCGGCGGTGCTTGTAGTCCTTGCAGAAACCGGTGCGGCGATCGAGCAAGCGGCACGCAACGTTGGTCGGGTGCAGATCACCCGTGTCCTCATCTTCCAGCTTGTGCAGACAGCATTTGCCACAGCCATCGCACAGGGCCTCCCACTGGCCCCGATCCAGGGTCTCGATCGGCTGTTCCCAAAAATTCGTCATGTCGCCCAGCGTTTGATCTCCGCCACCACTGCATCAGCGCCCTGGTCGGCAGGCAGCAAGGCCAACGGCTTGCCCTCAGGGTTCATCAGATAGGTCTGGCGGCTATGGCTGACTAGGTACGATCCCGTAGCGTTCGGCTTTTCCAGGCTGAAGGCGACGCCATATTCCTTGGCAACTGCCGCCACCTGTTCGGGCGTACCGGTCAGCCCGATCATGCGCGGATGGAAGTTCGCGACGAACTGACCGACCACTGCCTGTGTATCCCGCGCGGGGTCGACAGTGATGAACACTGGCACGATCCGGCTGGCGAGGGCCGCGTTCGCCGTTTCCAGCTTCTTCAGCGCGGCGCCGATCGCCTGGACGTCGGTGGGGCAAACGTCCGGGCAGAAAGTGTAGCCGAAGTACATGATGCGGTACCGGCCTGCGAGGCTGCGGTCAGTCACGGTCCGGCCATGCTGGTCCGTCAACGAGAAGGGACCGCCGATCCTTGCTCCGACCAAAGGAGCCTCTGTTGAAGTTTGCAGGTCCTGTCGGGCGGCGTTGTCACAGCCTGCGGCGAGCAGGCATGAAGCGATTGCCGCGATACGCGCGGCAGCGGTGACATGGTTCATGACGCGGCCAGCCTTGCTGTGTTAGGCGCGCTCGTGCAAGCCAACAGACGCACAGGACCTTCCATGCCCTCCCGCTTCCTTCTTGCCCTGCTAATTGCCGGTGCGGCCGTTCCGGCCTCCGCGCAGATACAGTCGGAAAGCTACAAGTTCCTTCAGGCAGTACGGGATGCGAAGGGTGACGAGGTCACGACCGCGCTCAACCGGCCCGGCAGCACGATCATCAACACGCGAGACGTCACCACGGGTGAGGGTGCGCTGCACATCGTCATCAAACGCCACGACGCGACATATCTTCGCTTTTTGCTGGCCAAGGGCGCTGATCCGAACCTGCGCGACAATAGCGGTTCTACCCCGATGTTGCTGGCGGTCGACACCGGTCAGGCGGACCTGATCTCCGTCCTGAAGGACGCGCGAGCGAACCCCAACCTGGCGAACTCGGCGGGTGAGACGCCGCTGATCCGGGCGGTTCAACGGCGCGATCCGGTCATGGTCCGCGTTTTGCTGGCAGCAGGCGCCGACCCGGACCAGCGCGACATCCTGGCAGGACGTTCTGCACGCGATTATGCCGCACGCGACCTACGCAACCCGCTCATCACCCAGATGCTCAACGATGCGCCCAAGGCCGTGAAAAAGGCGGTCGCCGGCCCCAAGCTCTAGAAGGCGAGCCCGTCTGCATCAGGGTCCGTAGCCGCGACCAGCCGGCGGGCAGCGCGGCGGGCAAATGCCAGGGTGCAGCGCTTGCGCACATGCGCCGACAACGGGTGCGTCTTGGCCTCACGCACGATTTCCGAGTCATAGCGGTCCGCGATCATCACACCGGTCCGCTCAGGAAGGAACGCCGGCGTCGACAGAGGCGACAGGTCGAATCCCGCCGGCACAGCCCAGAAAAAGCGATCGCAGTGGTCGAGGTAATCGGGCCATTTGCCGTCGCCGAGCAGGTCGGCTCGTGAGACCTTGATCTCCACGATCACAAGCTGGCCCCGTGCATCAATCGCCATCAGGTCGGCACGACGTCCTCCCTCCAAGGGGACTTCCGCCATCGTAACGAGATCATGTCGCAACAGCAGCCGCGTTACTCCCCTCGCCACATCGGCAGCACAGGCCGGGGAACCCGGCTGGTCGCGGCACGGATTGGAGTCGAATTCGGGAGATTGCGCCGCGTCGAGCATGCCGCCAGCAATTAGAACATTTCCCGAACGAGGCAAGCCCGTCCGGTGAACCTGTCAGCGATAGAAGATATGATTGCCGATCGACGCAACACGGATGAAGCGGCCCGACGGCGCGACACGGCGCGCATGGAAGAACAAGGCGCCCTCTGCATCGCTTTCCCATGCTTCGCTCATGGCGACCTTGGCCACGGCCAAAGCGGTACGATAGCTTGGGCGGGCGGTGTCGACGCTGGGGATCGCGCCGCCGCGGACAAAGGAAAACTGGCCGCGCTGCTTAACAACGCCGCACACGTCGGACGCGAAGCGACCCGAATGGGCACGGTTGATGATCACCTCTGCCACCGCGAGCTGACCAGCAACGGGTTCACCCTTGCTTTCAAAGTAGATGGCGCTGGCAAGGCAACGCAAGCTCTCGTCAGCGGCCGCGACATCCTGTGCGGCAACGGCATCGGCGAGACTACGAAACTTGTCGGGAGTTGCCGCATCGACCGTGGTGGCAGCGGCGGGATCGAACGACCGGGCCGGCGCGGTATTCGCAACGTCGGTGTCTGGCGTCAAAGTGGTCGGTGATGTCACCAGGACCGGATCGGTGCTCGGCGCGGGAAGCGCCGGGGAGATGGTGTCGGCCGAGAGGCCGGCCCGATTGAACTCGGCAGCTAAGCCGGGCGCACTCTGGGCAAGACCGAGCAGCACAAGGGCACCCGCCGCGAAAGCGGCAGCACGCGAAAACAGCGACATTTAATCACATACATGTGCAAGAAGGCCACGGACCCGATCCAAAACCAGCCACGTAGGCCGGCGAGATCGCCCGGGCGCCCCCTCGACTGCGTCACCGCCACGGATCGCACCCGCCCAGCACAACGCTCATCAGAACTGCGAGCATCTGTTGCTGCGGCCCGCGTTGCCGTCAATCGTCGAGCATCGTTTCAGCGGCGAACCGTTCAGAGTCCGGGATGTCCAGTTCGATCACCCACAGATCCGGGTCGCGCGCCCGTCGCCGCCGCCAATATTCGTCCGGATCGCCGGCCGGAGTCGAGTCGATCAGGACGGTCCGTCCATCGGGGCCAAAGCCACGCTCCCATATATGGGGGTCAGCCCCGCGCTCGACCCCAATGACGAGAACTGACCCGGCTTGTGCATCGCCCTTGGCCAGCACGGTCGCGTAACCCCCGGCTTGTTGCACCCGGCGCATCATGGCCCCGACCAGCAAGTCTGACGGCAGGCGAGCGCTCATCCCCTGCCCCTACCCGCGTGCATAGCCCGGCAGGCCAGCAAGAGGGATCTGCGAGCGCATGAACGTACCGGTTCCACGGGCGGCTTCCTCTCCTTCAGCATCGATCAACCGCGCCTCTGCGACGAATACGCGGCGACGCCCGCTGATCCATCGCCCTTCAGCAATCACTGGTCCGGCGGGCAAAGGCCGGGTGAAGAACAGGTTGAAGGCGGTGGTGAGGAGGAAACGATCAGTGACCAGGCTGTTCGCGGCGTAGAACGCGGCATCATCGAGCATCTTGAAGTAACTGGTGCCGTGCACGGCACCAGCGGCGTGGAAATGCTCTGGCCCGAGCGTGAACGATATACGGGACACGCCAGGGCTTACGATCTCCAACCGAGAGTCGAACAGACGGTTGATCGGTGCCTCGGCGTAAAGCGCCTCCAGGGCGCGAGCATGCGCGTCGGCCCCCGATACGTCGGGCACGGGTTCAGCCGCCATCGCGCAAGTCGCCTGCCCCGAGCAGCGCGTACAACGCGTCGGTTGAGCCCGCCCCACGCAATTTGGCCAACAGGTCACGGTCACGCAGCCTGCGCGAAACGCGAGCCAGCGCTTTCAGATGGTCCGCACCAGCCTCAGCCGGTGAAAGAAGCACAAAAACCAGGTCGACCGGCAAATCGTCTACCGCAGCAAAATCAATCGGTTGCGCCAGTCGAGCGAATGCTCCTGTAACCGAAGAAAGGCCGGGCAGCTTGGCGTGCGGAATTGCCACGCCCGCACCAAACCCCGTGGAGCCCAGCTTCTCACGCGCGGCCAGCCGGTCAACAATCTCCCGCGGATCCGCGTTCGCCAGGCGCGCAACGGCAGCACCGAGCTGCTGGAGCAGGAGTTTCTTGTTGCCCGCGGCCAGCCCGAACAGGACCGCCTCCGGGCGCAACAGGTCGCTGAGATCGTGCATTGGCGTGGTTGAACTGGTTCCCGCGCGTCCGGCAGCGGGCGCGGCCGGCGCCATAGCGCCGACCGCGTCGCGGGGGAAGTCAGCCGGCCTGGACGGGCTGCTGCGGCTCCACCCAACCGATGGTGCCGTCGCCGCGGCGATAGACCATGTTGTAGGCACCCGTGCCCGAGTTTCGGAACAGCAAGGCGGCCGTGTTGCGCAGATCCAGCATCATTACCGCGTCCGAAACGCTTGCATCTGGCACGTCGACCCGCGTTTCGGCGACGATCAGGGGCGCGTCATGCGCCTCTTCCTCATCAATTGATTCCGCGAACAAGGTGTAGTTTGCAGTCGCATCGTACGCGCCGGCCTCCGCAATTTCGATGGCCTCGCCAGCGTTGCGGTCCTTGAGCCTGCGCATGTAGCGGCGCAGCTGCTTGTCGATCTTTCCGGCAGCGCCGTCGAATGCCGGATGCGCTTCCTGCGCGTCGTGCCGGCCCTTCAGAACCAGCCCGCGCATGACGTGAACAACGATGTCGCAGGTAAAGCCCGCGTCGTGCGGCCCCTTGCCGAACGTCACGTCGGCAGACACGGCTCTGCTGAAATATTTATCTGCGATACCCTGGAGCCGGTCGCTGACATGGGTCCTGAGCGCGTCGCCCGTTTCGACCTGGTGACCAGAAATCCGGATATCCATTCTTCGCTCCTATGCTTTTGCGGGCGGGTCCGTTGACCTCACCCGGGTTGTTCAGCTCCCCAGATCGGATCGGTGAGCTTGGACAGGAACGCGGCGTGGGCGGCGATTTCTCCCGCCGAGGGTACGAAAACGCGCGGTTCCCGACGTGGGCGGGGTGCAACTGCGACGATTGGAGCAACCGTTGTGACGATTGGAGCATCGGCAAGGCCAAGCCCGATCTGACGGCCGCCCATCAGCTCGACATAAACCTGCGCCAGCAACTGCGCGTCCAGCAACGCCCCGTGAAGCACGCGGTGCGAGCGATCAACGCCGAAGCGAGAGCAAAGCGCGTCCAGGCTGTGCTTGGCGCCGGGATGGCGGCTGCGGGCGATTTGCAACGTGTCCACCATGCGCGACAAGCACACAGGATCACGGCCGCAACGCGTCAACTCGCCGTTGAGGAAGCTGAAGTCGAAGGTGGCGTTGTGCGCGATCAGCGGAGCGTCGCCGATGAACTCCACCAGATCGTGCACCGCATTGGCGAATACCGGGTGCTTGGACAGGAATTCGATGCGTAATCCGTGCACCCGCGCCGCCTCTTCGGGCATGTCGCGCTCAGGGTGGTAGTACGCGTGGAAGGTGCGCCCGGTTTCGATCCGGTTGACCAACTCGACGCATCCGATCTCCACCAGACGGTCCCCGCCGGGGAAACTCAGGCCGGTGGTTTCGGTATCGAACACGATCTCGCGCATGGATCTGCTATCCTCCTCCCGGGGGCTGGAGGCAAGCGATGACCGCAGCGACGGCAGCGCGGGTCTGCTCCAGCGGTACATCGGTTGGGATCACGAAGTCGGCTCGTGCGCGCTTCTCGGCGTCGGGAACCTGGCGAGCCAGGATCGCGTCCAGCTTGGCTTCGGACATGCCCGCACGCGCGAGGACGCGAGCTCGCTGAACAGGCTCCGCCGCGGATACCACCGCGACCTTGTCCACCGCTTGCTCGCCGCCAGTTTCGAACAACAGCGGCACGTCGAACACGATCAGCGGCGCGTCCGCATGATCCGCAACGAAACGGGCTCTCTCCTCCCTGACGGCCGGATGAACGATGGACTCGAGCAGGCGCATCGCTGTCTCGCTACCCAGCACCGCCTCCGAAAGCGCCGTACGGTTCACTCCACCCTGCCCCGACGTTCCCGGGAAGGCAGCTTCGATAGCCGCCACGACACGGCCACCGGGTCCTTGCAACCGGTGCACGGCAGCGTCGGCGTCGAAGACGGGCACGCCCGCCTCCGCAAACATCGCCGCCACTGTTGACTTGCCCATCCCGATCGAGCCGGTGAGCCCAAGCCGGACAGACGTGCCTGACGTCATGCAACCAGCAGGTCGCGCAACTCGTCATCTCGGTCGCGCGGCGGCTTTTTTCCGAACAGGATCTCGAACGCGACCGCGGCCTGCGCCACCAACATTTCCAGTCCGTCCACCGTATCGAGGTCACGAGCGCGCGCAGCCGCCAGCAAGGGTGTTTCTAGCGGGGCGTAGACGATGTCGTACACGGTCGCATCATTCGGCAGCGGTGACAGATCGATGTCCAGCGGCGGCTGGTTCTGCATGCCCAGGGTGGTGGCATTGACCAGCAAGGCTGCCGCGGGAAGCCGCTCGATCGGTTGCGCGTCACCCTTCAATCCAAAGGAGGCCAGCAGACCTGCAGCTTTAAGCGGATTGCGACCAAGCACGGTGACTGGCCCTGTGTTCATGCGTGAAAGCGCGAACAGGATTGCCCTCGCCGCGCCGCCGGTTCCGATCACCGCGACGGGCTTACCTTCCAGATCCAGGCTCGCGATCGGCGCGTAGAAGCCGGCAGCATCGGTGTTGGTCCCCGCCACATCGCCGGTGTCGGTGCGAAAGGCCGTGTTGATGGCGCCTATCGTGTCACGAACACCACCCGGATCGGCGACATGATCCAGTGCCATGATCTTGTGGGGCACCGTGATGTTGCAGCCCCGCCAGCTAGGGTCGGACCGGCGCTCTTCGAAATAATTGGCAAGCTCTTCCGCGGCAACACGGGTGCGGCGATAATCAGCGTCGATGCCGAGCGCGTCCAACCAGAACTGGTGGATCAACGGCGATTTGGCATGATCGATCGGATCGCCGATCACTTCGGCATAAGGGCGGGTCATAGGCCGATGTCCCACATGATCGTGGCGCATGTCACGCGGGCAACACCCCTCGCTCGCGCAGATAGCCGAGCAACGGCAGCAGCGGCAGGCCCTGGATCGTGAACTGGCTGCCCTCGACCTTGGAGAATAGCTGTACGCCAGGACCCTCGATCCGGTAGCATCCCACACATCCCGAGATCGCCGGCCATTCGGCATCCAGATATCGGCTGATAAAGCCATCGGACAGCGAACGCACGAACATCCGCGCGGCCTCGACATGGCGCCAGACAGGACGGCCATCCTCCGCGATCACTGCCGCGCTCCACAATTCGTGACGCGTGCCGCTCATGCGGCGCAAATGATCTGCCGCCTCTTCGCGTGAAGCTGGCTGGTTCAGCAAGCTTCCATCGGAAAGGGCGACGACGCTGTCGCTGCCAAGCACCAACGCACCCGGCGATCGCGCCGACACCTTCAGCGCCTTCAGCTCGGCCAGCGCGTCGGACAGGTCGCGGGGGGTCGCGCCAGCCAGTCCCGCTTTAGCCGCGTCCTCATCGACTCCAGGCGATTGGGCGGTGAACGGTACTCCGGCATCGGTCAACATGGCGCGGCGCGTGGCGCTGCCAGAGGCGAGGACCAGCGTCATTCAAACGGTTCCGCAGCGCCACCACGCCGGGCGTTGACCAGGGCAATGATCGCCGCCGCGGTTTCCTCGATCGAACGGCGGGTGACGTCGATCACGGGCCATCCCTGATCCGCGAACATACGCCGTGCATAGGCGATCTCTCGCGTCACTGCCTCCTCCTGCACGTACGTCGTATCAGTGCCTTGGTTCAGGGACAGCAGGCGGTTGCGCCGGATCTGGATCAGGCGGTCGGCACTGGTCGTCAGCCCGACCACCAGAGGGTTCTTTAGCCGGAACAGCGACGGGGGCGGGGGGCTCTCCACGACGATCGGAATGTTCGCGACCTTGAAGCCGCGATTGGCAAGGTAGATCGAGGTCGGCGTTTTCGACGAGCGCGATACGCCCGCCAGAACAATGTCGGATTCCTCCCAATCTTCCGCGGCGATCCCGTCGTCGTGGGCGATCGTGAATTGAATTGCGTCAACCCGCGCGAAATAGGCAGCGTCCAGCACGTGCTGGCGCCCCGGCCGTGCCTTGGCCTGCTTGCCAAGCAAGCTCGTCAGCGCGTCGTTCACCGGATCGAGCGGCGCCACCGCGGGCAGCCCCAGCGTTCGGCAACGGCTTTCCAGAATGCGTCGTGTTGCCGCGTTCACCAAGGTGAACACGACCAGACCCGGGTTTTGGGCGATCTCCTGAAGGATGCGTTCGAGATGCGCCTCCGTCCGCACCATCGGCCAGAAATGCCGTACCGTATCGACGTCATCGAACTGCGCGAGCGCGGCCTTGGCAATGTTTTCCAGCGTCTCGCCCGTCGAGTCCGACAGCAGGTGCAGATGGAGCCGAGCTTCAACCACGATCACTCGCCCCAAGATGACGGATTGTGGGCCGGCCTGTGGATAACATGCGGGCAATCGGTAGCGTAACCTGCCGCACTCGCCAAGCGGTGGACAAGAGCCGTTCCATCCACAGCGCCATTCACAGGGCATGGTTCGATCCACAGGCTGTGGAAAACGGGGATGGCCAGCACTGAATCGCGGCGCTACCGCATGCCCGCTCCGGTCAAGCTGTTGGCTGAATCGGGATGGCTCGGCAATTCCCGCAAACCGCTGTGCCAATCACAACAACATCCTCTTCAGATTCTTCTTAAAGGTAGAAGGATGATCGAACGCGACACGGCCAAGCCCTTGCTAAGCACGCTGCGGGGCAAGCGGCAGGATGTGCCCCCAATCTGGCTGATGCGTCAGGCGGGACGGTATTTGCCGGAATATCGAGCGCTACGGGCGGAGAAGGGTGGTTTCCTTGCGCTCGCGACCGACCCGGAGGCAGCGGCGGAGGTCACCTTGCAGCCGATCCGTCGGTTCGGCTTCGACGGTGCTATTCTCTTTTCCGACATTCTCATGGTGCCCTGGGCGATGGGGCAGGACCTGACCTTTGGCCCGGGCGAAGGACCGCGACTTGCGCCGGCACTGATCGATACCGTGCTGGGAGCCCTGGAAGCCGTGCCTGAGCGCCTCCAGCCGGTTTATGGGACGGTGAGCCGGGTGGCAGCCGCTCTGCCTTCTCAGACCAGCTTCCTGGGCTTTGCCGGATCTCCCTGGACCGTGGCGACCTATATGGTCGTGGGGCAGGGGTCCAAGGATCAGGAAGCGACCCGCACGCTCGCCTATCGCGACCCAGGCGCATTCGGTGAGATCATCCACGCCATCGCGACGCTGACGGTGGACTATCTGGCCGCGCAGATCGAGGCAGGGGTGGAGGCAGTGCAACTGTTCGATAGCTGGGCGGGCAGCCTGTCTCCCGAACAGTTCGAGCGCTGGGTCATCGAACCCAACGCCTTAATTGTTCGCGAGCTGCGGGCCCGCGCGCCGGGCGTGCCGATTATCGGCTTCCCAAAGGGGGCAGGGGCCAAGCTGCCGGCTTATGCCCAGCTGACGAAAGTCGATGCGGTGGGACTGGACGAGACGGTGGACCCACGCGTTGCCGATGCCCAGCTACCGTCCGGGCTTCCTGTGCAAGGCAACCTCGACCCGCTCGCATTGCTGGTGGGCGGCGAGGCGCTAGATCGCGGAATTGACCGCGTGCTGGCGGCATTCCAGGAACGCCCGCACATCTTCAACTTGGGACATGGCATCGGTCAGCACACGCCGATCGCGCACGTCGAACAATTGTTGGCTCGGGTTCGCGGAGGGCGATGATGGCGGTGCTCGGCAACGCATACCTTTGGCTGCTCGCGGCCCATATCCTGTTCGTGATATTCTGGATCGCCGGCATGTTCATGCTGCCGCGCTACCTGGTTTACCACCAGGAGGCGCTGGCCGCCGGGCGCACCGACGAGGCCGCGACGTGGGTGGAGCGTGAGACCAAGCTTCGTCATATCATCCTCACGCCCGCCATGACGATGGTGTGGCTGCTGGGACTGACTTTAGCGACGGTAGGGCAGCATTGGGGCGAGGGTTGGCTCCATGCCAAGCTCGCCTTCGTTCTGGCGCTGTCGGGCTATCACGGCTGGGCAGTGAGTTATGCCAAGAAGCTCGCCCGTGGGGAGGCGCGCCTGTCCGGGCGGACGCTGCGCATGATCAACGAGGTTCCAGCGCTTGCCGCGGTCGCAATCGTGATCCTGGTGGTCGTCAAGCCCTTCTGACGCTCTGCTTGACTAAGGAGGCAGCGTCCCTTACGTCGGATGCCGAGCAGAAGGCCGTCCGGCCTTGCCTGCCTCCACTCCAGCATCGATTACGCATGCCGCTCTGGCGCTGCCCGACGCTTCCGATATTCCCGCATCCGGATACTCTCCATGCATCTCAAAGATTTAAAGAAGAAGACGCCCGCCGAGTTGGTTCAGCTCGCCGAGGAAACCGGTGTGGAAGGCGCGTCGACGCTGCGGAAGCAGGACCTGTTGTTCGGCATTCTGAAGATGCAGGCCGAACAGGGTGACCAGATCATGGGGGAGGGCACCATTGAGGTGTTGCCCGACGGCTTTGGCTTCCTCCGCAGCCCCCAGGCCAACTATCTGGCCGGCCCGGACGACATCTATGTGTCGCCCAATCAGGTGCGCAAGCACGGGCTGCGAACCGGCGACACGGTTGAGGGCGAGATTCGCGGACCCAAGGATGGTGAGCGCTATTTCGCGCTGACGAAGCTCACTACTGTCAATTTCGACGACCCTGATGCGGTGCGTCACCGCGTCAACTTCGACAACCTTACCCCGCTTTACCCCGAGGAGCGGCTCAAGCTCGAGATCGAAGATCCGACGATCAAGGACAAGACGGGTCGCGTCCTCGACGTGGTTGCCCCGCTTGGCAAGGGCCAGCGTTGCCTGATCGTGGCGCCCCCGCGGGTCGGCAAGACGATCATGATGCAGAACATCGCCCGTGCGATCAGCCTCAATCATCCTGAGGTTTATCTGATCGTACTGCTGATCGATGAGCGTCCCGAGGAAGTCACCGACATGCAGCGCACGGTGAACGGCGAAGTGGTGTCCTCCACGTTCGACGAACCGGCGACACGCCATGTCCAGGTGGCCGAGATGGTGATCGAAAAGGCCAAGCGGCTGGTTGAGCACAAAAAGGACGTCGTAATCCTGCTCGACAACATCACCCGCCTGGGCCGGGCCTACAACACGGTAGTTCCATCGTCAGGCAAGGTGCTGACGGGCGGTGTGGATGCCAACGCGCTTCAGCGTCCCAAGCGCTTCTTCGGTGCCGCGCGTAACATCGAGGAGGGTGGTTCGCTGACCATCATCTCCACCTCGCTGATCGATACCGGCAGTCGCATGGACGAGGTGATCTTTGAGGAGTTCAAGGGCACCGGCAACGCGGAAATCGTGCTCGACCGCAAGGTCGCCGACAAGCGCATCTTCCCGGCGATCGATGTGGGCAAGTCGGGCACCCGCAAGGAAGAGCTGTTGGTCGAGAAGGCCAAGCTTTCCAAGATGTGGGTCCTGCGCCGGATCCTGATGCAGATGGGGACGACCGACGCTGTCGAGTTCCTCCTCGACAAGATGAAGGACTCCAAGACCAACGAGCAGTTCTTCGACTCTATGAACCAGTAGGCTGTGGGCGCACCGCGGTCTCCGCCGTGTCGGACCCGAATGACGGGCGCGGGCTTTGCCCGCGCCTTTTTTGTAGTAGGGCGGTCATATGCTTCTGCCCTTTCTTTCCGCCGCTGCCGCTCACGGTCCGGGTACGCCCGCTGATATCTGGCACAACATCGTCACCGACTTTTCCAACCTGACCGAACCGGCTGCGCTGGCCGCCTTTGGGTCGGTGCTGGTCATCGACCTGGTGCTTGCGGGGGATAACGCGATCGTTGTCGGTGCACTTGCCGCGGGCCTGCCGTCAGAACAGCGCCGCAAGGTTATCCTGATCGGTATCGGAGCCGCGCTGGTGCTCCGCATCCTGTTCGCGCTCATCGCAACCTGGTTGATGGGCATCGTCGGGCTGATCTTCGCGGGCGGGCTGCTCCTGTTGTGGGTAAGCTGGAAGTTCTGGCGTGAGATCCGGAGCTCCGGTCATCATGCGGAGAACGTGCAGTCGGGCGTGACAGCTGTGCGGAGCTTTGCAGCCGCCGCCTGGGCGGTAGCGGTCGCTGACGTATCCATGAGCCTCGATAACGTGCTGGCCGTCGCCGGGGCCGCGCGCGAACATCCCGGTATCCTGGTGGTTGGTTTGTTGTTGTCAGTCGCGTTGATGGGCCTTGCTGCCAATCTGATTGCCAACATCATCGATCGGTACCGCTGGATCGCGTATATCGGTCTTGCGGTCATCATCTTTGTCGCATTCCGCATGATCCATGAGGGCTGGGCGGGAACCGACGACACTGCCGGCCTGATCAGCCTGTTCGCCTGAAGGAAGGAGTCGCCATGAAGGTCAATGTTGAGATCGAGTGCACTCCGGAGGAGGCCCGGCGAGCGGTCGGACTTCCCGACCTGACGCCGATCCATGACCGCTATATTTCCATGCTTCTGGAGGCGATGTCAGGAGGTTTGAAGCCCGAGACGATCGAGCAGATGACAAAGGGCTGGGGACCCATGAATGAAGCTGGTCTGGCCATCTGGCGGCGACTGGTCGAAACGGGACTAGGCAAGCCGGGCAGCTGACACGCGTGGCCGACACGATCTTCGCGACTTCTAGCGGACGCCCCCCGGCGGCGATCGCGATCATCAGGATAAGCGGTGCTGGCGCCTTTGACGCAGCATCGCGAATGGCAGGCAAGTTGCCCCCACCCCGCCGCGCTGGCCTGCGCCAGTTGCGCCATGATGGGGTGTTGCTCGATGAAGCGCTGGTGCTGGCGTTTCCCGGACCGGCGAGCGCTACGGGCGAAGATTTGGTGGAGCTTCATTGTCATGGCGGCCGGGCCGTTGTCGCGGCAGTGGAACGAAGCCTCTCCGCCCAATCGGGGCTCAGACTAGCCAACGCAGGCGAGTTCACCCGTCGGGCGCTGATCAATGGCCGCATCGATTTGGCGGAGGCCGAGGGCTTGGCCGACCTGCTCGCGGCGGAAACAGAGGCACAGCGGGTCGCCGCCATGAGCGCCGCCGAGGGACGCGTGAGCCGCGCGATTCAAGGCTGGATCGATCGGGTTGCGATGCTCGCCGCGCAGGTGGAAGCGGCGCTCGACTTTGCAGATGAGGACGATGTCGAGGATGACCCTGCTGCGATGGGTCAGGTCCGCTCGGGCATGCAACTACTTTCCGACGATATCGAAGCCGTACTCGCCCAGCCGCCCGTGGACCGGCTTCGCGACGGCATCCGGGTCGTGCTGGCTGGGCCGCCGAACAGTGGTAAGTCGACGCTGTTGAACCGCCTGGTGGAACGAGAAGCGGCGATTGTCTCACCGATCTCCGGGACCACTCGGGACCGTATCGAGGTCGCGGTGGCACATGCTGGACTACCATTCCTTCTCACCGATACCGCCGGGTTGGCGGGTGCAACCGCCGACCCGATCGAACGGATTGGCATCGCTCGCGCGCACCGAGCGATAGAAGAAGCTGACCTGCTTCTGTGGTTGGGGGACGAAACGCCTCCCCGGCGCGATGCGATCTGGCTCCACGCGCGGTCCGATGCCGTCGGTCGGGACCACGTGCCAGCCGGTCCCATGCTGGCCGTTGCTGCTGATCATCCCACGACCATCGCAGCCCTGTGGAAGCTTCTCACATCGAGGGCGCAGGATCTTGTACCAAGGGTCGATCACCTCGCGCTAGGGACCACGCAGCGTAGGCAGTGTCATACCGCTGCTCTCGCCCTTGCAGAACCTTGGGCAGACCTGCTGATAGGCGCCGAGCACCTACGCGTGGCGCATAGCGCTCTCGCCGCGATCCTGGGTCTAAATTCAACCGAGCACATGCTGGACACTCTGTTTGGGCGTTTTTGCATCGGGAAGTAGTGTTCCACGTGGAACAGCTTTGACGGGCGGCACGGGCTGACCTAGCGGGTGCTCATGTTCGACGTGATTGTAATCGGGGCAGGGCACGCGGGAACAGAGGCCGCTGCTGCTGCCGCTCGCTGTGGCGCCTCGGTTGCGCTCATCACCTTCGACAAGCGCCAGATTGGGGCCATGTCGTGCAACCCGGCCATCGGTGGTCTGGGGAAGGGCCACATTGTACGGGAAATAGACGCGTTCGATGGCCTGATGGCTCGCGCCGCCGATGTGGCGGCCATCCACTACCGCATGCTAAATCGTAGCAAGGGTGCTGCCGTTCGGGGGCCGCGGGTCCAGGCAGATCGCCGGCGTTACGCAACCGCAATTCAGGAGATGCTGACGCTTCTGCCAACCCTTACCGTGATCGAGGGAGAGGTCGATCAGCTTTCGATCGCGAACGGTCGGGTTACAGGTGTGGCATTGAACGACGGTTCATACATCCCGGCACTCACTGTTGTGCTGGCCAGTGGTACCTTCCTCGGCGCCAAACTGTACCGGGGCGCCTCAAGCGAGGCTGGTGGGCGGATCGGGGAACTTGCCGCGACCAGACTTGCCGACCAGCTACGTGCGCTCGACTTGCCGATGGCTCGACTTAAGACGGGCACTCCGCCGCGCCTAGACGGACGGACAGTCGACTGGGCGCGCCTGGAGCGGCAGCCGAGCGATGCTGAGCCGTGGACAATGTCGCCCATGACTCGTCAGCGAGTGCTGCCCCAGGTCGCCTGTGCGGTCACACGCACCAACGAGGGCACCCATAGGATTGTGCGCGACAACCTTGGTCAGTCGCCGATGTTCACCGGTGCGATTGAGGCTCGCGGTCCGCGCTACTGTCCATCATTCGAGGACAAGGTCATCCGCTTTGGCGACCGGGACGGCCATCAGCTATTCCTTGAACCCGAAGGGTTGGACAATCATCTCGTCTACCCGAATGGCCTGTCCACCTCACTGCCGACCGTCGTGCAGGAGCAAATTGTGCGCTCTATCGATGGTCTCGAACGCGCTGAGATCGTCGTGCCCGGTTATGCTGTTGAGTACGACCACGTTGACCCGCGCGCTCTCAAACCTACGCTGGAGATGGCTCACTTTCCTGGCCTATACTTGGCAGGGCAGATCAATGGCACCACCGGTTACGAGGAAGCGGGCGGTCAGGGGTTGGTTGCCGGCCTTAATGCGGCTGCCGGGGCTTTGGGTCGCGCTCCAGTGCTGCTGGACCGTGCGACCAGCTACATTGGCGTCATGATCGACGACCTGACATTGCAGGGTGTCAGTGAACCTTATCGGATGCTGACGGCCCGCGCCGAGTACCGTCTCGCCCTGCGCGCAGACAATGCGGAGGAGCGCCTCGGCGGCCTCGCAGACGCCGCGAACTGCCTGACTGAGGAGCGGGCAGTCCATCAGGCAGAACGTCGTCATACCATCGCCCGGTTGAACGAGGCTCTTTCCGAAACGCGAACGGCTCATGAAATGAGTGGGCTGGGCGTCGCCGCCAGTGCCGACGGCAGCCGTCGCACCTTGGCTGAATGGCTTGCGCGGGACGGGGTGGACCTTGCGACCGTCGCGCCCGAACTCGCTCGGAGCTACCCTGCTGCAGTCGTCGACACTGTTATCCAGGATGCGCGCTACGCGCCGTACCTGACGCGGCAAGCGGAGGAAGTTGCCAGAATGCGTGTGGACGAGGCTATAAGCCTCTCCGAGCATCTCGATTACGCGAATATCCCTGGTTTGTCGGCCGAGATGATCGAACGTTTGTGTCGCGCTGCGCCGCCTTCGCTTGGAGCTGCCGCTCGAGTGCAAGGTATAACGCCCGCCGCCCTTTCCGCCATTCTTCTGCATGTCCGGCGACGAGCGGCATGACTGAAGAGGAGGCGGTCGCCCTTATCGAGGATCAGTTCGGGTCAACGGTGCGGGACAAGATCGGTCACTTTCTCAAATTGGTGGCCGATGAGAACGAACGTCAGAACTTAGTTTCGGCATCGACGCTACCCCAGCTGTGGACGCGCCACGCGCTCGACTCTGTGCAGCTTGTCAGGCGAGCGGAAGGCCGACCCGGTCTTTGGATCGACATAGGGTCAGGTGGTGGCTTTCCAGGCATCCCTGTCGCGATAGCTCGTGAAGACGCGATGCTTCTTGTCGAACCGAGGCGAAAACGAGCCGACTTCCTGAGCCACGCGGCTGAGACTCTCGGATTGTCACAGCGCGTGCGTGTCAAACAGGCTAAGATGGAGAAAGTCGTCGAAAGCGGGACAATTCTGTCTGCTCGTGCGGTCAGCGGGATTGAGCCATTGTTCGAGATGGCGCATCAGTGTGCATCGGCAGCAACAAGGTGGCTGCTTCCGCGTGGGCGGATCGCGTCCGAGGAGATCGACGACTTGCGACAGCGGTGGAAATTTCTGTTCCACGTGGAACAGAGCGACGTGAGCCCGGACTCACAAATAGCCATTTTCGATGGGGTGAAGCGACTGTGACGATCATCGCCGTCGCGAACCAGAAGGGCGGGGTAGGCAAGACCACCTCGGCCATCAACGTCTCCACCGCTCTGGCGGCAACGGGGTTGCGCGTTCTTTTGATCGATCTCGATCCTCAGGGGAATGCATCAACAGGACTCGGTGTTGCTCCCGCTGCACGAGAGCGGTCCAGCTATGACCTGCTGATGGGCAACGCGACGGTGGATCAGGTTGCGATGAAGACGCGGGTTCCTCACCTGGAGCTCGCCCCCGCTACCGTCGATCTGTCCGGTGCTGAAATAGAGCTCGTCGAGTTTGATCATCGCACCCACCGGCTCGCTCATGCGCTTCAGGCGTCGCGGCGAACGTGGGACGTAATCCTGATCGACTGCCCCCCGTCGCTTGGCCTGTTGACGATCAACGCGATGGTGGCGTCCGACTCCTTGCTGGTTCCGTTGCAGTGCGAGTTCTTCGCGCTTGAAGGTCTCTCCCAGCTACTCAACACAGTTGAGCGCATCCGGGGGCGGTTCAATCCTAGTCTGTCGATCGTCGGTGTTGCCCTGACGATGTACGACCGCCGCAACCGCCTGACCGAGCAGGTCGCGGCCGACGTCCGTGCCGTGTTAGGGCGCGTGGTGTTCGACACCGTCGTACCTCGGAATGTGCGATTGTCAGAAGCGCCGAGCCACGGCTTGCCGGCGCTTATTTACGATCACCGCTGCTCGGGATCCGAGGCATATATCGCACTCGCCCGTGAGCTTATTCAGCGACTACCACCCGCAGCGACCAAGGCAGCATGAGCGACGCGCGCAAATCACGATCGGGACTAGGACGCGGGCTGAGTGCATTGCTGGGTGACATTGCCCAGGAAGCGCCCATCACTGGCGCGCGCGACATTCCTGGTCTTCAGACACTGCCGACCAGTTCTCTCGTCCCTCATCCCGGCCAGCCCCGCCGGACTTTTGATGAGGCGGCGCTCAACGAACTCGCTGAGTCGATAGCTTCGCGTGGTTTGATCCAGCCCATCGTTGTCCGTCCTCATGGGCGCGAATATCAGATCGTCGCCGGTGAGCGCCGCTGGCGGGCAGCGCAGCGCGCGCGGCTGCACGAAGTGCCGGTTGTCATTCGCCAGTTGGATGATGCCGAGACGCTTGAAATCGCGCTCGTCGAGAACATCCAGCGGCAAGACCTGAATGCGATCGAAGAGGCAAAGGCTTTCCAGCGGCTGGCCGACGATTACGGCCACACCCAGGAGGTGCTCGCAAAGATCGTCCACAAGTCTCGCAGCCATGTTGCGAACCTGTTGCGCCTCCTTGAATTGCCCGACGAAGTTCAGGCACGAGTGGTCGATGGCGCGCTCAGCATGGGACATGCTCGTGCCCTGATCGGGGCGCCGAATGTCGACCAGCTCGCGGAGCAGGTCATCGCGCGCGGCCTGTCCGTTCGGGAGACTGAAAAACTAGCGCGTGAGCGCAAGGGAGGAACGGGCGGCGGGTCGCGCCAGTACAATAATCCGCGCGTCCCCGACGCGGATCTGGCTGCCCTGGAACAGCAGCTTAGCGACCTGCTTGGGCTCTCTGTTCGCATCCAGCACGGCGATACTGGCGGGACCCTGACTCTTGCCTACGCAACGCTGGATCAGCTCGACATGGTGTGCCAGCGGCTTACCGGCGAGGCGATCTGACCGACGTTCAGCGTGGTGCGGCTCGCCGGGCAAGGTCGAGCGTCGCTGCGAGCGCCAGGACGTCGCCGGCACTTCCAGAGGCGATTACGGCGCGTTCCACGGCCCTCACAGCATCCAGCGCGCTGGCTATTCTGTTAGGTGACCACCGGGCGACCGCAGCGCCGACTTCGGCTTGTTGGGTGAAGTGAACGCGGAAGCGCTTGAAGGCCACGGACAGGTCGCCGCCGCCACCAGCCTCACGGCGCAATTCCGCAATCAGGGTCAATCGCCGCGCCAGTGCACGCAGCCAGGGGATCGCTGATTGCCCGGACTCGGCTAGCCCGGCCAGCAACTCGCCAGCATCGCTGACCCGCCCGGCTACGACTGCGGCGGCAAATGCGTCTGCATCTGCGTCCACCAGGTCTGCACCGACGGCGTCCAGCGCGTCGTCATCGAGCGGGCGAGGGCGATCAGGCGCAGCGTCGAGGTACAGGGCAAGCTTCTCGATCTCGCGCGCCATCACGGCCCGGTCACCGCCCGCAGCCTCCGCAATCCTTCGCGCGATACCCCGCTCGAACTGGAGCCCCTGTGCTCGCCCTAACTCAGACGCAATCCGATCGATCTCTGCAGCGCTTGGCTCGTAGCACGCCAGAACAAGCGCTCGCGGAGACTCGAGTGCAAGTTTCACCAGCTTTGCCGTCGCCTTCAACGTTGGCGCGAGCACCACGGCAGGGCTGCCGGCCCGATCAGCCTCCAGAAGCAGCGTAGCAGCCTCCAGAACGTCTTCACCGGCTCCAGCTACCCTGATGTGCCGAGCGCCCCCGAACAGCGACAGGCTGGCCGCTTCGTCCGCCAGCAGGCCCGGTTGAGCCCGCAGCATCGCGGGAGCGAGATCGACCCGCTCGGCGTCCGGCCCCATTGCCTTCGCCAACACCGCTGCAAGGTCACGAGCCCCGGCCTCATCGGGGCCGTATAGCAGGAACAGGCGGATGTCGGGCGGCGGGGCGGCGAGGGCGGTCCGCATCCGCCCGGCATCGGCCTTCACGGGGTAGTCCGGCGCCCGCCGTACAGGGCAACCCGGGCGACGATCTTGTCTGCCACGATCTCGGCCAGTCGCTCCAGGGCGCTATTCTCAGCGGCGATGGTCGCGTATTCAGACTGCACCACGTCGATGCCGGCGTCCGATCCCGCCGTGGCGTCCACAACGACGCTGTTGTCGCCAAGATCGACCAGTTGATAGCGCGCGCGCAGGGTCCGCCGCTCCCGGCTGACGGCATCATCGCGGCGCACGCCGAAGCCGGCGATCTGATCGTCGAGCTTGATCTGTAGGCGGTAGCGCGCCGCGCCCGTGCCCGCAGCGCCTAACCGATCGCGAAGGGCGTTGGACACCAGCCAGCCCGACTTACCCTCAATGGGCGCTACTTCCACCTGGGACAGCACGGACCCGACCGGGCCTGATCCGCCGGCGCTGTAAAGCGGCTTCAGCCCACAGGCGCTGAGCAGCAGCAACGGCAGCAAGGCGCGAGCGCGAATCATGCGACCAGGTTGACCAGCCGGTCGGGCACGACGACCACCTTGCGCGGTGCCTTACCCTCCAGCAGCCTGACGATCTTATCCGAAGCGAGCGCGGCTGCTTCCACGACATCCTTGGCGGCGCCTTTCGGCATGACGAGAGTATCGCGAAGCTTGCCGTTGACCTGAATGGCTATGGTCACTTCATCTTCGACCAGCAGTGTTGGGTCGACCTCTGGCCAGGCGGCGTCCGCGATCAGGCCTTGTTCGCCGGACGCAGACCAGGCCTCTTCGGCCAAATGCGGGACCATTGGTGCGACGAGCAGCATGGCCGTGCGCACTGCCGCGGTTCGCGATGCCGAGGGCTGGGCGCGTTCAATGGCCGAGACAAGCTCATAGAGCTTCGCCACCGCCTTGTTGAACTGCAGCGCTTCGATGTCTCCGGCCACGCCAGCGACGGTCTGGTGAACCCTGCGGTTCAGGGCTGTGTCTTCGCCTTCTCCGGCCTGGTCCCCATCGAACAACCGCCACAAGCGCTGAACGAAGCGCCAGGACCCCTCGATGCCATTTTCCGACCATTCCAGGTCACGCTCGGGCGGTGAGTCCGACAGCATGAACCAGCGCACCGCGTCCGCACCATATTGATCGACGATCGGTTCGGGATCGACAGTGTTCTTCTTGGACTTGGACATCTTCTCGACGCGACCGACCGTGACGGCCTGACCTGTCGCGATTTCGCTTCCGTCCTCCACCTCGGCCGGGTTGAGCCAACGCCCGTCTGCCGACCGGAACGTGGCATGGGTCACCATGCCTTGCGTGAACAGCCCCGCGAACGGCTCCGCGATGTCGAGCTTGCCTATGTGCCGCAGCGCGCGCGTCCAGAACCGGGCGTAAAGCAGGTGCAGGATCGCGTGCTCGACGCCGCCGATATACTGCCCCACCGGCAGCCACGCTTCCGCCTCTGCCCGATCAAACGGCTTGTCCTTGGGCTGGCTGGCAAAGCGGATGAAGTACCAGGACGAATCAACAAACGTGTCGAGCGTGTCGGTCTCGCGAACCGCCGCACCACCACAGGATGGGCAGGCGACGTGCTTCCATGTCGGATGCCGGTCCAACGGATTGCCGGGTACGGCGAAGCTGACGTCCTCGGGCAGTACCACCGGCAGCTGATCGTGAGGTACAGGAACGACACCACACGCGCTGCAATGGATGATCGGGATCGGCGTGCCCCAATAGCGCTGGCGGCTGACACCCCAGTCCCGCAGCCGGTACACGGTCGTGCCATGGCCCCAGCCATCAGATTCAGCGTGCGCGATCACCGCTCGCTTGGCATCCTCCACGGCCATGCCGTCCAGGAAGCGCGAGTTCACCAGAGCACCCGGCCCGGTATAGGCCTCATCGCCCGCAAAGGTGGGTTCCGAGCGTTCGCCGTCCGACACCACGCGTGTGACGGTCAGGTCGTACTTGCGCGCAAAATCCAGGTCTCGCTGGTCATGGGCCGGAACCCCGAAGACCGCTCCGGTCCCATATTCCATCAGCACGAAATTGGCGATGTAAACGGGCAGCTGCCAATTGGGATCGAACGGATGGCGGGCTGTCAGCCCGGTATCGAAGCCGAGCTTTTCCTGGGTTTCGAGTTCCGCCGCGGTGGTGCCGCCCTGCTTGCACTTCTCGACAAAGGCAGCAACCTCGGCCGATCGCTCCGCGAGCTCACGCGCAATCGGATGGTCAGCTGCAACGGCAACGAAGCTCGCGCCAAAGATGGTGTCGGGCCGGGTGGTGAACACCTCCACCTCGCCACCATCGGACAGGCCGAAGCGGAACTGGAGACCGCGGCTGCGGCCGATCCAGTTCTCCTGCATCAGCTTCACCTTGTCCGGCCAGTGCTCCAGCTCGCCCAAGCCATCGAGCAACTCGTCGGCGAAGTCGGTGATCTTCAGGAACCATTGGTTGAGCTTGCGCTTCTCGACCAGCGCGCCTGATCGCCAGCCGCGGCCGTCGATCACCTGCTCATTGGCGAGCACGGTCATGTCGACCGGGTCCCAATTGACCGCGGACTCCTTGCGATAAACCAAGCCGCCCGCGAGCAGGTCGAGGAACAGCGCCTGCTCATGGCCGTAATAGTCAGGCTCACAGGTCGCGAGTTCACGGCTCCAGTCGAGCGCGAACCCAAGCCGCTTGAGCTGGGCCTTCATCGTACCGATGTTGTCCAGCGTCCAGCCGCGCGGGTGGACGCCCTTCTCCATTGCCGCATTCTCGGCGGGCATGCCGAACGCGTCCCACCCCATGGGATGAAGCACGTCGTGCCCGGTCATCCGCCGATACCGCGCGAGCACGTCGCCCATGGTGTAGTTGCGGACGTGCCCCATGTGGATGCGCCCCGATGGATAGGGAAACATCTCGAGCACAAAGGTCTTCGGCTTGTTGCCACCGTCCTGGCGCGCGACAAAGGTGCCGCGCTCGTCCCAGGTCGCCTGCCAGGCGGCATCTGCCTTGAGCGCGTTGAAGCGCGATGGCCGAGCGGGTGCGTCCCCGCGCGAAGGGGTCATCGACGGATCAGCCCGCGATCGCCGCACGCCTCAGGTCGCGGGCGCGCGTCAGGATGATGTCCTCAAGCTTCTGCACGGTTGCCGCCCGTACAGGGGCGGCAACCCACTGGCCGCCTTGGCTGACCTCACGCAGAGCCGCCACGCGGACCGCGTCAGCGCGCAAGTCTTGATCGAGGATCGAGACGGTTACCTTCATGCGCTCGGTCGGAACCTGCGGATTGACGTACCAATCGGTGACGATCACGCCGCCATTGGAGTCGGTCTGCACCAACGGCATGAACGACAGGGTGTCGAGGCTGGCCCGCCACAGATAGGCGTTGACGCCGATCGTGGTCACCTTGGATGCGGCGAGATCCGCCTTGGGCCGCTCCCCACCCTTGCTGCATCCTGCAAGGGGCAGCGCCACAGCGGCGAGAAGAAGAACGGCAATACGCGAACGGGGCATCATCAGGCGCTTCCTGGCGTTAAAAGGGGCCACCACCCGCTCTACAGCCGTGCCTACGCCCCGGCAATCCCGCGGCAGCTGTGGGTTGCGTGCAACACCTCAGCAATATTGTACCACCATGGTATTTCCAACGGAGCGAATCATGTTAGGCGCAGCTTAATAAGAACCGGCGCGATGGCCGGCGGACAGAGGTGACATGCGTAAAGGGCGGATGCTGACAGGGGTTGCTGGTGGGGTGCTTGTCGCCGCTGCCGCTCTTGCCCTGCCTGGCGCGCTCGGGGCGACGCCCTCTCGCAACGCGACGCCTGCGCGGCATGTTGCTCCGCCTGTGTCGATGCTGGGTTTCACGCCCGTTGCTGGTGATCCGAGACTCGCAGCGATGTTTGCCCGTGGCGGCCTCGACACGGGATCATTCCGCTTCACGCCGGCTGAAACGCGCGCGATCAGCCCCAAGGTCACGGTTGCCGTTCGCGCTCGCTCCAGCCGTGCTGTTGATCCGGCTCGCGGCGTGGCGATCGCCACCGCCGACCAGGGCACGACGCTGGCACCGATTGCATACAACATGGGCGTTGCACTCGGTTGGAAGAGCCTTGCGGTGGCGGGTGAGGTCGGCCGCGTCGATATGGCCAGCCGACCTGGCAGCCGCGAAGCAGCGGACGTCGCGGTCAGCTATTCGCTCAACAGGTTCACCGGCCGGGTGAAGGCGGCGGCTGATCGACCGCTCGCCAACGCGCCGCAACTGGTTGAGGCCGCGCCGAGCTACTCGCTTGATGTGGGCGGCTCCTACAAGCTGACCCGCAACCTCGATGTAACGGCGGGCGTCCGTTATCGCAGCGATCGTGAGCGCTTATCGCGCCTGGAGGCCGATCGGCGTGACAGCCAGGCTGTCTACCTGGGCACTGCCTTCCGGTTCTGATCCGGGTCAGCGGCTTAGCGCGTCGATCGCCGCCCAGCCCGAAAATCCCCAATGCCGCGCGCGGATGAACCGGCGTGCGGTCATGCCACCCAGCGCAATCGCCGCGACCGGAAGGCCTGCGGTGATCCTCGCCGCCTTTGCCGGGCCTAGTGCGGGTGCGCCCGGATGCGAACGCGTCGGGAACAGCGGCGACACGAACAGTATTTTCGCCCCAACTCGAATTCCGGCAATCGCCTGACGTCGATCGTGCGCGGCCCAGGTCCTGAGCTGGCCCACACCGCCCCCGACGCCATGAGTCCCTGCCCCGACGGCGCCACCCGCGACGACCATCACCAATCGTCGGGCAACAGCTATCCGGCGAATCTGGCGGATCAGCAATCGCCGCTGACAAGCGGGCGTCCTGTGGTGCCGCACGACCACCCCCGATCCGGGTGGCAAGCGGCGCAAGGCTGTCCACAGCGCGTCACCTACTCGCTCGTCGGTCATCAACCAGGTCCGCGGCAGCGGCGACACGGGGTTACGGGGCGTCACGACCGTCCCTATAGCGCGCGCATGACTACATCCGCCATTCGCCTGGCCGAGGTGCGTACCCGGCTTGACCGCGCTGCCGCTCTCGCTGGCCGGCCCGCCGGCTCTGCTTCCCTGATCGCGGTATCCAAGACTCACGATGCAGGCGCGATCCAGCCGCTGATCGATGCCGGCCAGCGCATCTTTGGCGAGAACCGTGTCCAAGAAGTGCAGGCGAAGTGGCCGGCGCTGCGGGACGGGCGCCCTGATATTGAACTGCACCTGATCGGCCAGCTGCAGTCGAACAAGGCCGCTGACGCGGTGGCGATGTTTGACGCCATACACTCGGTCGATCGCGCCTCACTGGTCACTGCACTCGCCCGGAACATGGACGCGAGCGGTCGACGGCCCGCTTGCTTCATCCAGGTAAACATCGGCGACGAGCCGCAAAAGGGAGGATGCCCGGTGGCCGAACTGCCTGAACTTCTCACCCTGGCGACAGCGGTGCTGCCCGTCGCTGGATTAATGGCAGTCCCACCGGCAGGCGTCGAGGCTGCCCCCTATTTTGCGCTGCTGGCGAAGCTGGCGCGCGATCATGGCCTTCATGGCCTCAGCATGGGAATGTCCGACGATTTCGAGACAGCGGCGATGCTCGGCGCCACCCATGTCCGTGTCGGCAGCGCGCTGTTCGGAGAGCGCACGTAATGAGCGAAACCATTTCTGTGCGTTTCGATGCACTGTTGTTCGACTTCGATGGCGTGCTCATCGAAAGTGAGGCGAGCGGCAACCGGCACATCGCGGAGTGGCTGACAGCGGCCGGCCATCCAACGACGGTGGAGGAGTCTATGGCTCATTTCATGGGACTGGCCGGCCCGGACTTCCTTTCCGCGATTGAGCGGAGGATTGGCCGCCCACTGCCGCCTGAGTTCCATCGCGACCGCGAGGTCGAAAACCGCCGTGTGCTCGAGGCCGGGGTGGACGAGGTCACCGGGGCGGTGGAATTCGTTCGGTCCCTACCGAAACTGCTCCCTCGTGCCATCGTGTCGTCCAGCAGCACGGCCTGGATCCGGCGACACCTCGACCATATCGGGCTGTCCGACGCGTTTGGTGAGCACATCTATTCGGGCAAAGAGCATGTCGAGCGCGGGAAGCCGGCACCCGATCTCTACCTCCACGCCGCCAGGATGCTCGGCGTCGACATCGGCCGCTCCGCAATCCTGGAAGATTCACCGGTTGGCGCGACCGGCGCTGTTGCGTCGGGCGGGCATGTAATCGGTCTGTGCGCTGGCAGCCATTGCGGGATCGGCCATGCCGATCGACTCCGAAGCCTCGGAGTCGACGACATCGCGCATGATTTCGCCGAAGCGGCTCGGCTTCTCGCCTAGTCGGGCTGGGCTTCGCGCGCCTTGCGGGCGTTCTCGTTGAGCGTCGTCAATGTCTGGTCGAAACGGCCCTCAGCCTCCGCGTTACGAAGGAACTTCACGCGCTCGACCAGGAGCTCGGGTGGGGTTGGCTGTTGGCCGAACAGGGCGAGGACCTCATCCGCGAACTCGTTCAACGGCTGGTATCCCGGACGATTGGACTGCCCTGGCGTCAAATTGGTCTGGACGGCTGGCGGCGCTAGCTCGATGACCTCCACCCGGCCTTTCAGCGCGTCACGTAGTGAAACGGTGTAGCTGTGGATCGCAGCCTTTGTCGCGGAGTAGGTCGGTGTCGCGACCAGCGGCACAAAGGCCAGGCCAGAGGTGACGTTGACGATCGCCGCGCCAGGTCGGCCGGCCAGGTGCTCAACCAATGCGTTGGTCAATCGGATCGGCCCCAGCAGGTTGGTGACGATCGTTTCTTCCGCGTCCTTCAGGTCCCGGCGGGTGTCGAGCGCCTCGAACCGCATGATCCCTGCATTGTTGATCAACACATTGATCGACGGATGCTGCTCGATCACCTCCCGGGCGAATTGCTCGATCGCGTCGGCGTCAGTTACGTCCAGTTCGATGACGTGAAGATTTTCCCGGCCGGCCGCAGCGCGTTCCAGCGCCTCGCGCCGCCGCCCCGCAATCACCACCGTGTTGCCGGCATCGTGAAAGCGCTGCGCCAGCGCCTCGCCTATCCCCGATCCGCCGCCCGTGATCAGGATGGTGTTGCCGTTCGCTTTCATGTGCGCTGCTCCCTTTGTCGCGGCGCGATGTGGGACGCATACGGTGGTGGTTCAATCCATCGGCAGACTGGTCTATCATGACGACATGCTGAGTTTGCGCCCCCTTAACGAAAGCGTCGCCGTTGCGCCGCAAATCACGCCCGACGACATGGCCGCTGTTCGCGATGCCGGGTTTGTCGCCGTGATCAACAACCGGCCGGACGGCGAGGAGGCGGGCCAGCCCTCAGGCGAGACGATCCGCGCTGCCGCCCAGGCGGCCGGGCTCGCCTATCACGAGATCCCCGTGACTGGCGCAGGGTTCAGCCACCCTCAGGTTGACGCCATGGCGGCGGCGCTGGTGGCTGCGGACGGGCCGGTGCTCGCCTATTGTCGCTCCGGGACGCGTAGCTGCAACCTGTGGGCGCTTGCCGCGGCAAAGGCGGGCCGTAATCCGGAAGTGCTTCAGGCACAGGCAGGACAGGCGGGTTATGACCTGTCTGCCATCCGACCGACGCTGGACGCGCTCGCGGCAGGGGCCTCGGACTCCAAATGACCGTTGCAGTGGCCGCCGCCGCGATCGTGGCGGTTCTGCTTCTGGCCACTGCCGGCATATGGTGGGTCAAGCGGGGGACACGGGCACGGATCGAGGACCCGGAGTCCGCGGCGGCGGCCGCTGATGCCGCTTTGCCTAACTTTCGCACCCGCGGTGCGGTGGTCGGTGCTGATGGCCGTGGCGCGCTGGCGGTGGGAGAGGACGGCCGGGTTGCAGCAGTGCGGCGGCGCGGTACGCGGCTGGCTGTCAGCGAGGTGCGCTGGAGTGCCTTGAGAGCCGGGCCCGGCGGCGTGCTGGTAGAAACCGGCGCCCGCGAGGTCGGCACCGTTTTCGTGGCAGGAGTTGACGCCCTCGACGTACGCCGGCTCGCCCCAGAAGGGATCGCGTGGCGTCATTGAGGCGCGCGGGCGCAAACAGGCGTTCGCGGCATCGTTGCGGTCCGGAGATGCTATGGACCCGCTGGTAATCCCGTTCCTCGTCGCCGACGCTATCCTGCTGTGGATGCTGCGCGGGGCATGGCGCGACGGGGAGGTCTGGATGGCCACCCGCATGGGCACGCGTCATGAAAACAGGGCGGTATGGTGGATGACCGTGCTTCGTTTGGGCGCTCTTCTGGCCTTGTCGCTGGTCGGAACCGTCGCGGCCCTGGTTGCCTGACATAAAAGCGGCCCGACATGTTGCCATGCCGGGCCAGGTGTGTCCGCAGGAGGAACAAGGTGGGGCAGGCGGGGCGGACCCCGCCGGCCAATAGGATCAGATGTTGTAGGCGCGCTCCCCATGCTCGCCGATGTCGAGGCCTTCGGTCTCGACTTCGGGGGTGACGCGCAGGCCGGTGACTGCCTTGGCGATCGCAATCGCGATCACGGTGCCGATCGAGGCCCAGATAATCGTCGTGATGACTGCCTCGAACTGGACCAGCAGCTTGGCGCCCATCGCGTAGTCGGCAGCGCCCGGCCCGCCGAGCGAGGGCGCGTAGACGATGCCGGTGCCGAGGGCGCCGATCATGCCGCCGATGCCATGCACACCAAAGGCGTCCAGCGCATCGTCATAGCCAAGCCGCGGCTTCAGCACCGACACGGCGAAGAAGCAGACGATGGACGCGATCGCGCCCAGCACGATGGCGCCGAACGGCCCGGAATTGCCGGCCGCCGGGGTCACCGCGACCAGCCCCGCGACGATGCCCGAGCAGAAGCCGAGTGCCGAACCCTTGTGGCCACGCACCCGCTCGGCCAGCATCCAGAACAAGGCGGCGCTGGCGGTCGCAACAAAGGTGTTGATCATGGCAAGACCGGCAGACCCGTTCGCTTCCAGCGCGGAGCCCGCGTTGAAGCCGAACCAGCCCACCCAGAGCAGGCCGGTGCCAACCCCGGTCAGCGTCAGCGAATGCGGGGGCATGGGGGTCGTCGGATAGCCGATGCGCTTGCCGAGCATCAGGCTGGCCACCAGCGCGGACACGCCCGCGTTGATGTGCACCACCGTGCCGCCCGCGAAATCGAGCGCGCCCGCCTTGAAGAGCAGGCCAGACGATGCCCACACCATGTGCGCGATCGGGAAATAGACGATGGTCAGCCACACCGCGGCGAATGCCATCACGGCCGAGAACTTCATCCGCTCGACGACCGAGCCCAGGACCAGCGCCACCGTGATGGCGGCAAAGGTCATCTGGAAGCAGATGAACACATATTCGGGTATCTCGACCCCGGCCGTGAACGTCGCCGACTGGCTGGCCGAAGTCACGCCCGACAGGAACGCCTTGTCGAAGCTGGACACGAAATTGGACAGGAAGCCGCTGGTGACGTCGGGTCCAAACGCCAGGCTATAGCCGTACATTACCCAGATCAGCATCGCGAGACACGCGACCGCGCCGATCTGCGTCATGGTGGACAGCATGTTCTTCGTGCGGGTGAGGCCGCCATAGAATAGCGCCAGGCCGGGCAGGATCATCATCAGCACCAGCAGGGTGGACGTCATCATCCATGCCGTGTCGCCCTTGTTGACGACGGCGGTCGGTGCGGCGGGCGGTGACTGGAGTGGTGCGGCCTGCGCCAGAACGGGCGCTGCCCAGGCCAGGCCCACTCCCACCGCGACGGCCCCGGCAATTCGAATTGCTTGCTTCATTCGGTTCACCCCCCTCAGAGTGCGCTGTCGTCGGTTTCGCCGGTGCGGATGCGCACGGCCTGGCCGACATCAAGGACGAAGATCTTGCCGTCGCCGATCGCGCCGGTGTTGGCGGACTGCTGCACGGCTTCGACCACCCGGTCGGCCAGTGCAGTGGCGCACACCACCTCGATCTTGATCTTGGGCACCATGTTGGTGCTGTACTCGGCCCCCCGATAGATCTCGGTCTGGCCCTTTTGACGGCCGAACCCCTTGACCTCGGTGACCGTCATCCCTGCCACGCCAAGCGAGGTCAGCGCTTCGCGGACCTCGTCGAGCTTGAACGGCTTGATGATCGCGATGACCAGCTTCACCCCTGTCCCCCTTTTGCGACTACCAGCAACTCACATCGCAACAGCCGTGCCAGGTGCGCCGACGCTGTTGCGCAAGCGCAATGGTGGGCCGATCGGGTGGGAGGATCAGGTTCTTTTTCGGGCAATCGGGCGGTGCTGCCTATTTGTTGGGCAGGTCCGCCAGCAATCGACGGGCGTCCTCGACGTCGTCCTCGTCCACCATGACCCGCACGGGGATCAGCAACCACGATCCTTCCGCGATCGACGTTGACGCGTCGAACGCGACGGCGGGAATGCCCTCACTCTCGAGCAGGCCGACGATCATGTGGGCCTCGTTGCGGGAGAAGCGGCCAAGTTCGCAGATTGCCATGGGGTCAGCCTAGCTCGGTCGACGCCAGTCGCGCCAGCGTGCGCCCAGACCGGCGAAAAGGTCATAGGGGATCGCCGCTGCCTCCCGCAGCCGCATCCGCCGCCGAAGCCTGCGCGAGCCGCGCTTGGGGAAGGCTACGGGACGGCAACGGATGCCGTACAGCGCGAACAACATGCGCACCCGCGGCTGATGATAAGGGTCCGTGCACGCGAAACACTCGGCATAGCCTGCGCGGCGGACCAGGGCCGCAGCCCGGCGTACCGTTTCCAGCGTGTCTCGGCTGGCTGTGTCCAGGATCACCCGATCCGCCGCGACCGCATGGGACAGCATCCGCCCCATCACTTCCGCCTCCGCTGGCGGGTAGCGGCCGACCCCGCCCGAGCAGAACAGGTCGATCGCCGGATCACGCTCCGCCAGGGCGGCTGCGTAACCGACACGGCGCGCCAGCGTCGGGCTGGCGCTCCCGTCCGGGCGAACCGCTGCCCCGAACACGACGCACAGGCGCCGGCTCAGAACTGATGTCCGGTACGGTCGCGCTTGGTCGCGAGATAGCGCTCGTTGTGCGGATTGGCGGGCAGGAGGTGCGGAACCCGCTCCACCACCGTGACCCCCGCAGCTTCCAGGCCGGTGACCTTGGCCGGATTATTGGTCAGCAAGCGGACATGAGTCTGGCCAAGCAGGCGGAGCATCTGCGCTGCCACGCCGAAGTCGCGTGCATCCACCGCGAAACCCAGGCGGGTATTCGCATCGACCGTATCGAAACCCTGGTCCTGCAGCGCATAGGCGCGCAGCTTGTTCACCAGCCCGATCCCGCGCCCTTCCTGCCGCAGGTATAGCAGGATGCCCCAGCCAGACGCCTGAATGGCGCGGATCGCGGCCTGAAGCTGAGGGCCGCAGTCGCACTTGAGACTGCCGAGCACGTCGCCGGTCAGGCATTCCGAGTGCAACCGCACCAGCGGCGGCTGCCCGTTGGGCTGACCGATCAGCAGCGCCACATGCTCGTCCGCGCCGTCGGGCGAGCGGAAGGCGGCGATCTCCGCATCCTCCGCCCCCTCGACCGGCAACCGCGCGCGGGTGGCCAGGCGAAGGCGGGTCGGGTCCTCATGCGCGTCGATGTCAGCGGGGCTGATCTGGACAACCGCACCGACGCCGCCCGTGAAGAAGGCGGGCAACAGCCCCGCGATTCGCGCCAGCTTCAGCGCAGCCGCCGCCTCACCCGGATTGTCGAACCTAACCGCGCGGAACGGGCCCTTCATGGGGGTAGCCAGGTCGAGCTGCGGATCGGCAAGCGCAACAGCACCGGCCAGGTCGATCCAGGGTGCTCGCTCGACAAGTACCGGCGCATCGGGATTGGCGGCGGCGAGCTGGTTGGTCAGGCGCAGGGTATCGGCCCGGCCTGCGGACACCAGCACGTCCCCGCGTCCGTCGGGGTCGAAGGCGAGGAGGCGTTCGTCGTCCGCCGTCTCGACAGCCAGCAGCGTCAGGTCGCCGATTGCGATCGGCCAGCCGCGTCGCACCGCGTCAATCGCCCGCGCCGCGTCCCGGGCGCTCACCAATCGAACTCGGTCATGATCGGGATATGATCGGACGGCTTCAGCCAGGACCGGCAATCCTCAAATATATGGTGCGCCGTTGCCCGTGCGGCGACCTCGGCCGTGCCCCACATATGGTCCAGGCGCCGCCCCCGGTCGGAAGCGGCCCAGTCCTTGGCCCGATAGCTCCACCAGGTGAAC
Organism: Sphingomonas aerophila; assembly: GCF_014199305.1. Classification (GTDB taxonomy): domain Bacteria; phylum Pseudomonadota; class Alphaproteobacteria; order Sphingomonadales; family Sphingomonadaceae; genus Sphingomonas; species Sphingomonas aerophila. The sequence continues at coordinate 315,427 of NZ_JACIJK010000001.1, forward strand.
AAACGCTCGGGTGCGGGGCGGAAGTGCCGCCCCAGGTCGACCCAGCTGTTCGATGACTGCAGCCGCGAGAGTGCATCAACCTCGATCGGCGTGTGGCTGACGACATCGAGAAGCTGCTTGTGGCTCCATACGTCCGCTTCGAGCGGCGCGATGTTGAAGTCGCCGACCAGCAGCGTCGGGCACTCCAGGCCCTCGGACCAGCGGATCATGCGGTCGATGAAGTCGAGCTTCTGCCCGAATTTCGGGTTCACCGTGCGATCGGGCACGTCACCGCCGGCGGGCACGTAGACATTCTCCAGCCGCACACCGTTGGGCAGTCGGATCCCGACATGGCGCGCCTCCTTGTTGGCCTGCCAATCGAGCCGGTCATCCTCCACCACGGGCACCCGGCTGATGATCGCCACCCCGTGATGCATCCGCTGCCCGTGAAGGATGATGTGCTTGTAGCCGAGCCGCCGGAACGCATCCGCGGGAAAGTCGGCGTCGATGACCTTGGTTTCCTGCAGGCACAGCACATCCGGCTCGTGCTCACGAAGGAATTGTTCGACGATCTCGATGCGGAACCGCACGGAGTTGATGTTCCAGGACACGATCTTCACGGGGCGCGATGTAAGGTGCCCGCGCCGCTTCGTCACTATCGACGACGTCGATGGAAGCAGACAAGGAAAGGCCCCCGCTCCGGGGGCGTGGAGCGAGGGCCGACCTAGCGTTCGTCACGCAGGGGGGAGGGTAGACAGGTCCGGGCAACAGGGGGAAAATCCCGGAACGCCACGCCCTCCGCACCCGTGCCTATAGGGCAGAAAACCTGTCCCTCACATTAACCGATTGTCAGGTAAGGGGCTAGCGGCGCCCGCCAGGCCTCCGCGGGTCGTTCCAGCGGAACGTGTCGTCGCTAATCGGACCGCCATATCGCTGATCGGAGAAGCGGATGGTGGTGCGGTTATTCTGGCTATCGAGCATGACCCAACCTTGCAGCGTCAACCCCGCCGGCCCGCTGCCGTTGCGGGCGAATACAAGCGTGATCCGGCCATATTCAGGATGGCGCGGATCGCGTGCTTCGATCGAGACCAGTCGGGGGTCTACGCCCGGCGTCAGCGTCGCGAACTTCGTGATGTCGCGCGTCGGATCGAGCAGCACCCCTAGCGGCGACTCCTTGATTGGCCAGCGCTGCACCTGCCGTACCGAATAATCGATAAAGGTCAGTGCCCCGCCATCGGCCACGATCAGGATCGGTACGCTCTTTTCATATTGGAAGCGCACCTTCCCGGGTCGCTTGAGCGACAGCGTTCCGGTCAGCGTCTTGCCCGCGCGATCGGTCTGGCTGAAGGTGGCCGTCATCGTCGTCAGCCCCTGCAGGTGACGCTGGACGAGCTGCAGGTCACCCTGGGACTGGGCCGCGACCGGCGCCGCGACGGCCACTGCGGCAATGGAAAGAACAGTACAAATCATCGGCCACTCGCTGGCTGAACGGGGTTGAACGGATGGTGAACTGCCCCGCCCTACGCTCAGGCGTGCATTAGGGATCCCGCGTTGCGCATCCGCTGCGCCCTCAGATCGCGTGTCCTTCTGCGTCGCGCAGCACTTCGCGGCGTCCGACATGGTCCGGCCGGCCCACGACTCCATCCTTCTCCATCCGCTCGATCATGCGGGCTGCGGAGTTGTAGCCGATCCGCAACTGACGCTGCAGCCAGCTGGTGGATGCCTTGCGGCTTTCGCAGACGAGCTGGATCGCGGCGCGATATTGTTGGTCTTCCGCCGTGTCCTCGCCGGTCGGCGCGCCTTCCAGTTCGAAGCTTTCCTCCGGCTCCTCGGTCACCGAGCTGATATATTCGGGGGTGCCTTGCGACCGCCAGTAATCCGCCACCGCGCGCACGTCGTCGTCGGAGACGAAGGGGCCGTGAACGCGCACGATTCCCTTGCCGCCCGGCATGTAGAGCATGTCACCGCGACCCAGCAGCTGTTCCGCCCCCTGCTCTCCCAGGATCGTGCGAGAATCGATCTTGGAGGTGACGTGGAAGGAGATGCGGGTCGGCAGGTTTGCCTTGATGACGCCGGTGATGACGTCCACCGACGGACGCTGGGTTGCCATGATCAGGTGGATGCCCGCCGCACGCGCCTTCTGCGCCAGCCGCTGGATCAGGAACTCGACTTCCTTGCCGGCGGTCATCATCAGGTCCGCGAGCTCGTCGACGATGACCACGATTTGCGGCAGCACGTCGTACTCGAGCTGCTCCGTCTCGTAGATCGGGCTGCCCGTCTCGGGATTGTAGCCGGTCTGAACGCGACGGCCGAGCGGCTGCCCCTTGGTCTTGGCGGCGCGCACCTTCTCATTGAATCCGGCAAGGCTGCGGACGCCCACCGACGACATCTGCCGGTAGCGGTCCTCCATCTGCTCCACCGCCCATTTCAGCGCGCGGACCGCCTTGGCCGGATCCGTCACGACGGGAGAGAGGAGGTGGGGAATATCGTCGTACATGCTCAGTTCGAGCATCTTGGGATCGATCATGATCAACCGGCACTGGTCCGGCGTCAGCCGGTAGAGCAGGCTCAGGATCATGCAGTTCAGGCCCACCGACTTACCCGAACCGGTGGTACCCGCGACCAACAGGTGCGGCATCGGCGCCAGGTCGGTGATCACCGGGTCACCCGCGATGTTCTTGCCCAGGATCAGCGGTAGCGCGGCGGACTGATCCTCAAAGCTTTGCGAGCCGACCAGCTCGTGAAGCGACACCGCTTCGCGCTTGGCGTTGGGCAGTTCGATGCCGATCACGTTGCGTCCGGGAATGACGGCAACACGAGCGGAAACGGCGCTCATGTTGCGGGCAATATCGTCGGCCAGGGCCACAACACGGCTCGCCTTGATGCCGGGGGCTGGTTCCAATTCGTACATCGTAACGACCGGGCCGGGGCGAACCTCCGTGATCGCGCCCTGTACCTTGAAATCATCCAACACGCTTTCGAGCAAGCGGGCGTTGCGCTCCAGCGATGCCTTGTCGATCGCGGCCTTGGGCGCGGGCGGCGCGGCGGTCAGCAGGTCCAGCGTCGGCAACTTGTAGGTGTCGCGCAGGTCCAGCTTGCCCTGCTGCTTGGGCTTGGCGGCGGAGGGCGCGACCTGACGATCGGCGATGACCGGGGCCGGACGCGGATCGGGCTCTGCCACGGGGCGCGGGGCCGCCTCGATCGGCTGGCGCACCAGCGTCAGGGGCTCGTCGCGGTCGTCGATCGGGGCAGGGCTTTCGCCCGCGGCTCTGCGGCGGAAGCTTGGCGTACGCACTTCCAGTTCCAGATGGCGCGCCCACACGATCACGCCCGCGACGCCGGCGATCAGGCCGAGCAAGCGCCCGCCCCACAGCTCTGCCACGGGCTGGCCGGTGAAGGACAGCGCCCAATGGGCCAGATCGGCCGCGGCGATCCCGACCACGCCGCCCCAGCCCGCTGGCAATGCCAGCACGGCCGCATCGGAAACGAACGACAGTGCGATCGCCATCAGCGCCACGCCCAGAGTTGCGCCGCGCAACATGCGCGCCCAACGGCCGACCGGCTGGTCCCGCCACAACCGCAGGCCCACGATCGGGCCGATCGGCAGAATCAGAGCAACGGCAGGGCCGAACAACATCAGCAGCACGTCGGCAATCCACGCTCCCGGCGCGCCGGCAAGATTGCCGATCACGTCGCCTGCCGCGGTGTTGAGCGCAGGATCGCTCGCTCGGTAGCTGGCCAGGGCAATCACGAGGAACAAGGTCAGTGCAAAGATCGCGACCGACAGCGCGAGCGCGCCGGAGCGCACCGCCCCCGCCTTGACCGTTTCGCGCCAGAGCGCTGGCTGCGCGCGGCTCGCCATGTGTCCAAAATCCCGATGCTTGTGGAAAACTAGCGAAAATCATCGCGCCCGGCTGGTCCGGCGTCAAGGTGGCGGCGTTGGCAGAGCGCGGCGGGAGGGGTAGACGGAGCGTCATGACAACCAACGACGTGATCATTCTGGGCGGCGGCCTGGTCGGGGCCACGCTGGCGCTGGCCCTCGATGCGCATGGGCTATCGGCAACGGTGATCGATCCGGCCGACCCCGCGGTGACGCTGGCGCCGGGCTTTGACGGACGCGCTTCGGCCGTGGCGAGCGCCAGCGGGCGCATGCTGGACGCGATCGGGCTGGGCACGGCCCTTGCCGGCCATGGCTGCCCGATCGAGCGGATTCGGGTGTCCGATGGCCTGGAGCCTGGCCGGCTCGACTTCGTGCCCGACCCCGACACCGGTGCGCTTGGCGTGATGTATGAGAACAAGCGGCTGCGGACCGCCTTGTTCGAAGCAGTCAATGGCGCGGCGAACATCGACCTGCGGATGCGCACCCGGGCGGTCGAGGTCGATCGTGGCCCCGCCGGGGTCGCCGTGACGCTCGACTCGGGCGAGGTCGTGCGTGCCCCGCTTCTTGTGGCGGCCGAGGGCCGGAACTCCCCGACCCGTCAGGCGGCCGGGATCACCGTTGCGCAATGGCGGTACGATCACGCCGCGACGATCGGCGCGTTCCACCATGTCCGGCCGCACGACAACACGGCATGCGAGATCTTTTACCCTGCCGGGCCCTTCGCCCTCCTGCCGTTGCCCGATGACGAGATCGGCCACCGGTCGGCCATCGTCTGGACGGTCGCGAGTGCCGAAGCCGCTGGGCTGATGAAGCTTGGTGATCGTGGTTTTCTGCACGAAGCGGAGAAGCGCATGGGTGGCTTCCTGGGGCCCCTCTCCGCGCCCAGCCCGCGGGCAAGCTATCTGCTGGGATTCCATCACGCCGCGCGATTGACCGCAGAGCGGCTCGTGCTGGTGGGTGACGCCGGGCACGGCATTCACCCGATCGCCGGGCAAGGGCTGAACCTTGGGTTCCGCGACGTCGCCGCACTGGTGGAGGTGCTGGTCGACGGCAAGCGGCTTGGGCTGGACCTCGGCGACGCGGCCCTGCTGGAACGTTATGGCCGCTGGCGCAGTCTCGACACCTTCGCCGTCGCTTTCGCCACCGACACGCTGACCCGTTTGTTCGGCATCCCCGGGCGCCTGCCGAGCGCGGTGCGCCGCTTCGGCATCTCCGCGGTCAACGCGCTGCCCCCGCTCAAGAACCGGTTCATGGCAGAGGCTCGCGGCGAAACAGGGTCGCTACCGCGATTGCTGGAAGGGTCGCTCGCCTAACCGGCGAGCGGGCGTGCTTCCTCGACCAGCATCACCGGCACGCCGTCGCGTATCGGATAGGCGAGCCCTGCCGCTTCCGACACCAGCTCGCCCGCTTCCTTGTCATGGCGCAGCGGCTGGCGGGTGACTGGACAGACCAGTCGCTCCAGCAGCCAGGGATCCAGGGTTGTCGTCACGCCCGCGGCTCCGGAGGCTCCGCAGCCGTCGCACGCCGCCGCTCGGCCTCCGGCCCGATGCGGTTTGCGGTATCGAGGTTCTCGATCGCCGCTGCCTTGCGCGGTTCGAACAGGTTCGCGAAAAAGAAGACCGCCATCGCTGCCCCGTGGCGCCGTCCCCGCCGTCGCGTCATTGCAGCGTTACCCTGTCCTCGCCGTCGTGCCGGCCGAAAAAGTGCATGAGTTGCACCAGCAGGTCCGCACGCGCCTCGATGCCGGGCGCTTCCAGCAACGCCTGCTTCGCCGCGATATCGAACGGCGCGATCTGGGCGATGCCGTTGACCAGGTTCTCGTCATCCAGCCGCGATACCGCGTCCCAATCGACCGCATATCCATGGGCGTCCGCGAACCGGCGCGACTCCAGCTCCAACGATGACCGATGGGCAAGCGGCAGCGTTTCGTCAGCAGGGCTCGCGATCAGCTCGGCTTCGATCTGGCGAAATGGCGTCGTGACGTCGAGCTCGCGCCGCAAGCGGAAAAGCGACAGGCCCTCGAGCACCAGATTGTAGCGCCCGTCCTCCATCGCCTCGACCTCGGCGATGCGTCCGACACAGCCGACATCGTACAACGCCGGTTTTTCGCCATCCTCGCGCGGCTGGATCATCCCGATCCGCCGATCCCGCGCCATCGAATCAGACACCATGGCCCGGTAGCGCGGCTCAAAGATGTGAAGTGGCAGGAACAGCCCCGGAAACAACAGGGCGCCCGGCAAGGGAAAGATCGACAGGCGGGTCGTGTCGGTCATCCGAACAGAACGGCCGAAAGGCGGCGTCGTTGCGCGGCAACCCATGGGTCCATCAGGCCGACCACCTCGAACAGCTTGAGCAGCTGCGCGCGCGCGCCGCCGTTGTTCCATTCGCGATCGGCCGCAATTATGGCGAGCAGGTTGTCGGCCGCTCCGTCGCGGTCACCTGCCGCCATCTGGCCATTGGCCAGTTCAAACCGCGCCTGATGATCGTCCGGGTTCGCTGCAACCTGGGCGGCAAGGCCAGCAAGGTCGTCGACGGGCTGCGCACTCCGGGCGAGCGCCAGTGCCGCCTGTGCACGCTGTACGCCGGCATCCTTGGCCAGTTCGGGCGTCAGCGTCGCGATCAATTCCTCTGCCGCGTCATGCTCGCCCGCCGCAACCATCGCACGCAGCCGCCCGCCGACCACGGCGGGGTTTTCCGGCGCCATCTCCGCCAGCTGGTCGTAGATCGACAGGGCGCGAGCGGCATCGCCCTCATCCAGCACCTGCTCCGCCATCGCGATCAGCGGCTCGATCTCGGCGTCCGCGTCCGCCGCTTCCGATTGGAGCGGCAACTGCCGGATCAACTGGTCCAGGATGGTGCGCAGCTGCGATTCGGTACGTGCCTGCGTCATGTCGGCGACCAACTGGCCACCAAACATCGCGTACACGGTCGGTATCGAGCGAATCTGAAACTGGCTTGCGATGAACTGGTTCTTGTCGGTGTCGATCTTGGCCAGCACCACGCCCTTGTCGGCATAGGCAGCGGCGACCTTCTCCAGCACCGGGCTCAACGCCTTGCATGGCCCGCACCATTCGGCCCAGAAATCGATAATGACCAGCTTGGTCATGGACGGTTCGACGACGTCGCGACGGAATACGTCCACGGCGGTCTTTTCGGCGGGGGACATGCCTAGCGTGGCCAACTCATGAGCTCCTGTCAGTTGCTGGCTATGTGGGGGCGTCGCTGCGCAGCGCCAAGCGGTTTCGTGCGAGGCGCTCCGTCCGGCGATCAGGCGAACAGCCCATGGACGAACCATTGCAATCGTTCGTCCTCGCCGACCTGTCGAAAGATCCAGAACCGCCGCCCCCGCCGGTCCTGCAACCGATAGTAGTCGCGTGCGCGCGGAGTCAGGCCGCGACGGGCGCGCTCGTCCGCGACCTGCTCTGGCCCGTCGGCACGGGCCACCTCGTGATACCGGCGACGCCAGCGAAAGCTGGTGGGCGTGCCGGCGGCCTCACCTGCCACCACCGCATCCAGCCGTTGGGGCGGATCGAACAGGTGTATCGGCCGCTCGGCCATGTTGCCTGGGCAGGCCGGTGGGGGCGCAACCGGCGGCTCGGTCGGGGCGAACAGCGTTAGCTGGGACGGCTCCGCGCTTGCACGTCGGCCCGTGCCGCTCTTGCGCGGTAAGGCAGGGTCGGCCTGCGGCGCCATCTCCGCCGCGTACAGCTCACCTTCCCCGATCGGCTCGACCAACAACGCATCCAGGCGGATCAGGTCATAGCCGAGTTCTTCGTCAGCCGGCCCGCAAACCCCGTCGTGACCGGCCAGCAGCCTGCCCGCGATCGCCGCGGCTGCCCCGCCGTCGATGCGGCTTTGCCGGGCATATCCGTCGCCCCGGAACAGCGTGAGCTGCCAGCGCCGGGGCACCTGCCGCCTGCTCTCAAGCAACATGCGGGCCTCGGCCATCAGGTCCGTCACTACCGGGGCAAGCTCATCGGCGCGCGTCAATGGTGGCGTGCTTCGCCGTTCCACTCGAAGCGGCGGCGGCGCGACTGGACGCGGGGAGGAAACAGTCGCCATCAGGCGACGAACGGCCTCTGTAACATGCGGCCCGAACTGCGAACTGATGGCGCCAGGCGGGCGTGCTGCGACATCGCCGACGGTCCTCAGTCCCGCCTCGGCCATCAAGCCAGCCTCCTCATCATCCAGGTCGAGCGCGGCGACCGGCAATCGACGGATCGCGCCGGCCTCGTCAGGGGCGGCAGCGCCGGGATATCTGGCCAGGGCGCGTGCCGCCTCGGGCGTCTTTGCAAAGGCACAGCGGACGTGAAGCCCGCGGCGGGCTAGCCTGTTCTCGACATCGGCGGCAAGCGCGCGTTCGCTGGGGAAGTCGCCCAGACAGCCTTGGAAACGGAGGACAAGCGCGTCGGCCGGACTAACCGTCACCTCTGCCGTGTACCGCTCAAAGCCCAAGGCGAGCTGATCGAGCCAATCGAGATCGGCACGGGGATCATGGGGGAACCACTCCAGCGCTGGCACCTGTGCCTGCGCGCTCGAGAATATCATGCCGACCTCAAGACCCGCCTGCGCTGCTGCGGCGTCTATGGCGGCGACCCGGGCCGCACGGCCGGCGTGCTCCACAAAAACGACCGGCGGGCGATCGGCGCGTCCGGCAAACAAATGGGCACGGGTGTGCCGCAGCCGGTCGGCTGACAGCCATGGGAAGATGACAGCAAGATACCGGGAACCAGCCGCAGCCATACCCACCTACGCCGCGATCCACCACGGGAGGAAGATCGAGCCGGGTACGGCCAGCAACAAGGACGGTGATTCGCTCACCGCCGTTCCCTTAATGTTCCTTGGCCCCCGCCGCCAAGGCTAATTGCGCGCGCGGCGGGGGTAAAGCGCTCAGAAAGCTGCGGATACCGAGAACACGACCTGCGACCCCGCGATCGACCCGCCGTCCTTGGTGGAGGAGAAGTTCGGAAGCAGGTACGCCGACTCGCGCCGGTTGATGTCGGTGTCGACATAGGCCGCGCCGACGGTCAGCGGTGTCCCGCTGATCGCGTAGTCCACGCCCAGCATCCAGTCCCAGTACTTGCCGGTCGGTGCGACGCTGGTGCCATTTGGTCCAAGGCCGGGATTGCCGTCCGAATAGCCGATATGCCCCTTTAGCGTGGCGCCCGTGCCCGGGATTCCCGCGGCGGCATCACCCCACAGGTAAAGGTTGTCCTCCTTGTCGCCCGGATCGGTGTAGACGCCCGATGCTGCCGCGGCACCCGTGGCATACCAGTTACCCAGTGCTTGTTGCTTGGGAGCATAGGCGACACCGGCGGTCAGGCCGAGCGGCCCGACCGTGCCCGACAGCTTGGCATAGGGCTCCGCGAAGTCCGTTTTGTCCGCGCCGCCGGGATAGGTGTACCAAGTAACGCCCACGTCCAGAGTCCCACCGTCGCCGACGGGCACCTTGACGCCGCCGATCAGGTCGAGCTCCATATTGGCACCGCCAAAGGTACCCCAGCCGGAAAGGTTGGATGCCCAGACGCCGGCATACACGCCGCTCTTGTGACTGATGGTCAGGCCGCCCTGAACTGCGGCCTCCTCATCCGTCTGCGACACGCCGCGGAAACGATAGTCACTGACAAGCCCGACGCTACCGCTGACGGTAACGTCCTTGGGTGGCGCGGTATCTTGCGCAAAAGCTGGAGTGGCGAACGCACAAAGAGCCACGGCCGCAATCGGAAAAAGCTTCATCGGAACCTCCGTTGGAAGGAAGAGGCTCCTCCTGCAACCGGGTGCCAGCCGCTCGTACGGGGCCGGTCGTGTCCGATGCTGCAAACGCTAACAACGGACAGTTACCCGTCCGTTGCGCGTTTGTAACGAAAGATTGCTGGATGATGACTAGATCAGGCCAGGGATCGCGGTGACCCCGTGACCTCGACCTGATCGCCAGCAGCACGGCGTCGGCCGAGCCAGTCGCGCAGCAGTTCCGCACTGCTGTGGTCGACGGCCGGGACGTTCGTCAGGTCGAGCGTGACCACCTTGCCTGTCGGCACGCGGTCGAGTGTGTCCGACAGCTTGGGGATGGAAACAAAAGTCGCAGCCCCCGTGAACGACACGCGATGCGCTTCGCCCTCGCCTTCCTCGAACACCTTCAGACGCAGGCGGTGCAGGTGGGGCACCAGCTCCAGAAGCGACAGTCCGATGCCGACCAGCACGCCCGTCAAAAGGTCCACCGCGACAACCGTGATCAGGGTTGCGGCCCAGATCACCGGCGGCAACAGCCCATGGTCGCGCGCCAGGTGCCGGACATGCACCAGATTGACCAGGCGGAAGCCGGTGACGACCAGGATCGCGCCCAGCGCCGCCATCGGGATCGCGCGCAACAGCCATGGCAGCAGCGCAACAAAGCCCAGGATCCAGGCGCCATGCAGGATGGTGGACAAACGCGTCGCCGCTCCCGCCTGGACGTTGGCGGAGCTGCGCACGATCACCCCCGTCATCGGCAGCGCGCCCGCAAAGCCGCACAACAGGTTGCCGATGCCCTGGGCCCGCAATTCCTTGTTGTAGTCGGTACGGACGCCGTCATGCATCTTGTCGACGGCGGCCGCGGACAGCAGCGTTTCAGCGCTCGCGATGAAGGCGATGGCCAGTGCGCTGGTGAGCACGCCGGGCGACAGGAACCGCGACCAGAAACCGGCGTCGGGTGCGCTGATCGCCGCGACAATCGACGCGGGTACGGCGACCCGAGTCACGTCGAGGCTCAATGCAACCGCAAGCAGCGTGCCCGCGACCACACCCACCAGCGCGCCGGGCACGAGCCGGAGCGAGGCAGGACGCAGCTTTTCCCACCCGATCATCGCGACGATGGTGACCAGGCCGACCACGAACGCCCATTCGGCCGCCGCGACGTTGGTCATGTCCAGGCCGAACATGCGGCCGGGCATCGCGGCAAGGTTCTGCAACCCGCTTGGCAGCGGCTTGGCGTCGAACAGCACATGGAACTGACCCACCACGATCAGCACGCCGATGCCGGCGAGCATGCCATGGACCACCGCCGGGCTGATCGCCTTGAACCAGCCGCCAAGCCGGAACACGCCGGCAATGACCTGGATCAGCCCGGCCGCGACCAGGATGGGGCCAAGGGCGGACAGGCCCTGATCACGGATCAGCTCAAACACGATCACGGCCAGGCCGGCGGCGGGACCGCTGACCTGAAGGGGCGAGCCAGCAATGAAACCGACAATCAGGCCACCGACGATGCCGGTGATCAGGCCCTTTTCCGGCGCGACGCCGGATGCGACCGCGATGCCCATGCACAGGGGCATCGCGACCAGGAACACGACGATCGAAGCCGTCAGGTCGCGCCCGAGCAGCGACAGCCGTGGCATCGACACGCCGGGCTTCAGGGGAGCAACTGCGGCGCTCACTCGGCCGCCTCGGCAAAGGCTGCGGCACGGCGCTGGGCCGCAGGAAGTGCGACCGGAAGCGGCTGGTCCGGGGTAATTGGCAGGAAGCGACCGGACTCCCCGTCGAGCGCGAGCAGCTTGCCCTCGCCGATCTCGATGAACCAGCCATGCAGCGCGATCTCGCCGCGCGCGATACCGGCGGCCACGGCCGGGTGGGTTCGCAGGTGATTCAGCTGGGCGGCGACGTTTTCCAACGCGATTGCGTGGATGCGCTCGCCATTCTCCAGTTCGGGATAGCTGCTGTCGACCACCTGACGTGCAGCCGCGCCGTGGTGCAGCCAGGTCGCGACGTTGGGCATGGCTGCGAGCTTGGCGGGATCACCGGCCAGGCCCTTCATCGCGCCGCAGTCGGAATGGCCGCACACGATGATGTCGCGCACGCCCAGCGCTACCACGGCGAACTCGACGGTCGCGGACACGCCACCGATGTTCTCCATGAACGGCGGAACGATGTTGCCTGCGTTACGGCAGACAAACAGGTCGCCTGGCTGGGCCTGCATGATGTGTTCGGGGACAACGCGCGAATCAGCGCAGCTGATCATCAGCGCCTTGGGGCTCTGTCCATCCGCGGCCAGCTTGGAATAAAGCGCCTGGGCCTCCGGAAAGACCTGCTTCTCGAAGTGGAAGACGCGGCCAATCAGTTCGTTCACGGGGAAGGCTCCTTGCATAGGCGACCATACGGAAGCCTGGAGCCGTCCGAATATCAGGGCCAGTTTGCTGCGGTGCCGCGTGACTGTGACGAATGGTTTCCGCTTAGCGCGGGAGGGTGATCGTCGCGCACAGCCCGCCCTCCGCCCGGTTGGACAGGCGCAGCTGCCCACCTTCCGCCGCGACTGCCTGCACCACGATCGGCAGGCCAAGCCCGAAACCGACCGTGTCCCGCGTACGCGCGACGTCCAGGCGGACAAAGGGCTGAAGCACCTCCTCCAGCTTGTCTTCCGCGATGCCGGGCCCGTCGTCTTCCACCCTGACCTCCAGCGAGTCGGCTTTCGGCTCCAGCGTCACCCACACGTGATCGCCGTGGTGCAGCGCGTTGTCGACCAGGTTGGTGAGCGCGCGCTTGATCCCGACCGGGCGAACGACGTGCTCGCAATGGTCGGGACCGTGATAGCTCGCCTCGCAGCCACGGTCGGTCGCGTCATCGACCAGCGTCGCGCACAGCACTGCCAGATCGAGTAGCACCGGCGTCTCAGGGTCGCTTTCCCCACCCAGAAACGCGAGGAGCGATGCGACCATGGCATCCATTTCCTCGATGTCGCGGGTAATCTGGCCCCGCAGGTCGGGAGTATCGATCGCCTCTGCCCGCAGCCTCAACCTTGCAAGTGGGGTGCGCAGGTCGTGGCCGACGGCTGCCAGCGCTTGTGTCCGTCCGGCGATCAATCGCCTGATTCGCGCCTGCATGCGATTAAAGGCGACGATCACCCGCTGCACCTCGCCCGGGCCATTCTCCTTGACCGGCACCTCGTCGCCGCTGCCGACCTGGTCCGCCGCCTCGGCAAGCCGTCGCAGGGGCAGCAAGGCGCGCCGCACCAACGTGCCGCCCAGCACCATCAGGGCCGCGGCGGGCACCAGGGCGAGCAGGATGCGATCCACCGCCAGGTTCAGGTCGGTGATTGGCTCCAGCGTGCGAAAGTACAGCCAGGTGCGATCTGGCAGTCGCAATGCACCCGTCACCACCGCACCGCGGCCAGGCGATGTCAGCCGCAGTCGCAGGTCCGTCCCCGCCAGCGACGGCTCCCAGGCAAGCACCTGCCGGCGCATCGCATCCAGCGCGGGGGCGATCGGGGGAGGGGTGGGCAACCGGTCGTTCCACGCGACGACGTAGCGCGTGGTGGTCAGCTCCGATGCCATATCCGCGCGCTGCCCAGGCGGCTGTTCCGCGACCAGCCGCCGACTGATCACCAGATGCTCGGCCAGGCGACGGGCCTCGTCATCACGGACGGAGAACTGGCTCGCGCGTTCGTACAGCAGGGTGGACGCCGCGAATTCGAACAACAGCGCCAGCAACAAAATGGCGACGACACGGCCCAGCAGGCCGACCGGCCGGTGCAAGAGGCGCTTCAACGACGCTCCACGGGGGCGGACAGCATGTAACCAACGCCGCGGACGGTACTGATCGGGGCGGGGTGGCCACCGCTCGACAGCTTGCGCCGCAACCGGCTGACCAGCACGTCGACGCTTCGGTCCGAACTGTCGCCCAGGCGCGTGCGGCTAAGCTCGATCAACCGCTCGCGCGCGATCACGCGGCCGGCATGGTCTAACAGCGCCACCAGCAGGTCGAATTCCGCTCCGGTCAGGTCGACGGCGGCCCCGGTCGGCGACGTCAGCGCGCGACGGGGCAGGCTGACCGTCCAGCCTTCAAAGGTCAGAACGCCTTCCTCACGGCCACCGGCCCGTGTTTCCAGCGGCGGGCGGCGCAGCACCGCGCGGACGCGGGCCACCAGCTCGCGGGTTGAGAAGGGCTTGGCGATGTAATCGTCGGCGCCCAATTCCAGTCCGACAACCCGGTCGGTTTCGCTGCCCTTGGCCGACACGAAGATGATCGGCACGTCGCTGCGCTGGCGCAATGCCCGGCAAAGGTCGATGCCGCTCGTGCCCGGCAGCATGATGTCGAGTATCACCAGGTCGACAGCGCCCGCCTCCAACGCCAGCCACATTTCCGGAGCGGCAGAGGCCGGGCGAACGACGAATCCGTTCTCCCCCAGGGCGCGGGCGGTGAGGGTACGAAGAGCGGGGTCGTCCTCGACGAGCAGGATGGTCGGCGCGGTCATGGGGGCGGAGGTAGGCCGCGCGTCCGGAACGGTCAACGCACCCCGCATCGTGTCGCGCCAGCCAGCTTCATCAACGCCGTTGAGCGAGCCTGCGCGTTTTCCTGCAAACGGGGCTTGCAGCACCCCGGACCCGCTGCTAGAGGCCCCCTCCTCAACAGCCCAGCGCCGCTTCCGGTGCGGGCCAAGACGCCAGAGCGGGCGTAGCTCAGGGGTAGAGCACAACCTTGCCAAGGTTGGGGTCGAGGGTTCGAATCCCTTCGCCCGCTCCAGTCGCTGCCAGGCAGCACTGACAGATGGTGTACCGGTGATCCTTCCCGGACACCGGCACGGCAAGACACCTTGCCATGATCATTGCAACGTCATCGGTCAGGCTGCTAGTCGCCGGCCGTCAGTTCGGGCGCGTCCGGGTCGACCTTGCCCGCAAGGCCCGGCACTTCATCCAGTTGGCGCAGGTCGGTGAAGCCGCCTCGCTCCTCGCGATAGCGTACGATCTCGAAACCGTGGCCGGCCAATGCCGGTACGCCGTCCAGTTCCGCTGCGCTCGCCGTGTTCACATTGGTGATCTGTTCGCTCATGCTTGCCATTCTCCTGGTCGGCTTCAACCGACGGGAGGCACCGACGTTCACTGGCGGCGAGATAATCCGAAAGCAGGGGCTCCTTCCGGCCGTGGCGGCGCTGGACCGCTTCCCTGCTAGACAACGACCATGACGATTCGAATCGGTATCGGTGGCTGGACGTTTGAGCCCTGGCGGAACAGCTTCTACCCCGAAAAATGGCCGCACAAGCGTGAGCTGGAGTACGCCTCGCGCCAGTTATCCGCGATCGAGATCAACGGGACTTATTATTCGTCGTTCAAGCCGGCGAGTTGGGCGACCTGGCGTGACACGGTGCCCGACAACTTCGTGTTCGCCGTAAAAGCGTCGCGTTATTGCACCACCCGCAAGGTGCTGGCCGAGGCGGGGGAGTCGATCGAACGCTTTGTTGGGCAGGGCCTGAC
This sequence comes from Sphingomonas aerophila, assembly GCF_014199305.1. Classification (GTDB taxonomy): domain Bacteria; phylum Pseudomonadota; class Alphaproteobacteria; order Sphingomonadales; family Sphingomonadaceae; genus Sphingomonas; species Sphingomonas aerophila. Next base: position 330,505 of record NZ_JACIJK010000001.1, read on the forward strand.
CGAGCTTGGCCCAAAGCTCGGCCCCATTCTGTGGCAGTTCATGCCGACGCGCCGCTTCGACCCGGATGACATGCGCGCGTTCATGGCGCTGCTGCCCACATCCCATGCCGGCGTGCCGCTACGCCACGCGGTGCACGCCCGGCACGACAGTTTTCGCGACCCTGAGTTCATCGCCATCGCGCGCGCGGCCGGTGTCGCCCTGGTTTATGCCGATTCGGCGGATTACCCGGCGATCCCCGACGTGACCGGGCCGTTCGTCTATGCCCGGCTGGAGCAGGCCGTCGAGGAGGTGCCCACGGGCTATACCGACGACCAGCTACACCGTTGGGCGATCGCTGCGCGGGACTGGCAGGCGGGCAGGGCGCCTGCGGACCTGCCCTATGTGACCCCCGATGCGCCGGTGGCGGCAGAGCGTGACACGTTCGTGTTCTTCATCAACGGGGCAAAGGTGCGCGCGCCGCATGGAGCGATGGCGCTGATCGACCGGCTGGGCGGCCTTCCGGCCTGATCGCTCGTCAGCCGGAGGTGCGGGCGTTCAGGGCAGCGCCCTCAAGCCGGTCGAGCGCCCGCCGTGCCGCGATGTAGCGGTCCGCCGCCCCAAGCCAGTTCGCCGCATCGCCGGCGCCCGGCATTCTTTGCACCTCTGCGCGCGCGGCCTCCACCTGGCCCGCCTCGATCAGTCGGCGCGCGCGGGCCAGGCGGTCGGCCGGAAGCGGTGACGGCGTTGCCGCATGACGCAGCACGATCAGGCCGCCCAACTCGCGCCGCAGCCCTGCCAGCCACCCCATCCGGGCCGTGCCGGTCGACAGGTCCGGGGCAATCGCGTCCAGTCCGACCCGCAGATCCTCCAGCGTGACCGGCTGGTGCGCGGCGTCGATCACCGTCGCAACGGCGCCGGGCTCCACCCCGCCGAAACGGGCGCGCAGTTGCGGCTCGATATAGCCCAGCCCCAGCCCGCGATCGATCGCGCGCCGCGCGGCAAAGGCGACCAGCGTTGCCTCGGCCCGCGTCGCCTGCCCGCCCGCCTGACCCACGCTGAGCGACAAATTGGCTGTTCGCGACTCCAGCGCCGCCAGTTCGGCCGCCAACGTCGCCTGTCGCGCCGCCAGGGTGGCCGGATCGCTTCCAGCCGTGGCGGCTGTCTGGGGCGAGGGGGCCGGCGACGTGCTCGGTACTGCGACGGCAGCCTGACGTGGAGCAGGTACGGCTTCGGACGCAGGCCGCAGCCACGCAACGCGGTCCATGGCGAAGCGCGCGGTTGCCAGGCCCGCAACGAAGGTGAGCAGCAGCACCGCGCCGATCCAGGCCCAGCGGACGCGCGTGCGCGCGTTGTCGGTCGAAAGAAGGCCGCTCATATGGCTGCTTATCCTCGCCCCATCTGGCGGGGTCAATCCGCGCGCCCATCCCGGCGCAGCAATGCGAGCAACGCGGCATCGCTCGGCTTCTGTGCGACCTGTATTCGGCCCCAGCCTTCTCCTGCGGCCTTGGCGATCGCAGGGGACAGGGCGGCAATGCACCACGCGCTCCGCGCCACCCCGTCACGCGCCGCCAGGTGTTCCAGCCGTTCGGCCGCCCGTACCGAATGGAGCAAGGCCGTGGGCGCGTCGTAGCCTGCCAGCGCTCCTGCCGGAACAGCCACGGCTTCGCTGGTGTAGACCGCAAGCGCGTCCACGCCCGGCACCGAAACATGGTGCCGCCCGCCCAGGTGGAGCAATCGCTTCATGGAACCCGCGGCAGCCACCGCCGCCGTCACCCCACTGCTGCCGACAATTGTGACGCGAAACCTCGCATCACGGGCAGCGGCCGCCGTGGCCTGTCCCACCGCCACGACGGGCAAGGTCCGCAACTGGTCAAGGCCGCTCCCCCCATGCCGCACTGCGTTGGCACTGGTCAGCAGCAGTGCGTCGTACCTGGTGGGATCGGGCACAGCCCAGGGCAGCGCCATCACCTCGAACAGCGGCAGGCAGTGCGCAATCCAGCCCGCTTGCCGCAGCGCATCCGACGTGCGCGCGTTGCCCGGTTCGGGCCGCAGGACCAACGCCTCGCGGCTCACCCGTTGAACAATCGCCTGACCCCGGCCGGGGCGCGGCCCAGCAGGTCGGCCGCAAGCGCCTGCCCGACACTAGCGGGATCCTGCCCCTCATGGCTGCCTGTGACCCGCTCCGTGCCATCCTCATCGAGCAGTTCGGCCGTCAGTTGCAGGGTGCCAGAGGCGGTAATGGTGGCAAGCGCCCCAACCGGCGAATGGCAATCCGCGCGCAATGCGGCGAGCAGCGCCCGCTCGGCCAGCACACAACGGAACGTCGCCTCGTGGCTGACCCCGGCAAGCGGGCGTGTTGCGGCATCGTCGTCGCGGCGCACTTCGATGCCGACAGCGCCCTGGGCGGGCGCTGGCAGCATGACGTCGATCGGCACCGCGCTGCCAACGCCGTTGCGGCCAAGCCGGTCGAGACCCGCCGCGGCCAGCAGGGTCGCGTCCACCTCGCCGGCCGCAAGCTTGCCGAGCCGCGTGTCGACATTGCCGCGAAACAACACGACGTCCAGATCCGCACGATGGCTGAGCAGCTGCGCGCGCCGGCGCGGCGAACTCGATCCGATCCGCGCGCCTTTTGGCAGCGCGTCGATTGATGGCGCCCCGATCAGCCGGTCGCGCACATCCGCGCGGGGCAGGGTGCCGGCCAGCCGAATGCTGTCGGGGCGCACCGTTTCCACGTCCTTCATCGAGTGCACACAAGCGTCGACCTCACCCGCCAGCAGCGCGCGGTCCAGTTCCTTGGTCCACAGCGCCTTGCCGCCGATCTCGGCCAGCGCGCGGTCCTGTACCCGGTCGCCAGTGGTGCGGATCACCACCGTCTCGATGGCGTCCTCGGCCCAGCCATGCGCCGTGCACAGGGCGTCGCGCACCATGGCCGCCTGCGCCAGCGCGAGCGGCGAACCGCGAGTGCCAAGTCTGAACCGCACTGCCCTGCCTTCTTCCATAGCCTGTTACGCCGCCTATCGGACCATGCGCGCCCTTCGACAAGCGCAAGGCGACGCGGTAGGGGCGCCTATGCTCATCCTCGGCCTCGAATCTTCCTGCGACGAAACCGCGGCGGCGCTGGTTACCGATGACCGGCGCGTGCTCGCGCACAAGCTGGCGGGACAGGAGGCGGCGCACGCGCCCTATGGCGGTGTTGTGCCGGAAATCGCGGCGCGCGCGCACGTCGAAGCGCTGGAGCCACTGATCGCCGCCGCCCTGGCCGAAGCGGGCGTTTCATTGGCGGATGTGGATGCGATCGCCGCCACCGCCGGGCCGGGGCTGATCGGTGGCGTCATGGTGGGGCTGGTGACCGGAAAGGCGCTGGCCCATGCCGCGGGAAAGCCGCTCCTTGCGGTCAATCACCTGGAAGGGCACGCGCTCAGCCCACGGCTTGCCGACCCTGCGCTCGCCTTTCCCTATCTGTTGCTGCTGGTGTCGGGCGGGCATTGCCAGTTGCTGCTGGTCGAGGGCGTCGGGCGCTATCGCCGCCTCGCCACCACGATCGACGATGCGGCGGGCGAAGCCTTTGACAAGACAGCAAAGGCGCTCGGGCTTGGCTATCCGGGCGGGCCCGCCGTTGAACGAGCCGCTGCGGCGGGCAACCCGGCAGCGGTGCCGCTCCCCCGCCCGCTGAAGGGCTCGGCCGAGCCGCATTTCTCCTTCGCCGGCCTGAAGAGCGCGGTTGTGCGCGCCGTCGGCCACCATGCGATGGAGGACATCGCTGCCTCGTTCCAGGCGGCAGTGGTGGAATGCCTGATCGACCGCACCCGCCGCGCGCTGGCTGCTGCTGGCCCGGTCAGCGCGCTGGTGGTCGCTGGCGGAGTGGCCGCGAATGGCGCGGTTCGGACCGCGCTGGAGGCGCTGGCGCATGAGCGTGACCTGCGGTTTGTCGCGCCGCCCGGATGGCTCTGCACCGACAACGCGGCCATGATCGCCTGGGCGGGCGCGGAGCGTTTCGCGGCGGGGATGACCGATCCCCTGGACGTGCCCGCAAGGGCGCGCTGGCCACTCGACCCTGATGCTGAGGCGGTACGCGGGGCAGGGGTAAAGGCGTAGGCGCGCCGGTCAGGCCGCGCGCTTCAATGCCCAGCTGACGCTCGCTCCACCCGACGCCGCTTCACCGACGACGACCAGCTGCTGGGTCGGGACCGGCCGCCCGGCAGCGTCGATCCACAAGCTGCTCTCCACCGTCAGCGCGCCGCCACGACACCGGAACTGCCACAACATGCCGCCGGGCAACCGGAGTATCGCGGCAAGCCCATCGGCGGTGGGCGACGCCTCCAGGCCCTCGCCCAGATGAAAGCGGACCGCGAAGGGCACCGTTCCGACCCGGCGCCGCCGACCGGAGGGCAGCAGCTGATCCTCCCCCCGCAATTCACGGCCATCGCTCGTCAGCATCAGCTGGCGACGATGGGCAAAGCCCCAGCGACGGGCATAGCCGTCATGGCTGGCGTCGATCCGACTGCCGCTTTCGCTCTCCAGCCGCGACAGCTCGACCTCCGCCACGCCGCGGCCAAGTGTGCCGTCGAGATGGATCGCGGTGGAATTCGAATCCGCCATCACCAGCGTCGAATGTGCGGCCGTGGTCCGCAGCGCTTCTGCAATCGCCGGGGGCAACTGCGCCACCGCCGCCCTTGCGCCGCCGCAGTTGACGATCAATCGCGATGCACCGTCGGAAAACTCGAACGCAAGCGTGGAGGCGCAACCGCCCTCCACGACTCGCGCGACCGGCGGCGGGGCGGCGTCGATGATCAGCACGGCGCTGCCAGCCGCAAGCCGCTGATAACCCCAATCGCGAGCCTGGCGGAGCGGACGGGTGCGCACGCCGCTCGCCTCGATCACTGCCGCCACCTCCGCTGCCCCGACCGGGCCGCCGCCCTGCCAGCTCGACAAGGCCCGGTCGCCATGGGTGACGCCCAGCAATGCGCCCACCGCCTTGGTCAGCGATGTCGCCAGGACCGGCGGCAGTTCCAGCCGGCGCGCGGCATAGGTTTCGCGTAGCATCGCCAGCAACGCGATCACGTCCAGCAGCATGGCGGGGCTGCGCGACACGCTTCCCCCGTCATCCGATTGCCCGCTGCCGATCGCGCGTTGCAGGCCCGCTTCGCCGAACTCGACCCTCGGCTCCCCGCCCGGGATCAGCAGGCCCGCAGCAACCACCCCGCACCAAGCGGCGATCCGCGCGGCGCCGGCCGGCGCCTTGTCGGAACTGCGATCAAGGTGCCTTGCACCCCGCGCCAGGGCGTTCAGCACTTTGGACCGGTACACCAGGTCGCCGGACGACAGGATCAATGGCGCGTGCGCTGTCCAGAACAGGATGCGCCTGCCCCAAAGGTCGGGCCGCCAGGCCATCCCGGCGACCGTGTCGGCATAGGTATCCAGCCAGCGCGACATGATCAGTTCGGCAATCGATGCACCGATCGCTCGCGTGGTCACGGTGGACAGGTCGCGCAGCCAGGCGAAGCTATGGGCGTATTCGGCAAAGGCCCGGCCGATCTTCGGGTCGGACAGGTCCAGCGTGTCGATGGCGTGGCGCTCACCGCGAAACAGCATCTCGCCGTTCAGCAGCGCTTGCCCGCGCGCCACATCGCCAACCACCGGATCATCCGGCACGGCCTGGAGTTTCAGCGGGTAGCGACCGCGCAGCCTCAGTGAGTGGAGCGGGGTACGCCAGGTCAGCTTGTGAAAGCGCTCGATCAGCCGCTCGGCAAGGCTCAGCCCCTTGTCCCCGCCCAGCCGGACAAGGCGCCGACCCTCGTCGATTGTATCGGGCGCCGGCAGTTCGCCTTCGAAGTCGCTCATCCAGCCCTCAATGCGGCGATCGCCTCGGCGTAATGGTCGGGGCCGCCACGGAACACGGCAGTGCCCGCCACCAGCGCATCCGCGCCCGCCTCGATGCAGCGGGCGGCGCTATCGGGGTCGATGCCGCCGTCCACCTCCAGGTCGATGTCGCGCCCCGTCTTGTCGATCATCGTCCGGATGGCTGAAATCTTCTTGAGCTGGGACTCGATGAAGTGCTGGCCCCCGAAGCCGGGATTGACGCTCATCACCAGCACCTGGTCGACCAGGTCCAGCAGATAGTCGAGCATCTTGGCCGGCGTGCCCGGATTCAGCACCACGCCCGCGCGCTTGCCCAGCGACTTGATGTGGCCAAGCGTACGGTGGATGTGCGGCCCCGCCTCCGGGTGAACGATAATCGTGTCCGCCCCTGCTTGCGCGAAGGCATCGAGGTACGCGTCAACCGGCGAAATCATCAGGTGGACGTCGAATGGCTTGGTCGTGAACGGCCGGATCGCCTTCACGATGGCCGGCCCCAACGAGATGTTCGGGACGAAGTGCCCGTCCATGACATCGATGTGGATCCAGTCCGCGCCCGCGGCATCGATCGCGCGCACCTCCTCACCCAGCCGGGCGAAGTCAGCGGACAGGATGGATGGGGCGATGCGGACGGGCTTGGCGGGCATGGACGGTGGAACGTGTAACAGTCCCCTGCGCTCCGGCAAGTCAGCCGACGCGAGTAAGGCGCGCGATAAAGAACCCGTCGCACCCACCCTTGTCCGCCAACATGCCCGGCAGGGTGCGCAGGTGCTCGCCATCGCCCCGCGTCCGGATGGCGACTTGCAGCGCCTCGGGCACGCGATCGGTGATCTTGTCGAGCCGATAATCGGGCCGGGCCGCCAGGAACGCGTCGAGCTGCTCCTCCCCCTCCTCAGGCTCCAGCGAGCAGGTCGCGAATACCATGACGCCACCCGGGCGCACCCAGTCGGCCGCACGCGCCAGGATCCTCGCCTGCAGTTCCGCCATCTCGGCGACGATGCCCGCATGGGCGCGGTAGAGCACATCGGGGTGGCGGCGAAAGATCCCGGTCGCGCTGCATGGCGCATCGACCAGCACGGCATCGATAGGCTCCGCGGGAGCCCACTCCAGCACGTCGGCGGTGACCACCGTGGCGGACAGTCCCGTCCGCGTCAGGTTGTCGCGAAGTCGCGCCAGACGACTTTTGGAGACATCGACGGCCGTCACCGCCTTGCCCGATGCCGCCAGTTGCAGCGTCTTGCCTCCGGGTGCCGCACACAGGTCGATCGTGGAGCCGCCCACGTCCGCCAGCAGACGGGCGGGCAGGGACGCGGAAAGGTCCTGTACCCACCAGCCACCCTCGGCAAAGCCGGGCAGCTCGGGTACGGGCGCATGCCCGCTCGCCAGCCGCACGCTTCCGGTCGCCAGGCTCGTGCCGGACAGCCGGCCAGCCCATTCCTCGGTCGCGCTGGCATCAGCAAGACTGAGGTCCGTCGGCGGCTGGGTGGCGAGCGACAGGGCGGCCGCCGCGACCATCTCCTCGCCCCATGCCGCGTGCCAGCGTTCGGCCACCGCCTCCGGCAATGTCGCCGCTTCGGGCAGCGTGGCACCGGCGCGCATCACCGTCCCGAACACCCCGTGCACCAGCTTGCGCGGACCGCCATCGACCAGCGGCAGCACTGTCGCGATCGCGGCGTGCGGCGGGGTGCCGAGCGCCAGCGTCTGCGCCAGCGCGATGCGCAGCGCCATGCGCGCCTTTGCATCGTCGGGCAGGCGTTGCCGTGTGGCGCCGTCGATCAGCGCGTCCAGGTCGCCGAGCCGCCGCAGTGCTTCCGCCGCGATCGCATGGGCCAGCCCGCCGTCGGGCCCATGCACCGCGCGTGTCGCCGCCGGCAACGCCGCCTCCAGCGCCTCTCCCCGGCGCAACACCGCGTCGAGCAGCCGCAGCGCGGCGCGGCGGGCAGGGGTGCCGAGCGGGTCGGCAGGCCGGCGGGGGGCGGTGTCGCGTTTGGCGGGACGGCGGGCATCTTGCGGATGGGACATGTCAGCCCGATGTGGCGGTGAAGTGTCCCTCGCGCAACGGAGCCTGTGATCATGGGTCAGCGCCCCCCGAACCTGAAGCCGCCCGCTTACCTCAGCAAGAACAAGCCCGTGCCCCAGCCGGAGGACCGCCCGCGTCCACCGGTCGACCCGCTCGGCACCGATCCCGTCCGCTATGGCGATTGGGAGCAAAAGGGCATCGCGATCGACTTCTGACGCGCGGCAGCCCCCTGTTCGCACCCGTCCTGTGCGGGTAAAGGCGCGGGCCATGACCAGCATCCCCATCCGCCGCGCCCTGTTGTCCGTGTCCGACAAGACGGGGGTGGTCGATCTCGCCCGCACGCTCGCCGACAAGGGGGTAGAGCTCGTCTCCACCGGTGGCACGGCAAAGGCGCTGCGCGATGCTGGCCTGACCGTGCTCGACGTGGCGGAGCTGACCGGCTTTCCCGAAATGATGGACGGCCGCGTCAAGACGCTGCACCCGACCGTTCATGGCGGTCTGTTGGCGGTGCGCGACGATCCCGAACACGCGGCCGCCATGGCCGAACATGGCATCGGTGCGATCGATCTGGTGGTCGTCAACCTTTACCCGTTCGAGGCGACGGTCGCGCGCGGGGCCGATCGCGACACGGTGATCGAGAATATCGACATTGGCGGCCCGTCCATGGTGCGCTCTGCCGCCAAGAACCACGCTTATGTCGCCATCGTCACCGATCCCGCCGATTATGCGGTGGTGGCCCGTGGCGAAACGACGCTGGACGAACGGCGCGGTTTTGCGGCCAAGGCGTTCGCGGCGACCGCCGCCTATGACGGCGCCATCGCGCGCTGGTTCGGTCAGGTCGACCAGGGGCAGCGCTTTCCCGCCACCCTGCCGCTCGCGCTGCGCCGCGCGGGCGAGCTTCGTTATGGTGAGAACCCGCATCAGGCCGCGGCCTTCTACACTGGAAACGACGGCGTGCGCGGCATCGGTCAGGCGCGGCAGGTGCAGGGCAAGGAGCTTAGCTACAACAATCTCAACGATGCCGATGCCGCGCTGGAACTGGTGGCCGAGTTCCGCGATGCGGAGCCGACCTGCGTCATCGTCAAGCACGCCAATCCGTGCGGCGTCGCCAGCGGAGCGACGTTAGAGGCGGCATACGCCTCCGCCTTTGCTTGCGACACCGTGTCGGCCTTTGGCGGCATCGTCGCGGTGAACCGCCCGCTCGACGAAGCAACCGCGCGCGCCATCGCCGGCATCTTCACCGAAGTGGTCGTCGCCCCCGACGCTGACGAAGCGGCGCTTGCGGTGTTCGCGGCCAAGAAGAACCTGCGCTTGCTGCTGACCGGCGAACTACCCGACCCGACCCGCGATGGCCTGTCGGCCAAGTCGATCGCGGGCGGCTGGCTCGTGCAGGGGCGCGACAATGGCGTCCTCACCGACGACATGCTGCGTGTCGTCACAAAGCGGCAGCCAACGGCACAGGAGCTGGCCGACTGCCGCTTTGCCTGGACGGTCGCCAAGCACGTCAAGTCGAACGCCATCGTCTATGCCAAGGATGGCGCCACCGCCGGCGTTGGTGCGGGGCAGATGAACCGGCTCGAATCGGCGCGCATCGCCGCCTGGAAGGCAAAGGACGCCGCGGACAAGGCAGGCTGGGGGACGCCGCACACCGTCGGCTCCGCCGTCGCGTCGGACGCTTTCTTCCCCTTCGCCGACGGCTTGCTGGCGGCGGTGGAGGCCGGGGCGACCGCGGTGATCCAGCCGGGCGGGTCGATCCGGGATGAGGAAGTGATCGCCGTGGCCGATCAGGCGGGTCTCGCCATGGTCTTCACCGGCATGCGCCACTTCCGCCACTAATCGGTCAGGCGACGGGCGCTCCCTGTTTCGGCAGGGTCGCCTCGTCCGCCTTGGGCATCGACCCGAACAGCGCCCGGTCAGCGGGCCCGAACGCCCAGCGCCACAGCACGAACAGGTACGTCGCGGCGATGGCCGGCTCGCCACCCGCCAGTTCCAGCCATTCGAGCTCCTTCGGCAGGGCGGTAAAGGCGGATCCGACAAGGATCGCCGCCAGCGCCGCCCATACCAGCGGCCAGCGCAGCGGGTTGACCGACGCCGAGAGCAGCCGCCCCAGTACCCGCGCCTTGATCAGCGAGGTGAGCCCGACAGAGGTCATCAGCGCAATCGCCGGCCCAGCCGCCTGGTAATTGGGCGGCCAGCCTGCCCAGCGCATGGCAAAGATCAGGAAAAAGCTGAAACCGACCTGAAAGGCTAGCATCGCCGCCGAGATCAGCAGGTTCCGCATGCGCGCCACATAGACCAGCGCCGATTCACTCACTGCGCCGGCAGAGGCCAGCACTTCCGCGGTCAGCAGGAACGCCAGCGCGGCCGTGCCCGCCACGAATTGCGGCCCGACCACGCCCATCACGGCCTCACCCGGAATGGAGCCCATCAGCGCCAGGCATCCTTGCGCGGCCATGATCCAGAACGCGACCTGCCGTACCTGGTTCGCGACCGCCGCGCGATCGTTTCGCGCCAGGCTGTCGGTGATGACTGGCCCCAGGATCGGGTCAAAGCTGGTTTTCAGCTTTTGCGGCAGGGACGCGACCTGCTGCGCCATGTAATAGATGCCGACGATCTTGGGCGCGAACATCACGCCCAGGATGAAGCGGTCGACGTTGCGGCTGCCCCATTCCAGTGCATCGGCACCGGCGAGCGGCGCATTGGCGCGGGCGAGCGCGAACAAGGGCCGTACCTGCGGCGACCAGCCCCGCGGCATGCCGTAGCTGCGCACGAACGGCACCAGGCTTGCGATCAGCGCCGCCAGCATGGACGCGACATAGGACAGCACCAGCCCGTCCCGGATCGAGTAAAAGGAGAATGCCCAGGCGGCGATGGAGATGGTCCAGGGCTCCACGATCGCCCGCGCCCGCACCGTCGCCTTCACGTCGAGGCGATAGGCAAGCGCGGCCAGGCTGACGTCGGACCAGGCGCTGGCGATAATGATGCACGGCAACCAGCGATCCAGGCCGACAATGGCCGAATTGGGGTACATGATCTCCGGAAAGGTGATCAGCACCGCGCTCGCCGTCAGCGACGCGACCAGCGCCACCGCCATCGCGTCCCAGGCGACGCAGACATGCGGCCGGTCCGCCTTTGACAAGGCCTGCGCCAGCCCGCGCTTCAGCCCCAGCGTCGCCAGCAGCGCGGCAAGCTCCACAACCACCACGGCGATCGCGAAGCGTCCGACCAGGTCAGGGCCGTACAGGCGCCCGGCAATGAACAGGAACGGGATGCGCGCGGCCAGGCGCAGAACGAACCCTGCTATATTGGTGCGCCCGCCCTTGGCGAGCGTCGCGATGTCCTGCTGCTGCTCGGTCATCGGCAGATGGCCGACGTCGGAGAGTGGGGCATCGGGTCGGCAAATGCGCTGGAGAAAAGGAGGGCGGAAATGGCCATTGCCCCGCTTTTGCACATTTGGGCCCCTGTAGGACAGCGAACTCGACGCGTCGTGTTGGTCACCCGATGACGAAGGCGGCCCGTGCCTTGCCCAGCGGACGAAGCTCGCACAATCGGCGCATCGCCTTTGTCAGAACAGAAGAAGGATTGTCCCTGCGCCGACCTGCACGGCCGCGATCAGCATCAACCGGGTCGAGAACGGCTCCTTGCGCGTCTTGTGGCGGAACAGCTGACGCGCCGCAAAGGCCCCCGGCGACCCACCGATAAGGGCCAGCCACAGCAGGTCGGCCTCTGGCACCCGGCGCTGGCGGGCTATCGCCCGTCGCGTGTCCTGCCAGAACCGAACCACCGTCCAGCCGTTCACGAACACCAGCCAGGAAAGCGCAGCGGCGACCATGGACAAGCCCTAATCCACAGATATTAGCGCAAGGTGCATCGCCCGCCTGTGACATCGAACCTCGCCTTCAGCCACGTGCAGACCATCGGCGCCTTCCTGATCGCGCTGTTTGCGTTTGGTCTTTCGGCCATGTTCCTGGACCGTACCCCGCTGCTCATCGACCCCGGCCCTGATCTCGACTGGCCCTTCGGGCTGCTGGGCATCGCTATGGGTCTCTGGGCGGCAAACCGCATCACCAGCGTTCCCGGCACTTCCGCCGGACGCCTGGGACGCGTCGCGCTCTGGATCATGCTGCCGCTGCTTCTCTGCTTCGGCCTGCCCAAGCTCGGTAGCCAACTGAACGAGGCGATCAGCTTCGGAGCGGAGGCGAGGAGGAGCAGCTGACCGTGCTCCTCGTTGGGAAGAACCGCGGCATCCGCGGCAAGGGACGCCCCTTCTACGAGGCTGACCTGGCAACCCCGTTCAACAATCAAACAATGAAGCTGCGCGTGGACGACGCTGTCTTTGACCGCGTAGAGCCCAATCGGGAGTGCGTCACGCTTCTGATCGAGCGCGCGCCCAACGGCGCCGCGCGCTTGCTCAGGCCGCTACGATGGCAGGTGCCATGCCCTTGGTAGGGGTTTTTCCAAGCCCCGGCCGGAACGCGAAAACCTCAGCCTGGTAATCAGCCGTCATCTTTATCCGGCCGCTTGGTGACAAAGCGCGCCTCGCCAATTTGCGTCCCGGTTCGTTGCAGGTGCCGCAGACCGAAATACGCAGCCATCACGACCGCGATAAGGAACGCGGCAAGCATGACGTTCCAGAGCTGCCGTCCTGGCTCATGAAACTCGCTCCATAGCGGGATTGCCAGCGCACCGCCGACCCACAGCACCGCCTCTGCCCTGACGATCGTCGTCCTTTTCACCTGCATTCCTTGCTCCACTGCATCCTCGCGCAGGCCTCCGCGTCACCGGTTGAGGGTCACTCAGTGTGCGGCGCCCCAACTAGGGCCGGTGCCAATCTCGACGCCCAACGGGACCGTCAGCGTTATTGCGGGTTCGGCGGCGGTGGCCATCACACGTTCGATGACCGGCTTGGCACGCTCCACGTCCGCTTGCGGTAGCTCAAAGACGAGTTCGTCATGAACCTGCAGCAGCATGCGGACATGGCCCAGGCCCGCCTCGGCGAGCGCCGGATTCATGCGGGCCATCGCTCGCTTGATGATGTCCGCGCTGGTGCCCTGGATCGGCGCGTTGATGGCGGCGCGCTCAGCCCCCTGCCGTTCGCCCTGGTTGCGGCTCTTGATGCGCGGGAAGTGGGTCTTGCGACCGAACAGCGTGGTGGTGAAGCCGCGCTCGCGTACCTGGGTCAGCGTTTCCGCCATGTAGCGGTTGATGCCCGGAAAGCGTTCGAAATAGCGGTCGATCATCGACTGCGCTTCGTCGGCGCTAACCTCCAGCCGGCCGGCCAGGCCCCAACGGCTGATGCCGTACAGGATGGCGAAGTTGATCGTCTTGGCACGGCTGCGCGTGTCGCGGTCGACGGTGCCGAACAACTCCTGCGCGGTCAGGCTGTGAATGTCGTCCCCACGTGCGAAGGCGTCACGAAGCTGCGGCACGTCGGCCATGTGTGCCGCCAGCCGCAACTCTATCTGCGAATAATCTGCGGCCAGGATGACGTTGCCCGGCTCCGCCACGAACGCATCGCGGATCTGCCGGCCGGTCTCGGTGCGGATCGGGATGTTCTGGAGATTTGGGTCGGTCGAGGACAGGCGCCCGGTCTGCGCGCCGGTCAGGCTGTAGCTGGTGTGAACCCGGCCCGTCTCGGGGTTGATCTGCTCCTGCAACGCGTCGGTATAGGTGTTCTTGAGCTTGGTCAGCTGACGCCAGTCGAGTACCTTGCTCACGATCTCGCTACCCGGCCCGCCCTCGCGCGCGATGCGTTCGAGTTCAGTAACGTCCGTCGAATACACGCCCGACTTGCCCTTGCGCCCGCCCTTCAGCCCAAGCCGCTCGAACAGCACGTCGCCCAGCTGCTTGGGGCTGCCGATCGTGAAGGGACCACCCGCCAGGCGATGCACCTCCACCTCGGCCTCCGCGATCTGCCCTTCGAATTGCTTGGACAGCGCGGACAGGCGTTCGCGGTCGACCTTGATGCCCTGGCGCTCCATGCCGGCGATCACGGCAACCAGCGGGCGGTCCACCGTTTCGTAGACCTGCGTCGATCGCTCGGCGGGCAGGCGCGGCTTGAAGCGGCGCCACAGCCTCAGCGTCACGTCAGCATCCTCCGCAGCGTAGCGGGTGGCCGCGTTGAGATCGACTTCGTGGAACCCGCGCTGCGTCTTGCCGACGCCGATCACGTCCTTGAACGCGATGCAGCTGTGCGACAGGTGCGTCGCGGCGAGTTCGTCCATGCCGTGGCCGTGCAGCCCGGCGTCGAGGTCAAAGCTCATCACGATCGTGTCATCATAGGGCGCGACGGTCAGCCCCAGCCGGCCGAGCACGATCAGGTCGTATTTCAGGTTGTGGCCGATCTTCAGGACGGCATCGTCCTCCAGCAGCGGCTTCAGCCGGGCCAGCGCCTCGTCGCGGTCGAGCTGGACGGGCCGCTCCGACAAAAGGTCGGTGCCACCGCCAATGCCGGTGTGGGCCAGGGGGACGTAACAGGCGCGGTTCGGTTGCAGCGCCATGCTGATGCCCACCAGATCGCACCGCATCGGGTCCTTGCCCGTCGTTTCCGTATCGATGGCGATCCAGCCCTGGTGCCGGGCGTCGTTGATCCAGCGATCGAGGTCGGCAAGCGCCGTCACGGTTTCATAGCCGTCATGGTCGCAGGGCGGATCCTCCTGATGGGGCACGCTGGTCGGCTCGGGCACCGGCGCGTCAGCGACCTGGCCAAGCTTGGTCAGCAGCGACTTGAAGCCGTGATGCTCCAGGAACGCGCGCAGCGGCGCGTCAGGAATCCCCTTTAGCTCCAGTTCTTCCAGCGGCTCGGGCAACGGCTTGTTGCATTCCAGGGTCACAAGGGTGCGCGACAGGCGTGCAGCGTCGGCGTGCTCGATCAGGTTGTCGCGCAGCTTGCCCGCTTTCATCCCCGGCGCGGCGGCGAGCACGGCTTCCAGGTCGCCATGCTCGTTGATCAGCTTGGCCGCGGTTTTCGGCCCGACGCCGGGAACGCCCGGCACGTTGTCGACCGCGTCGCCCATCAACGCCAGCACATCGCCCAGCTTCTCCGGGCCAACGCCGAACTTCTCCTCGACATAGGCGCGACCGAGGCGGCGGTTGTTCATGGTGTCGAGCATGTCGAGGCTGCCATCCTCGATCAGCTGCATCAGGTCCTTGTCACCCGACACGATCGTGACCTGCCACCCCTGCGCCAGCGCCGCCTTGGCGTAACAGGCGATGATGTCGTCCGCTTCCAGCCCTTCCTCCTCCAGGCAGGGGAGCGAAAAGGCGCGGGTCGCGTCGCGGATCATCGGGAATTGCGGGACCAGGTCCTCGGGCGGCGGTGGCCGGTGCGCCTTGTACTGGTCGTAAAGCTCGTTGCGGAACGTCTTGGACGATTTGTCCAGGATCACCGCCATGTGGGTCGGCCCGTCCGCCTTGTGCAGGTCGTCGGCCAGCTTCCACAACATGGTGGTATAGCCATAAACCGCGCCAACGGGCTCACCATGCTTGTTGGTGAGCGGCGGCAGGCGGTGATAGGCGCGGAAGATATAGCCCGAGCCGTCGACAAGATAGAGATGAGGCATCGGGCAGGGGTGTAGCGGATCGCCGAGTGTTAATCAGCCCCCCGCCGGTCGCGCCGGCGGGGGAGTAGGGCGGATTACCGGCGACCGCGCAGCGTGTTCAGGATCGCGAGGCCGACAACGCCGACCAGCGTGGCAGTGGCAGCCGGGCGCTGCTTGGCGAATCCCTTCGCCTTGTCGGCGAGCGGGCCAGCCTGGCCCATGTTCTTGCGCGCGAAATCGCTGATCTGGGTGGACAGGCCCGGACGGGCAGCGGTGTCCGTCGGGGTGACGGTGGTGTCGGTTGCGGTGGTGGTGGTCATGATGAACGCTCCCTCGGCCCCGCCGGGTGACGGGGCGCGTCGCGCTAAACGAGCAAGGGCCGTATTGGTTCTAATCGCCCTCGGCAGTGCCGAAATCGGTGAGCGTCAGCGTGGAGCGGGCGCCGCCGCCGTTGCCGCCGGCATAGCTCGCCACCGCCGCTGCCACGTTGCGGATCAGCGCCTGCCGCTCACCGATCGGACGAGTGGAATCGCCGATCATCACCGCGATCGCATAGCGGCGGCCGTCAGGCGCGGTCAGCAGCCCGACATCGTTGAACCCGGCATTGCGACGGCCAAGGTCCTGGCCCGTCCCTGTCTTGTGCGCGATCTTCCACCCCGACGGCAGCGCCGAGCGCAAGCGGGCACGACCGGTGACCGACGCCCCCATTGTATCGAGCATGATTCGGGTGGAAGTTTCACTCAGCAACTCGCCGCGGGCCAAACGGGCCAGCGCATCCGCAATCGACAGGGGCGCTGCGCCGTCGGGCGGATCGCGGGTGTAAGCGTCGAGTGCCGCGATCCGCTGCGCCATCGGCAGGCGCGACCGCGCGATCTCGAAGGAATTGCCGATCGCAAAGGAAGGCTGCCAATTCAGCCCCGCGGTGCGCGACTGGAGCAAGCGCTCGCCCGGGCCAAAGCGAATGTCGCCCAACTGCTTGCGCGCGATAAAGGCGCGCACCGCGTCCGGCCCACCAACATAATGGAGCAGCCGGTCGTTGGCGGTGTTGTCGCTATGGGTCAGCGCGCGGGTCAGCAGGTCGCCAACCGTGGTGTGAAATCCGTCACCCTTTACCGCCAGAAAGGCGATGGGCTGGTGAAACAGCGTCAAATCCTCGGCGCGCACGACAATGGGGTCGTCCAGTCGGGCGCGGCCCTGATCGCGCATGTCGAGCAGGGTCAGCGCGACCCACAGCTTGGACACTGATTGCTGCGGTTCGAGCTGGCGACCATTGGACTCCACCGTCCAGCCTTCGTCCACTGCGCGGATCGCGATGCCGGCGCGACCTTCAAAGCCGGCGGCGAGCTGCCTGATCGTGTTTTCGAGCGCGGTGGGGGCGGGGCGAACCGGTCGCGCCGCGACGGGCGGCAGCGGGATCGAAACAACAGGCGCGGTCTCCCGATCAGGCGCAACCGCGCTCGGGCCGGGACGCGAGGTAGTGCCGCACGCTACAAGTGCCGTGGCAACGATAGCGGCGCTCGTGAATTTGAAGATCTTACGATGCGACATGCGGTGTAGAAACGCCCCCGAACGGTTCACGCTTGTGAGCCGGCGGGAGCCACGAAAACAATCGCTGTTGGCGCCGGTTGCGACGAGCGCCGTCGCTGATACGACGAGATGTGATAAGCGGGGGGCCGGTGCAAGACCTTGATTTACCGACCGGCGTCGACTTTCCGGTTCTCGGCATGTTGTTGCTGGTCGCGGCTCTGGTGGCCATGATCACGCGGCGCGTGCGCCTGCCCTACAGCGTCGGGTTGGTGGCCGCGGGGCTGGGTATCGCGTTGTTGGCCCCGGGCAGGGTTCCGCCGCTCAGCCGCGACCTGATCTTCTTCATCTTCCTGCCGCCGCTGGTCTTCGAGGCGGCGATCCAGATCCCCTGGAAGCCGTTCCGGCGCGAGTTGCCGCTGCTGTCCGTGCTGGTCACGATCGGCGTCGTGCTGGCCGCCGCCGTGGTGGCGGGCGGCATGCACTGGCTGGCCGGGTGGAGTTGGATCGGGGCGGGGCTGTTCGGGGTGCTGATCGCCGCGACCGATCCCGTGTCGGTGATCGCGATGTTCAAGCAAACCCATGTCGACCGGCGGTTGCACCTCTTGGTGGAGGCTGAAAGCCTGCTCAATGACGGCACCGCCGCGGTCGGTTTCGCAGTGCTGCTCGCCATCGCAACGGGCGGAAGCGCGGGTCCGGGTGACATTGCGCTCCGGCTGGTCGGCACGGTGTTGGGCGGGGTGGCGTGCGGCGCGGCGGTGTCCATCGCGCTGGTGGTGATCGCGGGGCGGACCACCGACCGGTTGGTGGAGGTCACGCTGACCATGTTGATCGCTTATGGCTCCTTCATCCTAGCCGAGCATCTGGGCGCGTCGGGGGTGATCGCGACGCTGACCGCCGGCATGGTGGTCGGCAATTACGGATTTCTCGGCTCGATCAGCGACAGCGGTCGCTCGGGCGTGCTCAATCACTGGGAGTTTGTCGCCTTTCTGGTCAACTCGCTCATCTTTCTGCTGATCGGCGGGCAGGAGGCAGGCGTGCAGATCGGGGCGGTGCTGGCCGCGGCGGGGCTGGCGGTCGTGCTGTCGCTCGCGGGGCGGGCCGTGGCGGTGTACCCGCTGATGCTCGCTTTTGCGCGAACCCGCCTGGCGGTGCCCTGGGCGTACAAGCATGTCCTGTTCTGGGGAGGGTTGCGCGGCGCGCTTGCCCTGGCGCTGGCGCTGGCGTTACCCGAAAGCGTGGCGGAGCGGGGCGAGATCATCGCCGTCGCCTTTGCCGTGGTCGCCTTTTCCATCGTGGTGCAGGGGATCAGCATGTCCTGGCTCGTGCGACGGCTGGGCCTGATTGCGGGAGAGAATTAGGGCCGGGGCAACAAGCGCGCCTGTTGCGCCGTTGTGGCCCGACCAGCGCAATCGAGGATCCGTTGTCATGGCCAAGCTCACCAGCGACTTCTTTGTCGAACGGCTGAAGGCGTGGGGCGTGACCCGCATCTTCGGCTATTCAGGTGACGGCATCAACGGCGTGCTGGGCGCGCTGCAACGGGCCGAGAAAAAGGGTGAGGGCATCGACTTCATCCAGGTCCGTCATGAGGAGATGGCCGCCTTCATGGCGACGGCCCATGCCAAGTTCACCGGCGAGATCGGGGTCTGCCTGTCGACCGGCGGGCCGGGCGCGACGCATCTGATCACCGGGCTGTATGACGCCAAGCTGGACCATGTTCCCGTGTACGCGATCGCCGGCCAGGCGGAGACGAGCTCGCGCGGCTCAAACTACCAGCAGGAATTGAACCTCGACCGGCTGTTCTCCGACGTCGCGGGTTACGTTCAGGAGGTCGCCAAGCCCGCGCAGACCCGCCATGTCGTCGACCGCGGCTTTCGTGTGGCGCTGTCGGGCAACACGGTCGCCGCAATCGTGCTGCCCAAGGACGTGCAGGACGAGGCGATGGAGCAACCGCCCGTCGAGCACGGCTACACCCGCTCCGGCCCCGGCTACACCCGCCCGCGCGTGATTCCGTACGAAGCGGACCTGATCCGCGCGGCGGAGGTGCTGAACGCGGGGGAAAAGGTCGCGATCCTGATCGGTGCGGGCGCGCGGGACGCGGCGGACGAGGTGGTGGCGGCGGCCGAGCGGCTGGGCGCGGGCGTCGCCAAGGCGCTGCTGGGCAAGGACGTGCTGCCCGATGACCTGCCCTTTGTCACCGGCGCGATCGGGTTGCTCGGCACCAAGCCGTCATGGGACCTGATGCAGGGCTGCGACACGCTGTTGATGATCGGCACCGGCTTTCCCTGGGCGGAGTTCCTGCCCCAGGACGGCGCCGCGCGGGCAGTGCAGATCGACATCGACGCCGCCATGCTGGGGCTGCGCTATCCGGTGGAGGTGAACCTGCACGGCGGCGCGCGCGAAACGCTGGAAGCGCTGCTGCCGCTGCTCGAACGCAAGGCCGACCGCGACTGGCAGAACAAGATCGCGCGCGAGATGGACAGCTGGCGCGAGACAATCCGGGAGCGCGCCATGGCAGCCGCAAACCCGGTCAACCCGCAGCGCATCGTGTTCGAAATGTCGCCCCTGCTGCCCGACGACGCCATCGTCACCTCCGATTCGGGTAGCTGCTGCAACTGGTATGCACGCGACTGGCAGGTAAAGCGCGGGCAGCGCGGCAGCTTGTCGGGCGGGCTCGCGTCTATGGGCGCGGCGGTGCCCTATGCGATCGCGGCCAAGTTCGCGCATCCGACCCGGCCCGTGGTGGCGTTGGTCGGTGACGGCGCGATGCAGATGAACAACCTTGCCGAGATGATCACGGTGCAGAAATATTGGGAGCGCTGGGCCGATCCGCGCTTCGTGGTCTGTGTGTTCAACAACGAGGATCTGAACGAGGTGACGTGGGAACAGCGGGTGATGGAGGGCAACCCCCGCTTCGCGACCACGCAGGACCTGCCCAACGTGCCTTATGCGCGCTTTGCCGAAATGATCGGGCTCAAGGGCATCTATGTCGACGATCCCGACAAGCTGGCGGGCGCATGGGCCGAGGCGCTGAGTGCCGACAGGCCTGTGATCCTGGAGGTGAAATGCGACCCCGAGGTCGCGCCGCTGCCGCCGCACCTGACGATCAAGGAAGCCAAGGCCTTCATGACGTCGATGGCGCATGACGAGGGTGCCGGGCATATGTTGAAGGAGACGTTCCGCCAGCTGGCCAAGGAAGTGACCGGGTGATGACCGCGCCGGCCCCTCTCAGCGCTGGTCGAAGTCGTCGCCCTCGCTGCCCCGCAGCCGCGACCAGAGCGCGTCCGTTCCCGCTTCCTGCGCGCGGTTCACGAATTGGGAGGCGACCAGCCACCCCTTGAGCGGGCGCAGCGGCAACAGGCAGCCGAGCAGCATGATCGGCAGCGACGTGAACAGGTGCACCCACCAGGGCGGGTCGAACTTCACCTGAATCCACACCACGATGAAGGCGAGCGGGAAGGCGACGATGCAGAGCGAGAAAAAGGCGGGGCCGTCGTCAGGTGCCGCGAAGCGGTAGTCGAGGCCGCACACCTCGCACCGATCGGCGATCTTCAGCCACGATTTGAACATGTGGCCCTTGCCGCAGCGGGGGCACAGGCCCTTCCAGCCGCTTTCCATGATCCAGCGGAACTTGGCCTTGCCGGTATCGAGCGGTGGCCGTTCTGGCGTGTCGGGCTCCATGCGGGTTCAGTAGGCGCGGGGGCCGGCGCGTCAACTCGCATGGGTTAGGAATGGCGACGGCCGTACGCGAATGGTCAGCCACCCAGCGCGGTGCGGATCGGGTCGAGAGAGCGCGACAGGAAATCGTGGATTTCGATGGCGCCGAACACGGCCGCGGCCGCTGCGACGCTCGCGATTGAGTCGTACTGGAACAGGGAAGACAATCGGCGGTGGCGCTCGATGCGCCGCGCAACCGCGGCGTCTGCCATGTGGCGTGCCTGCGCGCGACGCTCGGCTGATCCGGCGGGTGCACTGGCGCGGCGCGGCTCGCTGATCAGCGATTCAACGCTGATGCGGTCCTGGGTCCGCACGCCAAAGAAGCGGTCCCGTTTCCACGCGACCCGCGCGATGATGACGAGTGAGCCGCGCCGGATATCGACATAGCTGCCCAGCGGCGGCGGGTTGTCGGACGCGATCAGCAGGCCGCGGGACGACAGGTTGTGGATGCAACCGTCCGACCAGATGCCTTTCAGGTTCAGGCGGCAGGGCACCACCACCCGGGTGCGCGGTTCGCGCGGGCGCAGGCCCGACGGCATCAACGTCGTCAGCATCTAAAGGTCGCCCGCCAGCCCATCGACCGGGACGGCTAACGTCATGTTCGCAACGAAAGGTTAGCGTTGCTTACGGAACCAGAACCGTATCGACCGGATCGGGAGCCGTGTCGGGATAATCGAGCGTATAGTGAAGCCCGCGGCTTTCGTGGCGATGCAGGGCCGACCTGACGATCAGGTCCGCGGTCTGGAGCAGGTTCCGCAGCTCGATCAGGTCGGGCGTGACGCGGAAATGGCCGTAATAGTCGGCGACCTCCTCCGTCATCAGCTTGATGCGGCTGGCGGCGCGCTGAAGGCGCTTGGTGGTGCGCACGATGCCGACATAATTCCACATGAAGCGGCGAATTTCGGTCCAGTTCTGCTGGATCACCACCTCCTCGTCCGAATCGGTGACGCGGCTTTCATCCCAGGGGCGAATGGCAGGGGGCGGCGGCAGGTCGTCCCACGCTTCTGCGATGCTGCGCGCGGCGGCTTCTCCGAACACGAAGCATTCAAGCAGCGAATTCGATGCGAGCCGGTTGGCACCATGCAGCCCCGACTGGGTGCATTCACCCGCGGCGTACAGGCCGGGCAGGTCGGTACGCCCGCCGCGATCGATCACCACGCCGCCACAGGTATAATGCTGCGCGGGGACGACCGGGATCGGCTGGCTGGTCATGTCGATCCCCAGCCCGATCAGCTTGTCATGGATGTTCGGGAAATGCGCCCGGACGAAGTCGGGCGGCATGTGGCTGATGTCGAGATGGACATGGTCGAGGCCATAGCGCTTGATCTCCGCGTCGATCGCGCGGGCGACCACGTCACGCGGCGCGAGCTCCAGCCGTTCGGGATCGTAGGATTCCATGAAGCGCTTGCCCGTCACCGGGTTGATCAGCCGCCCGCCCTCGCCACGCACGGCTTCGGTGATCAGGAAATTCTTGACCTGGAGATTGTACAGGCAGGTCGGGTGGAATTGCATGAATTCCATGTTCGACACCCGCGCACCCGCACGCCATGCCATGGCGATGCCGTCCCCGGTCGCACCGCGCGGGGCAGTGGAGAACAGGTAGGTGCGCCCCGCCCCACCTGTCGCCAGCACTGTGGCGCGGCCGGTGTGGAGGTTGACCTGGCCGCTGCGCCGATCAACCGCATACACGCCCCACACATGGCCCGCGCCCGAATAGCGCACCTCGTGCCGGCTGGTGGCAAGGTCGATTGCGACCTGATCGGGTACCAGCGTGATGTTGGGGTGCGCTTCGGCCGCCTTTTGCAACGCCTCCTGCAACGCCCAGCCGGTAGCGTCCGCGACGTGAACGATGCGCCGGTGCGAATGGCCGCCCTCTCGCGTCAGGTGCAGCGCGTTGCCCTCGGTCGCGAATGGCACGCCAAGTTTCTGCAAGCGCTCGATCGCAGCGGGCGCGCTTTCCACCACGAACTCGACAACACCGCGGTTGTTCAGGCCGGCGCCGGCGACCATCGTGTCCCCGACATGGTTCTCGAACGTATCGCCCGGTTCCAGCACCGCGGCGATCCCGCCCTGCGCCCAGGCCGTCGATCCTTCGTTCAACGCGCCCTTGGCAAGCACGGTGACATGGAAGCGCGTCGCAAGGTTCAGTGCCGCAGTAAGGCCCGCCGCGCCCGAGCCGATGACAAGGACGTCCGATGTGGTGCTGGTCATGACGGCGAGCGATTGCGTCCGGCGACAGCTTTGTCAAAAGGTGACGCAGGGAGGCAATCATGCGCGGACAGATTCTCGGGGTGGATACACGGGCGGGCGAAGGGCAGATCGCGGGCGAGGACGGCCGCCGCTATGCGTTCCGGCCAGAGGATTGGGCCCATCGCGGCGAGCCGGCGATCGGGCTGCAGGTCGACTTCGAACCCGAGAACAGCCGGGCGCTCAGCATCTTTCCGGTTCCGGGGGCGCAGCCGGTCGCAACGCAGATGTACCCCGCGGCCCCCCGAGAGCCGACCACCAGCAAGAACAAGATCGTCGCCGCATTGCTGGCGTTCTTTCTGGGCGTGCTGGGCGTGCATCGCTTTTACCTCGGCCGAACCGGCTCTGGAATCGTGATGCTGGTGCTGACGGTCACCGTGATCGGTACGCTGATCACCGTGCCCTGGTCCTGGGTCGACACCATCCGCTATCTGGTCATGTCCGACCGCGACTTCGCGCGCCGTTTCGGGAACGACTAGGCTGGTAGTGGCTCGGTCAAGGTAGCCGATACTCTGCTCCAACCAACGACTTTAGGCGAACGAAGATCTTGCGCGGTTTCGGGCGAAGTGCCCACGGATCGGCCTGCCGGGCCGGTTAGAAGGGGCCCGTTCATCTTGCGTTGCAGGGCGGGTACTTAGAAACACCCGCCTTCAGGGCCGAGTGGGTGAGCAACTCAGATATGATGTCGATTGGCAGGCGGGCACTGATCGTCTTCTGTTCCGTCCTTGTTTGTGCGACCGGGGCGCCGGCCCGCGTGCAGCCACAAGGCGGAAGCCGGGTTACCGAGATCCTGGTCGACGCGTCGAACGGGAAAGTGCTTTTCGCCCGTTCACCCGATGCGCTGCGCCGGCCGGCATCGCTGACCAAGATGATGACGCTCTATCTGGCGTTCGACGCGTTAAAGGCCGGGCGCCTGCGAACTGGCGACATGATCAGGATTTCCGCGCGCGCCGCTCGACAGCCGGCATCGCGCCTGGGGGTTCGGAGCGGGTCGACGATCGAGGTGCGCCAGGCCGTGCGCGCGATTGCCGTGTCGTCCGCCAACGACGTCGCCGTCGCCCTGGGGGAGAAGCTGGGTGGGACGGAGGACCGTTTTGCACGGTTGATGACCGCCAAGGCGCATCAGCTTGGGCTGCGGCACACGCGCTTTGCCAATGCCACGGGCCTGACCAACCCGGGTAACGTGACCACGGCCAGGGACATGGCAACCCTGTCGATGGCCCTGCTGCGCGATCATCCGCGCGACTACGCCGTGTTCGCCACCCGCTCCGTTCAATGGCAGAAGCGGCGGATCGCAAACCACAACCACCTGCTCGGCAGGGTTCCGGGCGTTGATGGGATCAAGACGGGCTACACGGCGGATGCCGGTTACAATCTTGCCGCATCGTCCCGACGCAAGGGCCGGCGCCTGGTCGCGGTGGTGCTGGGCGAGAAGTCTGTTGTGGATCGCGATGTGCGGGTATCCAACCTGCTTCAGCTTGGCGCAGAACAGCCGCGGGCAAGGCCGGGCAAGGCGGCTCGGGTCGCAGGCGCTTCGAGCGGAAAGCGGCTGGCGAGGCGCTAGTCCGGACGGGATCCAGCTTGCGCGCCGCACCCATTGCGGCCACCCTCCAGCCAGAGCGCAGGTCGAAGCCGGATGCAGCGACATTTGCGCCTGTAGAAAAGGACGATGCCGCAAAGGGTGCCAACCCGGGCGGCTTGGATGGTCAGCCAGGAGGTGGTGCAATGATCGGTGCCGTTCTTGTCACGCTCATGCTCGCGCAAAGCCAGATCCCGCAGCAGAGCGATCCTCCTTACGTTTCCGCTTCTCCGACCCGGCCCGGTGAAGCCCAGCGGCCGTTTGCGGGGCGGATGCCCTCTGATCCTGCCTCGCTCGTGCAGATGCAGGCATTCGGGCGCTGCGTTGCCCGTCATGCTCCGACAAAGGCAGCGGCCCTGCTGCGCATGAACTTCACCGAGCCCCAATTCGGCTCTGCGGTGCGCAAGCTGGCGTGGTCCGACAACGGGTGCGTGCCGCGCGGCAAGCGGGCGCAGTTCGCCCCCGAGCTCTTCGCCGGGGCAATGGCGGAGGAACTGCTGTCCCACACCACGAACATGGCCAGCGCGCTGACCTATGATCCGTCCAGGCCGCCCGTGAAGGCAATGAATGACAGCGACCTCGTCGCCTCCTGCGTCGCGCGGACGTCGCCTCGCGACGTGGCGGCCCTGTTCGCGACTCCCCCGGCGAGCGCTGCCGAGGCGACCGCGATTCGTGGGCTGACCCCGGTCGTCGAGCGATGCGTTGCCGATGGTCGGCAAGCGCGCTTCAACAAGCCCGGGCTCCGCGCCATTCTGGCAACGGCGTTCTTCCGCATCGTTCAGTCCGGAACGTCTGCCTGAGCCATCAACGCCTGACGCCAGCGTGCTGGCAGTCAGGCATGATCGGGCGGTTGCCGCCTCGGGCGGGTGCGGCGTAGCTGTCGGCATGACATCGTTTCCGACGCTGCGGGTTGCCCGCCCGACCGACGACCTTGATGCCCTCCTCCCCTTTTACCGGGACGGGCTTGGCTTCGACCTCCTGTACCGGTTCGCGGATCATGATGGCTTTGACGGCGTCATGCTCGGCCGTGAAGGGGCGCCTTACCATTTCGAGTTCACGCGGGCGCACGCTCACCGGGTGGGACGGGCACCGACGGCCGACAATCTGCTGGTCTTCTATCTTCCCGACGATGCCGAGTGGGGCAGGGCCGTCGACCGGATGCAGGGGGCGGGGTTCCGGCCGGTTCCGGCGTTCAACCCTTATTGGGATCGCGCTGGGCTGACGTTCGAGGACCCGGACGGCTATCGCGTCGTGCTCCAGCATGCCCGATGGGGCGCCTCTGAAGGGCCAGGCTAAGATGCCGGGTCGAAGAAGAACCAGTGTTCGTGGATCTGGCCGTCCACGATCCGTGCCGCGTCCGCACCGCTGACGATTGTCTGGCCGGGAGGACCGCCACGCCACCGTGTCACCGCGACGCCATGATGGCCGAGAGTCGCTCCGGTGACCTCGAACCGGAAACCGGGCGGCATGTCGGCAAGCACGCCTGCCACGACGGCCGAGATCGCTTCGTCGCCCGTCACGGTCCGCTCGGGTTCATGGATGCGGGCATCCGGATGATAGATTTCGCGGATCGCACTCAGCCGCCTGGTATCGTCGTGCTCGTTCCAGACACGATTAATGGCCGCATCGAGAAGGTCGGTTATGCTTGCATCCGGCATGGCGGCCCCGCTCCAAAGCCCCGGAACGCACCGGGCGGACGGATCATGCGCGATGCGCGGAAGCGCGGCTAGGGGCGGGAAATCCTGCTGCCATTTGCGCTGGAGATCGGGCGAGGACCATTCACCGCCGCCGGGCCCTTTCGCTTCAACCGACGCCGTTCGGCCGCATGGTGCTCTACCCGGGCCAGCAACTGCTCCAGATCTTCGCGATCGATGTCGAAGGCTTCGTGCATGTCGGCCAGCGCGGCGTCCAGGTCCTCCGGGTGACGATCCGGCGGGGCGACGGGGACCGGGCGATGCGGATAGCTGTGCCCGGAGAAGCGATGGAAAGCGAGGCCCGCGAGGGTCAGCAGCACCGCGTTGAGCGCAACGGGCGTGAAGGGAAAGGCAAGCCCCGCCGCCGCCACGACCGGCCCGCCGATCACCGCCGTCAACGCCGCCGCGCCGCCGGGCGGGTGCAGGCATCGCAACAACGACATGATCGCGATCGCGCCACCCACCGCCACCGCCGCCGCGATCGTGACGTCGCCGATCAGCCGCGCCGCGATCACGCCGACCAGCGCGGATACGGTGTTGCCGCCGATCACCGACCATGGCTGGGCAAGCGGGCTGGCCGGCACCGCAAAAATCAGCACGGCAGATGCCCCCATCGGCGCGACCAGCAGGGGCAACGGCCCTGGCCCCAATGCCAGGCGCGTGACGAGGTACGT
The DNA here is from genome assembly GCF_014199305.1 of Sphingomonas aerophila. Lineage (GTDB taxonomy): Bacteria > Pseudomonadota > Alphaproteobacteria > Sphingomonadales > Sphingomonadaceae > Sphingomonas > Sphingomonas aerophila. The sequence goes on from NZ_JACIJK010000001.1 coordinate 357,337, forward strand.
GACGGCGATCCCGGCCAGCGCGCCAAGGCCTGCGAGCATCTGATCGCGCTGGGTCGCACCCGGCAGGAAGACGCCAATCATCGAAGTCCGGCGCCTGTCAGCCGGCGCGCGTCAGATGGAGGAACACGTCCTCCAGATCGGGTTCCTTGGTGGACACGTCCACGATGCCAAGCCCGTTGTCGGCAATCGCCGCTAGTACTTCGCCCGCATTCACCTTGTTCTTGCGATAGGTGATCTCGAGCACGCGAGTGCCCTTGAGCGCGATCTTCTCGAAACAGGCAGCGGCCGGCGCCTGGGTCAGGTCGCGATCGATGGTGACCGACACCACCTTCTCCTGCGCCATGCCGACCAGTTCGCGGGTCGGCTGGTTGGCGATCAGGCGACCATGGTTGATGATCGCGATCCGGTCGCACAGCTCCTCGGCTTCCTCGAGATAGTGGGTGGTCAACACCACGGTGACCCCCGCCTGGTTAAGCTCGCGCACATAAGCCCAAAGCTGCTGGCGAAGCTCGATGTCGACGCCCGCGGTGGGCTCGTCCAGCACCAGCACGGGCGGCGCGTGCACCATCGCCTTTGCCACCATCAGCCGGCGCTTCATGCCGCCCGACAGGGTGCGGGCATAGGCATTCGCCTTGTCGTCGAGGTGCACCGCGCGCAGCAGCTCCATCGACCGGCGCTCGCGTTTGGGCACGCCATACAGCCCCGCCTGGATCTCCAGCGTCTCGATGGGCGTGAAAAAGGGATCGAACGTGATCTCCTGGTTCACGATCCCGATCGACGCCTTGGCATTGCGCGGGTGGGCGTCGATGTCGAAGCCCCAGATGCTCGCCTGCCCGCCGGTCTTGTTGACCAGTCCCGCAAGGATGTTGATCAGCGTCGACTTGCCCGCGCCATTGGGGCCGAGAAGCCCAAAGATCGATCCCGCCGGCACGTCGAAGCTGACATCGTCGAGCGCGCGCTTGTCTTCCGCCTGCCCCTTGACCTGATAGGTCTTGCACAGGCCCTGGATGCTGATCGCGGCGCTGGACGAGTCTGATGTCATGGGCGCGCGATAGGCTTTGCTGCGCGGGCTAACAATCCCGTGTTGATCGCAGGCGCGCCCGCCTGCTATCCGCGCTTCCCATGACCCCGCCGCTCGAAACCGTTCGCACCAGCCAGCGCCGCGTCGCCTGTGATGGCGCACAGGACATCCCCGGCGGCGCCGCGCTCGGCCATCCGCGCGTCTATCTCGAGATCGACGAGCATGGCTATGTCGATTGCGGCTATTGCGACCGCCGTTTCATCTTGATCGGCGGCCCCGCGGATGGGGTGGACCAGTCGACCCTGCCCGACATCGCCGAGGGCGGCGAGCGCTGATGCGCTGGGGGCGGGTCCTCGCCTCCGCCCTGATGTTCGTCGTTCCCGCGGCCGCGAAGGAGCCTGCCATGACCCGTCACGCCACCGGCAGCTTTGAGGTGACGATCACTCCCGAAGCGCAGGCGGCGGGGGAGGGTGACGCGGTTCCGACCGCTCGCATGGGCCTTTTCAAGACCTTCTCCGGCCCGCTCACCGGCACCGCGCACGGCACCATGTTGACGGTGGGCACCCCTGCACCGGGCAAGGCGGCGGCGTATGTCGCGATCGATCAGTTCAGCGGCACGCTGGAGGGTCGAGCGGGCAGCTTCGTACTGCTTCACCGCGGCACCATGAGCCGGGCGGGCAGCGAACTCAGCGTCATCATCGCCCCCGACAGCGGCACCGGCGCGCTGGCCGGCATCACGGGTACGCTGGCGATCGAGGTCAAGGACGGGCAGCACCGCTACGACCTCTCCTATTCATTGCCCACTGGCTGAGGTGGACGCGGCCGGGGGGCCACCCTACCTTAACCCCATGACGCTTTCCCCTGATCCCCGCTCATTCCTGTACCGTGACCAGCTGTCGCCCGACGCGGCGCAGCGGCTGGCCGCCACTGCGCTGGGCGCGGCGGATGACGGGGAGCTGTACCTCCAGTACCGTCGGGCGGAGGCTTTCGGGTTTGACGACGGGCGGCTCAAGACGGCGAGCTACGACACCAACGCCGGCTTCGGCCTGCGCGCGGTGTCGGGGGAGATGACCGCCTTCGCCCATGCCAATGAGCTGTCAGAGGCCGCGATCCGGCGCGCGGGTGAGACCATGACGCTGATCGACCCGGCCAAGGGCACGCCCGCCGCGCCGCCGCCGGGCAACAACCGCCACCTTTATACCGATACCGACCCGCTCGACCTGGTGCCGTTCGCCGACAAGGTGAACCTGTGCCAGACCATCGACGCCGCCGCCCGCGCGCGTGACCCGCGCGTCAAGCAGGTGTCGGTCGGCCTGTCGGGCACCTGGAGCGTGGTGGAGATTGTTCGCGCCGATGGCTTCGTCGCAACGGACGTGCGCCCGCTGGTTCGGCTAAACATCGCCATTGTCGCCGAGGCGAACGGCCGGCGTGAAACGGGCAGCTTCGGCATCGGGGGCCGCTACCTCTACGACCGCCTGTTCGAGGAGGCGACCTGGAACCGCGGTATCGACGAAGCGCTGGCGCAGGCGCTGGTGAACCTTGAATCGGTTGCGGCGCCCGCGGGCGAGATGACGGTCCTGCTGGGTTCGGGCTGGCCGGGCGTGCTGCTGCACGAGGCGATTGGCCACGGGCTGGAAGGCGACTTCAACCGCAAGGGCACCAGCGCGTTTTCGGGCCGCATCGGTGAGCGGGTGGCGGCGCCCGGCATCACCATTGTCGACGACGGCTCCCTGCCCGACCGGCGCGGTTCGCTGTCGATCGATGACGAGGGCACGCCGACCCGCGAAACGATCCTGATCGAGGACGGTATCCTCAAGGGCTATATGCAGGACCGGCTCAACGCCCGGCTGATGGGCGTGCCAGCGACCGGCAATGGCCGCCGCGAAAGCTTCGCGCACGCGCCGATGCCGCGCATGACCAACACCTTCATGAAGGCCGGCCGGGACGACCCCGCCGAGCTGCTCAGCCGCGTCAAGAAGGGCATTTTCGCCAGGAGCTTCGGCGGCGGGCAGGTCGACATCGTGTCGGGCAAGTTCGTCTTTTCCTGCACCGAAGCCTATCGGATCGAGGACGGCAAGATCGGCGCCCCGATCAAGGGCGCGACGATCATCGGCGACGGGCCGACGGTGCTGACCAAGGTGACCGGCGTCGGCCACGACTTCGCGTTGGACGAGGGTATCGGCATGTGCGGCAAGGGCGGGCAGAGCGTCCCGGCCGGCGTCGGTCAGCCGACACTGCTGGTCGAGGGCATGACGGTGGGCGGCACCGCGGCCTGAACGCGGGCACCACTTTCGCTAACGGAGGGCGGCGTAAACTCGCCGCCCCTGGGGAGGTCCGCTTACCGCGCCTCCCGGATCACCTCCAGGAACGCGTCGCCATAGGCATCGAGCTTGCGGGCGCCGATGCCGCTCAGCACCGCCAGTGCCGCCCGTGACATCGGCCGCTGCGCCGCCATGTCTCGCAGCACGGAGTCATGGAAGATGACATAGGGCGGCACACCCGCGTCCTTCGCCAGTGTCCGCCGCCGCTCGCGCAGCGCCTCGAACAAGGGCGTGTCGGCCGGGTTGCCCGCGGCGGGCGCTACCCCACGGCGGCGGCGTTCGCGCTTGGGCGGCACGATCAGCGATACCGCCGTTTCGCCCTTCAGGATCCCGCGCGCGGCGGGGCCGAACTCCAGTCCGCCATGTGGGTTGGAGCGGATCGCGTCGCGGAGCAGCAGCGCGCGGGCGACGGGCTTCAACAATGCCGTCTCGTCACCTTCGACGATATTCCACACGGACAGCTTCTCATGCCCGTTCATCAACGACCGTTCGGTCGACTGACCGGTCAGCACTTCCTCGATATAGCCAGCGCCGAACATCTGCCCGGTGCGGAACACCGCGGACAGGAACTTGCGCGCGGTTTCCGTCGCGTCGACCGCATCGGGTGACCCCAGGCAGTTATCGCAATTGCCGCAATCCTCCGCCGGATCCTCGCCGAAGTGGCGCAACAGGATGCGGCGGCGGCACCCCGCCGTCTCCACCAGCGCGGCGAGCGATTGCAGGCGGGTACGCTCGCCTGCCTGGCGCTCGGGCTCGACTTCGCCGATGCGCTGGCGTGCGCGGGCGAAATCGTCGGCTCCCCAGAACAGGTGCGCGACCGACGGATCGCCGTCGCGGCCCGCGCGACCCGTTTCCTGGTAATAAGCCTCGATCGACTTGGGCAGCCCTGCATGGGCGACGAAGCGGACATCGGGCTTGTCGATCCCCATGCCAAACGCGACGGTGGCGCAGATCACCATGTCTTCGGACGCCACGAAGTCGGCCTGGTTCTTGGCGCGAATGTGCGGCTCCAACCCCGCATGATAGGCCCGCGTGGGCCGGCCGCTGCGGCCCAGGGCCTCTGCCAGCTTTTCCGTCGCGGCGCGGGTCTGGGCGTAAACGATGCCCGGGCCGGGCGTTGCCGCGATCAGGTCCGCGATCTGCCGGTTGACGTTCGCCTTGGCAGAGATGCTGTAGCGGATGTTGGGCCGGTCGAAGCCCGACACGATCATGCCGTCGGCAGGAATGCCGAGCTGCTTGGCGATATCCGCGCGGGTATGCGCGTCGGCGGTGGCGGTCAGGGCCAGGCGGGGGACGTCGGGAAAGGCGTCCATCAATGGCGACAGCAGGCGGTAATCGGGCCTGAAGTCATGGCCCCATTCGCTGACGCAATGCGCTTCGTCGATCGCGAACAGGCACAAGGGCGCTTCCGTCAACAGGTCGCGGAACGCCTGCCCCGACGCACGCTCGGGCGCGACGTAAAGGAGGTCGAGCGCGCCCGCCCTGAACCGGCGCAGTGTTTCGCCCCGGTTCTCGTCCGCGCTGGTCAGCGTCGCGGCGCGGATCCCGACGGCTTCCGCACCGCGCAACTGGTCATGCATCAGAGCGATCAGCGGCGATACGACAATGCACGTGCCCTCGTTCATGACGGCGGGCAGCTGGTAGCACAGCGACTTGCCCGCGCCAGTCGGCATCACCGCCAACGTCCGTTCGCGCTCGAGCACGCGCGACACAACCTCTGACTGAACGCCGCGGAACTGGGGAAAGCCGAACACGCGCTGTAGCGTGGGCAGGGGATCGGGATGCATTGCCGCGCGATGTAGGATGCGCGGGCGTCCGGGTCGAGGCAGAGATGGCCGTCGTTTCGCCACCGTTCCGACATGATCGACGGCAACGCTGCTGCATCTGCAGCGAAAGGCGCATTCATGGTCGACGGCTTCCACTCCATCGGCAACCGAACCGGAAGCGCCCTTGTCCTGCTGCTATCCGCAAGCCTGCTTGGCGGCGCGGCGGACGAACCCACGGAACGGGTAGTGCGGCTGGGCGAAACAATGCCCGTCACCGTCAACGGCCAGACCAGGCAGTTGCGGATCGAGCCCGCCGCACCGGGGCTGGTACTGCTGACCCGGGACTATGCCAACGCAGCCGCGCTGAAGATGGGCGGCATGTTTCATATCGCCGCGATGTACACCGTCGGGAACGAGCGGGTGATGGCCAGCACCGCGGTGGCGAAGTTCGCCTGGGGGACGGCAAAGGCCGACAAGCGCCGGATCGGCTGGGCGGCGCGGCCCTATGCTCGCGGGCTGGACGCGGTGATTGGCCCTGCGGGCCTCGACGCGCCGGTTGTTCGCTTTGCGCTCCACGCGCCACGGCCGGGGGAGCGGACCGTCAGTCTGCCGATGGCGCCCACAGGCTCGCTGTTCGGCAGCTGGTACAGTCTCCGCGCGGAGGTGATGGTGGGAATCGAGCCGTTGCAGGTTCGCTTCGACCCGCATCATCGCCGCACGGTCGCCAACGCGCTTGCCGGACAGCGGATTGCTGCGGCGCTGGGCGGCCGGTTCGACGGTCCGCCCGTGTTGGAGGAGATCGCTTTCGGCATCGAACGGCCGGTGCGCCCGATGACCCTGTCGCGCCCGCTCGGCATCGGCCCCCTGCCGCTGACCCGCCTGGGCGTGCGGACCGTGCCCGACCTAAACAGCGGTGGATCGGTCGCGGGCATCAAGGAGGCTGGCGATCCCGACGAGGTGGTCGACCCCGCCGACGTCGTCGTGACCGGAAAACGCAAGAAGAAGCCGCGCCCGGGTACGCTGACGCTCGGCGCGGATCAGCTCGACCGCTGCTCCTCGCTTGTGTTCGACAAGGCGAGGAAGGAGATCAGGCTGACCTGCGCCTGATCTCCCACCGGCTCAGCGCGCGGCCACCCGCGATGGGGTGACCGGCTCTGCGCCCCAGACGCTGACGCGGGCCTCGGAGGGCAGGTACATGGCATCGCCCGGCTTCACGTTGAATGCCGTGTACCAGGGGCCGAAGTTACGAACGATGCCGTTGACGCGGTACTTATCGGGGCTGTGCGGATCGCTGAGCAGCGCGGCCCGCTGGGCACCCTCGCGCCGCTTGCCCTGCCAGGCGGCGGCATAGGCGAGGAAGAAGCGCTGGTCCCCCGTCATGCCGTCCAGCACCGCCGGTTCGCCATGGCGCGACACATAGCGGCGATAGGCCGCGTACGCCGTCTCCAGCCCGCCCAGGTCGGCCAGGTTCTCGCCCAGCGTCAGCTTGCCCTTGATCTTCACGCCGGGGATCGGCTCATACTGGTCGAATTGCGCGGCGAGGCGATCGGCCTGTACGGTGTACTTGGCGGCTGTATCCTTGGTCCACCAGTCACGCAGCCGGCCCTTGTCGTCATACTGCCGCCCCTGATCGTCGAAGCCGTGACCCAGTTCATGCCCGATCGTGGTCGCGCCCGTTTCGGCATAATTAACCGCCGGATCGGCGTTGGGGTCAAAGAAGGGTGGCTGCAGGATCGCGGCCGGCACTGTGATCTGGTTCAGCGTCGGGTCGTAGTATGCGTTCACCGTCTGCGGTGTCATAAACCACAGCCCGCGGTCGACGGGCTTGGGGAAGCGCTTCAGCTGCAACTGCCACTGGAACTGGTCGGTGGCGATGCTGTTTGCCAGCGGATCGCCGCGGCTGACGTTCAGTGTCGAATAATCGATCCAGGTCTTCGGGTGCCCGATACGCGGATCGAAGCTGGCGAGCTTGGCAAGCGCGGCCTGCTTGGTCGGTGCGTCCATCCAGGCAGCGGCGCGGATCTTGTCACCATAGGCTGCGCGCACGTCGCTGACGAGCTCGTCAGCCTTGGCCTGGGTTTCTGCCGTCCAATAGCTGCGGACATAAATGGCGCCGACCGCCTCGCCCAGTGAGTTGTCGATCAGGCCCATGCCGCGCTTCCACCGGGCGCGCTGCTCGGGCACGTCGCGCAGCGTCTTGGAATAGAAATCGAAGTTCGCCTGGTCGAAGGCGTGGGGCAGGAACGCTGCGTGGTCGCTGATGAAGCGCGCGGTGACCCACTCCTTCCAGGTCGACAGCGGCACATCGGCCAGCCGCTTGCCCGCCGCCGTTACTGCGGTGGTTTCCGCCACATCGACCTTGGCCGCGCTGGAAAGGCCCATGGAGGCGAGCGTCGGCGTCCAGTCGAACTCAGGCGCCAGCTTGGTCAGCTGCTCGCGTGTCATCGGATTGTGGGTTGCCACCGGATCGCGACGCCGCTCCGGCGTCCACTGGTCCTGACTGAGCTTGGTTTCGAGCGCGACGATACGGTCGGCCTTCGCTTCCGCATCGGAAATGCCCGCGAGCGTCTGGATACGGACCAGGTAATCGCGATAGGCCCTGCGGATCGCGACGTACTTCGCGCCGTCCAGCAGGTAGTAATCGCGCGTCGGCAGGCCCAGTCGTGCCTGGCTCGCCGTGGCGCTGTAACGGGTCGGATCGTCCTGGTCCGCGCTGATGCCGATGCCGACCGGCGAGGCATAGCCCGGCTTCATCATCAACTGGACGAGCTGTGGCCGGGTGGAGATGGCGTCGATGCGCGCCAGGAACGGCTTCAACGGCGCAAGGCCGCGCTTTTCGATCCCACCTTCATCCATCCAGGCGGCGTAGAAGTCGCCGACCTTGCGCTGCGTGCCATCCGTCGGGTGCGCGGCGGCGTCCTCGACAATCTTGCGAACCTGTCCCTCGATCTCGTCCGGCAGGTCGTAGTTATAGCCCGCGCCGACCTTGTCCGACGGAATGGGATGATCGCGGAGCCAGGTGCCCTCGACAAAGCCGTAAAAGTCGTCGCCCGGCTTTACCGACCGATCCATGTCGGCAAGGTCGACGCCCCAATTGCCATAGCGCGGCTTGGCCTGCTGGCCCGTCGTCTGGGCTGCGAGAATGGTGGGAAGGGCAAGGGCAGTGGCAGCAAGCAGCAAGCGGCGCATCGATCACTCCGAATGGAACAACGCCGGTGTAGCGCCGCGCAGCTGTACGGACAATGACGCGCCCGCGGCTCAAAGCGCCCAATCGGCGGACAACCAGACCCTGTCAGTGTCGGTCGCGAATCCCTTGGCGACATAGTGCGCCAGCCGGATGGAATAGGTGACATCGGCGACCTTCGCCGCGGCGAGCAGGTTCCATTCATCCCCGTACAGCCGCACGTCGCGGTCGCTGGTGAAGCGGTGATAGGTGGCGGTGGCCGACAGCCCGCGCTTCTTGTCCGTCGCGGCCAGCGTTCCGTACAGGTCGCGCACGCCATCGGGCGGCGTGATCGTGAACTTGTCGGCCCAGCCCTGGAACTTGAACAGGGCGGAGAAGGGCGTTTGAAAGCTCGCCAGCGTAGCGCCCCGGCTTGGGCCTCGTCCGGCGCCCAGCACTTCATACCCCGCCGTTGCCGTCACCGCCGCAGTGCCGAGCGATGCTTCGGCCAGGTAATAGTCCGCGCGGTAACGGTTCGGGTTGCGGTGCCAGTCGGATTGGGCGGCATAGCTTCCCGCGTAGGACAGAGTGAGGCCGCCGCCCAGCTTGCGATTGCCGGCCAGCCGTGCGCCATAGCTCTGGTTCGACTGTCGAAAGCCCTGAACCCGCGCATCATCGACGTCGATCAGATAGGCAAAGCCGGTCAGCGTTCCGATCGGGGTCGCGGCCCCCGCCAGCGCGAACACGCTGTCCCCGCCGATACCATGCCGGAAATCGCCGCGCGGGGCCGCAACCAGCCGGTGGTCGCCCCAAGCATAGGTCACATCCACGCTGACGCCGGGCAAAGGTGTGGTTTGAACACGCGCCGCGTCAAAGGTCTGCTGGTTCTGACGGAACGAGCCCGACCCGACGAAGCGCTGATCCTGAAGCTCGATCAACTGGCGGCCCACCGTGGCGCTACCACCCTGCCAACGCCGCTGAACCTGGATGCGGTTGATCTCAATATTCTCGGGGTCCGCAACGCCGGCAAAGCGCGTCTTGCCGTTCGCGCCGTCGTTATAGTCGGGGACGATCGCCAGCGTCGCCTCGCTCTCGATCAGTGCCGACCAGTCGCCCAGCGTTGCATTGACTCCCGATCGCACGCGGGCGGTCACGGCAGTTGCATCCTTGGGGATGCCGTCCTGCTCGGCATGTTCCCAGCGCAGCCGCGCATCCAGGATGGGCGCAAGCGTCAGGTCCTGTGCCTGCGCCCCGCTCGCCAACATCACGCCGGCGACGGCCAAACCATATCTCACACTGCAACCCCGCCTCTCGTCTTGATGCGCTGATCGGGCGGGGGAGCGGGGCTTGTCAACGCCTTGGGCGGATCACTCCGCCGCCAACGCCTGTTCCCGCTCGGCCGCCTGGCGGGACCACATCTCGGCATACAGCCCGCCGCGCGCCAGCAATTCGGCATGTTTGCCGCTTTCCGCGATGCGTCCGGCGTCCAGCACCACGATCCGGTCAGCATGAACGATGGTCGACAATCGGTGCGCGATGACCAGCGTCGTGCGGCCCCGCTCGATTGCTTCCAGCGTGTCCATGATCTCCGCTTCCGTCCGGCTGTCGAGCGCGCTGGTCGCCTCGTCCAGGATGAGCACGGGCGGGTTCTTCAGCAGCGTCCGCGCGATGGCCACGCGCTGCTTCTCGCCACCTGACAGCTTCAGCCCGCGCTCTCCGACGCGCGTGTCATAGCCGTTGGGCTGGCGTTCGATGAAGCCGGCGATCGCAGCGCCGCGCGCGGCCTCGGCAACCTCCGCCTCGCTCGCACCCTCGCGGCCATAGGCGATGTTGTAGCCGACCGTGTCGTTGAACAGCACCGTGTCCTGCGGCACGATGCCGATCTGCGCGCGCAACGACGCCTGCTGCACGGCGGAGATGTCCTGCCCGTCTATGGTGATGCGCCCGCCGGTCAGGTCATAGAAGCGGTAAAGCAACCGCGCGATGGTCGACTTGCCAGCGCCCGACGGCCCCACGATCGCCAGGGTCGACCCCGCCGGCACGTCCAGGTCGATGCCGCGCAGGATCTCTCGTTCGGGATCATAGCCGAAGCGCACGCCCTCGAAGCGCAGGTGGCCCTCGCCCACCACCAGGGGCTGGGCGTCGGCCGCGTCCCTTATCTCGGCTGGCGTGTCGATCAGGTCGAACATCGCACCCATGTCGATCACACCCTGGCGAATGGTGCGGTACACCATGCCGAGCAGGTCGAGCGGACGGAACAGCTGCGCCAACAGCGTCGACACGAACACCACATCGCCCGCCGATGCCTGGCCGTGGCTCCAGCGCCAGGCGACGAACGCCATGCCGCCGCCCAGCATCAGGTTGGTGATCAGCGCCTGACCGACGTTGAGCCATGCCAGGCTGTTTTCCGACTTGGTCGCCGCGCGGGCATAGGCGGTGACGGCGCTCTCGTAACGGCGCGCTTCACGCTCCTCCGCGCCAAAATACTTCACGGTTTCGAAGTTGAGCAGCGAATCCACAGCATGCGCGACCGCGCCGGTATCGAGGTCGTTCATCTGCGTGCGCAGGTGATTGCGCCAGTCCGTCACCTTGCGCGTGAACCAGATGTACACCGCCACCATGACCACCGTGGCGGCTACCAGTTCCCAACCAAAGCTTCGCCAGAAGATCGCGAGCACCAGCGTCAGTTCGAGCACCGTCGGCGCGATATTGAACAGCAGGAAGTAAAGCATCGTGTCGATGCTCTTGGTGCCGCGCTCCACCACCTTGGTCACCGCGCCGGTGCGCCGTTCCAGGTGAAAGCGCAGCGACAGCCCGTGCAGGTGGCGGAACACGTTGGCGCTCAAGCGCCGCGTGGCGTCCTGCCCCACACGTTCGAACACCGTGTTTCGCAGGTTGTCGAACAACGTCGTCGCGAAACGCGAACCGGCATACGCAATGACCAGCAGCACCACGAGCGTCGCCAGCCCGCGATCGCCGGCCGCCATGCGGTCGACCGCGTATTTCAGTGTATAGGCCGCCCCGAATACCTGGACGAGCTTGGACAGTACCACCAACACCATGGCGCCGGTGACGCGCGCCTTCAGCCCCGGCTCACCTGCGGGCCACAGATAGGGGAGAAAGCGGCGCAGGGTGGGAAGCAACGGCCGGTCAACGGTCGTGCGGGTGGTCGGATCGGCAGGGGGCATCGCCGCCTTATGTCGTCGCTGAACTCGTTCAGTTCAATGCGCCTGGTGCAGGAGGACCACCATCGATGTGCGCTTGCGGAACGGGCGGGGAACCCGCCCTCCGATCAAGCCGTTATGGCCCTTGCGAGTGTGAAAGGCTTTTAATGGAACCGGTGTTCTTCGTGATGGCGATCCTGGGCTGCGGCGATGGCAACACCGATTGCCGTGAAGCGCGCCTGGACACCGTGCGTTACGCCACCGCCGCCCAGTGCCAGGCCGCGCTGCCCGCCGGGCTCGCCCGCAATACCGATCTAGATTACCCGTCCATCGCCGCCGCCTGCCGCGCGAATGGTCCGATCGTGGTCAGGGTCGACAAGCCCCAGCGCAAGGGCTGACGCGTCATCAATATCGAATGGCGAGTAGCATCAGCAGGTCGCCTTTTTTGGTACTGCCGACCAAGGTGACGTTGGAACTGGGCGAATCCGGACTGTCCAGCGCGCTGATCCCGACCGTCCGCATCTGCACCGTAGCGACCGACTGAGCAGTTGCGCCGCGCGACTTCGTGAGCAGTGTCGTGCCGGCGCGCTCGTCGACCCAGGCGCGGTAACCCCAGGCTTCCCCCACGAACCGCCGCCCCGGTATCTCACCCGGTGCCGTCGCCACGGGCTGTGGCGGACAGCTGCTATCATTGATGGTCAGCGAGGCAAGCCTGCCATCAACATTGTTGGTCGATACTAGGAGGCATCGCCTGCGATTGGTCAGGAGCGTGATCGGCAGCGACCCGGGCGAGGTTGCGCCAACCACTCGCTCGCCACGGGGCAGAACGATGCGGAAACCACCATAGATGTTGACCCACGCGAGGCCATTGCTGGCTGTCAGGAAAAGGGGATCAACTGACACCAGTCGTCGAAAGGCCGCGCGGTGGATCGGCTTTGCGATAGGCGCGCTGGCCGGCGCCGCGGCAATGAGCGATCCCGCCAACACGAGAAGGCCCGAGTTTCTCACGCTCGTGGCCGTGCCCACAAGGCAGGATCGCGCGGCTCGGGCGGATACAGCGTCGCACGACGGCGCGCCTCCAGCCATGCCCGCGCAATAAAGCGGACCTTCTGCAGCTTGGATGTCGTCACGCGCGTATCCCAGGCCCGCGCACCCCGGCTCGCGACTTCCCGCCCGATCGCGCCATAGATATGCGCGGCGGACAACACCGCCCAGGCGGACCGTTGCGACAGGGCAGGGGTGCCATGCCGCGCGCTTGCCTCGAAAGCCGCGGCACGATCGGCCAGTCGCCGCGCCAGCACCGCCAGGCGGGGTCGGTATTCGGGCCGCATCAACTGGCCGGGCGGCAGGTCCATCTCTGCCAGCCATTCGGTGGGCAGGTAACAACGGCCTGCCCGCGCATCCTCATCGATGTCGCGCGCGATGTTGGCGAGCTGGAAGGCAAGGCCCAGGTCGCAGGCGCGGTCCAGCGTCGCCTGGTCATCCGGCGACACGCCCATGATCACCGCCATCATGCACCCGACGACGCCTGCGACATGGTAGCAATAGCGATACAGATCGTCCTCGGTCCGTGGCCGCCATTCCTCCGCGTCCAAGGCGAAACCCGCGATCAGGTCGCGTGCAAAGGCCGGGGGCAACGCCGTTTCCGCCGCGACGATGGCCAGCGCATCGAAGGCCGGCTCCCCCGTGGCGCGGCCTGCCAGCGCTTCCTCGGTAAGTGTCTGCAATCGCACCAGGCGCTCCGGCGCGTCGCTGACGGCGCGCATGCCGTGCCCCATCTCCTGCCCATCGGCGATGTCGTCACAGGCGCGGCACCAGGCATAAAGAAGCCAGGCGCGCTCGCGCGTTTGCGGATCGAACAATCGGCTTGCCGCGGCGAAGCTTTTTGACCCGACCGCGATCGACTGCCGCGCCGCCGCGACCACGTCGTCACGCGGGGGCAGGGTGGCGCTCATCCGCTCACCCTGTCACGCCGTGCGAGGGACCCACGGCAATGCAAAGCGGCATCAGCGACCCAGGCTTCCGTCATGACGGAAGCGCACGTCGCGGCGGCACTCACAAATCGCTGACCTGCATCCGGATGATCGGCTGTGTCGGCTGATGGGCCGCCATCCTGTCCAGCAATCCGTCCAGAGTCGGATCCACGATCAGCAGGTCGCGATGCTGTGGCCGCAGAAACCCAACCTCGCCCATCTTTTCCCAAAACGCGACCAGGTGGTCGTAATAACCCGCCGAATTGAGCAGCCCCACGGGATCAGTGTGGTAACCAAGCTGAGCCCAGGACAGCGCTTCCCACAGTTCGTCCATGGTGCCGGTGCCGCCGGGGATGGTGACAAAGCCATCACACAGGTCGGTGAACAGCTGTTTGCGGGCATGCATGCCGGGGACGACGTGGAGTTCGGTCAGGCCGCGATGCGCGACCTCCGCATCCACCAGCGCCTGCGGGATCACGCCGATGACCTCGCCGCCCGCGGTCAGGGCGCTGTCGGCGATCGCGCCCATCAGCCCCAGCCTGCCGCCGCCATAGACGACCCCAATGCCGCGTTCGGCAAGGCCGCGGCCGACCGCCCGCGCGGTGTCGAGGTAGATGGGATCAGCGGGGGTGGCGGACCCGCAATACACGGCCAAACGCTTCATGCCGCGTGCGCTAGGCGATAGGGACCGACCCGGCAAGCCGCCGCGGCGTGCCGCGTTCCGACTTGTCGCGCGTTGCCGAGCACCATCCCGACCCCTGACCGATCACGGCCCGCGCATGCGACCGTGGCACAGGCTGTCTGTGCCATGACGTCTGCGCGGGACACGCTGATCGCCTGATCCGCTTATTGTTGCTCGAGCTGCCCGGGTCTGGCCGGCGCCAGGCGGCATTGTTCATCCGTGTGCGGATGATACCCATGGCTATGACACTCCTGATGCCGGGCAAGCCCTGGGATGTCGGCAATGCTGACGCGATCGGGCTTGTCGTGCCTGGCAGATGTCAGGAATGATCTTCCACCTTCCCGCCAACGATTAAATGGCCCTGGCCGGGAAGCTCTAAAGCTTATTGCTCCCCGGCCAGCATCAGTTTTGCGGTCGCCTTGGCGCTGCCGACCACGCCAGGGATCCCGGCGCCCGGATGCGTGCCGGCGCCCACGAAATACAGGTTCGGGATCGCCGCATCGCGATTGTGGACGCGGAAATAGGCGCTTTGCGTCAGCACAGGCTCCAGGCTGAAGGCTGACCCCTGATAAGCGTTGAGGTCGTGTGCGAAGTCCTTTGGCGCGTAGGAGAATTTCGTCACGATACGCTCATGGATGTTCGGGATCAGCCGGCGGCCGACCTCGTCCAGGATGCGCTTTTCCAGGACCGGCCCGACCTCGTCCCAGTCGACGGGAAACTTGCCCATGTGTGGCACCGGCGCCAACGCGTAGAAGGTCGAATGGCCCTCTGGCGCCAGGCTCGGGTCGGTCACGGTCGGGTGGTGGAGGTAAAGAGAGAAATCCTCCGACAGCACGCCATGGTCATAGATGTCCGCGAGCAGCCCTTTGTAGCGGGGGCCGAACAGGATCATGTGGTGGGGAATACCGGGCCAGGTGCCTTGCACGCCGAAATGGACGACGAACAGCGACGGCGAGAAACGCTTGCGCTCCAGCTTGGCCGCGGTGCGCTGCCCTGCACGCGAGGTGCTGAGCAGGTTGCGATAGGTATGGACGATGTCGCCGTTGGATGCGACCGCATCCGCGCTCGACTGCCAGCCGGACCGCGTCGTCACGCCCGTCACCCGGTCGCCAAGCGTGTCGATGCTGGTGATCGGATCACCCAGCCGCAGCACGCCGCCCAGCCGCTCGAAATGCTTCACCATGCCGGCAACCAGCCGATTGGTGCCGCCCTTCGCGAACCATACCCCGCCGTCACGCTCCAACTTGTGGATCAACGCATAGATAGCGCTGGTGGTCATCGGGTTGCCGCCGACCAGCAGCGTGTGGAAGCTCAGCGCCTCGCGCAGCTTTTCATTCTTCACGAAGCTCGACACGATCGAGTAAACCGACCGCCACGCCTGGTACTTGGCGAGTGCGGGCGCGGCCTTGAGCATGGAAGCGAAGTCCAGAAACGCCTCGTGCCCGAGCTTTTCGTATCCCTCATGGAAGACGCCGGCCGAATATTCCAGGAACTTGGCATAGCCCGCCACGTCCTCGGGATTCAGCTTGGCGATCTCTGTCCGCAGCTGGGCATCATCGTTGGTGTAGTCGAAGTTGGTGCCGTCGACCCAGTTCAGCCGATAGAATGGCAGCACCGACTGAAGCTCGACATCCTCGCTCATCTGCCGCCCGGTCAGCTGCCACAGTTCCTGCAGGCAGGCGGGATCGGTGATGACGGTGGGGCCGGCATCAAAGGTGAAGCCGTCGCGCTCCCAATAATAAGCGCGGCCGCCCGGCTTGTCGCGCGCTTCCACGATCGTGGTTGCGACCCCTGCCGATTGCAGCCGGATCGCGAGTGCCAGGCCGCCAAAGCCGGCGCCGATGACGATCGCCCGCTTCATGCTGTTACCCCGACTTTCAGGCCCGTCAGCGCACGAACGGCGCGGGCGATGGGGACCGGGGGACGGCCGGTCAGGATGCGTGCCTTGTCGGTCACGGTTGATGTTCCTGCATAAAAGCGGCCGATCAGCCGCGGGTTCAGTCGATAGAAGCGCTCCAACACCCGATAGCGCTCGGCGGGTTCGGCCGCCTTGAACAACATGGTGTCGAGCATTCGGTAAAAACCGCGCGCGCGCCAGGCGCGGCGGGCATGGGCGTGGGTGGCCTCATGAAGCGCGCCAGACGAAAAGTCCCGCCGTTTCGCCAGCATCGACGCGGTGCGGATCGCATCTGGCAGCGAATAGCCGGTGGTCGGATGAAACAGCCCCGCGCGCATCCCGAGCTTCGCGATGTCCTTGCCACCCGAGTGCCAATACGCCTCGAAGTCGCCGCCCATCGCGACGGGCAGAACGCCCGCCTCCTCCCGGTCCACCCGCCGCGGCGACCAGCCACGCGCGGCTGCATATTCATCGATCCGCACCCGCAATGCCGGCCCGTCGAGGTCGGGCGTATCGCTGTAATAGGTGTCTTCCAGGAAAATGCGCTTGGGCTTGAAGGGGAGCGCATACATGAAGCGATAGCCGTCAATCTGCTCCACCGTCGCGTCCATCACGATCGGCCGGTCGATCCCGTGCGGCGTTTCCAGCTTGATTTCGCGTCCCACGAACTTCTGCCAGCCAAGCTCCAGATGGTGGAGGTCGCCCGTGCCGCGCGCGTCGATCACGCCGCGCGCTTCCACCCGGTCGCCGTCCGCCAGCACCGCCGTGGTGGGGGAGGCGGCGAGCACCCGGCGCCCCAGCAACAGCGCCTCGGGCGGGAAGGCGCGTCGCACCGCCGCGTCCAGCCGCTCGCTCTCGATCGAATAATAAGCCTGGGCGATGGAACGGCGGTGTACCGGAAAGGCGATGTCGTAGGCGGGCCAGGCATGGGCGACCAGGGGCGCCACCAGCGATCGGTCGGCATCGGCAACGTCGCTGCCGAAAAAGGACCATAGGTGATTGCCGCCGATTCGCGTGCCCGACTCCACCAGCCGCACGTCCATCGCGGGGTGGCGAGCTTTGACGGCCAGCGCCGCCAGGGAGCCGGCAAGGCCGCCGCCCAGGATCGCGAGGTCACAGGTGATCGTCGTGGCCATGTTTCCATTGCCCTAGCCCAGCCAAGGCCCGGCGAGAACCGCCTTGTGTCAGGCGCGCGCCGAGACACCGCCCAGATCATCATGCGGTCGGGTCCGGGATGATCCAGCGCATGCGCTGCGGTCCGACGCGACGCGCGCTACCTTGTTATTCCGCGCGGGCGCCCGATCTGTTCCCGTGCGCCCTTGTTGAAGGCTCGCCCTCACCTCCAGACGGGTCTATGGGTGACGTAACAAGGGCTTGCGACCATGGAGTTGGTGAAATGACCTGGTGGGAGCGCACGGCACTGGTCGTGTTCATGGTCCTGTTCATGGAATGCTTCGCATGGGCCATGCACAAATACGTCATGCACGGCTGGGGCTGGGGCTGGCACAAGTCGCATCATGAACCGCACGACAATGCAGTGGAGAAGAACGACCTGTACGCCGTCGTGTTCGCGATCGTGCCCATCGCGCTGTTCACCGTCGGCATGTGGTACGAGCCGCTGTGGTGGATTGCGCTCGGCATCACGATCTATGGCGCGATCTATGCCTTTGTGCACGACATGCTGGTGCACCAGCGCGGCGGCTTTCGCTGGGTACCGCGCCACGGCTATTTCAAGCGGCTGCTTCAGGCGCATCGCCTGCACCACGCGGTTGAAGGACGTGAGGGCACGGTCAGCCATGGCTTCCTGTTTGCGCGCAGCCCTGCCGTGCTGAAGGAGCAATTGCGGCGTCATGCCGCCAAGCGCGCGGCGGGTCCCGCGGTCGCCGCGGATCGCGACGTCATGGCTGGCACCACCTCGCGCCGCCCCGTCGATGCCGAGCACGCCACGTCATGATCACTGCCTACCGACGCCGGCGACTGGGATCGGGACGACAGGAATCGGGCCGACAGGAATCGGGCCGACAGGGACTGGTCGGCATGACGCTGGCGACTGCGATCATTGCCTCATGGCTCGCCATTCATATCACCGGCATCTTCTTCTGGACGGTGAGTTGGGCCGACGCGCCGCTCATCGCCGCGGTGCTGCTGGTGCAGACATGGCTCAGCACCGGCCTGTTCATCATCGCGCATGACGCAATGCATGGCGCGCTCGCCCCCGGTCGACCGCGGGTGAACCATGCGGTCGGCACGGTCGCGCTCGCGCTCTACGCCGCCCTGTCCTATGCGACGCTGCTGCCCCGTCACCACGCCCATCACGCGCATGCCGGTCAGCGAGGCGATCCGGATTTCCACGCTGGCGACCAGCGGCTCCATGCCTGGTTCGGCCAGTTCTTCCGCACCTATTACACCCACGGCCAGATCGTGCGGATCACGATGGTGGCGCTCGTCTACACGCTGCTGCTGCGTGCGCCGTTGGGCAACATCGTACTGTTCTGGGCGGTGCCGGCGCTGGGCGCCGTGGCGCAGCTCTTCATCTTTGGCACCTTTCTGCCCCATCGCGCGACATCGGAGCCGTTCGCGGATGACCATCGCGCGCGCAGCAATCGCCAGTCGGTGCTGGTGTCGCTTCTCACCTGCTTTCACTTCGGCGGCTATCATCACGAACACCATCTTTATCCGGGCACGCCCTGGTGGGGGCTGCCCGCGCGGCGGCGCGAGGCGGGGGGCGTTAAGGTTCGCGCGTTAGGGGGCCGGGCATGATCGTGGCGATTATCCTGTCCGCGGTGGCGATGACCGCCATTGTCGCGATTCGCTATCTCCTGACATCGGGTGGGTTCGCGCTTGCGACCAAATGGCGGCATCCGGGCCTGTATCGCGGGCTCGACCGGCAGATGTGGCGTGAACTGTGGTGGAGCCTGGCATCGGCCGCCATCTATGGCGTGCCCGCGGGCGTCGTCGCCTGGGGCTGGCACAACCATGGCTGGACGCGGATCTATGACGACGTCCACGCCTTTCCGCTCTGGTATTGGCCGGTGTCGGTGCTGTTGTTCCTGTTTGCGCACGACACCTGGTTCTACTGGACGCATCGCTGGATGCATCGGCCAGAGCCGTTCAAGCTGGCCCATGCCGTCCACCATGCCAGCCGCCCGCCGACAGCCTGGGCCGCCATGGCGTTCCACCCGATCGAGGCGCTGACCGGGGCTGTGGTAATTCCGCTACTGGTGTTCGTGATTCCTATTCACGTAGCCGCACTCTGCTTGGTCCTGACGATCATGACGGTTATGGGCGTAACCAACCACATGGGCTGGGAAATCTTTCCCCGTTGGATGTGGAGCGGGCGGCTGGGGGGCTGGCTCATCACGGCGAGCCATCATCAGCGGCACCACGAGCGATACGGGTGCAACTATGGTTTATATTTCCGCTTCTGGGACCGGCTCTGCGGTACCGACGATGGGCTCGGCAATTTCGCACGGTCGCATGCGCGCGCGGCGTCTCGCGCGCCCGGTGGTGCTGGCGCTCGCGGCGGGGCTGACAATCGGCGTGACGGGCGGGGCGGCGCCGGTCGGGCGGCTTGATGTTTCGGTTGATGGCATCCGCTCTGCCAAGGGACTGATCCAGGTCTGCCTGACCGCGGATCCCGCCAATTTTCCTGGCTGTGTCGATGATGCCGGCGCGGTGACACGGCGTGTGCCCGCGAAGACGCGGTCGGTCAGCTTCGACGGACTGCCCGCAGGCACCTATGCCGTGGCGATCATCCATGATGAGAACGGCAATAACCAGCTCGACACCTTTGCCGGCATCCCGCGCGAAGGTTTCGGCTTTTCGCGCAATCCGCGCATCGGCTTCGGCCCGCCGCGCTTTGCGGCTGCGCAATTCCACCTCACCGGTGATGCAGCGGTGCAACAGGTCAGGATGCACTACATTCTCTGACCGGTTCGGGGCGGACACAAAGCGGGGAAGGGGCGTTGCGCGGCTGTAACATTCCCCTACCGGAGCCGCTCGATGCGCCTTACCACTTTCATTGTTCCGGCGCTTCTCGCCGCTTCCCCCGCTTTCGCACAGCAACAGGCTCCCGTGCCGCCCGACACAGGGGCGGCCGCCGCTGCTGTGGCGGATGACGAGTTCAACCGCGAAACGATCACGGTCGGGGCCGGTGGCGTATACCTGCCCGACTACGAGGGCTCGAACAACTATCGCTTCACTGCCGCACCGGCGGCGATCGGGACATTCCGCGGCTTCAACTTCACCCTGGCGGGCAACCGTCTGAGCGTTGACCTTATCCCCGACGGGGGCGGGCCGACTCTCGACTTTCAGGCGGGGCCGATCGCGGTGGTCAACTTCAACCGCACCAGCCTTGGCAGCATCGACGACCGCCGCGTACGCGCGCTGGGTGAGCTCGACACCGCCATTGAGGTTGGCGGCTACATCGGCGTCGGCAAGACGGGGGTGATCACCTCGCCTTATGACCGGCTCAGCGTCTCGCTCAGCTATCGTCACGACGTGACGGACACGCACGACAGCGGCATCTGGCAGCCGACCGTCAACTACCTGACCCCGCTTAGCCGCAAGGCAGCGGTGGCGGTGTTCGCGTCGGCGGAGCGGGCCGGGCGCGGCTATGCCCGGACCTATTTCTCGGTGACCCCTGCCGGCAGCCTGGCGAGCGGCTTGCCGACCTATAATGCGCGCGCGGGTTGGAAGAACTACACGCTGGGCGCGGTAGGCACCTATTCGTTGACCGGCGACCTGTTGCACGGGTTCAAGGTGGTGGCTGGCGGCACCTATGGCCGCCTGCTCAACGATTTCGGGGACAGCCCGATCGTGTCGGTTGCGGGCCGTCGCAGCCAGTGGCTGGGCGCGGTAGGACTCGCTTACACCTTCTGATCAAACGGTTCATCTCCCCGCAAGGTCGCGGCTTCCAAGCCGGCTCGCCACCGGCGCGGCATCGCGCTACAGGCCGGGCTTGGACCCGGCCGGCGGCGGCCGACACTGGTGACGTGGGCCTGTGGGCCCAAGGGAGATGAAACGGTTATGACCGACAGCGCGAGCATGATGGGTGCGCTCGACGCCCGCGTTAGCCGGCGCGAAGGGCGACGCGAGTTTTTCCGCTCGGCCCTGGGCGGAGCTGCCGTGGCGGCAGCCGGGGTCGCGACGCTGGGCGTCGTCAGCGCGGCGCAAGCGCAGAGCGTGACGCCGGTGACGGACGCGGACATCCTGAACTTCGCGCTCAATCTCGAATATCTCGAAGCGCAATTCTATTCCTATGCGGCCAACGACACCGGCCTGCCCGCCGCGCTGCTGACCGGCACGGGAGCGGTCGGCACGGTTACCCCCGGCCGCCGCGCCGGCTTCACCGACCCGGTGGTCGCCCAATACGCGCGAGAGATCGCGGCGGACGAGGCGGCACATGTCCAGTTCCTGCGCACCACGCTCGGTTCCAGTGCGATTGCGATGCCCTCCATCGACCTGGGCGTGTCGAAAGACAGCGCCTTTTCGCGCGCGGCACAGGCGGCGGGGCTGGTGCCCGCCGGCACTGCGTTCGACCCGTACGCGACGGACGAAAGCTTCCTGCTCGCCGCCTTCATCTTCGAGGATGTGGGCGTCACCGCCTACAAGGGCGCGAGCCCGCTGCTGTCTAGCAACGCCTATGTCGACGCGGCTGCGGGCATCCTGGCCGCCGAAGCCTTTCATGCGGGTCTGATCCGCAATGCCTTGTACCAGAAGGGGCTCGCTACCCCGTCGCTGCGCACGTCCACCGATGCCATCGCCAAGGCCCGCGACACGCTCGACGGCGCGCAGCTGCTGGAACAGGGCGTGTCGAACCAGACGCGCACGATCACCAACGCGGACGCCACGACCACCTCGGTCGAATATGCCAACCTGGTGCCGACCGACGGCAACGCGATCACGTTCAGCCGTTCGGCAGGCCAGGTGCTCGGCATCGTGTATCTGAACGCCACCGCCGGCACGACCGCGGGCGGTTTCTTCCCCGCCGGCGTGAACGGCACCATCAAGGCGAGCGCCGCCTAAGGGCGGCCACCGGCGAGGCTTTCCCATGATCGACAAGCAGACCATTCTCGACACCCTGGAAGTGGCCGGCGCGGCCCGTACCGCGCGCCGCCGCTTCCTGCGCATGACCGCCGGCGCGGCGGCCGCTGGCGGCGGCCTTGCGCTGCTGGCCGCGTGCGGCAACGACGATAACGATACGCCCGGCCCGACGCCGACGCCGTCCCCCTCTGCGACCCCGACGACGACGCAGGCCGACATCGACGTCCTGACCTTTGCGCTCCAGCTCGAATATCTCGAGGGCGCGTATTACAATTTTGCGGCGTTCGGCACGGGGGTGCCGGTGACATTGACGGCGGGCGTCGGCGCGGCGGGCGCGGTGACCGGCGGCGCTCTCGTGCCGTTCACCGACCTCAACGTCCGCAACATCGCGCGCGAGATCGCGTATGACGAGCTCGCCCATATCACCTTTCTGCGGTCGGTGCTGGGCGACGCGTCGGCGGCCCAGCCGGCGATCAACATCGCTGGCGACGCCACGGGTGCCTTTACCCTCGCCGCGCGGGCGGCGGGCGTTGTCGGCCCGACTGAGCTGTTCAACCCGTATGCCAATGACGAGAGCTTCCTGCTCGGCGCGTACCTGCTGACCGATGTCGGCGTGTCCGCTTATCGTGGGGCGGCCAAGCTGATCGTCAACAAAACCTTCCTTGAAGCGTCCGCGGGAATCCTGGCGACCGAATGCTACCATGACGCCGCGATCCGCGGCACGCTGTACGCCAAGGGCGTGACCCGCACCGACCTGCCTGCCGCGACGGTGAAGATCAGCAATGCCCGCGACGCGCTGGACGGCGCCAGCGAGACCGACCAGCCGATCGTCGAGGCGGATGGAGTAACGGCGAACCTAGTCCCCACCGATGCGAACGGCCTGGTGCTCGGCCGCACGGCGGAACAGGTGCTCAACGTGGTCTACCAGACCAAGGCCGCGGTGGCGAGGGGCGGCTTCTTCCCGAACGGCGTCAATGGCAACGTGAGGACCAGCGGCGCGCAGGCGTAAGGCGGCGAGGCGGGATAGCGGCGCTATCCCGCACGCCAACACGCCCAGCCAGCGCAGCTAAGCGCGTCACAGGACGCAGCTTTGCTGCGTCTGACGACGCATGGGGGGCGAGCTGGACTCCCGACCCACACCTCGCCAGACCGTCGCGCATGCCCCACCAACAATCCCCCGCTGGCATGGGCGGCTGGCTGCTGCTGCTCGGGGCCAGTCTTCTCTTCGCCGCCGCCCTGGGGGGATGGCGCCTCTTTGACCTGCCAGATGCCCATGGGTCGATCTTTATAGCCGGCCCCGTCACGCTACGCGTGGCTGAGGCGGCGTTCACGCTGGTCGTGATAGTCTTGCAACTGACGCTTGCCTGGCTGCTGATCCGGCAGCGAAAGCCTGTGACGGTGCCCCGGGTCATCGCCGGCCTGTGGCTGGTTCCGCTGATCGACGTCGTCCTTCGTTCGCTCTTCAACGGCTGGCTGTTAGGCCTAGCGCCCGCCGCACTGGTCCGCCAGATCGCGGCGGAAGGGCAATGGGAGGTGCTGATGGCCGCGATCTGGACCATCTACCTTCGACGATCGAAGCGTGTCGCCAATACCTATCGCCGCCACGACGTCGATCGCCTTGCTGCCGTGTTCGGCTAAGCTGTTTCGCTTCCCAAGCCGCCCCTAACCCTATACGACCGCTGCTATCCCCGGGGGAGCGCTGCACCGCGCTTGAGAGGAGGGCAGGAGCCCTCGACCCGCTGAACCTGATCCGTCCCATTCCTGGCAAATGGGCACCGGCGTAGGGAGTGGAGCGGCGACCCACCAGGCCACCGTTTCTCTCCCCGATATGGAGAGACGAGCATGGCAGACATTCCCGCCCGTACCGAAATCGGCGTCACCACCGGCCCGATCCGCGGCTCCCGCAAGATCCATGTCGGCCCCCTGGGCGTCGCGATGCGCCAGATCCAGCTGGACCCGTCCGCGAATGAGCCGCCGCTCAATGTCTACGACACGTCGGGGCCCTATTCCGATCCCGCTGCCCGCATCGACATCATGGCCGGCCTGCCGCAGTTGCGCCGCCAGTGGATCGAGGCACGCGGCGACGTCGAGTCCTATGACGCGCGCCAGATCCGGCCGGAGGATAACGGCCAACTCGGCCCCGATCGCTCTGGCGGGGTCCAGCCCTTTCCCAACGTCGTCAAGCGCCCGTTGCGCGCAAAGCCCGGCGCGAACGTCAGCCAGATGCACTATGCCCGCCGCGGCATCATCACGCCCGAGATGGAGTATGTCGCCACCCGCGAAAATCTGGGTCGCGAGATGGCGCGCGAATACCACCGCGACGGCGAAAGCTTTGGCGCGGCCATTCCCGATTATGTGACGCCCGAGTTCGTGCGGGACGAGGTCGCCCGCGGCCGTGCGATCATCCCCAACAACATCAACCATCCCGAATCCGAACCGATGGCGATCGGCCGCAACTTCCTGGTCAAGATCAACGCCAACATCGGCAACTCCGCCGTCGCGTCGAACGTCGCCACGGAAGTCGACAAGCTCGTCTGGTCGATCCGCTGGGGCGCGGACACGGTGATGGACCTGTCAACGGGCCGCAACATCCACGACACGCGGGAGTGGATCATCCGCAACAGCCCCGTGCCGATCGGCACCGTTCCCATCTATCAGGCGCTCGAAAAGGTAGGCGGCATCGCGGAGGACCTGACATGGGAGATCTTCCGCGACACGCTGATCGAGCAGGCCGAGCAGGGCGTGGATTACTTCACCATCCACGCTGGCGTCCGCCTGCCCTATGTGCCCCTCACCGCCAAGCGCGTCACCGGCATCGTCAGCCGCGGCGGATCGATCATGGCGAAGTGGTGCCTGGCGCACCACAAGGAGAGCTTCCTCTACGAGCGCTTCGACGAGATCACGGAGATCATGAAGGCGTACGACATCGCCTATAGCCTGGGCGACGGTTTGCGCCCGGGCTCCATTGCCGACGCCAATGACGAAGCGCAGTTCGCCGAGCTCTATACGCTGGGCGAGCTCACCCACCGCGCGTGGAAGCAGGACGTGCAGGTGATGATCGAGGGCCCCGGCCATGTGCCGATGCACAAGATCAAGGAGAACATGGAAAAGCAGCTCGAGGTCTGTGGGGAGGCGCCATTCTACACATTGGGGCCGCTCACCACGGACATTGCGCCCGGCTATGACCACATCACGTCCGGCATCGGCGCCGCGATGATCGGTTGGTACGGCACCGCCATGCTCTGCTACGTCACGCCCAAGGAGCATCTGGGCCTGCCCGATCGTGACGATGTGAAGGTCGGCGTGGTCACCTACAAGCTGGCCGCCCACGCTGCCGACCTTGCCAAGGGCCACCCCGCCGCAAAGCTGCGCGACGACGCCCTCAGCCGCGCCCGCTTTGAGTTCCGCTGGCGCGACCAGTTCAACCTGTCGCTCGATCCCGAGACGGCGGAGTCCTACCACGACCAGACGCTCCCGGCCGAAGGCGCCAAGACCGCGCACTTTTGTTCGATGTGCGGCCCGAAATTCTGCTCCATGAAGATCACGCAGGAAGTGCGCGACTTCGCCGCCAAGCAGAACGCGCCGGTCGCAACGTTCGTCGCGGCGGAAGAGGCCGAAGCCGGTATGGCCGGGATGAGCGAGAAGTTCCGGGAGAAGGGTGGGGAGGTTTACCTGCCTGCGAACTGAGTCGCTGATTCGAGTATGCCAACACGCGAAGGCAGGCATTATACATTGACAGAGTCAAGAAGGTTCTTATTATCGACTATACTCCCCCGCGGCGGCGCCTTCCACCTATGGTGAAAGGAGCCGCGCTCTAGCGGTGATCTGAGCGATCTAGCCTCGGGGGACGCCCTCAACGGAGCTGCCGATGCCGTACGGTGTATTTGCCGTCTACAGCTGTATCGCGCTGAAGACCTTTGATACCGGCACGACGTAAGATGTGTCGAGCGAGGTCGCGCTTGTGAGAGGATGCGTTCTCGTGGTCGAAGTGCCTGTTCACGCCGTAGGCTAAAGCCCCGAGCAGTAAGTCGACTAGCTGAAGAAGTGGCGTCTTTGCTGAATCGCGGAATTGGCATCGTCGAAAAGGCCAGCTACGACCGTCGCCTTTCTTATGACGACCATAGTTGAGGATGTTTCTAAGGTCTTCTGGACGCTGATTTGTGTCCCGGTAATCAGGGTAAAGGTGAAAGTAGCCAGTGCGCTGCAATCGCGCGCACTTGGTCGCTAGGTTGTATAGCTCTTTGTTAAAGCCGATTTCACGAGATCCGTCGTTAAAACGCTTATGATCAAGTTGGCTAGTATCGACTACAAGTGAATGAAACTTCGCCTGACTGAGGCTCTCGTCGTCAAAAAACTGATCTGCATAACGACGGTATGCCGAGTACTTGGCCCTCGACACCTTACCCCATTTTAGCTCGCCAAACGGGAGCTCCGGCAGTCGCGCATCCTGAAGGCAGAAATTCGCCGCGGCGACCGAGGCAGCTGGTAGAGGTATGCTCCCGAGCACCAAATAGCGGTTCTTAGTCTGGCTGCTCTCATCCACGTAGATGTCCCAAAGAGCATCTAATTGCGATGCATCATGTCCTTCATTGAGCCTAAGCATCATATGGTGCTGGCACAGAAAAGCGTGCCGGAGCAAGGTCATGCCAAGACTAATTCAGTAATGATACCGACACTGCGCCACTTCTACCGCCTTCGCCTCACCAGACCCACTCACGCGGTATACCAGCCTATGCTCGCCGGTAATCCGGCGCGACCACCAACCGGACAGGTTGCCGCTCAGTGGCTCGGGCTTACCGATCCCGCGGAACGGATCGCGCATGCAATCGCGGATCAGTTCGTTGATCTTGACCAGCGTGCGCCCGTCATCGCCCTGCCATTCCAAATACTGGCTCCAGGCACGCTCCGAAAAAATGAGCTTCACGGTTCGATCAGGTCGCGCTCGGTACCCTTGCCGGCATCGAGTTCGGCGATGCTCTCCAGCAATGCCTTCGCATTACTCGGCGAGGACAGGAGGTGAAGCGTTTCCTCGATCGAAGCCCACTCGCTTTCAGAGATCAGGACGGCGCCCTGCTGCCCTTTGCGTCGCACAATCATCGTAGGCGCTCGATCCGATACGACCTGGTCGATCACCGTTTTCAGATTCTCTCGGGCTTCGGAATAGGTGATCGCGCGCATGGGTCGAAGATGGACAGCGACTTGTCCAAAGTCAACGCCGAGGCTACCCCGACCCAATGCGCATCATCCCCTACACCGACGTCTTCGCGCCTGCGTTTCATGACATCAACGCCGCGTGGATCAGTGACATGTTCGTGCTGGAGCCGCATGACGAACACGTCCTCTCCCACCCGCGGGCAGCGATCATCGACAAGGGCGGGATCATCCTGTTCGCGGAGCACCCCGAGCACGGCATCATCGGCACTGGCGCGTTGATGCCGACCGCGCCCGGCTTTTATGAACTGACCAAGATGGGCGTGCTCGCCGCCGCTCGGGGGACGGGGGCGGGCGGGACGCTGCTGGGGGCGTTGATCGAGCGGGCGCGGGGCTTGCCCGACTGCGACACGCTGTACCTGCTCACCAGCCGCCGCTGCGCCGCTGCGATCCACCTTTACGAAAGGGCCGGGTTCGTTCACGACGCGGAGATCATGGCCCGCTTCGGTGGCGGCTATGCCCGCTGCGACGTCGCGATGCGCTTTCCACTCAGGGACGCGCGTCCATAAGGCTGCTCGGCGCGTTACGGTCCCATGCTGCCCGACACGCTCCCTTATCTGTCCCCGTCGCCCGCCAGTCTCCTCGGCACGCCGCAAACCGCGACGGCGCGAGCCAAGCTGGGCAAGCGTGCCGCGTTCAAGGCGCAGGTTACCGTTACCCCTGCGGGGCTGCTGTCGATTGGCGGGCTGGTCGCGGCGATCCTGTTGTCCGTGCCGCCGATCATCCGCGCCGCGCGCCGGTGATCGCGGCGCTGCTGCTCGCCGGCGCGCCCGCCCCGGCGACGCCAGTGTTCGATCCGCTGCGCTTCTTTGCGGGCGCGACACGCGGGGATGCGTCGCTAAAGATCATCCTGCGCAGCGCGCGCGCCGTACATGTTCAGGGGCACGGCCGGGTCACGGCGGACGGCACGCTGATCCTGGACCAGCGCGTCGCACAGGAGGGGAAGGCACCCAAGACCCGGCAATGGCGGATCAGGGCGGTCGGGCAGGGTCGCTATGCCGGCACGTTGACCGACGCGACGGGTCCGGTGACAGGTGAGGCGACCGGCAACCGGCTCCACCTTTCCTATCCCACCGGGCGCATCCGCATCGACCAGTGGCTGACGCTGTCAGCGGACGGCCGCTCCGCCCTGAACCGCCTGGTCGCGCGCCGTTTTGGCATCACGATCGCGCACTTGGATGAAACCATCCGCAAGCTGGACTGAGCCGAGGGCGGCCTCCGAGAAGGATCCGGACTGCGGGCAGCCCGCCTTCACTAAGGCCGTAGAAGCCATTGCCGTGCCGGCCCGCCCTGCCTAACCCGCTGAGCATGACCGTCGTCACCCGCTTCGCGCCTTCGCCCACCGGCCGCCTTCACGTCGGCAACGTCCGCACCGCGCTCGCCAATTGGCTGTGGGCGCAAAAGCAGGGTGGCCGGTTCTGGCTGCGCCTCGACGACACCGATGCGGAGCGGAGCGAGGAGTGGTTCGCCGTGTCCATCCGAGACGACCTCGCCTGGCTGGGCCTGCACCCGGATGCGGAGGTGCGCCAGTCGGACCGCGGCACGCTGTACGAGGCCCGCTTTGCCGAGCTTGTCGCCGCCGGGCGTATCTACCCCGCTTACGAAACGTCGCAGGAGCTCGACCTGAAGCGCAAGATCCAGCTCGGCCGTGGCCTGCCGCCCGTCTATGATCGCGCCGCGCTGAAGCTGACGAACGTCGACCGCAAACGGCTGGAGGAGGAGGGGGTGCGCCCGCACTGGCGTTTCCGCCTCGATGAGAGCGCTCCGATCGAGTGGGACGACCTGATCCGGGGCCACCAGCGCTTCGACCCGGCGACGATGAGCGATCCCGTGATCCGCCGCGCCGACGGCTCCTGGCTGTACATGCTCCCGTCCGCAATTGACGACGTCGACATGGGCATCACCCATGTCGTGCGGGGCGAGGACCATGTCTCGAATACCGCCGTGCAGATCCAGATGTTCGCCGCGATCGGGGCAGCACCCCCGGCCTTCGCCCACCAGGCCTTGCTGACCGGGGCGGAGGGCAAGCTGTCCAAGCGCCTGGGCTCGGTCGGCGTTGATGAGTTCCGCGAGGCGGGCATCGAACCCGCCGCCGTGCGCGCTCTGCTCGCGAGACTGGGCACCAGCGATCCGGTGGAGCCGATCGTTGATGCGGCTGAACTCGCCGCAGGCTTCGACTTCGCCCGTTTCGGTCGCGCACCCGCTCGCTTTGATGAAGCGGAGCTGGCGCAGGTCAATGCCCGCATTGTCCACCAGCTGCCCTTCGATGCGGTTGCGGGCCGCTTGCCGGCCGGCATGACGGAAGAGGCCTGGTTGGCGATGCGCCCCAACCTGTCGAGCGTCGCCGAGGCGGCGGACTGGTGGGCGGTGGTGGAGGGGCCGGTGCAGACCGCCACGGCAACGGACGACCGCGATTTCCTCACCCGCGCTGCGGCCCTGGCGGGAGAGATCGACTGGACCGGTGATCCCTGGCACGCGCTCACCGGGGCGCTCAAGGCCGAGTCGGGCCGCAAAGGCAAGGCGCTGTTCCTGCCGCTGCGGCGCGCGCTCACCGGTCGCGACCATGGTCCTGATATGGCACAACTTCTCCCCCTGATCGGCCGCGCGCGTGCCGTGGAGCGGCTGTATGCAGCCTGACCCCGCGGGCAATAATCCGCTTCCAGATTACTGCTTTATGTTGTATTGTTTCATGACCGGGCAAAGAACCGGAACATAGGCATAGGAGCAGGATAGTGTACGCTGATCGCTACGCTCGGTCCGGCGGGTTCAAGCCCGGAAGCCTCGGCATTGCTTTGGCCATCAACGCGGCGGCCGTCGCCGCGCTGATGCTGGCCAGCCCTACCGTCCGCGGGGTCGCCGTCGACCCGCCGCTCCTGACCAAGAACATCCCGATCGACCCGCCGCCCGAACCGCTGCCGCCCCCGCCCGAGGTGCACAAACAGGTCGCCCCGAGCCCGTCCATCATCAACACCGTCCCGCAGATAATCAAGCTGGAGCCCGCCGACCCCATCTTCGAGTTGCCGGTCCAGCCCTATGTACCTCCGCTTGGCCCCGCGTCGGGAGAGGGTACCGGCACCACCGTCGCCCCGATCGCCACCCCGACACCCAGCCTGCCGGCGCTGATTAGTCCCAAGGTCGACCCGCGCTATGCCGACCTGTTCCAGCCGCCTTATCCGCCATCCGAACAGCGCGCCGGCCGCACCGGGCGGGTGGAATTGCGCGTCCTGGTCGGCGTGGACGGTCGGGTGAAGCAGGTCGATCGCTTGCTCGCTACCAGCGACGCCTTTTTCGAGGTGACCCGACAGCGCGCGCTGACCCGCTGGCGTTTCACTCCGGCTACTCGCGGCGGCATTCCGGTAGAGGCCTGGCGCACCATGGGCGTCAGTTTCGTGTTGAACGACGAATAAAGCGGGGCGGGGACGCGGGGCTGGCCCTCCAGCACCCGCGTCCCTATCTTCGCCCGCATGGGTTTCTTTAGCCGTTTCTCGCCGGTCCGCGCCTATCGCGACCTGCGCCTGTTCCTGCTTGGTCGCCAAGCATATGAGCTTGGCTTTTTCGCGTTGGCGCTGCTGACCACGGGCTACTTCGTTTATGCCCTGGCGCGCGACGGCGCGACCGAGCCCGTCTACAAGCGTGACATCGTCTACTTCCAGCAATGGCCGGCCGATCGCTCCGACGAACAGATTCGCGCGCAGCAGCGGATCGATGGGCCGATCAGGGCGCGTGAGCTTGCCGAGCAAAAGGCAGCGGACGAGAAGCGGCGCGCGCAGTTCAAGCAGGTCGACAACGCGATGTCGAAGTGGGGCCTGTAAGCGACACCGACGCCCGCTGGATGAACGCCGCGGTCGCCCTTGCGGCGCGCGGCCGTGGCCGAACCGCGCCCAATCCCAATGTCGGCTGCGTGCTGGTCCGTGATGGGCAGGTGGTCGGGCGCGGTTGGACCCAGCCCGGCGGCCGCCCCCATGCAGAGGCGGTGGCGCTTGCCCAGGCGGGCGAGAAGTCGCGCGACGCAACTTGTTACGTGACGCTGGAGCCGTGCGCTCATCCCAGTACCCGTGGGCCTGCCTGCGCGGACCTGCTTGTCTCGGCCGGGGTGGCGCGCGTGGTTGCGGCGGTGCGGGACCCCGATCCCCGAACCGATGGCGCAGGCTTTTCGCGGCTGGCCGATGCCGGAATAGAGGTCGTCAGCGATGTCGGCGGTGAAACGGCACGACGCGCCATGGCTGGGTGGCTGACCCGCCGCAAACGGGGACGGCCGTTTGTCACGCTGAAGCTCGCCATGTCGCTCGACGGGGCAGTCGCGATGGCGGACGGATCGAGCCAATGGATCACCGGCCCGGTTGCCCGCGCCCATGCGCATGGCGAGCGGAGCCGGCATGAGGCGATCCTGGTCGGGCGTGACACCTGGGACGCGGATCACCCCCAGCTTGATGTGCGACTGCCGGGACTGGAGGCGCGCTCTCCGGCCCGCGTCGTGCTGACGAGCCGACCGGTCGAGGGCAGCGTCGTGACCATCGGCGCGCCGGAGGAGATCGCGGCACTGCCGGGCGATTACTTGCTGGTGGAAGGCGGCGCAGTGACCGCGGCCGCTTTCCTGCGTGCCGACCTGGTGGATCGCCTGCTGCTATATCGCGCGCCGGTGCTGGTGGGGGCAGGACGGTCGCTGCCTGGTTTTGGTTTGACCGATCTGGCGGCCGCGCATGGCCGTTGGCGGCTGGACGACGCGCGCCAGCTTGGCGTGGACCGGATGGAGGTATACGAGCGCACGCGATGTTTACCGGCATAATCACCGACATCGGCACGGTCCGCAGCGTTGAAGCACGCGGCGACACACGCGTCGTTGTTGATACCGCTTTCGACACCACGACGGTCGACCTTGGCGCCTCCATCGCGTGTTCGGGCGTATGCCTGACCGTGGTCGACAAGGGCCAGCATGAAGGCGGCGGTGGCTGGTTCGCCGTGGACGTGTCGCACGAAACGCTGAGCCGTACGCCGGGCGACCAATGGCAGGACGGCGCGCGCCTGAACCTGGAGCGCGCGATGAAGCTGGGTGACGAGCTTGGCGGGCATATCGTTACCGGCCATGTCGACGGCGTCGCGGACGTGGTGGATGTTCGCCCGGATGGCGATTCCAGGCGGATCGGCTTTCGCGTGCCTGCCGACCTGGCACCGTTTCTTGCCCCCAAGGGGTCGGTGACGGTCGACGGCGTGTCGCTGACCGTGAACGAGGTCAGCGACCAGGGTGACCAGACGTTGTTCGCGGTCAACGTCATCCCGCACACCCAGGCGATGACGACTCTCGGCGCGCTCAATCAGGGCGCGCGGGTCAACATCGAGATCGACGTGCTTGCCCGTTACCTGAAGCGCATGGAGGCTTATCGTGGCCAAGCCTGAACTTGCGCGGTTGCGACATGGCTTCCTGTCCAGCCCCGAAGAGATCATCGATGAAGCCAAGAACGGGCGCATGTTCATCCTGGTCGACGATGAAGACCGGGAGAATGAAGGCGACCTGGTCATCCCCGCGCAGATGGCGACGCCTGAAAAGATCAACTTCATGGCGACGTATGGGCGCGGGCTGATCTGCCTGGCGCTGACCAAGAAGCGCGTGGACGAGCTTGGGCTGCAGCTGATGAGCCGCAACAACGGCACCCGGTATGAGACTGCGTTCACCACCTCCATCGAGGCGCGCGACGGGGTCACTACCGGCATCTCGGCGGCGGACCGTGCGCGAACCATCGCGGTGGCGATCGATGCGGGCAAGGGACGGGACGAGATCGTCACGCCCGGCCATGTCTTTCCACTCGTGGCGCGCGACGGCGGCGTGCTGGTCAGGACCGGGCATACGGAAGCCGCCGTGGACGTATCGCGTCTTGCCGGGCTGAACCCTTCGGGCGTGATCTGTGAGATCATGAACGAAGATGGCAGCATGGCGCGGATGGACGACCTGGTCGCCTTTGCGCAGCGCCACAATCTGAAGATCGGCACCATTCGTGACCTGATCGCCTATCGTCGCCGTTACGACCATCTGGTAGAGAAGCGGGCGGAAGCACGCTTCAACAGCCGCTGGGGCGGTGAATGGACCGCGCTCACCTTCTGGAACAAGGCGACCGGCACGGAGCAGGTGGCGCTGGTGAAGGGGCGGGTCGACCCGGCTCGCCCGACGCTGGTCCGCATGCACGCGCTGTCGACCTTTGCCGACATCTTCGGCGAGGACACGGATCGCGGCGACCTGTTGCGCCGGTCGATGGAGATCATCGGGGAAGAAGGGGCGGGCGTGGTCGTGGTCATCAACCGGCCCAGGCCCGACCAATGGACCGTGGCGCTCCAGGCAAAGGCGGGAACGCTTGCACCCGCCGACATGGAGGAATTGCGCGACTATGGCGTTGGCGCGATGATCCTGACCGAACTTGGCGTCGAGGAAATGGTGCTGCTCACCAACACGCATCACACGCTGGTCGGGCTGGACGGTTATGGGCTGTCGATCGTTGGCGAGCGGCGGATCGACTGACCGAGTAGGATGCTTCCCGCGCGGGCAGTTGACCCTGGGCCCTTGCTTCCCGCAGGAGCACGGCCGTTCTGAACGGAGTATCTGATGGCCAAGGTCTTGCTGGTCGAAGCGCGTTTCTACGACCACCTCAACGACATGCTGCTGGCCGGCGCACGGCGCGCGGTCGAGAAGGCCGGGCACAGCCATGAGACGATTACCGTGCCCGGCGCGCTGGAAGTGCCCGGCGCGATCGCCCTGGCGGTCGAGACGGCCCAGTACGACGCCTATGTCGCGCTGGGTGTCGTGATCCGCGGCGAGACATACCATTTCG
The DNA here is from genome assembly GCF_014199305.1 of Sphingomonas aerophila. GTDB lineage: Bacteria > Pseudomonadota > Alphaproteobacteria > Sphingomonadales > Sphingomonadaceae > Sphingomonas > Sphingomonas aerophila. The sequence continues at coordinate 391,398 of NZ_JACIJK010000001.1, forward strand.
AGATCGTGTCGAACGAGAGCGCGCGCGGCGTCATGGCGTTGACCATGGACGGCATCGCAATCGGTAACGGCATCCTGACGACGGAGGATGAGGCGCAGGCCATCCGCCGTGCCGACCCCGAGCAGCTCGACAAGGGCGGCGGCGCGGCCGAGGCGGCGCTGGCGATGCTGGAGTTGCGGAGGCGTTTGGGCTGAAGGCGAAGCGCCCCGGCAGGGTGGTGCCGGGGCGCCCGCAGGTTACTCGGCTGCCTGGAGGGCCGGCTGTTCGGAAGCAGGGCCGTTGAGGGCGGGATAATCGATATAGCCCTCGGTACCTGCCGTATAGAAGGTCTTGACGTCGGGCTGGTTGAGTGGCGCACCTGACCGCAGCCGCTCCACCAGATCCGGATTGGCGATGTACGGCCGGCCGAACGCGATGCCGTCCGCCAGGCCCGACTCCATGTCCGCCCGTGCGCTCTCCAGGTCGTAATCCTGGTTCAGGATCAGCGGGCTGGTGAACACCTTGCGAATGGCGGGCGACAGCTTTGGCACATCGGTGCGGCCGAAGCTGCTCGTCGGGTTCTGTTCGCGCATTTCCAAAAAGGCTATGCCCTTTTCCTGCAGCATGGCCGCGGCAGGTACGAAAATCGCCTCCGGATCGCTGTCGTCCGCACCCTGGCTGTCGCCATTGGGGGACAGGCGGACGCTGGTACGGCCCGCGCCGAGTTCCGCGATCAGCCGGTCCACGACCTCGCCCAGCAAGCGCATCCGGTTTTCCGGGCTGCCGCCATATTGGTCGTCGCGCTTGTTGGTGCCGTTGCGCAGGAACTGGTCGATCAGATAGCCGTTCGCCGCGTGCAGTTGCACTCCGTCAAACCCGGCGGCGAGCGCATTGCGCGCAGCGAGGGTGAAATCATCCAGCACTCGCGCAAGGTCGTCGAGCGTGGCAGCGCGCGGCTCGGCATACGGGTTTGGCCCGGGTCCACGATTGTACGGCGCAAGGATCGCGGATGCGGACAAGGGCTGCATCCCGATCACATCGGGGCGCGACAGGCGGCCCATGTGCCACAACTGGGTGACGATACGCCCGCCGGCATCATGCACGGCTTGGGTTATCGGCTTCCATGCCTCGACCTGCTCATCGGTCCACAGGCCCGGTGCCTTGGGCCAGCCGAGCCCTTCCTGGCTGATCCCGGTGCCCTCGCTGATGATCAGCCCAGCCGTTGCCCGCTGGCGATAATAGTCGATCATGATCGGCGTCGGCACATGCGCGTCCGTGCTGCGCCCGCGGGTTAGTGGTGACATCAGGATACGATTGGGCGCGTGAATGGCGCCAAGCTGGATAGGGTCGAAAAGGCTGGGCATGCATGCTCCGCTGGTTGTGCCTGACGCGCGAGAGATAGGCGGCTAAGAAGCCACATGCATCAACGCGACGCGGAAACAAAAACTGTTGCCGAGGCAAAGGTTGCCTCTGAGCGTGGGTCGGTCGTCGGTTCCACGCTAACGCCGCTCGGGCTGGTCGCGATCCTGATCGCGAACGTCGCGCTCGCCTTTGGCCCCTGGTTCGTGCGGCTTGCAGATACGCAGGCGCATATCGGCCCGATCGCGGCCGGGTTCTGGCGGATCGGGCTTGCGGCGCCTGTTCTGGCGCTGCTTGCCTGGGGCAGCGGCGCGCGGCCGGTGCGACTGGGGCGCGCGATGCTCGTCACGCTGGTGCTTGGCGGTGTCGCGTTCGCGGCTGACCTTGGCAGCTGGCACCTGGGGATCCTGCGCACGACGCTGGCCAATGCGACCCTGTTCGGCAATTCCGCGACGTTGATGTTTCCGATCTACGGCTTTCTTGCCGCTCGCGCGTGGCCAAGCCGTGCGCAGGGGCTTGCGCTGCTGCTGGCCGCAATTGGGGCCGGATTGCTGATGGGACGCTCCTATCAACTCGACGCGGGCAACCTGGCGGGGGACCTCCTGTGCCTGCTCGCCGGGCTGCTCTACACCGTGTACTTCGTGCTCATGGCGCGGGCGCGCGCCACCATGGCGCCATTGCCGGCCCTAGCCCTGTCCACCGCCGCTTCCGTGCTGCCGCTCCTCGTTTTCGCGATCGCAATGGGCGAACGGATATGGCCGGCCGACTGGACGCCGCTGCTGGGTCTGGCGCTGGCCAGCCAGGTGATCGGGCAAGGATGCATGATCTACGCGCTTGGGACCGTATCGCCGCTGGTCGTGGGGATCGCCCTGCTGATCCAGCCAGTGGTGGCCGGGGCTGTGGGCTGGATCGCCTATGGTGAGCGTCTGGGCACCGCCGACTGGATCGGCGCGGCGTTGGTGGCTGCGGCCTTGGTGCTGGTGCGGCAAGGGCGAGCGGTTGCGCCAACGCCGCGCGCCACTAGGTTGGCAGGATGACCGAGCATAGCGACCTGACCCTTGACGAAGTACGTGCGCTGCTGGCGCCCGACATCGCCGCCAACGCCGCTTTCGACGGCTGGGGAGCAGAGGCGCTGCGCTATGCGGCCGACGCGCACGGGATTGACCACGACATTGCCAGCCTCGCATTTCAGGGCGGGGCAACGGCGATGATCGATGCGTGGTTTGAGAGCATCGACCGCGACATGGATGCGGCACTTCCGGCCGAGGCGCTGGCGTCCATGAAGATTCGCGAGCGGATCACCCGTCTGGTGGAGGCGCGACTGGCGGCTGCTGCGCCCAATCGCGAAGCGTTGCGCCGTGCGATTGCGATTCTGGCGCAACCGCAACACCTGGCGTTGGCGGCCCGGCTGGGCTGGCGCACGGTGGACCGGATCTGGCGCCGCGCGGGCGACACCGCCACCGACTATAATCATTATTCCAAACGCACGATCCTGCTGGGCGTCTATGGCGCGACCATCACCGTGTTCCTGGACGACGAGAGTGAGGACTGGGCGGATACCCGCGCCTTCCTGGGTCGGCGGATTGAGGGTGTGATGCGGTTCGAGAAGGCAAAGGCCGGCTTTACAAAGCGCGCGCTTTACCGTCCCAGCCTGTCGCGCTTCGTAGGCCGCCTGCGCTATCCGGTGGTCTGATAATTTTTGCGAACGGATCGCAAAGGGGCTGGCGCCGAGGCAGAGTTATTGATAATCAGTCGCAATCATGGACATGTCGCTTCCCGTCCGCGCCGCGCTCACCCTGGAAAAGCTGCCCCGGCGGCAGCGTGGGATGGTGGCTGCGATCGACTGGACGCAACTTGCCGACGCAGAAGCTCGGCGGCTGCGGGAGTTGGGCTTCGACGAGGGCGTCGGGGTGGAAGTGCTCCATCGCGCCGCGATCGGCCGGGGTCCGATTGCTTGCCGTATTGGCCGCATGACGGTGGCATTGCGCCGGGCCGTTGCGGGCGCGATCCACGTCGCGGTTCCAGCCGCCTGACATCATGAATGCGGCGCCCCTGGTGGCGCTCGTCGGCAATCCCAATGCCGGCAAGAGCGCCCTGTTCAACGCGCTGACCGGCGCGCGGCAGAAGGTGGGCAATTATCCCGGCGTTACCGTGGAGCGGAAGTCCGGCCGGCTGGTGCTGGATGATGGCCGCCCGGTGGAGCTGGTGGACCTTCCTGGCGCATACAGCCTCGATCCTTCTTCCCCGGACGAAGCGGTAACCCGCGACGTCGTTACTGGCGGCAGCGAGTTCGAGCGGCGTCCCGATGCGCTGGTGGTGGTGCTCGACGCTGCCAATCTCGACAATCACCTTCGCTTTGCCTTGCAGCTGATCGCGCTCGGCCTGCCGGTCGTGATCGCGCTCAACATGGTGGACTTGGCCGAGCGGGACGGGCTGGTGCTCGATCCTGCCGTGCTGGCGCGCGAATTGGGCGTGCCCGTGGTACCGACGGTGGCGGTCCGGCGTCGCGGGCTTGACCAGTTGCGAGAAGCGCTGGCCGGCGCAGTCGGGGGCGGCGGTATCCGGCCGCATCCGCGGACGCTGGAAACGGAAAGCGTGTTGCAGCGCCGGGCGCGCAATATCGCCAGCGCTGCCATTATTTCCGAAACGCCCGCGCATCGCTGGGCACATTGGCTTGATTCGGTGGCGCTTCATCCGGTGATGGGGCCGCTTCTGCTCGTCGCGGTGCTGTTCACGATGTTCCAGGCGGTATTCACCTGGGCGACGGTGCCGGCGGATGCGATCGACGCGGGCTTTGCGTGGTTGCAGACGCAGATTGCCGCTGCATTGCCGGACGGCTTTGTTCGATCCCTCCTGACCGACGGGCTGATCGCCGGTGTCGGGGCGGTGCTCGTCTTCCTGCCCCAGATCCTGATCCTGTTCCTGTTCATTCTGGTGTTGGAAGCGTCGGGCTACATGGTTCGGGCGGCTTTCCTGATGGACCGGCTGATGGCGGGCGTGGGCCTGTCCGGGCGCGCGTTCATACCGCTGCTCTCATCCTTCGCGTGCGCCGTGCCCGGGATTATGGCGACCCGCACGATCGAGGATGAGAAGGAGCGCCTGACCACCATTCTGATCGCCCCGCTGATGACCTGTTCGGCGCGCTGGCCCGTCTACACGCTGATCATTGGCGCGATGATCCCGAACATGCGGCTCGCGCCCTTTATCCGCCTGCAAGGGTTGGTGATGTTCGGCCTGCTCGCGATCGGGATCGCGGGAGCCTACGTCGCCGCGCTGCTGCTGCGCCGTACGGTGACAAAGGGCGCATCCTCGGGCTTCATGATGGAGATGCCCAAGTACCAGATGCCCCGGCTGGGCGACATCGTGCTCGGGCTCTGGACGCGTACCCTGATTTTCCTGAAGCGCGCGGGGACCATCATCGCCGCGACCACGGTGGTGCTGTGGCTGTTGCTGTCGTTCCCCAAGCTGCCAGAGGGCAGCGCGGTGTCCCCGGTCGACTATTCCATCGGCGGTCGCATCGGCCACGGGATCGAGACGGTGGTGAAGCCGATCGGCTTCAATCGGGATATTGCGCTCGCACTGTTGCCTGCCATGGCGGCCCGCGAAGTAGCTGTGTCGGCAATCGGCACCGTGTACGCCATCGACGACAAGGGCGAGGGCGGAGAAGCCAGGATCACCGACAAGCTGCGCGGCCGCTGGACGCTTCCCACCGCGCTCGCCTTCCTGATGTGGTTCGTGTTCGCGCCGCAGTGCATTTCCACCATCGCGGTAACGCGTAGGGAGACCAACGGGTGGAAGTGGCCAGCGTTCATGGTTGGCTATCTGTTCGCGGCGGCGTACATCATGGCCGGTATCACCTATTGGCTGGCTGTGTTCGCCGGCCTCTGACATTCGAGGCATTCAATGGCGGGTAGCGTCAACAAGGTTATTCTCGTCGGTAATCTGGGGCAGGATCCCCAGTCCAAGTCGTTCCAGAACGGCGGCAAGGTCGTGAACCTGCGCATTGCCACGTCCGAATCGTGGAAGGATCGCAACTCCGGCGAGCGCAAGGAGAAGACGGAGTGGCACACGGTCGCCATCTTCAACGAGGGGCTGGCCAACGTCGCCGAGCGGTTCCTGCGCAAGGGGTCCAAGGTCTACATCGAGGGCTCGCTGCAGACGCGTAAGTGGCAGGACCAGTCGGGTGCGGATCGCTACTCGACCGAGATCGTGCTGCAGGGCTTCAACAGCGTGCTGACGATGCTCGACGGACCTGGTGGCGGCCAGGGTGGCGGCGGCGGTGGCCGGGACGATTTTGGCGGGGGCGACGATTTCGGCGGTGGCTCCGGTGGTGGTTCGGGCGGCGGCTTTGGCGGCGGATCACGCGGTGGCGGCCAGGGTGGCGGCAATCGCGGTGGCAACTTCGGCGGCGGTTTCTCGGACGATCTCGACGACGACGTTCCCTTCTGATGACCGCGTTAGGGGACGTCGGCGCGCTGGCGCACGGGCATGGGTGGCAGGTTGATCAAAGCGCGCGCAACGCGCTGATCGACAGCTATGACCTGCAGTCGCTGCGCGCTAACGAGGCGCTGAACCAGATCACTGAGTTCGCCGCGGCGCTGTGTGGCACGTCGGTCGCGCTCGTCAGCCTGGTCGATGAAACGCATCAGCGCTTTCTGGCGCGGGCCGGCACGCAACTGGACGGCACGCCCCGCGCCGTGTCCTTTTGCCAGCACGCGATGATGGGCGACGACATCATGGTCGTGCCCGATGCCCGCGAAGACCCGCGCTTTGCCGACAACGACCTGGTCACGGGAGAGCCAAGGATCCGTTTCTACGCGGGCGCGCCGCTGCGGACGGAGGACGGCGTGCCGTTGGGGTCGTTGTGCGTCATCGACGGCAAGCCCCGGCCCGAAGGCCTGACGCCCCTGCAACGGCAGGGGCTGACCACGCTGGCGGCGAGCGTGATGGCCCGGTTGCGCGACACACGCGACGCGGCCGCGTCCCGCCATGCCGAAAGCGATGCGCGTCGGCAGCTGGACGATTCGGAGTCCCGCTTTCACACGCTGGCCGACACCATGCCGCAGATGGTGTGGTCGACGCTGCCGGACGGCTATCACGATTACTACAACGCGCGCTGGTATGAATTCACCGGCACCACCCCGGGCACCACCGACGGCGAAGGGTGGAGCGACATGTTCCACCCTGACGACCGGGAGCGCGCCTGGATCACATGGCGCCATTCGCTCACGACCGGTGAGCCATACCAGATCGAATATCGCCTGCGGCACTTCGATGGCACCTATCGATGGGTACTTGGCCGCGCGCTGCCGATCCGCGACGACGCGGGGCGGATCACGCGCTGGTTCGGAACCTGTACCGATGTTCACGAGCAGAAGCTGGCGGCCGAAGAGCGTGAGCTGGTGGCGCAGGAACTGGCCCACCGGATCAAGAACATCTTTGCCGTGATCTCCGGCCTGATCACCTTTGCTGCGCGGGCCCGCCCCGAGATCGCGGGGGTTGCGGCGGACCTGCGCGATCGCATCACGGCGCTGGGCCGTGCGCACGACTTTGTGCGGCCCCATAGCCTGGCCTCGCGGCCCAGCCTGCAACAGGATAGCCTGCTGGGCCTGCTGACCCAGCTGTTCGCGCCCTATCAGCAGGGTGGCGAGCGGATCATCATTACCGGCGATGACGTGCTGATCGACGATCGGTCTGCAACACCGCTGGCACTGCTTTTCCACGAACTTGCCACCAACGCCGTGAAATATGGCGCCCTGTCGACCGGGTCGGGGACTGTTTCGCTCCACGTGACGGTAGAGAACGACAAGACGCTTATGACCTGGACGGAGATGGGCGGGCCAGCGATCAGCCAGGCGCGCTCCGATTCAGGATTCGGATCACAGCTGGTTGAACTCGCCGTGGTCCGTCAATTGGGCGGAACGGTTACGCGTGAATGGCTGGAAAGCGGACTGAAGCTGGCGGTGCAGGTGCCCGTGCTATCGCTTAGGCGGCCCTGATCTCGTTCAATTGGCCGGTGTGCTGCCGGCCGGCCATCGCGGCTTGGGCTGTCAGGGCCGCGGCGGCGAGAATGGCCGCCTCACTGAACGGCTTACGGATGAAGCCGAGCGCTCCCTTGGGGTCGCTGATTTGGGTCGGGTTGGCGGTCACGTACACGACCTTGATCCCGTAATCTGCCGCAATGCGCTCTGCGATCTCCGGTCCGGTTGGGCCGTCGCGCAAATTCACATCAATAAAGGCGAAGTCGGCAGCAGCCGCCGCTTGCAAGGCACTGTCCCGGTCGGCGGCGATGGCCACCACCGTATAGCCGGCGTCCATCAGGATACGCTCGAGATCGAGAGCTACGAAGATTTCGTCTTCAACGATGAGCGCGGTGCGTGACATGATTACTGCGTGGCTAACTTGGATAAAGGCCATTCGTTCCATGTCTGGAATCCGACACAAGCCCGTGTTTCGTCCGCACCGATTATTCCGAACGTGGAACGACGCAGCGATTTCGTGGTTTTCCTGGCATGATACGGCTGGCCACAATTCCCGCTCTCGTGCTGCTTGCCGGTTGCGGCGGCGAACCCGCCCGTCAACCGAAGCCGACGCCATCGCCCACCGCATCGGGCTATATTGCGCGTGTTCAGGCGCTGCCCGAGGGTCAGCGACGAGGTGTGCTGTTTCGTGCGATCCGGGGTGGTACCGCCGGCGCGTCGTGCCAGGGTGTCACCAAAACCGAAGCCGTCGCCCCCGATGCGAGCGGGCGTCCCGGCTGGCGAGTGACCTGCGACGAGGGCGGACGCTTCTTCGTCAGCCTGTCCGATGGCGGCACGGCGGAGGTCACCAGCGCACCGGCGAAGTGATCCGCGCTTTTTGAGTTCCAACAAGCGTCAGAACAGCCCAGGCGTTTCGCGCTGCGCGGTGCTTGGCCGGTCGGGCGTCAACAGGTCGCGTCTGACAGCGCTATTGAGCGATTGAGTGCCCGAGGTGGCGGTCGCGATGCGGGTGCACGGCTTCCCTTCGATGAAGTCCAGCGCTGCACGCGTCGACGCCTCACGCGGATCGCCGAGCTGGAAGGCGATGTCGTCACCTGCCTGGCAGCTCGCTTCCACATAGCCGGCAAGACCGTTGAAATACGCGCCCTGCCGCGCCGCATTCTGCAACGAGAACGAAATCACCCGCAGCCGATCGTCACACGCCGGTCGATCAAGCGCGATCTGGCCGACAGGCTTGCCATAGGTATTGGTCCCGATCAGCGCGGAGGCACTGTGCAGATAGGGCGTGAAGGCGTTGATGACGTATTCGCTGGCAGAGGCGGTGCTGTGGGTGCCGATAAAGGCGACGCGGGTCGGTGCGACCGATTGAGGCTGCACGGTGAAGTTCGTGGTCTCGTCGTTTGACGCCTTTTCCGGGCGGAAGCTTGTATAAGCCTGCACGTCGCTGTTGCTGCGACCGCCGCCCAGCAGATTGGTCAGCAGTTCCGCGATGGAGATCAGCCCGCCGCCATTGTAGCGCATGTCCACGACGATGTCTGACACACCCGCCGATTTGAAGCTGGCGAATGCGCTACGCAACGCCGGGTCCGCAGTGCTGATGAAGGTGCGCAGGTTCACATAGCCGATGCGGCGACCGCCATCGTTGATGATCTGAGCGCCATAGCGGCTGGACACAGGAGTCAGGCTGAACTCCTGCTTGGCGACGGACGCGGTACGCACCGTCCCGTCCGTGTTGCGGAACTGAAATACGCGGGTCGTTCCGACAGAATCGGGACCAAGCGCGTCCGACACAGCGCTGACACCACCCCCCGCATACAGGCTGGTGACGGTGCGAAGATTGTCGCTGCTGGTGCCGATGGCCACCAGCTCGGTACCCCGATCCATTCCGGCGGCGAAGCCGGTGCCGCCTTCAAAAGCCTCGGTGATGAACAGGCGACCGCTTGTATCGAGTGCCAGCCGCACACCGATGCCCGCGCTCGATCCGCTGTCATAATAGGCGTTCTCGTCTGCGATCGAGGTCAGGTAGGTGAAGTATCGATCTTTGTTCTGGCTACGCGCGGTCTGGGTCAGCGCGTCGAGGTACGTGTCGACACTGGAATAGCCGTTCGGGTCGAGGCTGGTCGGCAGAGTCTCGGGGAAAAGATACCATTCCTTCATCTGGGCAAGCACCCAGTCCTGCCGCTCGCGAAGGGTGCAACCGGCGGCCGTGCTGGTCGGCGCGGGGGTGGGCGTCGGCGTCGCACTGGGCGATGGTGTCGGACCGGTCAACGTTGCGCCGCCGCCGGAACCACCGCCGCCGCCACAGGCCGACAGCGTCGCAGCCAATGCCATCCAAGCTGCTGTCCGCCCCAAATGCATACAAACTTCTCCCCGGGAACACAGAAGGTTAGCGGGTAGTTTGCGGGTGGGCAATATCACATCGCAGGCCCCGCCAGGGTAGTGTCAGCGCAACCGCCGGCCTTGCCGCTCGTTATTGGGTCAGGCCCGGCGACGAACGCGGGGTCTTCCGTTTGCACCGAAGGAATGCGTCATGGGCCTGTTTTCTGCCGACATCGCGACGTTCGAAGAACTGTACCTCCATCAGCTCGAGGACATCTATTACGCCGAGCAGCAGATCACCAAGGCTCTGCCCAAGATGATCAGCAAGGCGACCGATCTGCAGTTGAAGCAGGGCTTCGAAACGCATCTTCGTGAAACCGAAGGACAGATCGAGCGGCTGAAGCAGGTATTCCAGCTGGAGAACATGGAGCCCAAGGGCGTCACTTGCCCTGCGATCGACGGCATTATTAAGGAAGCCAATGAGTTGGCGGGCGAGATTTCGGACAAGAATGTGCTCGACGCCGCCCTCACGGCCGCCGCGCAGGCCGTCGAACATTATGAGATCAGCCGCTATGGCACGCTGATCGCCTGGGCACGCCAGCTCGGCAAGGACCAGGCTGCGACCATCTTTGAAGCCACGCTGGCCGAGGAAAAGGCGACGGATGCGAAGCTCACCGAGCTTGCCGAGCGCGGCGTCAACGCGCGCGCGGAATCGACGGCCGCCTGATCGATCAGTGCTGCGGCGGCGATTGAAGCCGGCGCAGCGTTTCGGGGTCTGGTTGCCCATCGAAGAAGCGGCGAAGCGCTTGCCGGAACGGCTCCTTCGCGGCGCCTTCTGCAGCTTCGGCGAATAGGGTCAGGGATGATCGGAGCTTGACCGCGTCGATCGAGCCAAAGATCTGCTCGGCCGTGCCAGATGCCGCCGCCGCGATGTTGGTGACTTCGACCAGACGCGGCCCCAGCACCGGGTGCGCCAGAAACGCCTGTGCTTCGTCAAGCGAGCCGATCGCATAGCGCATGGCGGTTTCGCTGCGCCCCAGCCCGGCGATCTGGGGAAAGATCCACCACATCCAGTGGCTGGCCTTGCGGCCGCGGGTCAATTCGGCACGGGCATCGGCCCAGCTATGCTGTTGAGCGAGGACAAAGCGCGCGAGATCGTGCGAGTTCATCTGCGGCCAACGCGCCGCGCCGGGCGTTGGATGCCCTGACAAGGATGGAGGTGCCCGATGCTTGAACATGTTCCCGCGTGGCTGGGCAAGGCGCTGTCGGGCGCGCGGGCCGGCACGGAGAAGCTTGCGGCAGGGCGGCCGGACCTTGGGGCGGACCTGGCGAGCGTGACGCTAAGCAGCACCGCCTTTGCGAATGGCGCTCGCTTGCCGGAGCGCTTCACCGCCGATGGCGAGGGGGACTCACCGCCGCTGCTGTGGCGGGATCCTCCGGCCGGAACAGACCGTCTGGTGTTGCTGGTCGAGGACGCTGACGCACCGACGCCGCAGCCCTTGGTGCACGCGGTCGTGTGGGGCTTGCCGGCCGAGGCGGGGTCACTCGCCGAGGGCGCCATCATCGACGACGGAACGGCGGGCATTCGCATCGGCCACAATTCATTTGGGCGCAGGGGCTGGCTGCCGCCCGATCCACCGACCGGGCATGGACAGCATCGTTACGTCTTTCAGTTGTTTGCAATCGGGCCAGGCGCCGATGATCCGGGCGAAGATCCCGGACGTAGCGCGGTGCTGGATGCGATCACAGGGCATGTGTTGGGAATAGGAGTGCTGGTGGGCACATATTCGCGTGGAGAAGAAGCGCCAGTCGGGCCCGTCGGGGCGACATCGCCGGCCTGATGCTCTGGCCGGCCCGTTAACCCGGGCCGGCTCAGGCGATTGGGGTGCCTCCAGCCGCGATCAGCATCAGCGTAACCGCGAAGGAGGCAATCCCGACCAGAACGGGGCTGTGCCCCAGTTCGGTGAACAACCGGTCGCGCATGGCGATCACGCGACGATCGGGGAGAGCGGAACCGCGGCGCTGACAGCGACGGCGGCGACGAAGAGCGCGGCAACAGTTGAGAGGGCGACGCGCTGGAACGATGCGGTGAAGGCGGTCATGGTGTGTACTCCGATCCTGGCTGCGAACCATTCGCCGCCATGCCAGAGTTATTGCACCCACTGTGCCAATTGCCCGATCATAGCTGTTACAATTACTTACGCCACACCGGGCCAGTCTCACCCCCCAGAACGCCGCCGGGCAGTGGCGAATTGCGCCGATAGTTGGTGAGTTAGGTCAGCCGGCGCAGACCTGGTCGCGGCCATTCGACTTTGCCGCGTAGAGCAGGCGATCAGCCCGGGCGAACGCGTCATCGCTGTGTTCGTTAGCGACCAGCGCCGTAACGCCGCCGGACAGAGTGATCTGCCGGATCAGGGCCGCCGTTTCGCGAGTCCGGAAGCGCGTGGACGCAACCGCGGCGCGCGCTGCGTCAAGCAACCTTGCCGCTTCAGCCAGCGTGGTATTGCGCATCAGCACGGCAAACTCCTCACCGCCGTGGCGCGCCACCAAGTGACCCCCAAGCATCTCGACCAGCGTCGTTCCGATTGCACGGAGCACGCGGTCGCCGACGCCATGACCATGCTGGTCGTTGATCATCTTGAACCGATCCACATCGCAAATGGCAATGCAATCAGGTCCGGGCCCGCTTCGTGTCGACAGCGCTTCCGCCAGCGCTCGCCGGTTTGGAAGACCGGTCAGGGGATCGCGCCGGGCGCTGTCCTGCGCCTCCGCGAGTTTCTGGCGCAGGATGTCTGCCTCAGCGGTTGCGCTTTCAAGCTTGCTCTCGGCATAGCGCACCCGCGCCATCATGGTGCCGGTAATTCGGGCGATATCTTCCATTCCGGGCAGGTCTGTCGAGCGACGGATCTCTTCCGCGCTGGCTGCCAGGTCGCGACCGAAGTCGCTGGTCTCGTTTCGCATGTTGCGCATCATGTCGGCGAAGCCGTCGACCTGCGCCTGGGTTTGCGCGACCAGCTTCTCCGTACGCACGGCCTGGTCGTCTACCGGATCGTCATTTGCCCCGGCCTGGAGCCTCAGCGGGCCAAAGTTCAGGTTGACGCCGAGTTCGGCCATGTTCTGCCGGCTCAGGCGCAAGCCACGATCGGTGATCCTCGCCACCGCCTGGGCGAGAGGGCCGTTCGGCTCGGTCAGGACCGTGTAGACAAAGTGGTAGTTCTCTGGCCCCGGGCTCAGGCCATGGTCAGACAGGAAGGCGCCCACACGATCATAAAGATTGTCGTCCTTCCGCCGTCCAAAGAAGCCTGCAGCCGCCACGAGTGTCCCTCCGCAAGCGGCGGCTTAGCGAGAAAGGGTTAGCAACGAATGACCAAAGTGTCGGTCAGCGGCGCAACTTCTGCACTGCTTCGAGTGTCAGGCGGACATGCTCGGCGGGATTGAGGTCGTCATGCACGAACGCTACGCGCCCGTTGCGCCCGATCACGTAGCTGGTGCGCCGGGTCATGCCGCTGGCGCTGCCATCGGGCTTCTTTAGCTGAACGTCGTAGCTCCCGACCACGGCAGGGCTCGCGGCGGCGACGGCGAACTTGCCGGCGCACATCTGGCTGGAGAACGCCTCGAGCTGGTCGACATTGCCCGCCGTCATCCCGATCACGGTCGCGCCGGCCTTGGTGAAGGAGGGGACCGCCTCGGCGAACGCATGCGCTTCGGCATTGCAGCCGCCGGTGAAGGCGGCGGGGAAGAAGTACAGCACCACCGGCCCTTTCTTCAGCGCGTCCTGCAGGTGCACCGAGATCGGCTTGCCCGCCCGTGCGCCCTTGGCCGCGAAGTCCGGTGCCACCGCGCCCGGGCTAAGTGCCGCAAGCGCCGGCGCAGCGGCGAACAGGCAGGCGGCGGCAACGGACAGAAAGGCGCGGCGCATGGGCAACAACTCCGAGGCGGGATAGCGTCGCAGTCTAGCCTATCCCGTTCCCCCGCGATAGGCAGCCGTCATGCCTGTTTCCGCTGCCGACATCGCCCTTGCCGACCGCCTTGCCGATGCGGCCGGTGCGGCCATCCGTCCCTATTTCCGCCAGCCGCACGGTGCCGAGCTGAAGGAGGATCGCTCTCCCGTCACCGCCGCCGACCGCGCCGCAGAGCAGGCGATGCGGCGCCTGCTGGATGCCGAACGCTCGGGCGACGGGATCGTGGGTGAGGAGTTCGGGATCAAGGATGGCGTGACCGGGCGGCAATGGGTGCTCGACCCGATCGATGGCACCCACAGCTTCATTGCGGGCCGGGCGATTTTTGGCACGTTGATCGCCTTGGTCGAGGATGGTTGGCCGGTGCTGGGCGTCATCGACCAGCCGATCCAGAAAGAACGCTGGCTGGGCGTGGCAGGGCGTCCGACGCTGTTCAATGGCGCCCCCGTGCGCACCCGCGCTTGTCCATCGCTGGCGGGTGCCGCACTCGCAACCACGGCGCCGCATTACTTCAGTGACGAGGACGCCGTTCATTACCTCCGCTTGGTCACGGCGACGCGCGAGGCGGGACGGCATGGGCCACTTTATGGCGGCGACTGCTACAACTACGGCTTGCTTGCCTCCGGCCACCTCGACCTCGTGTGCGAAAGCGGGCTCAAGCTCCACGACTTCGCGGCGCTGGTGCCGGTGGTGGAGGGGGCCGGCGGGCGCATGTGCGACTGGAACGGTGATCCGCTGACCCGCGACAGCGAGGGGCATGTCCTGGCGATCGGCGATCCCGCACGCGTGGACGACGTGCTCGACACGATGCGTGGACAGGAGCCGTCGGCGCTGTAATCGTTCAGAAGATGCCGAGGAACTTCTTGCGCTGTTCCTTGCGCTCGGGGGCGGTCTTGCGCCCATCCTCTGCCTTGGCGGTGGTGCCCCGGCCGACATCGTCGCGCGGTTCGCCCTTGGTGGTGCGCTGGGCCGCGGCGGTGGCGCCTGCGAGCACGGGGCCGCACGCCGCCGACTTGGCGTCGCCCACGTCCACGAAGGCCAGCACGCCCGCCAACGGGGTGGCTACCACCGCCAGCCCCAGGCCGGCGCCAGCGCGCCCGAGCAGTTCCTTGGAGATGATGGAGTAGCCGGGCTTGGCGAAATAGCCGTTTATCGCGACTGGCGACTGGCCGGAGAACAGCGAGAACTTCTTGCCATCGGCGCGGAAAGCCAGGTCCAGCGCTTCCGTCCCGAAGCTGAAACCGCCGCGCCCGACCATCACATTCTTGCTGGTGTCGATCAGTATCGGGTCCGCCGCGGCGACCCCGCGGCGCACGGTGAAGCCGACCAATCCGCAATTGATCTCGACCGGCTTCTTCAGCTTGTTCTCGAACATCTTCTGCACAAAGGTGCCAAGATCGAGCTCGGCCAGCTGGACATTACGGGTCCAGAATGTGCCCTGCGGCAGGATAAAGGCGATCCGGCCCCGCGCGCTGGCCAGCGACTGGTGAATGGTATCGCCGCGCCCGACCAGCTGGATGCGCCCCTTTACCGTTCCGCTGGTGCCTGCCTCCACCACGCCATAGCCCGCGAGCAGGCGGCCGAGCGGGGTCGGCGCCAGCCGGATGTCGTAGGAGACGGCGCTTGGCCGCGGGCGAGTGTCGAACACGACGTCCGACGCGACATGCCCGCGCGCCATGGTAAAGGTGAGGGGCGAGAGCGCTAGGCGACCGCGCTCCAGGTCCAGCGTCAGGTTGACGTCGCTGATCGGCACGTTGCGGGACCGCACTGCGCCAATAGTCCATTTCAGGTCCGCGTCGAACGCCCGCATGGTTTCCACGGGGAAGCGTGCATCGGGCATCACCCGGCTGGGCGCCGCTCCGGTCGCGGCGGCTGCTGCAACCGCCCCCTTCGCCGCGACGATGTCGGGATTGTAGCCGATGAACGGGGCCGCATCGATGATGTCAAGGCGCTTGGTCGCCAGTTCCGAATCGAGGTGGATCCGCTCACGGTTGGTGATCGTCAGCCGCCCGGCCAGGTCGGTCGCGCCAGCGACGCCGGTGATGCGGGTGAAGCGGTACACATCGTCGGCCATGACCAGCTGACTACGCAAACGGTAGTCGCGCGTTTGCGGGATGACGACGCCAATGATCGCGAGCAGCGTAGACATGTCCTTGCCCCGCGCGCGCACCTGCAACGGGACATTCTCGATTTCGGCGATGGAGGGCAGGGTGCCCGCGACATCGATCGTGTTGCCCGCGGCCCGGGCGGTCATCACAAGCTTGTTCTTGCCCCGGTTTGCCGTTGCGTCGGGGGACAGCAACTGTGCCGTGACCGTGAACGGAGTATCGCGCACGACGCCGTCGCCCGTCACACCCACCGCGCGTCCGACGCGTGCATCCGTCGAACGGATCGTGGCGACCTTCAGGTTGGCGAGCAGCCGCATCCGGGGGTCGAGATAGCGCACCGTTGTTCCCGCCACCGTCGCCCGGTCGATGCGCGGGAACTCGAGCGGTTTGCCGCCCTTCTTGCCCGTGTCGAAGGTCCAGCTATTGGTGCTGTGCGCCTTGTCGAATTCGAGATCGAGCGCGCCGTTGGTCAGGTCGAGCCAGTAAAGCCGACGCTTGCCGAACAACAACGACAAGGGCGCGATCCGCGCATCCACGCGATCCGCACTGAACAGGTTGGGCCGCGTCGCCCAGGCCGGATTGGAAACGCTGAGCCCTTCGGCGTACAGCTTGATGCGGAAGGGCGCGAAATACAGCTGGAAGTCGCCGCGCACCTTCACCTCGCGGTGGGTCTGCGCCGCGACGAAGCGCTCAAACGGGTGCTTCAGGAAGCGCCCCTTTGTGATGAACAGGATCAGCCACACCGCGAACACCGTGCCGAGCAAGCCCAGCACGATGTTTCGGAGAAGGCGGCGGCGCCGGCGGGTACGCTCCGGGTCCGTCACGGCCGGCTCCTCGGTACTCTGAGTCGCCATATCCATCGGCTCGTGAATCGCGCCGCGGCCGTTTCGGTTCCGCATCGGTTGCTTTTCTGCGGCGCGGTGGCTATTGGGCCCGCTTCCCGAGCGAGGCGATTGACGACGGCCCGGCCATCAGGGCTGCCGCGGCCGTCTTAGCCTTGCTCCAACCAAGGAGACGAAAATGCCCAAGCTCAAGACCAAGAGCGGCGTCAAGAAGCGCTTCAAGCTGACCGCATCGGGCATGCTGAAGCACGGCGTCGCCGGCAAGCGCCACCGCCTCATCAGCCATAACGGCAAGTACATCCGCCAGAACCGCGGCACCACCGTGCTGTCGAAGGCCGACACCGCCACGGTGAAGGCCTGGGCGCCGTACGGCCTGAACTGAGGAGCTAGAGCGACATGGCACGCGTCAAACGCGGTGTAACCACCCGGGCAAAGCACAAGAAAATTCTTGAAGCCGCCAAGGGTTATTACGGCCGCCGCAAGAACACCATCCGTATTGCGCGTCAGGCGGTCGAGAAGGCCGGCCAGTATGCGTATCGCGACCGCAAGGTGAAGAAGCGGACCTTCCGGGGTCTGTGGATCCAGCGCATCAACGCAGGCGTCCGCGCCGAGGGTCTCACGTATTCGCAGTTCATGCACGGGCTGAAGCTCGCGAACATCGAACTGGACCGGAAGGTCCTGGCCGACATCGCGATGCATGAGGGTGAGGCATTCTCCGCCCTGATCGCACAGGTAAAGGCGGCACTGCCCGCCCAGCCGGTGCAGCAGGCGGCGTAACACTTCTATCCGAAGCGTTCGAATCGGGGGGCCGGCGAGCAATCGTCCGGCCCCTTTCGTTTGCCCGCGACGGTTGGGCTGATCCGAACCGGTCGGCCGCCCCGCGCCGGTAACTTGCGGGCGTCACATTCCCCCGCCATGCTGCCTGCTACATGGGGGGGCGGACGATGGGGTCACGATATTTGAGCTGGGCGGCGCTGGCGATTGCCATGCCGGCAGCCGCGCAGGAAATTGCGCCGAGCACGCCCGCCACGCAGGCGCCCTCCGCCCAGGGCGACGTATCGGTCACCATCTACAACAACGACCTCGCGCTCATCCAGGATGTGCGGCAGCTCGACGTCGGCAGCGGGCGGGTGCGGCAGGACTTCCCAGACGTGTCCGCCGCGATCCGGCCGGAAACCGTCACCTTGGCGGTTCCGGGCGCCACGATCGTCGAACAGAATTTCGACTACGACCTGCTCAGCCCGACCAGCCTGATGGAAAAGGCGGTTGGGGAGACGATCACGCTGGTGCGCACCAATCCAGGTACCGGCGCTGAGGTCCGCGAGCGCGCCAAGGTGCTGGCGGTAAATGGCGGCGTGGTACTGGACGTTGGCGGCCATATCGAGGTGCTGCGCGACGACGGACTGCCGGTGCGGGCGATCTTCGACAAAGTTCCGGACAGCCTGCGCGCACGGCCGACGTTGTCCGTCACCCTTGCCTCCACCCGCAATGGCCGGCGTCCGGCAACCCTGTCCTACCTCAGCCGCCAACTCGGCTGGGTCGCCGACTATGTGGCGTTGTACGACCAGGCAAAGGGCACGATCGACGTCCAGGGCTGGGTGACGCTGCGCAACACCACCGGCACGACGTTCACCAACGCACGCACCCTGCTGGTGGCGGGCGATGTCGCCAGCGAGGGCCAGCCGAATCGCTTTAACAATCTTCGGCCGCCATCGCGCCCGGTGCGTGCTGCGGGCACGGAAAGCTCCAGCCGCGAACAGCTTGGCGATTTCTACCTGTACCCGCTGCCCGTGCGCACCACGATCGCCGACAAGCAGACCAAGCAGGTCAGCTTCCTGGATGTGAAGGAGGCCACGGCCACGTCGGCTTATGAATACCACAATGCTTGGCTGGCGACGCGTGAACAGCCCGCCAGCGCTGCCAGCACGCTGCGCTTTTCCAGCTCGCGCGCGGGCGGGCTTGGCGATGCGCTGCCCGCCGGCACGGTGCGGGTGTATATGCGCGACGCGCGCGGGCAGGCGCAATTCACGGGAGAGGCGACGATCCCGCACACGCCCCAGGGTTCGTCCATCGCGCTGACCACGGGCGACGCCTTTGACGTGAAGGTTCAGCCCGTCGTGGTCAAACGCACTGCGCTCGGCGGATCACGATTCCGCACCGACATGCGCTACATCGTCACCAATGCCCGCGCAGCGCCGGTAACGGTGGATGTGTTTCAGGACGGCCTGGATTACGGCTTCAGCGACACACGGATCGTCGAGGAAAGCCTGCGAAGCGAACGTCCTCAGTCGAATACCGTGGTGTGGCATGTACCGGTGCCCGCAAACGGGTCGACCACGCTGACCGCCACGATCGACACGCGCTACTGATGCGCCGGCGGTTCGCCGCGCTTCTTGGCATGCCGCTCGTCCTTGGCGCGGCGCCGCAGGAGAACGCGGGTACGGCAGTGTCGCTGGTGAAGTCGGCCGCCCCCGAAGCGGTCGCGGTTACCGTGTACCGCAGCCCCTATGGCAGCGGTGCCGGCGCCCAGGATCTCCAATGGCTGAACGGCTTTGCGCTGATCACGGAGACGCGCACACTGAATCTTCCGGCCGGCCCGGCGACCATCCGGTTCGAGGGTGTGGCGGGCGGGATCGTGCCTGCCAGCGCGATCGTCGGCGGCCTGCCGGGCGGCGTGATCGAGAAGAACCGGGACGAGCGCCTGCTGTCCCCCGCGGCGCTGGCGAGCGGCTATCTAGGCCGCCGCGTCACCCTGACCCGCACCGATCGCGCGAGTGGCCGACGACGCACGCAGGATGCGACCATCGTGGCGGGGCCGGCCAACGGGATCGTGGTGCGCACCCCGGATGGGGTGGAGGCGCTTGGTTGTTCGGGGCTTGCCGAAGCTACCCGGTATCCGTCCGTACCGGCCGACCTGACTGCGGGGCCGGTGCTGGCCGTGTCAACAAACAGTTCCGCCGCGCGGGCCGTCACCGTGACGCTGTCCTATCTGACCAGCGAGTTCGACTGGTCGGCGAGCTATGTTGCGACAATGGCGCCCGATGGCCGCACGCTGGACCTGTTCGCATGGCTGACGCTGGCCAATGGCAACGCCGAGAGCTTCCCGGCGGCGCAGTTGCAGGCGGTCGCGGGCAGGCTCAATCATCGCGACGAGCGCTTCCGCGTCTTTACCCGGCCGCTCCAGCTGTCCTGTTTCCCACTAGGCACCACCACGTCGGACCTTCCCGACCGATCGGCGGAGCAAGCCGAAGCGTCCGAGGACATCGTCGTGACCGGGATGCGGATGATGGCAGTCCCCGCGCCGCCTCCGGTCGAGGAGGCACCTCCGCCGCCACCGCCCGCTCCAGAGGATCTGGGCGACCTGAAGCTTTACCGCGCTCCAGAGCGGGTGACGGTCAGTGCTCGGGGCCAGAAACAGGTGGCGCTGCTGGCCCGTTCGCGGGTTCCCTTTCAACGGCTCTACCGCTTCACCCTGCCGCCCCTGGCAGTCGTGCCCTTGTCACCGAGCAGCATCGTGCTGCGCCTGAACAACCGTGCCGACGCGGGGCTCGGCATACCCCTCCCGGCGGGGTCGACGACCCTCTACGCCCAGCGAGGCAGGGAAAAGCTGCTCGTTGGAACCGGTAGCCTGTCCGACAAGGCAGTGGGCGAAACGGTTCGCATCGCGGCCGGGCAGAGCGCGCAGGTGCTTGTCTCCCAATCCACGCCCGAGCGAGGCCATGGCGAGGTGACGGTCACCAACGCCAATCCGTTCGCCGTTTGCACCGAGATCGCGGTGCAGGCGCCGCCGGCCAACGTCCGTGCCTCCGCGTCGCTTGCCACCGTGGATGGGCTGCCGACCTGGACGGTCTCGGTCCCTGCCAACGGCAGTCGCACGCTTACCTATACGATGCGCAACTGACGCGGAAACAGGCTGGGACTTGATCGCCGCGGCGGCAGGGGACAAGGGCTTGCGCCTATGGCCGACCAACTCGACGCCCTGCGCGACCAACTCCTTGCCGCGATCGACACCGCTTCTGCGCTCGATACGCTGGAAGCCTGCCGTGTCGAGGCGCTCGGCAAGCAGGGACGCGTCACTCAACTGCTCAAGACCCTGGGCGCGATGTCACCCGAACAGCGCCAGGTGGAGGGCCCCGCCATTCACGGGCTGCGCGAAGCGGTCACCGCCGCCATAGCGACCCGCAAGACCGCGCTGGAGCAACTCGCGCTCGACGCTCGCCTTTCCGCCGAGCGCGTGGACCTGACCCTGCCAGTCGACGCGACGCCCACCGGCACCATCCACCCGGTCAGCCAGGTGATGGATGAGCTGGCGGAAATCTTCGCGGATCTTGGCTTCGCGGTCGCGACGGGGCCTGAGCTCGAAACCGACTGGCACAATTTCACCGCGCTCAACATTCCCGAAACGCACCCTGCGCGCGCGATGCACGATACCTTCTACCTCGCCGGCCAGGAGGGCACCGGAGGTATCGACGATCGCGAAACGCCGCGCGTGCTGCGCACCCACACCAGCCCCGTGCAGATCCGCACCATGCTGGCGAACAAGCCGCCGATCCGCATCATCGCGCCCGGCCGCACCTATCGCTCCGACTCAGATGCGACGCACACGCCGATGTTCCACCAGGTGGAAGGGCTGGTGATCGACAAGGGGATCACGCTTGGCCACCTGAAATGGACGCTTGAGACGTTCCTGAAGGCGTTCTTCGAGCGCGACGACATCGTGCTGCGCCTGCGCCCGAGCTATTTTCCCTTCACCGAACCGTCGGCGGAAATCGACGTCGGCTACACGATCGAAAAGGGCAAGCGGGTCATCGGCGGCCACCCCGGTGGTCAGGGGGGTGGCGGCTGGCTGGAGGTGCTGGGCAGCGGCATGGTGCATCCCAAGGTGATCGCCGCCTGCGGCCTGGACCCGGCGGAATGGCAGGGCTTTGCCTTTGGCTGCGGGATCGATCGACTGGCGATGCTCAAATACGGGATGGATGACCTGCGCGCGTTCTTCGACGGCGATATTCGCTGGCTGAAACATTACGGCTTCTCCGCACTCGACGTGCCGACGCTGAGCGGGGGAGTGGGGGCATGAAGTTCACGCTTGGCTGGCTCCGCGACCATCTCGATTTCGACGCCGATGTGAACACGGTGGCGGAAGCGCTGACCCGTGTCGGATTGGAAGTGGAGGGCATCCACAATCCGGGCGACGAGCTCGCACCGTTTCGCGTCGCGCGCGTGCTGTCGGCAGAGCGCCATCCGCAGGCGGACAAGCTGCAAGTGCTGTCGGTCGACGCGGGCGACGGTCCGCTGCAGGTCGTGTGCGGCGCGCCCAATGCCCGCGCGGGGCTGGTCGGCGTCTTCGGCGCGCCGGGCGCCTATGTCCCGGGCCTCGACGTCACGCTGAAGGTCGCGAGCATTCGCGGTGTCGAATCGAACGGCATGATGTGCTCGGCGCGCGAGCTGGAGATCGGTGAGGGTCATGACGGCATTATCGAGCTGCCGGCAGATGCGCCGATCGGTACCAGCTTCTCCGACTATGCCGGGCTGAACGACCCCGTCATCGACATTTCTGTCACGCCCAACCGCCCCGACTGCATGGGCGTGCGAGGCATCGCGCGAGATCTGGCCGCCGCGGGGCTGGGCACGCTCAAGCCGTGGCGTCCCGGTACGCTGCCGAGCGGCGCAGCGCCGCTGGCCGAGCCGCAGGACGAAGCGCCTGCGGTCCGCACCGACGACCCCGAGGGCTGTCCTGCGTTCTTCGCGCAGGCGGTGGCGGGCGTCAGCAATGGCGAATCGCCCGACTGGCTACGCAGCCGCCTCCAGGCAGTGGGGCAGAAGCCGATCAGTGCGCTGGTCGACATCACCAACTACGTGATGATCGACCTTGGCCGCCCATTGCACGTTTACGACCGTGGGACGCTGTCCGGCGCGCTGGTCGCGCGACGTGCGATGGCGGGTGAGGAAGTGATCGCGCTAAACGGCCGTACCTATCAGCTCACCCCCGCCATGACGGTGATCGCGGACGACAAGGCCGTGCATGACATCGGCGGCATCATGGGCGGCGAGCATTCGAGTGTCACGGACGGCACCACCGACGTGCTGGTCGAATGCGCATTCTTCGATCCCGACGCGATCGCGCGGACGGGGCAGGCACTGGCGCTCACGTCCGACGCACGCCAGCGGTTCGAGCGCGGCGTCGACCCGGCATTCCTCGACGACGGCCTTACCCATGCGACCGCGCTGGTCGTGGCGCTGTGCGGGGGTACGGCCTCTGCCGTGACCCGCGCCGGTGAAGCCCCGCTTGGCCTCCGCCACTACCGCTATGATCCGTCGCTTGCCAAAACGCTGGGCGGCCTCGCCATCGCGCCGGATCGCCAGCGCCAGATCCTCGAAAGCCTCGGCTTCTCGGTCGGCGAGGATTGGCAGGTCACCCCACCGACGTGGCGCCGCGACGTGGATGGCCCAGCCGACCTGGTCGAGGAAGTGATCCGCATCGAGGGCATCGACCGTGTCGCCCCCGTGCCGCTGCCCCGCGTGCCCGGCGTCGCGACGCCTACGGCGACGCCGTCACAGAAGATTGAGCGCCGGGCTCGCCGCGCGGCGGCGGCTCGCGGGCTGGATGAGGCGGTGACCTGGAGCTTCCTGTCGGAGGCGGAGGCCGCGCCTTTTGGCGGTGGCGCGTGGACGCTCGCCAACCCGATCAGCGAAGCGCTGAAGGTGATGCGCCCCTCGTTGTTGCCGGGTCTGCTCGCCGCGGCAGAGCGCAACCTGCGGCGCGGCGCGGGCAGCGTTCGTTTGTTCGAACTCGGCCGCCGCTACCTCGCCGAGGGCGAGCGCCCGACGCTTGGCCTCGTGCTTGCCGGCGACAAGCGCGTGCGCGGCTGGCAGGCGGGCAAGGCCGCGGCCTTTGATGCGTTTGACGCCAAGGCGGAGGCGCTGGCGCTGCTCGCCGCGGCGGGCGCTCCGGTCGACAATCTGCTGGTGATGGGCGACGCGGGCGAGGCGTGGCATCCCGGCCAGTCCGGAACGCTGCGGCTTGGGCCAAAGACGATCCTGGCCGCCTTTGGGGCGCTGCACCCGAACGTCCTTCGTGCGTTTGACCTTGACGGCGCGGTGGTGGCGGTGGAGCTGTACCTTGACGCGATCCCTGCCCGTCGCGGCACCGGCTTCATGCGCGCCGCCTATACTCCACCTGCTCTCCAGCCGGTGCGTCGCGATTTCGCGTTCACCGTTCCCGCCGGTCTGGCAGCGGATGCTCTGGTTCGTGCGATCCGGGGTGCTGACAAGGCCGCGATCGTCGCTGCGCGCGTGTTCGACCTGTTTGAAAAGGACGACGTGCGCTCGATGGCGGTGGAGGTGACGCTCCAGCCCGGCGACAAGAGTTTCACCGATGCGGACCTCAAGGCAATCAGCGACAAGGTCGTCGCCGCCGCCGCCAAGACGGGAGCAAGCTTACGTGGCTGACGAGAACGAGAACGCGATCGACCCCCGGCGCGAGATGGTCCGCATTCAGTCGAACATCCTGTCGGCTGCCATCAACCCGTTCGGGGCGGAGCTGTCGCACCTGGAGCACCTTGGCGAAGATGAGGCTAGCCGAGAGCTGATGACCGACGCCGATCCGGCCTTTTGGAGGGGACGGGCGCCGTTGCTGTTCCCCATTGTCGGGGCGCTGAGCGGCGGCGTGCTGCGCCATGACGGGCGCGACTACCCCATGGACAAGCATGGCTTCGCGCGACATTCGCTGTTCGACATTGTCGAAACCGGCGACGCGCACGCGGTGTTCGCACTGAGCGACAACGAGGAAACCCGCGCGATCTACCCCTTCGCGTTCCGGCTGGAGGTCGCATACCGGCTGGACGGGGCAACCCTGTCGATTGGGGTCACCGTTACCAATCCGGGCGATGCGCCGCTGCCCGCCAGCTTTGGTTTTCACCCCGCTTTCGCCTGGCCGCTGCCGGGCGCGGGTGAGAAGGACACTCATCGTATCACCTTCTCCGCCGACGAACCGGGCGCGTTGAAGGCGATTGCCGGCGACGGCACGATCGCTGCCGCAGAGGTGCCGAGCCCGCTGCAGGGTGGTCGTGTGCTGCATCTCAACGACGACCTGTTCGCGCACGACGCGCTGGTCTGGAACCCGGTGCACAGCCAGTCGGTCACCTACGGCGCGGAGGTCGGCCCCAAGCTGGAGATCGCCTTTCCGGACACGCCAATGCTGGGCATCTGGACTAAGCCCGGCGCGCGCTTCGTCTGTGTCGAGCCCTGGCACGGCATCGCGGACCCCGAAGGCTATGCGGGCGAATACCGGGACAAGCCGGGGGTGTTCGTGGTGGAGCCAGGCGGTGCAAAGCACATCGGCATGAGTGTCACGCTGACTGACTGACCACCGTCGGTCCTGGCCGGAGCGGCGAGCCACCGCAACGGCCATTGATCCTGCATCTGTTTGCACCCCGTTGATCTTGTGTCCTCCATGGCTAAGCTTCTGCGGAAGGGCCGAGGGGGTTATGAATGCGGGGGCATTGGGTGTTGCTGGCATGTTTGCTGGCGGGAAGCGCTGCGGGCGCGATCAGCGCGGCAGATCGCGTGAAACCGGGGCGATCCAGCCCTGACGCGGCGCCGGCCAAGCAGTTGTCCAATCGAGAGCTAAGGTACGCGCCCGCGCCCGCCTGGGTCCTCTCTCCGCCACAGGCGAGCCAGGCGCCGATACCGCCAGGCGCACCACTGCGCATGATCTATGCCGACCAGCAGGTTCGCATCGGCGCGGCAGGACAGGAGAGCCACGAGGCGTATCGCGTCAAGGTGCTCGCGCCTGAGGCGCTGGCGGCCGGCAATCTGTCGATCGTGTGGGCGCCCGCAAATGACTCGGTCACGATCAACAAGGTGGCGATCATCCGGGACGGCAAAGCCATCGATGTACTTGCCGCGCAGAAGTTTCAGGTGATCCAGCGTGAAACGAACCTGGACCAGGCAATGCTCGACGGCAATCTCACAGCCACACTGCAGACGGTCGGCTTGCAGGTCGGAGACGAGCTGGAATTCGCCGTCACCAAGGTGAGCCGGGTCGCGGACTGGGGCGAGAAGCCGCAAGGCTTTATGCAGTTCCCGCTGATGGGGGTACGCGGCGCGTGGCGGTTGAGGGTCCTTCAGCCCAAGAACAGTGGCGTCGAGTTTCGCGTGGCTGGCGACCTTCCAGCGCCAAGCATCAGCGAGAGCGCCGACGAGGTAGAGCGGGTCTATGCCGTGTCCGACCCTGCAAGTGTGATCTTGCCGGACGGGGCACCTCCTCGTTACGCATTTGTCCGGCAGGTGCAGTTCAGCGGTTATGATAGCTGGGCGGCCGTGTCGCGCAGCTTTGCCGCCCTGTATGGAAAGGCCGCAGTGCTGTCCCCGACCTCTCCGGTAAAAGCAGAGGCTGCGCGGATCGCTGCGGAGACAACGGACCCGGCGCGTCGCGCCGAGGCCGCCCTGCGCGCGGTCGAGGACCGCATCCGCTATGTGTATGTGGGGCTGGACGGCGGCAACTACCGCCCCGCGGGCGCCGACGACACGTGGCAGCGCCGGTTTGGCGACTGCAAGGCAAAGACGGTGCTGCTGATCGCCTTGCTGCGCGAACTGGGCATCGCGGCGGAACCGGTGCTGGTGTCAACCCAGGGTGGCGACGGCACAGATGCCCGGCTGCCTACCCCGGCCGTCTTCAATCACGTGCTGGTCCGCGCGACCGTCGGTGACCGCCAATACTGGATGGACGGCACTCGGCTTGGCGACCGTCGGCTTGCCGATCTGGAGACCGTACAGGCGCCATGGGCGTTGCCCCTCCGGATCGCCGGGGCGACGCTTGAGCGGGTCTCGCCTACCCCGCCGCGGTACCCCCAACTGATCCAGGCAGTCAACATCGACGCCAGCACCGGATTCGACAAGCCAGGCAGGTACAGGGTGCAGGACACGCTGCGGGGAGATGAGATCTTCGGGATTCGCGCTCAGTTGGCGGGGGTCGCCCAGGCGGACGCGAATCGCATGCTGGCCAGCTACTGGCGCCAGCGCATGCCGGACGTCGAGCCCAGCCAGACGAGTTGGCGGTTCGATGAAGATCACCGCCTGCTGATCCTGTCCATGACCGGCGAAGGCAAGGTCGACTGGGAGGGCGACGACAAGGATGGGCATACCCATTATCTGTTCGGCGGCGGCTTTCCCCCTCCTGCCGAGATGAAGCGGCCCAAGGACCAGCCCCAGGACGCTGCCTATGCGACCGATTACCCAGCCTTCACCTGCTATGCGACGACCGTCAGGGTACCGGCCGCCGGCAAGGGGCGGCGATGGGCGTTCAACGCGAAGCCCGTCAACCGGACGCTGGGCGGCGTCGACTATTGGCGTGCTTCATCCTTCGCAAACGGTGTTGCCCAGATGGTGAAGAGCCGCCGCGTGGACGTGCGGGAGATCAGCGCTGCTGATGCTGCCGGCGTGAATGGCGCGATCAAGACTTTCGACAACAACAAATCCTATGTCTACGAAACCAAGGGGATGGGCGCGGACGTGTTCACACCCAAGGCTTCCGGGGCGACCAGCCTGGGCAGCTTTGATGATTTTGCGGGGGCCGCTCCGCCTTGCCAGGCACAGGTCGGGGGACTGGTGCGCTGACGGCGGCAAGGGACGCGTCGCCTCGGTTGGACCTGCCCCTCGCTTTGAAGACGTCACACTGTCCTACACGGCGCTGATCTGGCATGGCGTGCGCCGTGCACGCTCCCTATCTTTCGTTCAGCTAGCGCCCCTGGCGCATCCTCAAGTGGAGAGCGCACCCGCAGCTCTCCCCTTTAGCCATTACACCTGTCCCAACCTCACCCGATCGGCCCTCGAATGACTTCTCCCCGTCGCACCTTTGCGATCATTTCCCACCCAGACGCCGGCAAGACGACCCTGACCGAGAAGCTGCTGTATGTCGGCGGCGCGATCCACCTGGCGGGCGAGGTCAAGGCGCGCGGGCAGAACCGGCGTGCGCGGTCGGACTGGATGAAGATCGAGCAGCAGCGCGGAATCTCTGTCACGTCCTCGGTGATGACGTTCGAGAAGGACGGGGTCACGTACAACCTGCTCGACACGCCAGGGCACGAAGACTTCTCAGAGGACACCTACCGCACGCTGACCGCAGTCGACTCGGCGGTAATGGTGATCGACGCCGCGCGCGGGATCGAGGCGCAGACGCGCAAGCTGTTCGAAGTATGCCGACTGCGTTCGGTGCCGATCATCACCTTCATCAACAAGGTGGATCGCGAGGGCCGCTCACCCTTCGAACTGCTCGACGAGATCGCTGACATCCTGGCGCTGGACGTCACGCCGATGAACTGGCCGATCGGCATGGGTGGCGAGTTCGAGGGCATCATGGACTTGAAGTCCAACCGGATCAGCCGGCCCGATGGCGACAGCCGCACCTTTCAGGGCCGCACCGACGAGGCCGCTTTGTCCGACCGCTTTGCCGAGGAGGTAGAGCTGGCGCAGGGCGGCTATGCCGATTTCGACCCGGAGGCGTACCGCCATGGCGACCTGACGCCCGTTTACTTCGGCTCCGCGCTCAAGGATTTCGGGCCGGCCGAGCTGATCGCGGCGCTGGCCGACTTCGCGCCGTCGCCCCGGCCACAGCCTGCCGAGCCTGCCCCGGTTGCGCCGGAGAACAAGGAAGTGACCGGCTTCGTGTTCAAGGTGCAAGCGAACATGGACCCGCAGCATCGCGACCGGATCGCGTTCATGCGGCTGTGTTCTGGTACGTTCAAGCGCGGCATGAAGCTGACGCCAACGGGGCATGGCAAGCCGATCGCGGTACATTCGCCCATCCTGTTCTTTGCGCAGGATCGTGAGATCGCGGACGAGGCGTTTCCAGGCGACATCATCGGTATTCCGAACCACGGCACGCTGCGCGTGGGCGACACGCTGAGCGAGCGCGCTGAGGTGCGCTTCACCGGCCTGCCGAACTTCGCGCCGGAAATCCTGCGGCGCGTCGCGCTGAAAGACCCGACCAAGACGAAGCAGCTTCGCAAGGCGCTCGACGACATGGCCGAGGAGGGCGTGACCCAGGTCTTCTATCCCGAGATCGGATCGAACTGGATCATCGGCGTGGTCGGGCAGTTGCAGCTCGACGTTCTGCTCAGCCGGCTGGATGCGGAGTACAAGGTTGCGGCCGTGCTCGAACCCGCCCCGTTCGACACCGCGCGCTGGATCGCGGGCGACGCGGCGGACCTCAAGGACTTCGCCGACCTCAACCGCGCTTCCATGGCCAGGGACCGCGACAACAACCCAGTGTTCCTGGCCAAGTCGGCGTGGGAGGTCGGCTATATCGCCGACCGTTATTCCAAGGTGCGATTCCTGGCCACGCGCGAGCGGTAAGTCGGCGGGTTAGTCCTCTGCCTCGATCCAGTCGCGCTTCATGGGCCGGATCGCCAACAGCGCCAGGACAGCGGCGACAAGGTACAGGCAGACGCCGATCATTGCTGCGAAACCGAGCGACTGGTCGCCATGGGTCGCCTTCAGCGCCACGGAGAGCGCACCCATCGCCCACGGACCAATGCCGAGGCCCAGCAGGTTGTTGATCAGCAGGAACGTGCCCGACGCGCCTGCCCGCATGTTCGAGGGCGCCAGATGCTGCGCGGCGGTGATGATCGGGCCCAGCCACAGCGTGTTGAGCGCGTTGGGGATCAACAGGATGCACCAGGCAAGCAGCGGGTTCGGCGTCATGAAGCCGAGGATAAAGGTAGGCGCTGCGATCACCCAGGCGATTGCGGGCACGCGCGCGTACCAGGCCCGATCCCGCCGGGCGAGCCGGTCGGACACAACCCCGCCGAGGAAAATGCCGAGCGAACCCCCGATCAGCAGCAAGGCGCCCATGAACTGGCCAACCTTGACCAGCTCGTTAGACGCCGTCCAACCGAACTGCACCGCGATGATCTTGGGCGCCCAGAGCGCGAGGCCATAGCCCGCCATCGAGCTGCACCCGGCGCTGATCGACAACAGCCAGTAAGCAGGCTTGCGAATCAGGATCGGGATCACGGCCGCGGCTGATTGAGCGCCGGCCGCCCTGACGATGGGCGGGTAACGGTCCCGCACCAGCCACAGGAACACCGGCGCGATCAGGATGCCGGCCACGCCCATGACGATAAAGGCCGCCTGCCAGTTGACGGCCTGGGCGATCACGGCGCCGAGCAGCACGCCGAGGCCAAGGCCGATGGGGATGCCCATCGAATAGATCGCAATGGCGCGCGCGCGTCGCTCGACCGGAAAATAGTCGGCGATCAGCGCGTAAGAGGGGGCAACGCCGCCTGCCTCACCGACGCCCACGCCCAAGCGGTACAGGAAGAGTTGCCAGAAGCCAGTGGCGGTACCGCACAGCGCGGTGAAGCCGCTCCACACGACCAGCGACCCGGCAATCACGCGAGTCCTGCCGATCCGATCGGCCAGCAGGGCCAGCGGCACGCCCAGCACGGAATAGAGCAGGGCAAAGGCGGTGCCCCCGATCGCCCCGAACTGCGCATCGTTGAGGTTCAGGCTGGCCTGGATAGGCTTTGCCAGGATGCCGAGGATCTGCCGATCGAGGAAGTTGAAGGTGTAAACCACCATCAGCATTGCCAGCACGAGCGTGGCTGGCCGCTGGCTCGCACGCGAGTCGGTCATGATCCTCTCCCCTTGTTGCCCCGATCATGGCTGATCCGGGGCGCGGGGTGAAGCGCTGGCGCTCAGGCCTTGGCGGGATCGTCGTCGACCAGCGCCTGCGCCAGCAGGTCGCGGATGGCGCGCAGGGCCGTTACAGTCTCGTCGGGCGCCGTTGCCGGGGCGCCCGGCGCGGGGGCCTGTGTCGCCGGCGCGCTTGGGCTGGGCGGGGTGCCGGTTGAAAGTAATTGCTGGACGCCGCGCACGGTATAGCCGTCACGGTTCAACCATTGGTCGATGCGCCGGACCAATGCCACATCCTCGGCACGGTAATATCGGCGGCCTCCCGCACGGGTCAGCGGCTTCAGCTGCGGGAACCGCGTTTCCCAATAGCGCAGCACATGCTGGGGCAGCCCCGTATCCCGGGACAACTCACCGATGGTGCGGAACGCGCCCTCCGCCTTCGAGGGCGACGCTGGCATACCGAATTCAGCCGGCCGCAACGATGCGGTCGCGCATCATCTGGCTTGCGCGGAAGGTGAGCACACGGCGAGGGGCAATCGGCACTTCCACGCCGGTCTTGGGATTGCGACCGACCCGCTCACCCTTGTCGCGCAGCACAAAGGTGCCGAAACCGGAGATCTTGACGTTCTCACCCCGGGAAAGCGCTTCGCACATTTCCTTGAGCACCTGCTCCACGATCTTCGACGAGTCGGCGCGGCTAAGTCCCACCTCGCGGTGCAACGCCTCGGCCAGGTCGGCACGGGTCAATGTCCCGGCGTCGCTCATGAGCAGTTCTCCCCCTTAGCTGCGGCGGCAAGCCTACATGACCGCTCCGCGGATCGGAAGGCCTTATAACACCGGCGATTGTTCAGTAACGAAGCACTGCCGCACCCCAGGTAAAACCCCCGCCCATCGCTTCGAGCACGACGATGTCGCCGGGCTTCACGCGGCCGTCCCGCACCGCAACATCGAGCGCGAGCGGTACGGAAGCGGCAGACGTGTTGGCGTGGCGATCGACGGTCACCACGACCTTGTCAGGCGCCAAGCCAAGCTTGCGTGCTGTCGCGTCCAGGATGCGGGCGTTTGCCTGGTGCGGCACGACCCAGTCGACGTCGTCCGCGGCCAGGCCCGCAATGCCGAGCGATTCGGTCATGACCGCCGACAGGTTGGTGACGGCGTGGCGAAACACCTCGCGCCCCTTCATCCGCAGCTTGCCAACAGTGCCGGTCGTGGATGGGCCGCCATCGACGTACAAAAGATCGTTGTAGCGGCCGTCCGAATGGAGGCGGGTTGCGAGGATCCCGCGTCCGCCCTCCGCCTCGCTCTCCTGGCCTTCGAGAACGATCGCGCCAGCGCCATCGCCAAACAGCACGCAGGTTGTGCGGTCGTTCCAGTCGAGGATGCGGCTGAACGTCTCGGCCCCGATCACCAGGGCCCGGCGGTGAACTCCCGTCCGCAGCATCGAATCGGCGACCTGAACCGCGTAAAGGAAGCCCGAGCAGACGGCCGCAACATCGAACGCGACACAATCGGTGGCGCCCAGCATCGCCTGCACCTTGGTGGCGGTGGCTGGAAAGGTCTGGTCCGGTGTTGCGGTTGCTAGGACGATCAAGTCGATGTCGTCCGGCACGCGCCCGGCCGCCTCGAGCGCGGCACGGGCGGCGTCGGTGGCGAGCGTTCCGGTGGTTTCGCCCTCGCCCGCGAGGTGGCGGAACCGAATGCCGGTCCGTTCGACGATCCATTCGTCACTGGTGTCGACCTGTTCCGCCAGTTCCGCGTTCGACACGCGGCGGGCGGGCAGGGCAGAACCGGTGCCGGTGATTACCGCGCGGATCACGCGGCCTCCGCCGGGGTGATCGTCGCCAGGTCCTGGGCGATGCGCCGCGTCAGGTCGGCGCGCACCATTTTGGCGGCATTGCTGATCGCCGTCGCGACGCCGAGTTCGGTCGCCCCGCCATGGCTCTTCACCACGATGCCGTTCAGGCCGAGAAAAACGGCGCCGTTGTGCACATTGGGATCGAGGTGGTGACGCAGCAGCTCCGTTGCGGGGCGCGAGATCAGGAAGCCGATCTTGGACCGGACGGATGAGGAAAAGGCGCGCTTGAGCAGGTCGGCGACGAAGCGCGCGGTGCCCTCGGCGGTTTTAAGCGCGATGTTGCCGGAAAAGCCGTCACATACGATCACGTCGACATCGCCGCGCGACAGGCGGTCGCCCTCGACGAACCCGTCGAAGCGCATCGGCAGGCCCGTCGCGTTGCGCAGCGTCTGCGCAGCGTCGCGGATCACGTCCGTGCCCTTCTGGTCTTCCGACCCGATGTTGAGCAGCGCGACGCGGGGTGTTTCGAGATCCAGGATCGCGCGGGCGTACACGGCGCCCATGACAGCGAACTGGACGAGGTTGCGCGCGTCCACTTCCGTGTTCGCGCCCAGGTCGAGCATGATCACGTCATTATCGCCGAGCGTCGGCAGCGGAGCGGCAAGTGCGGGGCGATCGATGCCCGGCAGGGTGCGCAGCGCGAGCTTCGCCATCGCCATCATCGCACCGGTGTTGCCAGACGATACCGCAGCGGCGGCACGGCCCTGCTTCACCAAGTCGATCGCCACGCCCATCGACGTGGTGCGCGCGCGCCGAATCGCCTGACTGGGCTTGTCCTCTGCGCCGACGCGGTCGGGCGCATGGACGATTTCCGCGTTCGCGGTCAGACCGGGATGCGCAGACAGGCCCTCGCGGATAGCGGCCTCGTCACCCACCAGCAGGAAGCGGAAATCTTCGAACCGGCGACGTGCCTGGGCGACACCCGCAAGCATCACCGATAGCCCCTTGTCGCCGCCCATTGCATCGACGGCGATCCAGGAGGGTGCGGTCATAGCCTCATTGCTCAATCAAACGGGAGGAGATCAGCCCTCAACCGAGACGATCTCGCGGCCGTTATAGTGGCCGCACGCGGTGCACAGGTTGTGCGGACGCTTCAGCTCGCCACAGTTCGGGCATTCGTGGAATGCCGCGATCGTCAGCGAGTCGTGGCCGCGACGCATGCCGCGCTTGGAAGGGGAGGTCTTTCGCTTGGGGACGGCCATCTCGGCACCTTAGCCTTTGAACAAATCAACAAGGGGACGAACCCGGACACCGCCGGCGAGACCGATCGAAACCGGCCGCGCTGGCACAAGGCGGCCGGACGCATCGCGAAGCGTGGCGCTATAGCGATATTCGGCCGGGTTGCAAGCGGCTGGAGAGACAGGATGAGGTCAGCCAGTCCCGGGTCAGACCGGGGTTGGCGGGAACGGAACGCGTTACGACGCCCGGGTGCCCCGACGCGCCGTTGCAAACATCCCGGTTTATAGCGGCAGAACTGCCTTGTAGAACAGGCGGTGACCACTGCGCAAACCTGCGTGGGGCAGGGCCGTGGGGAGGAGTGCATGACGACGTTTGTGGCGTTGTTGCGGGCGGTGAACGTGGGTGGGACCGGCAAGCTCGCCATGGCGGACCTGAAGCAACTATGCGCCTCATGCGGCTTCACCGACGTGCAGACCTACATCGCCAGCGGCAACGTCGTATTCGATACGGCGCTGCCGGAGGCGGCGGTAAAGAGCGCTCTGGAAGCAGCGCTCGCCGCCCATGTTGGCACCTCGATGCCGGTCATGGTGCGCTCAGCCGACGAAATTGCAGCGGTTCGGGACGCCAATCCTTTCCCCGACGCCAATCCGAGTCGCACGGTGGCCATATTCCTGGATGCGCCCCCGCCGGCCGATTCGCTGGAGAGCCTGGTCGCGCCGGATGGCGAGCAGGTGATGCTGGGTGCGCGAGAGATCTTCATCGCCTATGGCGAATCAATGGGCCGGTCGAAGCTGCGCCTGCCGGCAGCAGCCGGCGGAACCGCGCGCAACATGAACACGGTCGCCAAGCTCGCGGCCATGGCGGCGCGCTGACCGGCAGCTCAGCCGCCCGCGAGCACCCGGTCACCGACGAAGGGGTTGCTCGCGCGTTCATGGGCAAAGGTGCTGGGCGCGCCATGGCCGGGCACAAAGGCGGTGTCGCTGCCGAGCGGCCACAGCTTGGTCACGATGGAGCGCACCAGCTGTTCGTGATCGCCGCCGGGCAGGTCACTGCGCCCGATCGACCCCTGGAACAGCGTGTCGCCGACCAGTGCGAATCGCGAGGCCGGGTGGTGGAAGATCACATGGCCTATCGTGTGGCCGGGCGTCTCGTACACGTCGAGTGACAAGTTGCCGACCGTCACCGTGTCCCGTTCGACCAGCCAGCGGTCAGGCTCGAACGGCGTGCCCGGCAAGCCCCATTGCCGGCCGTCGTCGTCGAGCCGTGCCAGCCAGAAACGATCAGCCTCTGCTGGACCTGCGATCGGCACGCCAAGAGCCTCCGCCAGCGGCTTGGCCATGCCGGCATGGTCGATATGTCCGTGGGTCAGCAGGATCTTCTCAACAGTAACGCCGGACTTGGCGATCGCATCATGGATGCGAGGCAGGTCGCCGCCAGGGTCCACCACCGCCGCCTTCATCGTCGCCGTGCACCAGATCAGGGTGCAGTTCTGCTGTAGCGGCGTCACAGGAATGATCGCGACGCGGAGCGGTGGTGTATCCTCGGTCATGCGATGGCCGGTATCTGTTGGCTGATGCAATGGAAACTGCCGCCGCCGGTCAGGATGTGGTCGGCGCGCAGCCCGACCACCTCGCGATCGGGAAAGATCCCCTGAAACGCGCTCACGGCGGCTGCGTCGTCGGCAGCGCCATAGATCGGCACCACCACCGCGGCATTGCCGATGTAGAAGTTCATGTAGCTTGCCGGCACGACGTCCCCGTCGCGGACCACGCGGCCGGGGGAAGGGACGGGCACCACGTCGAGCCCCGCTGCCCGCAAGCAAGCCGCCGCTTCCTGGTACACGCGCGAATTGGGGTCATCGTCCGCCCCCGCCGGCACCGCGACGCGGCCGGGCGCGACGAAGCGGGCGAGGTTGTCGACATGGCCGTCGGTGTGGTCATTGGCGAGCCCGTCGCCGAGCCACACCACCTGTGTGAAGCCAAGGTCGGTGTGCAGCCGTTCCTCGATGTCCGCGCGGCGCAAGTCGGGGTTGCGATTGGCGTTGAGCAGGCACTGTTGGGTGGTCACCACGATCCCGGTGCCATCGCCGTCGATCGCGCCACCTTCCAGCACCCAGCGACTGCGCGTGACGTGCGTGCCGCGCCCCGCCGCGAGCCGCTCCCCGATCGTGTCGTCGCCGGGCAGGTCGTACTTGCCGCCCCAACCGTTGAAGTCGAACACGCATGCCGATCCGTCGCCGAGCACGATCGGTCCGGTGTCGCGCAGCCAGATGTCGCCAAACGCCTCGATCACGACATGGGCGAAAGGGGCCACTGCCCGCGCAGCGCTGGCCGCCTCATCGTCCGCGCAGACCAGCAGCACCTGCTCGCCACGCCCGTCCGCGTGAACGGTGCGGGCAAAGGCGGTGACCTCCTCGCGCGCGGGCTCCAGGTCGTCGGCCCAGAGTTCAGGGTGGCTTGGAAAGCCGATCCAGACCGCCTTGTGCGGGGCCCATTCAGCGGGCGGAACGCGGCTCATCGACCGGCCTTTGCTGTGGCGCGATCCTTGTCGCGGATGGCGCGAAATTCGGCGCTGGGGTACCAGTTGGGCCACAGCCCGGGCGTGTCGGCGAGCTTGCGGCCAAGCTGATAGTAAACCGTCAGGTCCTGCACCGCGCCCGACCAATCCCAGTTCGGATCATATTCGTCGTGCGGCTTGTGATAACGATTGGCGACGTAATCCTCCGTCGCCGCATGGCCCGCCGCCGTGCCACCCTTCACCAGATCCTCCCCGCCATCGCCGGCGAGCACCGGCACGCCGAGCTTGGCAAAGGAGAAATGGTCGGATCGGTAGTAACCGCCGCGCTCCGGGTTCGATTCCGGGCTGACATGGCGACCCTGTGCCGCGAGCAGCGGGCGCACCATGTCCTCGATCTCCGACTTGCCGGCGCCCGTCAGCACGAAGTCGCGGGTGGCGCCATTCACCGCCAGCACGTCCATGTTGACCCCGCCCACCGTGCGCGCGAGCGGGTACACGGGGTGTTCGGCATAGTAGCGCGAGCCGAGCAGGCCGGATTCCTCCGCGGTCACCGCCAGGAACAGCAGGCTTCGCTTGGCCGGCCCCGCCTTTGCATTCGCCTGGGCCAACGCCACCAGCCCCGCCGCGCCGCTCGCATTGTCGAGCGCGCCATTGCAGATGTCATCGCCGTTCACCGCGTCGCAGCGGCCCAGGTGATCCCAATGCGCCGAATAAAGGACATAGTCGCCGGGCGCGGTTGTGCCCGGCAGGACACCGATTACGTTGCGCGACGCGCTCTTTCGAATGGTGTTGGTGAAGCTGGTGGAGAAGCGCACGCCAAGCGGCACCCCGCGAAAGCCGCGCGTCTTGGCGGCGGCGGATAGCTGATCGAAGTCCTTGCCGGCCGATGCGAACAGCTCGCGTGCCTTCGCGAGTTGCATCCAGCCGATCACCTGGCTCTGGTCCTGATGGCCGCCAGCCTCATCAAGCTCATATTGCGGGCCTGTCCAGGACGATTTCACCACCGCCCATGGATAGGCGGCAGGTTCCGTATCGTGCACGATAATTGCCGCCGCGGCGCCGTGCTTGGCCGCGTTCTCGTACTTGTAGGGCCAGCGGCCGTACCAGGTCATCGCACGGCCCTCGAATGGGCCATCGCGTGCCATGGTCTGCCAGTCGGGGTCGTTGACCAGCATCACCACCGTCTTGCCGCGCACGTCGAGGCCGGCATAATCGTCCCAGCCCTTTTCGGGCGCGGTGATGCCATAGCCGACAAACACTACATCGCTGTTCGTGACGGCAGCGCTGGGGCCAACGCGATAGGTCGCGGCCACCATATCGGTGCGATAGGCCATGCTGACCGGCGACTTGCCGCCGGTAAAGGTGAAGGGCGCGACGTTGCTGGCGGTGATTTCCACCATGGGCACGTCCTGCGTCCATGATCCCTTGTTGCCGGGTTTCAGCCCCGCCGCCTTGAACTGTTCGATCAGGTAGGCGACCGTTTTCTCCTCGCCCGGCGTGGTCGGCGCGCGACCCTCATAGGCGTCGGACGACAGCTCCTTGGTCACCGTTTTCAGCGTATCAACAGAAATCTGCTGCGCAGCCAGGGGCGTGGCAGCGAGCAGAGGTAGAAAGGCAAGGCGGGCGAAACGCATGGCGGCTCCGGCGTGAACAGGCGCCTGATGTGGCAGCCGCTCCCTGGGCACGCAAGCGGTCGCTCTTGATTGAACGCTGACGCGCGCTAGCCTGTGTGCAGGGGACAAGGGGGACTAAACTTGGGGAAGAGGGCATTTGTGGGCGCGCTCGCGCTCGCGGCGGTGGTGCTGGCTGGCGGGCAGGCCGGCGCGCTCGGCGCAGCCGAACCGGCCGTCGCCACCAGCGTCGCTGCACAGTTCGGCGCGCGCGAAACCATCCGACAGATCAGCCTGTCGCCCAACGGCAAGCAGATCGCGATCGTGGCTCCGCTGGGAGAACATGGCAGCCAGTTGATGGTGCTCGATGCCGTTTCGGCCAAACTATCGACAGTGTTGACGAGTGCGGGTGATCCGACCCGGTTGAGTTATTGCCAGTGGTCGACCGACGTCAGGCTGGTGTGCAGCTTTTCGATGATCCGCAAGGACGGCGGCGACCGGATCGGGTTCGACCGGCTGGTGACCCTGAAAGCTGACGGCAGCGACCTGAAGATCCTGACTGCCCGCCCCGACATGGAGGCGCGCGGCCTGCTGCAGGACGGTGGAACGATCATCGACTGGGTCGGCGATGCGGAAGGCGGCAGCGCGCTGATGACGCGAACCTTCCTGCGTAACGACCGCACCGGATCACTGACCGGCAGCTCGGACGAGGGGCTGGGGGTCGAGCGGGTCAACACGACCACGCTGAAGCGGCAGGTGGTGGAACGCCCGCGCCCGGCAGCGGTCGGCTATATCTCCGACGGGCATGGCACGGTTCGCATCATGGCCGTGCGGCCCAGGACCAATGACGGCTACATGGGCGCCCGAGTCAACTATCTCTACCGCAAGCCGAACGGACGCGATTGGGAGCAGTTGAGCGCCACAACAAGCGACGGAGGCACTATTGAGGGGTTCGTCCCGTACGCCGTCGATCGCGACGCGAACGTGGCTTACGGCTTTGACAACAAGGATGGCAGAACGGCGCTGTTCAAGGTGGCGCTCGACGGGACGCTGAAGCGCGACCTGGTCATGGCGCGTCCGGATGTGGACGTCGACGGCCTGATCCAGATCGGGCGCCAGCACCGTGTGGTGGGCGCGAGCTGGGCGACCGAGAAGCGCGAAACGGCGTTCTTCGATCCGGCGCTGGCGGAACTGCGCTTGTCCATCGGCCGTGCGCTGCCCGGCACGCCGCTGGTCACGGTGGTGGACGCGAGCGCGGACGAGAACGCGCTGCTGTTGTTTGCGGGGAGCGACGTTGATCCCGGGCGCTACTACCTCCTCGATCGCAAGACCCGCCACATGGAAGAAGTCCTGCCGACGCGTCCCCAACTGGCTGGCATGAAGCTATCGACGGTGAAGCCGGTCACCTTTCCCGCAGCCGACGGCACGCCAATTCCCGGCTATCTGACCTTGCCCGCAGGGTCAGATGGGAAGGGCCTGCCCGCGATCGTGATGCCGCATGGCGGGCCGGGCGCGCGCGATGAATGGGGCTTCGACTGGCTGTCGCAGTTCTTTGCCGCCCGTGGCTTTGCAGTGCTGCAGCCCAACTTCCGTGGCTCTACCGGCTATGGCTCGGCCTGGTTTCAGCAGAACGGGTTTCGGTCGTGGAAGACGGCGGTGGGCGACGTTGACGACGCCGGGCGCTGGCTGGTCAAGCAGGGGATCGCCGCGCCGAGCAAGCTTGCGATCGTCGGCTGGTCCTATGGTGGCTATGCGGCGCTGCAATCGGCGGTGATGGATCCCGGCTTGTTCAAGGCGGTGATCGCGGTGGCGCCGGTAACGGACCTGGAGACGCTGAGGGCCGAGGCGCAGGGCTTTACCAGTTTCCGGCTGGTAGACGCCTTCATCGGGCGTGGCCCCCATGTTCGCGAAGGATCGCCCGCGCGCAATGTCGACCGGATCAAGGTGCCCGTGTTGCTGTTCCATGGCGACATGGACCAGAATGTCGGCATCGGTGAATCGCGCCTGATGGCCGATCGCCTGCGCGACGCGGGCGGCAAGGTCGAACTTGTCGAGTTCAAGGGGCTGGACCACCAGCTCGACGACTCCGCCGCACGCACGAAGATGCTCGATCGATCGGACAACTTTCTGAAGACCGCGCTGGCGCTCCCCTGAGCGCATGCGCTGAGTGGCGTCAGGGTGCTCCCTTGACGCCCGGCTCATTGACGCCTGACCTTGTCACGCCGGTTGCCTGTTCGACGCTGTGCTTCGAGAACATGAAAAAGCCGGCGCCGAACAAGGGCAGGATGGTGATGATCGCCCAGATCAGTGCTGCGCGGCTGGTGGCAAGCGATCCGCGCCCGCGCAGCACGAAGCCGATGATCGCCAGCACGATGCTCGCGATGATGCAGGCGAGCAGCACGCCCAGTATCGGGTTACCAGATCCGTTGCTGCCCATGCGCGTCTTCTCCGTTGTTGGCGGGCGCCCGAACAGAAAAGGGCGGCCCCGCGGGACCGCCCTTTAATCACTTCAACGCTAAGGTGTTCCGCTTACGGCCGCGTCACGACGAAGCCGTGAGGTCGAACAGCGCTTCAAGCGCCGCCAGCCGTCCTCGCGGCGCTCGGCTTAACGCGAGTAGAATTCGACCACGAGGTTCGGTTCCATCTTCACCGGATAGGGAACCTCGTCCAGCGTGGGAACGCGGACAAAGGTGACCTTGGCGGTGCCGTCGGTCGCCACATAGTCGGGGATCTCACGCTCGGCCAAGCTCTGCGCCTCGAGCACCAGCGCCATCTCCTGCGCCTTCGAACCCAACGTGACCTCGTCGCCGACATAGCAGCGGCGCGACGCGATGTTGCACTTCACGCCGTTGACGCGAACGTGGCCGTGGCTGACCAGCTGACGCGCGGCCCAGATCGTCGGCGCGAACTTGGCGCGGTAGACGATCATGTCCAGGCGCTGCTCCAGCAGGCCGATCAGGTTCTGGCTGGTGTCGCCCTTCATCCGGGCAGCCTCGGTGTACGACGCCTTGAACTGCTTCTCGGTGACGTCGCCGTAATAGCCCTTCAGCTTCTGCTTGGCGCGCAGCTGGATGCCGAAGTCGGAAATCTTGCCCTTGCGGCGCTGGCCGTGCTGGCCTGGGCCATATTCACGCTTGTTGACCGGGCTCTTCGGGCGACCCCAGATGTTTTCACCCAACCGGCGGTCGAGCTTGTACTTGGCGCTGGCGCGCTTCGACATCGTATATTCCTTGCGATCAGCAACAACGGTGGTCCCGGTTTCGCTCTGCTGGCTCTCGTAAAAGAGGGCAGGGCCACCGCTTCACCGGGGTGCGGGGCCAAAAGCGAAGCGGCGCCCCTGGCACAAGAGGCGGCCGCGGTCAAGGATGGGCGGGCTCAGGAGCCGCTACCCGCCCCCATTCGGCCGTTCCGCCGGCTGAGCGCGTCGGATGCCGCGGCGCTGTTCGCCGCATCGATCGAGGCCCATTCCGACTTCGTGTGGCAGGTTCGCTTTGGCATGATGCTGCCGAGCACGGGTTCCCGGCGGCAGATCTTCTTGTCCGCGGTCGCATCAACCGCGCCCGAACTTGCGCCCGAACTGGCACTCGGTGCGGGGGTGGAGGGCTGTGTCTGTTCGGCCGGGACGGGGCTGGCGAGCAGGGCAAAGCCAAGCACAGGCAAGAAGCGGATCATGGGAGACTCCGACCATTGAAGAAGCCGGTGTGCCCCGACCGGGTCATCAAGGCAATGATGTTGTCCAAAGTGCCCGGGCTCGCCGGTCCGCACGTCCGCGCAGCCCAACCTGCCACATGCCAACATCAGCCTGGCCCCGACCAGCTTCGGGGCCGTCGCTTCAAGATCGGCGGCAGGCAGGGTGCATCGAAGTGACAGCGCTTAGAAGAACGCGCTTAGGTCTAGGTAGAAGTAGTGCGTGTCACCACTGGGCTGTGCATTTGCTGCCCTGTTCAAGAAATCGCCTTTGAAGAGCAACGCGGTACCGCTTTCGATGCGATAGCGGTTTGGCTGGATCCAGTATCGCACGCGTGCTTCCAATTGCGTGCCGGCGAAGTCACCCTGCCGCCCCAGGCGATCACGAACACCGCTGTTGGCAAAAGCGTCCGTTCTTGAAGCGAGCCACAGCTCTCGCCCGAACACCGCGGCGTCAAGCTTGCTCGTCGGCGCGACCTCAACGCGAGCACCGCCCGAGATGACGTTGGACCGATTCACCAGGCCAAACAGGCCGCCCGGACCGAAGTCGGAACGGGGGGCGCCGTAGAGCTGATCGAACCGCGTGTACCGGCCCGCATCACGGTCGTCGCCACTTGCATAGTCGAAGACCACAACAACACGCGGGGTCCAGCTGCTCTGAAACTTGGTCCCAACTTCTGCATGGACAGTGTCGGCATCCACATCGAGGTCGGTCGTGTCGTTTGCCGCAGTAGTTGCGTGCGATCGACCTGTCTGGTGGGCGGCCTCGATCTCGAAATCGAGCTTGCCCTTGGCCGGCGACCGGAACAGGCGGCCGCCGATCGTCACCAGCTTGCGATCGCGGGTCAGCTGCGCAGGGGAGTCGTGCTCCACCAGCCGGAACACATAGGCTTCTGCGCTGATCGGGCCGAGTTTGGTGCGCTGGTAGCTGGTACCGAAGAATTGCACAGCGGATCGCGCTCGGTCGAGCTCGACGCGTTCGTTCCGCAGTCCGTCGGCATCATTCGGAAAACGGAGCGACGGCATACCCCAGAAAGCGACAAGGCGATCCTTTGCCGCGCTTTTCCAGTCGAACAGCGCGCCCGTGTAGCTCGTGATCATGTTTGGAAAATCGGGCGCGGCCACGAGCCTGCCAGAGCCGAGGTTCAGGGTGTACCGCCCAGCCGTCAGTCGTCCCGTCGCGCCCTTGCCGCCCAGGTTCGCGAGATCAAGGGCAACATAGGCCTGAAGCGGCTCTACCGCGTCGATTTCGCTGACGCCCGCAGAGGAGTTCTGCGCGTATGCATATCCCCGGGCGTCGCGCAGCTCACCACCGATGCGTATCGGGCCTGCACGATATTCGGCGGTGAGAATGGTGCGAAACGACTGCAGGAAATCGTTTCGCGCGGCTGTTGGCCGGAACTGGCCTTCGATGGCTTCGCTGCGCGAGCGGATCTGCAGATGAATGTCGAGCGCGTCGGGTGCGCCGAGCGCAGCATGCAGCGGATTCTCCTCGGCAGCAGCGTGCGTTGGGAGTGCCATGGCGAGCGCTGTCGCGCAGAAAAACGGCGCAGCCAGCCGGCCGCTGATAACGAAGCGAAGCACTGAAAACCCTTTGCGAAGAATGCTTCATTATAGACAGCGACCAGGACAGCTGATCGCTCGCCGACGACATTTAAGATCGACGAAAAACACGGCTCATTTCGTCCGGGCAGGCACCCCACCGTCTATGATGAAGCTGATCGCGCATGCTCAGCGCTGCGTATTACTGGAGACCCTTAATGAGTGCCCTCGACGACTGGCGCCTGTCCAAGAAGATCATCGTGCTGTTCAGTGCGATCGCATTGCTCTTCGCTGCAGTTAGCGTGAATGCTATCATGTCGAACCAGGCGTTGAGCGCCGTCGCGACGCGCCACGTTCAGCGCGGCGTGGGGGGAACGGAGGCACTTGGCCGCGTTATCTCGGCGCTGCGTGAGCACCGCATCATCATCTTTTCGCAGCTGAACGCAGGCAACGCCGAGGAGATGCGCAGTTTCGAACAGCGCTTCACGAGCAACCGCGAAGCCCTGCAGCGAGCGATCGACGATTACGCCAAGGTCGCTGGCGAGTTCATGCCTCAGGTCGACAAGTTGCGTCGTGATGTCAGTGCGCTCGAAGCAGCCAATGATGGCATCATGAGCACAACGCGTAATGGCGGGATCGCCGCCGCGCTGCCACTCGTCAAGGGTGAGGGCAAGACGCTGTCGCGTGCTGCAATCGGCGACGTGGAAGAGTTGATCGCGCTGCAAAAGGAGCGGTCGGCCAAGGCAAACGAGGCGGGAATGGCGACCGCCAGCAACGCGCACTGGCTCACCCTTGTGCTGGCGCTCGGATCGCTTGTGGCGTTGTTCGTGATCTGGCGTTTGCTGATCAAGTCCGTTGCCAAGCCGCTCTCCGAATTGTCGGCCGCGACCAAGACGCTCGCCGAAGGTGGCAGCGCTGACGTTCCGCACCGCAGCCGTAAGGACGAACTGGGTGAGGTCGCCCATTCGGTTGAGCTGTTCCGCCAGGCGGCAGTGGATCGCGCCCTCGCAGACTCACGAACGGCGTCCGAGCAGCAGGCGGTCACCAGCGCTCTGCGGGAAAGCCTGAGGGCGTTGACTAATGGCGATCTGACTGCCGAAATCTCGAGCGAGTTCCCGGCCGCCTACAGCGAGCTTAAAGCCAACTTCAACGAGGCACTGGCCAGCTTGCGTGGCCTGATCGGACAGGTTTCGGAAAGCGCAGCCCGCATCCGCACCGGCTCGTCGGAGATTTCGCACGCATCCGAGGACCTGGCTCGCCGGACGGAGGCGAACGCTGCCAGCCTGGAGGAGACCTCGGCGGCCCTGGCGCAGATCGATGGCCGACTGAAGGCGACGGCCGTTGCGTCGGCCAGGACCGTGGAGCGGGCAGATGGCGCGATCTCTACCGTGTTGGGCGGTCGCTCGGTTGCCGGGGAAGCGGTTGCCGCGATGGGCCGGGTGTCGGAGAGCGCCAAGGGTATCGATTCGGTCATCGAAGGTCTCGACAAGATCGCATTCCAGACGCGCGTTCTTGCAATGAATGCCGCCGTTGAGGCCGGGCGAGCGGGTGAGGCGGGCAGGGGCTTCGCTGTCGTCGCAGACCTGGTTTCGGCCCTTGCCATGCGAGCCGAAGAAGAAGCGAAGCGCGCTCGCGATCAGCTGACGGTCACTCAGGACGAGGTGGGCACGGCAGTTGAGTCGGTCCGCAAGGTCGACGAGGCGCTCTCGGCGATCTCGGGAGATGTTGCCGAGGTACACCAACTCCTGGGCACGATGGCCGCCGACAATCAGGCGCAGTCGTCCGCAGTCTCTGAAATCGCCGTCGCAATTGGAACGATGGATCAGTCGACGCAGCAGAATGCAGCAATGGTCGAGGAAACCTCAGCCGCTGCCCGCAATCTGACGAGCGAGGTCCAGAGCCTGTCCGACCAGGCTGGACGTTTTGCGGTCGGCCAGAGCCAAGCTCTTCGGGCCGCTCCTGGTAAGCTCGCGAGCCTGTCGCAGCCGACCAAGCAACTGCCTGCAGCTGCTATTCCGGCGTTGACCCGACCGGCCACGGTTGATGACGGGAGCTGGAACGAATTCTGATCCACCTCTAGATGACGGAGGCGCTGCCTTGGGTTTCCAAGGTGGCGCCTTTGGCGCACCTGCAAGCTTGCGTCCGGAGCTAGCATTTGAAGCGTTCCCGGATCTATCGGCCCTCGCCCTCCGAAATGCGAGGTCGCCTGCCGAAAACCTGCCAACCCTCGAATTTGCCTCTGCCGGGGCTGCCTGCACGTTGGCATTTCTGTCCGGGGCGGGTTCTCGGGAAAGACTACGGCAGCCCAACTCATCTGATCAACAT
Organism: Sphingomonas aerophila; assembly: GCF_014199305.1. GTDB lineage: Bacteria > Pseudomonadota > Alphaproteobacteria > Sphingomonadales > Sphingomonadaceae > Sphingomonas > Sphingomonas aerophila. Next base: position 436,295 of record NZ_JACIJK010000001.1, read on the forward strand.
GGGCCGATTCACGCGGCGGTCAGCGCAGCCACTGCAGTCAGTTGACAAGCACCGGCGTAGCTTAGGCTGCATCGCGTTCGGTGACGCCGGACGGCTATGAACTGTCGTTCGCGATTCGCGACAGCAGCCATTCCGGCCTTGCGGCAGCCATGTCCCTGGACGATCTCGCCGCCTCGGTCAGCGCTTCCACCGGTGAGTTCAGCCTTGAGCTGAAATGTGGTGCTCCGCATTGCCGTCACGATGGCGGCGAGATCCAACGAAAGCTGATTCCCTTGACGCTCTCCCGACCTCGGACGGGCCGAGCGGGCATGGACGACAGCAAGGTTTTAGGCGGAGCAACTGCTTTTAAAGCTGGCGATTGTGCAGGAGATACAGCGCGATAGGCTGACCGGCCTGCGCCGTCGGCGCGGGATCGGCGGAGAACTGGCGAGAGCACAAACCTCTGGCGCCCCTCGATAGGCATTCTCCGGCGCCTTTGCCGATCAGCAGCGAAGCCATTTCTGGTGAGCAACGGAACCGCGGCGAGTTTCTGCTCTTCTCATGTAGAACCGCAGAAGCAGCAGGCATGGAAGTCCTAAGCGGCGCAGTTCAGGCGAACCGCTGGTCCGGTCATCCTTTCTGGGACGTTCAGGGGTAGTCTGGCTGTCGCAAGCTGACGCTCGAACACTCTATGCTTTAAGGCGGCGCGAAGCACACTGCGGGCCACCAGACCTGCGTGGCAGTGGGTGCGCCGGATCAACCCGCGATGTAGGCCCTCAACTGACGAGAGCGGCCCTGACAGGTGGATTGGCTCAGCCCGTCCGCTTCGCAAGGCGCATGACATAGCCGATGACCTCCGCGACGGCCGCGTAGTGCTCTGGGGGAACAGGGCGATCGACCTCTACAGCCGCATAAAGCGCACGTGCCAGGGGACGGTTTTCCATGATCGGCACACCCGCGGAGGTCGCGACCTCACGAATGCGGAGCGCGACCGCGTCCACCCCTTTGGCCACCACCACTGGCGCGCCCATCTTGCCGTGATCGTACTTAAGAGCGACTGCGTAGTGGGTCGGATTGGTCACGATCACGCTGGCGGTGGGCACGGCCGCCATCATCCGCTTGCGTGAGCGTTGCATGCCAATTGCGCGTATCTTCGCCTTGATCTTGGGATCGCCCTCAGACTGTTTGTGCTCGTCCTTGATCTCCTGGAGCGACATGCGCATCCGGGAAAGCCAGGATTGACGCTGGTAGATCAGGTCGAAGAGTGCAATCGCGCCGACCAGGGCGGCGACCGCCTTCAGAAGCATCACGATCAGATGGCCGGCAGTGCTGCCGATCGTCGTTGGATCAGCGCCGACGATCCCGTCCAGCGCTATCGCCCGCGGCCAGATCACCATGGCGCTTACCGCACTCACGGCCGACACCTTGGCGAGTGTCTTGCCAAATTCCACCAATGCGCGTTTGCCGAGCAGGCGTTGTGCGCCGGACAGCGGCGACAGTTTCGACCACTTTGGTGCGACGCGTGACCAGCTAAGCGTCGGCCGGCCCTGCAGCATGCCGCCAAGCAGCGCAAATGCCACCAGCGTTCCTAGCAATGGCGCCAGAACCGCGAACAGCTGAGATAGAATGCCGGTCGCGAGGCTCTCTGCCCCCTCGGGCGAGAAACGGTAATCTTCTGCCCGACCCCAGAGGCGCAGCAGCAAGTGACCCATGCGCGAAAAGGTCCAAACGCCCATGCCGCCCGTGACGACCAGTGCCGCCGAGAAGATGGCGGCGTGCCGCATCTCGGGCGCCTGCGCGATGTCGCCCTTTTCCCGGGCATCCGACAGCTTCTTCTCTGTCGGATCGTGGGTTTTCTGATCCTTGTCGTCGGCCATCGGGTCAGCTCCAACCGGTCTGCATCCAGTTCGCCATGGCGGTAGCGAAGCTGGTCAGGATTGCCCCGAGCACGGCGGCGAACAGCCCTATTCCGAGGATCAGGTTGAGTGGCTGGGCGACAAAGAACACCTGGACCGCAGGCGCCAGGCGCGCCGCCAGCCCAAGAGCCACGTTGAACACGATTCCATAGACCAGCAGGGGCGCAGCCAGGCTGACGCCGAGCGACATGGCACGGGTCGCCGTATGAAGCGCAATGGTCGCGAAGTCGCCCGTGGACGGAAGGCCGCCAACCGGGAACAGCGTGTAGGAGCGAACAATCGAAGCGATCCACAGGTGGTGCACCGCGAGCGACATGCACACCACCGCAGCCGCCACACTGACAAATCGCGACAGGAGCGCCGCTTGTCCACCTTGCGACTGATCAAAGACGATTGCCGAGGACAAGCCGATCTGGAGGCTGATGATGGAACCGGCGATGGCGATCGCCTGGAACATCATCTTGACCAGAAGGCCCAGCCCAAGGCCGATCAGCAATTCGACCAGCAGGATGCTGACCAGCCCGTCGGTCTTCGCGGCCGCGGGCATGGTCTGGCTGCCCAGCATGCCCCACAAACCGATCGTCATCCCCAGCGCGATCAGTAGCCGGATTCGGCCTGGCACCGCATCTTCAGAGAAAACGGGCAACAGCATCAGCACCGCCCCAATCCTGGCGAACAGGATCAGGAACGCTGCGGCCTGTTGAGGGACGTTGTCGAAATTCACCGTGAGCCGTGAATGATGCGGTCGCTGATCTGCAGCGTGAAGTCTGACATCGCGTGCCCGATCATGGGCAGGCACAGGAGAAGGACCACACCCATCGCCATGACCTTGGGAACGAAGGTCAGGGTCTGCTCCTGAACCTGGGTGAGAGCCTGGAACAGGCTAACAGCCACGCCGACGATCAACGAGGTAATCAGCAGCGGACCCGCGATCGTGAGCACAAGCACAAGGCCCGAGCGAGCGATCTCCATCGCATCGTAACCGGTCATGGTCCGCGATCAGATCTGCAAGCGCATGATGTCGGAATAAGCGTTCACCACTCGATCACGCACGGCGACCACCGTGTCGAGCGCGGTTTCCGCAGCGCCGATCGCAGTGACCACGTCGATCAGGTCGCCCTTGCCGGCCACCTGCTTGGCGCTCGCGCTCTCCGCCTGGCGCATCGAGCCCGCGGCATCGGTCACCATCTTTTCGACCATGTCGCCAAATCCGCTCGGGGCCGTCGTGCCGGTGCCGCCGGCAACGCCCCCGATCCCGCCGGCACCGCCGCCGATGCCGCCAATACCCTTGCCGACGCCCATTGCGCGGCCATACGCAGTCGCTGCGTCCAATGCTCCGATAGACATGCTCGCTTGTCCTTACTTCAGCAGGTCGATGGTGCGCATCGTCAGGCTCTTGGCCGCTTCGATGGCATTAAGGTTGGCTTCGTAGGAGCGCTGGGCGGCCTTCATGTCCGCGGTTTCAACCAGGCTGTTGACGTTGGGCGTCAGTACATAACCCTTGGCATCGGCGGCCGGGCTGCCTGGCTGGTAGACACGTTGAAACGCGGAACGGTCGGCTGCAACTCGCTCGACCTTAACATTCATGGCGCCGCTGGCGCGATCCATCTCGGCGCGAAACGCGGTGACGCGACGCTGGTACGGATTGCCGCCCGCCTGGGTCGAAACCGAGTCCTGATTGGCCAGATTCTCCGCGATCACGCGCATTCTGAGTGACTGGGCGCGCAATCCTGATGCGGATACCTGCACCGCGGTATTGAGATCCATCGGGGTCCGTCTCCATGCGGCACGCTGCCGCTTACCCAGAGACTTATAGGCAACTTTTTCCTACCGCTCGGCAGTAGGCGGAAAAAAGATCCTATAGTGCTCTCGAAAGGAATGCTTAATGTCCGTGCTCGAGGGTATCTCAATCGACATGTCGATCGTGCTCGGCTCCTGTCAGGTGCCGATCCGGCAAATCCTGAAGATGAGCCGTGGCGCCATGATCCCGCTGGACTGCGGCCACGACGACCCGACGCTGGTGTATGTCAACAACAAGCTCGTCGCGCGGGGCAAGGTGCTGGTCAACGAGGACCAGATGTCGCTTGAGATCACCGAAGTCGTCCGCAAGGACGCGCTCTAAGTGGACATTCTGTCGCTGTTGCGCACGCTGGGCGGCCTGGGAATCGTGCTCGGGTTGCTGGCTGGCGGGCTGTGGGTGGTACGGCGCTACGACATTCGCCTGCCCGGCCGGATCGGCGGCGGTCCGGCACGTCGCCTGGAGCTGGTTGAACGGCTGACCGTCGATGCGAAACGAAGCGTCGCGTTGATCCGTCGGGATGGATGCGAGCATCTGATCTTTATCGACCCGTCGGGCGCGGTTGTGGTGGAGACCGGCATTCCTTGCAGCCCGCCTGACCATGCCGACCTGGCGGTTGAAGCTGAGGGAGCGGGTTTGCCGCGGCCCTTTTCCGCCGCCCAGCCGATCCCATTTCGTGACGTCCTGCAGCGAGTTCAGGGCAGGATGCGGCGCACGCGAACGCAGGGCGAGGTCGATGCGACCGACGCCGGCCCGGAGCAGATCAATGGTTAAGCGGTTCCGCACTGCGCTGCGCATCGGACTGGGGCTGGCCGCGCTGCTAATGCCCGCCGCTGCCTGGGCCCAGAACACCACACTGAATCTCGGCGGCGGTTCGCTGTCCAACCGCGCTATCGGGCTGGTCCTGATGATGACGGTGCTGAGCTTGGCGCCCGGCATCCTGATGACGGTTACTTCGTTTACCCGGATCGTGGTGGCGCTGTCCCTGTTGCGCACCGGCTTGGGCGCGCAAGGCGTGCCGCCGAACCCGGTGGTCATCAGCCTGGCTCTGTTTCTGTCCTTTTTCGTGATGGCGCCCACATTCCAGAAGGCCTGGGACACCGGCGTCAACCCCTACACACAGGGACGTATCAACGAGACACAGGCGTTTGAGCGCACGGCCGAGCCGTTCCGCGTGTTCATGCTAAGTCAGGTTCGCGATGACGACCTGGCGCTGTTCACCCGGCTGTCGGGGAAACCGGCCGTGCCGCGGGCGCAAACCCCACTGCCGACGCTGCTGCCTTCCTTCATGATCTCGGAACTCCGGCGCGCGTTCGAGATCGGGTTCCTGCTGCTGCTGCCCTTTCTCATTATCGATTTGGCTGTATCGGCCGTGCTGATGGCCATGGGCATGATGATGCTGCCGCCCACAACAATATCGCTTCCGATGAAGATCATCTTCTTTGTGTTGGTCGATGGCTGGGCGCTGGTTGCAGGATCGCTGGTGCGCAGTTTCAGCGGTTGACCTGACTAGCCCGCTGCGGCGCCTCACGAGGCGCCGCACGACCCGGTTCCCTCATTCGGAGCGGGCATAGCAGATCGATCTTCCTCCAAGGTGGAGGCCCGTCTCTTCAGCTTTGTGCCTTGCCTGGTTCACGGGCGTTGAAGCGGACAGCCGTATCCTGCAGCCATCCATCCAGTTTCGCGAACGGTATGGGGGAGAGCAGCGTCACGCCGGCCTCCTCACCTTTGACCCAGCGCACTGCGGCCTGTTGCGGGTCCAGTCCGGGAATGGTGATCGTGATCCCGCCATCGATCGAAAGCGGGCGGTCAAGCAACAGCCGCCCACCCCTGGCCGAGATGTCGAGCAACGTGGCAGAGCAGAAGAAGCCATGGCTTTGTAAGCGAACCGTACATTCGGTCAGCAGCCGAGGTGCGCGCACCACGTAGTTAGCGCGGCCGCTCGCAGCAGGATGCATCAGCGCGGTAACGTCCGCAGGCCCGGAGAACTCGATGCCCGCGCGTCCATCCTTGCTCCAGGCTATCCGCCCGTCGAACAGGAGGTCGCGCGTTTCCAGCCGGATCGGCTCGCCAGCCATCAGGGCAAGGCTGGTTTCCACCATGGCACCACCAGTCGATACGTTGCGGATGCGGGCCAGCCCGTCACGAGTTGCGGTTTCCAGCCGGGCCAGCAACAGCATCGTGACGAGCCGCTTGTCGCGCGGCGCATAGGTTTCGCTTCTACGCTCCGCAACGCCAGAGGCGGTATGCCCGATCGTCTCTGCCGCTGAACGATCGTCGCCTTTTTGTTCGGTAGGACTGGGTGCGTCGAGTGCGGGACAATCCAGCATCATGATCAGGCAGGAACCGCGGTGGTGACCGCAACGAACCGCACCACGCCGGGCCCATAAGTTTGCTTGGCAGCATTGGTGACCACGGCCCGGAAGCTTCCGAGGTCTGGGATAAGGCCATCCGGACCGGCGGCCATGGGTGTCCGGTACGTTTGCATGTTCACAGCGTGCAGCAGCAAGGGAAGGCGCGCGTTGACCGTTTCGATCTGGTCGAGCGGAACCTCAAGGGATGCGTCAAAGCTGACATAGCCTGACAAGCGGCCATCTTGCAGCACCAGTGGTGCAGTGATCTTACTGGCCGTCACAAAGCCGGTCTTCTCCGACTTTGGCCTGGCAGGGTTGCCAGCATGCGGGCCGACCAGCATGGCAGCTGCGTATGCAGCCCCGCTGCCAACACCAAGGCCGGCGGCGATCATCGCCAGCGGAAGCAGGATCTTTTTCAAGGCACGGTTCCTTAAAACCTGAAGCTGGAGTCGCTGGGCAGCACCGGCGCATCACCCAGCGCAACAATGGTGATACGACGGTTTTCAGGCCGGTTCGGTTGATCCGGATACACTGGGCGCGTGCCGGCAAGTGCAACCACCTCGGCAAAGCGATCGGGTGTAAGGCCAGCGGCGATCATTGCCTGGCGCGCGGCCAGGGCTCGCTCGCCTGACAAGCGCCAATTTGCCGCACTCTGACCGCCGGTCCCGTCGGTATGGCCTTCGATCGCGATCTGCGCGCCCGAGCTGGCGAGCTTGGCCGCCACCCGGCCCAGCAGCTCTCTGGCAAAGCCGTTGAGCTCGGCCGTGTCGCTGCGGAACATGGACCGGGAAGATGTGTCGGCCAGGCTGATGCGCAGCCCATCACGAGATTCCTCGATCCGGATGCCCTGCTTCACGGCGTCGTCCTGCGGCAGACTCTCGAGCGCGACCCGCATCTCCTGCGCAAGAACACGCAACGATGCATCGGGAACACTGGAAGTACCCCCATGCGCCGCACCGCCCGTCGCCACGTTCATGGACGGCTGGCCCTGGCTGGTAGCATTGTCTGAGTTCGTTCGCTGGGGGCGACCACCCATGCCCGGCACGTCCCCGGGCGAATCCCCGCCCGATGCCGAGGCCGACGCCGGCGAGAAATATTCCGCCAGCCCTTTCAGTCGCTGCTTGTCCGGGTTGCTGATCAACCAAAGAAGCATGAAAAAGGCCATCATCGCCGTCACGAAATCGGCATAGGCGACCTTCCATGCTCCACCGTGGTGGCTATGCGCCGCCTTCTTGATCTTCCGGATGACGATCGGGCGCGCATTGTTGGGGAGGGTTGCCATCTTGCGTTACGCCGCCACGCCAAGTGCGCCACGCAGGCGATCCTGCACCGCCGCCAGCCGCACGGGAGCGATTGCGTCGTGAGGGCACGCCCCTTGCGCCAGGCGGTCGAGCACGGCCGCACTCTCGGCAGCGCACTGGATCACCAGGTCGAACGTCTGGAACTGGTCCAGATAGCGCGCGGCGATCTCCTCATCGCCGACCAGCGTCTCGGCAAGCTGCTCCATCAACGCAGCCATGAGACGCATTTCCTCGGCCACGGCGGCGTGAAGAGTGGGGGCGAGGTGTTGGGTCGTAGCCATGTTATGTTCGCACCAGTTCGCTAAGAGCTCAGGTCAAAAAAGTTCGAGTTCGCCGCCCAGCGCGGCGGCGGGAACGATCGGGATCAGCAGGGGCGGCGCGTCCTTGACGGCTGTGGATCGCGCCTTGCCGGCATAGGCCATGAATTCGACGCGGCGAGCGTGGGTGCCGCCGACATCGACATGGCCGACCGGAATGCCCTCGGTCTGGAGGAATCGCCGGGCGAACTCCGCGTTGCTCGTGCCAATCGGTCCCAGGCCAGCAATGATATTGGCGCCCCCGTATAGATGCGCCTTCAGCCGGGCGCGGACAGCCCCCATGCGCATCATTGCGTTAATAAGCAGCTCCATTGCATGAAGGCCGTAGCGCTGGAGATCTTGTGCGCTGACCTGCTGGTTCTCGCCTGGCTCCCCCAACAGGAAGTGGTTCATTCCGCCGATCCGGGCGACGCTGTCCTGAATGCACACCGCGATGCATGAACCGAGGACTGTCGAGATTACGACGTCCGGTTCGGCCACAACGGCATGTTCGCCCTGTACGATCGAGATGCGGCGCACGATCAGTTCCTGGTCAAGAAAGCGCGCCGAAGACGCGCTCAATCTTCTCCTTGAGCGCGGCAGGCGCAAACGGCTTCACGAGATAGTTGTTTACCCCGAGCGCGGCCGCCTGTTGCACCAGATCACGGTCAGACGAGCCGGTGAGCATGATGAACACCGTCTTCCCGATCACCTCGTCGCTCCGAACCTCCTTGAGGAACTGGAGCCCGTCCATGTCGGGCATGTTGTAGTCGGAGATGATCAGGTGGACGCGGTCGGACTTGACCGCCGCAAGCGCTTCCACCGCCCCGGATTTGTCGCGCACGTCCTTGAAGCCCAGATCCTGAAGGGCAACGCGGATCATTGCGCGCATGCTGGTCTGGTCATCCACGACCATGACCTTGATTGCAGAAGCTGCAGGCATTGAACGCTCCCAGAACCCTAATTTCGGCATGCGCCGAGGATTGCCTCGGGCATGTTGGACAAGCTGATTTCTCGCTCCGCGGCGCCCAGCTCAAAGGCGGCACGCGGCATTCCGTAGATCACGCAACTCTCGCGCGACTGGCTCATCGTGCGGGCACCTGCCTGGCGCATGGCCAGCATGCCCTGCGCCCCGTCGGACCCCATGCCGGTTAGGATCGCACCCACCGCTGCCGAACCAAGTTCCGCGACCGAGCGGAACAGCACGTCAACGGAGGGACGGTGTCCGGCGACGAGGTCGCCGGCGCGGAGTCGAATGCGTCCGAACCGCCCGCCAGCCAACTCCATGTGGGTTGCGCCACCAGGAGCAATATAGACGGTTCCACGCACAACCGGCGTCGCATCAGTCGCTTCCACGACCCGGACCTGGCATTCCCGGTCGAGCCGGGCCGCGAAGCTGCCGGTGAAGCTGGCCGGCATGTGCTGCACCACCAGCACCGGCGGGCAATCCGCCGGCAGGCGGGGAAGCAGCTCAAACAAGGCTTCCACCCCCCCTGTGGAGGCGCCGATGGCAATCACCGTGTCGCGAAAGCCGCCCGCCGGTGTGCGAATTGCTGCCGCAGTGGGACCCGGCGCAGCCAAGCTGCGGCGCACGGATGCCCGTCCGGCATTTCGCACCGTGCGGCAGAGCATCGATGCATCTTGCGCGATCTCGAGCGGGTTGCCCGTCGGCTTGGCAATGCAGTCCACCGCGCCCAGCCGTAACGCTTCCACGGTTGCTTCCGCACCGCGCGCCGTCAGCGTGGAGCACATCACCACCGGCATGGGCCGGAGGCGCATGATCTTTTCCAGGAAGGACAGGCCGTCCATCTTGGGCATCTCGATATCGAGCGTGATGACGTCCGGATTGAGCTCCTTGATCATGGCGCGGGCGGCATGGGGCTCGGGCGCCATGCCGACCACCTCGATGTCCGGATCAGCCGACAGGATACGATTGAGAACCGCGCGCATCGAAGCGCTGTCGTCCACGATCAGTGCGCGAACCGGCCTCATGCGGATGCTCGGCCGCGCTTGCGGTAGATCGTCTGGCCGCAGCCCTGCATCTGGTCAGCGGCGGGACCGATCAACCGTTCCGAGTGGCCGATGTAGAGGTACCCGCCCGGCGCGAGCATCTCCACGAATCGAGCCTCCAGCTCCGCCTTTGCGGAATCGTCGAAGTAGATCATCACGTTGCGGCAGAAGATCACGTCATATTGCCGCCGCATCGGCCAAGGGCCAAACAGGTTCAGAACGCGTGCGGTGACCAGGGCGCGCGCCTCGTCCGCCATCTGGAAATCGGCGTTGACGGGTCGCATCCATGCCGATCGATAAGCGGCCGGCACTGGTTCGACGGCCGATGCAGAGTAGATGGCGGAATTGGTTGCTTCCACCACTGGCGGTGAAAGGTCGGTGGCCAGCAGCTTCACGTCACTGTTGCGCAGCCAGGCAGCGGACGTGCGGTCCTGCCCCAGCAGGCACATGGCAATGGTGTACACTTCTTCGCCGGTGGAACAGCCCGCCGACCAGATGCGCACCGGCTGGCGGCGTGCACGGTCCTGCAGCCAGGGCATAGTTGCCTGGCGCAGATGATCGAAATGGTGCCCTTCACGAAAGAAATGCGTGTGGTTGGTGGTCAGCGACACGACCATGGCAGAGCGTTCAACCGGATCAGACTGAACCAGCCGCACATAATCGCGAAAAGTCGAAACGCCCCGTTCGCGCAGACGGCGGCTGAGGCGCGAGTGCACCAGCGTCTTCTTGGCCTCCGTCAAGTGGATGCGGGCGTCGCTCTGCAGGATGGCAGCCACAACCGCGAACTCGGCCGAACCGAGCTCGCACGTGCCGCCCACCGCTGCGCCGCCGGGAAGCACGGCGGTTGTCATGCGGCAAAATCCAGCTGGCGGGTGAGGCTCAGTGCATTGAGGTCGAGTAGCGACACCATGGTTCCAGCTTCGCCCTGCGAGCCGTCCGTTGCGCGAGTGGAGATCTGCACCAGACCGCGGATCACGTTCTCGGCCGTTTCCATGTCGGGTGCGGGCTGCACGTCCTCGTCCTTGATGAGAACGATGTCGGCAACTTCATCGACAAGAAATCCACACTGATTGCCGCTGATGTTCACGACAAGGATGCAGGATCGCGAGTGAATCTTGCTGGCTGGCCAGCCGATCCGCTCGGCGAGACCCACAACCGGGATCACTGTGCCGCGCAGGTTGGTCACGCCCTTGATGAAGGGGGCAACACCTGGAAGCGGCGTTGGCTCTTCCCATTCGCGGATTTCGATCAGCGCGTTCATGTCGATGCCGAACATCTGCTGACCGAGCGAGAAGGTGACCATCTTGCGCTCGCCGGGGCTGTTGGTGGTGCTCATGCTGCAAGGCCTTTCAGAGAGTGCTGCGGGGCGGAGGCGCTGGAGCCGACCAGGGCCTCGACGTCGAGAATCAGAGCGATCGAACCGTCGCCAAGAATGGTGGCGCCGCCCAGGCCGCGGATCGGGTGAAGGTTCTGATCGAGGCTCTTGATCACCACCTCTCGGCGGTCCTCGATCGTGTCGACCATCAAGCCGACATGGCCCGCTTCGCTTTCCACGATGATGACGAGCGAATCTTCGGGAGCGCGCCCCTTGCCACCGAAGCCGAACAGGTCGCCCAGGCGCCGCACGGGCAGGTAATTGCCGCGAAGCTCGATGACCTCGGTTGTGCGTGACATGGGTCGTACCTGGCCCGGCTCGGGCTTGACCGACTCCACCACGGTGGCGAGGGGAAGCACGTATCGCTGACCGGCAAGCCGGACCACCATTCCATCCAATATCGCCAGTGTCAGCGGCAGAATCATGGTGAAGGTGGTGCCTTGGCCGGGTACCGAGCTGATCTCGACCCGGCCGCCCAAAGCCTCAACATTGGAGCGCACCACGTCCATGCCGACCCCCCGGCCAGAGATGTTGGAGATGGACTCCGCGGTCGAAAAACCGGGCGCACAGATGAGCTGGTCGATCTCTTCGTTCGACAGCACGGCGTCGGCGGGGATGATGCCCTTTTCCACGGCCTTGGCGCGAACGCGCGCGCGGTCGATCCCGCGACCGTCGTCCGACACGCGCACAAAGATGCGTGCGCTTTTCTGCTCGGCGGACAGGCGAATGGTGCCCTCGCGCGGCTTGCCGACAGCGGCGCGGTCGTCAGGGCTTTCGATGCCATGGTCCACCGCGTTGCGGATCATGTGCGTCAAGGGATCGCCGATCTTCTCGATGACGCCCTTGTCGACTTCGGTCGACTCTCCCGTGGTTTCCAGCAAAACCAGCTTGCCGGTTTCGACCGACAGGTCACGGAGCATGCGGGGTACGCGACTGAACGCCTGCTTGATCGGCTGGGCGCGCAGAGACATGACGTTGTCCTGGATTTCACGCGTCAGCCGGGCGAGTTCGGGCAGCTCCACTCGCTGCTGCTCCTTGGGACTCAGCCGGTCCGTCAGGATCGAATTCCGGATCACGAGTTCGCCGACCAGATTGAGCAGCATGTCGAGCTTCGTGAGGTCGACACGAATGGTCTGAGCGGCGGGTTCTGCCGCGCGAGGGGTGTCCGACTTGGGCACCACTGCCAGGGCGAGAACCTCGGGTTCGGGCGCCCGGTTGGGCGAGAAGGCTGTTGTGGCGCTTGTAGGCTCAGGCGCTGCATGTCCAGGGTCTGGAGCTGCCGCCGCCGAGGAGGGTGCGAGTTCCAGATCGGTATCGGCGGGCGGTTCAGCTCGCGTGATCTCGATGATCGAATCGGGCGACACGAAGTCGAAGCATTCGGCGATGTCGGCCTGTGGCAGAGTGGCCGGCGCGGACAATGTCCACACCATGTAGCTTTCTTCCGGATCGAGGTCACGCAAGGGAGGCAGAGCGGAGCAATCGATGTCCACGACGCTGCCGCCGAGATGCTCGACTTCGCGCACCACGAGGAGGGGCTCGCCGCCGTTCGCGAGGGCGGAGCGAGAGGGTGCAAAGCGAACGGTCCAGCCGGCAACCTCCGACGGTGCTTCGGCGGGCTGCGGGTCCAGATCCTCCAGCATGACGCCGATCGGTTCGAAACCGAACGGATCAAGGTCGTCGATCACCGCCGTGACCGGCGTGAAGCCAAAATCATCCGCTGCCTCGATCACGGGCGTCGCAGCAGCAACCGGGGCGGCAGGCGTGCCAGCACCGCCTGTCGCCAGCACTTCGTCCAAGGCAGCAAGCGCGGCGGCATCGGCCGGAGCTGGCGCGGTGCCTTTCGACGCTTCGACGTGGTCCGACAGAATATCGAACGCGGTCAGCATCACGGCGGTCACCCCGGGTGTGGGGGCGATACGGCCGGCACGAACCTCGTCCAGAACATTCTCGAATCGGTGCGAAAAGGCCGTCAGGGCTGCATGGCCGAATGCGCCGGCGCCTCCCTTGATCGAATGCACCGCCCGGAACACGCCGGCGATCACGTCCGCGGAGACGTCGCCGCCTGCCATCGCGGACAGCCCCTGTTCGGCCGTTACAAGCCCTTCGGCGCATTCTTCAAAGAAGATCGCCTGGATCTCGTCGAGTTCGTCGCTCATGGGCACACGCGGCGGACAGCCGCCCCCAGCTTCGTCGCCTCGAACGGCTTCGTGATCCAGCCGGTCGCGCCGGCGCTGCGCGCACGGGCCTTTTTGTCGTCCGAGAACTCGGTCGACAGCACCAGAATGGGCGTGCCGCGGAACTGGGGCAGGGCGCGAACCGCCTCGATCAACTCGAAACCGTCCATGCGCGGCATGTTGATGTCGGTGATCAGGAGGTCGGGGTTGACCTCATGCATCCGCTCCAGGCCGTGCACGCCATCCGTGGCGCCCTCGATCCGGAACCCCTGCTGTGAAAGCGAGGTCTTTAGCAGCATGCGCATGCTCGCTGAATCGTCAACGGTGAGGATCAGTTTGCTCACTGAAGATCATCCTTTTCGATCTCGAGGCCAATCTCGTCCGCCAAGCGGCTCGCCACCACGCGGTGCACAAAAGCGGGGGAAGGGTTGTGAATGGAGAAGGGCTGCCCGGACTGTCTGGCCTCGCGATTTGCCGCGACCAGCAGTTGCAAAACCGCTTGCCCCACACTCTCCACGCCGGAAGCGTCGATTTCGGTGGCGCCCTCGAAGTCGGCGGCGAATACGAGGCGCGTGCGCAGATCTTCGGCAGTCACGGTAGAGCCGTGAACGGGAAGGCGGATCGGCCCGGTTTCGTCCGGTGCGTTAAACGGCGATGCTGAGATCATTCTTGGCCTCGTCCAGGGCTGTCTCGAGTTGCTGGAAGCTGGGGGCGCAATCGGACGGCGTCATGCGCCGTGCGATCTCAATCGCCACCTGGGTGGGAGCGCCCTGAGCATGGGCAATGATCGCGCTCTTCGCGATCGCATATGGCTTGGCTTCCTCGTTCACGAGGTGGAGCAGCTTCTGCGCCAGCGGCCCGACCAGGCAGTAGGCGAGCAGCACGCCAAGGAACGTGCCGACCAGCGCGCCACCGATCATGGCACCCAGCACTTCGGTCGGCTGGTCGATGGAGCCCATGGTCTTGATGACGCCCAGAACCGCCGCGACGATGCCGATCGCGGGAAGACCGTCGGCCATCATCTGTAATGCGTGCTGGGGCGCGAGCTCTTCGTGATGGTGGCGCTCGATGTCGTTGTCCATCGCTTCGGCGAGCTGGTGCGGATCCTCGAAGTTCACCGTCATCATGCGCAGGTAATCGCAGATGAATTCCACCAGATGATGGTCGGCCAGAACGCGCGGGTAGCGCGAGAAGATCGAGCTTTCGTGCGGATGGTCCAGGTGCGGTTCGATCGCGGTCGCGCCCCCCTTCTTGAAGGTGGACAAAAGCCCGAACAGCAAGGTCAGGAGATCGCGATAGTCCTTATCCTTCCAGCGCGGCGCCTTGAACGCGCGCACCAGCCCCTTCCCCGCAAGTTTCACGGTGGGCAGTGAGTTGGATACAATGAAGGCGCCAATGGCAGCGCCGCCGATCGCCATCATTTCGTGCGGCAGCGCGTGCATCACGATGGTCATCTTGCCGCCGGAGATCAGGAAGCTGCCGAAGACGCAGCCCAGGATGATCAGCAGGCCAATGCCGTTGAGCATGAAGGGAAACTTTCTTTATGCGGTCTACTCGTCTGTTCCGATTATAGGACGGCCACGGTCATCCTGGGGTTTGCGGCCAAAACATTGCGTCCGCGGCGCTTGGTGCGACTAAGATGTAGCGGGGTGCGCCGCTTTCCGATGCGATCGTCTAAAATGGGGTCAGGACATCCAAGGAGGTTCCATGTCCCTCAATGCCTATCAGCGTGCGCGCACCATGGTTGAGCAGCCACGCGGCACCGAATACCGTCTCATGAGCCAGATCACCGGCGACATGATAAAGGCCCGCGACTCCGGGCTATGCGGAGCCGCGCTGGTGCCGGTGCTGCACCGCAATCGCGAAGTGTGGGGCGCCTTTACGACGGCATGTGCAGGAGCGGAAAACCAGCTGCCCGACCCCTTGCGCGCCAGCATCATCTCGATCGGGCTTTGGGTCGACCGTTTCACCAGCGATGTGGTGACCGGACGCGACTCTATTCAGGAGCTGATCGAAGTGAATTGCTCGATCATCGACGGCCTGCGCTCTCAGAACGCGCCGGCCTGACCCCGGCCTGCGCTTTCATCGACCTCGCGCCAGGGCCGATCGCGTGCTGGACGCGAGAAGGCGCTAAACGCGTCGAAGCAGGCCGGCGGTGAAGGCGAGGCGTAGCGCTTCGGACATGCTTCCGACTCCAAGCTTGTTCATCAGTTTCGCCCGATGAATTTCGATCGTGCGAGGGCTGAGGCTCAGCTCCTGCGCGATCTGCTTGCTCGAGCAGCCATCGATCAGGCCCTTCAACACCTCCAGTTCACGAGGTGAAAGTCGCGCCAGAGCCTCGCTGGCCCTGATCCGGGCAATGGCAACACGGCGGTTTCGCTCAAAGCGAACCATGCCCGGCTCCAGCGTGCTAATCAGCGTGTCCGAACCGCAAGGCTTTTCCAGGAACTCAAAAGCCCCAGCTTTCATGGCCCGAACTGCTCCTTTGATGGTCGAATGCGCACTGACTACGACAAACAGGAACTGGTGATCGCACGGAGCCAGGACTTGCATCACGTCAGCCGCTCCGGTCGGGTGTGCTTCATCGTCTAAAATGACAATCCCGCCTTCCAATTCGTGAGCCTGTTCCATGAAGGCGCGCGCTGAGCGGAAGCCACGCACGACGACACCGGGGCGCGCGGCCAGCATCGATACAATCGATGCGCGAAACTGCTCGTCTTCGTCGACGACGTAAACGTTTCGCGTCGGGCCAGCAGATTCTCCTGCAAGCTCCGCGACCCGGCCATCGAGTGAGACCTGGTCCGCCGTTTCCGCTTGGCTTGCTGTCGTGCTCTCGAGCTTCAACGCGTTCCCCTCCTGAACAACGCGACGCTTCAGGGGGTGGCCTGACGATCGAGCCCTTCCAGATCCGCGCGAGCATAAATCGATTGTGATCAACTGACCACAGAGCCTCGGATGGCTGGAGCGGGCGCCGGGGCCGGTTTCGCGTGACGGGCTCAGGCGCAGGCGTGGAAAGCCAACCGGCGGAGAACCGGTGTTCTGCGTGACTCGACCGGACGAGCGAGCGGCGCCAAGCCGACAGCGGCTTGACTCAGCCTGATCAGCCGAGCTGTGGCCTGGCTGGCCCGGACAGGATGTGCCCGGGGGCAAATGGAAGAAGGTATGTGAGGTTGCGGTCGCGCTTCTGCCGGGCTGCCCACCCGGGAGAACGTGGGTCGGGGTCATCCGCGCAGAAGCCCACTCCAACGCCGTCTGTAACAACGCCGAGGCCCTGCGGTGGCGTGCGGCACGGCCAGCGAGGCTCAAGCGTCAGCAGCAATGCCTCGGCAGCCCGCTCGATAGCTCCGACAACGGAGCGGAACGGGTAGAGTGGGTCCGCCAGGGACTCACTAAGCGGACCCTGCACGTCCCCCTCAACATTCCACAGCAACACCGGCATCGCCGGATCGCGGTCTGCGCTACGCAGCGGGATCGCGGCTAACGCGGCGCTGCGGCTGGCGAGCAGCCACGCGCCCAGTTCCGCTACCTCATGTGCATGCACGCCGAGCGAAAGCTCAGGAGCGGGCAGGGACGTGTGCGCCAGATACAGGCGCGACGGGATGAGGGGGTCGCCCACGGATCAACTTCCTTTGTTCTCTTTCATTCTAGAAAGAGTTTGCGGGAAGTTGGGCATTCACCCGAATAAAAAGTTAACGGGCCAGAACGTGTGAGGCGATCAGTCCACCAGAACCTTTGACCGCATCACGAAGCCGGAGGGGGCGGGCAGATCCGCCGCGGCGTCGACGTCGAGATCGAGATCCATAGTCGTATGCCCGCCGATGGTTGCAGGGTCGATAGCCACCACGCGGGTGAACTGGTTGTGGGCAGCATCGGCGGCGAGCAGGATCGGGGACGCCGCTGGCTTGCGGGTGCGGGCCGGCTTGGACGGCAGGCGATGCGTGCTGCCCATGACGGCGAAACGAGCGTCGCTGGCGGCCAGTTCGCCCATGACCTTTGCCGCGCTCTTGGTGATCTGACGCACGCGCTCCTTGGTTACGCCGACGTCATTGCCGACCTCGTCCAGCGTTGCGTCATCGAACAAGCGACGCTCGATTACCGAACGGTGCTGCGCGACTTTTTCCTCCAGTTCGGCCAACTCCCCGGCATCGAGCGCTGCGCTGCCACGAAAGCGCGGGAGGTTGGGATCAGCAGGCTGAGTGGCGCGCTTTGCCCGTGCCCGGCGCTTCAACTGCTCCATGCCAACCGAGCGCAGATGCTCGACATACCGATCGATCAGCGCGGCGCGTGCGGCGCCGGCAAAGTAGTCGGACGCCGCCGACTCGGTCCGCTCAAGGGCGTCCGTGTCTTCGATCATCGACTCGAGGGAGCCCTCGTCGCCATCTGCATTGGCCGAGATCGCGTTGAGCGAAACAGTGGTTGCCTCCACCTTCTTCGCGGACGGGCGCTGATCCGTCATCAGGCGGAAACGCAGGCTCTGCAGTTCGCCGCGGAGCTGCCAGTTCACGAAAGTGGTGAACTGCGCCTTTTCGGGTTCATAGGCCTGGATGGCACGATGCACGCCAATCGCGCAGCACTGCTCGGCGTCCTCCCAGTGAGCGGCAAGGCCGTACTGGCGGATGAAGTGGCGCATGCGCGGCCCGATGAGCTTGAGGATGTGGGCAAAGGCCTTGTCGGCGTTGGCGCGCTGGCGAACGGTTTGACGAACCTCGCCAGCCGGAGTGTTCTCGATCACAACGGCGACAGCAGCTTCCAACGCAACAGTGGTCTTCGACATCTTCTGGTTCCCCAACCAGCGAGGCGGAGCAGTCCGCCGAGCTTCGATGAGGCCGTTTTGACGCCGAAAGGTTAACGCAATGACACGAATTGAGTACGTAGATGTACGTACGCGACGGTCTACACGCCGGGTGTAGCGGTCAAGCTTAGCCAAAACGGGCCGTGTGTCCGTTTGTTCCCGGCATCGCGCTGGCTTTTCGCCAGCTGAGTCGCACATGTCGTTATAGGGAGATTGCACCCGCAACGGGTCGATCGTCCAGTTTTTTCGCGAGTCGCCGCTTTGTTCGTCAAATAAGGAGCGGCGATTGAGCCCGACCGAAGTGATTCGGGGTGGCCGTGGTCAATTAGGCTGCGAATCGGTCAGGGCGTAGCTGGCGACTGACATAGCCCAGATACCAGGCACGATGGGCCACGCTGGCATTGCCGGCTTGGGCGATCTCCTGGCTCGCCTTTGTTGTGCCGATCTGTGCGCACAACAGCTGACGGGCGCGGGCGGGATCCAGCCCGCCCTTGGCGAACTTGATCGCGTCTCCCAGGCCCAAGTGATGGCCGAGGTAAGCACTCTGGGCGATCGTGGTTGCGTCGCTGCCGACCGGGACGCCCGCACGGCGCAAGCCGTCGAGGTTGCGGCGCGCATAGTCGGCAACGGTGTTGATCGAAGCTTCTGCGTCATAGCGCATCTGCAACAGTGAGGAGCGGGCCGACGGTAGAACATGTCCGTTATCTCCGATCCATCCGCGCGAGCGGGCGATCGAATTGAGCCACGTGCCCGAGCTGGAGGCCATGCCCTCCCACGTGCTGCTGAGGAACTGGCCCAACCCGGCGGCACTGGATCGAGGATTGCGCGAAAAGGCAAGCCAGCTGCCGTCCGCGCCCTTGGCCGCTTCCGCGTTCACGATCGCAGCGAGGGCCGGTGCGGGAATACCTGTACGAGATGCTGCATCCGCTAGTGTTCCGGCGTGCCGGGCGTTCGCGCCAAGCCCCACTGGCGCGGCATGACTGCCGGCCTCTTCCGAAGAGCCGGATTCCGACTTGATGGGCAGGTCTGCCGGTTGTGGGACCGCGGCCTGCAACGTCGGCTCGGTGGTTGGTCCGGCAGAGGCAGTCTTATTCGGTTCAAACAGGGCGAGCAGCGAATCGAGCGGCATGGATTCCGCATCTGGCCCGGAAGGACGGTTCGCCTGTTCCGCGTCACCGTCGCCCAGCGCCGCGCGCCAAAGGCGGTTGGACAGATCTGCGCGCGCCTTGCTGTAGATCAGCTCGGCGCGCTGAGGGGGCGTCAGCGCCTGCAATTCTTTACGAATGGTAGTCATCGGACGTCCTGCGATTGGGCGCGGGCCTGGCGTGCCTGATGCAGCGCGCGTGCAAAGCGAGCGCCTGCGAAATCATCCACCGACGCCTGTTCAGCAGTGGCCGCGTCGCGCTCAGCCGATTCACGAAATTGCTGGGCCGCGCCTTCCAGCGCGCGCAGCGAACCATAGCTTTCGATCGCCCGCTGCCGCAGTGCATCCAATTCTGCAGTGACCGTGCAACGGGTCTCATTCAACTGCCTGGCCTCTGCCCGCGTACGAGCGAGATAGGCAACAGGCGAGAAGACGAGGTCACCGGCGGCAATGCGCTTCTCACGCGCGACCGTGTCGCTGAGCGCCTGGGCAAGGGCCTCTGCTTCGGCCACCTTGCGAGCAGCGCCCCCGATCGTCGTGCGCAGGTCGTCAACCTCTCGCTGGCGGGCTCGAAGCGCGGTGTCGTACGGGGTCTTCACGCCTGGGGCTCCAGCATTTCGTTAAGCCTGGCGAATGTTTCCACCGCGTGGCCGCGATCGCCCTTGCCCTGCTTCAAAAGCGTTTCGATTGCGGGCGCGAGACGAATTGCGTCGTCCACCTCTGCGCTGGATCCGGCCTTGTAAGCACCCAGCCGTACCATTTCCTCCATGTCGCCATAGGTGGACAGCAATTGACGTGCCGCGAGCCGCGTGTCGTTCTCGCTCGTTGAATGACAATGGGGCAGGGTGCGCGATACGGACTTCAGAATGTCGATGGCGGGATATCGGCCGCGTTCAGCGATCCGGCGGGTGATAACGACGTGCCCGTCCAAGATGCCGCGCACGGCGTCGGCGACCGGCTCATTATGGTCATCGCCATCGACCAGAACGGTGAACAGGCCGGTGATGGATCCCTGGCCCGGCAAACCTGGGCCGGCGCGCTCCAAAAGACGTGGCAGCTCGGCAAACACCGTGGGGGTGTACCCCTTCGTCGCGGGTGGTTCGCCATTGGCCAAGCCGATCTCCCGCTGCGCCATCGCGAAACGAGTGACCGAGTCCATCAGGCACAGGACGTTGAGCCCCTGGTCCCGGAAATGCTCCGCGATTGCGAGGGTGGTCCAGGCAGCCTGGCGCCGCATCAGCGCGGGCTCGTCAGACGTGGCCACCACCACTACACTGCGGGCAAGTCCTTCGGGACCCAGGTCGTCTTCAACGAACTCCTGCACCTCGCGCCCGCGCTCGCCAATCAAGCCGATCACGGCCACGTCGCATTCGGTCCAGCGGGCCAGCATGGAAAGCAGCACCGACTTGCCCACGCCTGATCCGGCGAACAGGCCAAGCCGCTGGCCGCGGCACAAGGGCACAAACACGTCCAGCGCGCGAACGCCGGTTTCGATCTTTTCCCCAACCCGCGCGCGATGAGCGGCAAGCGGCGGCGGCGCCTTGATGGGGCGTGGTTCAGCGCCGGCGGCCAGAACACCCTTGCCGTCGACCGGCCGACCGAGCCCGTCAACCATGCGACCGAGCCAAGCATCGCTTGGCCGTACGGCAAACTCACCTGCTACCAACCGCGCGCGTGTGCCTGACGACAAGCCGTGCGGATCGCTGAACGGAAGGCACTGGGCAAGCCCGCCATCCAGGCCTGTCACCTCCGCCTCCACCGCGTCCCCGCTCGCGCCGATGCGGACGCGCGAGCCGATCTGGGCGGCCCCGGACAGGCCCTCTACCTCGATCAATGCGCCACGTACCGCCACGACCTTGCCAAAGCGCTGATCGGGCGACAACGCGCGGAGGGTGCGGGCGGCGGAATTGAGGGTCTGCACCGGAACGCCTCTTTCAGGCTGCCTGGGACGGCAAGCGGGACAAAGCCTCCGCTTCATAGGTGATCAAGGCGCGGCATTCGGTTAGTGCGCGGTAATAGTCACCGGTGGCGAGCCGGCTCGCAATGGCTGTGCAGAGGGCGCGTGGTTCGTCCGCGACCAACGCAGCGATCAGGTCGCCCAGCAGGCTCACGATGTTGTTCTGCTGTGCTGCGCGAGCCTCTTCACCGCCGATATAGGCGAGCATGCAAGCGAAATAGAGCCGCCGCGCCGGCGTCACCGCTTCTTCGGGCGACATTACTTCGCGACCACGCAACAGCGCGACCTGGTTCTCCACCACGAGGTCGGTGCGACCCACGGCGCGCATCACCGCGCCGTTCACAATCATCTTTTCGCCGTCCTTCAGCGAGATACGCAATGTCATCATCGGCGCCTTTCTGTGCCCTCTCCCGACTTATAGAATGACTGACGATCGAGGCGGGGCGAGGTGGGCAAAATTTGCCGATCTGATTTTTGCACGCGGTTCCGTCCGGCCGGCTCCCACCCCTCTACAATAAACAAAGACGGGCGTGCTCGGCGACACAGCCGGTGGGCCTCATCACCCGCAGGGAGATCATTGTTGAGCCTTTATTCCGCTCTTTACGCCGGCGTGTCCGGCCTCAGCGCTGAAGCCGCCGCGATGGCAGGCGTCGCGGACAACATCACCAACATCAACACGGTCGGCTACAAAGGTGTCGAAACCCAGTTCCGCACCATGGTGACGGACGGCAAGTCGCGCTCGACCTATTCGGCCGGCGGTGTTCAGGCGGCACCCCGCAGCTTGATCTCGCAGCAGGGCCTTCTTTCTGCATCGGCAAATGCGACCGACATGGCGATCGACGGCGGCGGCTTTTTCGTGACGCGCGACGGCAGCGGCCCGGACAGCAGCGTTTCGTTCACGCGCGCCGGCTCGTTCAGTGCCGACAAGGAAGGGTATCTCCGCAACACGGGCGGCTATTACCTTCAGGGGTGGAAGCTCGATAATGCGGGCGGATACGTCAACACTGGCGACCTGGGCGCGCTCCAGCCGGTGCGGTTGAGCGACCTCACGGGAACCGCGGCGCCGACGTCCAAGATCGCGATGCGCGTGAACCTTCAGTCCACCACCGCAACCTATAGCGGCACGTACAATGCGGGCGACATGGCGGCGGGCGCGGCCACCCCGCAGTTCACCCGCGCAGTTACCGTCTATGACGGTCAGGGCGGGGCGCACCAGCTCAACGTCGGCTTCGTCAAGCGCAACGCGAACGAGTGGGCGGCCGAAGTCTATGCCTCCCCCGCCAGCGACGTGACAGCTACCAACGGCCTGGTTGCGAGTGGCACGGTTCGCTTCAACGGTGACGGCAGCCTCAACCTGACCGACAGCACGCCTTCCTTGTTCGGCGCGCTGAACATCGGTTGGACCAACGGTGCAGGCTCCAGCCCGATCCGGCTGCAGCTGGGTGACAATGGCGGCCTCAACGGCCTGACGCAGTTCGGCAGCGAGTCTGCGCTGATCTCCTCCAGCGTCGACGGCGGCCTGCAGGGTGCATTCACCGTTCAGGTTTCCGAAACCGGCCGGGTCAGCGCGCTGTTCGAGGATGGCACCTCACGCGAGGTGTTCCAGCTTCCCGTCGCGACCTTCCCGAACCCCAATGGGCTGACCCGTCTGTCGGGCAACGCTTATGGCGCGTCGGACCTGTCGGGCCTGGTGGCGATCAACGAGGGCGGGGCCGCCGGCGCGGGCAAGCTTTCGTCGAACAACCTGGAAGCGTCCACGGTCGATCTGGCCGCTGAGTTCACCAACATGATCCGGTTTCAGCGGGCCTACAGCGCGTCGTCCAAGATCATCACCACGGTGGACGACATGCTGCAGGAAGTCAGCAACCTGAAGCGCTGATGATAAGGGCGGGGCCTCCAGGCCCCGCCCACGAGTAGGAAGAACGGTTCGTGTCGCTAAACGAAATCTTCGGATCGGCCTTGTCCGGACTTGGGGCTGCCCAGGCCGGCTTGCGAACCGTGTCAAACAACATCGCCAACGTCGGCACGCCGGGTTACGCGCGCCAGAAGCTGTCGGTCACCACTGCCGTCTCCGGTGGCAAGGTCAACGGCGTCACTGTCGGCGAAACGAGCCGGGTGGCGGACCGCTTTCTGGAAACCACGGTGTACAAGCGCGCCGGCGATGTGGGGCAGGCGGACGTCACCTCCTCCTATCTCGACCGATTGCAGGCGCTGCTGGGCGCTCCAGGAGCGGACTCCGGCCTGCCCGCACAGCTCGACGAAATACGATCGTCTGCGATTGCGATGACGGCCGACCCGAGTTCGGCGCAGGCGGTGGCAGGCTTCACCAACAATGTGCAGGACGCGATCGGGTCCATGCAGCAGCTCTCAAGCGACGTTTCCGCCCTCAGGGGCGACGTCGAGTCCGCCGTGGGCCAGAGCGTCGACCGTATCAACGCGCTTTTGGTGCGGGTTCATGGACTGAACGACGAGGTCGCGCGCCTTGAAGGCCTTGGTCGCAGCACCGCCGGCCCCGCCGATCAGCGCAATTCGGCGTTGGAAGAACTCGGCGGCCTCATGAAGGTGTCGGTTCGTGACCAGCCGGATGGGCGCGTCACGGTTGAAACTGCCTCTGGCCTGCAGCTTCTAGACCGCCGGTTGCGTCAGCTTTCCTACCCCTCAGCCGGCGGCGGCATCGCACAGCCCGACTACCAGGGCATCGAAATCCGGTTTGCAGAAGCGAATGGTCAGATAGGACCGGCAACGGGCGACAAGATCGATTCCGCGTCGGTAGGTGGCCGGCTGGGCGGATTGCTGGACCTGCGCGACCGCTCCCTGCCCGCCTTTGCCGAAAAAATGGGCGTGCTGTTTGGCGGCCTTGCAGAAACGGTGAACGCCGTTTCGAATGCCGGAACCACCGTGCCCGCCCCTGCCGAGCTCACCGGCAACACGACGTCGCTGATCGGGGGCGACCGGCTAGGCTTTACCGGAGCGGCAACATTTGCGGTGACCTCTGCGAATGGTACGCTGGTGGCCAAGGCGCGCGTGGACTTCGACGCACTCGGCGCCGGCGCAACTATCGACGACGCCGTTGCCGCAATCAACGCGGGGCTGGGCGGGGCAGGCCAGGCCAGCTTTGTTGATGGCAAGCTGACGATCCGTGCCAGCGGTACGGGAAACGGGATTTCGATTTCCCAGGACCCGAACAGCCCGAGCGCCCGTGGTGGCGTGGGCTTTTCGCAGTATTTCGGTCTGAACGATCTGGTACGCAGCGAAACAAGCACGCTGACGCCCTCTGGCTTCGTCGCCGCGGACCCCACGGGTTTTGGCACAGGCGAGACGACGGAACTGGTGCTGCGCGACTCAACAGGTCGAGCGGTAACTCGCTTCACCCTTACAGCGGCCAGTGGCGATACGTTCGGTGACGTCGTGAACCGGCTGAACCAAAGTCCGCTGGGCGGCTTTGGCAGCTTCGCGCTGGACACAAAGGGACGTCTGCAGTTCGAGCCATCCCCGGGCGTACCGGGTGCTACGCTCTCGATTCCGTCCGACTCGACGAGCCGTTATGGCTCGGGCCGGCCTTTCTCAGCCATCATGGGCCTGACAGGGGCGGAAAGCGGCCTGTCGAGCGCGGGCGTGCGTCGGGATATCCTGGGTGATGCGTCCAAGCTGCCGCTCGCGCGCCTTCAGGAAGGCGTAGCGGTAGGCGGCAAGGCGTTGGGTGCCGCTGATAATCGCGGTGCAGCCGCGCTTGTTGACGCGCTGGCCGGCCAGGTTGATCTCGGCAAGAATGGTAAGTCGACGCTGGACCGATTTTCCAGCCTCTTAATGGGTGAGGCCGGCACGCAGGCCAGCCGTGCGGCGGAAAGCCTGGCGGATGCCAGCGCTCGCCAGAGTGACGCCGTGAACCGCCGCGATAGCTATTCGGGCGTCAATATCGACGAGGAACTCGCCAACATGGTCGTGCTCCAGAACAGCTATTCGGCCTCTGCGCGCATCATCACCACCGCCACCCAGATGTACGACACGCTCATCGCGATGATGGGCTGAAAGGAAGCGTCATGACTCGCATCGCTACCATCCCGCTTCAGCAATCCATGTCGGACGCGATCCAGCGATCCCAACAGAAGCTGGCGGTCAGCCAGGCCCAGCTGTCGACAGGCAAGAAGGCGCCCGACTTCGCCTCGCTTGGTGCGCAGGCAGTGCGGAACCTGTCCGCGCACTCGCTGGTCTCGCGCGAAAAGGCGCATTCCGAGGTTGCCAGTCAGGTCGGGACGACCTTGTCGATCTATGACTCCAACATCTCGGCAATCGAGACAATGGCGAGTGATCTGAAGCAGAGCGCTACGGCCGCTATCGGCACCCAGGACTCGACGGGGTTGCAGGATGCGATCAACGCGGCCTTTGCCCAGTTCCGTTCCAGCATGAATGCCACGGCGGGTGGCGTACCGATCTTCTCCGGTTCGCAGACAAGTTTGCCGTTCACGCCTGAAAAGCTTGCCGACACGGCTGGCCTGGCCCCTTCCAACGCTTTCACCAACGACCAGGTTCGCGCTTCGGCAAGGGTCGGCGACGGGATCGACGTGCAATACGGAGTGACGGCGAGCGAGCTGGGAACGGACATGTTGGCCGCGTTCCGCACCCTCGCGGAGGCGGGGACGTTCGGCGATCGGCCGACTGAGGCCCAAACACAGGCATTGAGAAGCGCCATTGGCCAGATCGGCGATGCACTCGGCAACATTCGCGGCGTCAATGCCGAGAACGGCCGCAAGCAGGCACAGCTCGAGACACTGGGCACGCGTGCCGACCAGCGCAGCCTGATCTATCAGGATGTCATCGGTCGCAACGAGGACGCCGACCTTGGGCAGGTAGCGATTGACCTCGCCCAGCAACAGGCAGTGTTGCAGGCGAGCTATGTCGTTTTCGGTAAGCTGTCCGGACTAAGCCTGGCCGACTATCTGCGCTAAGCAGTTACGCCGGGCAGCATCCCGGGGCCAGAGCTGAACAGCAAAACGCCGGCGCGATTGCGCCGGCGTTTTTGTTGGGTGCGGAGCGGAACGGTGGGGGCGAGCGTCAGCTCACCCCGCCGGTTTTGGAGAAGCAGACGCAAGTTGTGGGGAAGGCGCGTCGGCCGCGAGCAGGTTCGCGATCTGTCCGGCGGGGCTGGTGGACGGCAGCGATGCCATGGCATCGGACAGAGCCGACGGGTCGATTGTGCTTACCGGCTGGGTCAGGACGTTGAAGGTTGCCGCAGTTGGCAGCCTGGCAAAGGACACCGCATAGCGTGACTTCAGTTTCGCCAAACCGCCTTCCTGCCCCAGCATAGCAAGTCCGATTGCATGGCGGAGCACGATCGTCTGCTCGACATCGTTCAGGGCTCCCGGCGCGGGCAAGTCCGCTTCACCGGCCGCCACCAGGTTCTTCCAGTCGTGCTTTTGCCAGAACATTTCGGCGGTGATCCGTTTGCCGTCCGGCACGTCGTCCAGGACGGCCAGGGCTTCGCTGGTGCGGCCGAGCAGGTGCAGCGCCACTGCCTCGATCCGGTGGCGGTCCTGCAGCATCTGATCGGGATAGAGCACGCCATTGGTGCTGCGCAGGGCAGCCAGCGCCCGGTCTGGACGTCCAGCCAGGATCTGCAGGCTGGCAACCCGGACCGACAACGGCCCTTGCGCGATGTCCTGGGCTCGCGCGGTCATCTGATATTGCAGCAGTTCCGCGGCGCGCGCGTACAGGCCGGCGGCCTGCAACCGACTTGCGAGGTTGTTGACCAGGAGATCGCCTTCCCCACCGGCCGGGGCAAGATCGCGGAACTCCCAATAAAGCCCCGCGGCCTTGTCGAGCGGCACGCCGCTGCCAGGAGCAAGGGAGGCGGTGAATTGCGCCCGTAGGGCTGCAAGCGTCGGGGCCGCTTCCGTACCCAGGCGGAAGTAACGGAACAATGCGGCACCGGCCGACAGCGACCGAGCGGTATAATGCGCACCGGCGCTGAGCTGAGCTGTCATGAGGAGCGCTCGCTTCTCGATATCACCGCCGCGCCAGGCGAAGCGGATATGGTCGAGCTGCTTCAAGGCGCTTGCCGGGGCCAGTGTCTTGGAGGCGACCGCGCCTTCAAGCGCGCTAAGCTTCGCGTCCATCTGCTCTTCGGCCGTGCCGCTCAGGCCCACGCGGTCAAGGCGGAGCCGAGCTTCCTGCATCTTACCCAGGGCAAGATAGGCGCGGCCCCGAAGGAGATTGGCGGCAGGGTCGCGGTCGCGGAGCTGGGCGAGCCATTGAACCGCCTGCGCAGGCATGTTGGCGGCCAACGCTGCGCGCGACGCGGCAAGAACAAAGGGAGCGCGCTCCCGAACGGTGCGTGCGTTTATGGCAGGAAGAGCACCGTTTACCTGCGACAGGGCGGGGCCGGCGAGCCCCGCCTCTCCCATGCTTCGCATCCGCCACGCGCATGCCTCTGCATTGGTGGTCAGGGCGGCCCCACCGAGCGCATTCAGTGCGTCAGCATAGCGACCGAGCTGAGTCAGGGCGGCGCCCCGGGCAAGCTGCCAGCTGTCCACCAGCGCCAGATCGGGATCGTCGCTCTTCATCACGTCAAGCACGCTGAGCGCTTCCGCGCCCAGACCCTGCCCGATCAGACTGCGGACATAGTTCCAGCGCGCTTGCTGCCGCCCGTCGGACGCAGCGCTGGCAAGCGCCGACCACGCTTTGTCATAGGTCAGAACGGGCCAGGCGTTTGGCCCCGAAAGCGTGGGCTGCTCGGCAAGCTGGGCGGCGAATCCGGGAAAGCGAGCGTGGGCTGACGCCGGTGCGGACGCAACTGCCATTGTGGTCGGCGCAACGTTGGAGAAGGCATCGCTTGACGACTGGACGGCGGCGGTCCGCACGTCCGCTGGCGTTGCATGTCCCGCTGGCATGACGGCAGCGACCAGCAGGAGAATAGGTTCAATCTTCGCCATTACAGCAGGCCCAGCAGCGGCAGCGCCGCCCCGCCGATTGCGCAACTCGCCAGGAACAAAATGGCGAGCATCAGCCCCGCCCTTCCGGTCCGGGCGGGCACCGCGCCGGCCGGGGCGGCTACACGCCCGCCCTCATTTGCTACTGTGACCGCATTAGCGCCATCGCCCCGCCGGCGCTGGGGCACGGGCGCGGCAGCAATGGTGCCGCCGCTGACGACGCGCATGCGTCCGGGTTTCTGATCCTGGCTCATCATTTGTCCCGAAAAGAAGACTATTCTTCTATTATAGAGGAAAGGCGCCCGTTGGTTCGGCGCCCGTGCAGAGTTGCCGGAGCCATTGATGCGAAACCTTGTCCGTCTTGCCCTAGCTTCCTCGCTGGTCGTGCCGACTGCAACCGCGTTTGCCTCCGGGGGCGACAGCGGCGTGCATCTGGTCACGATGGATGAGATGAGCGTACCGATCGTCGATGGCACGCGCACCGACGGTATCTTGCGGTACCAGATCGTCATCGAGGCAAAGGACGAGGCCGCCGCGCATGAGCTGACAGCAAAGGCTCCGCTTCTGCGTGCCGCATCGCTCAGCGCGGGCATCGAGTTCGCGCGACTTTATGCTTCGCCCATGATGCCGGTCGATGCGGGCCGGCTTGCATCGGACATGACGGCTGCGTTGAAGGCGCAAGACCCCCGGGTAGCGCGCGTGCTGCTGGTCAAGGTGATGGCGGTCCGCGCCTGATTGTTCATGGGGCAGGTGTTGGTGTGCGATCCGGCGTGAGCCAAGTCCCGGCCGTTCCACCGCAGCGCAGCGGAGCTATCTAAAGTCGCGTTTCCCCACCGGTGCCTCACTTCGCGGGCGCAATCGCATCCCTGCACAGCCGCGCGCTCCAACCATTTTTGGCATCAGGTCGAAGCTCGCGAACGAGCGCATGATGAGAGTCGGGCCGATGTCGCCGCACTTGCCAGCACTCTGCGAATTGCTGGCAGTGTTGCGGCGCCATCAAGCGAACCCGCCTGGATTCAGGCCGTCCTGGATCACCGGTTACGTGCATGGGACCGTCGTTATGACTAACAACAAACCGCGCGATCCCTCAGTCGCCAAAGTGCCTTAGCTGACGACGCGAAGCGTTTAGTCCAGCCACGGTGTAGCGCGGGAGGAGATTTGCCGACAGTTCAGGCCGCAACCGTTGCCCGTCAGCGGTGCGCCGGGCGGGCCTGGTCAGGGAAGCGTACGCTGAACGATGTTGCGCCGCGCCCCTTCACCGATGGCCAGCCCGCGCGCGGAGAGGGCTGCTTGGCCGGCCCCTCATATGCCATTGCGCTGAGTTGCATGGCTGACCGGCCCCTGCTCGCTTTCAAGGCCGGAGTTCAGGCGACGTGCACCAATGCCCAGGTCAGGGGCGAGCTGCGATTTGACGCGGCGGCGGTGACGAGACCGCCCCGCGCCGTGCCAACGCCATGCTCAACGCCGCAGCGCCCTTCGGTGTCATCGCACCCAGGATCATGGCGGTGGAACGCTCGCGCATTTTCTGCGCCACCTTCATCTGAACATAAAGGTCGAGACGCTCAAATACGACCGCTGCCTGGGCGGGCTTCATCGCCTGATAGATGCGCGCCAGGTCATCGAACTGGTCCGTTTGTTCTTCCGCGCGGTTGTTGCTGCGGCTCTGGGGTTGAGCGGCGGCCGCGTTTGCCTGTTGCCGGGCATCGAGATCGGCTTTCAGGCGTGCTTCGGCAGCGCGCGTCGCCTGCTCGCGAAGGTCAAGCGCACGATTGCGCTGGGCGGCCGCACGATCGCGAGAGTCGAGGTCGTGGTCTATAGCGACGCCTAGCCGCGTCTGCGACGCTTCAATGCCGGCGTCCGTTGGAGATGCCGCGCTGACCCCATTGGCAATGGCCGAGGCTGCCGCGACAGCGGCGGTGAGCGCCAGGAGCGAGGGTCGACCGATCATGCCGCCACCTTTGCGTCTTCACTGGCATCCGCGTCGGCTTCAGCGCCGTCTGCGATGCTGGCCCGATTGGCGTCGGCGGCTGCCTGTACAAGACGTTCGGCGGTGTTGTTCGCGATCTCGATCATCACGCCCAGCTCGTCGGCCATGCTCTTGCCCTCGTTTAGAACGCGGGCGTTCCCGGCACACTCCACCAAAGCTGCCTTTAGCTCCGACAGGACGGAACGCGCCTGAACAGTGGATCGGTCAAGGGCAGTGACTACATCGGTCAGCGCGCCTTCCTTTACAGCTTTCAGCGACCGCATCATGCGAACGCTCTGTACCAGCACGGCGATGCACAGTGCCATGGTGAGGATGTTGGTGATCACGGCGAAATTCATGCCCGGATTTCCTTGGCAAGGTCCGCGACAAGGCGGATTGCGATGTTGTTGCGGCGCTGGCCGATATGAGCGCGGCCCAAAGTAACACCGCCGCATTGAAGTTTGAGTGCGTCATTGGGGCTTTGGTGAAGAGTAACCGTGTCGCCGACCTTGAACTCGCTGATCTGCTGAAGCGTCAGCAACTCCTCGCCCATCACCACGTCCACCATGACTTGGGTGTTGCGGATCTCCGACGCCATATGCGCTTCCCATACATTGTCGCCCGCGAACTTCTCACCCATGAACCGCTGGCCAAGCTGATGGCGCACCGGCTCGATCGTGGCATAGGGCAGCAGCACGCTGAACTTGCCGCCGCGGCCCTCCATGTCGACGCGGAACGTCGCCACCGCGCAGATATTGGTCGGGGTGGCAATCGCGGCGAAGCGGGGGCTGGTCTCGATCCGCTCCAGCTTCATGGTGTTGGGCGTGATCGGCATCATTGCCGCGCTCATGTCCGACAACGCGAGCTCAAGCATCCGGGCGACCAGGCCCGTCTCGATGCTGGTGAAACCGCGCCCATCGATCACCAGCGGCGCCGCGCTGCGGCGGCCGCCCAGCAAGGCATCTACAACTGCGTAGATCAGGCCGGAGTCGACCGATATCAGGCCATAGTTTTCCCATTCCTCGACCCTGAACACGCCAATCATGGCCGGCAGCATCACCCGGCTCATGAAGTCGCCGAAGCGAATGGTGCTGATCTCCTCCAGGCTGACGTCGATCGCGTCCGATGTCAGATTGCGCATGGAGGTCGCAAAAGTGCGGACCATGCGGTCATAGACGACTTCCAGCATCGGCAGCCGTTCGTGGCTGATGACGTTGGACTCGATAACCGCCTTTACGCCGACCTTTGTGGGTGTCGGAGCACTCAGATCGCCGAACAGTGCGTCAATGCCCGCCTGGTCGAAAGTCGCATCGCTGCCCATCGCCATCACCGGCGGATCGGGCAAGGCGAAATCGTCGAAGTCGTCGCTCATTGCTGAACAAGGTCCTGAATGAGAACGTCTTTCACATAGCCGGTGCCCAGCGTGGAGTTGGCGCGAACCAGCATCTCTTCCTTGATGCGAAACACCGCGGCGGAGCCCGCCAGATCCTCGGGTCGAAGCTCGCGAAGGAATGGTTGATAGGCATCCAGGAGCAGCGGCAGTTTGCCGGTCAGTGTGTCGGGCGTAGCCTTTGCGCCAGGGACCAGCATGAAATGCAGCTTGATGAAGTGGGTCCCGCCATCTGCATTGCGCAGATTGACGACCATGGCTGGCACGTCGACGAACTGGTCGGCGCCCCCTTCGCCATGGCCGCCTTCCTCCTTGGCGGCTTCACCATGGTCAGCCTCGGCGGTGTCGGCGGCCTCGGCGTCCTTGCCACCCATGAACGCATAGGCGCCGCCGCCGCCGCCGAGCAGCAATACGCCGGCCGCGGCAGCGATGATCATCCGCTTGCGCTTGTTCGGCTTGGCTTCGGCGGCATCTGCGGCCCCGCCAACCACGTCCGTGCTGACTTGCTTGTCTTTCGCCACTGCGTCTTCGCCTCTTTCGCCACCTGCGCTGCAGGCCGTTGATTTTGCTCCGGAGCGAACCCGCCCCGCGATTTCCATTCTATTATAGAGGGGCGAGCGGGCAGTTTTTGCCTAGTCGCAGCGAAAACGAATTTTTCCAGAAGGCTCCGGATGGACATCTCCTCCTATGTGCTGCTGAGCCACGAACAGGCGCTTCGGCGAAAGCTGGACGTGGCGGCCAACAACATGGCGAACATGAGCACGGCTGGCTTCAAGCGCGAGCAGCCTGTTTTCCGCGAATTTGTTGAGCGGGCCGACAAGGCGATGGTGCCTGACGCCAAGCAGACCTCGTTCGTGCTCGATTTCGGCCAGATCCACGACACGGCCGCCGGCAGCTTCGAAGCGACCGGCAACCCGCTCGACGTGATGATCGACGGACCGGGTTACTTGGCCGTGGAAACGCCTGAGGGCGGCACGGCCTATACGCGCGCAGGCTATATGAAGGTGTCGGACAGCGGCGACCTGATAACAGCCGGCGGCCAGCGCCTTCTGGGCGAGGGCGGCAAGCCCATCAACGTGCCTCCAGAGGAGCAGGCTGGATTGACCGTCATCGCTGACGGCACGGTGATGGGGCGAAGCGGTCCGCTGGGTCGCATTGCGGTAACCGTGTTCGACGACGAACGCGGCGTGGATCCACGCGGTGATGGCCTTTTCGATGCGCAAAACGGTCGCGAGCTGGCGAGTTCGGAAACCAAGCTTCGCTCAGGCGGTATCGAGAGCTCCAACGTGCAACCGATCGTCGAGACTACTTCGATGGTTGAGATCCTGCGCGCTTATCAGACCAGCGTGCAAATGAACCAGAGCCTGTCCGACATGCGCAAGAACGCAATCGACCGGCTCGGCCGCTTCACCTGATCCTCATAACTTCACCCATCCAATCGAAAGGTAAGCCATGCGCTGTCTATCCACTGCCAGCACCGGCATGCTGGCCCAACAGACCAACGTCGACACCATCTCGCACAACATCGCGAACATGAACACGACCGGCTTCAAGCGCCAGCGGGCCGAGTTCCAGGACCTTCTTTATCAGAACGTGTCGCGGCCAGGTGCCTCGACCGGCCCTGACACAAAGGTGCCGACCGGCATCCAGATCGGCCTGGGCGTTAAGACCGGCGGAATCTACCGCATCAACGAGCAAGGCGCTCTGCAGCAGACCGATAACCGCTACGACCTTGGCATCCAGGGCCGCGGCTATTTCCAGGTCACCATGCCGAGCGGCGAGACCGCTTACACCCGCGACGGTGCGTTTCAGCTGTCCGACCAGGGTGAGATCGTCACGCCAGACGGTTATCCGGTCCAGCCCGGCATCACGGTCCCGCAGGACGCAGTGGACGTGTCCATCTCCAAGACCGGACAAGTGCAGATCAAGACCGCTGGCGCGCCCGAGATGCAGACGGTTGGCCAGCTTCAACTCGCAACCTTCGTGAACGAAGCCGGGCTGGAAGCGCAGGGCGGAAACCTGTTCCTGGAAACCGCGTCATCGGGCCAAGCGACCGTGGCCTCGCCGGGTGATCCTGGGCTGGGCACGCTGCAGCAGGGCTTTGTTGAAGCGTCGAACGTCAATCCGGTTGCCGAGATCACCGCGCTCATCACTGCGCAGCGCGCTTATGAGATGAACAGCCGCGTCGTGAAAACGGCGGACGAGATGCTGTCCACAACGAGTCAGCTGCGTTGAGCCGTTTCGCCGTCATTGCGGCGCTGGCGGTCGGACTGGCGCCTGTGCCAGCTGTCGCACAGGCGCGCGCTGCCGTTGTGGAAGTCCCCGTGCTGGCCCGCGCCGTACCTCGCGGAGAGGTGCTGGGGCGGGATGACTTCACCGACGAAGAGCGTTCGGCGGCGCAGGCCCGCAATGCTCTCGCCGTTGCCGACGCGATTGGGCGGGAGGCAGCGCGCACGTTGCCGGCAGGCACGGTGTTGCGGCCGACCGACGTGGTCGCCCCCCGGCTGGTCCGGCGCGGGGAGCCCGTTTCCATCACCATCCGTTCGGGCGGACTGTCGATTGCCACACAGGGACGCGCGCTGGCGAGTGCCGGCGCCGGGGACCATGTCCGCGTGGTCACCACCTCCACCAATCGCACCCTCGACGGTGTCGTTGACGGGCCGGACGCCGTGCGCGTCGTCGCGCCTTGACCGTTCAGCGGAGTAGTTATCCCATGAAGAAGATCGTTGCCCTGGCGCTTGTCACTGCGTCGGCCGCCACTTTGTCCGGTTGCGGTGCGGTGGGGCGCCTTAAGGCAGTGGGCAAGGCACCGCCGCTGACGGAGGTCGGTCAGGTCGAGGCGCCCTTTCTGGAACGTTCGCTTGGCGAGTCCGGCTCTGCCCAGCGGCGGGAGACGGCTACTCCTGCGGGAGTGGTGCAGGCACCCAGCGCATCGCTGTTCCGGGCGGGCGCCGGGTCGTTCCTGAGCGACCAGCGCGCGTCCCGCGTCGGCGACATTTTGACGATCCGTATCAACGTCGCCGACCGGGCGGAGGTTGGCAACAGCAGCTCTCGCACGCGAACGGGGTCTGAGAATGCCAGTGTCGCGTCGCTGCTGGGGCTGGAAAAGCTCCTGCCGGGTAATGGCGCCAACCTTGCCAACACCAGTTCCGATTCCAAGAGCAGCGGCGGCGGCAACATCAGCCGAAGCGAAACGATCAACATGACCATGTCGGCGATCGTCACGAACGTTTTGCCGAACGGTAATCTTGTGATCCGCGGGCGGCAGGAGGTTCGGGTGAACTTTGAGCTGCGGGAGCTGATCGTGACGGGCGTCGTTCGTCCGCAGGACATCGCGCGAAACAACTCGATTCTTCACAGCCAGATTGCGGAAGCGCGGATCAGCTATGGTGGGAGAGGGCAGCTTAGCAGCGCGCAGCAGGCACGCTGGGGGCAGCAGATCTACGACGCGCTGTTTCCGTTCTGAGGCCCACCCCAGGCCAGTCATATGCCATGTCGGGCGCCGCGGGACACCCCGCGGCGCCCGATCTCGTTTGGCAGGTCGGAAAGGCTTAATCGTAGTTAACTGCCTGTTAACTAACAAAAAAAGTGCGCAATACGCTCACCCGGTCGATTTTCTTCCCATGATGTAATCACAGGCCGCAGGGGCGGCCGGTCGAGGGCCAGCGATCTGGCCCATGACCGCAGAAGCGGTTTACAATCCAGAAGGAAATTACCATGGCAATGTCAGTCAACACCAACGTCGGCGCGATGGCAGCTCTCCAGAGCCTGAACAGCACGACCAAGGGTCTGGCCCAGGTTCAGAGCCGCATCAACACCGGCCTGAACGTAAGCTCGACCAAGGATGACTCGGCCAAGTACACTGTTGCGCAGAAGCTGCGTGGCGACATGGGTGAACTGTCGGCGGTGAGCTCGTCGCTCAACCGTGCGAAGAGCACCACCGATGTGGCCGTTGCTGGTGCCGAGCAGGTTTCCGACCTGCTCAACCAGATGCAGTCCAAGGCGAAGGAAGCGTCGGACACCGGCATCGACAGCAACAGCCGGGCGGCGATCACGAAGGACCTGAATGCTCTCAAGCAGCAGGTCGAGACGGTCATCGAGTCCTCCAGCTTCAACGGCACCAACCTGCTGAAGGGCGACACCACCGACTCCGGCAAGGTTTCCGCGCTGCAGTCGCTGTCGTCGACCGGAGCTTCGGGCACCCTGACGGTTGCCAACCAGGACTACACCGCGAAGGCGGCGACCGGTTTTGGTAAGGCAGTTGGCGCAGACATCACCCTGGCTAGCGGTGCAGAAGCCGACACCCTGATGGGAACGCTGAAGACCTTTGCCGGGGAAGTCCGGTCGAGCCTCAGCGATCTGGGTTCTGCGTCGCGCAAGATCGACGGTCAGCTGAGCTTCAACAGCAAGCTGAGCGACGTGATCGAGGCTGGTATCGGCAACATGGTCGACGCCGACCTCGCCAAGGAGTCGGCGAAGCTGCAGGCTCTGCAGGTCAAGCAGCAGCTTGGTGTGCAGGCTCTGTCGATCGCCAACCAGGCGCCTCAGTCGATCACTTCGCTCTTCCGTTAAGGGCATGCGGGCCCCGCCCGCATCCCCAACCCGGGTGGGGTCGCACTTGGAAGCCGGAACGGGAAACCGTTCCGGCTTCTTTGCGTACGGCTGGATCGTCAGTCCAGGCGATGGTGAAGCCTTTCTTACCTTTTCCTTGTCCGGGCAGGCCTTGGGCACTGCGCACCTCCTATAATGAAACAAAGAGGAGGCGTTGTTGTTCGCAAGGGTCAGGGAGATCACCGATTCACTGGGCGGTCGCCTAAGAATTGCCATCGAGTCTCAGCCGCAGGGTGGGAGGGTCGTGCTGGAACGACCCAACCTTCGCGGTAGCGCGCGCGCGGTGCTCGACGTTTATGGCGTGGAGCTGTTGTGGGGGTACATCATGGCTGCCCGCGTCGCCGGCGACCAGGACCTGCCCGATGAATGTACCGATGGCGAATGCACCACCCGCATCCGGCTCGCACGCGCTCCACGGCCAGCGATCGCCTTGATCCAGGCCGGGCTGGAACGCCCATTCCAAGTACCAGCGACCTTCTGGGACAGGCTTTACGCTGAGCTCTGCCTGGTGCTGGCGCACGTCCGTGCGCTAGACCGTCAGGCTAGCAACCAGGGGACG
Organism: Sphingomonas aerophila; assembly: GCF_014199305.1. Taxonomy (GTDB): domain Bacteria; phylum Pseudomonadota; class Alphaproteobacteria; order Sphingomonadales; family Sphingomonadaceae; genus Sphingomonas; species Sphingomonas aerophila. The sequence goes on from NZ_JACIJK010000001.1 coordinate 472,843, forward strand.
CCATGTGTGGGGCGCGGCGAGCTGCTGCCCTCAAGCCGGCAAACGACGGTTTAGAACGTCGAGGTTCAGGCTTCCTAAGGCCTGAACCCGCGACAGCGTCAGGCTTTACCGGTTCAGCGACAACACAAGGGTGCTTGGTTGGGCTGCAGCAGGATGACTCAAGAGCGTCGGCTGGGCAGAGGGCAGCGCGTCGCAAATCAATTCACGAAACGTCGGCGTCGCGGCGAACTTCGGCAGCACTATACGGTACCCGTGATACACCGGGCTGTTCGATCCAAGATGTCATGGGCCTGCCGACGGCAAATCCCAGCTGCAGCCCACGTCCGCTGTTGCTCATCTCGCGACAGGATCACTCACCAGGGATAGGGTGGCTTGTATCCAGGCTCAGACGACATCGCCAACGCCAAGCCCGCAGGTTCCCTGCTTGCCCTCGTTCCTTTGTTGATACGGCTTGGCGGGTGCAAGCGCTGGACCCAGAACCGTCATGGATCATGCGACTTTTGCAGGCGCGTAGCTCATCCTCGAATTGCGAGTGATGTAACGCGGGCGGCCGAGCGTCTGACCAGCGGTATATGCTCGAAATTTTATCTGGCAGATGCGGAAACGGCGCCGTGGCTCGGCATGCGTGGGCGCAGGCCGAGGGCGGCGAACGGGCGCCGGCGAGAGCAAGTAACATGGCTATCGCGAAGCGACTGCTCGCAGGCGCCTCACTGCCAACTGGCCCAGGCCGCCTCTCGCCAGGGACATCGAGCCCGGCATTGGCGAAGGCTTATCTCTGCTAAGCTTGTCAGAAGCGACAATCGGCTGCCGAGGGTCGCTTCTGCGACACCATCGTCGGGCTCCCCGGCGGCTGGCGGCGCTTTGCCGCCACAATCGCCGCCGTGGGTCTCTGCTTTTTTGTCTCGCGGCCTCGATCATCTTTCCGCGCGCGCCGGCTGTTGCGAACAACGCTGCAACCCGAGGCCGACGATAAGAGCGCGGCTAAGGTCAAAGTCGCGTGTTGAGCGCGATCGGCGTAGCTTGAGCAGTCTGAGACATGCCACCGTCCGCACCGTAGGTAGCTCTCGTCGTGCCCGTAAGGCGCTGCACTTCAGCGGCCACCGCGCTGATCATCTCGGCGGATAGCGCAATTTGACGGCTGATCACGTCGGCGTTGACGGAGGCTGTATCAAGCAAGGCGGCGATTGCTGCACATAGCCGCTGGCGTAGTTCGGGCTCCAGTTCGCGCAGCCAGTCGGGGTTCTCCCGGTTGCGGCGGGCCATCTCCTGGTCCAGCAAACCCACCAGGCGCACCTTCGCGGCAGAACATTCTTCAATGTCGCGATGAAGGCCGGGCTTGGTCAGACGATCGCTCTCCTCCTCCATCAACGCGGTGAGGGAAAGAACGGTGTCGAGGATGTCAGTCATGCCTGCCCTCCTTGCAGCTTGATTATCTGGTTGAGCACCATGGGAGCGAGGCCGATCCCGCCGCGCTGGCTGATCGCCGTTCCAAGCTTCTCGGCGAGCACCCCGCGGAACATCTCCTCGCCATGGCCGCCGGAGAACTCGCCGTCCGGCGTGGCGGTTTCCATCATCATCTGCGTCATCTGCCCAACAAACACGGCTTCGAACTCGCGCGCTGTCTTGGTCGCCGCGGCCGTGCCCTTGTTGGCGGTTGCGGCATTGACCGAGGGAAGGCGCGGGCCGGTCGGCAGCGCGGGCGAAGGGGTGGCGATCTCGCGTATCATTGTACCTCGATGTCGGCCTGAAGGGCGCCGGCCGTCTTGATTGCCTGGAGAATGGTGATGAGGTCGCGTGGGCTGACACCCAGGGCGTTGAGGCCGCTGATCAGCGAGCGGAGCGACGCGCCCGTGCCAACCATCGCCAGAGAGGCACCGCCGCCGTCGTCCACCGAAACCTGGGTGCGAGGCACCACCGTGGTCTGCCCCTGCGACAGGGGTGCGGGCTGTGACACTTGCGGCGCTTCAGTCACGCTGATGGTCAGACCGCCCTGTGCGATCGCGACCGGGCTGATCCGCACGTCGGCGCCCATTACCACAGTGCCGGACGCCTCGTTGATGACAATGCGCGCCGGTTGGTCGACCTCGACCGCGAAGTTCTCGACCTGCGCGAAAAGGTCCACCACGCCACCGGTGACGCCACCAACCGGGGCGATCTGCACCGTTGCAGGGTCGAGCACCTGCGCCGCACCGGGAAAGCGGTTGTTGATCGCGGCGGCGACCCGACCGGCAGTGGTAAAGTCGGGGTTTTTCAGGGCCAGCTTTAAACTGGTGGAGGACCGCAGTGCGAAGGGTACTTCGCGCTCGACAATCGCGCCGCCGGCAATGCGGGCCGAGGTGGAAACGCCCCGGCTGACGCTTGCCGCGGCGCCTTGTGCGCGGAAGCCGGAAACAGCGACCGGCCCTTGCGCAACGGCGTAGATTTCCCCGTCCAGCGCGCGCAATGATGAGATCACCAGCGTGCCACCCTGAAGGCTGGTCGCGTCGCCAATCGCGGAAACCTGCACGTCGATACGGGATCCGGCACGCGCGAACGGCGGCATCGTCGCCGTGACGGACACGGCAGCGACGTTTTGCGTCCGCATCTGCGAGCCACGGACGTTGACGCCCATTCGCTCCAGCATCGCTTGCAGCGATTCCTCGGTGAACGGGGCATTGCGGATGCGGTCGCCCGTGCCCGGAAGGCCGACCACCAAGCCATAGCCGACAAGCTGGTTCGGGCGGACGTTCTCGACGTCGACGATGTCTTTGATGCGGTTACCGGCACTTGCGGGGCTGGCCCCCCATAGTGCCGAAAACGCCATCAACGCGATCCAAAGAAGTCGAACATGCATATTCGCGCGGGCTTTCGTGGAAAATTGCCTTGCTTCTCTTATAGAGTGATTAGGGCCCCCGGCCGGGCGGGTTGAGGAGATAAAATGCGGATCGCCGGGTTGCCTCCCGCCATGCAGCAAGGCTTGCTTGCAGCGCTCGCCAAGGCAGGCGAGGATTTCACCAGCGCCGTAAAGGTCGTGGAGACACGCGCTGGCGCGGCCCTGCCGCCGACCGTCGCTCCACTGGCGCAGCCGGCCACGTCAGTCGAGATGTTGGTGGCGCTTGCCGCGGCGGAGCCACTGGTGGAACGGCGCCGCAAGATGGCCGAAGCAACGAACCGCGGCCTGGCGCTGCTGGAGCGGCTGCATGCCAAATTGCTTGCCGGCGCGCTCGAGCCCGAGCTGGTCGAAGAGCTCGTTGAGTGGTCGGAAAGCTTTCAGGCGCCAGAGAACCCGCAGCTGGCCGCGCTGGCCAGCGAAATCGAAGTGCGGGTGCGAGTCGAACTCGCGAAGCACGAGATGCGGGTATAAAAAGAAGGGCGGGGCAGCGGCTCCGCCCGTTTCACAAGATGCGATTTAGGCGAGGCGGCAGATCTTCTGCCACCCCTGCGCTCAACCGCGACCTAGGGCCGTCTTCAAGAGCGACTGCTGCTTGCGATAAAGGTTCGTCATGGCTGTGAAATCAGCCTGCACCTTGCTCATGCGCAGCAACTGGTCTTCCAGCGTCACGTTGTTGCCATCGGGCTTTGTTTCCGAGATGTCCTTGTCCATCACGATATTGCCCGCCTGGATCGGCCGTGCTCCCAGGGCGGACATGCCGCTGGTGATCTGGACCTGTGGACGCGCAACACTTGGCACGCCGGACTGGCCCTGCTGAGCAAGAAGGTCACTGAAGTCAGGCGCTTCAACTTCGCGCGATTTGTAGCCGGGCGTTTCGCTGTTGGCGATATTCTGCGCCAGCACGCGCTGCCGCTCGGCGAGATGTTTCATCTCGCGGCCGATGCCGTTCATCAAAGCTGGAAGAGTTGAAGACATCGGATCAGAATCCCAATAAGCCGCTTGAGGCTTGGCTGCTGGAGAGGCGATCAAGCGCCGCTTGGTAGTTGGCCATCTGTGCCGCCTCTCGCGAGTTGGTGCCCGCGCCCGTCACACCTCCGTTGACGCGCGCCGCCTTGATATCATCCCAATATAGAGAGCGAAAACCGGTTTGGGTCATCGACAGCGCCTGCTTTATGCGGCCAAGCGCGACCTTGGCGTCGTCGGCTGTTGTGATCCCCAATGCTTCTGACAGATCCAGGCCGTAGCGTCCGCCCGGCGTAACAGCTGGGGTCTTGGCCGTAGTCGTGACGGGAACGGTGACCCGCGCTTCGGGCAGGCCGAGCTTCGTCAGCGCATCCTTGCCGTCGGGTCCGGCGATGAACTGGATGGACGTGCCCGCCACGGGCTCGATGCGCAGGACATTGCCGTCCCCGCTCTTGGGCGTGGAGACTGTTGCCTTTTTTCCAGTGATGGCGCGGATCCGGTCGGCAAGGGTCGTCAGCGTGTCGTCGGCGGTAACGGTGAACTTACGTACCGCCCCATCACCAACGCGGATGGAAAACTCATCCCCCGGCCGCAACGAGGTCTGCGCCACCAGCTTTGCGGAGTCCACCGCGGTAAGCGCGCCACGGTGCAGACCCAGCGCGCCCAGGACGGTATCGCCTCCTGATGCGCCCGACACCCGAACCGGCTCGCTGCGAAGGCCCGATTGACCGAACTGGCTGGTGTTTTCGACCGCGCCATTGCCCGGGTCGATGCGGCTGACAAAGCCATCCACCGTCCCCTGCCGATTGCCGTTCAGGCTACCGGTAGTGCGTCCGCCAGCATAGATGTCGCCGTTCAGGAAGGTGACACTGTCGACCTGGTCATCTCCTGCGCTGCCGAGATAGGTGATCGCCGAACCACTCATGCCCGCATCGATCCGGGCCACGAAGCCGTCGCGACCACCACTAGGAGCATTGACCTGAGTTCCTGCAACTGTGGCGCTCGTAGCGCCCGCGACCGCGATGCTACCATCGGCCGCGACGGCGATAGCACGCGCGTCGGTGCTGGCGCCCAGGCTGAGGTTGGACAGATCGCTGGCGAGATTGGACGAGTCCAGCCGGCGAAGCACAGAGCCCATCCCCTCACGCGTGAGGGCGAGGAGTTGGCCGTCATTGTCGATTGCGAGTGCGGTGACCCGGTCCGTGCTGCCACTATCGATGGTGCGGCGCTCCATCAGGGCGCCCGTGGCGCTCAGGCGCGCGATGAATGCGTCGCCGTTGCCCCCGGACGATTGCCCGCCGACAAAGATCGACCCGTCTGCACCGACCGCGACGGCTCCTGCGCTATCCGCGCCGGCCGAGCGTACCAGCTTGGCAAACTTCTCGTCGCCATTGGCGTTGAAGCGGGCGACCAGCATGTCGCCGTCGCTGGATGATCCATCAAAGCTGCCCGTCACCGTGCCGGCGACCACGATGTCGCCATCAGGCCCGATCGTCACCGCTGCCCCCTCGGCAGTTCCGGCGGCCCCCAGGCTTCGCTGCCAAACCTGCCGGCCCTCGCTGTCCAGCTTCAGCAGAACCAGGTCGTTTCCGCCGTCTGATCTGTTGCTGCCCAGGTCGCCGTTGGTCGTCCCGACCACATAGCTGAAACCCTGCGCATCGGTGGCGATGCCCGCGGCCGTCGTGGGGGCGAGAACCTGCGGGGCCGGCGCGGGCGCGGCTGCCGTCTTTGTTGTTGTTGCGACCGGCTTATCGGCCGCGATGATCTCCGCCTTTTCGGTCGCGTTCCTGTCTACCGCGGCGATCGTGCCGAGCATCGAACGGCTCATCGTGCCGCCCGCGTCACCGATCCGCATGATCCGGGTCGCAGTGGGGCTGTCCACATCGGTGACGCCGCTGGCGACCATCACCGCGTCGCGTGCACCGACCTGGTCGATCGAGACCTGTTCAAGTCCATTGGTTTTCAGCAGCAGGCCCCACTTTCCGGTGCCCTTGTCAGCGGAAAAGGATACGCCTTCCCAGCGCTGCTTAGGATTGCCGTCGGTGCCGAGCACCACGTTGCCGGATGCGTCACGCGCCGGAACGGCGGCAATGGCCGCGTTGATGGCGGCGGCAACACTGTCCAGCGTCGGCGGCTGCTGAGTTCCGGTCAGGTCCACGACAACGCTGTCGGTCGCAGTGGTTCTGGACAGCGTGACGCGGAATTGCTCGGTGCCCGTCAACCCGGCCAGCGGTGCATCGCGAGCGTCAGAGATACCCTTGCCCGCCACCTCCGTCGTGACGAGCCCGGCAGGCGCCTTAACCGATACGCTTTCTGCGCGGCGTGCCGGCTCACCAAAGGCCAGCGTCAACTGGCTGGACGGGGCCGTGCTCAGATATGTTTTGAGGTCCTCGAGTCCCTTGGCGAATGTCGCATTCAGCTGTGTCCGTTGCGCCGACGATGTCGTTGCGGCCGTGGCTGTCTCCGCCAGCAGGCGGAGCCGGTCGAGCGCCTTGTAGCTGGTGAAGGCGGTTTGCACGTCGCCGGGCAGCGCGTCGTTACCGGTCGCGGGCTTGTCGATCAGCGTCTTCATCGCGCGGATCGCGGAAACCTGGCTGGACACTGAAGTTGACGGCGCCGCCTGCTGCCATGGCGCTGTGGCGGCCGGGGTGGTGAACAGTGCCTTGGCCAATCGCACGGCGCGCGTGTCCATGGTGGCGGGCGACGATGACGCGCCGAACGTCAGGAAGCTGTTGCTTCCCGTCAGCATACTCAGCCCAACAAGGCTGCTTGAGAGATTTGCCATCGTGTCCGTCCGTTTCCGCCGTTCTGCCGGCACTCTCCTATAATAGGTGTAAACAAGCTCTTTCGGCGCAGTTGCCGCACTGGCTTTTAAGTTCCTCTCAAGGAGACCTGGTCTACCATGTCGCTGATGGCCCCGATCGCCGAACCGCCCGAACTGAAGCGCTTTTCCGGTCCGCAGCGTGCGGCTGCACTGATGCTGGCGCTCGGCAAGGATCATGGCGCGCCAATCTGGGAACAGTTGTCGGTGGACGAGATCAAGGAGCTGTCCTCCACCATCGCGCAGCTCGGCCGTATTCCTTCGGCTGTGGTCGAGCACCTTCTGGTCCAGTTTTCGGGCGAGGTGTCCAGCATGGCATCCCTGCACGGATCCTTTGAATCCACCGAACGGCTGCTTTCCGGCGTCGTGCCGGAAGACCGGTTGAAGGAGATCATGGAGGAAATCCGCGGTCCGTCGGGTCGGACGATGTGGGACAAGCTGTCCAATGTCAGCGAAGCGGTGCTCGCCTCTTACCTCAAGAACGAATATCCGCAGACCGTCGCAGTGATCCTGTCGAAACTGCGTGCCGATCATGCCGCGCGCGTGCTCGCCGAACTGCCACGCGACCTGTCGGTTGATGTGATCCAGCGTATGCTTCGCATGGACCCTGTGCAGAAGGATGTGCTGATCCAGATCGAACAAACGCTTAAAAGCGAGTTCATGAGCAACCTTTCGCGTGCGCAACGCCGCGATCCGCACGAAGCCATGGCGGAAGTGTTCAACGCCATGGATCGGTCGACCGAAGAAGCGATGTTGACTGAACTCGACCATCGGTCGCCGGAAGCAGCGGAGCGCATTCGTTCGCTTATGTTCACGTTCGAAGACCTGGGCACGCTGTTGCCGGCGGCCATCGGCGTGATCGTCAAGCAGGCGGACAAGCGACAGATCGCGCTGGCGCTGAAGGGGGCACCGGACGAGCTGAAGCAGCTGTTCTTTGGTACCATGACCGAGCGGTCGGCCAAGCTGATGCGCGACGACATGTCCGCGATGGGGCCGGTCCGGGCCCGCGACTGCGAAGACGCGCAGAACGTACTGGTGCGTCTTGCAAAGCAGCTGGCGGATGCTGGCGAGATCATGCTCGTCGATCCGCGCAGCGAAGACGCGATGATCATCTGAGGTAGTTGTGGACCAATCGCTAAACATCCGGCCCTTTGCCTTTGACCGCATCTTCGCGATGCCAGCGGCGGCAGACCCATCGCTCAGGGCCGAGGATCTTCAGCTGCAGATCGTCTCGTTGGAAGCCGAACTGGAACGGATGCGGGCCGATCACCTGGCAGCATTGGCGCTGGCGCGGGCCGATGGTTTCGATGCTGGCCTTAACCAGGCGCGTGGCGAGGTTCAGGCCGCGCTGCTGTCCGCCGTTGACGCGTTCCAATCCACACTTGAACTTACCGACGCGAGAATTGAGGAGATCAACACCCGCGCCACTCAGGATGCTGCTGGTGTGGCACTTGCCGCGGCCGAGATGTTGGCGGCTCGCGCTATTGCCCATGATCCGAGCCTTGCCATCGACGAGGCGATCGGCCGCGTGTTGAAGCAGGTCGCGCGTGGTCAGGATGTCTGGGTGCGCGTCCATCCGACATTGGTGGAGGAGCTGGAGAGGCTCGTCGGCGAGCGGCAGAGCCGCGATCGGCGGCGCTTGAACCTTCATGTCGTGCCTGACGACAATGTGCTGTCGGGAGATGCGCATATCGAATGGGACCAGGGCGGCCTGACGCTTGAAGCTGCCGAGCGTGCGACCGTCGTTCGTGCGGAACTGGAGAGCCTGCTACCGTCAAGCTGACGTGTGCGGGTACCTCCGCCTTTCTCCCTGATCCCTGCAAACCCGCCGCGGCTACGCCCGGCGGGTTTGTTGTTTGCGACAGGCCGAACGCCCGCACGGCAAAAAATGCCTAGCGGCAGAAACTGCCGGCCCATTGGCGTCCTATAAAACAGGAGAAGGGCTCGCGGCCCTGTCACCAATGCGGGGTTTGTTTTGGACCAGTTGCGAGCTTTCGTCGCCCAGATCGGGCAACGACGACTGATGATGATGGGCGGCGTCGCTGCGGTCCTGCTAGTGGCCATGGCGGCCCTTGCCTTCCGCGGCGGCTCTTCGGAAATGGGCTTCCTGTATACCGACCTTGATCCGTCGGCCGCCCAAACCATTGCCGAAAAGCTGAAGGGCCAGAATGTGCCGTTCCAGTTGTCGGCCGACGGCACGTCCATCATGGCGCCGCAAGACAAGCTGCCGCAGCTGCGCATGGACATGGCCGGCGAGAAACTTGGCGGCAAGATTGGCTATGACGTGCTCGACGAGGAAGAGCCATTCGGCGTTTCCGCCAGCCGTGCCAAGATGAACGAAACCCGCGCGATCGAGGGCGAGCTCTCCCGTTCGATCCAGAGCCTGGATGGCGTGCGCAGCGCCCGGGTGCATATCGTCATGCCGGAACGCGACATGTTCGCAACCGAGTCTCGCAAGGCCACTGCCGCGGTGACCGTAAAGACCAGCGGCCGCCTGTCCGGGGAAGCCGTGGAGTCCATTCGTTATCTCGTGGCGTCATCTGTTCCCGAGCTTTCGGCGGAGTCGGTGTCGATCGTCGATCAGACCGGCGCTCTGCTGGCGCGGGCAGGCGAGGCGGGTGCCTCCGGTGGCGGAGCGGACGAGCGCCAGACCTCCGTAGAAGGCAAGATGCGCGACCAGATCGTCGCGCTGCTGGAGCCCATCCTGGGGCAGGGCAAGGTACGCGCGGAAGTTTCGGCGCAGATCGATCGTGACCAGACGCGCGAAGAGTCGGATGTGTTCGATCCCGATAAGCAGGTGATTGCGCATCAGGTCACGGTGGAAAGCCAGGACCAGAACAGCGAAAGCGATGCCAAGGCCGAACTCGCCAGTGTCGCTACCCAGCTTCCCGAGAACCAGGGGCAACCTGCAAGCGCCGGCGGCGGCAACACCCGCAACGCCGCCCAGAAGCAGAACTCCGAGGACACTACCTTCGACAACAGCCGCACGCACAGCGTGAAGCTGCGCGGGCCGGGCAACATCACCCGCCTGTCGGTTGCGGTGATGGTGGATGGCGGGGCCAAGGGCCTGCCGCAGCCGCAGATCCAGCGCATTCAGCGCCTGGTGGAAAATGCCGTTGGCATCGACAGCGAGCGCGGCGACAGCGTGGTCGTGGAGAGCATGAAGTTCGCGGGCGACGACAGCCTGGCCGACAAGCAGACCGGCTTCTTCTCTACCCTGACGCCCGGTCAGATCATCAACCTTCTGGAAGTGCTGGCAGCAGGCATCTTCGCCCTGATCGCGTTGCGGATGTTCCGCTACAAGCTGATCCCGGCTGCCGAGGCGGAACCGGCCGCCCTCGAGGGCCTGCTCGCTTCTCAGAATCCTGAGATGCTGGCCCTCGCCGAGCAGGCTGCTGACGGTGACGCAGACGCGCTGCAGCGGCTGGAAGCGATGCAGCAGGGCCATGCTGACGTACAACTTCTCGATCAGGAGATCGCGCTGGCTCAGGTCGACGGCCGCATCAAGGCATCTGCCCTGAAGCGCATCGGCGACGCGATCAGCGCCAGCCCCCCTGAGGCCGCGGCCGTGATCCGCCAATGGATGAACGCATAATGGAACCCGCCATGAACCAAGACATCGATCTTCTTCCGTCCGACTCTGCTGTTGATCGCTCAGGCATCTCGCTGGACGAATTCGGCATGCCGGATCACGCGGAGGAAGGGCAGGGCGCACGCGGTCTGGAAGCGGTGCACGACGTTCAGGTAAAGGTGCAGGCGGTGCTTGGACGCGCGCGCATGCCGATCGGTGAGCTGCTTCGTCTTAAGAAGGGTACCGTGGTTGAGCTGGACCGGCGGGTTGGCGAGCCGGTCGACATCTACGTCAATGATCGCCTGATCGCCCGAGGCGAGGTGGTCATGATCGACCATTCACTCGGTGTGACCTTGACTGAGATCGTGCGTCCAGACCGCTGAGTGATGGAGATGGCCGATCCTATTCGCCTGCTGCTGGTAGGCGCCCCGCACCGGTCCGAGTTCCGCACCGCCGCCGGCATGGCGCGGGACGCGGGCGCGGAGGTGACGCTGGCCGACACGCCTGCAGGGGCGCTGGCCCACTTGCGCGTCAGCCATGCCGGCCTGGTGATGATTGATGTGGAGCTGGATATAGTGGAACTAATGGCCCAGCTGAAGGCGGAACGGTTTGCCGTCCCGGTGCTGGCATGCGGCATCAATGCGTCGGCTGACCGGGCCGTTGCAGCCATTCGAGCCGGCGCGCACGATTACCTGCCGCTGCCGCCCGATCCCGAGCTGATCGCCGCCGCGCTGACCGCCGTTGTTCCGGCGCCCGCGGTGGAGATGGTCGGCGAAGATCCTGCCCTGCGGCACGCCGTCGCCTTTGCCCGGTCGCTGGCGAACAGCAGCGCACCCGTGCTGATCTGCGGTGAAGCGGGCACGGGCAAGGAAATGATGGCGCGTGCCATCCACGCGTACTCCGGCCGCCCCGGCCGGTTCCTTGCGGTGGAATGCGCTGGCGTGGCCGCCGAGGTGGTCGAAGCCGAATTGTTCGGCCATGAGGCCGGTGCCTTTGCGGGTGCAGTCGCTCGCCGGCTTGGTCGCTTCGAGGAAGCGAACGGCGGAACCCTGTTCGTGGCCGATGTCGATTGCCTGGCGCCCGTTGCTCAGGGCAAGCTTCTGGCGGCGCTCGATAAAGCCGGTTCACGCCGGGTGGCTGGGGGCGCGATCGTTTCGACCGACGTTCGGCTGATCGCCAGCACCCGCCGCGACCTCCAGGCGATGGTCGGCGAGGGCAGCTTTCGCGCCGACCTGTTCGCGCGCCTCAACATCGTTCGCGCCGGCCTGCCCCCCTTGCGCGAGCGCGCGGCCGACATCCCGTTGCTGGCACGTCACCTGGCCGCGCGGCTGGCCGCGACGCATGGACTGGTCCCAAGGCCCTTTGCTGGCGAGACGCTGACGCTGCTCGGTGAGCACGAATGGCCCGGCAACGTGCAGGAACTGGAGAACGTAACGCACCGCGCGCTCCTCCTCGCCACCGGCTCCACCATCGGCCCCGAGGCGATCGTACTGAACGATGGCGCGCGCATCGTGGCTCGCTCGCAGCATGAGGCGCCGGCCGAGGGGGCCTGCCGCATGGAAGTGGAGGCGCTTGTTGGCCGCACTGTCGAGGAGGTTGAGCGCGAGCTGATCCTTCAGACGCTTGAGCGCTGCCAGGGCAACCGGACCTCCGCGTCGATGATCCTCGGTATCTCCGTACGCACGATGCGCAACAAGCTGAGAAGCTTCATCGAGGCGGGGATCCCCGTCGCGCCTGCCCTCTAAGACTTCACGGACGCATCAACATGCCGCCCCAACTGAACTCGCTGTTCCAGCGCATCGGCACCAATCGCGACATGGCGCTCGCGATCGGCGTGCTGGGCATCATCGGTATGTTGATCCTGCCCATGCCGGGCTGGATGCTCGACCTGGGGCTGGCGCTTTCGATCACCGTCTCGGTGATGATCCTGATGACCGCGTTGTTCATCGAAAAGCCGCTCCAGCTGTCGGCCTTTCCAACGATTCTGCTCATCGCGACGATGCTGCGTCTGGGTCTCAACATCGCGTCCACGCGGTTGATCCTGGGGCATGGACATGAGGGCGCGGACGCAGCGGGCGGCGTGATCGCCGCCTTTGGTGAGTTCCTGATCGGCGGCGATACGGTGATCGGCATCACCATCTTCGCCATCCTGATCGTCATCAATTTCGTGGTGATCACCAAGGGCGCTGGCCGTATCGCGGAGGTCGCGGCGCGCTTCAGCCTCGACTCCATGCCGGGCAAGCAGATGGCGATCGACGCCGACCTGTCCGCTGGCATGATCACCGAGATACAGGCGCGCGAGCGCCGTGCCGAGGTGGAAGCCGAAAGCGGCTTTTATGGCGCCATGGACGGCGCGTCCAAGTTCGTGAAGGGCGACGCGGTCGCGGCTTTGCTGATCACCGCCATCAACGTGTTCGTCGGCCTGATCATGGGCGTGGCCGTGCACGGGGTCCCGTTTGGTGACGCGTTTCACACCTATACGCTGCTGACGGTCGGAGACGGTCTGGTTAGCCAGATCCCGGCACTGATCGTGTCCACCGCCGCGGGCCTTCTGGTCTCAAAGGGCGGCGTCACCGGGAAGACGGGTTCTGCGGTAGGCGAGCAGCTCGGCCGTTACCCGAAGGCGTTCGGTATGGTCGCGTTCCTGATGGGCGCCCTGGCCCTGATCCCCGGACTTCCGTTCGCCCCCTTTGCTCTTTTTTCAGCGGCTAGTGGCTTCCTTGCTTGGAAGCTGGGCAAGCAGGCCGAGGCCCGGACGCTTCAGGTCCATGCGGACGAGAGCGCAGCCGCGGCCGCCGAAGCTGACGTGGAAGAGCCGATCTCGCGTACGCTGGCGATTGACGCGATCCGCATCGAGATCGGCTACGCGTTGCTGCCCATCATCAACGATTCCCAACGTGAGCCGCGCCTGGATGACCAGGTGCGTGCACTGCGCCGCCAGATGGCCGTGGAATATGGGTTTGTCCTGCCGTCGGTGCGCATCATCGACAACATGGCGCTGAAGGCCAACGAGTACGCCGTATACGTCAAGGAGACGGAGGCTGCGCGTGGCGAGATCCGGCTCGACCGGCTGCTTGTGATCAATCCAGGTGACGACGACGTGGGTATTCCCGGCGAACAAACGCGCGAGCCGGTGTTCAATCTGCCGGCGCTGTGGATCGACCGTGCCGCACGGGACGAAGCGGCGTTTCGCGGCCTGACGGTGGTGGACGCCGGCACGATCATCACCACTCACGTCACCGAGCTGGTGAAGGACAACATCGCCGACCTGCTGAGCTATACCGAAACGCAAAAGCTGCTGAACGAAGTCCACAAGGAGTCGGAGAAGTTGGTCGGTGACATTGTTCCGTCCAAGATCTCCATCTCGGGCGTGCAACGGATCCTGCAGAACCTGCTCGCGGAAGGCATTTCGATTCGCGATGTCCCCACAATCCTGGAAGGCATCGCCGAGGCCGCGCCGCTCACGGCCAATCTGACCCAGATGACGGAACATGTGCGCGGCCGTCTGGCCCGGCAGATTTCCGCCCAGCAGACCAGGGATGGCTCGATCCCGATCGTAACCCTTTCGGGTGAATGGGACGCGGCGTTTGCCGATAGCATCGTGGGGCAGGGCGACGACCGCCAACTCGCCATGGCGCCCTCCAGTCTCCATGCCTTCATTGGCGCGGTACGCGAAACGCTGGACCGTTTGGCGGGGAACGGGGAAATCCCCTGCCTCCTCACCAATCCCGCCATTCGACCGTTTGTGCGGTCAATCATCGAGCGGGTGCGTCCGTCAACCGTGGTCCTGTCGCAGAACGAAATCCATGCTCGTGCCCGCATTCGTGCTCTTGGGACGATCAACTGAACCGCGTGTGCCGGAAGCGTTCTATAATGATCGATAAGGCCACTGATCCCGCGTCCAAGGAAACCGACTGCCGATGACGATTGCACCGACCAGCTTTCTGCCGAACGGCCTTTCTCCGGCGGCGAGTGCTTCCGCCAGTCCGGCAACAGGCGGTTTCGGGCAGGCGCTGGGCGCAGCAATCGCCGGTGTGGACGCGTCGGTGGGATCGGCGCAGCCCGTCACGGGCGCAAACGCCGCCTCGCCGATGTTGCCCGGGAAGGGCGTGGGCATGGATGCGCTTCTCTCCACGGGCCTTGTTGCGCCCCCCGCCACAACCACGCCCCCGCCAATCGATGCGAACGCGCCTTTGGTACCCGGCGCACTGCCGGAAGGTGAACTCGCTGAACCAGATCTGGCGACGTCCATAGCGATGGAGGGCAACGACGACGTCCTTGAACCGACGACGGCTGCCGTTGAACCGGGTCGTTCGGCCCCGGCCAAAACGCCAGCTCATGTAGTTGCTGCTGATCGAGCAGCCTCTGTGCCCGTCGGGACTCCGGCTGGCCAGTCGTCGGCTCCGCCCCCGCCAACCATCTCGACATTGCAGGCTGCGGTCGCAGCCGATGTGTCGGATGCCTCTAAGGACGGCGATACTGCGGAAGCAGTCACGGATGATCAGGTGTCGGCTGACGCTCCGGGCACGTCCGCCACGTCGAACCAACCGGCGCCAGTGATTCTAGTGGTGGTGCCAGTCGCTTCCGTTGCTGCCCCACCCCGTCTCTCGCCAGCAGCGCCCCGGAATCTTGGCGACGTGCCGGCCGGCACAGCACAAGCCGCCGTGACTGCCATTGCGCGTGGCGCGGACGGCGCAGCAGCGGCCGACGGCACCGCCATTGCGCCAGGCGTCGGCGACGCAGCAGCTGCCAACGACCAAGCCGCGCCTGACACCGGGTTCGCCGACCGACTTGCCGCCCAGACGACTGTTCCCGCCCCGGCCGCGCGCCAGGAAGCCGCGGTGCCGCCTACCGCGTTGCCGCCAGCTGTCCGCATCGGCACCGACGCCGCGTCACCGCTTGCGACGGCGCCCGCTGCTGCCCATGCCGTCAAGCCGCAGGAGATGCCGAGCGTCACTGCCCAGAGCGGCCGTATCGGGCATGAAATGGGCGTGCACATCGCCCGTCGCGTCATTGATGGCAGCAGCGAGCTTACCGTTCGGCTCAACCCGGCGGAAATGGGACGGGTAGAGGTGCGGATCGCGTTTGACGACGCAGGCACGCTGCGGGCCACAGTTGCGGCTGAGCGTCCCGCGGCGCTGGACCTGTTGCGGCGCGACAGCGCCGATCTCGGCCGCGCCTTGAACGACGCGGGCGTTCGCGCCGATGGTCAAAGCTTCCGTTTCGACACTCGTGCCGGCACCGGCGACGGTCAGGCCTGGCAGCGTAACGGTAGTCAGCAGGACGGTGGGCGCCAGCAACAGAGCGGCGGGCGAGGCTATGCTGGCGATACGCCGGCCGATGAACCCGTTTACCGCGCGCTTCGCACCAGCGGCCGCGTCGATCTCATGGCTTAAGGACTTCGCATCATGACTAGCATTACCGCAAACACTGGCTCCGATGCGTCGGTCGGCACCGCCGTCGGCAATGGCGCGCTTGCAAAGACGTCGGCTGATTTCAACATGTTCCTGAAGATGCTCACGACGCAGATGCAGAACCAGGACCCGCTGAACCCGATGGATACGGCGCAATACACACAGCAGCTGGTGCAATATTCCCAGGTTGAGCAGTCCATTCAGCAAACGGGAACGCTGAAGGACATTCTTGGCCGCCTGACGACGCAAGATATGGCGCAGTCCTCGTCCTTCATCGGTCGCGAGGCGCAGTTTGACTCGGAGGTGTCCGGTCTGTCCGCCGCGGCGCCCGCGCAATGGGCCTTCACCGCTGACCGCGCGGTCGGCTCGCTGCTCGCAACCGTGACCGACTCTGCAGGCAAGGTCGTGGATACTCGCCCCGTCGATCCAGCAACCAGTGGCCGTTTCACTTGGGACGGCAAGCTGTCCAACGGTGAGCGAGCCCCGGCCGGCAGCTATTCCTTGTCGATACAGGGTGCGGATCTTTCGGGTACTGTGGTCCCGGTAAGCGTTCAGAGCGTCGGAACGGTCAAGCAGGTCACAAGTGCGAACGGAGTGGTCCAATTGGGCGTGAATGGCGCCGATATGCCGGCCAGCAAGTTGATCCGGGTATCCTCCGCAGGCGAGTGATCCGGGCTGGCTACTCAGACAAGGTGTCGAAAGCGGCGAGGAGGCTGCAGGGCTCGTTGCGGTTAGGTCGGGAAGCTGGTCGACCCGCATGCCCGCGATGCAAGTCGCTTTGAGCGATGATCGACGCCCGCATCGGCCCGATCGCAGCTTTAAAGACTTTCCCTATGGCCTAAATCTCCGCCCTGTGAGGATAGATCCCCCAGGGCTCCGACAAGCGGCATCGGGTCTGGCGTGATTTGTGAATGGCCAGCTTGCAACCGAATAGGCGGGCGCAGACGGTCAGCCCCGAGCGAGGATAAGGGCCGTGGGTACGCCAGCGGCTGATCCGCGGACGGCGATCCAAGAGGCGCGGGAGGTCGAGCCAGAACGCGAGCGGATCGTTGGAGCCGTGGGCGGCGATCAAAATCGCATAGGTCGGCGGTCCCGATCTCATATCGACAGGCCGGCTACATGACTGGCCAATGGACCTCATGGCGCTCCGCGCGGACAAGCCGCTGCCCCGGACCTTGACCCAGCTTGACGTCGACGCCGGCGAGTCGCTCGATCAGGAGCGCGGGCGCGTGTCTGGCACGTCAGGCGTCACGGGCACCAGTTCGTACAGATCGATGTCCGCGTCGCGTCCCGCATGCGCAAGCACGAGCCGCCACCGGAACGGGGCGACCCTTGTGACCAGGCCTACCAAGTCGCGAGAGGGGTCGGCACCATAGGCCCGTCCGGCTTTCTCCCCTGCAGCACGCATCGTCCCAAGGAACACCTGACTGGTCGCCGTATCTGAATACACATAGCCCTCGGGCAGGGTGGATCCGGTCTGTTTCGTGAAGGCGAGCCGATCATCGGCGGCGTCAACATAACAGAAATCGGCCGGGTAGGTTCGGAACCGTGCAGCGCCGCCCAACCGCACCAGTCGGCAACGATAAGATCCCGGCGGCAATTGCGGCAGCGGCGCAGCGGCTGCCGGATCTAGCAGCGGGCCTTCGGCCTGAACTGCCTTGTTCAGGCTCGCCGGCAGTGCGGCGCGGGCTTGGGCAAAGCGCCGGGGCAGGTCGGCCAATCGCGCCTGGTCCGCTGGCGAGGCAAATAGCTTCCAGCCGGTAACGGTCCGGGAAGGCGCTTCCACGACCGGGGTAGAAGCGGGCGCTAGGGGTCGTACGGCACCAGCCGTACATCCGGCGAGGAGCAACGAGCCGGCCGCGCCGATGATGGTGGTCCGCAACATTGATCATTCTCCGTCCGAGCCCACTCAAGGCGTTGGCGTTCGAGAACCCGTGTGCCTTGATGGTTAACGAAAGGTAAACGCAGCGATGGGCGGAGGTTCAAATACGGCGGACAACCTCCGAAGCACAAACACCTCCGGCCCTGCGCGCGTGTCGGCGCAAATCGCCAGCAGGAGCTAACAGTCCGGAGCCTTCATCCGCTTGGCGTGCGCGGCGCTCTGGATGCAAGTCGATCGGCACTACGCCCAGAGTGACCGACTACGATGAAATGAGCGGATACCAACGCCGCCAGGCAGAAGGTGCCATTCGTCGGCGCAGCTCTTGAGAGATCCCGACGCTGTATCAAAGCGGCGGCTCCGGATGATGTTAACCCCATCAGCCTGGCCTACCGAGCAACTGGCACCTCTCGATCAGGTATAAGGCTAGACAATTCTGCCTAGGGAAGCATTCCACGCCTGTTAGCGCGCGGAGCCATGATCCTCACCTGTAAGAATGGCCCAGCAATCCGCCGCGGCAGTGCTTCATCAATACTCCCGCCGGATCTCAAGACCTAGCGCGACCGGTCACCAGGACAGGCCGCGCCAGGCCCCCGGTTCAGCTATCGGCAGTCGCAGCCGCCTTGCGGCGACGCGGCGCCGGGGCGGGCTCGGCTGCCGGCTCTGCTGCGTCCCCACCGGCCTTCTGGCCGGGCTTGCGACCAAGACCGATCTTCTTGGCCATCGCACGCCGGCTTTCCGAATAATTCTCGGCAACCATCGGGTAATCGGCGCGCAGGCCGTAACGCTCGCGATATTCGGCCGGTGTCAGGCCGTGGGTCGCAAGATGACGACGCAGCGTCTTGTAAGGTTTGCCATCGATCATCGAGACAATGTGGTCCTTGGACGCCAGCGATTTGCGGACTGACACGGCCGGCGTGTATTCGGTCGGTGTTTCCACCGCTTCAGGCTCGCCGCCCTGGCCCAGCAGTGACGACACCGTGTCGTGCATCTTGCCGAGAAATGCCGGAACATCCTCAGCCGACGTGCGAGTGTTCGGATTGCCAAGCCAAGCAATTGTCAGCTCGGTCGCAAGCTCGACGGCATTGAGATCGGTGTTGTCGGTGGCCATGCGAAACTCCTCTTAATTATCCTGCGGCCTAGCGCTGTGTTCTTTGAGGTCAATGGCGAATGTTACCAGACACTGACCTGACAAGGCCGGCTGTGCTTAACGGTGCTGAGTATTGAGAACCCAAATCTTCACCAGTCACAAGCACGCGGGAAGAATGCGTATAGTATGATGACCAGTTAACGCTCTAGTCGCGCGAAGTCCCCGGCACAAAGAAACGATCAATGACATCACGAGCCAGACGGGCGGGCCGAAGGGTTGCAGCATCAAGGCAGCACCAGCTTGATTTAACCTCGGCTAGAACGTCCTCACCGCGCCGGATCACCGTTTCGTAGAAGGCGCGAGCACCTTGCACCTTCTCTAGAAGCACTGTTGCGACGACATCATCGCCGAGGAAGGTGGGTTTGCGGTAGGTAATCTCGTGCTTCAGCGCGACCCACAGGTGTTGGGCCACCGCCTCGGCAGGGGCGAGGCGCTGCCAATGGCTGATTACCGCGTCCTGTACCCACTTGAGGTAGCTCGCATTGTTGACGTGCCCCATGAAGTCGATGTCAGCGGGATCGATGGCGATCGTGAATGAATGGGGCAGACCTGTAGTCACGGTGCAATAATAGCATGGCGGGCCCCCTGTTACGACCCGGCGTTCGACACAAAAACAAAACGCCCCGGCGGTGAGGCCGGGGCGTTGGGTCGTCGGACCTGTTCGGTTGGATCAGTGATCCTTGCCGCCGTCGATCACCGGCAGCGTTTCGAACTGGTGGAACGGTGGCGGGCTCGACAGCGTCCACTCCAGCGTCGTTGCGCCTTCGCCCCACGGGTTATCAGGCGCCTTCTTGCCGGCGAGGAGCGACCAGATCAGGTTGACGAAGAAGATCGCCATGCCTGCAGCCATGATCTCGTAACCGTGGCTCGCCAGCGCGTTCCACGTCGAATAGGCGTCCGGATAGTCCGGATAACGACGTGGCATGCCCTGCAGGCCCAGGAAGTGCATCGGAAAGAACAAAATGTTCACTCCGACAAAGAACACCCAGAAATGCAGCTGGCCGAGGAACTCGTTGTACATTTTCCCGCTCATCTTCGGGAACCAATAATAGAAGCCGGCGAACAGCGCGAACACGGCACCCAGCGACAGCACGTAATGGAAGTGCGCCACGACGTAATAGGTGTCCTGCATGTAGTCGTCGACGCCGCCATTCGCGAGCACCACGCCCGTGACGCCACCAACGGTGAACATGAAGATGAAGCCGATCGCCCAGACCATCGGGGTCGGGAAGCGAAGCGAACCGCCCCACATGGTCGCGATCCAGGAGAAGATCTTGATGCCGGTCGGCACCGCGATGACCATGGTTGCGGCGGTGAAGTACATCTTGGTGTTTACGCTTAGGCCGGTCGCGAACATGTGGTGGGCCCACACGACGAAGCCGACGACGCCGATCGCGACCATTGCATAGGCCATGCCGAGATAGCCGAACACCGGCTTGCGGCTGAAGGTGGCGATGATCTGGCTGACCATGCCGAAGCCCGGCAGGATCATGATGTACACTTCGGGGTGGCCGAAGAACCAGAACAGGTGCTGGAACAGCACCGGATCGCCACCGCCGGCCGGATCAAAGAAAGTGGTGCCGAAATTGCGGTCGGTCAGCAGCATGGTGATCGCCGCGGCGAGCACCGGCAGCGCCAGCAGCAGCAGGAACGCGGTGACCAGCACCGACCAGACGAACAGCGGCATCTTGTGCAGGGTCATGCCCGGCGCGCGCATGTTAAAGATGGTGGTGATGAAGTTGATCGCGCCCAGGATCGACGACGCACCCGCAAGGTGGAGCGACAGGATCGCCATGTCCACGCTTGGCCCAGGCTCGCCATAGGTCGAGAGCGGGGCATAGATCGTCCAGCCCGTGCCTGCACCGCCGCCCACGAATGGCGAAGCGAGCAGCAGCGTGAAGGCCGGGATCAGCAGCCAGAAGCTGATGTTGTTCATGCGCGGGAACGCCATGTCGGGCGCACCGATCATGATCGGCACGAACCAGTTGCCGAACCCGCCAATCATGGCCGGCATGACCATGAAGAACACCATGATCAGGCCGTGAGCGGTGATCAGCACGTTCCACAGGTGAAGCGACTGGTCGAGGCTCTGCTCGCCACCATGGATCATGCTGGCCCAGGTGCCGAGATACTGGATACCCGGATGGGCGAGCTCGGCCCGCATCAGGCCCGAAATCGCGCCACCGATGATCCCCGCGACGATCGCGAAGATCAGGTACAGCGTCCCGATGTCCTTGTGGTTGGTGGACATGAACCAGCGCGCGAAGAACGCCGGCTTGTGATCGGCATCATGGTGATGCTCGTGATCGTGCGCCTGGAACGGCGACATCGATCCCTGGGGGTGGAGAGCAGTATCGGTCATGATCTCTTACATTCCAGCGTTGCCGGCACCGGTCCGGTTGTTGGTGGCGCCCTGCGGAGTGGCGGGAAGGGGCTTGGTCGCGGGGTCGAGGCCTGCCGGTGGCGTCGCGAACTCGCCCGCCTTTTCGGTCGGATTGGCGTCCGCGCCCGGCTGCGGAATGACCTTGTCCGATGACTTGGCGGTGCCGTCGGCATTGCGGCCCGGCATGGTGCCGCCCTTGGCACGAACCCAGGCAGCGAACTGCGCCGGCGGAACGGCCTCCACCGCGATCGGCATGAACGCGTGGCGCGGGCCGCACAGTTCGGAGCACTGGCCGAAATACAGGCCCGGTCGCTCGATGGTGAAGCTCGACTCGTTCAGGCGGCCCGGGATCGCGTCCAGCTTCATCCAGAATGCAGGGATCGCCCAGCTGTGGATCACGTCGTTGGACGTGGTGATCAGGCGGATGGGCACGCCCACCGGCAGAACGACGCGGTTGTCGGCGGCCAACAGGCGGGGGCCGTCGGCATCGGTGCGGAACCGCTCACCGGCTGCGACCTGATCCTTTTCCTTGAGCATGTTGGCGGTGATCTCGAACCCACCATTGTCCGGGTACTGGTAAGTCCAGTACCACTGGTTGCCGATCGCCTTCAGCGTCACGGCGCCCGCCGGAGCAGGCTTGAACTGCGCCTGGAGCAGACCAATCGACGGGATCGCGATCGCGACCAGGATCGCCACCGGGGCGAGCGTCCAGATCACCTCGATCGCGGTGTTGTGGCTGGTCTTGGACGGAACGGGGTTTGCCGCCTGACGAAAGCGGATCACTACCCAGATCAGCAGCGCCAGCACGAACAACGAAATGATCGTGATCAGCGGGAACAGGATCTTGTTGTGGAACCAGTAAGCGAACTGGCCATTGCGCGTGACCTGCGGCTGAATGTCGAACATGCCGTCGGTCGGCCGGCCAATGTTGCGGCCGTCCGGACCCGCCTTGTTCACCTCTGCCGAGGACATGGCGGGCGCGCCGTCCATGGCGAGTGCCGGCGAGGCGGCATCGGCCGGCGGGGTCGCGCTGGCGGTGGTCGGCGCGACGTTCGACACGTTGCCGGGAGCCGCCGCAGCCTGCTGGCCAGGATCGGTGCCCTGCACGGCTGGCGCTGCCGCCTGCGGCGCCGCCTGGACGGCGGCGGAAAGCCCCGCCACCGCGAGCCCCGCGGCGATCACGATCCCCTTCAACCCCATCATGCCCATGCGCATCAACATCCCAGTACCGGTTCGACCAAGGCCGCATGCTGGCGACCTTTTTCGGACGCAGGCGCGCCCGTTTGGGCAAGGCCTATACGCTGGGGGTGTTCCAGCCTCAAGCCATCGGGCGCACAATCTCGCGAGCTGGTGCTTTGCGTTGCGCGGACGGGACCTGCGCCTTAGATGCGGCCCCATCCGCAGCCAGGGACGCGTGCGCATGACCGATGATGAAGTGCTGGCTGAATTCCGTGCGGCCGATGCACTGCTGGAAGGGCATTTCATCCTGTCATCGGGGTTGCGGTCGTCGCGGTACCTGCAATGCGCCCGGGTGCTGATGGACCCGGCACGCGGTGCCCGGCTGGCACAAGCGCTCGCCGCGCGATTGCCGGACGAGGTGCGGGGCGCGATCACGGCAGTGGTGTCGCCGGCCATGGGCGGGGTGATCGCCGGGCATGAAATGGCGCGCGCGCTGGAAGTCGAGGCCATGTTCCTGGAGCGGCCGGAAGGTACCTTCGAGCTGCGCCGCGGGTTTCGCCTGGCGCCCGGGCAGAAAGTGCTAATGATGGAGGATGTGGTCACCACCGGCCTGTCATCGCGTGAAGCCATCGCCGCGATCGCGCGCGCCGGGGGTGAGACGGTGGCCGCGGCGGCGCTGGTAGACCGGTCGGACGGCCAAGCGGACCTGGGCGTGCCATTCTTCCCGCTGGTTCGCTTGTCGGTACCCGCCTACGCCCCCGACGCGCTGCCGCCCGAGTTGCAGGCGATCCCGGCGGTCAAGCCGGGGAGCCGCGCCGCAGCATGAGCCGATCGCTGCGCCTGGGGGTCAACATCGACCATGTCGCCACCGTTCGCAACGCGCGCGGCGGCGCCTATCCGGACCCGGTACGAGCCGCGCTGCTGGCGGTCGAGGCGGGCGCTGACGGCATCACCGCCCATCTGCGTGAGGATCGGCGGCACATCACCGATCACGACATTGCGCGGCTGAGCAAACAGCTCACCGTACCGCTCAACCTGGAGATGGCGGCAACGGAGGAGATGCTGAGCATCGCGTTGCGTCATCGTCCGCACGCGGCCTGCATCGTCCCCGAGAAGCGCGAGGAACGTACAACCGAGGGCGGGATCGATGCCGCCGGGCAGCGCGAGCGGCTGGCGCCCATGATGGCGGCATTGGCGCAAGCGGGGGTGCGTGTGTCCTTGTTCATCGAGCCCGACCCGCGCCAGATCGAGGCAGCGGTGCACCTCCGCGCGCCGGTCGTGGAACTTCATACCGGTCGTTATGCGGAGCTTGGCGGCATCCAGGATGCCGAACTCGCAGCTGACGAATTGCGCCGCCTCGCCGACGCAGCCGCGCTGGCCGCTAAGAACGGGATAGAGGTTCATGCCGGCCACGGCCTGACCTATGACAATGTCGGCCCCATCGCCGCGATCCCGCAGGTGCGCGAGCTGAACATCGGCCATTTCCTGATCGGCGAAGCGTTGTTCGTCGGGCTTGCGGACAGCGTACGGCAGATGCGTGGGGCGATGGACGACGCGCGTGGGCCCGAGGCGGAAGGCGCGATCGGGTGATCATCGGGCTCGGTTCAGACTTGTGCTCGATTGAGCGGATCCAGTCGTCGCTCGACCGGTTCGGCGAGCGTTTCGAGCAGCGCTGCTTCACCGATGCCGAGCTGGCGCGGGCGAACAAGCGTCCGTTCACCAGGGCGGCCACGCTGGCCAAGCGCTTTGCCGCGAAGGAAGCCTTTTCCAAGGCGGTCGGCACCGGGTTCAAGCAGGGCGTGTTCTTGCGCGACATCGGCGTCGTGAACCTGCCCTCGGGCGCCCCGACACTGCGGCTGACCGGCGGCGCAAAGGCAAGGCTTGACGCATTGGTACCACATGCCCACGCCGCAATCGTTCACCTTACCATGACCGACGATCATCCCTGGGCCCAGGCCCTGGTGCTGATCGAGGCCCGACCGGAACACCCTTGAATGAAGGACGCCCTGTTGAACCGCGACGAAACGCCGGCGCCATTGCCGGATAAGGCGGAAGCCGACCGGGGCGGGGGCGCCGGAACGACGGAGCGCGGCCGCGGCGCGCGCTGGTGGGCCGAAATCGTTGGCGTGTTCTGGCTGTTGCTGATCGTGCTCGGCTTTCACAGCTTCATCGCCAAGCCCTTCTATATACCGTCCGAATCGATGCTGCCCGGCTTGCGCGTCGGGGACCGGCTGGTGGTGACCAAGTTCGCTTATGGCTGGAGCTTCGTGTCGCCGACGATCCCCAATCCGGCTGCGATCGTTCGTAGCCTCGTGTTGCGCCAGCCCGCGGATAGCTGGTCGGTTTCGCTGCCGGCGTGGCATGGACGGCTGCTGGGGCGCCTTCCGGTTCGGGGCGACGTGGTGATCGTGACCCCGCCTGGCACCAACAGCGATTATATCAAGCGCGTGATCGGCCTGCCGGGCGACCGGCTGGAGGTGCGTGGCGGCACAGTGTTGTTGAACAACAAGCCGGTTATGCGCGGTCCGATCCATTATCTCGACATCCCCGTCGACGTGAACAGCCCGTGTAACCCGATCGACTATCCAGATGCGCAGCTTCGTCGGCCCGACGGTACGTTGGTCTGCCACCTGCCACTGGTGACCGAGACGCTGCCCAACGGCCGCCGCTATGACACGGTGGAACTGGGGCCAAGCCCGGGCGACGATTATGGCCCGATCACCATCCCGACCAATTATGTGTTCCTGATGGGCGACAATCGCGACCGCTCTGCCGACAGCCGGTTCTCGAGCGCGGAACTGGGTCTGGGCGGTCCGGTGCCATATGAGAATATCGGCGGCCGGGCCGAGTTCGTGACATTTTCGCTCGACGGGCGGGCGACGCTCAACCCGCTGACCTGGCCGGGGTCGCTCCGCGCCGGGCGTGCGGGGAGGTCGCTTCACCCGGAAGACGTCACCTCGTGAGCGACGGCGCGCCCGGTCACCCCGGCACCGTCGTCGCGGAGCCCGGCCCCAACGAGCTGCGCGATCCGACGGTCCGTACCGAGCTGAAGCGGGCGGGCGTGTGGTTCGGCGTGGCCGTCGCGATCGCGCTGGTGGTGTTGCTGATCCAGCCGTTGCTGGTGATATTTGCCGGCATCGTGTTCGCGGCCCTGCTGGATGGCGGCGTGCGCCTGCTTGGCCGCGTACTGCCGATCGGGCGGGGTTGGCGGTTGCTGATCGTCTGCCTGCTGGTGGTCGCGTTCCTGCTTGGCACCTTCTACCTGACGGGCGTGCAGGTGGTGCAGCAGGTGTCGCAGTTGCGCTCCACGCTAGAGGTTCAGACGGTGCGCTTCACGGGCTGGTTGTCGAACCAGGGCCTGATGCCCGGCGCGCAGGATGTCAGCGGCATCGCGCGCCAGGCTTTTGGCTCCGTCGGGCAGGTCACGTCCTGGGTCGGCACCGCGGTTGGCGCGATCACCACCTTGTTCATGATCATGGTGCTGGGACTATTCCTCGCCATGGACCCGCGCGTCTATGAGCGCGGGCTGCAATGGATGGTGCCAAGCGACATGCGGCCGGAGTTCAGCCGCGTGATCGAGCGGATGGGCGTGACGCTGCGTCGGCTGCTTGCGGGCCGGCTGCTCGGCATGGCGGTCGAAGGCGTGCTGACCGCGGTGGTGCTGTTGATGGGCGGCGTGCCGATGGCGGCGCTGCTCGGCATCATTGCAGGCATCCTGGCTTTCATCCCCAACATCGGCGCGATCGTGACCGGCGTTATCATGGTCGCGGTCGGCTTCAGTGCCGGTGTAGATACGGGACTATGGGCGATCGGCACTTACTTCGTGGTGCAGACCTTTGATGGTTACGTGGTCGTGCCGATGGTGGCCAAGCGCACTGTCGATCTGCCGCCGGCCCTGACGCTGGGCGTCCAGATCCTGGCGAGCGCGCTGCTGGGCATTATCGGCCTGGCACTCGCCGATCCTTTTACCGCCATGGTCAAGACGGCGCTCGAGCGTCGGGCCGAGCGGGCGGAGGAGCGCCACGGCGCCAAGGGTCAGCCGACCAGCTGATCGAAAAGCTGAAGGTAGCGCACCGCCGAGTCGGTGCCCGGTGGCGGCACGGCCGTGGGGCGGATCGCATCGGAACGCAGCCAGGTCTCAAGCGCGGCGACCAGCGCATCGGGGTCGTCGAGCGGCACGGCCGTGCCCAGCGCGGGGTCCGTCAGGATTTCATCGATCGCCAGTGTCGAGCGGGTGGCAACGACGGGCGTTCCGACCGACAGCGCTTCGTGGAGCACGCCCGGCACTCCTTCGAAATCACTTACCAGCGCCATCACCTCGGCGCGCGCCATGACGGGCAGCGGATCGGCGGCGTTGCCGGGCAGGAACACGCGATTCTGTAAACCCAGCGCGGCGAGCTGCGCTTCCAGCTCAGCGCGCCGTTCGCCTTCCCCCAGGATCAACAACGAAACGGTGGGGTCGGAGAGCCGGGGCAGGGCAGCGATCAGTCGGTCCCAGCGCTTCTGCGGCACCAGTCGGCCGACCCCGAGAACGAAGCGGCCCGATGGCAGCGGCGGCAAAGGCGCGCCCGCAATGGCGCGCGCGGGCGGGTTGGGAATGACGGCAACCCGGCCCGGCATCGCCATCAATTCCTCCGACTGACGGGCGGTTGCGTCCGTCATTGCCACTGCCCGGTCGAGAAAGCGGCGATGAAGGTCGAGCCACGCGCGATGGCCGGCCGCGACAAGCGCGCCATGGTCGACCCGCACGGGGGCGTTCGACACCTTGCCGACGATCGGTGGGCAACGCCGGCCAAGGCGCAGCCGCGTCCAAGCCGCAACACTGGTGTAATGATTGCCGGGAATGAAGAGCAGGTCGGGGGCGAGCCGGCGCACGATCCGCGGCAATTCAAACAGGCGACGTATGCTGGCTCTGCCAAGCACCAATGTTTCGATCCCGTCCGGAAGCTCGGTCGCCAATGGCCCGTCGAGGCTACCCGCGACCAACGTGACCCGGCGCCCGGCCGCGATCCAACCAGCGGCCAAACGCAGGGCGGCACGCTCCACGCCGCCGCCCTTCAGATCCGTCGCCACCGTCATAATGTGGGAAGCGCCACGACGTTGCGTGTGGGCGTTAAGCTGTTGCGATCCCATGTGGCTGCCTTGCTCCAGCCCATATTGGCCCGCAAGGGAGCGCTTGCCGGCCGACACGCGTTTTCCACATGTGCATGCCCGACCGGCGGGGTTGACCAAAGGTGTTGCGTGATTCGTCCCAAGGCCCAGCGATGACCAGCGCGCCCGGAATGGCGGACCCGTCCGCCGCGGAACGATTGATGCCGGTCGGCGACCTTGCCGGGCTGGAGCCGCTTCGATCCATCCACAGCCGCTGGCCCGCGGCGATCGGTGCCGTGCTGACGATCGCGATGCTGTATGGGCTGGCCCAAGAGCTGTTCGGGTCGGGTTTCGACAAGCTGCACCATTCGCTGCCGAACTCGCCCTGGTTCTACCTGGCATTCGGGCTGCTCTATATGTCGCCGCCCTTCTTTGATTTCGTCATCTTCCGGCGGCTATGGGGCATCCCGATCGCCGGGCTGGCAGCGTTGATGAAGAAGCGCATCGCGAACGATGTGGTGCTGGGCTACTCGGGCGAGGCTTATTTCTATGCGTGGGCGCGCACGCGGGCGACCATGGTCGCGTCGCCCTTCGGCGCGGTAAAGGATGTCAGCATCCTGTCCGCCATCGCCGGCAATGCGATCACGCTGGGGATGGTCGCCTTGGCACTGCCGCTGGGACGTGGGTTGCTGACCCCGGACCAGTTCAAGACGGCGTTAGGGTCCGCCGCCATTACCCTTGCCATTTCCCTGCCGTTTCTTCTGTTCTCCCGCCGGGTCTTTTCGCTGCCCCGGCACCAGCTTTGGTCGGTGTTCGGCATCCATTGCCTGCGCTTGCTGTGCGGGTCGGTGCTGATTGCGCTCGCCTGGCATTTTGCGCTTCCGGGCGTGGGACTGGTCATGTGGCTGTTCCTGGCGGCAGCACGATTGCTGGTGTCCCGCCTGCCGCTGGTGCCCAACAAGGACCTGCTGTTCGCCAATTTCGCGATCCTGTTGATCGGGCAAGGCCAGGCCGTGTCCGAACTGGTTGCGGTGACGGCCGGGCTGACGCTGCTTGTCCACGCGGTGCTTGCCGTTGCTTTTGCCGTGCAGGCCGGGGCCGGCGCCTGGTTTCGGCGCGCACGGGCGTGAGGGTGCATTGGTCGATGCTGCCAGTCGCGGCGGCGCTGCTGTGGGCGGCCCCCGGGAGCGCGCAGATCCTCGGCTCCGATGCCGACGCCTGCTCTCCGGGCCGGGGATCGGCGATCCAGGCGAACATCACCGGGCTGAAGGACCGGACGGGCGAGCTGAAGCTGGAGCTTTACCCGGCGGACGAGGAAGACTTCCTGAAGGATGATCGCGACCTGATCCGCGAGGGCAAGCTGTTCCGGCGGGTGCGGGTGCCGACTCCCCCGGCAGGGTCGATCGCGATGTGCATTCGCGTGCCGCGTCCGGGGCGCTACGCGCTGTTGTTCACGCATAGTCGCGACGGCAAGAACAAGTTCAGCATCTGGACGGACGGCGCAGGCTTCGCGACCAATCGTCGGCTTGGCCGGTCGCGGCCCAAGGTGGACGAGGCGATCGTCGACGTCGGGGGCGGTGTCGCGGTGGTGACCATCAAGGCCCAGTATCTGCGCGGCCTGGGCGGCTTCGGCTTCGCGGATTAGCGAGAGGCGCCGACCCATGCGGATCGTCGACGTCAACGAGTTCTATTCACCGGTTGGCGGCGGCGTCCGCACCTATCTCGACCGCAAGATCCCGATTCTGTCGTCGCTGGGGCACGAACTGATCGTGATCGCACCGGGCACGGAGGACCGGGTAGAGGACCGGCCTGGCGGTGGCCGCATCCACTATGTCCGGGCGCCACGGATGCCCTTCGACAGCCGCTATGGGCTGTTCTGGGACCGGAAGGCGGTGACCGGGCTGCTCGACCATTATGATCCGGATGTGGTTGAAACATCCTCCCCCTGGCGGCCGGCGTGGATCGTCGGGGAGTGGCAGGGAAGGGCACTGAAATCCTTCTTCATGCACAACGACAACATGGAAGCGTACGCGATGCGCTGGTTCGAAGGCTTTGCCTCGCGCGCCCGGATCGAGCAGGCATTCGGTTGGTACACCCGGTACATGGGCCGCTTCCTCCAGCCCTATGACGTGGTGGTGGCGAACGGACCGGCATTGGCTCGGCGGATGCGCGCGCGCGGCGTCAGGGTCGACGCGGACATCACGCTTGGCATCGAGCGCGAGCACTTCTCCCCGTCGCTGCGTGATGACGCGCTGCGGCGAGCGCTGCTGGCGCAATGCGGCCTGCCCGAAAGCGGTCACCTGCTGGTCGCGATCGGCCGCCACCACGGGGAAAAGCGCTGGCCGGTGGTGATCGACGCGGTGGAGCGCGCTGGTGCGAGCCTGCCGGTGGGACTTGTAATGATCGGGGAGGGGGTGGAGACGCGGGCGCTTGAGCGGCGCGTGGCGGCGAGCCCGCACATCCGCCTGTTCCGCCCGGTCCGCGACCGCCACCAGCTCGCGCGCATCATGGCGAGCTGCGATGCCTACATCCACGGCAACGACAGCGAGACATTCGGGCTGGTGGTGTCCGAGGCGCTTGCCTGCGGCGCGCCGCTGATCGTGCCGGACATCGGCGGGGCGGCGGAGGTCGCTCAGCCGCCCTTTTCCGAAACGTTCGCCGCGCGTGATGCCCGGGCAGGTGCAGATGCGATTGCGCGGTTGTTTGCGCGCGACGCCGCAATGCTGCGCCGCGCCGCCGCGGTAGCTGCGGTCAAGGTGCCGAGCGACCAGGATCATGCAGCGATGCTGGTCGACTACTACGCGCGGGCGATCGCCGCGCGTTTACCTGATGAACAAGCGCAGGCGGGAGCGCGGGACGTCAACGCGGCGTAGTCCGCTCGTCAGCGCCCAGCGCTGCATTGCTTGGTCCAGCTCCGGATCGCCAGAGGTCCACCGGTCCTCCCCGCCGACCAGGACCGCGGCGGGTGTGTAGGTCGGCATGCGGGCGCGGGAGACAAGGGCGAGTTCTCCTTCCTCCGCGCGATCGAGCAGGCCCGCGCTGCGGAAATAGAAGGGCCCGGTGGCGAACCGCGGATCGGGCGCCCGGCGCGCCGCCGGCAGCAATTGGGGCGACAATGTCGCGACCGGCACGTCGGGCGCGATACCGGCCCGGTCGAGCGCTGCCCCGACGGCGCGGCTCTCCGCCATGGCGCGCCATAAGCCCGGCCCGTTTGCGAGTGCGGCGAGAGACGGTGCAAGGCCTGCAACCACAAACACGGCCATCGCGACCCGCATCGCCCGTTGTGGCGGCTGGCGAGTCCACAGCAGCGCGAGCGCGATGAACAGGGGCGGCAGCAGCGGCAGCCAATACTGGCGCCAGGTGGGGCTTGGCAGCAGCGCGGCGAGTAGGCCGGCCAGCATCATCCAGCCCAGCATGTCCGGCCGCCGCCACCGCCGCTCCCGGACAAAAACCAGCGCCGCAAGCAGCGCCGGGCCGAGCGCCAGAAACTTGAGCGCATCGATGACCTTCGCCCAGTTGGACAGGCGCCAGGCCCTGTCCGTGGCCACGTAATATTCCGCAGGCGCCTCCATCGGGAAACGAAACACGTCAAACGCGAACCCAGCCGGGCTCTGCCACCATGTCCATGCCAGAAACGCTACTACCGGCAGCGCGCCGAGCATGACTGCGACGGGCTGGCGTCGGCGGTCTGCCAGGGCAGCGAGCCAATAAGCGCCGGCTGGTAGTGCATAGGACAGCTTGGTCGCGGTGGCGGCGGCGAGCAGGAGCCCGACCCACGCCGCCGCGCCGTATCCGCTGCCCCGTCGCTCTGCCAGGATTGCGATCCATAACGCGCCGCCGAGCAGCGCAGCGGGCAGGGCGTCGTTGCGGGCGGTGCCGGCGCTGAACAACAGGATGTCCGTGGTCGCGAACAGCGCTGCTGTACTCAGTGCCACGCGACGGGGTGCGCCGGCGGCCATTGCCGCTCCTGCAACCGCGATGACGGCCACACCTGCGAACAGCGCATTGGCGATGCGGAGCGCGGGCCATGCCCATAGTCCCGCGGCGCGGACCAGGGGCGCCAGCAGGAAGGGCTGCAACGGCGTCTGCAGATAGGCATAATCGCGATACGGCAGCAGCCCGCGCGCGGTCAGCGAGGCGGCGGCGACATATTGGCTTTCATCATGATCGACCGGCCGCAACATGGCGAGCACCACCAGCACCACGGCGACTGCACCCGCGAACAAGGCGAAGGGCAGCGCGTCACGGGCAGGTGCCGCCGCGCCGCGATCAGGCATGAACGGCGGTAATCAGGTAGTCCAGGGCGGTGGAGTCGCTCAGCTCGAACCCTCGCGCCGGGCTGAATGACAGGCCGCGGACGTCGCGCACCACCAGCCCCGCAGCGACCAGCAGATCGGTCAGTTCCGCAGGGGTAAGGAATTTGTGCCAGTCATGCGTGCCGCGCGGGATCATGCCCGTACCCTCTGCGATGCCGATCATGGCGATGCGCGATAGCGGGGTACGGTTGGGGGTGGACAGGATCATCAGCCCGCCCGGTGCGAGCGCGCCGGCCAGCCCACGGATGAACGACGCTGGATCGTCCACATGCTCGATCACCTCGAGGCTGGTGACGAGATCGAACGAAGCGGCCCCGATCGCGGCGATGCTGCCCGGACGGTAGGTGATCGGCAGGCCGGACAAGGCGGCGTGCGCCTCTGCTGCAACGATGTTCTCGGGCGCGGCGTCGATGCCGGTGACCTCCGCGCCAAGGCGGGCGAGCGGCTCGCAAAGCAGCCCGGCGCCACAGCCGAGATCCAGCGCGGTACGCCCGGCGAGCGGCTGGAAGCTGCTCGGATCGCCGCCCCAATGTGCATCGGCAGCCTCGCGGATATAGCGCAATCGCGGCGGGCCCAGCCGGTGCAGCATGGCCGAGGAGCCCTTGGGATTCCACCAGTCGGCCGCCAGCTTGCCGAAGTGCGCGGCCTCCTGCGCGTTGATGGTCGCGTTCGCCGCAGACCCGATCGTGCTTGTGCTTGCCATGGTCGGTTCCTATCAGGGCGCCCGCTTGTCCCCAAGGAGGATGTTGCCACCGCCATGGCTCGGATCGTGATGAAGTTCGGTGGCACCTCCATGGCCGGCATAGAGCGCATTCGCAGTGTCGCCGCGCGCGTGAAGCGCGAGGTGGAGGCAGGCAACCAGGTAGCGGTTGTCGTATCCGCCATGGCCGGGGAGACCGACCGGCTGGTCGGATTCTGTCGCGAAGCATCCGCGCTGTACGACCCGCGCGAATACGACGTGGTGGTGTCGGCGGGCGAGCAGGTGACGAGCGGGCTGCTTGCGATCGCGCTCCAAGCAATCGGCGTGCCGGCGCGCTCCTG
This sequence comes from Sphingomonas aerophila, assembly GCF_014199305.1. Lineage (GTDB taxonomy): Bacteria > Pseudomonadota > Alphaproteobacteria > Sphingomonadales > Sphingomonadaceae > Sphingomonas > Sphingomonas aerophila. The sequence goes on from NZ_JACIJK010000001.1 coordinate 505,523, forward strand.
GCTTGGCTGGCAGCTGCCCATCCATACCGACGAGGCGTTCGCCAAGGCGCGGATCGGCACGATCGACACTGCCGCGCTGGATGCGAGCCTGTCGGCAGGCGAGGTCGCGGTGATCCCGGGCTTTCAAGGCGTGGCCGAGGGCGGGCGCATTACCACGCTGGGCCGGGGAGGCTCCGACACCTCCGCCGTGGCGGTGGCGGCGGCAATGGGGGCGGAGCGCTGCGACATCTACACGGACGTCGACGGCGTCTACACGACCGATCCGCGCATCGTGCCCCGCGCGCGCAAGCTGCACCAGGTGACCTATGAGGAGATGCTGGAGCTTGCCAGCGTCGGCGCCAAGGTGCTCCAGACCCGGTCGGTCGGGCTGGCGATGAAGGAAGGGGTCCGCGTCCAGGTGTTGTCGTCCTTCACCGGGCCGGATGCACCGATGGCAGACACGCTGCCCGGCACGATGATCGTGGGCGAAGAGGAGATCGAAGCAGTGGAACGGCAGGTCATCACCGGCATCGCGCACGACAAGAACGAGGCCAAGATCACGCTGACGCGTGTGCCAGACAAGCCGGGCGCCGTGGCCGCGATCTTCGCGCCGCTGGCCGACGCCAACATCAACGTCGACATGATCATCCAGAACATCGCGCATCAGGCCGGCCAGGCCGGGCCCGGATCAACCGACGTGACCTTTACCGTGCCTGGCGCCGACCTGGCGCGGTCCATCGATGCGCTGAACGGGGCGCAGGGCGAGATCGGTTTTGCCGAGCTGGTCCACGATACGCGTGTCGCCAAGATCAGCGTCGTCGGTGTCGGCATGCGCAGCCACGCTGGCGTTGCCAGCCAGATGTTCACCACGCTGGGCCAGCGCGGCATCAACATCCAGGCGATCTCCACCAGCGAGATCAAGGTGTCGGTATTGATCCATGAGGACGAAACCGAACTGGCGGTGCGCGTCCTTCACACCGCCTATGGACTGGACGCCGAAGCGGCCTGAGCAGCGGCGGGCAAGCGCCACAGCACCGGCAGAACGGCAAGCGCGACAACGGCGATCATTGCGCCCGGTGCCGGCGTCCAGCCGGTTTGTTCGACCAGTAGTTGCGCCACCAGCGGGGCAAGCCCGCCAAAGATCGCGGTGGCGGTGGTCGCGCCGAGCGCCAGGCCCGACAAGCGGCCTTCACCCGGAAACAGCTCTGCCGTGGCGACCGCGCCCACGGCGCTGACCGCGCCCGCCAGGGCGGCGAGCAGCAAGGCGCCGGTGACCATCTGCGCCGCCGAGCCAGTCGCCATCCAACCGAACATGACGAGCGGCAACGCCGCGCCGAGCACTGCCAGGGCCAACAGTATCGGCCGGCGTCCGACGCGATCGGACAAGGCGCCAACCAAGGGCGTCACGGCGATCACCACCAGCGCAGCCGCAGTCGCGAGCCACAGCGCAGTTGCTTCGGCCAGCGGCCCTAACGTGGAGAGGAAGGCCGGCACATAGGTGATGCCGACATAGTAGGTGATCGACCCCAATGCCGAGATCGCGAAACCCCGCGCGACTGCCTGGGGGTGTCGCAACAGGGTATTGCGTAAAGGCCGGGCGGGAATGCTGCCCTGCGCGCGTTGGCGCAGGAAGTCGGGCGACTCCTCCATCGCCGCCCGCGCGACCAGCACTATCGCGGCGAGCGCTGCCCCGATCAGAAAGGGGATGCGCCAGCCCCAACCGTCGAGCGCCGCCCGATCGAGCGAGCCGACGGTTGCGGCCGACACTGCAACCGCCAGCAGCCCGCCGACCTCGCTTGCGGCGGCGGCGCAGGAGGTGACCAGGCCACGGCGACCGGATGGTGCTCCTTCCAGAAGGTAGGCTACGACGCCCGTGTACTCGCCACCGACCGCAAAGGCCGTGACACAGCGCAGGACGAGTAGCAGCCACCCCGCGGCGGGCCCGATCGCCTGATGGGTCGGCAGCATCGCCGTGACAAGGGTGGCAATCGTGACCATCGCCATCGAGCCCAGCAACGACACGCGTCGGCCAAAGCGATCGCCGAGATGGCCGAACACCGCAGCGCCCAAAGGCCTAAGCAGATAAGCGATGGCGAAGCCGCCGAGCGTCGCGATCAGCGACATGCGACCGCCGCCATAGAAGACCCGCGCGAGCACGGTCGACAGATAGAGGTAGACGGTGAAGTCGTACCATTCGACCACCGTGGACAGGGCGGCAAGCACAAGGGAACTGGTCGCGATCGGCCTGTCCGGCGCCTGTGCATGCATGACGTATGTTCCCGATTCCGCGGCACTTGTCGGGGCGCATCGACGCGATGGCAAGTGACACGCTTGCCGGGAGACGCATCGGCGCGGTAGGCCCGCACGATGACCGATACGCTTGCGCCCGCCCCCAAAGCCACTGACTCCGCGTCCGCTGGACGTGAGCGATTGAGTCGCTTGATGTCGCGTGGCGCTGCGTTCCTGGGCAGCGAGGTTGCGGTGCTGGGCGGTGCCATGTCCTGGGTCAGCGAGCGCAACCTGGTCGCCGCGATCAGCAATGCGGGCGGTTTCGGCGTGATCGCATGTGGGGCGATGACGCCCGAACTGCTCGATACGGAGATCGCCGCGACCAAGGCGCTGACGGGAAAGCCGTTCGGGGTGAACCTGATCACCATGCACCCGCAATTATCGGAGCTGATTGCGGTGTGCGCGCGGCACGGTGTCGGCCATGTCGTGCTTGCCGGCGGGCTGCCGCCCAAGGGTTCCCTGGAAGCGATCAAGGGTGCCGGTGCGCGATGCATCTGCTTTGCCCCGACCCTGGCGCTGGCCAAGAAGCTGATCCGGTCGGGCGTTGATGCGCTGGTGATCGAGGGCATGGAGGCGGGCGGGCACATCGGCCCGGTTTCCACGTCCGTGCTGGCTCAGGAGATGCTGCCGGAGATCGCCGGGGCTGTGCCGGTGTTCGTCGCTGGCGGGATCGGGCGTGGAGAGGCGATCGCAGGCTATCTCGAAATGGGTGCGGCGGGAGTCCAGCTGGGCACTCGCTTCGTGTGCGCGACTGAATCAATCGCGCATCCCAACTTCAAGCGCGCCTTTATTCGTGCGTCTGCCCGCGATGCGGTGGCCAGCGTGCAATATGACGCTCGACTGCCCGTGATCCCGGTACGCGCGCTCAAGAACGCGGCCTCCGACCTGTTCTCGGCCAAGCAGCGCGAAGTCGCCGGACGGCTGGATGAGAATGCGGTGGCGATGGCCGAGGCGCAGCTGGAGATCGAACATTATTGGGCAGGCGCGTTGCGCCGGGCGGTCGTGGATGGCGATGTCGAGCATGGGTCGGTGATGGCGGGGCAGTCGGTGGGTATGGTGACGCGCGAGGAGCCCGCGGCCGCGATCCTGGCCGAGTTGATGGACGAAGCGGCCGCGGCGTTGGGGCGTCGGGCGGGCTGACCCGCGCGGCAGCCATGTGGCCGCAGCGAGGTCGGCTTTCCGGGGTGGCTGATCCGGGTGAGCCGTTCCGCTAACCAACCGTTAACCGTATAACCTGATGCTGAGGGCACGTTTCAGCGTTCAAGGGTGTGGCCATGCGGCGTCTCGCTTACCTCCTTCTCCCCCTGCTCGCGGGTTGCGCGACCCGGTCGGCAGATGTTGCGATGGTTGTGCCCCCGGTGGCGCCCGCTCCGGCACCGATCGCGCCGCCGCTGCCCGCCGGGGCGACGCCGGGGATGCGGGTGCCGGTCGCCTTGGCAGATGGCAGCTTTCCCACGCCGAACCAGCACCTGTCCGCAGCTGCGACCTTGTGGCACCTGCGCGCCGGGCTGAACGTCGCCGCGCTCGCCTGTCCGGGCGTTCAGGGCGCCACGATCATCGCGAGCTACAACGCCCTGCTGCGCCAGGAAAAAGCGGCACTGGCGGCAGCGGAGGCGAGCTATGCGGCCGAGTTCCGCCAAGGTGGGGGCGACTGGCGCGATCGTTACGATGATTCGATGACGCGGCTGTACAACTTCTTTTCACAAACGCCGGCCCGTAACGGCCTGTGCGCGGCGGCGGAGCGGACGCTTGCGATGCTATCGACGGCCCCTGCGGGCACTGTTGCGACCGCCGCGTCGGTGCAACTCGCTGCCATCGACCAGCCCTTTGTCGAGTTCTACCGCGCTTATGATTCATGGCGCACGGGCGCGATGGCAGGAGTACCTCCGGTCGTGATCGCCGCGGCGGCGCCGCCGGTCGTGGTCGCAAGCCGGCCTCAGCTTGCGCAACAGGGGACGTTGCAGCCCGTTGCCGCCCGACCTGTCCCGGGGGCGACGCCGGCGCGCGAGGCCGCGGTTCTGGTTTCGGGGCCAGCCCGTGCGCCGGCCGTGCGGTCAATCCCGGTCGCCGCCACGGGCGCGATGGCGGTGGCAGTGCCGCAGCGGCCGCGGCCCCGGCCCCGGCTGGAACTCGACCCGTCCGTGTTCGAAATCGCGGTTCCGCCGACGCGCTGATCGCGAGCGGGGTTTTCCCCGCTGGTCGGTTAGGTTAACAGCCAGCGGGTGAATTCGCAGGCCCGCCCAGATCTGCCCGCGACGGGTTATCTCGACGGTGCCGAGCACTGCTATCCCGTGCGCGCTTATTTCGAGGACACGGATCCGTCCGGCGTCGTCTATCACGCCAATTATCTCCGCTATCTGGAGCGGGCGCGAACGGAATGGTTGCGCCTGGTCGGGATTGACCATGGTGCCCGCGTCGCGGCCGGTGAGGGCGCGTATGCGGTTGCCGATCTGCACCTGCGCTTTTCTGCTCCGGCGCGGGTGGACGAGGCGTTGCTCGTGGTATCGCGGCTTGGTCGAATACGCGCGGCGGGCGTCGTCGTTCATCAGGAAGTCAGGCGGGGCGAGCTCTTGCTCGTCGCCGCGACCGTCACGCTTGCGCTGGTCACGGCGGCAGGACGACCAGTGCGTCAGCCGGCGGCCTGGATCGCAATTTTCGAGGGCCTTGCCGCCCAGGGAGAACAACCGAGGCCATGAACCCCGTTTTCAACATGGATGCAGCGACGCTGTCACCCGTCGCCCTGTTTATCCAGGCCGATCTGGTGGTGAAGGTCGTGATGGCCGGGCTGTTGCTCGCCAGCGTCGCCAGCTGGGCCATTATCGTCGGGACGACCATGCGCCTGCGCCGGGTCCGCAAGGGCATGGCCCGCTTCGAGCATGATTTCTGGAAGGCGGACGACATCGACGCCTTTCACAAGAAGGAGGCTGACAACGAGCTGCCCTCCGCGCGGGTGCTGGCGGCGGGGATCGGCGAATGGCGCCGCTCAACTGCAGGTAACGCCATCGACAAGGCAGGAACGCGTGAGCGGCTGGCGACGGCGATGGGCGCTGCGGCTGCGGGCGAGGTCGACCGGCTGTCCGACCGGCTGAACGTCCTGGCGACGATCGGCTCGGTGTCGCCGTTCGTGGGGCTGTTCGGGACGGTGTGGGGCATCATGCGCTCGTTCACCGGCATCGCCTCGGCGCAGAATTCGTCACTGGCGGTGGTGGCGCCGGGCATTGCGGAGGCGCTGTTCGCGACCGCGATCGGCCTGTTCGCGGCCATCCCGGCCGTCATCGCATACAACCGGTTCAGCCATTCGGTGAACAAGGTCGAGGCGGGGCTGGGCCGGTTCGCCGACGGCTTCCACGCGACCCTGTCGCGCCAGCTCGACGCGGCGCGCTGATCCAATGGCGATGAACCTGCCCTCTCGTTCCGCGCGCGGCCGGCGAGCGCCGATGGCGGACATCAACGTGACCCCGCTGGTCGACGTGATGCTGGTGCTGTTGATCATCTTCATGGTCACGGCGCCCTTGCTGACGGCGGGCGTGCCGGTGAACCTTCCCGACAGCCGGGCCAAGGCGCTGGACCAGGAGAAGCAGCCGATCGAACTGTCGATCGACGACCAGGGGCGCTTGTTCATCGACAAGGACGAGGTGAGCGAGGCGGACCTGCCGGCAAAGCTGGATGCGATCGCGAACAAGGCGGCGGGGCAGGACCAGCCACCGCAGATCTACCTGCGCGCCGATCGCGGCCAGAATTATGGACGGGTTGCGAACGTGATGGGTGAACTGAGCCGTGCCGGGCTGACCCGGATCGCCCTGGTCACCAATGCGGGTGAGGGCGGGGGCGCAAACGCGCGCTGATGGCCGACTGATGGAACGCGCGGAAAAGATCGGGCTGGGAGTAGCCGCTGTTGGGCACATCGTGCTCTTCGGCCTGCTGTCCATCGGCTTTCTCGCCACCCCCAATCCCGCCAAGCTGAAGCAGCAGCCGGTCGAGGTCAGCCTGGTGCAGGATGTCGCGATCGAGTCCGCATCGCCCAATCCGGCCGAAGCCGCGACGTCGCAGGCGCCCGAAGTCGGCCCGCCGGAAGAGGGAGCGCCGCCTGAGCCGATCGAGGCGCCACCCGAACCCAAGCCCGAGCCGGCCCCCGCGCCGCCACAGCCCGCGCCCGAGCCGAAGCCCCAGCCCAAGCCAGCCCCTCCGAAGCCCGAGCCGAAACCGCAGCCCAAGCCGGCGCCAAAGCCCGCACCTGCGCCCAAGCCGGTTCCGCAGCCCAAGCCTGCGCCCGCCAAGCCCGCACCGCAGCCCAAGCCCGTGCCGGCCAAGGCCGCACCCGCCAAGGCTGCACCCGCGAAGCCCGCCTCCAAGCCGGCGGCGAGCACCGCCAAGCCCACCACCGCTTCTCGCGGAACGGGATCCAGCCCAAGCGCGACCGCGGCACGTCCACGCGGCGGGCGGCTCGGCAACGACTTCCTCAAGGGCCTGACCGACCAGCCGAGCAAGAGCACGGCCGCCGATGCCGCGCCGGCTGCAAAGATGGGAACACAGCAGGCGGCCAACATCGGTTCGGCCATCAAGCGACAAGTTCAGCCTTGTGCGAACCGGCAGGTTACGCCTGGGCCCGGCGCCGAGCGTATCCAGGTAACCATCAACTTGCGCCTTAATCGCGACGGCAGCCTTGCCGCCCGGCCGCGTGTTGTCGGGCATTCGGGCGTGGACGACGACAATGAGCGCTATGTCGCGCGGGTCGATGACCTGGCAATCGCGACCTTTGTCGGTTGTTCGCCGCTTACCGGCCTGCCTGCCGAGTTGTACGACGTTCAGAATGGCTGGAGCAACTTCACGCTCCGCTACAAGCTTCCGGGTTGATCAACATGACCAAAGCCTTTCTCCTTGCCTCCGCCTTTCTGCTGGCCGGCAGCGCCGTTGCACAGCAGCAGTCCGGCGCGGCGCCACAGCCGCAAACGCCAGCCCCGGCGCAAGCCGGGCAGGCGGCGCCTGCTGGCGACCAGGCAGGCGGGCTGGTGGTGGACGTGGAGGGCGGCACAAGCTCCCCGACGCCGATCGCCATTCCGGTGATGCCGGCGCAACAGATCGTCGACACGCCCGCGGGATCGACCGATGCGCTGGGGCAGCAGCTGTCGACTATCATCGCCAACGACCTGCGCAACTCGGGCCTGTTCACGCCATTGCCGCCCGCACAGCTGCGCACGGTCACGGTGCCCGAGGTGACCGCGCCCGCCTTTCCTTACTGGAGCGGCACGGGCGCTCAGGCGCTGGTGCAGGGCTATGTCCGGGCGAACGGCGACGGCACGCTGACGGTCGGGTGCTACCTGTACGATGTTGCCGCGCAGACGGAGCTCATGCGGCAGGGGTTCGTCGTGCCGCCCGCAGACTGGCGCCGCGCCGCGCACAAGTGCGCCGACAGCGTATATAGCCGCCTGACCGGTGAAGGTCCGTATTTCGACAGCCGCGTTGTCTATGTGTCGGAGACCGGGCCCAAGGCGAAGCGCATCAAGCGACTGGCGATCATGGACCAGGACGGCGCCAACCACCGCTTCCTGACCAACGGCCAGTCGATCGTGCTGACACCGCGCTTTGCCCCCAATCAACAGTCGATCGTGTACATGAGCTATGTGGGCCGGGTGCCCGCCATCTATGTGTACGATATCGGATCGGGACGTCAGCGGCTGGTGGTGCAGAATGTCGCGACCACGTTCGCGCCGCGTTTCTCGCCCGATGGCCGCTACATCCTGTTCTCCATGGCGACGGGCGGCAATACCGACATTTATCGAGTGTCGAGCCAGGGCGGCACGCCGCAGCGGCTGACCAATGCGCCGGGTATCGACACAGGCGGCAGCTATTCGCCCGATGGGTCCAGGATCGTGTTCGAGAGCGATCGTTCGGGCGGCCAGCAGCTTTATGTGATGAACGCCGACGGATCGAACCAGCAGCGGATCAGCTTTGGCGGCGGGCGCTATGCGACGCCGGTTTGGAGCCCTCGCGGCGACCTGATCGCGTTCACGAAGATCTCGGGCGCGTTCCGCATCGGCGTGCTGAGCCCGTCGGGCGGCGGCGAGCGGCTGCTGACGAACAGCTGGCAGGATGAAGGCCCGAGCTGGTCGCCCAATGGCCGCGTGATCACGTTTTTCCGATCGGGCCGGGGTGGAGCCGGCAAGGCGGACCTGTTCATGGTCGACCTGACCGGCAACGTCGAACGCAAGATCCCGACGCCGCTGGACGGGTCGGACCCGGCCTGGGGACCATTGCGGCCCTGACGCACGTTGGTGGGGGCATCAACCGGGACATTCTACGGGAGAGACAATGATGGCGAAGATTTCTACCACACTGCTCGCGGCGACGGCGCTGATCGCGCTGGCAGGTTGTGCCAAGAAGCGGCCGGCAGTGCTGCCCCCCGCGCCGGCCGAGCAGGCCACGGAGGTCGCGCCATCGGGTAGTGCGGGCGATGTGGACCCGAACGGCGGTCCGGGTTCGGACGCCGACTTCCGCCGCTCGGTTCAATCGAACACCGTAAATTTCGGCGTGGACGTATACGACATCGACTCGACCGCGCGTGCCATCCTGGACAGCCAGGTCGAGTGGCTGGCCCGGTATCCGCAGGTCCGGATCACCGTTGAAGGGCATTGTGACGAGCGTGGTACCCGTGAGTACAACCTTGCGCTGGGTGATCGACGCGCGAACGCCGCCAAGAACTATCTGGTCGCGCGCGGCGTCGCAGCCTCGCGGATCAGCACAATCAGCTATGGCAAGGAACGCCCGCTGGCGCTCGGTTCCGACGAGGAAGCCTATGCCCAGAACCGTCGCGCGGTGACGGTGATCATCGGGCGTTAACAGCCCTCGGCCCGGTTCGCGACGGACCGGGCCAGTTACCACCATGTCATCAAAGCGTCAGGTCGTTCCCGGCCTGACCCTTGTCGCGCGTGATTGCGACGAGCTGTTCTCGATTTGCTTTGCCGGCTGCCTCACTCCGATATAAAAGTGATATCACTTTAAGGAGGGCAACATGGTCGAGCAGGGTAGGGGACTGAGGCAATCGGTTGAGCGGCAGGCAGCAACGGCGAGCGGTTATCCGATGCTGCTGTTGCTGGTAGGGGCGGTTGCCACGGCCGTGGTCGGCCTGACCTTTGTCGAGCACCAGCCTGCGGTGGGCGCGACATTTCTGGTCGCCGGCGCTGTGGTGGCCGCCTTTGTCGCGATCGGCTTTTTCATGCTCCAGCCCAACCAGGCCGCGGCGATCACGCTGTTCGGGAGCTACAAGGGAACGGACCGAGCGAGCGGCCTGCGCTGGGTGCTGCCCTGGATGGCCCGCCGCAAGGTGTCGGTACGCGCCAACAACATCATCTCCGAACGGATCAAGGTCAATGATCTGCGCGGCAACCCGATCGAGATGGCGGCGCAGGTGGTGTGGCGCGTGACCGACACCGCGCAGGCGCTGTTCGACGTCGATGATTATCGCGCCTTCGTGCTGGTGCAAATCGAGGCGGCGGTGCGGACGATCGGGTCGCGCTATCCTTATGACGATTTCGAGCATCAGGAGGTGACGCTGCGCGGCAACCACGACCAGGTCGGCGGCGAACTGCGCGACGAGCTGATCGCTCGGCTGCTGGTCGCCGGGATCATGGTGGACGAATGCGGCTTCACCCACCTCGCCTATGCGCCGGAGATTGCGCAGGCCATGCTGCGGCGGCAGCAGGCCGCGGCTGTGGTCGCGGCTCGGCAGACGCTGGTTGCGGGCGCGGTCGGCATGGTGGAGATGGCGCTGGAGCAGCTATCGGCGAAGAACGTGGTCGAGCTGGACGACGAACGGCGCGCGGCCATGGTGTCGAACCTGATGGTGGTGCTGTGCGGGGAGCGCGACACTCAGCCGGTCGTCAACACGGGCACGTTGTACCAGTAGGGTCCAGTGGCCGCGTCCAAGAAAGCCTTTCCCCTCCGACTCGACCCGGCGCTTCATGCCGCGGTTGAACGGGCGGCGGCGTCCGACCTGCGCAGCGTCAACGCCGAAATCGAATGCCTGCTGCGCGAAGCCCTGGGGCGCCGGGGCGTGACGCTGGATCCGCCGGAACGCGCGCGCCGCGGCCGGCCGCCCAAGGAGAGTGGCGATGAGTGACGGTGATTGGTTCGCGCCCAAGCGGTTCGGCTATGGCGCCGGGCTGCCGATCGCATGGCAGGGTTGGGCGATCCTGATCGGCTATCTCGCCATCCTGTTCGGGCTTGAGCGGATGATCCGCGCGCAGCACCCGGCGGTTTTCGTCACCCTCGTCCTGATCGTGACGGGTGCGTTGATCGTCGTCGCCGCGCGGCATACCCGCGGCGGCTGGCGCTGGCGCTGGCGCTGGTGGTCAGAAGACTAGGCGAGCGCGCGATCGAGCAGCTTGGCGAGGCGCAGTCCGCCGCGCTCTACCTCCAGGCGGGCCACGGGCACGATCTTCTGGATTGTGGCCTCGTCCAGCGTGGCGCGCTGGGCGGCGCCTTCGCCATCCGCGCAGACGTCGCGGCCGAGCGCGGTGGGATACACGACCGACCGCGCGACCTGGTATGCCTCTCGGCTCCAATCGGTAACAGTGCCCGCGGCCAGGCGCTTGCGTTTGGCGACTGAATAACGGCGGACCAGGCTGGGCCCGCTAGTGATCGCGCGCTCCGCCAGCGTACCGTCCCACACGGAATGAAGGTTGAAGCGGCGCGGGCTGTAGGTGCCATAGGTCGCCGCGACGTCATTGCCGCCCTTGTCGTCGTGCTCGCCGGCATGGAGCGGCTGGTGCAGGTCGCCGACGAAATGGATCAGGAACACGAGCGCGAGCACGCGGTCATGCTGGCTGGTGCGTGGGTTGCGCAGAGCAGCTACGTCCTTCTCGATCTGAGCCGACACACAATTGCCGTCCTTGCAAGCCGTTTCGAGTTCAAACGGCTTGCAAATGTTCACATCCTGGAAGTGCCAATTATACGCGTAGCCGAACCGGGCCTTACCATTCGCGTCCTTGAGCGGCTTGACGCAATCGGCCCAGGTGGACGCATCCTCGATCCGCTTGGCGGGGCACTCCGGGGTGTCGAGCAGCGCGTCCGTCGCCAGGATGCGGCGGATCTTCGCGCGCGTCGCCGGCTTCACGTTCGCCAAAGCAATCCGTGCCACCGTCTGGTGGCCATATTCCCAATAGGCCGAGGCGGGGGAGGCGATGGCGAGGGCCGCGGCGGTGGTGAGCGGAGCAAGGAGCTTCATGCGCCCGAGCCCTAATGCGTCGCGCAAATGAGGCAAGATCACTTACGTGTCAGAAAAGATGGCGACTTCTCGTCGATTCATCGAATCGGTGCGCGCGCGGTACATGCCGGGCGTGGTGAAGTGCCAGGCAGCGTGGCCGCCCGCACCCACTACGATTACCCCGCCGGTGCCGCCCAGGCCCTGAACCTCTGCCAGCACGGCGGTCGTAGCGGTGTCGATCGATTCACCCGACAGCCGGATACGGGCGGCGATCTCATGACCGACGCCGACGCGCAGGAATGATTCGCCAGAACCGGTCGCGGATACCGCACAAGCGCGGTCATCCGCCCAGGTGCCCGCGCCGATGATCGGCGAATCGCCGATCCGGCCCCAGCGTTTGCCGGTGACTCCGCCGGTCGAGGTCGCGGCGGCAAGATGGCCCGCCATATCGCGCGCCACTGCACCGACCGTTCCGTATTTCATGTCGACGTCGAACGCGTCGGCCGAATCGCGCTTCATCGCGGCAAGCTGGTAAACGCGCTCTGGAATGACGAACCAGTCGGGCCTCGCCTGCTCCAACCCTTGGTCGAGCGAGAAGGCGTCAGCCCCAGCGCCGGCGAGAAGGACGTGCGGGCTTTCGTCCATCACGCGGCGCGCCAGGCTGACCGGGTGGCGCGTGCGGGTGACGCCGGCGACGGCCCCGGCGGCGCGGCTGTCCCCGGCCATGATCGCGGCGTCCAACGTGGCCGTGCCGTCAAGGCCCAAGGCAGAACCACGGCCGGCGTTGAAATGAGGATCGTCCTCCAGCACCCGCACCGCCGCCTCAACGGCGTCGAGCGACGATCCGCCCGTGGCCAGGATCGCCTCGCCAGCGTTCAGCGCACGGTCGAGCGCAGCACGGGCGCGTGCCTCGCCTTCAGCGGAAAGGGTGTCGGGGGTAATGATCCCCGACCCGCCGTGGATCATCAATGACCAGCGCGACACGCTCATGCCACCGCGGGCCGGTCGAGCGCGCGTGCGGCGGAACGGCGGTTCATGCGCAATCCGATCAGCGGCCGCAGCCAGCCAACCTCACGCCCGCCGAGGTAGAACAGCCCACAACCCGCCACCGTCGCCGCGAGCAGGATGGCAAATTCCGCTACGCCCGACAGGCCGGCCGGGAGCAGCAGGGCCATGGCGACGACGATCACCGTCTGGTGGACGAGGTAAAAGGGGAAAACCGCTTCCGTCAGGGTCGAGCGCCATGGGTGGTCACGGCGGCCCCAGCGTTCCGCGACCCCGATCAACGCCACGATCGCGCCCCATTGCTCGCAAGCATGGGCGATCCCGTACACGGGGTAGAGCGCGCGCGGGGCCGGGGTCGCGGCAAGCTCAATGGCGGCAATGGTCAGGTACCCGGCAACCGCCACGGCGGCACCCAGCGGCGCCCAGCGCGCGATCGCACGCATCGTTGCCGGTGAGCCTGCCAGGCCGAAGCCGAACAGGAAGGCCGGCAAAAAGGTCAGGTGCGCTATCGGGTCGGCAAGGAGGCGGTGCGTCTCCGCCGCCATGGTGAACCACCAGCCGTGAACGCACGCGGCCCAGCCAAGGGGAAGCAAAAGAACGGCCGGTCCCGAGAATGCGCGATCGAACAGGTGCTGCACCCGCGGCTTTACCAGCAGGGCAACAAGCGCGAGGGCAACGGTATAGACCCACAGATAGCCAACGAACCACAGGTGGTTCCACGACGGCAGCGCCAAGCCAGCAATGTGGGAAAAGCGGAAATAATCCTGCAGCCAGAAGCTTGGCAGGCTGGCGGCATAGCCGTGCTTGGTGACCAGCTCCACCCAGGCCTGGGGCGGCACTATCACCGCAATACCGAAAGCGAGCGGAAGCAGCAGGCGCCAGCTGCGATCGGCCAGGAAATTGCCCACCCCCGGCGACCGCGCAAGCAGCGCGCGGCTGGCATAGCCAGACACGACGAACAGCAGGGTCAGGCGCCAGGCATTGGTCGCCAGCATCGGCAGCACCAGCCAGTTCGCGACGTGCACGGACTTCACATGATAATCCCATGGCGCGAATACCATGGCGATATGGTACAGGATCAGAAGGGCAAAGGCGCCGATGCGGAGCCAGTCCATGCCGTGGTGCCGTGCAATCATCGCGGGCGCACTTAGGTAGGCCAGCGTTTCGGCGCTAGTCGCTTGCGCTCTTCCGGGGCAGGCGTGCGAGGAGTATAGGGCCCATCATGTCCTCCGTGAGACCCTGGCGCGACATCGTCCGCCGTCCGAGCCGCCAGATCATGGTCGGCAATGTTCCCGTCGGCGGCGATGCCCCCGTCACCGTTCAGACCATGACCAACACGCCGACCAGCGATGCCGGCGCGACCATCAGCCAGATCCGCCGCTGCGAAGAAGCGGGCGCGGACATCATCCGCGTATCCTGCCCCGATGTTGAAAGCACCGCTGCCCTGGGCGGCATTGTTCGCGCGGCGCGGGTGCCGATCGTCGCGGACATCCACTTTCACTACAAGCGGGCGCTGGAAGCCGCCGATGCGGGCGCGGCTTGCCTGCGCATCAACCCCGGCAATATCGGCTCGTCCGAGCGGGTCGCGGAAGTGGTGCGGGCAGCCAAGGCGAATGGCTGCGCCATCCGCATAGGCGTGAATGCCGGCAGCCTGGAGCGCGACCTGCTGGAGAAATACGGCGAGCCGTGCCCCGATGCGCTGGTCGAATCGGCGCTGGACCACATCAAGCTTCTACAGGACCACGATTTCCACGAGTACAAGGTCGCGGTGAAGGCGTCCGACCTGTTCCTGGCCGTTGCCGCGTACCAGCAGCTTGCCGAGGCCGTGGACTGCCCGTTGCATTTGGGCATCACGGAGGCCGGCGGCTTTGTCGGGGGCACCGTCAAGAGCGCCATCGGCATCGGTTCGCTGTTGTGGTTCGGGATCGGCGACACGATCCGGGTATCCTTGTCCGCAGAGCCGGAGGAGGAAGTCCGGGTCGGCTTCGAAATCCTGAAGAGCCTGGGCATCCGCAACCGCGGCGTGCGTGTCGTGTCCTGCCCCAGCTGCGCGCGCCAGGGCTTTGACGTGATCCGCACGGTGCAGGCGTTGGAGGAACGCCTTGTCCACATCCGCACACCCATGTCGCTGTCGGTGCTCGGCTGCGTCGTTAACGGGCCGGGCGAAGCACGGGAAACCGACATCGGCCTGACCGGCGGCGGCAATGGCAAGCACATGGTGTACCTGTCCGGGGTGACCGACCACCATGTTCAGGACGAGGGCATGATCGACCACATCGTCCGGCTGGTGGAGGCCAAGGCGGCGGAGATCGAGGCGGCGACCGAAGCCAAGGCGGCGTGAGCGCCGGCGGCGCCGGGCGTGGCCCGGACGGCGGCACGCGATCAGTATCGTTATGGACTCACGCTGCTCATCGTCGCACCGATCGCACTGGTGGTGCTGCCCGAGTTCGCCCAGCACGTCGCCGGGATGAAGCTTGGCTGCTTGAAAGCCGGACGATGACGTGCGCCCTGCCGCGCGACCCGACATGCTGAGCGTTCGACTAGGCCAGGTTCACGGACCTTTTCTCGCCTTTGCCTGTGCCCGCGCGGCTTGGTGGCCGGGCGCGCGATGGTATGATCTTCGCGAGCTCGCCGGGGTCGGCTGATCATCGGCCTGGTATCGTCCATGGTGATCGGCAGCGTGGCCGCCCTGCCCGTGGGACGTCGGCGCGGCATGGCGGCCGACACGGTGGCTTTCGATCCTGTCCCTCCCCGCGCTGCGGGTTCTAGTCACGGCCTGACGCGGATCGCGCTTCGTTCGGGCGTGCAGCATCGCTATGCGGGGTGGATGCGCGCCGCGGTTCCCGTCCTGCCCCTACTCGTAGCGGCGCTTGGAATTGCTTCCTATGGCGTAATGGACGCGCTGATGAAGGGGCTGGCACTCGGCATCGGCGCCTATTCCGCATTGGTGTGGCGGGTCGGGGCGGGCACTGCGATCACGGCGGTCCTGTACCTTGGCAGTCGGCCGCGGCGACCACAGCGTCATGTGCTGTTGGTGCACGCGGGACGAAGCGTGCTGGTGGCGGCCATGGCGCTCGCCTTTTTTTGGGGGATCGCCCGCGTGCCGCTGGCCGAGGCGGTGGCGCTGTCCTTCATTGCGCCGCTGATCGCGCTGGGACTGGCAGCGCTGTTCCTGCGAGAGGCGGTGGGCTGGCAGTCGGTTGCAGCGTCGGTGCTTGGGCTGGTCGGTGTCGCGATCGTAATGGCGGGACGGCTGGGCGTCACCCATGGGCCCGATACGGCGCGCGGCATGGCGGCGGTGCTGGTGTCGGCGATACTTTATGCGGCCAACCTTGTCGTCGCGCGCCATCAGGCGCAGCAGGCGGGGCCGGTCGAGATCGCGTTCTGGCAGAATCTGTTCGTGCTCACGCTGTTGTTGGTGGGCGCAGCGTGGCTGGTGCGGCCCATTCCCGGTCAGGGTGCCGCGATCGGTGCAGCAGCGGTGCTGGCGGTGGTATCGCTGCTGCTCCTGTCCTGGGCCTATGCGCGGGCAGAGGCGCGCGTGCTGGTGAGCGTCGAGTACACCGCCTTTATCTGGGCGGCGCTGATGGGCTGGTGGTGGTTTGGCGAGGAACTGACCCCGGTGACGCTGGCGGGCACCGCGCTGATCATCGCGGGGTGCGCATGGGCGGCAAGAACGGGCGGCGCGCCGGCGCTGCCGCAAGCGGAGGCGAGTGCATGATCCTGATCCGTCCGGCGTTGGCTGGCGATGTCCCGACCATCCTGCATTTCGTGCGCGAACTGGCCGCGTTTGAGCGAGAACCGGACGCGGTAAAGGCGACGGAGGCCATGTTGAGCGGCGCGCTGTTCGGGCCGGCGCCTGCCGCCGAAGCGGTGGTCGCCGGGCGGGACGGCGATCTGGTCGGCTTTGCGTTGTTCTTTCACAACTTTTCGACCTGGACCGGGCGACGCGGGCTGTACCTGGAGGACCTGTACGTGACCCCGGCAGCGCGAGGCGAGGGGGTGGGCACGGCGCTGTTGCGGCATCTGGCCCGGGTCGCGGTGGAGCGCGATTGCGCGCGGTTCGAATGGTCGGTACTCGATTGGAATGCCGACGCGATCGCCTTTTATCGGGCGATGGGCGCCGAGGGACTGGACGAGTGGACCGTGCAGCGCGTCGCCGGGCCGGCGCTGGCGCGGCTGGCGGGGCAGGAGTGATGGATACCGGCCTGCTTGACTGGGTGGGCGAGGCGATGGCGCCGGTCGGCAATGTCAGCTATCGCGCGATGATGGGCGGAGCGATGGTGTATTGCGATGGCACCGTGTTCGCGATCGTCGCCGCGGACGAGCTTTGGTTCAAGCTGGACGATCAGGGCGCGGCGGCGTTCGACGCGGCGGGCTGTGAGCGGTTCAGCTATACCGACAAGAACGGGCGTGTCGCGACCATGCGCTATGCCCGCGCACCCGACGAATGTCTGGATGATGCCGACGCGCTGCGCCATTGGGGCATTCTGGCGTTGGAGGCAGGCCGCCGAGCCCCGGTCAGGGCCCGGCGACGGTAACGATCAGGCAGCCGCGTCGCGGTCGCCTTCGGCCTTGTCCATGCCGGGTGCGGGCTCACCCTGATCCTTGGCAGCCTCATAGCGCTCGATCGCTTCCAGGGTGATCCGGCGCGCTTCGTCGCGGCCGCCCCAGGTGCCGATCCGCACCCACTTCTTCTTTTCCAGATCCTTGTAGTGGGTGAAGAAGTGCTCGATCTGTTCAAAGACGATCTCGGGCAGATCATCCTTCTCGCCTACGTTGGAATAGTAGGGGAAGGTCGAATCGACCGGCACGCAGACCAGCTTTTCATCGCCACCCGCTTCGTCTTCCAGGTTCAGCACCGCGATGGGGCGGGCACGTACCACGCAACCCGGGATAAAGGGCGAGCGGGCCACGACCAGTGCATCGAGCGGATCGCCATCGGGCGACAAAGTATGCGGAACGAACCCGTAATTAGCCGGGTAGCGCATGGGCGTATGAAGAATACGGTCAACAAAGAGAGCGCCGCTCGCCTTGTCGAACTCGTACTTCACTGGCTCGCCGCCGACCGGCACTTCGATGATGACGTTAAGATCGTCAGGTGGGTTCTTGCCCACCGGGATAAGGTCAATGCGCATGAAGAACCCTGTTTGTTGAGCGAAATGAGCCGTGATCGGCCCTATTCCGGCGGCGCGCCTAGCTGAGCGCGCCGCCCGAGTCGATGTTGTTTACTTCCAACGTCCGGTGAGCGGTGCCTGATCAGGGACGTGGTGCGAGCAGGCGGTCGAGCCCGGTGTCGCCGGTGCCGGTCTTTTCCAGGCGCGGGTAACGCGGGCCGCCATGATAGTCGATCAGCGCCTCGCGAACCTGGTCCTGGCTTTTCACGAGCAGGCGGATCGGATCGCGGCTGGTTTTCGCCGCGACGACCGCCTCCTTCAGGCGGTCGCCAGTAAAGGCGACGCCGTTAACCGACAGGATGGTGGTACCGACGTCCACACCCGCCTTGAACGCGGGCGAGTCCCAGATGGTGGAGGAAACCTCACCTTCCTTGTTCACCGTCAGGCCGATCGAATAGCTTAGGTCGGTGCCGCTGCGCAGCTTCTCCAGCCCCTTGAAGTAGCTGGTCGGCTCCGGCCCGTAGACGAGCTTGTAGCCGTTCATGGCAAAGCCCTGGATCGGCGCGGGCTTGCCCGTTTCGGTCAGCCGCTGGTTGAGGAAGCCCGCCCAGTCATAGGGCTGGATGCCGTTCAGAGTCTTGGCAACATCGTCGATGGTGTAGGTCAGCTCACCATAGTCGCCGTCCCGGACACCAAAAAAGGCGCGGGCGAAGTCGTCGATCGACTTGGTGCCGCCGGATTTCTGGCGGAGCATCGCGTCGACCTCCATCCAGACCATCAGGCCCTCATTGTAGTAATCTTCCGACCGCTGATAATTGCTCCAGCCCTTGGGCCGGCGGGCCGAGATGACGGGATCGTTGGTGGTGTCCACAAGGTTTCGCCATTGGCGCCCGGGTGCCGTGTCATAGTTGCCGAGGATCGCGGCATAGGCATCGAGCGTGTCCTGCTTGGACACAAGGCCAGAGCGCGCCTGGAGCACATAGCCCCAGAACTGGGTCTGCCCTTCGTACACCCAGAGAAGCGAGTTGCGCATCGGGGTGCGGAAGTCGGGGGTCCACAGGTCCGCGCCGCGGCGGAACTTGCCGTCCCAGCTGTGGGTGTACTCGTGCGGCAGGAGGTTTCGGGCGGCAGCGCCCGTTTCCCACTCGGTAAAATAGCCCGGCTTTACGCCGTTCTCGGACGAGCGGTGATGTTCAAGGCCGATGCCGCCCAGCTGGTCGGTGATCGAGAGCAGGAAGTGGTAATTGTCGTAATGCTGGGCGCCGAAGGTCTTTACCGCCTGCGTCACCAACTGCTGGTGTGCGGTGATCTGTTCTGGCTTGGCCTCCAGCTCCTTGGGCGTGTCGGCGAACACGTCCAGGAACACGCGCTGGCTTAGCGGGATGCTGCGGCCGTAGCGGCCGGCGAGGATCGGGGAGTCGACCAGCACTTCATAATTGGTCTGGTCATAGGTGTAGGTCGAAGCGTTGGCGCCCGTGCCCTTGCGCGAGGGAAGGCCACTCGCGGCGGTCCAGCCGTCTGGATATTTGACCGTCATCTTCACCGGGATCTGACGGGTGAAGTAGCCGGCCGGATACAGGCTGACCGAGTTTGGCTGGAGCGAGATCATCGACGGGGTTGCGACGATGCGGCCCTGATCGGCCTTGGTCGCGGAGATGAACTGGAATTCGACGTCGAGGCGCTTGGCGCCCTGCGGCACGTCGATGTGGAAGGCGTAGACGTCGACCGGATCGCGGGTCCAGGGCAGGATGCGGCCGTTGGCGCGGATCACCAGGCCGGCGACCTTTTCGATTTCCCCGCGCGGGGCGTGGTTGCCGGGCAGCCACTTTGGATAAAGCAGGACGGTGTGGCCGCCCTGCGCGACCGGGATGGTTTCCTTGATCCGGAAGATACCGCGCAGATTGTCCGTCGCATCCACGTCCAGCGCGATCACACCGGGATAGGCCGCGTCGCGCGCTTCAGGCACCGTGTCGACGAACGGAACAGGCTGGGGCGCCGAGTTCCCTGCGGGGACTTGAGCCAGAGCGGGGGCGGCAACGGTGGCAAGAAGAAGTGCGAGGCTACGGATCATGGAGGGTCCTCTGGTGGAAGCCAAAGGTCTAAGCGCCCGAAAGGTCAGCCGTCCAGCCCTTAGCCGCCGCCCAGCACGTTGATCGTAAAGGCGACCACGCCAAGGTTGAACACGAACGCTGCCAGGCAGTGGCCGACAACCACACGCCGCAGCCGACGCGACGTGACCGACACGTCCGACGTCTGGAAGGTCATGCCGAGCGTGTAGCTGAAATACAGGAAGTCCCAGTAATCGGGCTGGTCGCATTTCGGGAAATTGAGTCCGCCCTGATCGCCCTTGTCGCCCCGCAGATAGAACAGGTGCGCATAGTGGAGGGCGTAGACCATGTTCGAGAACAGCCAGGCAAGCGCCAGGGTAGCTACGACGATGACGACGGCCTGCGTGTTGTTCTTGCCCTTCAGTTCGCCAGCCACTGCGACCAAGATGACCAGCATGGTGACCGCGGTGATGCCGAGCAGGCCCGCGCGGTTGGCATCATTCGCGGCGGAGCGTTCGCGCATCTGGCGCGCTTCACCCGCGCGAAACACAGGGGTGAGGGAAACAAGGAAGATGACCGCGGCAAGGTCAAAGCCGAGCATGGTTGCGCGGCCCAGCCCGACATGGGGCGAAAGAACCGCTGCCCCGATTCCGAAGAGCAGCGCAAAGGCGATGAAGCGGGGCGGGGCGACGTGCCTGCCCAGCTGGGCGGAAAGAGCCATGGGCGGGTGCTAGCGCTTCACGCTCGTCTCGCCTAGAGACGCGCGCCAATATGGCGCGTATCGAAACACCGCGGCGGGTCCGCGGAACCCAGGATATCATTGGCGACGAGCAGCGGCGGTTCGCCCACGTGCTTGGCACGTTCGAACGGGTGCGGGCGCTGTACTGTTTCGGGCGGGTCGACATTCCCGTGTTCGAGGCGACGGAGGTGTTCGCGCGCTCGATCGGCGAAACCACGGATGTCGTTTCCAAGGAGATGTACACCTTTCAGGACCGTGGCGGCGATTCGGTCACGCTTCGCCCTGAGTTCACCGCGGGCATCGCGCGGGCGTTCCTGACCGAGGGATGGAAGCAGTTCGTGCCGATGAAGGTCGCGACCAGCGGCCCGGTCTTTCGGTATGAGCGACCGCAAAAGGGGCGCTTTCGCCAGTTTCATCAGATCGACGCCGAAGTGATTGGCGCGGCCGAGCCGTCGGCTGATGTCGAACTGCTGGTGATGGCGGACCAGCTGCTGCACGAACTCGGCATCGCGGACGGGGTGACGCTGCAGCTCAACACGCTGGGCGATGCGGAAACGCGCGACGCCTGGCGCGAGGCGCTGGTTGCGCATTTCGAGGCGCATCGTGACGTGCTGTCGGAGGAAAGCCTGGTTCGGCTGGAAAAGAACCCGATGCGGATTCTCGACAGCAAGGATCCGCGCGACCGGCCGGTGGCGGATTCGGCGCCGGACATCGACGGGTACTTGACCAACGAGGCTCGCGCCTTTTTCGAAGCGGTGACGGCGGGGCTGGACGCGGCGGGCGTGCGGTGGACCCGCAACGCGCGGCTGGTGCGAGGGCTCGATTACTATCGGCATACCGCGTTCGAGTTCGTGACCGATCGGTTGGGGGCGCAGGGCACGGTGCTGGCCGGTGGGCGCTATGACGGGCTGATCGGGTCGCTCGGCGGGCCGGAGACGCCGGGCGTCGGCTGGGCGGCCGGGGTCGAGCGGCTGGCGATGTTGATCGAGGAGCCGGCGGCTGAGACGGCGCCTGTCGCGGTCGTGGTTGAGGATGATGCCGCCATGCGCGGCGCGTTTGCCGCCCTGTCGGCATTGCGTCGGGCGGGGATCGCGACCGAGCTGTATGCCAGCGGGTCGCCCCGAAAGCGCTATGACAAGGCGGTCAAGGCGCAGGCGTCCGAAATCGTGGTCGTGACAATGCGCGACGGCGCCTTGTCGGTCGTACCGCGGGGAGAGGCTCCGCGCAGTTCCGCGATCCTGAACGCGATCAACTGGGCCGGGCGATGACCCGGATCTCGCTTGAACGCATCCGGCAGATCGAGGCGCGGCGCGACGAACTGCAGGCGATGATGGCGAGCGGGGAGTTGCCGTCCGATCGCTTCGTGCAGGTTTCCAAGGAGTATGCCGAGCTGGAGCCGGTCGCGAATGCCGCGTCCGAGGTGCGGCGGCTGCGCCAGGAAGCCGAGTCACTGCGCTTCATGACGCAGGAAAGCGATGCCGAGCTGCGCGCCATGGCGGCGGACGAGCTGATCGCGAACGACACGGCGCTGGTGGAAGCTGACCGGCGGCTGGCGCTGGCGCTGTTGCCGCGCGATGCGGCGGACGAGCGCGCGGCGATGCTGGAAGTTCGCGCGGGCACCGGCGGGGACGAAGCTGCGCTGTTCGCGGGCGATCTGCTACGCATGTACCAGCGCTATGCCGAGCGGCAGGGCTGGCGGGTCGAGCTGATCAGCGCGAGCGCTTCGGAGGTCGGCGGGTACAAGGAAGTCGTCGCCTCCATCGCGGGGGCTGGCGTATTCGCGAAGCTGAAGTTCGAAAGCGGCGTCCACCGGGTACAGCGCGTGCCGGTGACGGAAGCTGGCGGGCGCATCCACACCTCTGCCGCAACGGTGGCGGTGCTGCCGGAAGCGGAGGAGGTCGATGTCCAGATCGAGGACAAGGACCTGCGCGTCGACATATATCGGTCGAGCGGGGCGGGCGGTCAGCATGTGAACACGACCGATTCAGCGGTACGGATCACTCACATTCCGACGGGCATCGTCGTGATCCAGCAGGATGAGCGATCGCAGCACAAGAACCGCGCCAAGGCGATGAAGGTGCTGCGGACGCGGCTCTACGAGGCCGAACGCGAGCGGCTTGCCAATGAGCGATCGGGCGCGCGCAAGTCGATGGTCGGATCTGGCGACCGGTCCGAGCGCATTCGGACTTATAATTTTCCGCAAGGCCGGGTCACCGACCACCGCATCAACCTGACCCTGCACCGTCTGCCGGAGATCCTGGAAGGCGAGCTCGACGAACTGGTCGGGGCGTTGATCGCGGAGGATGAGGCGGAGCGGCTGGCGCAGCTGAGTGACTGAGACCGGCGACCGCGGCCCAGTGCACCCTGTGGTGCGCGCCGCGATCACGGCGGCGGCTGCGCGGTTCGGCTTTTCCGAAACGCCGCGCCTCGACGCCGAGCTGTTGATGGCGCACGCGTTGGGGACAAGCCGGGAGGCGATGTTGCTCGGTCAACTGAACGACCCGGCGCCGGACGGCTTCGCGGCCCTGGTGGAACGACGCGCCGCGCATGAACCGGTCGCGTACATCACTGGCGTTCGCGATTTCTGGACGATCAGCCTGGCGGTCGGGCCCGGCGTGCTGATCCCTCGCGCGGATAGCGAGACCTTGCTGGAGGCGGCGGTGGATCACTTTCGGGGTACGTCGGGGCCGGCGACGATCCTCGACCTGGGTACTGGGCCGGGAACGCTGCTATTTGCCGCTTTGGCGGAATGGCCGCGGGCGCGGGGACTGGGCATCGATGCGTCGGAACAGGCGCTGGAGTACGCCGCGCGCAATGCACGGCAGCTTGGCCTAGCGCAGCGCGCCCGGCTGGAGCGCGGGGACTGGCTTGCGGGGCATGATGAGCGCTTCGACCTTGTTCTGTGCAATCCCCCCTATGTGGAGACCGGCGCGCCCCTGTCGCCGGAGGTGCGCGACTGGGAGCCGGCCGCTGCGCTGTTCGCCGGCGCAGAGGGTCTGGACGATTATCGGCGCCTTGCTCCGCAGATCGCGACGGCACTGGCGCCCGGCGGGGTCGGCTGTATCGAGATCGGGGCAGAACAAGGACCTGCGGCAGCTGCGCTATTCCGGGATGCCGGGCTACGGGTAAATATTCGCCGCGATCTGGCCGGACATCAGCGTTGCCTAGTTGCCACGTCTTGAAACAACACTTCTCTGCGGCCATATTTCTCTTGTGCCATTGTGCATTGCGCCGCTAGGGCGTGGCCGGGGCAGGTACCGCGAGACAAGACGAGCGCGAAGCGAGGATGCGCCGGAGCCGAAGCGGAAGCTCGGCCGGCGAACACGCTGAACAGCTGAACGCGGGTGGCCGGGATGGCTCCAACGCGACCGGGGTGGCGCTGAATACGGTGCCGTGATGATTAACCCAAACTACGTAACCCAAGGCAAGGGACAGGATTTTTGATCAACAATCGGCAAGCCGGCCGCCGTCGCGGTCGTGGTGGCGGGGGTAACGGTCAGCGTCAGGGCGGCAACCCCGGTCGGCCCGATGGCGGCAACCGGATCGACAACCGGGCGCGCGGCAACGCCAACCAGCTGTACGAAAAGTACAAGAACCTGGCCCGCGACGCCCAGATGCAGGGCGATCGGGTCAACACCGAATATTACCTGCAGTTCGCCGATCACTATTTTCGCGTCCTGAACGAGAGCCGTAGCCGGTTCGACGAGGGTCAGCAGCGTCGTGGCCGCGAGGACGGGTACGTCAACGGCTTCGACAGCGACTTCGACAACGGCTTCGATGGCGAGAGCGACGAGGGCGACGAGAACGAACAGGCTGCCGAAGCGCCACGTCGCGATCAACGCGAAACCGGACAGCGTGACGGCGGTCAGCGCGATGGCAACGGACGTGATGGTAACGGACGTGATGGAAACCAGCGCGACGGTGGCCAGCGTGACGGCAACCAGCGCGACGGTGGCCAGCGTTATGCCAGCCAGCGGGAAGCCGGTCCGCGGGATGGCGATCAGTTCGAGGGGCAGCAGTCCGGCGGGCGTCGTGAGCGTCGCGACGGCGATCAGTTTGAAGGCCAGCAAGGCAATGCTCGGCGCGAGCGTCGCCCGCAACCGCCTGTTGCTCAGCCCGAGATGATGGACGACGCCGTGGGCGTCGTGGCAGAGCCGCGCGTGTCGGCGCCCCAGGTTGCGAACGATGTCGATGCGGCCGGCGTGGCCTCACCCGAGCCGCGACGTCGCGGACGGCCGCGTCGCGAGCGTCCGGTCGAGGATGCCGAGTCAACGGCGATCGAGGCCGATCGTCTTCCCCCGGCACTGAGCCCGGGGAACGACGCAGGCGAGCCGGCGGCCGAAGAGCCCAAGCCGCGTCGCCGCCGACTGCGCACTGCGCAGGGTACCGACGCCGCGTCGGAGTAATCCGTTCGGCGAACTGAGTAGCTGAGGCTGGTGCCTTGGCTACTCAGCGTCGTCGCACGAGTAGTACCAGCTCCCCCAGCAGCGGGCGGGCGATCAAGAACAGCATCGCGCCATAGGCGGTCACCCCGATGGCGATGAGCATCGCCAAATGCGGTAAGGGCGGGACGCTCCCGAGACTGCGGTCCATGAGCATCACGACTCCCGCCATCACGGCTGCCGCGCTTGTCGGCCCGGCGACCGCGCGCGAAACGGCGTGTGCCGATACCCCTATCACCGGTAGCGCCCGGGCCGCACTGATCGCGAGATAGGGCGGATAGGCGACGAGCCACGCCACGGCCATGCCAGGCAATCCCCAACGCACGCCCACCAGGAAAGCGGACACCAGCAGGATGGAGCCGATCGCCCCGTTCACCACGCCGACGCCAGGCCTGCCGCGGGCGTCGCACGCGGGCGTGAGAAGGGCCTGAAGCGTCACGAATGGCATCGCGAGCGCCAGCAACCGGGCGACCGGTACAGCCTCTGCCCATTTCGGTCCCAGCACCACCAGGATCAGCGGTTCGGCGGCTGCGAACAGACCGAGGTAGAAGGGCATTGCCGCGGCCATGACCAGCCGAACCGCCTTCGCGAACGCGGCGGCGACCCGGCCGTCCCCATCCATGCGGGCATAGGCGGAAAAAGCGACCTCATTGAGGGGCGGGACCAGCTTCGACACGAAGATCTGGGTCAGGAACAAGCTGGTGGTGTACAGCCCCAGACGGTGGGGCGAGAGGCTGTGGCCGGCGATGAAGACGTCAGCCTGGCTTTGGAAAAACCAGAAAAGCTGCCCCACAGCGACGACGCCCCCGAAGCGCGCAATGTAGCCGGCGCCGCGAAAATTAAAGCTTGGCCAGACGAGCGACCGCGCCGCGAGCGTGAGGAGCACGGCCCGGGTGGTGAACAGGACGATCGGCGCCGCCACCAGCGTCCAGGCTCCCCATCCGGCAAAGGCCCCTGCCAGCGAGGCACCCGCGGCTAGCAGCGACGCGGCTAGGTTCGCAGTCGCCTGATGCCGAAAATCCATGCGCCGCGACAGCAGCGCATAGGGTAGAGCTATAAAGGGCGTGGTCAGATGGAGTAGCGCCTGGATGCGCAGCATGGAGCCGATTATCGGCTGGCCGTAATAGGCGGCGGCAATGGGCGCCAAGGCGAATTGAGCGATCGCCAGCCCTCCGTTCAAGAGGACCAGCATGCCGAACAGCTGGCGAACATCGCGGTTGGTGATCTCTCGCTGCTGGATCAGGCCGCTTGCCAGGCCGAAGCCATCGAGCATGTTGAGCAGCACGATCACCACCTGTGTCATGGCGAACAACCCGTAGTCCTCGGGGGCGAGCAGGCGAATGACCAGAAACGTCGCGGCCCACTGAATTGCCTGCGCCACGATCTGGCTGCCCGAGCGCCAAAGCACGGCGCGACGGACGATGTTGCCAAGTGGCTGGTCGCTGGATGTAGCGGGATCGCCGGCAACCGGAACGGGATGGGGAGCGTTCATGGATGTGCTCTAGCGGCACGCCCCTTCAGAAGCCGTAAACCGGCCTCGGCGGGAGAAAAGTGCATGGTCGCCGAGAAACTGTCATAAAGCCGTTGACCTGATTGTGGGTGCTGCGTATATGGCTGTCATCGCGGCGACGGACTGGAAGGTTTGTTTGCTGGGGTCGCAGAAAACCAGGTGCCATGGT
>NZ_JACIJK010000002.1 GCF_014199305.1 Sphingomonas aerophila
ACCATGGCACCTGGTTTTCTGCGACCCCAGCAAACAAACCTTCCAGTCCGTCGCCGCGATGACAGCCATATACGCAGCACCCACAATCAGGTCAATCCAACAATTTCACTTTTCTGACAAAAGTTCCCCAACCCCCTCACCACCACCCCCACCCGCCCGCAAAAGCGTCCAACCAGCGTAGCGAGACGTCGCGCGACTGAGGCGTTTTAGGTTTGCGCGCGCTCGCGACATCTCCTTCCATGAAGACTCAAGTAAGCTTCAACCGCTCCCGAGGTGCGACCCCCAAGCATCTGCCCGCGACGCGATGCCCGCTCCATCCAGCTTTCGATCTTCCTTGCCCGCGAACCGCATTGCCTTATGCTGGCAATACACCCGCGAGGAGACATGCGATGGGCTTGTTCGATTTCTTGTCCAAGCAGTTCGTCGACGTGATCGACTGGACGGAGCAGCCGGGCGACCTTGCGCTGCGCTACCTCATGAAGGATCGAGAGATCCAGAACGGGGCACAGCTGACGGTCCGCGAAGGTCAGGTCGCACTCTTCTATGAGGAAGGGCAGATCGCTGACGCGTTCCGCCCTGGGCTGCACACCCTTGATACGGGCAACCTGCCGCTGCTCACCAGCCTGATGAACTGGGACAAGGGCTTTGCCTCCCCATTCAAGGCGGACGTGTACTTCTTCACGACCAAGGAACAGGCCGGGCTGAAATGGGGTACGCCCCAGCCAATCACCGTGCGCGACAAGGAGTTCGGCCCGCTGCGCATCCGCGCCTTCGGCTCCTATTCCTTCCGCATCGACGACGTCGCTATCTTCGCGGCCAAGCTGATGGGCACCATGGAGCACATCCGCGCCAGCGATGTCGAACCCCAGCTCCGCAGCGCCATCGGCACGGCGCTCGCGAGTGCGCTCGGTAAGGGCGAGACGGCCTTCGTCGATTTGGCAGGCGACCAACAGGCAATGTCGGAGCGGCTGCGGGAGGCCGTGGCGCCCGCCTTCACTCAATGGGGGCTCGCCTGCCAAAGCTTCTATGTCGAAAGCGTCTCACTCCCTGAAAACGTGCAGGAGTATCTAGACAAGGCGAGTTCGATGCGTGTTGTAGGCGACCTGAACCAGTTCACCCGCTTCCAGACGGCCGAGGCGATCGACGCGGCAGCATCATCAGGCGGCGGGGTGGCCGGGGTCGGGGCCGGCGCCGCAGTCGGCGCCGCCATCGGGCAGAGCATGGCCGCAGGGCTCAGCCAGCCGCCGATCCCGCCGGTTCCGCCGACACCTTCCACGCCCCCGGCCGTATCATCAGGCGAGGATGCGTTCGAGCAAATTGAGCGGCTTCACAAGCTGCTGCAGATGGGCGCGATCACTCAGGCCGAATTCGACACAAAGAAGTCGACGTTGCTTGCGCGCATGGGCTGACTTATTCGTGCTCGAGACCAACTGCCCCAATTGCGGTGCGCCGTTGCGCTTCCGCTCGGCCGACCTGGCCGTCAAGGTATGCGACTATTGTCGCAGCACCGTGGTGCGCACGGGCGATACGCTGGAACTGGTCGGCACGGCGGCCGAGGTACCGGACGACGTCAGCCCGCTGCAGATCGGCGTGCGGGGGCGCGATGGCTCGCACAGATTTGAGCTGGTCGGCCGCGTGCGCTGGCGCTGGGACGACGGCGGATGGAGCGAATGGCTGATGCTGTTCGACGACGGTAGCCATGGCTGGCTGGGTGAGTCCATGGGCCGCTTCATGCTGCTGCGGCCGGAAAAGGCCGTGTCCGGAGAGGTACCCGCGACAATGGCTCGGGGCGGTCAGGTAAGCCCGGGCATGATCGCGATCATTGCGGGCGAGGAATATGCAGTGTCCGACGCGCGCGCGGTGACGGTCGCCGGTAGCGAGGGGGAACTTCCCTCCCCGGCCTCGATTGGCACGCAAGGCTTCAGTGTCGACCTGAACCGCCCGGATGGACGAACAGCCAGCATCCAGGCGGAAGGCGGCACGGTAGAAGCTTACGCCGGGCGATACGTGACCCTGGCTGACATCGGGGCAACAGGACTGCGCGAGTTCGAAGGCTGGCCGATGCCGCGCTATGTCGCGGGGCACGGCGCATGAGCACGGTGCCGCGAACCCGGACCCGGCCGCTCCAGGGCGCCTCTACGGTGAAGACGCTGAACTGCCCCAATTGCGGTGGCACGATCGCGCTGCGTGCGGCCGGCACCACGGTGTCGCTGGTTTGCGAGCATTGCGGGTCAACGCTGGACGCGACCCAGCCCGAGTTGCGCGTCATCGTGGAGGCGAACCGGGCCCTGCACCGTCCGCTGATCCCGCTCGGCAGCCGGGGCGAACTCGACGGCGTCACCTGGGAAGTCACGGGCTATCTCGAGCGCACCGATGGCGAGGAGCCATGGTCCGAGTATCTGTTGTTCAATCCATATGAGGGCTACGCCTTCCTGATTGACGATGGCGACCGGTTCAGCCTGGGACGCCTGCTGGACCGGGTGCCCGGATGGGACGACAATGCTCTATCCGTCGGTGGCCAAGTGTTCGAGCCGACGTGGCCGACCTATGAAGCGCGTGTCACTTTCGTGGTCGGCGAGTTCTACTGGCGCGTGAAGGTGGGCGAGCGCGTGCAGGTCACCGACTATGCAGCGCCCAACCTGATGCTGTCGGCCGAGGAAAACGGAGCCGAGCGCAGCTGGACTCGATCCAA
This sequence comes from Sphingomonas aerophila, assembly GCF_014199305.1. Taxonomy (GTDB): domain Bacteria; phylum Pseudomonadota; class Alphaproteobacteria; order Sphingomonadales; family Sphingomonadaceae; genus Sphingomonas; species Sphingomonas aerophila. The sequence continues at coordinate 2,693 of NZ_JACIJK010000002.1, forward strand.
GCTGCTGGCTCGAGGAACCGCGGAGGCGGCGTTCAGGATCCCGGCGCGGCAGGCAAGCTGGGATAGCACGCCACGAGCGGACGAACCTTCCCCCTACCGCCGCAATCTTCGCGAGGCCCTGGTGATTGCGGCGCTGGCCGCCGCGGTGCTGCTGTTCCTCGGTATCACGGCTCCGAGCAATCGGCTGGTGCTGACGCGGCAAATCGATGTGCCTTTTGATGAGAAGAGCCACAATGTGGTGATCGGCCCCGTCGACCTGCCCTCGGCGCGTCAATCGGTCCATGTTCGCGCCCGCGTCGACACGCTGAACAATAGCTGGCTCGACATCGACTACTCGCTGGTCGAGCGGCGTACGCAGCAGAGCTATGCCGGATACGCCACCGCCGAACGCTACAGTGGACGGGACAGCGATGGGGCGTGGAGCGAGGGGGACAACGACCCCGGCGTCCGCTTCAGCAGCATCCCGCGCGGCACCTATGACCTCGTGATCGACGGCGCGGCGCACCGCTGGGTTGATCCGAAGGCAGCGCCGGCTGGCTTCACGCCTATTTTCGGCAGTGCCGACTTGCCGCCGCAGGATATGGTGCCCGTGACGGTGGAGGTGCGCCGAGGCGGCGGGACAGGCGGTCTGCTGTTCCTGTTCCTCGTGCTGATCGCCGCGTGGCCTTTGATCTTGTGGTTCAAGCACGCTCATCATGAGGCACGTCGGCGCGGCTGGCCGCAAAGCGATGACGAGGATGGTGACGAATGAGCCGGTCCTCGATCTTTTACGCTCTGATCTGCCTCGGGCTGATCGCGCTGTATGCGTCGGCCGCACGGAACGGCTATTCGCCCTTCGCCCAAGCCGGCGCTCGCCCCTTCTTCTTTTACGGCTCCCGTGGCCCCACCCATAAGTAAGGACTGACGCCATGCTCACCAGCGACGTGCTCCTCGCCACCCTTGTTTATGCCGGGATCGGGATCGTGATCTTTGTGCTCGGTTTCTGGCTATGGGATCGGGCCACCCCGGCCGATCTGTGGGGCGAGATCTGCCGGGGCAATCAGGCTGTCGCCACGCTGGCCGGGGCCGTTGCGATCGGCCTTGCCCTGATCATTTCCGCGGCAATCCATGGCTAGGGACGATCCGGCGCGCGGGTTTGGTGGCACCCGAGCGGGCGCGGCGCTGCTCGCCTCCGCCTTTGTGGTCGCGACGTGTGGGCTGGTCTACGAACTGCTGGCCGGCACCCTGGCGAGTTACCTGCTGGGCGACAGCGTCACCCAATTCTCGATCGTGATCGGCACCTATCTGTTTGCGATGGGCGTCGGATCTTGGTGCTCGCGGTACGTGAAGCGTGGCGAGCTGCAGGTGTTCGTCCGGGTGGAGGTGCTGATCGCAGCAATTGGCGGCGGGTCGGCAGCCGTGTTGTTCCTACTGTTCGATCGGGTACAGGACTTTCGCTTGCCGCTGTACGGGCTGGTGCTCGCCATCGGCGCGCTGGTCGGGCTCGAAATCCCGCTGTTGATGCGCATCCTGAAGGATCGGCTGGAGTTCGGCGACCTGGTCGCGAAGGTACTGACGTTTGACTATGTTGGCGCGCTGGCGGCCTCGTTGCTGTTTCCGTTGCTGCTGGTGCCGCACCTGGGGTTGATGCGGACAGGGTTCCTGTTCGGGCTGCTCAACGTCGCGGTTGCGATTGCGCTGATTGCGATGCTGCCCGACCGCCGCCGGCTGCGTGGCGAGTTGGTCGGCGCGATCCTGGTCGCGATAGCGCTGGTGGTCGGTTTCGCCGCGTCCGAGCGGCTTCAGCGGTTCGCGGAAGTGGCGGCCTATGGCGACCCTATCGTTTACGCGGCGTCGACCCCCTATCAGCGCATTGTTGTGACTAAGCGGGGCAGCGACCTGCGGCTGTTCCTGAATGGCAACCTGCAATTCTCGTCGCGGGATGAGTATCGATATCACGAGGCATTGGTGCATCCGGTGCTTAGCCGCGTTGCGACCCCGCAAGCGGTGCTGGTGCTGGGCGGGGGTGACGGGCTCGCCGTGCGCGAGATCCTGCGCTACCCGACGGTTCGCTCCGTGACCCTGGTCGATCTGGACCCAGCGATGACGGCGCTGTTCACACGCAGCGGCATGCTGGCCGGTCTTAACAACCACGCCTTCTCCGATCCGCGCGTCCATGTCGTGAACGCTGACGCGTTTCGCTGGTTGAAGGCGAACCGGCGCCGCTTCGACGCGGTGCTGGTCGACTTTCCAGACCCGACAAATTTCGCGATCGGGAAGCTGTACACCGTCAGCTTCTACCGCGAGCTTGCCCGCGCGATGGGACCGCGAGCGGTCGCCAGCATCCAGAGTACTTCCCCCCTGGTCGCGCCACGTGCCTATTGGACGGTGGCGACAACGCTGGAGGCTGCGGGGCTCTTCAGCCGCGGCTACCACGTCTACGTGCCGAGCTTCGGCGAATGGGGCTTCCACCTCGCCTCCCCTGCCCCGATCGGCGCCGCCGGGCCGCTGCCGACCGGCTTGCAGTTCCTTAACGCCGTGACCGACCGGCTAGCCTTTGCATTTCCTCCCGATATGGCGCGGCGACCGACGCCGGTGAACCGGCTCGACAACCAGGTGCTTGTCCGTGAGTTCGAAGCCGAGTGGGCTCGGGTGGAGGGCTGAGGTGACGGTGTCGCGTCGCACCCTGCTCGCCGGATCTGTCGCCGGCGCCGCAGCCGTTGGTACGGGCGCAGTGGCCTGGCAAAGCGCCGACGCGCTCCCGCCAGGCATGCTGGGCGGAGCAGATGCGGTGCGGGGCCACCGATTGCGCGACGGGCACTTCCCGGAGCCGGTCCGGGTCGAACATTGCGACGTCGCGATTGTCGGCGGCGGTATTGCCGGCCTGTCGGCGGCATGGGCCCTCGCCGATGCAGGCGTAACAGAGTTCCGCCTGCTGGAGTTGGAAGACCGCGCCGGGGGAAACGCGCGCTCCGGACGGAATGCGGTATCGGCCTTCCCGCTCGGCGCCCATTACCTGCCCATTCCCAATCCTGAGGCAAAGGGCGTCATGCGGCTTCTTGAGCAGTTGGGCATCATCACCGGGTGGCAGGCGAACAAGCCAGTATTCGACCCGTACCAGCTTGCGAGCGATCCGGAGGGGCGGCTGCTTCGCTATGGTCGCTGGCAGGAAGGGCTCGTCCCGACGACCGGCTTGTCGGACACGGATCGGCACGATTTGATCGCCTTTTTCGCGACAATGAAAGGCTTCTCCGGACGCCGGGATGCGGCGGGACGCCCAGCCTTCGCGATCCCCATGGCCCTGTCCAGCCGTGATCCGGACCTGCTGGCGCTCGACACGATTAGCATGAACCAATGGCTTGACGAACAGGGTTGGCGGTCCCCTGTGCTGCGCGCCCATGTCCGTTATTGTTGCCGCGACGATTATGGGACTGAACCGGCTGAGGTCTCCGCCTGGGCCGGCATTCATTATTTCGCCGGACGCCGGGGCAGCGCGGCCAATACGGACGGTGACACTGTGCTGACCTGGCCGGAAGGGAACGGCTATCTTGCGGGGCGGATGGCCGCTCGGCTTGCAGGACACATTGAGAAGGGCCGGACCGTGTACCGGGTCCGGAACGAGGGCACCAAGGCGGTCGTGGACAGCTATGACGAAGCAACAAAGCAGAGCGTACGGCTGATCGCGAATGCCGCAGTCGTGGCCACCCCACACTTCATCACGAGGCGGCTGGTCCAAGGCGGGTCTGCGGGTGCTGGAAACTTCGAATACGCGCCTTGGCTGGTCGCCAATGTCACGGTCGATCGGGCGCCGGGCGGCCCCGGCTTCGGCCTTGCTTGGGACAATGTTTCCTGGACCAGTCGTTCCCTCGGCTATGTGGTTGCGACGCATCAAGGGCTCGACCCGAAGCCTGGGGCGACCGTGTTGACGTGGTATCTCCCGCTGTCTGACGTGGCACCTGCCGATGCGCGGCGGGAGTTGCTGGCCAAGCCGCTGGAGTACTGGCAGGCGATGGTGCGCGACGACCTGATCCAGACCAACCCGGATCTCGCGGGCACTATTCGCCGGATCGACATCTGGCGATGGGGTCACGCCATGATCCGGCCGACGCCGGGGCTCCTGTGGAATGGTGAGCGAGAGGCGGCGGCGAAGCCCCGACCGCCCTTGTTCTTCGCGCATTCGGACCTCAGCGGCATGTCGATCTTCGAGGAAGCGCATTGGCATGGGACCCGGGCCGCGGAGGAGGCCATGGCCCACCTGAACCACCCCCATGTTTCGGCGCTGACATGAGCGGCGCATCGCCGACGGGCACTCACTTGCTGGCCGACCTTTATGGTTGCTCCAGGCTCGCCGATATCAAGGCCGTGGACGCTGCGTTACGGGCTGCCGTCAGCGCTGCTGGTGCGACCCTGCTCGACCTGCGCCTGCATGGGTTCGGCGAGGGCATGGGCATCACCGGCGTGGCGCTCCTCGCTGAATCGCACATCTCCATCCATACCTGGCCCGAACACGGCTATGCTGCCGTCGACATATTCCTGTGCGGCGAGCGCCACGATCTTGGCGCAGCACTGGCCGCGATGACCGACGCCTTCGGCGCGGCTAGATGTGAAGAACGGCGGATCGCCCGAGGGTTCGGCGCCGCTTAAGCTGCTGCCTGCAGAATCTCGTCAAGGGTGGCGGCCCGTACGTGTAGCTGGTCCAGGCGGTTCGCCACCGCGTCCCACCACGCCCAGAAACGGCGCAGATCTGCCGCGTCGCGCACGAACGGCGTGTGGCCGGGCACGAGCGAAGGCGAGTGGAACGAGAAGGTAAGCAGCCGCTCGCCTCCTGCCACGGCAACTTCGATCGCGTGTAGCACTTCCTTGATCGGCATGTCCTCCGGGGTCAGCGAAACCCGATTGGCCAGCCCCAAACGGGCGAGCGCACCGGGGCCGTGAGGGAGCTGCGTAGCTGCGCGGTGCAGCCAGGGGCCCATCTGTCGGAGGCGGCCCGTGAAGACCGTCGAAAATGGCAGCTCGATCAGGCCATCCCAGCGATATGCCGCATTGCCGATGACGCGGAAATCCGGCCCACCAACCGCGCCATAATCGTAGCGGGCCCGGACCGACGTATCGAGCCGGTACCCTCGCTCCCGCAGCAGCCCGATCGTTGAAGGTCCCAAGCCATAGCGGCCTGCCCGAAAAGCAAGCGGCTCCTGACCAAAGGCCTTCGTCAGCGCGCTCGTCAACGCATCGATCTTGGCAGCTTCCAGCGAAGGCGCGAGATTGCCTCCATAGCTATTGGCAGGCGACAGAGGCTCGTCGAATGGCGGAGTGACCCAGGGGTGAAGCTGCGCCCCGACCGCGGAGCGACCGTCCGCCAGAGCACGACGGAGCACGTCCACCGCGGCGGGATCGGTCGCGACCGGATAGTCGACCATGCAGGTGAGCGGTATGCCAAGCGAGGCGAACCGGAGATAGGCGGCGGGAAATGCCGCCATGGCCGATGTCGACTGTGCGGCGCGCGAGAATGGCGCGCTCCAGTCGAACTCCTCCTCCACGTCGCAGAAGACCGCAAACCGAGTGCCAAACCCATCGGGCCAGCGGATCAGGTCGACAGGCCGCGGCGGCCGCGGGCGAAAGGGACGTTGGCCCGCGCCGTTCGTCACGTCACAGGTTCGTCGCTTGCCCCATCTCCAGATTCAAGGCGGCCGGCAATCGCAATGTCAAGCGATCCTGATCGATCACCAGCTCGCCCCCCAGCTCCGCGGCCAGGTTACGGGCCAGCCGCAGCGCGAACCCAACGCCCAGCAACGGCGCGCCCGCAGCACCCTCCCCGTCGTGCTGGTCGATGGCGAGAAGCGCCGCGTCGACGCTCTCCTCCTCCAGTAACAACGCCCGAGGCCGATCCATCGCCAATGTCACCATACCTGCCACGCTGCCCAGGGAGCACTCCAGCCGCTCTCCCGCCGCGCCTGCGGACAGGACCGTCGACAGGAGCCGTCCGACCAGCCGTTCTAGCGCGCGATCATCCGCCGCGACCAGCGGGAGGTCGCTTTCCGCAGCCACCCACGTCTCGACGCCCCGCAACTCCGCAAGCGGGACGAGGTCGGCCAGCACGCGGTCGACAAGGCGAGCAAGGTCAATGGTTGCGGCCCGAAGCTCCAGCGCATCGCCATCGATGCGAGCTGCCGTGTCCAGGTCTTCGATCGCCGCGACCAGATCGGCCGCATGAGCGCGTATGGCGCCCGCACGCGTGCGATACGTCGGGGAAACTGGGCCGAGGAGCTGGCTTTCGATCAGCTCGGCAAAGCCAGCAATCGCGTTGGTCGGCGTCCTGAGTTCGTGGACGAGTTGCCTGAGGGACTCCGCACCGGCCGCGCCGGCCCGGCGTTGGGGCTCAGCCATTTCGTCAGAGCGCGGTCGCCTTCCCTGGCCATGATAGCCGGTGAAGCGTCCGGTATCGGGATCGAACATCGGCATGCCGCTCACGCGCCAAGCCCCCGCAGCGCTTCCCCCACCATCCAAAGCCAGACGCGCGTCCGTAAAGCGGGACCGACGACGAAAGGCGCCCGTCACCCCTCCATCGACCCTTGCCAGCCCCTGTGGACCGCCATGAGCCAGGCTGAGCCCGATCAGCGCTGCCCGCGGAATACCCTCCACCCACCGGACGAGGCCGGTCTCATCAGCGCGGAATGAGAACTTCTCCGACGGCGCCGGTGCTGCGAATCCAGGCTCCGGCTCGCCGCCAATCTCGTCGCGCCGCTTGGTGAACGCCTCAATCCGGGCGACCAGGTCGGATATGGCATAGCCGGATCGTCCGGGCGTTGGGAGCGGCGGTGGCGGAACATCCGTCCGGCGCAGGGCTTCTGCCACGACAGGCAGGCCGAAGGCGACCTGCCCCAGCGCGACGAAGGGCGTTTCGCTCAGCGGCGTGTCTGACGGCGGCGTCGGCGCGGGTTGATCGCGCTCGACAGCGTCGCTCGATACTGCGACCTCGGGGTCGGCCCCGACGGTCTCGGCAATGAAGATGGGCGAGCGGTCAGGCGGGACTGGACGATCGTCATCGTTCTCTCCGGTCGGAACGGCCGGCGTCCCTTCAAGCACGAAGTCGACGGAGCCAAAGCTTGCCAGCGCGCGCACGACTTCGGCGGCCAGGTCACGGCGATGGCGCAGAACCGAACGCTGCGCCGGGCTGAGCCGGGGAAGCAGCGCAATCCAGTCCGCAGGATCAATCTGCGCCGTCCGGAGGATAGGCGCGGAGATTGCCAGATCGTCCTCGGCAAACAGCCCCACCAATGCAGCGTCAGGCTCCGCGAAAGCCAGCGCCCTCGCGCTCGCGGCCCGGACAGATGACGGCACGGCCTGGCGTAGCAGGCGTAGCCTGGCGAGCGCGGGCTCGTCCGGTGCTGCCCGGCCACGCCCGATCAGATCCACCAACTGACGCCACGTCGCCGCAGCGCCGAACCCGGTGCTGGCGTCGGCGGAAAGCACGGTGGAAAGGCTGTCGTCGAAGCGCACGGGGCTGGTTGCTATCCTGCTGTCACGGCGCCTGTCGCCCCGCGTCATCAAGCCCCCTACCCGCACCATGGGCGATGAGGAACCGGCAATTCGGCCCTGTCGCGATGTGGGACAATTGCGTTTTGCCGCAATTATCTTATCGGGGCGTCACGCTTCGGCGTCATTTCATCACTGTCCGGAATAATAAACGCTATGCCGCTCGATCGTATCGACCGTCACATCCTCTCACTGCTGCAGGAGGACGGGCGCATGACCAATGTCGACCTCGCCGAGCAGGTGGGCTTGACCGCCCCGCCGTGCCTGCGGCGGGTTCGTGCGCTTGAAGAGGCGGGGGCAATCCGCGGTTATCACGCCGATCTCGACCCTGCGCGCCTGGGGTTCCCGATCACGGTATTTGCTATGGTGTCACTGCGCAGCCAGGCCGAGCATGACCTGGCGGCCTTTGAGGATCACGTAGCCGGAATAGCCGAGGTGCGTGAGTGCCACATGCTCAACGGGGAAATCGACTTCATCCTGAAAATTGTCGCGGCCGACCTAAAAAGCTTTCAGGAGATTCTGACCACGCATCTGACCCCCGCACCGAACGTCGCCAGCGTGAAAACGTCGCTGACGATCCGGACGGCAAAGTCGATCTCGGGCATTCCAGTCACAGTCGACTAGGGCCAGACACAGCAACGCCCGCGTGAGATCTCCCACGCGGGCGTTGTCGTCGTTCAGATCAATCAGGCCGCGGACTGACTGACGTAAGCCGTCCACAGCTGCGCGATCTCCGCGCGGGGCTGACCCTTTACCGCCCCGAAAGCAGCCTGCGCGCCCGCCTTGTCGCCCGAGCGAGCGAGTGCGATACCCAGGCGTGTCTGCACCGTGTCGGCATCCACGCCGCCCTTGCTCAGCGCCACCTTGTACAGGTCGGCCGCCTTGGCCCACTGGCTCTGGTTCAGGTAAGCGTCGGCCGTCTGCATCGCGAGCTTGCCGTCGGCGGCCGCGCGCGAGCGGGTGTCGAGCGGCGCCAGCGATCCTTCGGCCTTGCTCTGCCGCTGTGCATCGGCCAGCTGCGCCTTCACCGCCGCGCTGGACGCCGGCAGCTTGCCGCTCGCGATGCCTTCCTGCAGTACGCTCAGATATTCGGCCGGGAGCCCGCGATCCTTCGCGGCAAACGCATATTCCGAATACAAGGACTGGTCGGCCAGGCCGCCGGTCGCACGCAGAAGCCGGTAAAGGTCAAGCTTCTGGTCGCGATCAGGCGTCGCGATCGAGCCCTGCTGCAGGCCGTAGTTAAGTATAACCGCGCGCCAGACTTCTTTGGTAGGATAAGCAGCGGCATAGCGAGCCAGCCAGCTTACGGCCTCCGGACGCATCTTGGCCGCGTTCGCCTTGGAGAACGCGTACTTGTAGTAGTTCTCGGGAGCCTTCTGACCGGCCGCCGTGGACTGCTGGATCACCTGGTCGAGCGCGGCGAGGCCACCCCGGACGTCGCCCGCGCCTACCTTCGACTGCGCGATGAGCAGTGGCAGGTTCTCGTCCTTGTAGCCCATTTGCTGTGCCTGGCTCAGATATTGCTGAGCCACGGCGAACTGGTTGCGGCTGTAGGCGATCGAGCCGAGGCGGAAGGTATAGCGCGCCTTTGCATCGGCGGGGGTCTGCGCGTTCGCAAGCAGGGCCTGCATCGGTGCAACCAGCTTTGCCTCGTCCACCGGCGCGTTCGGGTTAGCGGCACGCTGGGCAGCAATGCGGTTCTGTTCAAAATCATAGCGCAGGGCTGCGACCGTGTACTTCTCGTCGTCGTTCTTGGCCGCAGCCTCGGCCGCCGCCACCTGCGTCTCGGCCGTTGCCCAGTCCTTGGCCTGAATCGCGGCCTGTGCAGGCTGCGCGGCCTTCAGGAACTCTGGGCTGAACTTGGGGCCGGGCGCTTCCTTCTTTGCAGCGACGGCAGGCGCCAGGAACGCCGGCGTCGCGAGGCCGGCGGTAAGCGCCGCCGCGAGCGCGAGCTGGGACATCGATTTCATCGTGAAACTCTCCTGGTGCAAGGCAGGCCGCCTGATCGGGACGGGCGGCATCTATAGCCCTGCCCCGCCCTGTTCAAGCGACCAGCCGATCACCGGTTCCCTGCTGGCGACGCGCTGAACGGCAATTGAACGGTGGGCCGCCCGACTGTAGGCGCGTGACGGCATGATCGCTGTAATTTCACCCGCCAAAACGCTCGACTATGATTCGCAGGTTTCCACGAACGAGGCGACCCGCCCTCGGTTCGAGAACGAGGCCGCGACGCTGGCGCATGCTGCGGCCCGCCTGAGCCAGAAGCGCCTGTCGTCCCTGATGGCGATCAGCCCTGCACTGGCGAAGCTGAACAGCGATCGGTTCAAGGGGTATGCCGATGCGCCGGAGCGTGCGGCCATGTTCGCCTTCGCCGGCGACGTTTATACCGGCCTCGACGCATACACGCTGGACGACGCGCAGATCGCTTTTGCGCAGGATCACCTACGGATGTTGTCGGGCCTGTACGGGCTGTTACGCCCGCTCGATGTTATCCGGCCGCATCGACTTGAGATGGGAACGCGATGGGCTCCGCGGAAAGCCAAGCTGACCGACTGGTGGGCTGATCGTGTCGCGAGATTGCTTGCCCAAGATATCGAAGCAGAAGGTTCGAGGGTCGTGCTGAACCTTGCGAGCCAAGAATATTGGGCTGCGGTGAATGGCCAGCTGCCTGCCGACGTTCGCGTCATCGCAGTGGATTTTCGAGAGGCTGACGGTCGGTTCGTCAGCTTTCACGCGAAGCGCGCACGGGGCATGGTGGCACGCTGGATGGTCGAACATGGGGTAACGGAACTTGACGGCATGGAAGCCTTCGACACCAATGGCTATGCGTATGACGCCGACGCGAGCACCGGAAACCTTTGGCGGTTCGTTCGCCGATGAGTGCCGTCGTTATCGGCGCGTCCGGCGGTATCGGGCGGGCTCTGGTGGAAGCGCTCGAGGAGGAAGGCACCACCGTTCGAGCTTTCTCGCGTCCCGAACTCGACATCCTCGACGAGAAGAGCATCACTGCTGCGGCTGACAGCCTGAAGGCCCCACCAACCCTGGTGATCGTTGCAACAGGAGTGCTCCACGAGGGCGAGCGAGGCCCGGAGAAGTCGATGCGGGAGCTCGACGCCGACTGGCTTGCGCGGACCTTCGCTGTCAACGCGATCGGGCCGGCGCTGGTCGCCAAGCACTTCCTGCCGCGGATGCCGAAAACCGGGCGCTGCGTATTTGCGGTTCTGTCCGCCCGCGTCGGCTCGATCGGCGATAATCGCCTGGGCGGCTGGTACAGCTATCGGGCCAGCAAGGCCGCGCTGAACCAACTGGTGCGAACGGTCAGCATCGAGGAGAAGCGGCGGAACGATCGTTCGATCGTGGTCGCGCTGCATCCGGGTACGGTCGACACGCGCCTGTCCGAACCCTTCCAGGCAAACGTGCGGGCGGACCAACTGTTCGCCCCTGGCCGCGCGGCCGTCCAACTGCTCGACGTCATCGACGGACTGAAGGCGCCGGACAGCGGCAGGATCTTCGGCTGGGACGGAGCGGAGATCACGCCCTGACCTGACTCTATTGTCTCCCGCGTGGGCGCGTACGCGCGGGCGCGCGCGTGACAATCGTGTCACCAGTGCTTACATACCGAGCTGAATCACACACAGGAATTTGCGTTGGCCGACGAGACGACTACCCTCGCCGATACTCCCGATATCGCCCCAATCTCCATCGTCGACGAGATGAAGGCGAGCTATCTCGATTACGCGATGAGCGTCATCGTCGCGCGTGCACTGCCCGACGTGCGTGATGGCCTGAAACCCGTTCACCGCCGCATCCTGTACTCGGCTGCGGAAAGCGGGTTTGTCGCGGGACGCCCCTATCGCAAGTCCGCCCGCATCGTCGGTGACGTGATGGGTAAATATCACCCGCACGGCGACACTGCCATCTATGATGCCCTCGCCCGCATGGCGCAGGATTGGTCGATGCGAGTGCCGTTGATCGACGGCCAGGGCAATTTCGGCTCCATGGATCCGGATCCGCCCGCCGCCATGCGGTACACGGAGGCGCGGCTCGCGCGGGTGGCCAATGCGCTGCTCGATGACCTCGACAAGGACACGGTCGACTTTACGCCCAACTACGACGCGTCCGAGCGGGAGCCACAGGTGCTGCCCGCCGCATTTCCCAACCTGCTGGTCAACGGCGCAGGCGGCATCGCGGTCGGCATGGCGACCAACATCCCGCCGCATAATCTTGGCGAAGTCATCGACGCGTGTCTCGCGTATATGGAGAACGGCGCCATCAGCTCTGAAGAGTTGATGGAGATCGTTCCGGGTCCCGACTTCCCGACAGGTGCCATCATCCTGGGCAAGGCGGGCGCGCGCTCCGCCTACAACACCGGCCGCGGCTCCATCATCGTCCGCTCGCGCCATACCATCGAGACGGGTCGCGGCGACCGCCAATCGATCATCCTGACCGAGATCCCGTACCAGACCGGTAAGAACGGCCTGGTTGAGAAGATTGCCGATGCCGCGAAGGAGAAGCGGATCGAGGGCATCAGCGACATTCGCGACGAATCGAACCGCGAAGGCGTGCGCATCGTCATTGACCTGAAGCGGGATGCGACGGCGGAGGTGGTGCTGAACCAACTGTGGCGGCACACGCCCGCCCAGTCGAGCTTCCCGGCCAACATGCTCGCAATCCGTGGCGGCCGGCCCGAGCTGCTGAACCTGCGCGAGATCATCCAGGCGTTTGTGCAATTCCGCGAGCAGGTCATCACCCGCCGCTCCAAGTTCGAACTCGCAAAGGCGCGCGACCGCGCTCACATCTTGCTTGGCCTCGTCATCGCGGTCACCAATCTGGACGAAGTGGTGCGGATCATCCGCGGGTCGGCTAGCCCCGCCGCGGCGCGGCAGGCCTTGTTGGACCGCGAATGGCCGATCGACCAGATTGCCCCTTACCTGCGGCTGGTGGAAGCGCTGGAAAGCGAGTCCTCGGGCGAGACCTATCGCCTGTCCGAGATCCAGGTGAAGGCGATCCTGGACCTGCGCCTCCACCGACTGACAGCGCTTGGCCGGGACGAGATCGGCGAGGAACTGGGTCAACTCGCGACGACGATCGGTGACTTGCTCGCGATTCTGGCAGACCGGGTGAAGCTCTACGAAGTCATGCGCGGCGAGTTGGTCGCGATCCGTGACCAGTTCGCGACCCCACGCCGCTCGGAGATTGCAGCGGCTGCCGATGGGATAGACGACGAGGACCTGATCGAGCGCGAGGACATGGTCGTCACGGTGACGATGGAAGGCTATATCAAGCGCACGCCGCTCGATACCTTCCGCGCGCAGCGCCGCGGTGGCAAGGGCCGCGCTGGCATGGCGACCAAGGACGAAGACGCGGTCACCAACCTGTTCGTCACGTCCACCCATACGCCCGTGCTGTTCTTCTCTACGGCGGGCAAGGTGTACCGGATGAAGGTCTGGCGCCTGCCCGAAGGCGGGCCAGCGACACGAGGGCGGCCAATGGTCAACCTGCTGCCGCTCGGCCCCGGTGAGACGATCTCGACCGTGCTTCCCCTGCCCGAGGATGAGGCGAAGTGGGGCGAACTCCACGTCATGTTCGCGACCGGCAACGGCACCGTTCGGCGCAACAGCATGGACGCGTTCGCCAACATTCCGTCCAACGGCAAGCTCGCCATGCGTTTCGAGGATGACAGCGAGGACCGGCTGATCGGCGTGGCGCTGCTGACCGAGGAGGATGACGTGCTGCTCGCCACCCGGGCGGGCAAGGCGATCCGCTTTGGCGCGACCGAGGTGCGTGAGTTCCAGAGCCGCACGTCGACCGGCGTGAGAGGCATCAATCTGGCCGCGGGTGACGAGGTGATCTCCCTGTCGATTCTGAAGGGAACGCCGTTCACGATGGAGCAGCGCGACGCTTACCTGAAGGCTGCTCCGTGGAAGGAAGGCGAACGCGAGGCGACCCTCGACGCCGCCGTCATGGCCGCGATGACCGAAGCGGAGGAATTCATCCTGACGCTGACCGCAAACGGCTATGGCAAGCGCACCAGCGCCTTCGAGTACCGCCGCACCGGACGCGGCGGACAGGGCATCACCAACATCGTGTCCTCTGATCGCAACGGCCCCGTGGTGGCGAGCTTCCCGGCGCACAATGGCGAACAGCTGATGCTGGTGACTGACCAGGCCAAGCTGATCCGCCTTTCGGTGGGCGACACGCGCGTGATCGGACGTTCCTCACAGGGCGTTCGCCTGTTCGACGTGGCCAAGGACGAGCATGTCGTGTCGGCCGCCCGCATCGACGAGGAGGAAGCGCCCGAGAACGAGGCAGAGGCAATCGTAGCAACAGAACGGGGCGAAGAGCCTCCCGTTGCCGCCGAGGATCAGCTCGTTGTCGATGATGGCACCGGGCCGCAGACGATGAACGAAGCGGTTGACGAGACGGGAGACGATGCGTGAGCCACCCTACTACCGCCTACAAAGTCCTGACCGCGAATGAGATGGCTTCATTGGAGCGGGACGGCGAGTTTGGCGGGTCCGCGGTGGATCGTGAGGACGGCTATATCCACCTGTCCACCGCCGAGCAGCTGACCGCGACCGTGGACAAGCATTATGGCGAACAGGTCGACCTGCACGTCGCCGCCGTCGACGTCGACGCGCAGGGCGACGCCTTGCGTTGGGAGCAGGCGCGCGGGGGCGACCAGTTCCCGCACCTCTACGGTGTGCTGCGCCTGGATACGGTAGTGGCCTACTCCCCCCTGGAGCGGGACGACGATGGCGCGGTACGGCTTCCCGTGACGGGATGATCACCCGTTTGGCTGGCGGTTGCTATTGGCGACGCGACCGCTAGCCTCCCCTGAATGGTAGCGCGACCAACGCGCGCCACAGGAGAGGAACTGCCTATGACCGATGCCAGCGTTACCGTGCCGGCTGCTAATCCCGCCGCACTTGGGCTTGTGGCGTTCGGGCTGACAACCGTGTTGCTGAGCCTGATCAACGCGGGCGTGCTTCCGGCCGGGGGCGAGCCGGTCGTGTTGCCGCTGGCGCTCACCTTTGGCGGGCTGATGCAAATCATCGCCGGACTTGCCGAATTCCGGGTCGCCAACACCTTCGGCGCGACCGCGTTTTGCAGTTATGGCGCGTTCTGGTGGTGGTTTGCGCTGCTCTTGCTGTTCGCGGGCAATGGCGTGATCGACATCAGCAAGGCAGGGCCGACGGTCGGGGTTGCGCTGCTGCTGTGGGGCGTGCTGACGCTGTACCTCTGGATCGGCACATTCCGGCTTTCGCGGGTCCTCTTCGCGATCTTCTTGACGCTGTGGGTCACCTTTCTGCTCCTGGGTCTAGGCAGCATGACCGGCAATACGTCGCTTACGCACCTGGGCGGCTGGCTCGGGCTGATCTGTGGGTCGCTGGCGATGTACGGCAGCTTTGGCATCGTCACCAATGCCACGTTCGGACGTACGGTGGTGCCGCTGGGCGAGCGACCAATCCTGGGCTGAGATGGCCAGCCCCGCGACGGGTTCGCGGGGCACCCTTCCACCCGTGTTGCATCCTTGGCGGCGACCCGGCATGGCGCTGCGGATGCACGATATTCATGTCATCGGCGGCGGCCTCGCCGGTTCCGAGGCCGCGTGGCAGCTTGCTCAGGCGGGGCTGAAGGTCCGCCTGTCCGAGATGCGGGGCAGCGGCGAGCAGACCGCGGCTCATCACACCGACCACTTGGCCGAACTTGTCTGCTCGAACAGCTTCCGTTCTGACGACGCCGAGTCGAACGCGGTGGGCCTGCTGCATCAGGAGATGCGTGGGCTCGGGTCGCTGATCATGACGGAGGGTGACCGGCACCGCGTGCCCGCCGGCTCCGCATTGGCTGTCGACCGGGACGGCTTTTCGGCAGGCGTCACGGCCACGCTTGCAGCGCACCCGAACATCTCCATCGTGCGTGAGCGGGTGGACGTGCTGCCCGACGGGCCTGCCATCATCGCTACCGGCCCCCTCACCGCGCCCTCGCTGGCCGGCAGCATCGGCGCGGAAACCGGGCGTGACGCGCTCGCCTTCTTCGACGCGATCGCGCCCATCGTGCATCGCGACTCGATCAACACGGACGTCGCCTGGTTCCAGAGCCGCTGGAACAAGGGCGACGGGCATGACTATATCAATTGCCCGCTGACCAAGGACGAGTATGTCGCCTTTCACCAGGGACTGATTGAGGGCGAGAAGACCGAGTTCCGCGAATGGGAGCGCGACACGCCATACTTCGACGGGTGCATGCCGATCGAAGTCATGGCCGAACGCGGGGTCGACACGCTCCGCTTCGGGCCGATGAAGGGCGTCGGCCTGGATGACCCGCGTACCGGCCGCTGGCCATATGCGGTGGTGCAGCTGCGCCAGGATAATGCGGCTGGAACCCTGTGGAACATCGTTGGCTTTCAGACCAAGCTTCGCCATGCCGAGCAGGTCCGCCTGTTCCGCACCATCCCCGGGCTGGAGAACGCGGAGTTCGCGCGACTGGGCGGCCTTCACCGCAACACCTTTATTCGCTCGCCCGAGTTGCTCGACCGGACGCTGCGCCTCCGCTCACGTCCGTCGCTACGGTTCGCGGGTCAGATTACGGGCTGCGAAGGCTATATCGAGAGTGCCGCAATCGGCTTGATCGCCGGCCGCTTCTGGGCAGCCGAGCTTGGCGGCCGCACGCTCGCGCCACCGCCGCGCGAAACGGCCCTCGGCGCGCTGCTGGCGCACGTCACAGGCGATGCCGAGGCCGCGACGTTCCAGCCGATGAACGTCAACTTCGGGCTGTTCCCGCCGATCGAGGGCCGGACCAAGAAGGCGGATCGCAAGCGCATGTACACTGACCGCGCTCGCGCCGCTTTCGCGACCTGGGCCGCCTAGCCCTCGTCGTTGCGGACGGCCGGCGTCGCGGGCGGGCAGTTCACGCGTGGACGCGCCTTCCGCTTGGGCGCGGTGGTCGCAAATTCGGTTCGGGTCACGGAGCCTGATTTGTCCGCATCGGCGCCGGTGAACTTGGTCACCGTTTTGGCAGCCCATTCGTCGAAGGACAGCCGCCCGTCGCCATTGGTGTCCAGCTTCGCGTAAGCCTTGCGGCGCTGGAGAAGATACTCGTCCCGGGTAATCCGGCCGTCCCGATCCTTGTCATAGCGGTCGAACCGCTTCTCCTCGCGAGCGCGCTGCGAGGCTTCAGGCGCGGCGTCCGGCAGCGGGTCATCACCGGCGGCAGCAGCTTGCGCCGGCACGGAGAGGGGTTGCTCGGGAAGCACAGGATCCGGCCGGGCCCGCGCGTTGAACAACACCAGACCCGCTGCCACCATCAGCAGCGCTGCCGCTGCGCCCGCCACGTATCGCCACATCACCCGTCCCCCTTGATCTTTGGCCAGCCCGGCCGGCTCAATCGCCCTTGACCAGCGTCACCTGCGCGACATCGATACCGCCGCCCCGAAAGCCGCCCTCGCAGTACATCAGGTAAAAGCGCCAACGATCGCGAAAGCGCTTGTCGAGCCGGGCGGGCAAGCGTCCCTCCCGGTCGGCAATGTCGAAACGTTCGCGCCAGCGGCGGAGCGTCTCGGCATAGTCCAGCCCGAAGCCGTGCCGATCGCGCCACTGCAAGCCGCGGGCCCCCGCCAGTGCCCGAAATCGACTTTCCGAAATGAGCATGCCGCCTGGAAATATGTACTGCTGGATGAAGTCGACATTGTCGGCATAGGCGCGAAACGTGTCGTCCGCGATCGAGATCAGCTGGATTGCCGCACGGCCGCCAGGCTTCAAACATCGCGCGATCGTGTCGAGATAGGCAGGCCAATATTCCTCACCCACCGCTTCAACCATCTCGATCGAGGCAATCGCGTCATAGCGGCCGCGCTCATCCCGATAATCAGTGAGTGAGACCGTGACCCCGGCCAGCTGCTGGCGCGCCATGCGGTCTTCGACGAAACGGGCCTGCTCGCGCGAGAGGGTGAGGCCGTGAACGTGCACGCCAGCACGCGCTGCAGCTTCGGCGAAGCTGCCCCAGCCGCAGCCGATTTCCAGCACTGTGTCGCCCGGTCTGGCGCCCGTACGCTCCAGGATGGCGGCCAGCTTGCGGTGCTGCGCCTGCTCAAGTGGTTCGGAAGGGTCGGCGAACAAGGCGCTGGAATACGTCAGCGTGTCGTCCAGCCACGCGGCGTAAAAGTCATTCCCGAGATCGTAATGCGCCTCGATATTCTCGCGTGCCTGGGCCGGGTGGTTGCGGCGGCGCCAATGGTTCACCCGCGCGAGCCAACGCCGCGGACCGCCTGCTCGCGCCGTTGCGCCCAAGCTTACCCGGTTGCGCATGAACAAGTCGAAAATCGGTACCGGATCGTCGCTCGACCAGTCGCCATCCTCCCAGCCGCGATACCAGCCGATCGAGCCTCCCGTCACCAGCCGAACTAACGCACGCCAGCGATGCAGGGTGATCCGAGCCCTAGGTCCCGGTGCATGGCCCCCAATTAACCGCTGCATACCGTCGGGTAGCGTCGCTTCAATCGCCCCGGCGACCAGCCCCTTGTCGATCCTGGCAAGCACGCGCGCGCCAAACGCCGGCCCCACCAACTGCCCTGCCCCCATCATCGCGCGTCCCATGCCGGAGCGGGGCGGTTGAGGGAAGAGGGTCAGCGATGAGCGCGATTGGCGGCGAGCGCGCGTTCCCTTGCCTCGCGATGACCGATCATCTTCGGCGGGTAATTGGCGGGCCGACGGCCATGCTCATCCGGGTCATGTATAACAGCGTCGGGCAGTTCAGCTAGTTCCGGCACCCAGCGGCGAATATATGAGCCCGCGCCGAACTTCTCCGACTGGGTCAGCGGCGCCATGATCCGGGTGAACATGTTGGCGTCGATTCCAGTACCCGCGATCCACTGCCAGTTCACGGCGTTGTTGCCGTAATCCGCATCGATCAGCGTGTCCCAGAACCACCGTTCGCCTTCGCGCCAGTCGATGAGCAGATGCTTCACCAGAAAGCTGGCGGTGATCATGCGGACGCGATTGTGCATCCAGCCCGTCTTCCAAAGCTGGCGCATACCGGCGTCGACGATCGGGTACCCGGTCCGGCCGCGTTGCCACGCCCTGAGGTCGCTCGCAGCATGCGGGCCGGAGCGCCACGGAAAGGTCTTCATCGACGCCCTGCCCTCCTCCTCGGCATAGCGGGGCAGCGCGGTGGTCAGGCTGGCGGTGAAGTCGCGCCAGGCCAGCTCCGTGTGAAATTTCAGCGCGTCTGGTGCGTTCCTGATCGCGTCCCAGAGCGTGCGTGGAGAGATCTCGCCGAAGTGGAGGTGCGGGGAGAGTTGGGAGGTGCCCTCCTCGGCCGGTAGATTCCGCTGCTCCTCATACGCGGCCACCTTGGCGCGGAATGCGTGCGCCTTGGCCAGGGCAGCGTCCTCGCCGACCTGCCATCCGAAGCCGGTCGCCCAGTCGGGTTTCGACGGCAAAAATCCCCAGCTTGCCAGCGAGTCGCTGGCTGGCCAGTGTTTGGGCGCGGGCAGATGATCCGGCGCAGGCACCGGGTCACCGGGCGGCAGCTTGGGTTCGAGTGCTTTCCAGAACGAGGCGAAGATGCGGTAAGCCCCGCCTGAGCCGGTCGTAAGTGTGTCCGGGCGGATCAGGTGATTTCCATCATGCAAGTGCAGCGCGTCGCCCAAGGACGCCTCCGCCGCGCGCCACCAGGGTTCGAAGTGGCGGAGCGCATGGACCTGCGTTGCGCCGGTTTCGGCCAGCACCGCTGCGATCGTCGCGGCAACCGGGCCGCGGCGCAGGATCAGGCGGCTCCCCTTCGCTTCCAGATCCTGCGCGAGGCGGAACAGGCTGTGGTGCAACCACCAACGCTGGGCGCCGCCGATCCGCCACTCGCCCGGCCCCTCATCATCAAGGACGTAGAGCGGGATGACAGGCCCTTGTTCCGCCGCCGCGATGAGTGCGGGCTGGTCATGAAGGCGAAGGTCTTGGCGCAGCCAGAGCAGAACGGGAGCGGGCATGAGGTCGTTACGTCCCCGGCCCACTTGCGTTCCGGTGCGCGCCGACAAACCCGTGGCAGAAGTGTCGCAGGTTATCGCCAGCAACCTGCCGTTCAGATCGGGTGCGGCGGCTTGCCCTCTTTCCCATGTGCGGCCCACGCTTGGGAAGAGCGGCAGACGAATCGCAAACAGTCACGCCTCGGCCCAGGGCTATGCCCAGCAGGCACCTAGCGTCAGGATCGCACTTACGTGCCGCCTGGCGATCGCTTCCTTGTCCGAGCCGTAACCGCCGCCAACCGTGCTTGCGAGTGGGACGCCACGCGCCAGCGCAAGTTCCGCCACAAGCCGCTCACGACGGGCAAGACCCTCATCGGTCAGCGCGAGCCGGCCGAGTTGATCCCCCTCAAATGGGTCGACGCCGGCCTGATACAGGATCAGTTGCGGGCGCACGTCGTCCAGCATGGGCACAAGCGTTCGTCGGAGCGTATCGAGATACTCGTCGTCGCCGACGCCGTCGGCCAGCGCTACGTCGAGCGTGGAGCGCGCCTTTCGGGCCGGGAAGTTCTTCGCGGCATGGATGGAGTAGGTGGCGATGCCGGCTCGACCGGCAGTAAGGGCGGCGGTGCCGTCGCCCTGATGCACGTCGACATCGACGACCAGCAATCGTTCCACCGCGCCTTCCTCGACCAGCCGCACGGCCGACACAGCAAGGTCGTTGAACACACAATAGCCGGCGCCCGTGTCGGCCAGGGCATGGTGGCTACCCCCCGCGCTGTTGGCCGCGAACCCATGGCGAAGCGCCAGGCAGGCGGCGAGCCAGGTGCCGCCAGGCACGGCCTGAGCCCTGCGCGCGACCTGCTCAGTCACTGGAAACCCGATGCGGCGCTCCTTTTCGGCCGGCACGGCGGCCGACAGGACCTGCGCAACATAGGCGGGGTCGTGCACCTCCTCCAACCAGTGTGGGGGCATGGGGTCGGGCACGTGCCAGACGATCGGCACGCCGCTGTCGTTCAGCATGTCACGGATCAGGCCGTTCTTGCTGGATTGGGCCCTGGCGCGGGGATCGGGAGCGGCGACGTAATCGGGGTGGTGGACGATGGGGATCACCCCGCCTAGGTAGGCCAGCCCGGCCAATCGGCAATCCGCCACGGCCCGTTCCGAGCTGCGAGCCGATCCGAATGACTGACCCGGCCACCCTTCCCTACCGCCCCTGCGCCGGGGTGATGCTGGTCAACCGATCGGGCCAGGTCTTTGTCGGGCAGCGGCTCGATTCGACGTTGGAGGCCTGGCAAATGCCCCAGGGCGGCATCGATCCGGGCGAGGACGCACGTGCGGCCGCCATTCGTGAGTTGGGCGAGGAAACCGGCGTCACGCCCGAACAGGTAGAGCTGATCGCCGAAGCACCGAACGAACTATTCTATGATCTGCCCGACGAGCTGATCGGCAAGGTCTGGAAGGGGAAATGGCGTGGCCAGCGCCAGCGCTGGTTCCTGTTCCGCTTCAACGGTCGTGACAGCGACATCAACATACGCACAGCGCATCCCGAGTTCCGGGCGTGGCGGTGGACCGACCCGGCCGAGCTTCCTGCCACCGTGGTGCCATTCAAGCGCAAGCTCTATGAGGATGTACTCGCGGCCTTCGCAGGCCACCTGCCCCCGTCGCCGAAACCGCACGCGTGATCGGTCGCACTCTTCCGCACGCCAGCGCCGGGCGTTAACGGCTTTCCCATGCCGCTGCTGCTCGCCGCCCTGTTAACCGCCGCCGTCGTTCCCGACGACAAGCCGGCCCAGGCGCGATGGTCCGACCAAGCCATACCCGAGTCGATCCGCGCGATGCTCGACGCCGCGCTTGCCGGGGGTAACGATGGCGAGATCAACACGATCGTGAAACTCGCTCGTACGGCAGACCCGGCGAGCGGCGATGCCGTGTTGAAGATTGCACAGGATTGGCGCGCGGATAGGGAAAAGCAGCGGCGCGCGGTAATCATGGATGCAGGTTTCCTGCACCTGTGGCGCGGTCGGTTGGAGGTGGGCGGGTTCCTGACCACGGGCAATTCGGACACCTCGGGCCTAAGCGCGGTCGCCGACCTGTCCCGCGAAGGGCTGCGCTGGCGTCACAAGCTGCGCGGCCAGATCGACTATCAGTCCAACCTCGGCGTCACCACGCGCGAACATTACATGGCGAGCTACGAACCGAACTTCAAAATTGACGATCGCGCCTATGTGTACGGGCAGGCGCAATATGAGAGCGACCGGTTCCTGGGCTTCTACGATCGCGCCTCGGCCTCCGTCGGTGCAGGCTATAGCGCGATCAAGTCGCCCTCGCTGACGCTCGACCTGGAGCTGGGGCCCGCGTTTCGGTACACCAACTTCACTGACGCCAACCGAACGAGTGAGTTGGCGACGCGTGGCTCGCTGGACGTCGCGTGGCGGATCACGAATGCCTTGTCAGTCCGCGAAACCGCGTCTGCATATGTCCAGCGGGTAAACTCCACGATCAGCACGAAGACGGCGCTGAACGCCAAGCTGCTGGGCCCGCTGTCGGCGCAATTGTCGTACAACGTCCAATATGAGAGCGATCCGCCGCTGGGCTCCGTGTCGACGGACACCACCACCCGCGCGTCGCTGGTGTACGCCTTTTGAGCGAGCTGACGCCACGCGAGCAGGAAGCGATCGCGCGCATCGACGCGAGCCTGATGGAGGCGCGAACGCGATCCTGGGCGGCCATCAACAGCGGAACAGGCAACCTGTCCGGCGTTGCGCAAATGGGAGCGGTGCTTGCCGACGCACTGTCGGCCTTGCCGGGCGATATCAGCTTCATCGATCCCGAGCCGGTGACGCGGGTCGGCGCGGACGGGGCCGTGCGGGCCATCGAGCATGGGCGGCACCTGCGGTTGGCCGTACGGCCCAACGCGCCCCTACAGCTATTGCTGACGGGGCACATGGATACCGTGTACGGAGCGGACCACCCCTTCCAGGCTGTACGCGACCTGGCACCGGGGGTGCTGAACGGCCCAGGCGTTGCTGACATGAAGGGTGGCCTTGCCACGATGCTGGCAGCGCTGGCGGCCGTCGAAGCGGTCGGCGCGAACACGCTCGGATATGAGGTCTTGATCAACTCAGACGAGGAGACGGGCTCCATGTCCTCGTCCGCCCTGATTGCGCAGGCAGCGCGGGGCAAGCGGGCGGCGCTGACCTATGAGCCGGCGCTGGCCGATGGAACGCTCGCAGGCGCGCGGGGCGGCTCGGTAAACCTCGCCCTGGCGGTACGCGGACGCAGCGCGCATGCCGGGCGCAACCCGCTCGACGGGCGCAACTCTCTTGTCGCGGCCGCCGCGCTGGCGGTGCGGCTGGCGGATGCAACCTTCGACGGCCTGTCGGTCAACCCGGCCCGGATCGAGGGCGGCGGCCCCAACAATGTGGTGCCGGACATGGCAGTACTCCATGTCAACATGCGCCCGCGCGACGCGGAGGCGGCCGCGCGCGGTGAGCAGGCCATCGCGGAAGCCGTCGCCACGGTGTCGGCCCGCTACGAGGTCGCAGTGGAGGTTCATCCTGGCTCGCGCCGCCCGCCCAAGCCGCTCGATGCAGCCGCGCTGACATTGTTCGGCCTGGTCCGTAAGGCGGGCGAGGACCTTGGCATATCCGTCGCTTGGCGGGACACCGGCGGCGTGTGCGACGGCAACAACATTGCCGCGGCCGGCGTGCCGGTGGTGGACACCATGGGCGTGCGGGGTGGTTCGATCCATTCGTCCGACGAATTCGTTCTTCTCCACAGCCTGCACGAGCGCGCGGCGCTTTCGGCCGTGACCATGCTAAGACTTGCTTCATGAGCTTCGTGATCCGAGCGGCGACCGACCGCGACCTGCGCCCCTTGTACGAAATGGCCAAGCTGACAGGCGGCGGCTTCACCAACTTGCCGCCAGACCGGCGCGCTCTTCAGGCGAAACTGGACCGCGCGCGCGAGGCTTTCGAGCGCGAAGGCAATGGCGAGGTCGCGGACGAGCTGTTCGTACTGGTGCTGGAGAATACGGAAACGGGTGAGGTACGCGGGACCAGCCAGATCTTCACCCATGTCGGCAAGCGGCACCCGTTCTACAGCTATCGCCTGGGCACGCTGACCCAGCATAGCCGCGAGCTAGACCGGACATTCCGGGCGGAGATGCTGACGCTTACCACCGACCTGGAGGGTGCAAGCGAGGTTGGCGGGCTTTTCCTGCATCCGGGCGAGCGTGCGGGCGGTTTGGGGCTGCTGTTGGCGCGCAGCCGCTATCTCTTCATCGCCAAGCACCGCGCGCGCTTTGGTGACCGGGTTTTGGCCGAGCTGCGCGGGATCATCGACGAGGCGGGCGGATCGCCTTTCTGGGATGGGCTGGCGGGCCGCTTCTTCGGCATGAATTTCCAGGAAGCTGACCAGTTCAACGCGGTTAACGGGCATCAGTTCATCGCTGATCTGATGCCCAAACATCCGATCTACACTGCCATGCTGAGCGAGAGCGCGCGGGCGGTCATCGGCCTGCCTCATCCGAGCGGGCGCGCTGCCATGCGGATGCTGGAGAATGAGGGCTTCGCGTTCGAGAACTATGTCGACATCTTCGACGGTGGCCCAACCATGATCGCGCAGACAGACCGGGTGCGCTCGATCCACGATGCAAGAACTTCGACCGTCGTATCAGTCGGTGGCGAGACAGGGAACGAGTCGTTGGTTGCGGCCGGAACGCTAGGCAGCTTTCGCTGCACCTTCGGGTGCGTCTCTCCTGCTGACGGCGGCATTGCATTGTCGGCCGACGCGGCCGCCGCGCTAAAGGTCGGGCCGAGCGACACCGTCACCCATGTGGCGCGGCTGTGACGCTGGTCGAGATCAACTTCGACGGCATCGTCGGGCCGACCCACAACTATGCGGGGCTGAGCGTCGGCAATTTGGCGGCGACCCGGAACGCAGGTGCCGTTGCTCGCCCGCGTGCTGCTGCGCTGGAAGGGGTGGCCAAGATGCGCGCCAACCTTCGGCTCGGGCTGAAACAGGGCATCTTCCTTCCGCATCGGAGACCGGACCAGAGCTGGCTGGCGGCTTTGGGGACGTCTGCAGAGGCCGCGGACGCGCTCACCTGGGCGCAGGCGAGCTCCGCATCGGCGATGTGGGCCGCGAACGCCGCGACCGTTTCGCCAGGGCCGGACACGTCCGACGGGCGCTGCCACCTGTCCGTAGCCAATCTGGTCACCCTGCCCCACCGCAGCCATGAGTGGACCGAAACGTTCGATCAGCTTCGCCTGGCCTTCGCTGACGATCGGCACTTCGCCGTTCACCCGCCCGTACCACCACCCTTTGGCGACGAAGGTGCGGCCAACCACATGAGGCTTGGGCTCCGGCACGACGGCGCCGGCGTAGAGGTGTTCGTTTATGGCGAGCCCGGCGGCCCCTTCCCTGCCCGCCAGCACCGCACGGCCTGTGCCGCCATCGCGCGTCGGCATGGCCTGGATCCCACCCGCACCCTGTTCGTGAAGCAATCGCCGGAAGCGATCGCCGCCGGAGCTTTCCACAACGACGTCGTCGCAGTCGCCAACGAACGTGTCCTGTTCGCGCATGAGCAGGCCTTTGAGGACAAGGACCGCTTCTTCGCCGACTTGCGCGAACGCCTGCCCGAGGTGGAGATCGTGGAGGTTCCTGCCTCTGCCGTCAGCCTGGAAGACGCTGTTGCCAGCTACCTGTTTAATGCGCAGCTAGTGACGCTGCCGGCGGGTGGAATGGCACTGATCCTGCCGGCGGAGGCGCAGGAAAGGCCGCGAGTGGTCCAGTGGCTCGACCATCTGGTGGCGGGCAATGGCCCGATCCGCACGCTCGAATGGGTCGATGTCCGCCAGTCCATGGCCAATGGGGGTGGACCTGCATGCCTGCGTCTTCGTGTTGTATGCAACCCGGACCATGTAGATCCCCGTTTTCTGGTCGATGACGCGCGGCTGGACCTGATCGCGCAGGTGGTCACGCAGCATTGGCCCGAGGAGGTGCGATCGGCGGATTATCAGTCGCTCGGCGCTTGGCCCACAGCGCAGAGGGCGCGACGCGAGTTGTTGAAGGCCCTCGACATCGTCGACTTTCTTGACACCCCGGCGTAGTTACCGCCAGCTGACCGGCTAAAAAGCGCAACTGGCCCGGGGCTTGCTTGATGACGACCATGATCAAGCGTATCGGCCGATTGTTCGTCATCAAGACCAAGTTCGAGGCGTTCGTCGTCATCTATGGCCTGGCGCTCGGCGCGGTGGAGCGCGGTGTGCACTACCTCGACCAGTACCCGGGCTTTGGCGGCAAGCTGCTGTTCGCCGTTTGCCCGATTGCGGTGTTCATGGCCGGCGCGCGCATCATAGATTCGCTCGATCGCGAAGCTCGGGAACGCGATGGCTTGTGACCGCAACAGGATAAGTTGGTCGCACAACGGCGTGTGACCCTTATGTGACTTGCCTCATGACGAGGCTGACGCACCTCCAGCGGCTAGAAGCCGAGAGCATCCACATCCTGCGCGAGGTCGTCGCGGAGGCGGAGCGACCCGTCATGCTCTATTCGGTCGGCAAGGACTCGGCCGTCATGCTGCATCTGGCCCGCAAGGCCTTCTTTCCCGCACGGCCACCGTTTCCTCTCCTTCATGTCGATACAACGTGGAAGTTCCGCGAGATGTACGCGTTGCGCGACCGTGCAGCTGCTGCCGCGGGGATGGAGCTGATTGTTCACCGGAACCCTGATGCGGACGCGCAAGGGATCAACCCCTTCGACCATGGCAGCCGTCATACCGATTTGTGGAAGACCGAAGGGTTGAAGCAGGCCCTGAACGCGGGTCGGTTCGACGCGGCGTTCGGCGGGGCGCGGCGGGACGAGGAGAAAAGCCGCGCGAAGGAGCGCATCTTCTCTTTCCGCTCGGCGAGCCATGGTTGGGACCCCAAGGCGCAGCGTCCAGAACTCTGGCGTTTGTTCAACGCCCGTCACGCGCCGGGGGAGAGCATCCGCGTGTTCCCGCTGTCCAATTGGACCGAACTCGACATCTGGCAATATATTCTGGCGGAGGGGATCGAGATCGTGCCGCTGTATCTGGCGGCGCCGCGCCCCACGGTGGAGCGCGATGGTACGATCCTGATGGTCGACGATGACCGTTTCCGCCTGCGCCCCGGTGAGCAGCCGGTGGAGCGCTCCATCCGGTTCCGGACGCTCGGCTGCTACCCGTTGACCGGCGCGGTGGAGAGTGAGGCGGCGAGCCTGGAAGCGGTGATCCAGGAGATGCTGCTGACCACCAGTTCCGAACGGCAGGGCCGTGCGATCGACCATGACCAGGCCGCCAGCATGGAAAAGAAAAAGCGCGAGGGGTATTTCTAAGCGTGACTGCCTATCAGCCCGACCCACTCGTCGCGCAGGACATCCGCGCCTACCTCGACAGCCACTCCGCCAAGTCGATGCTGCGCTTCATCACCTGCGGTTCTGTGGATGACGGCAAGTCGACCCTGATTGGCCGGCTGCTGCACGATACTCGCGCCGTGTTCGCCGACCAGCTGGACGCGCTGGCGAGCGATTCGAAACGCATCGGCACCCAAGGCGACGCGCTGGACTTCGCGTTGCTTGTGGACGGGCTCGCGGCGGAGCGGGAACAGGGCATCACCATCGACGTGGCCTACCGCTTCTTCTCGACCGAGCGGCGCAAGTTCATCGTCGCCGACACGCCTGGCCACGAACAATATACCCGCAACATGGTGACCGGCGCCTCGACGGCGGATGCGGCGGTGATCCTGATTGACGCCCGCAAAGGGGTCCTGACCCAGACGCGCCGGCACAGTCGACTGGTGCAGCTGGTCGGGATTCGCCATGTCGTGCTGGCCGTTAACAAGATGGACCTGGTCGGTCATGACCAGCGCCGCTTTGACGCGATCGTAAGAGATTATCGCGCCTTCGCTGCGAGCATCGGGATCGCGGAGGTGACAGCAGTACCCGTATCAGGTCTGACTGGTGCAAACATCGTTGCGGCCGGCGGGGACGCCATGCCCTGGTACGCAGGCCCGACATTGCTGGAGCAGCTGGAGGCGGTCCCGGTTGACCTGGACCGGGCGGAAGCGCGGTCGTTCCGCATGCCCGTTCAGTGGGTCAACCGCCCGGACCTCGACTTCCGTGGGTTCGCGGGCCTGGTCACCGCGGGCGAGGTTCGGCCCGGGGATGCGGTGCGAGTGCTGCCGTCCGGTCGCGCCACCACTGTCGCGCGTATCGTCGCGCTGGACGGTGATCGCCCGGTGGCCCGCGCCGGCGAGTCGACGCTGCTGGTGCTGGCGGACGAGATGGATTGTTCACGAGGGGACGTAATCGCGGCCGCGACCGACGCCCCCGCCATTGCCGCCCAGCTTTCAGCGACCCTGGTCTGGTTGTCGGACGCTCCCCTGGTCCCTGGCCGCAGCTACCTGATGAAGCTCGGCGCGCAGACTGTTGCCGCTACCGTGAAGGCACCTCGCCATGTGGTGAATGTCGACACCGGCGAGGAAGTTTCGGCACCGACGCTGGCGTTGAACGACATCGGGGCGGTCGACATCCAGGCCGATCGGGCGCTGGTTTTTGAACCCTATGCCGAGGGCGCCGATCTTGGCGGCTTCATCCTGATCGACCGTACCACCAACGCCACCGTGGCCGCGGGCATGATCGATCGCGCGTTGCGTCAGGCGAGCAACGTTCACTGGCAGGCCAGCGAGATCACGCGCGACGCCCATGCGTTGCAAAAGGGTCAGACCCCCCGCGTCCTGTGGTTCACCGGGCTGTCGGGCGCGGGCAAATCGACGATCGCCAATCTTGTCGAGAAGCGGCTGCATGCGATGGGCCGTCATTCCTTTCTGCTCGACGGCGATAACATTCGTCATGGGCTGAACCGGGACCTGGGATTTAGCGACGCGGATCGCGCAGAAAACATCCGTCGCATCGGGGAAGTCGCGCGGTTGATGACCGATGCCGGTCTGATCGTGCTCACCGCCTTCATCTCGCCGTTCCGCGCGGAACGTGACATGGTGCGAGCCATGGTGCCCGTGGGCGAATTCGTGGAAATCTTTGTCGACACGCCGCTCGGGGATGCCGAGCGGCGCGACGTGAAGGGCCTGTATGCCAAGGCTCGCGCTGGCGAGATCCCCGACTTCACTGGCGTGTCCAGCCCGTATGAGCCGCCGATCAACCCCGAACTGCGCGTCGACACCACGCGTGAGAGCGCCGAAGAGGCGGCCGAGCGCATCGTCGAACATGTGCTGGGGATCTGGACTTATGAGCTCTGACGCTGCCCTGGCCCGCGCCGTGGCGGAGGAAGCCGGCAGGCTGCTGATCGCGATCCGCGATGGGGCAGAGGAGGCCGGCAAGTCGCTCGGCGATCGCGGTGACCGCGAAGCGAATGCGCTGATCCTCCAGCGGTTGGCCACGGCACGCCCGAACGACTGCATCTTGTCCGAAGAGTCCTTCGACGACCGTACTCGCTGTGCGGCGCAGCGGGTGTGGGTAGTGGATCCGCTGGACGGAACGCGCGAATATGCGAGTGGGCGTGACGATTGGGCCGTGCATATCGCCCTCGCGATCGACGGACGCCCCTCGCAGGGTGCGGTGGCCTTGCCTGCAATGGGGCGCACCTTCTCGACCGATCGCGCCTGCCCTGCCCGCCCACCAATCGCGCCCCGACCCAAGCTGGTGGTGAGCCGCAGCCGCTGCCCCGACCTTGCCCTTAGAGTGGCCGAAACTCTTGATGCAGAAACGCTGACCATGGGATCGGCCGGCGCGAAGGCGATGGCTGTCGTAGACGGACGAGCGGACATCTACCTGCACGAGGGCGGTCAATATGAGTGGGACAATTGCGCACCCGCCGCTGTCGCATTGGCGTCGGGGCTGCATGCCTCTCGAATCGACGGCAGCCCGCTGGTCTACAACCGCGAGAACCCGTTGCTCCCCGACTTGCTGATCTGCCGCAAGGGTCTGGCAGACGCCGCTTTAGCCGCGATCCGAGCCGTTCGCGGTTAACACCTCTCCGACGTCCCGCTGCAGAGTAGCCAGCTACAGAGTCGCCCTGGTCTTCCCGTTGCCGCACGGCCCGCGCGGTTCACACGGGCCTGATACTGCGCCTGAGCCAGCACCCCCGGTCGCAGTATATCTCGGGTCCGGATCACCAAGTGATACAAACCAGCAAGGGTTTGACATGAGGGGCGTTGCTGCAGGGCCCGAGTTCGGCCCTTGGCGAGAGGCGAAGGCATCGGCGCAATGGGCATTCTTGAAATGTCGATTGATGAGTTGAGCTCTGGAAGCTTGCGGGCGGCCTTCACCTCGGGTGCTCATGCTGTGGTGATCTATTGCGGGGCCGAGGTGAAGCGGCTGTGGGCGGGATTGCTGGAGGACGAAAGGGAGCAATTGCCCTGGGGAAGCGCCGTTGCTCGACATTGCGCGCAATCACCATGGCAGCCGACATGTCACATCTACGCTGGGCGACCTCTACTACTTCCAGCCCGGCGAGCACGGTTACATCGCTCGCAAGCTGCAGTTAACCAAGAATGAGGATGGCGCGCTACAGGTGAAGCCTGACCAGTTCTGGCAAGGGCCGGACAGCTTCGTCACGCCGCGCGACACGCTGGATCATTGTTGCGACCTGGCCGCGAGGATCATGGACGCGCTAGGCCCGTCCGCCAGTCAGACACCCGCGTACAAGGTTGTGGTGCAGCGGTTGAAGTACCAGGCCAGCCACGCTGACTTCGACAAGCTTGCCGATCTGGCCCGCGATGGCCTGGGGAGGTGGGGTCGGGTCGGCTTCAACGTGGATCGTAATCGGCAGGATGCGGCCGGACCTTTTCGACGCAAGGGCTGGTCGGACCTGTTCGGCCTCTTCATGCTCTCACCCTGGCTATCCCGGCTTGCGCGTCAGGGGAACAGCTGGTTCGTGAGGTCAGACCCTTACCACCGCAGTCGCCTCGGGGATCGGGTCGTGGAGCACCCGCATCACGACGCGCGGTTCTTTACCGGCCTGTGCGGCGCCCGAGACAACGTGCGGACCGAAGCCTTTATTGACGGCGCATGGCAGGAACTGCCCGTAAACCTTGACGCACTCACCATTCTTCCAGGACGCAAGGCCGAAGGACTGTTCGGCCTGAAGCCGACGCTCCACCGGGTCGTCCAGACATCTGCGCCCGTGACACAGGCGAACGAGTCGGCGCGGACGACCAACGTCACGCTTTTGATCGGCGCGGCCTAAGGATTTAGATCGGCATAGGATTATCGAAGCGCCTGCACATCACAGCATGCGGACGCCCTGCAACGTGGCCCGCTTACCGATCGTACGGTGCTCAAGCGGTTGAGGTCACGCTCCGAGAAGCAAGATGGTGTGCTGGCGGATTCCGCAGGTCGCCGCTTGTACGCCACGGACCTACAGCGCGACACATGACAGCGTGCGAGCGGCTCCGCGCCTGCGTTACCGACTGCTGCTTTGTGAATTTTGGAGGGGCGCGGCAGGGGTAACCTGCCGCGCCCTCATTCCACCTTTCGCAACCTGCTCATTCGGCAGGAGGAAAGTGGCGCGCCCGGAACGATTCGAACGTCCGACCCTCAGATTCGTAGTCTGATGCTCTATCCAGCTGAGCTACGGGCGCCCGGTGGAGGTGGGCTGTTAGACTCGCTTTTGCCGCGGCGCAAGTCCGTTGCGTGACTTTCTTGTGGCTCGTAGAGCCATCGCCATGATGCGTCCCCTGTTGCTCGCCGCCATTGCCCTCAGCCTCACCGGCTGCGCGCACGAGGGCGGCAGTTTTCCGTCCCTTGCGCCGCGGGCCGCAGAGAAGCAGGGATTTGCCGAGCCAGCACCCCGTCCTGTCCCGACGGCGACGCCTGACCCAGCGCTGGACGCGCGAGTCGTGTCCTTGGATGCAAATCTGTCTGCCATCGCCAGGGGCGCGGCAGCGGATCAGGCCTTGGCCGAGCGGTTGGCCACCGCAGCGCGAGGGCGTCCGGTCGGCAGCGATGCTTGGCTTGATGCGCAAAGCGCGCTTGCCCGCCTAGACGACTGGCGGGCGCAGGTGTCCTCTCTTGCGAGTGACGTCGAGGAACTGGGAGCGGAGCGCGCAGCGACGCTGGCGCCCGGCTACCCGGCGCTGGATGCACTCACCGCCCGCGTGTCGGCCGAAGCAACCCGGCAGGGCGAAGTAATCGAGCGCCTGTCGGCGCAGCTGCCGTCAGCCTAGGGTCCCGAACGGATCAGCGGCAGGATCGAAGCATAGTCGTCCGTCCAGGCGCTCAGGCCCGCACGGGACGCCACGGGCTTCCAATCAGGACTGGAAAGCAGCAGTCGGTCCATTGAGCTCCTGTCCCGGCTCATGGCGATCCACCAGGAGCCAGAAGCTGCGTCCTCCACTCGCTCCAGCGTTCCGGGCCGATAGTCGAGTTGCATTGCCTGCCACCCTCCCGCCTGCGCTGCCGCGGCCACAACGGGCGTGAGGTCCAGGAAGCGGTTGGACACATGCACCAAGAGCAAGCCGGAGGGCCGGAGCACCCGCGCATAACCAGCAAGTGCCTCCCGGGTGAGCAGGTGCATCGGCACCGTGTCCGAGGAGAAAGCATCCAGCGCAAGGAGATCGAAGCTGCCAGTCGCCTCCCCGGCCAGGCGAAGCCGCGCGTCTCCAAGACTGATCTTAGCGTCGGGAGCGCAGCGGGAAAGATAGCTGAACTTCGCTGGCTGGCGCGCAATCCGGATTACGGCGGGGTCGATCTCGAAAAAGCGCCAGCGCTGGCCAGGCTGTGCATAGCAGGCGAGCGTTCCCGTACCCAGGCCGACCACGCCAATCGAGGCGTCCGGACCGTAAAGGGCGGGCACAAGAGACATGGCGAGTCCCACGCCAGATCCGGGCGCGTAGTAGGTCGTCGGCGTCCGCTCCCGCGCCACGCTACCGCGCAGCTGGATACCGTGCAGTGTGGTGCCGTGATCGAGCTCATGCACCCGATCACTGCCGCGAATGGTATAAACGCCGAAGTAGCTGCGGACCCGCGCGTCTCCCTGCCAACTGATCGCCAGCGCCTGCCATCCGCCAAAGGCCAGCAATGCCGTGCCAAGGAGCGCGGCATAAGGTAGCCGCGCGCCGAGTGTCGCCAGACCCGCAACAGCGATGAGCAGGAAGGCGATCCCGCTCCCTCGCCCGGCCGGATCAGGCGATCCGATCCGAAGACCAACCACGATTGCGATGGCAATCACGACTGCACCGAACGCGAAAGGTCGGGACGTCTGCGACAGCCAGAGGCCGCGAAGGCGCGCGGTGATATACACCTGTGGCACCAGAAGACCTGCGGCGAGGATCAGTAGCGGGTACTCATAGTTCCAGTCGAAGATCACGGGCGCGACCAACCCCGCCGCAACACCGCCTAGCGCTCCACCCAGCGCCGTGGCGAGATAGAACCCGGTCAGCCGATCGGGCGCGGGCCGGCTCCGGTACAATGCCGTGTGCAGCGCGACCGACGCCATGAACAACAGGGCTAGCGCGACAAACGCGCTGAGGAACGCATGCTTCTGGTAGCCGCCAACAATGATGCCGCCGAACAACAGGATGGTGACCGGCGCGATCCGGGTGAGCAGGTCGGCCGCGCCGCGCCGTTCCGCAAACGCAACCGTCCAACTGAGCAGATAAAGCCCCAGCGGCATGACCCAGAGGAGCGGGATCGCGACGATATCGGTAGTGATGTAGGTCGACGTCGCCAGCATCAGCCCCGACGGTACCAGCGCCAGCACGATCCAGCGGAGCACGAGCGCTGAAGACGGCGGCGAACTCGTCGGCCTTGCATCAGGAGCGGCCGAACCACGGGGCAGCCGCAGCGCGCAGCCGGTGACCAGTACGACCAGCAACACAAAACTCGCGCTCCACATCCGGCTCTGCGCGGCCAGGGCCATGTTGGGCTCGACCAAAAGCGGATAAGCCAGGAGACCACCGAAGCTGCCGAGATTGGATGCGGCATAAAGCGCGTAGGGATCCTCCCCGTTGCTCGCCAAGGCACACCATCGCTGAACAAGGGGCGCCCCCGCAGACACCGCAAAGAACAACGGGCCGATCGACAGGGTAAGCAGCCACGGCGTCCATACGACGGGCGAAGCATCAGCCGGGGGCTGGCTGGCGATCAGGTTGATCGGCAGCCACAATGAAGCAACCAGCAGCACTGCAACGTGAATACCGGCCTGCACCCGCGGGCGGAGCCGCCCAATCATATGTGCGTAAGCATAGCCGGCCAGCAGCAGTGCCTGGTAGACAAGCATGGCCGAGTTCCATACCGCCGGTGCGCCGCCGAGCCGGGGCAGCGCCATGCGGGCAACCATGGGCTGCACCAGGAACAGCAGGAACGACCCCACCAGCACCGTCGGAACAAACAAATGCCGCCCGATCGCCCTCAGCACGGGCCGGTCAGACATTACCTGCGCGTCGGCTTTCATGAAGCGGGTAGAGCGACCCTGAAGGGCAGATCACCGGCCCAGCAGCCGCGCGGCATGAAGCGCATGATAAGTGAGGACACCCGAACAGCCTGCCCGCTTGAACGCCATCAGCGTCTCGAGGACCAGCGCATCGCGATCGCCTGCACCCGCTGCAGCCGCCGCTTCGATCATCGCATACTCCCCCGACACCTGGTACGCGAAGACCGGTATTTCGAAGCGGTCCTTAACCCGCGTGATGATGTCTAAATAAGGCAACCCGGGCTTGACCATCACGGTGTCGGCGCCCTCTGCTAGGTCGAGCGCGACCTCCCGCAACGCTTCCTCCGCATTGGCCGAGTCCATCTGGTACGTCTTCTTATCGCCTTTCAGCAGCCCGCGGCTGCCGACCGCATCGCGGAATGGACCATAAAAGGCACTGGCGTACTTCGCGGCATAGCTCATGATCTGAACGTTGTGGTGGCCCGCGTCCTCCAGTGCGCCGCGGATCTGCCCCACGCGTCCGTCCATCATGTCAGACGGGGCGATGATGTCTGCGCCCGCGTTCGCCTGGTTCAGTGCCTGGCCGACGAGGATCTCCGCCGTTGCATCGTTGATGACGTATCCAGCCTCATCGACCAGCCCGTCATGGCCATGGCTCGTATAAGGATCGAGCGCTACATCGGTCAGCAAGCCAACTTCCGGCACAGCGTCCTTCAATGCCCTGATCGCGCGGCACATGAGGTTGTCCGGGTTCAGCGCTTCCCGACCATCCTCGGTACGCCTGTCGGGCTCGGTGTTCGGAAACAGCGCGAGGCAGGGTATACCGGCGTCACGCGCCTCCTTGGCCCGGTCAACCAGCAGGTCCAGCGACCAGCGCGATACGCCCGGCAAGCTGGCGATCGGCTCCTCAAGCCCACTCCCGGCGGTTACGAACAACGGCCAGATCAGGTCGGCAGGCGTCAGCACGTTTTCGGCATGAAGCCGGCGACTCCAGGCCGTTGCCCGGGTGCGACGCAGACGGATTGCAGGAAAGCTCGACATGCGCCGGCCATGCGGGATCGCGGCACACTTGCCAAGCGTTGCGGAAGCGCAACCAATCGGAGCGCTACATGCCTGAGATTAAGAGTGCCGCACTGATCGTGAACGCCAAGTCGCGTCGCGGCCAGCGCATGTTCGAGCAGGCCCGCGAAGCGTTGCAGCACCTTCCCTGCCCCATTGACGCCCACGCCGTCGAGGATCCCGATGATCTGGAAGACGTCGTCCTGCGCGCGCTGGAGAAGAAGCCGGACCTCGTCATCCTGGGCGGCGGCGATGGCACGATCAGCGGGCTTGTCGACCTTCTCGTCGGCAAGAACGTGGTGCTGGGCGTCCTGCCACTTGGCACGGCCAACAGCTTCGCACGGTCGCTCGGCATACCATTGGACGTCGCCGGTGCGGTTGAAGTGCTTCGAAGCGGCCGACCCAAGCGGATTGACCTCGGCATGATCGACGACGATTATTTCGCTAATTGCGCGGCCATGGGATTGAGCCCCAAGATCGCAGAAACGGTGCCGCATAACCTGAAGAAGGTCGGAGGCCGGGCCGGTTATCTCGCGTGGGCGGCGTACCAGTTCACCCGCTTCAAGCCATTCACCCTGATCGTCGGCGAGGGCAAGAATGAGCAGCGGATGAAAGTCGTGGAGGTGCGTATCTCCAACGGACCCTATCACGGCGGCACGGAACTCGTGGACGGCGCCTCCATCACATCGGGGGAGATCGTGGTGCAGGCGGTTGTCGGGAACGTCAGGCGCAGATTGGTCAAGAACTGGGCGGCGAGCTTTCTGCGCCACAAGGCCCGTCATGAGGATACCCGCGACTTTCGCGGCAAGAGCCTGAAGATCCGTACCGAGCCGCCACTGCCCATCTCCATCGATGGTGAGGTACTGGCGACCACCCCGGTGACGGCCAAGATCGCAGCGGGGGTGATCGAGGTGATGGTGCCGGCCTAAGCGCCCGGATGCAGCGCTGCCGACGTGTCGCGATCACCCTGGGCCAGCTGCTCGCCTTCTGGCGGGATCGTCAGGGCACCTCTGCGCCAACGTCCATACCGGTAGAACAGGGCCGCCAGCACCAGGGTTGCTGCCGAACCGATCGGGAAACTCCACCATAGCGCGTCAAGCCCCAACACCGGCCGAAGCGCGAAGGCGGCGCCGAGGCGAACCGGGAACATGGCGATGAACAGGATAGCGAGCGGCCCCCACACCGACCCGTTTGCCCGCACGACCCCGAACAGGACCATCGTTCCCCCGAACAGGATAAATCCCCAGGTCGCGATCAGGCTGAGGTGCTGCGCGATCGGCAGTGCGGGGCTGGCCGTACCCACGAACAGGCTAAGGATGAGTCGATCGAAGATGAGCACCAATGCGACCATGACGCCGGTCAGTGCCGTGTTGGTGAGCAAGCCGGCCCTGGTGATCTGCGAAACCCGATCCCATCGACCCGCGCCAATGTTCTGCGCGGCCATCGCGCTGACCGCGGCCCCGATCGCCAGCGCGGGCATCTGGATATAGCCCCAAAGCTGGAGCGCGATGCCGAATGCCGCCGTCGTGTCGACGCCGTTGCGGTTGACCAAACCCATCATGGTCAGGCCGGCGGTGGATATGACCAGCATCTGCGCCCCGATCGGCAGCCCCTTGCCCACAATCGTGCGCACAAGGGCGGCGTTCGGCAACAGGTACCGCAACTCGCCCCCCTTCAGTCGCAACGGCAGATTGCGCCAATGTATGTACGCGGTCAGCGCGCCCACGGCGACAATGTTGGCAATCAACGTTGCGGTAGCCGATCCGGCAATGCCGAGCTTGGGGGCCGGGCCAAGCCCCAGGATCAGCACCGGGTTCAGGCCGCCATCAATCACCACCGACAGGATCATGAACCACAGCGGCGTCATCGAGTCGCCCGTGCCCCGCAGTCCCATAAACAGGAGCACAAGGACCATCGACGGCGGCAATCCGATGAAGATGACCCGCAAATAGGCAGCGGCTTGCGCCTGTGCATCGCCCGGCGTCGCCAGCGCACGCAGGATCTGTGGCGTAAGCGCCCAGCCGGCAAAGGCGACCACGAACGACGCACCGAGCACCAGACCGATCGCCGACCCGAATACCCGCCGCGCGCCTTCGATATCGCGCCGGCCCCAGGCCTGGCCGATCAGTATCGTCGCCGCCATGCCAAAGCCGAACACGGCCCCGAACAGCAGGAACATGATGTTGTTGGCGTTGGACGTGCCCGCCAGCGCGCTCTCGCCCAGAAAGCGGCCCACCCAGATCGCGTTGGTCGAGCCGTTCAGCGATTGGAGGACATTCGACCCGAGCGTAGGTAGCGCGAAGGCGATCAGCGTTCGCGCGGTCGGGCCAGAGGTAAGGTCGTGCTGGCCGGGCTTAGGCATTCGCTTCCTTTGTTACGCCCGGCACAAGGGGCAGCACCTGCCCGGCTAGCGCCCGTCCGAGCGCCACGGCGAGCCCTGGGGCGCTCCGCAGCTAGCCTTAAACCAGGCGGCTCTGCTTCACCGCCGCTCCGATAAAGCTTGCGAACAGAGGATGCGGGTCGAAAGGCTTGGACTTCAGCTCCGGATGGAACTGAACGCCGACGAACCAGGGATGATCCGGCCGCTCGACGATCTCTGGAAGGGTGCCGTCAGGTGACATCCCGCTGAACACAAGGCCGCCCTTTTCCAGCGCTTCCTTATACCCGGTGTTGACCTCGTAGCGGTGACGATGCCGTTCTGAGATCGTATCGCTGCCGTAAATCGAGGCGACCACGCTGTTTCCGTCCAGCCGGGCCTCGTAAGCTCCCAGTCGCATGGTTCCGCCCAGGTCACCAGAGGCCTGCCGCTTTTCAAGGCCGTCGCGGCCCATCCATTCGGTGATCAAGCCGACCACTGGCTCGGGCGTCGGGCCGAATTCGGTCGAGGAAGCGTCGGCGATACCCGACAGGTCTCGTGCCCCTTCGACGCAGGCCATCTGCATGCCGAAGCAGATGCCGAAGTAAGGTATCTCCCGCTCACGGGCGAAACGGACGCTCTCGATCTTGCCCTCGGCTCCGCGTTCACCGAACGCGCCGGGAACCAGGATCGCGTCGCACGGCTCAAGCTGACCCGCGATCTCGCTCTTGTTGCCTTCAAACAGCTCGGCATCGATCCAGCGGATGTTGACCTTTACCCGGTTCGCGATGCCACCATGGACCAAGGCCTCGTTCAGCGACTTATAGGCGTCCTGGAGGCCGACATATTTGCCCACGACGCCGACCGTCACCTCGCCCTCCGGGTTGGTCAACGCGTCGACGATGTGCTGCCAACGCGACAGGTCGGGCTTGCCCTGCGCCTCCAGACCGAACGCGCGAAGAACCTCTGTGTCCAGTCCTTCGGCATGGTATTGCAGCGGCACCGCATAGATGCTCTTCGCATCCAGCGCCGGGATGACCGAGGACGCGGGCACGTTGCAGAACAGGGCGATCTTGGCCCGTTCGGACGCCGGCAAGGGCTGCTCGCAACGGCAGACCAGCACGTCCGGCTGAACGCCCAGCGCCGCGAGCTCGCGGACGGAATGCTGCGTCGGCTTGGTCTTCAGCTCACCCGCCGCTGCGATGTACGGGACCAGCGTGACGTGGATGGAAATCGCCTGGCCGCGGCCGACCTCGTTCTTAAGCTGACGGATCGCCTCGATGAACGGAAGCGACTCGATGTCGCCGACCGTGCCGCCGATTTCGCAGAGTACGAAGTCGAGGTCGTCCGTCTCCGCCCGGGCAAACGCCTTGATCGCGTCCGTCACGTGCGGGATGACCTGAACCGTAGCACCCAAGTAATCGCCGCGCCGTTCGCGCTCGATAATCGTCTTGTAGATGCGACCAGACGTGACGTTGTCTGACTGACGACTCGCCACGCCAGTGAACCGCTCATAGTGGCCAAGGTCGAGGTCAGTTTCGGCGCCGTCGTCCGTGACGTACACCTCGCCATGCTGATACGGGCTCATCGTGCCCGGATCGACGTTGAGGTAAGGGTCGAACTTTCTGATCCGAACCCGGTACCCGCGCGCCTGGAGAAGGGCCGCGAGGGAAGCCGCCATAAGGCCTTTGCCGAGCGACGAGACCACGCCGCCGGTGATGAAAATGAACCGCGCCATGGGAAGAAACGCCTAGCTTGGATAGGGGGCGCACGACAAGCACCCGCATGACACGGGTCGTCGCAACGCCGGTGTCGGTTTAGCCCTTAGCGAGCGAGCGGAACCGCCGAATTGTCTGCAGGAGCCGTCGCATTACCTTCGGTCGCCGCCGCAACGCCAGCCGCGCCCTGTAGCGCAGAAGCGTCCGCCGGTGTGTTCGGCACCGCGTCACGGCTCGGCAGCGGGGCCGACCGGGCGAGCGACGTGTCCACCGCCTGGGTCTGACGCGTCGAAGCGTACACGGCTAGGCCGATCGACATCAAGACGAACAGAGTAGCGAGGGTCGCGGTCGCGCGCGTCAGGAAGTCCGCCGCGCCCCGTGCGCT
The DNA here is from genome assembly GCF_014199305.1 of Sphingomonas aerophila. Taxonomy (GTDB): domain Bacteria; phylum Pseudomonadota; class Alphaproteobacteria; order Sphingomonadales; family Sphingomonadaceae; genus Sphingomonas; species Sphingomonas aerophila. The sequence continues at coordinate 42,095 of NZ_JACIJK010000002.1, forward strand.
CATCAGGCCGGACGGGCTGCCGCCCATGCCGAGCCCGCCGCCCTCCGACTTCTGCATCAGGATCACGCCCACAAGCGCCGCGGCGATGATCGCGTGAATGACGAGAAGAAAGGCAAACATGAGCTGATGGTAATCCCGAGTGGGCCGACGATGGCTGAAGTTGGCCACATAGGGCCAAGCGGCGGGCCGATCAACCAGTGGGCGTTAACGAAGGCTAAGATGACGAAAAACGTGGGATTCTGCTGGGATACTTGAACCTCGGGTGGGCGTTATGACCGCGCAACGATTATTCTCGTAAAAGAAGCAGGAACCTTAGCGATGGCAAGTGCGGCAGCCCAAACGCTATCGGCCTGGATGGGCGCGTTGGTTGATTATGTTCGTTCGGGGGAACCGGACCTGACCAACCGGCAGATGGCACTTCTGCTGGTAGTCTACCTTTCCCCGGGACCGCATACGGTGCGTGGCCTCGCCCGCGCACTTAACGTATCGAAGCCAGTGGTGACGCGCGCCTTGAACAGGTTGGGGGCGCTCGGCTATCTGCGCCGTCAACGCGACGATGCCGACAAGCGCAACATCTTTGTCGCGCGCACACCTGAAGGGGCGGACTTTCTTGAAGAATTCGGGCATTTCATCGACGACGCAGGCGCCGCCGCCCCCAAGCGCGCCGCAACGCAGCGCCAACCCGCCCTCGCGTGAGCATGTGGCGCTGACGGGTCGTTCGGTACAGCTCGATCCGCGCGTCCATGCGGTCAGGCCTGATCTTGCCGACATGCGCCTGGCAGCGCGGGTGTTTGCCCCTCACTATGCGGCGCCCGTGTCTCGCCGGGTCAAGGGCACGACGGCATTGAGGGCGGAGCGCGACGCCGCATCGGCCGTGATCGCGACGTTGGCCGACGGCGCCACCTTCGAGCTCTTGGATCTTCTCGGCAGCGATGCCTGGGGTGTTGCGCCGGCGGAGCAATTGGTCGGCTACCTTGCTGCCGACGCACTGGTGGAGCCGACTCGTTGAGCGTTTCCGTTTTCATCGACGGTGCGGCCGGCACTACCGGACTCGAGATCCGCGAACGGCTGGACGGACGAACCGACGTATCCGTTTCAACGCTGGATGGCGACGCTCGCCGTGACCCGGCCGCTCGCCGCGACGCCATCAACAACGCCGATGTCGTAGTCCTGTGCCTGCCCGATGATGCCGCGCGAGAAGCCGTTGCGATGATTGGCAACCCTCGCACACGCGTGATCGACGCATCCACCGCGCACCGAACTGCTCCTGAGTGGACCTACGGCTTTTCCGAGATTGAGCCCGACGGCGCGGCACGGATCGCGGGCGCGACAAGGGTCAGCAACCCCGGATGCTATCCAACAGGCTTTCTGGCTCTGGTGCGGCCACTGATCCGTGAAGGGCTGCTTCCAGCTTATTCGTTGCTCAGCGTCAACGCGACGTCGGGTTATTCGGGTGGCGGCAAGGCAATGATCGCCGAGTTCGAGGGCGGCGCTGGTAGTGCGTTTCGGCCCTATGCGCTTAGCCTCGGCCACAAGCATGTTCCCGAGATGACTGTCCATGCCGGGCTGCGTCACGGACCGATCTTCCAGCCGGCTGTCGCAAACGTCTATCGCGGCATGGTGGTGGAGGTGCCGCTACACCTCGCCCACTTCACGTCGGGCACGACGCCGGCCGACATACGCGGCGTGCTGAACGACGCGTATCGTCCAGGCGGGCTGGTCCGGGTGTCGCAAGGTAACCGCGCGACGCTGGGGATCGAAGACGACGCCGGCACGGATCGTATGACGCTGCACGCGTTTTTCGATGCCGAAACAGAGCAGGTCCGGCTGATCGCAACGCTCGACAATCTCGGCAAGGGCGCGGCTGGAGCGGCCGTGCAGAATCTGAACATAATGGCCGGGCTCGACCCGCTCGCCGGCCTAATCCTCTAAGCGGAGTAAAATCGCATGCAGCGCAATCCCGTGAGCAAGCTGCTCTTGTTCGGCGCGACCGGCGATCTGTCGCGGAGGATGCTGCTGCCCTCCCTCTATGGCCTTCATGCCGACGGATTGTTGCCGCACGGCTTGACCATCACTGGCTCGGCACGGTCGGACATGGACGATGCAGGGTTCCGCGATCTCGCCAACAAGGCGCTGGACGAATTCCTGCCCGCGGACCGCAAAAACGAGGGCGCGCTCAAGTCTTTCCTGGAGCGGCTTGTGTTCCAAGCCGTGGACTTGTCCGACCCGTCGACCTTCAAGCCGCTCGCGGACAAGATCGGCGACGTCTCGGGCGGCCTCGCGATTTATCTCTCCACTGCACCCTCGCTGTTCGAGTCTGCCGTTAAGGGCCTCGAGTCGGTGGGCCTGGCTGGTGATACGGTGCGGATCGCGCTGGAGAAGCCGCTCGGCTACGATCTCGCGTCAAGCCGCCACATCAACGACACCGTGGCGACCGTCTTCCCGGAAACCCGGATTTTCCGGATCGACCATTATCTTGGCAAGGAGACGGTTCAGAACATTCTGGCGTTGCGGTTCGGCAATTCCTTCTTCGAACCGGTCTGGAACGCTCGTGGGATCGACAACATCCAGATAACGATCGCGGAAAAGGTCGGGTTGGAAGAGCGTGCCGGATATTATGACGGTGCGGGCGCGCTGCGGGACATGGTGGCCAATCACATTCTTCAGCTTGTCGCCCTGGTCGCGATGGAGCCGCCGGCACATTTCGACAAGGACGCGGTACGCGACGAAAAGGCAAAGGTCTTTCGTTCGCTTCGCCTGATCGCGCCGGAAGAGACGCCGAATGTCACCGTAACCGGCCAGTACAGCTCCGGCGCGTCGGGTGGTGAGATCGTCAAGAGCTACACCGACGAGCTCGGCAAGCCCTCGAACACCGAGACGTTCGTCGCGATCAAGGCGCATGTCGACAACTGGCGCTGGCAAGGCGTGCCCTTCTACCTGCGCACGGGCAAGCGCATGGCGTCGCGCCAGTCCGAGATTGCGATCCAGTTCAAGCCGGTCCCTCACTCCATGTTCCAGGGGCGCGGCGGTCTGCTTCAGCCCAACGTGCTGGTGATCCGGTTGCAGCCGGAGGAATATGTCCAGATGTTGGTCATGGCGAAGGAGCCGGGACTGGATCGCGAGGGCATTCGCCTACGCGAGGTACCATTGAACCTGTCCATGGATGCAGAGTTCGCCGGTTCGCGCCGTCGTATAGCCTATGAGCGGCTGCTGCTCGACCTGATCGAGGGCGACCAGACGCTGTTCGTGCGCCGTGACGAGGTGGAAGCACAATGGACCTGGATCGACGCGATCCGCGCCGGCTGGGATGCCAATGGCACGAAGCCCAAGAGCTATGCGTCGGGAACCTGGGGGCCCTCTGCCGCGATCGCGCTGACCGAGCGCGACGGGGTCACCTGGCAGGACGATTGATCATCTAACCAGCCGCACCACTTCCTGTAACCTGGTCCAGGCGATAGCGCCGGGCAGGTTCGCTTGCCTGGCCCCTTCGACAGGCTTGGGGCGAACAGTGTAGAGGCGCGGCTAACCACCACGGAGTTGAAGAACATGAGCGAAGAAATTGAGTGGTGGGAGTATGATGATGCCGCCGAAATGGCCGAAGCGGTCGCCGGCGACGTGCAGTTCATCATCGAAAGCGCGATCGACGCGCGTGGCGCGGCGGTCATCGCTCTGCCCGGCGGAAATACGCCCAAGCCGATCTATGCCATCCTGACCCAGGCCAAGCTGGATTGGAAGCGCGTCACAATCGTACCCACGGACGAGCGGGTTGTACCGCTTGGCGACCCCCTCTCCAACGTCACCCTGATCGGGAAGTCGTTCATCCCGAAGGGCGCCCGTGTCGTGCCGATCGTTCCCCAGGCGACCAAGGACTACAAGGCTGCCGGCAAGTCTGCGGACGCGCTGATGCAGGACCTTCATTGGCCGCTGGACCTGTGCCTGCTGGGCGTGGGCGGTGACGGTCATACCGCATCGATCTTCCCCGGCCCCGACTTCGACGAAGCGTTGAACGGCCCCAAGGAGCGCCGCGCGCTGGGTGTCATGCCCGATCCGCTGCCACCCGAAGCGCCTGTCGCGCGCGTAACGCTGTCGCGGCAAGGCATCGTGACAGCGCGCGCACTGATGATCGCGGTAACCGGCCAGGGCAAGCGTGACGTGATCGAGAAGGCGATCAAGCAGGGCGCGGGATCGAGCTATCCGATCGGGCGTGTGCTCGCGGACGCCGAACTTCCCGTCGATATCCACTGGGCGCCTTAAAGCGTCATTGATCCCGGGTCCTGCCACGGCGGGAACCCGGGCTGGACCCCCGCCCGAGCCGGGGTACAAGAGGCCATATGCACCCCCAAGTTCTCGCCGTCACCGACCGCGTTATCGAGCGTTCGCGCCCGTCGCGCGCAGCCTACCTCCAGCTAATCGAGCGGGAGGCGGATAGCGCGATCCGGCGCCCCAACCTTGGGTGCGCGAACCTTGCCCATGCCTATGCTGGAACACAGGAGGACCGGGACGCGATGCGTCACGGGCAGGGCATGAACATCGGCCTGGTCACCGCGTACAACGACATGCTGTCGGCGCACGCGGTCTATTATCGCTATCCCGAACAGATGAAGGTCTGGGCGCGCGAGGCAGGCGCGACGGCGCAGGTCGCGGGTGGCGTGCCGGCGATGTGCGACGGGGTGACCCAGGGCTATGCCGGGATGGAGCTGTCCTTGTTCAGCCGCGACACCATCGCGCTGTCGACGGCAATCGCCCTGTCCCATGGCACGTTCGAAGGGGCGGCCCTGCTCGGCATTTGTGACAAGATCGTGCCAGGTTTGCTGATGGGCGCGCTGCGCTTTGGCCACCTTCCTATGATCCTGATCCCCGGTGGCCCCATGCCGACCGGCATCCCCAACAAGGCGAAAGCGGCGGTGCGCGAGGCGTTCGCGGAGGGCAAGGCCGGTCGCGACGAGCTGCTGGAGGCGGAGATCGGCGCCTATCACAGCAAGGGTACCTGCACCTTCTACGGCACGGCTAATACCAACCAGATGATGATGGAGGTGATGGGCCTGCACATGCCCAGCGCGGCATTCGTCAATCCGGGTACAAAGCTTCGCCAGGAATTGACCCGAGCGGCGGTGCATCGCTTGGCCGCCATTGGGCAGCGTGGCAATGATTACCGCCCACTGGCTCGCTGTGTTGACGAGAAGGCGATTATCAACGCAGCGGTCGGGTTGCTGGCGACTGGTGGGTCGACCAACCACCTCCTCCACCTGCCCGCCATCGCGCGCGCGGCAGGCATCATCATCGATTGGGAGGACATGGACCGTCTATCCGCCGCGGTGCCGCTGATCGCGCGCGTTTACCCCAACGGGGCAGCGGACGTGAACGGGTTCGAGGAGGCGGGCGGAATTGCGTTCGTGATCCGGGAGCTGATCGGCAGCGGGCACCTGCATCGCGACATCATGACGGTCGCGGGCGATGACCTGGCCGCCTATGGCGAGAAGCCGGTGCTGGATGGCGACACGCTGACCTGGCGCGATCCGGGCGAGAGTGGCGATGAAACCATTCTGCGTCCTGCCGACCGCCCCTTCTCTCCCGACGGTGGCATGCGCATCCTTCAGGGCAATCTTGGCCGGGCCTGCATCAAGGTGTCGGCCGTCGAGCGAGCCCGCTGGATCGTGGAAGCGCCAGCGCGGGTGTTTGACGACCAGCTCGACGTGCTCGAGGCGTTCAAGGCAGGCGAGTTGGAGGGCGACGTTGTCGTCGTAGTCCGCTTCCAGGGCCCGCGTGCGAACGGCATGCCCGAGTTGCACAAGCTGACCCCGCCGCTGGGCGTGCTTCAGAACCGGGGCTATCGCGTCGCGCTGGTCACCGATGGCCGAATGTCAGGAGCCAGCGGCAAGGTGCCGTGCGCCATCCACCTCAGTCCCGAGGCGCTCGGCGGTGGCCCGATCGGGCGGGTACGCGATGGCGACGTGATCCGAGTCGATGCTGTGACGGGGACACTGGACGCGCTGGTGGATCCAGCCGAATGGGCCGCGCGGGCCTTGGCCGAGGCGCCGCAGACCGCCACGGGCATGGGTCGCGAGTTGTTCGGGATGTTCCGCGGGCTTGCCGACGAGGCTGAGAAGGGCGCATCGGCGGTGCTCGCGGGTGCAGGGCTTTGACGAAGGGAAACGGCATGGAGTTGGTCGCGGTCGACATCGGGGGTACGCACGCGCGCTTTGCCATAGCCGAGGTTGCTGGCGGTAAAGTCATATCACTGGGTGAGCCGATCACGCTGAAGACCGCGGAATATGCCAGCCTGCAGACAGCATGGGCGGCGTTCAGCGCGCAGCTTGGCCGGCCTGCGCCGCGTGCAGCGGCAATTGCTGTCGCGTCTCCGATCACTGGCGATGTAATTCGCCTGACCAACAACCCCTGGGTGATTCGCCCCTATCTGATCCCGGAACGGCTGGGTGCGGATGTCTGGACGCTGATCAACGACTTCGGCGCGATCGGGCATGCTGTCGCGCAGTTGCCCGCCGAGCATTTCGACCATCTTTGCGGCCCTGAAGTGTCACTGCCGGACGACGGCGTGGTCACTGTCTGCGGCCCTGGAACCGGCCTTGGCGTCGCGCAGGTGTTCAAGACGGCGGGCCGTTATCATGTGCTGCCGACCGAGGGCGGGCACATCGACTATGCCCCGCTGGACCGGATCGAGGACGCGATCGTCAAGCGGCTTCGTGGGCTCTATACGCGTGTCTCGGCTGAACGGCTGTGCGCCGGGCCCGCGATTGTCGCCATTTACGAAACGCTGGCCGAGCTGGAGGATCGCCCTGTGGCCAGCCGGGACGATCGGACCATCTGGACGGAAGCGCTCGACGGCACCGACCCTATTGCGCTCGCGGCGCTGGATCGTTTCTGCCTCGCTCTGGGCGCGGTGTCCGGTGACCTCGCGCTGGCGCATGGGGCGAAGGCGGTGGTAATCGCCGGGGGTCTGGGGCTCCGGATCAAGAACAAGCTGATCCGATCAGGCTTCGACCAACGCTTCGTCGCCAAAGGTCGCTTTCAGACAATGATGGCCGGTATCCCGGTCAAGCTTATCACCCACCCGCAACCGGGCCTGTTCGGGGCTGCGGCCGCGTTCGCCCAGGAACATCAGGAACAGGCATGACCGACATCGCCAACATCATGCGTACCAGCGCGGTCATTCCCGTGCTGGTCGTTCACGACGTCGCCCAGGCACGCCCGCTCGCGGAGGCGCTGGTCGCCGGCGGACTGAAAGTGCTGGAGGTGACAATGCGCACTCCCGTCGCGCTCGATGTCATCCGCGAAATGAAGCTTGTGCCGGGCGCGATCGTCGGCGCAGGCACCGTGGTGTCGACCGACCAGTTCGAGCAGGTCATGGACGCGGGCGCCGAATTCATCGTGTCACCGGGCCTGTCGGAACGCTTGGGTGAGCGGGTCGTGCAGAGCGGCGTCCCTTTCCTGCCCGGCGTTGCGACGGCTGGCGACATCATGCGTGGGCTCGAGATGGGGCTGACCCACTTCAAGTTCTTTCCCGCTGAAACATCAGGCGGGCTTCCGGCGCTGAAGGCATTGGCGGCTCCCTTCTTCCAATGTCGGTTCTGCCCGACCGGTGGGATCACGGAAGCGAACGCGCCCGACTGGCTCGCATTTGATCCAGTGTTGTGCGTCGGCGGCAGCTGGGTCACGAGTGGCACGCTGGCCGAAATCGAAGCCAAGGCGCGCTCCGCGACAGCGCTCAAGCGCTGACCGAAGGCCGAGCGCGCGAGACGTTCTGATTGGGCTTGTAGCGCTCGCCTAAGGTATCAAGCGCCAGTCCCGCAGCCTGCCGACCACCCGCCCGAGGCGTTGTGCCTGCATCAACGGGTGCGTGGTCACTTTCTGACCATTTTGGCGGCAGCGAACGTCACATCATGCCTAGGCGTCCGAAGCAGCAAATCACTGGCGATTGATGGCCGATCCTGCCGAATAGCTTCCACTCGAACCCGTTCTCGCCTGCCCGCGACGAGAACGGACGGGGGGCTGCGCGTAGGGCAGAGTTCGCGACCAGTTGGGAGCTCCCACCTGTAGAGTAGTCAGCCGGAGTTGATGCTGACGCTTAGATGCCGTGCGCCGCGCGATAAGCTCGCCACTTCGCGACGTTCGCATTGTGCTCGGCCAGCGTGTTCGCGAAAACATGCCCGCCTGATCCGTCCGCCACGAAGTAAAGGGCGGGGCTGGACGCGGGGTCGAGCACCGCATCGATCGAAGCGCGACCGGGATTTGCGATCGGCCCTGCCGGCAGTCCGGGCGACGCATAGGTGTTGTAACCGTTCTTGGCCCTAAGTTCCGAAAGCAGGATGCGGCGGCCAAGCGGGCGCCCCTTGGTGATCGGGTAGATCACGGTCGGGTCGGCTTGCAGGGGCATGTGCTGGCGCAGGCGGTTTGAATAAACAGCGGCCACCATCCGCCGCTCTGCAGGCTTGCCAGTTTCCTTTTCCACGATGGAGGCGAGAACGATCGCCTGTTCGGGGGTGGTGACCGCCAGGCCCGGTTTGCGCTTCTTCCAGGCGGCTGCGAGGTAATCGCGCATGGCCGTCTGCATCCGTGCCACGACCTCCATCCGAGTGTCGCCGCGCTGGAAAGCATAGCTGTCGGGCAGGATCGAGCCTTCGGCTGGAACCGGGACCGAACCGGTCAGCCCATCCGCCTTGGCGAGCGCGTCATGGACCAGCACCGATGGATAACCCTCCGGCACCACGACCAGGTGCTGCAGCACCTTGCCGCCTTGGAGCATCTTCAGGATGTCAGCTGGCGACGTGTGCGGCGGAATTCGATACTCGCCAGCCTTGATCGGATCGGACGAGCCGAACAGCCTGGCGAGCACCCGGAAGCGGGAGGCGGACGAAATCGCGCCCGCCCGCTCCAGACCGCGCGCAGCCGACGCGACGCTGGCACCTTGCGGCACCTGGAACGTCAGCGTCTGTTGCGCCGGCCCTGCCCCGCCCCAGCTGCGCACGACCGTAACGATCGCCACAAGCGCGACAAGGCCAAGGATCAGTCCGAGACAGCCGACTTTCCGCATTTCCACTCCAGGTGTCCGCATCGGCGGAAGGCCACTGCGTCCACACACCGTCATCGACGGGGCGCGGACATCCGCTTAAATGGCCTTCATCACCAACGAGGCGTTCGTGCCGCCAAAGCCGAAGCTGTTGTTGAGCACGGCGCGGACGCGACGCTGCTTGGCCTGATGCGGCACAAGATCCACGCCAGCGCAGTTCTCGCTCGGATTGTCGAGGTTGAGCGTCGGCGGCACCACACCGTCGCGCATCGCCAGGATGCAGAAGATCGACTCCACCGCGCCCGCTCCCCCCAGCAAGTGGCCGATCGCCGACTTGGTCGAGCTCATCGACAAACCGTCGAGCGCGCTGCCGAACAGGCGGCGCACCGCGCCCAGCTCCAGCTCATCACCAAGCGGCGTCGACGTGCCGTGCGCGTTGACATAGTCGATGTCGTCGAGCGCAAGGCCGGACTTGCGGATCGCCATCTCCATCGACCGAAACGCGCCCGATCCCTCCGGGTGGGGTGCGGTAACGTGGTAGGCGTCGCCCGACAGGCCATACCCAATCACTTCGGCATAGATCTTTGCGCCGCGTGCCTTGGCCCGCTCATATTCTTCAAGCACGACAATGCCTGCGCCCTCGCCCATCACGAAGCCGTCGCGATCCTTGTCCCACGGGCGGCTTGCCCGCCAGGGCTCGTCGCGAAAGCCTGTCGAGAGAGCGCGTGCCTGACCAAACCCGGCAATGCCGATCGGACAAATCGTGCTTTCCGCACCGCCTGCCAGCATGACGTCCGCATCGTCCATCGCGATCATGCGAGCGGCATCGCCGATCGAATGCGCGCCGGTCGAGCAGGCCGTGACCACGGCGTGATTCGGACCCATCAGGCCGTATTTAATCGACACCTGGCCCGAGATGAGGTTGATCAGGCGACCATGGACGAAGTGGGGGCTGACGCGCTTGGGACCCTTGCTGGCCAGCACCAGCGACTCGGACTCAATGCCCGGCAGGCCGCCGATGCCCGAGCCAATCGAGCACCCCGCCCGAAAGCGGTCCGCTTCCGGCATGTCGGTAAGGCCCGCATCTTCGAGCGCCTGGCCAGCAGCATCAATGCCGAAGACAATGAACGGATCAACCTGGCGCTGGACCTTGTGGTCGACCCGCTGGCCTGGATCGAACCCATATTCATGGTCGGCCGGCTTCACTTCGCACGCGTAGTTCGAGTGGAAGTCGGTCGCGTCGAAATGGGTTATGGTGCCCGCCCCGGACTTGGCGGCGACGATGTTTTTCCAGGCAGTCTCAACGTCCGCACCAAGCGGTGTCACGAGGCCCAGTCCGGTTATCACAACACGGCGCATCGGTAGTCTTTCCCTGAAAAAACAACAGGTCTTGAAACGGCAACAGGCCCAGCCCCGTTCGGGCTGAGCCTGTGTTGGGCACCATCGGCGGCTTTAGCCCCGACGGTAAGCCCGATGCCCTCACCTTCACCCTGAATTTGGGAGCGAAGTGCAGCCCTTCAACAAGCCCAGGGCTATCGGCGAGCGGCTATCAGCCCTTGTGCTCGTCGATATAGGTGATCGCGTCCTTCACGGTCGTGATCTTCTCGGCGGCGTCGTCGGGGATTTCCACGCCGAACTCCTCCTCAAAGGCCATCACCAGCTCGACGATGTCGAGGCTGTCCGCGCCCAGATCGTCGATGAAGCTCGCATCTTCGGTCACCTTGTCGGCTTCTACGCCGAGGTGCTCGACAACGATCTTCTTCACGCGGTCGGCGGTTTCGCTCATGATAGTCCCTCTTCGTTCCTTGCGGAATGGTGTGTTCCTGAACGCCCGTATAACGCGGTTGTTCTAGTGGCAAGCGGCACTTCGGCCGCAGCCGTCACACCATGGCCATGCCGCCGTTGACGTGCAACGTCTGGCCGGTGACGTAGCCCGCTTCCCGACTGGCGAGATATACAACCGCGGCGCCGATGTCTTCCCCCGTGCCCAGGTCGCCCGCAGGGATCCGGGTCAGCAGCGCCGTCCTTTGTGCCTCGGGCAGCACATCCGTCATCGCGGAACGAATGAAACCGGGCGCGACGCAGTTCACGGTAACGTTACGGCTGGCGAGTTCCTGCGCCAGCGCCTTGGACATGCCGACCAGCCCCGCCTTGGACGCGGCATAGTTCGCCTGGCCGGGATTTCCTGTCTGCCCCACGACCGAGGTGACCGAGATCACCCGGCCATAGCGCGCCTTCATCATTGGCTTGGCGGCCGCGCGGACCAGGCGGAACGCTGCTTCCAAATTGACGCGGATCACCTGGTCCCACTCGTCATCTTTCATTCGCATGACGAGATTGTCCCGGGTGACGCCGGCGTTGTTGACCAGAATGTCGAGCCGTCCGCCCAGCGCTTGCACCGCCTGGGGCACCAGCGCGTCTACCTGTGCCGCATCCGACAGGTCACAGGGCACCGCCACATGATCGCCGCCCAGCGTCGCCCGGAAGCCTTCAAGCTTTTCTGCGTTCGAGCCGGACAACGCCAATCGGGCCCCCTGCCCAGCCAGCGCGCGGGCGATGGCCGAACCGATGCCGCCGGAGGCGCCGGTGACAAGGGCAGTCCTGCCGGTAAGGTCAAACATCCGTGATCCTTTCAGAATTTCGGGAGAAGCGCTTCAATGTCGTCCATCGAAACGATGCTGACGGCGTCGATGTCAGGCGCAATACGCTTCACCATGGGGGCGAGCACCTTGCCGCCGAACTCCACGATCTGGGTCACGCCGGCATCCCGCATCGCGAGGACCGATTCGCGCCAGCGGACCATGCCGGTAACTTGCTGGACCAGCGCGACGCGGATCTGGCCGGGGTCCGCGATCGGGGCGGCGTCAACATTGGCGTACACGGGCACAAGCGGCGCGCTGAGCTGAACATCGGCTAATGCCGCATCCATTGCGTCGGCGGCGGGCTGCATCAACGGGCAGTGAAACGGAGCAGAGACGGGCAGCAGCACCGCCCGCTTGGCCCCCATGTCCTTGGCGAGCGCGGCCGCGCGCTCGACGGCGTCGCGGTGGCCGGAGATCACGACCTGGCTCGGATCGTTGTCGTTCGCCACCGTGCACACCCGCTCCACGCCGCCTTCGGCCAGAATGGCGTCCACAGCTGCGCCGGCAATCGCCTGCGCCTTTGCAAGATCCGCCCCCAGCAGAGCCGCCATCGCGCCCTCGCCCACTGGAACGGCCGCCTGCATCGCCTGACCACGAAGCCTCAGCAGTCGCGCGGTGGTGGCCACGTCAAAGGTCTTCGCGGCGCACAGGGCGGTATATTCGCCCAAGCTGTGACCGGCGACATAATCGGCTTTGTCCGCAAGGCTCACCCCGCCCTCGCGCTCCAGCACGCGCAACGCCGCGATGGCGTTCGCCATGATCGCGGGCTGGGCATTCTGAGTCAGGGTCAACTCGTCCGGTGGCCCGTCCGTCATGATGCGGAAGAGATGCTGGCCCAGAGCCTCGTCCACCTCGCCGAACACCTCACGGGCGTGGGGGCTGGCGTCCGCCAGAGCGCGACCCATGCCGACCGCCTGGCTACCCTGGCCCGGGAAGATGAACGCGCGCATGACCTCTCCTTATGAATGCGTGGCGCGCGCCCTATGCCCGGGCGACGGCGCTGGCAACCTGAACGAACCCGGCGCTGTTGCGACAGGTCGCGACCATTTCGGGCCTTTTGCAACATGGTCGTGCGACAAGGGTTTCCTACCTTCCGTTCGACGCCGCTGTTCGGCGCCGAACGACAAAGGAAGAGGGTAATGAAGAAGCTGATCCTGAGCGCCGTTGCCGCAACCCTGGCTGCCAGCCCCCTGCTCGCAAGTGTCGCGGAGGCCGCGCCTCAGCACCGGACCGTGACCACCGTCAAGGAGAACCGCAACGGCCGCACGGTGGTGACCACCCGGACCACCACGCATGACTGGCGCCCTGGCCAGCGGTTTCAAACCCGCAATGCCCCCAACTACCGCCGGATCACCGAGTATCGCTCCTACCGCCTGCGCGCACCGCAACGGGGATTCTACTGGGCTCGCTCGGGCCGCGACGCGGTTCTGGTCCGCCCAAACGGCACGGTTGTGGAGGTACGCCGCGGCCTGTTTCGGTAACACTTGCCTTTTCGCCCCTCTCGTGTAGGGGCGTGCAGCACCGGGGCGGTGGGCCATGCCTGCCGCCCCGCAATGCATTGACGACAGCCGGAGGGGCGACCGCATGGGGCGGCGTCAGCGATCGGCCAACACGAAGGACGTAGCATGGCTCTATACGAGCACGTGTTCCTTGCGCGCCAGGATCTTGCACAGGCGCAGGTGGACGCGCTGGCGGAAATCGCCACTAAGATCATCGAAGATAATCAGGGTCGCGTCACCAAGACGGAGACCTGGGGCCTTCGCAGCCTCGCCTACCGGATCGCAAAGAACCGCAAGGCGCATTACGTGATGCTCGAAATCGACGCACCCGGCACGGTGATCGCGGAACTCGAGCGTCAGACCCAGATCAACGAGGACGTCATTCGTTACATGACCGTCCGTATCGATGAAGCCGAAGCTGGCCCGTCGGTGATGATGCGCAAGCAGGAGCGTGACCGTGAGCGTCGCAGCGACCGTGAAGGTGGCCGCGATGGTGGTCGCCCGCCGCGCCGTGAAGAGGAGCTCGCATAATGGCCCGTCCGTTTTTCCGCCGCCGCAAGAGCTGCCCTTTCTCCGCGAAGGACGCTCCCCAGATCGACTATAAGGACGTGCGTCTGTTGCAGGGCTTCGTGTCCGAGCGTGGCAAGATCGTTCCGAGCCGCATCACCTCGGTGTCGGCCAAGAAGCAGCGCGAGCTGGCGGTAGCGATCAAGCGCGCCCGTCACCTAGGCCTGCTGCCCTACGTCGTGAAGTGAGGAGATAGGCAGATGGACGTCATTCTGCTGGAACGAGTCGAAAAGCTCGGCCACATCGGCGACGTGGTGAAGGTGAAGGACGGCTTTGCCCGTAACTTCCTTCTCCCTCGCAAGAAGGCGCTGCGCGCCAACGAAGCCAACCGAAAGGTGTTCGAGGCCAATCGCGCCCGCATCGAGTCGGACAACGCCAACCGCCGCGGCGACGCGGAGAAGCAGGCGACGTCGTTCAAGGACGCGTCGGTCACGCTGATCCGCCAGGCATCGAACACCGGCCAGCTTTACGGCTCGGTCGCGGTGCGCGACCTGATCGACGCGCTCGAAGCGGCTGGTCACAAGGTGACCAAGAGCCAGGTCGTCCTCGACAAGCCGATCAAGTCGATCGGCCTGTATGAGGTGCGCGTGGCGCTTCATCCTGAAGTTGCGGTGACCGTTCGGGTCAACGTTGCTCGCTCTCCCGAAGAGGCCGAGATGCAGGCAACGGGCGTCGACGTCATGGCTCAGATGTTCGAGCGTGACGAAGCCGGCTTCACTGAGGATTACGATCCCAATGCAGAGCCCGGCGCCACTGCCGAGGCACAGCCGCAGGATCAGGCTGAGGGCTAATTCTTTCGGTCCGGTCACCCACAAGTGACCGGACCGCCTGAACCGAGTGAAAAAAGGGCCGCCCGGATCGTTCCGAGCGGCCCTTTTTTGCAATCGAGGTTTACTGCGCGATCAAGGGCAAGCGACGCAAGCGCCGATCACTGCCGTGAGCGGTATGAGGGCCAAGACGATCGGTACGATACTCTTCATGACGGTATCTATCCAGAAGACCAGTTGACGGTGTTGCGTTCTAAATGCGCGACAGGGTGATATGTTTCCACCAGATGAACAGGGGCCATGTCCCAACAAGAGACTCAGGGTTCGGGCGGATGCTTACCGCCGTCCGAACAGCTTCTCGATGTCGGCATGAGCGAGCTTGATCCAGGTCGGGCGGCCGTGGTTGCACTGGCCGGAGTGCGGCGTGGCCTCCATCTCACGCAGCAGCGCGTTCATCTCCGGCACCGACAGCACGCGGCCGGCGCGCACAGACCCGTGGCAGGCCATGGTGCCTGCGATGCGGTCGAGGCGCTCGCGCAGTGACAACGCTTCGTCATAGGCGGCGATCTCGTCGGCCAGATCGCGCAATAGCCCGGCTGGATCGGCCTGCCCCAACAACGCAGGAGTAGCGCGTACCAGCACCGCGCGGGCGCCGAACCGCTCGATCTCCAGACCATAATCCGCGAGTTCGCCCGCTCGCGCTTCCAGGCGGTCGCACGCGGGCTCATCCAACTCGACCACCTCGGGGATCAGCAGCGCCTGACTCGCGACACGCCCGCCAGCGAGAGCGGCCCGCATACGCTCCAGCACCAAACGCTCATGCGCCGCGTGCTGGTCGACCAGGATCAGCCCGTCCTCCGCCTCCGCGACCACATAGGTTCGGGCGACCTGCCCGCGCGCCACTCCGAGCGGGAAGTCGCCCGCGTGGCTTGGCGCAGCCATCGCCGGCTCAGCGCGTGCGGCCGGCGGCGGTGCGAAGAAGGTGGGCCGCCTTTCCGCCACCATTGCGGGCGCGGAATAATCGAAATTGGGAGCCATTGCGGTTGGCTCTGCAGGCGGAGCCTCACGCTGCCAAAGGTCGGCGATGTCGGCGACAGGCTGGCGCACGACGCGGTGACCCGCCTGATCCAGGGCCCGTCGAAGTCCTGATACGACCAGCCCGCGGATCGCCGCAGGGTCGCGAAACCGCACCTCGGTCTTGGCGGGATGAACGTTGACGTCGACCTCAGACGAGGGAAGGTCGAGGAACAGCGCGACCACGGCATGACGATCGCGCGGCAGCATCTCCGCATAGGCGCCACGGATTGCCCCGATCAGCAGCCGATCCTTCACCGGCCGGCCGTTGACAAACAAATATTGGTGGTCCGCTACGCCGCGGTGATAGGTCGGCAGGCTTGCCACCCCGCCCAGCACCACGCTGTCGCGAACCAGGTCCACCGCGACCGAGTTCTCCACCAGGTCACGGTCGGTCAGCGCCGCGACTCGCGCCGGGCGCTCTTCCGGCACCGGGGCGGCAAGCACGCGGCGGCCGTCATGCTCGACGGAAAAGCCAATGTCGGGCCGCGCCATGGCGAGTCGGCGAACCGCGTCGAGGCACGCCGCATACTCCGCACGAGGGGAGCGCATGAACTTGCGTCGGGCAGGTACGCGCTCGAACAGGTCTTCCACCAGCACTCGGGTCCCGGGCGGCAGGGCAGCGGGGCCCTCAGCGGCAAGCAGGCCGTTGTCCACGACGCGGCGCCAGCCATCGGCGCCGCGGACCCGACTTTCGATGGCTAGCCGCGCAACGCTGGCGATCGAGGGAAGCGCTTCGCCACGGAAGCCGAGGGTCGCGACCGAGTCGATGGAGCCTTCGTCGCCGACCAGGCTGTCGGGAAGCTTGGAGGTGGCATGCCGTTCCAGAGCGAGGACCATGTCGGCCGGGGTCATGCCGCAACCGTCATCGACTACTTCGATCCGCGAAAGCCCGCCCCGCGACAAAGAAACCGAGACCCGACTCGCTCCAGCGTCGATTGCGTTCTCAACAAGTTCCTTCAACGCGCTGGCCGGTCTTTCCACCACCTCACCGGCAGCGATACGGTTCACAAGGTGCTCGGGCAGACGCCGTATTGACATGGGTGAGCCTCTAGCCCAAGCGGCCTCATCCCGCGACCCCGTGAGTGCGAGAACGGCGATGAGCTTCGTGCTTGTGGCGGGGAGAGCGAGATTTTGTGCGCCCGTCGCCGGCCCCGGCGACAACGATTCGAGACGGACTCCCTCGCCCCATGGCCTTTCCGCGCTTTCTCAAATTCATGTCGCACGACATGGCGATCGACCTCGGCACCGCGAATACGGTGGTCTATGTCCGCGGTCGCGGCATCGTGCTCAACGAGCCTTCCGTGGTCGCGATCGAGACGATCAACGGCGCCAAGCGGGTGAAGGCAGTTGGTGACGATGCCAAGCTGATGATGGGCAAGACGCCGGGCACGATCGAGGCGATTCGGCCGCTGCGTGACGGCGTGATCGCTGACATCGACGTCGCCGAGCAGATGATCAAGTTCTTCATTCAGAAGGTGCACGGCCCACGCCGCTTCGCCCGCTGGCCCCAGATCGTGATCTGCGTACCGTCGGGATCGACCAAGGTTGAACGCCGCGCGATTCGCGATGCCGCATCGAACGCCGGTGCAAGCCAAGTCTTCCTGATCGAAGAGCCGATGGCAGCCGCGATCGGAGCGGACATGCCCGTGACCGAGCCGATCGGTTCGATGGTGGTCGACATTGGCGGGGGCACGACCGAAGTCGCGGTGCTGTCGCTGCGCGGCCTTGCTTATACCACCTCCGTCCGTGTCGGCGGGGACAAGATGGACGAGGCGATCGTTTCCTATGTGCGCCGCAACCACAACCTGTTGATCGGTGAGGCGACTGCCGAACGCATCAAGCAGGAAGTCGGAACGGCGCGTCCGCCGGCTGATGGGATCGGCAAGACGATCCACATCAAGGGGCGCGACCTCGTCAACGGCGTGCCCAAGGAAATCCAGATCAACCAGGGTCAGATCGCCGAGGCATTATCCGAACCGGTTGCAACGATTGTTGAGGGCGTGCGAGTCGCGCTCGAAAACACTGCGCCGGAGCTTGCGGCCGACATTGTCGACCAGGGCATCGTGTTGACTGGCGGCGGTGCGCTGCTGGAAGGGCTGGACGAGGTGCTGCGCGACGAAACCGGATTGCCGGTGACAGTGGCGGAAGACCCGCTGACCTGCGTTGCGCTCGGCACCGGGCGGGCGTTGGAAGACCCGATATTTCGTGGCGTGCTGCTGAACGGCTGAGGCTGAAGGCATTGGATTGGTCACCCCGGCGGTTCGCCGGGGTCCGGGCTGACGGGATAATGAGCGGGATCGTGCCTTTCCTCACCGGCTGCACGGCAAATGCCCGGCCGGTGCCGGGCAATTAACGGAACCCCGCGCGTGGCGCTTTCCCCTGATCGCCGCACCGGCTTCTCCCGGCGACGGCAGACCCTGGTGTTCCTCAGCTATGTGCTTGCCGTGGCGGGCGCGTTGCTCGGGGCAGCGTTGCTCGTCATATCACGGTTCGACCCTCCCCTGTTTGCCGGCCTGCGCATGGCCGCGGCATCGGTCACTGCGCCGGTTTCGACCACGGCAGCGGCACTGGGCCGGGGCATTTGGTCGATCCCCGAGGCGATCAGCACCCACTTTTTCGTACGTCAGGAGAACGCTCAGCTCCGTGAGGCAGTGAAGCGCAACCAGACGCTGGTGCTTCGTGCCCGAGCGATCGCTTATGAAAACAGGCGCCTGCGCACCTTGCTCGCGCTGCGCGATCGGGAGGCACACACTGTTGTCGCTGCCCGGCTGGTCAGTTCCACCGCGTCTAGCGGGCGGCGCTTTGCCCTGCTCAATGCGGGTCGCTTCCAGGGCGTGCGCCCGGGCATGCCGGTGCGTGGCCCGCTTGGACTGATCGGCAGGGTTGTCGAAACCGGGCCGGCGGTGGCGCGAGTGCTGCTGCTGAGCGACCCGAACAGTATTGTCCCTGTTCGTCGCGCGCGGGACGGCTTGCCCGCGATCGCGGTCGGGCGCGGTGATGGCCGCGTTGATCTGCGTTCCGTGACGCTTGCCAATGCTCGTTTTGCAGTTGGCGACTTGTTCGTCACGACGGGCACTGGCGGCATCTACCCGCCGAACGTGCCCGTCGCCCGCGTGCAGGCCGCAGGTGCCGACTCCGTCGCAGCGGAGCCGCTAGCGCCCGCCGACACGCTGGACGTTGCCCTGGTGCAGGAGCCTTTCCTGCCGGTTCCGCCGCCATCCCGGCCAGAGGTTCCGCCGATCGGTGGCGGGATAACGCCGTGAGCGGGATTGAGTATCGCCCCTTTGCGCGGACTTTGCCGCCTGGTCGCGCGCGGGCACTTCCCTGGGCGACGGTGATCGGCGGATCAGCGGTGACGGCTTGGCCGGCCGTCGCGAACATTCCGTTGATGCCGCCATTCGGGCTTCTGATGCTCCTGACCTGGCGACTGCTGGCGCCCTTTGCGCTGCGGCCATGGGCCGCCGCACCGCTCGGCCTGGTGGACGATCTGGTCAGCGGACAGCCGCTCGGTAGCGCGGTCCTGCTGTGGTCCCTATGTTTCCTGGGGATCGATCTAGTTGAACAGCGGTTGGGGATGCGCGACTTCTGGCAGGATTGGACCATCGCCACCGGCGCGATTGCGGCGACCTTGCTGGGCGGACGGCTGTTTGCGTTACCGATTGGGATGGTCGTGGACGGCGCCGCGCTGGCGCAGATCGCAATCGCCGTGGCACTGTTTCCGGCGACGGCACGCCTTGTCGCCTGGGTGGACCGCAAGCGGGGGCAGCCGCGATGAGGCGCCAGCCTCGCCTGGTCACGGAAGCCAGCCAGGCGTTCAGCTTTTCACGCCGTGCCTGGTTGCTGGGCGCTGGGCAGGCGGGCGTTGGCGTGCTGCTGGCCGGCCGCATGGGATGGCTGGCCGTGGCGGAAAATGCCCGATTTAGCCAGTTGGCGGAGTCGAACCGGGTCAACATGACCCTGATACCCCCACGACGTGGCTGGATCGTGGATCGGAACGGCGCGCCGATCGCCAACAACCGGACTAGTTTTCGCGTCGATATTATCCCGGACCGGCTGGAAGGCGGCGATGAAGGGCGTGAGCGCGTGCTGCGCGCGCTGGAAGTGCTGCTTCGCCTGACCCCGCAGGATATGGAGCGGGTGCGCATTGACCTGAAGCACGCCGCCGGGTTCCAGCCCGTCGCCGTGGCCGAGGATCTGGACTGGGAGCGCTTCGCCGCCGTCAGCGTCCGCCTACCCGAATTGCCGGGGGTGGCGCCAACCCGAAATTTCGCGCGCAGCTACCCGTTGGGCGCCGCCGTGGCGCACCTGACCGGCTATGTGGGCGCTCCCACCGCCGAGCAGTTTCGTGAAACACACGATCAGTTACTCGTCACGCCGGGGTTCAAGCTCGGCAAGGACGGTCTGGAACGCGCGTTGGAGCATGAGTTGCGCGGTACGCCGGGCGCGAAGCGGGTGGAGGTCACATCCCGCGGCAAGCTTGTGGCCGAGCTTCCGACCCGGCCGGACGTGCCGGGCCGGAACCATCGCCTGACGATCGACGCGGGGCTGCAGGATTATGCCGCGCGGCGGCTTGGCACGAATTCGGGCTCGGCGGTCGTGATCGACTGCCGGACGGGCGAGATGCTCGCCATGGTGTCGATGCCGGCATACGACCCGAACAGCTTTTCAGCGGGGATCAGCCACCTCGAATGGGACATGTTGTCGGGGAACGACCACGTCCCGTTGATGAACAAGGTCACCCAGGGGCTGTATCCGCCGGGATCCACCGTGAAGCCGATGAACGGCCTCGCCCTGCTCGCGGCAGGCGTGGGAGCGTCGGACAGGGTCAACTGCTCGGGCGCGATGCGCTTGGGATCCAGCGTCTTTCACTGCCACAAACGCGGCGGGCATGGCCCGCTCGATCTGCGCAACGCCATCATGCAGAGCTGCGACATCTACTTCTACGAGATGATCCGCCGGGTCGGCTATGATGCGATTGCGCCGCTTGCGCGGTCTTTGGGGCTGGGCCAGAAGTTCGTCCTGCCCTTTGGGAGCCAGCGATACGGGACTGTTCCTGACTCCGCGTGGAAGCTCAAGAAGTACAAGACGAAGTGGACGGTCGCTGACGGGCTGAACGCTTCGATCGGTCAGGGCTACGTCCTCGTAAATCCGTTGCAGCTCGCCATCATGGCGGCGCGGCTTGGGTCCGGGCGTGTCCTGCAGCCAACCCTGCTCGCGGACCAGATCGACAACAACCCGCCCCCCCTGCCAATCTCGCCGGAGCACTTCGCCACGGTACGAGAGGCGATGTGGGGCGTGGTGAATGGCGGGGGCACTGGCGGCGCTGCCCGCATGTACGTGCCCGGCGTCAGCCTTGCCGCCAAGACCGGCACCGCGCAGGTGCGCCGCATCACCATGGCAGAGCGTCGGTCGGGCGTACTCGGCAACGCCTCCCTGCCCTTCAAACTGCGCGACCATGCCCTGTTCGTGTGCTTCGCGCCGGCGGACAATCCGCGCTACGCGGCAGCGGTGGTACTGGAGCATAACGGCCATACCGTTCGCAATTTGGACACGCCCATGATCGGGCGCGACATCGTGACGTACCTGTTCGACCGCGATCGCGCGATAAAATCGCTGGCCGAGGTCGAGCCGACCTGGGGCGGCGACATCCCGACCCGCATGGCGGCACAGGCAGCGGAGTATCGAGCGGCGCGTAACCTTCCCCCTGCGGCGGTCGCGACGAAGAACGATGCCGTGGTGCCGAGCAACGCACCCGCTGTTGCCGCCGCGACGACCCAGGCGGACAAACAGGCGGCGACGCTGGAAGGTGACGGCCCAACCGGCGACACGATCGCCGAAGATGGCACCACCGAAGGGACACAGCAATGAGCCGCTCTCGCTTCGTGCCCGATGCGGTGGCTGTTCTGCCCTGGCGAGTGATCGGCCTGGTGCTGGCGATCGGGTTGTTCGGACAGGTGGTACTCTTTTCGGCGGCTGGCGGCAGTCTGCGCCCCTGGGCACTGGGACAGGGGATCCGCTTCTTCGTTCTGCTCGGCGCCGCCCTCGCCCTTTCGCGGGTGCGAGAGGACGTGTGGCGAAAGGGCGCTTTACCCGTCTATGGCCTGATCGTCGTCGCCCTGCTCGCGGTGGAACTGCTGGGCAAGGTTTCGGGCGGATCACAGCGATGGCTCGACCTGGGCGTTATCCGCCTCCAGCCCTCCGAATTCATGAAGCCAGCGATCGTGCTGGCCTGTGCCCGCTTTTACGAGATGTTGCCGATTGGTGAGTTGCGTCGTCTCTCGGGTACGTTGCCGGCAGCGGCCCTGATCGGAATACCGGCCGCCCTCGTCATGCTGCAGCCCGATCTCGGCACGGCGCTGATGATCTGTGCGAGCGGCGCCACAGTCATGTTCCTGGCCGGCATCCCGCTCCGGCTATTTATCGGCGGGGCCGCATTGCTGGCCGTCGCCGCGCCGCTCGCGGTCAATCACCTGCTCCACGGCTATCAGCGCAACCGCGTGCTGATCTTCCTTGACCCGGAAAGCGACCCGCTTGGCACCGGGTACCATATCAGCCAGTCGAAGATCGCGATCGGCTCGGGCGGCATCTGGGGTAAGGGTTTCCTGCAGGGCACGCAAAGCCATCTCGACTACTTGCCAGAGGGCCACACCGACTTTGTGTTCGCCACCATGGCAGAGGAGTGGGGACTCGTGGGCGGGTGCCTTCTGATCCTCGCGTTTCTCCTGGTCATACGTTGGGGGCTGGAAGTCGCGCAGGCGGCCGAGGGGCGCTTTGCCCGGCTGACCGCGGCAGGGCTCGCCACTACCATCTTCTTCTATGTTGCTATCAATCTGTCGATGGTCATGGGGCTTGCCCCCGTGGTCGGTATCCCATTGCCCTTGGTCAGCTTCGGCAGTTCGGCCCAGCTCACGGTGCTTCTGTCGCTCGGCATTTTGATGAGCATCGATCGCCAGAACCGGCGTCGTCAGCGCTGGTAACGCAAAAAACCGTTTGCAACTGCGAAGAGCGGTTGCTAACGGCGCCACTCCCGATCGCGGAACGGTTCTTCGGAACCGGGTCAGCCGGTCATGGACGCATAGCTCAGTTGGTAGAGCAGCTGACTCTTAATCAGCGGGTCCTTGGTTCGAGCCCAAGTGCGTCCACCATATCTTCTCCAGTTGCTGGGCGGTCCTTAGACAAGGATCGGACCAGCTTCGGCCTGGGTGGCTTGAAACGCGGTCCGCCATGAGCCCGGCAGCTAGGGATCCTGTGATCTTCGGTTAGTGGATGGGCACGAGTGCGGCACTGACATCATCCGCGCGGGTCACATCGCCTGACAGGCGGAACCGGCAATTCGCAGTGATCCTCGAAACGCGCCACTATGGTTTGGGTTGGTTCGCCAACCTTGGCCAGCGTTCGAGCGAGCGAGCAATGCAGAGCCGTTGGAACACGGGTCAGCGGAATGCGCTAGAGTGGCTTCGGAATCGCGGACAGCAAGGAAGATGTGCCCACGTCCGTTCCGATCGCGTTCGCGCCGGCGCCTCAGTTCCCTTCGGCGTCGACCGCAAACATCACGGGTTTACCGCGCGACATTGGCTCCCAGCCGGCCGACGTAGCGGCGCGCACGCACCGCGCAATCGTCGCGTCATCAAGCTGCAGACGACCGCGCGGCAACCCTTTCAACAGCCGCTTGGGAGGAGGAAATTCCAGCAATGCTTCGCGCTTGGCATCCCGCTGAACGAGGGCAATCGTCATTCCCTTCCAACCCTCGTCGTCCGACAGATGCGGTTCGCGCTGCAGGCGCCAATCATATGTGACGCCATCGACGTAGACCGTGCCAGTATTGCTTCGGGAGTTGGACATAGAGCGGGCTCTAGCATATCAGCCCTACCAAGGCACAGGTTCGGGGGTGTTGACCTACGCGCGGCTTGCCCCAAGCCAGCGTGACCTGGGCGCGGGCGAGCCAATGAACAAGGGGCCGCCATCCAAAGGAGGCGGCTCCTCACCTTACTACATACCCCTTCGGCACTGACGGCTATTGGAGTCCGTCCGCCAACGACCCGCGCGCTGACCAGAGCAGCCGCTGTGGAAGGCCTCCGACCCCTCGACGTTGGGCAACAGCACGTCAGATGGCCAAGGGTGGTCGATGCCTCAGACTTGACGCATCCCGCCATCCACACACAACTCGGCTCCAGCGATATAGCTCGCCTCGTCGCTGAGCAGGAATAGTGCGGCCGCAGCCACTTCAGCCGGGCGCGCCATGCGCCCGAGCGGGATGGGAGCAATCAAGGCAGCACGCCCCTCTTCGGGTACGCGCGCCATCATGTCCGTGTCGGTCGGGCCCGGCGCCACCACGTTCACACGAATGCCGCGCGGCGCGAGTTCCACCGTCCAGGTGCGTGCGTACGAACGCAGCGCAGCCTTTGTCGCGGCATAGGTACCATAGGGTGAGATGCCTGCGACATCTGCGATAGATCCGATCAGCACGACCGCGCCACCATCCCTGATCGCCGGCAGCGCTGCCTGCAGCCCGAAGACCGGGCCACGAACGTTGACTGCGAAATGGCGGTCGAAATGCTCAGGCGTCTCGTCAATCAGGCTCGCCGGTTCCGAGATCCCGGCATTGAGGACCAGGGCGTCAATCCGGCCATGCGCGTCCTGGATTTCGTGCACCACCCTCCTGAGGTCCTGCGCTACGCTTGCGTCCGCGACGATCCCACGCGCTCCTCGGCCGATATCGCTGGCGGCCTGCTCTACTTCCTCGGCACGTCGCCCCGTAAGGAACACCACCGCTCCCTCCGACGCCAATCGTTCAGCGATCGCGAAGCCGATCCCCTTTGCGCCTCCCACAACCAACGCAACCTTGTTCGTCATCGTCGCCATCGTGCCATCCCATCGTGAGTGATGGCTCGGAAGATATACAGGCTATATCTGGTATCAAGAACGCACTATGATTAGCCTAGATATGGCAAACGATACCGACCTCGAGCAACTCTCGGAGCAGGCACTGTCCAACATGGCGCGCCTGCGGCCGGTTTTGGACAAGATCGCGGACAAGTGGACGATCATGATCCTGACAGTGCTTTGTCCGAAGCCATCGCGCTTCAACGAGATAAAGCGGCGACTCCACGGAATCACTCACAAGGCGCTTGCGGACGCATTGAAGCGGTTGGAGAGGAATGGCCTGGTGACGCGCACCGTGCTGCCGACCGCTCCCATCGGCGTGGAATACGCGATCACTCCATTGGGCCATTCGTTGCGTCAGCCGTTCGAGGCACTGTGCGCTTGGGCTCTTGATCATGGCGATGCCATGACGGAGGCAAGCGCTGCGCATGATCACGCGAGAAAAGCCGGCTAGGCGTGGAGAACGGATCAGCCGCATAGCCAGCCGTGCAACTCGCCACGTTTCGCGCTTCTCACCGTGAGTGTAACTGGGTTGGTGAGTTCTCGCGCTCAGGTTCATACGTCCGATGACGTATGACGTTCATGCGGATTTTGAGTCACTCTCACCTGGCAACTTCACATTGCGGGGACAGAATGGCCGGAGTTCGCGTAGGCAACAGGATCATCGGGGCACAGGCTCCCGTAACCGTGGGATGGGAGAACATCCCAAAGGTCGAGGGCGGCCCGCTCAAGCGACTGTTTTTCACGTGTTTTCAGCCGGCGATGCTGTTCGCCCTGATCGCTTTCTGGTTCTACGCGCCAAATTCAATTGCGAAGGCGTCCACCGCAATCGGCATCGGCGTCGGGTTCAAGTTGCTGCTTTTGGGATTGGAATGGCTTGCGCCACGTCACGAAAGCTGGAGACTGACCTGGAAGGAACTGGCCACCGACCTCTTCTACGTCGGCCTAGGCTTCACCGTTCTTAGACTTGTAGACAGCTATATCGGCGACGGCGCGATGATCGAGGCTGTGCAACACGTGCTGAGCTGGGACAAGTTCGCATGGTTCATGGGCCTGCCCCTGCTCTTGCAGGCTTTTCTGATCTCGTTCGTCTTCGACTTCGGTCAGTACTGGATGCATCGGGGCATGCATAACTGGTACCCGCTCTGGGTAACCCATGCGCCGCACCACTACATCACCCAGCTCAACGTCAACAAGGGCGCGGTAGGCAACCCGGTCGAGCTGTTCCTGATCGGGCTCGGGGTGGGCGGCTTCTTCGACTTTCTGCCCCGTGCCGCGCTTCTAGCCGGCACATTCGGTTTGGCGGTCGGGACGTATCAGCACATCAACGTCCGCTTCAACTCGCCCAAATGGTGGCGCTTCTTGTTCAACACCACCGAGCATCATAGCGTTCACCATTCGCAGGATTTCGAAGCAAGCCGCAGCAACTACTCTAACACCTGGATCATCATCGACCGCATGTTCGGCACCTGCGTGGACGGGGAAGCAGAACTGCTCGGGATGGAGGGTGGCCGCCGCATGTCGATCCGCGAGACCATGGTATATCCGTTCTCCGAGAGCTGGAAGGCGATCAAGGAACGTTTCGGCCGGCGAGTGGCGATGCCGGCGGAATGACAGAGTCGTGGCACCACCGTCATATGTCGCTCAGAGCGCTCGCAGGGCCGTCGTCCCGGCCGGCTCGGCAAAGGCCAACACAATCGCGCAAGCGCCGACAGACTGTCCGAAGGAACACGCATGAATACGCGTCTCATTAATTGGATCTGGCATGTCAGAGGCAGTCTCGCCCTCGCTCCAGGGCAAACCAGCGAAGACGCCCTGGACAGGCTCGATCCTCTGTTTCGCCAGACTGGCACCCGACATGAACGGGCCGGTGACACGCTAAGCTTCCGCAAGAAGGACCAGCCCGCGCAGGACAAGATGTCCGTTTTCGATGAGGGCACGCTTCGGGTCGGGCGCGGCCCCACCGGACCCGTTCTGGAATATCACTTGATCAGCCGGGCGCTGCTGTTCTGCTTCCTAGCGCCGGTGCTGTTCCTGTGCATCTCTCAAGTCACTGTTGCAGTGGGGAAGCTCCAGAAGCCTGAGACTGAGGCTGCGGATAAGGCCAAGAAGGAAGCGGATGCCAAGAAGAAGGCAGCCCGGGAGGCGAAGATGAGGCTGAACCCAATTGATCAATTCCTGGGAGCGCCAGCCCCCGAGAAGCCCAGCAAAAAAGACAAGGACAAGGAAGACGGGGATAAGAAGCCCTCGCCCACCGCAGCTTATGTCTTCGCCGGCATCTTCGCGGCACTCTACCTCATTGGGCGTGTTCTGGAGGACAAAATGGTCAAGACACTGTTTCGCAAGCGCCTGCTAGGCACGTGATCGCGGCGCCATGCCGGCAATTGCTTCAGGGTCCTGAGCCACCAAGCGCGTTGCGCAAGACCGAGGCGCGGGTAAGGTAAGCTCCTGCAACATGTGGGAGCACAGTTTTTGGTCGATCATGCGACCTTGCTTGACCGTAATTTCGCCAGCCGCGTCGACTGGAATCTTCTGCGCACATTTGTCGAGATCGTCAGCGCCGGCGGTATCGGCGCTGCCGCGCGAAGGCTGAACAAGCAGCAACCCAGCATCAGCGCTGCGCTGAAGCGACTGGAAGAACAGGTCGGGGTTCAGTTGCTCGAGCGATCCGCAACAGGGATCAGGACCACGGCCGCAGGGACCGCGCTTCTGAAGCTTTGCGAGGACATGCTGGAAACGGCCCGGATGGTTCCCCATCAGGTCGCGCAAGCGACGAAGCGGGTCCAGGGCGCGGTTAGGATCCAGCTCATCTCAGCGATCGCATCGCCCGAGTTCGATCAGTCCATCGCGAGTTTCCACCGCCGTAATCCGCAAATCCACATCGAGATCCGCGTATCCCCGTGGCGAGCCGTCCTCGACGCCTTGGACCATGGCGAAGCCGAAGTCGGTGTTGGCTATGACAGCAATGTCCGTGCCGGCCTGATCTACGAACCTTTGTTCGTCGAGCGCCAGCAGCTTTATTGCTCCCGAAGCCATCCGCTGTTCGGCCATCGGGTGGAGCGGTTAGGTGACCTGAAGGACGAACCATTCGTCCTTACCGGCGAGGACGAACTCGACACCATCACCCGCCTTCGCCGCCGTTACAGGTTAGGCACAAACCCAACCGGCCGTGCAGAGGATGTAAACGAGGCCATCCGCCTGATCTCCCTGGGTGTCGGCCTGGGGTTTTTGCCGGTGCTCGCAGCAGAGACTGCAGTCTCGCAGGGTCGCCTTTGGCCTCTGCTCTACACTGACGCGGAGCCATCTTACGATATCTTCCTTCTCGCACGGGCGGAGGCGTCCCGCGACACCGCAACCCAGTTGTTCTTGGACGAGGTGCTCCGGCGGCGAAAGGCGCAGTACCGGTCATAGATTCCGTCTATGAGCAGCATTAGAATTTTCTACCTTCATTGATGCCCCCGCCCCCGGCAACGTGGTCCCAAGATCAATTGCCGCGATTTCAACGCCCTTCTTGCCGCCCCCGCCTGACGGGCGGTGATGAGCGAACAGGGCCGCGGCGGCAGAAGGGGTATCGCGGATGGTAGGTCGACAATGGTTCAGCGGGGTCGCAGCGATAGCCGCAATGATGTCGCTGAACGGTTGCAGCAAATCCGGACAGTCCGGAACGGCCGGCGCAGAAGCATCAAAGAAGGACTTCTCAATCGGCTGGTCCATCTACACCGGGTGGATGCCGTGGCCTTATGCCCAGCAGGCGGGCATCGTGAAGAAATGGGCCGACAAGTACGGCATCAACATCCGTCTGGTGCAGGTCAACGACTATGTTGAATCCGTCAACCAATACGCGGCAGGAAAGCTCGACGGTGTAGTCTCAACCACCATGGACGCGCTGACCATCCCGGCTGCGGGTGGCAAGGACACTACGGTGCTGCTGATTGGGGACTATTCCAACGGCAATGACGGTATCGTGCTCAAGGACGCCCGCTCGATAGCCGACATCAAGGGGCGCTCGGTCAAGCTGGTCGAGTTATCGGTCTCACACTTCCTCCTCGCGCGCGGGCTGGAGCTGAACGGCATGAAGCTTGCCGACGTGAAAACGGTGAACACCGGCGATGCCGACATTGTGGGCGCTTTCGCGTCCCCGAGCGTGAATGCCATTGCAACGTGGAACCCGCAGCTCGCCACGATCCGCGCAGAAAGGGGAGCCACGGAAGTTTTCGATAGCTCCAAGATCCCCAACGAAATCCTCGACACCCTCAACGTCAGCACGGACACGCTCAAGGCCAATCCAAACCTCGGCAAGGCGCTCGCCGGCATCTGGTACGAAACCATGGCCACCATATCGCGCGACGATGCGACCGGTCGCAGCGCCCGGGCTGCAATGGCCAAGGCCGCCGGCACGACCGAGGCAAGCTTCGGTGATCAGTTGAAGACGACCCACCTTTATACGCGTGCGCAGGACGCGGCGGCGTATGCCGAGAGCCCTGATCTCATCAAAGTGACCGATCGGGTCCGCCGGTTCAGCTTCGAACACGGCTTGTTCGGGCCGAGCGCCCGGTCGGTCGACGCGATCGGGATCAGCTTCGCTAACGGCAAGGCACTTGGCGATCCCAAGAACGTGAAGCTGCGCTTCGATCCGACTTACATGAAGCTGGCTGCGAGCGGCAAATTGTAGCCGACGCCTGATCGCTGGATCTGCAACGCCGAACACCGGTCTGGCGAATGGTTCACTGTGCCTGCGGGCAAATTGAGAACGGGACAAATTCTCTATTGGAACATGCGCAGGATCTGAACGAAAGGCGGCCGCGGAACGACGCCAGGTCGCGCCGTCTGTGACGCGGCTGATCGACATTCGCCCAGGTCGCGGCGGTCGGTTCCTTCTCGGCGCGCTGCCCATCCTGGCGCTGTTGTTCGTGTACCTACTCGCGTCGGAGGCTAGGCACGCGGACAATCCCGCCGACAAGGTCCTGCCCACCTTCGCCGCGATGGCCCAGGCGATACACGCCTTCACCACTGACCGCGATCCGGCCAGTGATCGGGTCGTTATCGTCGCGGACACGATCGCAAGCTTGTACCGGCTCGGCGTCGGGCTCGCCATTGCGACGGGGACGGCGCTCATCCTCGGGCTCCTTCTCGGCGTTGTCCCACTCGCGCGCGCGCTACTTGGACCGGTGGTCGCGGTCATAGCCGTTATTCCGCCCGTCGCGGTGCTACCGATTTTGTTTATCGTGCTCGGGCTGGACGAAGCCTCAAAGATCGCGCTGATCGCCATCGGCATCACCCCGTTCATGACGCGAGACCTGACGAGCTTTGTTGTGAGCTTGCCTGCGGAGCAGTTCGCCAAGGCGCAAACGTTGGGCGCGAACAGCTGGCAGCTGGCCATACGTGTTGCCCTTCCGCAGCTCATGCCACGCCTGATCGCGGCCCTGCGCCTGTCGATGGGGCCGGCCTGGGTATTCCTGATCGCCGCAGAGGCGGTCGCCTCCGATGTCGGTCTTGGCTACCGCATATTCCTGGTCCGCCGCTATTTCGCGATGGACATCATCCTTCCCTACGTCGCCTGGATTTCGCTGCTCGCTATTTCATCCGACGCGCTGCTGCTTTTCGCGAGCCGTCGCGGTTTCCCGTGGGCGCATGGAGCGGGCCGGTGAGCGCGCTGATTGAACTGCGCAATATCTGGGTGGAATATGGCGACAAGATCGTGCTCGAGCGCGTCTCGCTCCAGCTTGCGGAGGGCAGCTTCGTCGCGGTCGTCGGGCCCTCGGGGGCCGGCAAAAGCACTTTCCTGCGCCTGATCCTGGGACAGGAGCCTCCGACCCGTGGTCAGGTGCTGCTTGGGGACATGCCCATGCGGGCGGAATGCGGCCCCGATCGCGGTGTGGTGTTCCAGCGCTATTCCGTCTTTCCCCATCTGACGACGCTCCGCAACGTGATGTTCGGGATCGAGTGTGGGCAAGCGCCTTTCACCGCGCGGTTGTTCGGTGCCCAGCGCCGCGCGGCGCGCGACAAGGCCGCTGAGATGTTGGCTGCGGTCGGCCTGGAGCACAGCCTCGATGTGTACCCCGCCCAGATGTCCGGCGGGATGCAGCAGCGGCTGGCGATAGCGCAGGCGTTGGTCAAGCATCCCCGCATCTTGTTGCTCGACGAGCCGTTTGGGGCGCTCGATCCGGGCACTCGCCTGGACATGCACGCGCTGATCACCCGACTCTGGCAGGAGCATGGGCTGACCATCCTCATGGTGACCCATGACATTGGGGAGGCGTTCAAGCTCGGCACCCGCGTGCTCGCCTTCGACAAGCGTCGACATGATCCCCATGCGCCACATCGCTTCGGCGCCACCGTCACCTATGACCTGTCGCTCGATCGCAAGACCCTGCCGCCGCCGGCGCTGGTCGAGGCGGTCGGCGACACCGATCCACGGAAAGAGATCGCATGACGACCAGCACCGCCGATCCACATGGCGCCCGCGACCATGCCCGCGCCATGGCGGGCACCCGGGTACAGGCCATGCCCACCCTTCCCGCCGCCGCCGTGGACGCGCCCGACGCCGTTTTCTGGGAGGAGACGATCGCGCCCGCCGGTTACGCCTCGCGCCGCATCGCGCGGGGAACGCGTTTACGGCTGGTCGACCTTGCGGGCGACGCTTGCGCCTCCATGCTGCTGTTCAATGCGGAGATGCCGACGGAGCGCTTGAACGTCGCCGACACGCTGAAGGTGCAATGGAACGGCTATCTCGGTGCGGGCCGCTTGTTGCTCTCGGACATGGGCCGGGTGATGGCGACCATATTGGACGACAGCGCCGGAACTCATGATGCCTTTTGCGGCGCATCGAACAAGGCGTCCAATGCGCGCACTTATGGCAGCGGCGAAAACTATGGCCCGCAGCCGAACGCGCGCGATCGCCTGGTGCTGGGTGCGGCCAAGCACGGGCTTGGCCGCAAGGACGTCCACCCCTGCATCAACTGGTTCAAAGGCGTGCGTGTCACGAACGACGGCACCACGGAGCCCCAGGTTGGCCCGTTCGCGCCCGGTCGCATGCTACTGCTGCGGGCCGAAATGGAGCTAGTCGTGGTGCTCGCCAACTGCCCCCACGTGCTGGATCCCCGGCCGGACTACTCCGTAACACCGCTTCGCGCGACCGCCTGGCGCGGTACGGTCACGGCAGAGGACGATCCTGTTCGCACCGCGACGCCCGAGGGCCTGCGCGCCTTTCTCAACACCGAAGACCTTTTCGCGCGCTGAAGGATCGACATGAGCACCGAACATCCCCTTCCCGGTACTATCCGTCACGACGAGATCGTGCCTGCGCGCGCGCCCTGGATGCATCGCATCGAGGCCGGCGAGACACTGCGCATCATCGATCTGGAAGGTAATCAAGCTGTGGACTTCCTGATGTACGCGGCCGCCGACGATGCCGAGCGCTACAGCGCTCAGGACACGATAGCCGCCCAGCGAAATATCTTCCTCAGGGACGGGGCAGTGCTGCTGTCCAATGAGGGCCGGCCGATGATGACCATCACCGGCACCAGTGTCGCCTATCACGACACGATTGGCGGCGCCTGTTCGTGCGAGTCCAACACGCTCCGCTACGGCCATCATACAAAGGCGCAGCACAGCTGCGTCGACAACTTCCTTGATGCTAATGCTCGCGCCGGTCGCGGCAAGCGTGACATGGTGTCCAACATCAACTTCTTCATGAACGTGCCGGTTGAAGCGGACGGAACGCTGGGCATCGTTGACGGCATCTCCGCTCCCGGCCTGACCGTGGACTTGCGCGCCGAGATGGACGTGATCGTCGTCGTCTCCAACTGCCCGCAGATCAACAATCCGTGCAACGGCTTCAACCCGACGCCGGTCCGAATGCAGGTCGCTGGTTGATGTTCACCAAGGTCCTGATCGCAAACCGCGGTGCGATCGCCTGCCGCATCATCCGCACTCTGAAGGCGATGGGCGTCGGCTCGGTTGCGGTGTTCAGTGACGCCGACGCCGGGTCGGCCCATGTGGCACAGGCCGACGAAGCGGTCCGCATCGGTCCTGCTCCAGCTGGCGAGAGCTACCTCAACGTCGATGCGATCCTGGCGGCGGCCGAAGCGACCGGCGCTGAGGCGATCCATCCGGGCTACGGCTTTCTTTCCGAGAACACGGGCTTTGCGGAGGCATGCGCAGCGCGCGGCATCGTCTTCATCGGTCCAACCCCGGACAACATTCGCGCTTTCGGCCTGAAACACACCGCGCGCGAGCTTGCCGCGGCACAAGGCGTACCGCTCGCGCCCGGCACCGACCTGTTGCATGACGAGGTCGCCGCGATCGAGGCGGCCGCGCAGATCGGCTATCCGGTGATCCTGAAAGCAACGGCAGGCGGCGGCGGCATCGGCATGAAGGTCTGCGCCGACGAGGCTGACATTCGCGAAGGTTTCGCCACGGTCGCTCGTCTGGGCGCGGGTAACTTCGGGGATGGCGGCGTGTTCCTGGAGCGCTACGTCGCACGCGCCCGCCATATCGAAGTGCAGGTCTTCGGCGACGGCTCGGGTCATGTCGTGGCACTTGGCGAACGCGATTGCTCCCTTCAACGGCGCAACCAGAAGGTGGTAGAGGAGACCCCTGCCCCGCTGCTGCCCGCCACCACGCGGGCCGCCCTGATCGACGCCGCCGTCCGGCTCACCTCGGCGGCAGCCTACCGTTCCGCCGGCACGGTCGAATTCCTCTACGACGCCGAGCGCGACGACTTCTTCTTCCTTGAGGTTAACACCCGGCTCCAGGTCGAGCATGGCGTTACGGAGCAGGTCACTGGCGTCGACTTGGTCGAATGGATGGTACGCGCCGGGGCCGGGGATTTCAGCTTCCTCGACGGCTTCGCCGCTGCGCCGAAGGGAGCGTCGATACAGGTGCGCCTCTACGCGGAGGACCCGGCACAGGACTACCGCCCCAGCTCGGGTCGTCTGGTCGGCGTGTCCTTTCCGGGAGGCGCCCGCGTGGACAGCTGGATCGCGGCGGGCACCGATGTCTCCGCTTGGTACGATCCGATGCTCGCCAAGCTGATCGTGACCGCCCCGTCCCGCGAGGAAGCGGTGGCCGCAATGCAGGACGCGCTCGACCGAACCACCCTTGCCGGCATTGAAACCAACCTCGACTGGCTGCGAACGGTGGTGCGCTCGGCACCGTTCACCAGCGGCGAAGTCTCCACCCGCGCGCTTGCCGACATCGCCTACTCACCACGAACGATCCGGGTCCTTGCGGGTGGCGCCTCGACCACTGTCCAGGACTATCCAGGTCGGCTGCGTCTCTGGAGCGTCGGGGTGCCCCCCTCGGGACCAATGGACCCGCTCGCCTTTCGGCTCGGTAACCGGCTGCTCGGCAACGCGGACTACGCGGCGGGGCTGGAAATCACCGCAGCCGGTCCGACGCTGCTGTTCAACGCCGCGGCCCGGATCTGCCTGACCGGCGCAGACTTCGGCGCCACCCTGGATGGAAAACCGGTCGGCTGTTACGAGATCGTCGATATTGCAGCGGGCCAGACGCTTAAGGTCGGGCGCGTCACCGGTGCTGGTATGCGCGGCTATATCCTAGTTGCGGGCGGGCTGGACGTTCCTTTGTTCCTTGGCAGCCGCAGCGCTTTCACCCTCGGGGAGTTCGGCGGTCATGCCGGGCGCGCGGTGATGACGGGCGACACATTGCACCTCGTCGGCATCATTGCGGCGAAGACTGAGGCGCCCTCACTCGCTCCCGCCGTTCGGCCGGAGATCACGCGCGAATGGACGCTGGCGGTACTTTACGGGCCGCACGGCGCACCCGATTTCTTCACCCCGGACGATATCGCCATGCTGCGCGCGACGGCGTGGAAGGTGCACTACAACTCCAACCGTACCGGAGTTCGCCTGCTCGGCCCCAAGCCGCACTGGGCACGCAAGGACGGTGGTGAAGCGGGCCTCCATCCGTCCAACATTCACGACAACGCTTATGCGATCGGCGCGGTGGATTTCACTGGCGACATGCCGATCATTCTTGGGCCGGATGGTCCCTCGCTTGGCGGCTTCGTGTGTCCCTTCGTCGTCGCTAAGGCAGATCTGTGGAAGGTCGGCCAGCTCGCACCAGGCGACAGCGTACGCTTTGTACCGATCGACAACACAACGGCAGTCGCGGCCGAACAGGCACAGGACCGCTTGGTCGCTACCCTGTCGAGCACGCCTCGGACCACGGCCGTGACAGGCGACGCTCTTGGCTCGCCGATACTGCATGCCATTCCTGCGCAGGGCGTACGCCCGGCGGTCACCTATCGCCAGCAAGGCGACCGTAACCTGCTGGTCGAGTACGGCCCGATCGTGCTCGATCTCGAGCTCAGGATACGCGTCCACGCGCTGATGCTGGACATTGAGCAAACTGAACTCGCGGGAATGATAGACGTGACCCCGGGGATCCGCTCGCTCCAGATCCACTACGACAGTCGGCGCCTGAAGCAGGCGGCCCTGATTAACGCGCTGGTAGCGGCCGAGGAGCGTTTGGGCGGCCTTGATGATTTCGAGATCCCCTCGCGCGTCGTGCACCTGCCGCTGTCGTGGAAAGACCCGGCGATCTACCAGACCATCGACAAGTACATGGAGTCGGTTCGCGACGATGCGCCCTGGTGCCCGGACAACATCGAGTTCATCCGCCGCGTAAACGGGCTCGCCAGCATCGACGACGTTCAGCGGATCGTGTTTCACGCCGATTACCTGGTGATGGGACTGGGCGACGTCTATCTGGGAGCGCCTGTCGCGACTCCGATCGACCCGCGCCATCGCCTTGTCACCACCAAGTACAACCCGGCACGCACATGGACTCCACCAAACGTGGTCGGCATCGGCGGCGCGTACATGTGCATTTACGGCATGGAGGGGCCGGGCGGATATCAGCTGTTCGGTCGCACTATCCAGGTGTGGAACACGTGGCGCCAGACCGATGCTTTTCGCGACGGAAAGCCATGGCTGCTCCGATTTTTCGACCGTGTCCGCTTTTTCCCGGTGAGCCATGACGAGCTGACCGACTGGCGGCGCGACTTCCCGCTGGGGCGACGCCAGATCCGCATCGAAGAAGACGTATTTCGGCTGTCGGAATACCGGGCCTTCCTGGCCGAGAATGCTGAGTCGATTTCCGCCTTCCAGGCACAGCGTCAGGCCGCCTTTGACGATGAGCGTGCGGCCTGGGAACGGGACGGCGAGTTCGACCGGGTCGCGGCGCTGAACCAGGAAGCGGATGGCGGCGAGGACGTTCGCGAAATCGACCTTCCCGAAGGTTGCGAACTGGTGGAGGCGCCGTTCGGCGGCAGCTTATGGAAGCTGCTCGTTACGGACGGCGGGAGCGTGACTGCGGGTGACACCATCGCGATCATTGAAGCGATGAAGATGGAGTCGGCCGTGATCAGCCCGGTCTCCGGTACGGTGCGTGAAATCTACGTACAGGAAAAGCAGTCACTTACCCCGGGCGGCGCAATGCTGGCCGTGGAGGTCGCATGATGGTCCCACCTTTCAACGTCCAAGCCATCGTCGCCGCCGTTACATCCGGGCAAACCAGCGCGGTCGCTGTCGCGCGCGAGGCGCTGGCGCGGATCAACGAATACGCCGCCGTCCAACCAGCCGTCTGGATTACTCGGCTGGCGGAGGACGCCGTTCTGGCGGCGGCGGCTCAGGTCGACGCCCGGCTCGCCGCCGGCGAGGTGCTCCCGCTTGCCGGCGTGCCGTTCGCGATCAAGGACAACATCGATCTGGCGGGCGTGCCGACCACGGCGGCCTGTCCGGACTTCGCCTACGTCCCCAATACCTCTGCACAGGTGGTCGCCCGGTTGATCGCGGCGGGCGCGATCGCAATGGGTAAGACCAATCTCGACCAGTTCGCGACGGGACTCAACGGGACGCGCAGTCCCTATGGCGCCCCTGCCTGTGTGTTCAACCGAGCCTATGTAAGCGGCGGCTCCAGTTCCGGTTCCGCGGTGGCTGTGGCCGCCGGACTGGTCGCGTTCTCGCTGGGAACCGATACGGCCGGGTCCGGGCGGGTGCCCGCCGCCTTCAACGGGCTTGTCGGCTTCAAGCCCACCAAGGGCCGCTGGAGCACGTCCGGATTGGTGCCTGCCTGCCGCACGCTCGATTGCATCACCGTCCTGACCCACAGCACCACCGACGCACGCGCTGTGGACGCTGCGGTCGCCGGCTTCGATGCCGCCGATCCTTATTCGCGTTCCGGCGAGGACCGTCCGCTCGTCGCTACCCGGATCGGGGTGCCGATGCCCGGCCAGCGCCTCTTCCTTGGTGATGCCGCGGCAGAGCGGCTTTACGAACAGGCGCTGATCAGGCTGGCGGCGGATGGTGCCGACCTGATCGAAATCGACATGGAGCCGCTACGCGAGGCCGCGATGCTGCTTTACGGCGGCCCGTGGGTGGCGGAACGCACCGCCGCCGCCCTGCCGCTGCTCGATGAGCGACCTGAGGCGATCGACCCTACGGTCCGCGCCATCATGGAAGACGGGCGCAAGGTCAGCGGCGTCGACGTGTTCCGGGGGCAGTATCGGCTCGCCGAGTTGCAGCGCCTTGCCGAGGCGATGTGGCGGGACATCGACCTGCTCGCGCTGCCAACGGCGCCGACCATCTACCGCATTGCAGAGATGCGGGCCGCGCCTGTCGCTCTCAACAGCAACCTCGGCCTTTATACCAACTTTGTAAACCTGCTGGACATGGCGGCACTGGCTGTTCCTGCGGGATGGCGGGACAATGGCACCGGATTTGGCATCACATTGATCGGGCCGGCCTGGAGCGACCTCGCATTGCTGGATGCCGGGCAGGCCTATGTCACGGCCGCCGCCCTTCCCCCTCCCCCACCACTCCACATCGAGGACTCAATGGATACCGTAAAGCTCGCGGTCGTCGGCGCACACCTTGAGGGGATGCCGCTCCATCGGCAGCTGACCTCGCGTAATGCCCGCCTGATCGCCACGACCACTACCGCGCCCTCGTACCGGCTGTATGCGATGGCGAACTCAACGCCGCCCAAACCGGCGCTGATCCATTCGGCGGAGGGTAGCGCGATCGCGGTGGAAGTATATGAACTCGACGTGGCGGCCTTCGGCAGTTTCGTGGTCGAGGTATCAGCACCCCTTGCGATCGGATCGGTGACGCTGGCTGACGGAACGGTTGTGAAGGGTTTCGTTGCTGAACCGCGCGCAATCGACGGCGCGACGGACATCACAGACCTTGGCGGATGGCGCGCCTACATCGACACGCTCTCGCGTCCGGGGGGCTAATGACCACGGTACGCCCGGACAACAGGTTTGAGCAACCAGATCGATCCGCGGCCGAGTGGGCCGGGACCGCGGACGAGCCATCTGTGCAAGCCTTTGCAGAGCTCCAGCGGGACAAGGTGGCAGCCGAGGCGGCAAACGAGGCCAAGACCCGCTACCTCGTCGCGGTCAGCCATGAGATCCGATCGCCGCTGAACGTGATCTATGGCTATGCGCAGTTGCTGGAGCGCGACCACGGCATCTCAGGCGCCGAGGCGGGAACCATCATCCGCCGCTCTGCCGAGCATGTTACAAACTTGGTCGAGGGGCTGCTGGAAATCTCGCGCATCGAGAGCGGCGTGCTGACGATCCGGTCAGATCTCGTCGATATTCGCGGCCTGCTCGAGCACATCGTTGACATGTTCCGCATGCAGGCTGCAGCAAAAGGCCTGACTCTGACTCTTGTTCTAAAGGACAGGCTGCCTGATCAGGTGAGGACGGACGAAAGACGCCTGCGGCAGATCCTGATCAACCTGGTCAGCAACGCAATCAAGTACACTCAGGCTGGACAAGTGTCGATCACGGTCGGCTATCGCAGCCAAGTCGCCGACATCAGGGTCGCTGATACCGGGATCGGCATCGCTCTGGACGATCTCGAGCGCATCTTCGAGCCGTTCGATCGAGGCAGCTCGACAGAGGCACAGGTTCAGCCCGGAATCGGCCTTGGGCTTGCCATCACGCGGGTCCTTGCGCGCGTTCTGGGCGGTGACATAACCGTTACCAGCACTCCCGGCGCGGGTAGCGAGTTCCGGTTCAGGACAATGCTCTCCGCCCCAGTCGTTCCGACAAGATCAGTGAACCAGGGTTCACGCATAACCGGTTACCGCGGAACACGACGCACCGTGCTGGTGATCGACGATGATCCCGCCCAACGCGCCATTCTGGAGTCGCTGTTGAGTGCTCTCGGTTTCATCGTTCGGATGGCGACAAACGGGGCGGAAGGCATTGCGCTCGCAGCGAGCAATCCGGCCGACATGGTTCTGCTCGACATTCAGATGCCCGGCATCAACGGTTGGGAGGTCGCGGCCCGCCTCCGGAAAGACCATGGCGCGGCGCTGCGCATCATCATGGTGTCGGCAGACGCGCATGAGTTTCGTGCTGGTGGAGACGGGCGCAGCAGCCACGACGCCTTTGTCACGAAGCCGGTCGAGCACGACACGCTAGTCGCTTTGATTGGTACCCAGCTGGACCTATATTGGAACGAGGCGGAGCCGGAAGTGACGGAAGACTGTGCGCCGGAACATATCGCCTTGCCAGCAGAGGCGGCCCCCTTGATCGAGAGACTTCGTGCGCTCGTCAACATTGGCCATGTTCGCGGTATCGAGAGCGCGTTGGACGATCTTCAGGATAGGGTCCCCACCGCGGGCCCTTTGGTGTCGTCGCTGCGCCGTCACCTCGACAGTTTCGACCTGCGCTCCCTGCTGAAAACGATCGATGACGCAGCGGAATAGCATCGTGGACGCGCCCCGGCCGGTTATCCTGGTCGTCGACGACACACCCGAAGCGCTGCGGTTCCTGACGAGCACGCTTGAAGGCGCAGGCATGAGCGTGTTGATCGCGATCGACGGCATGGCGGCCCTGGACTTACTGAAAAGCGTGACTCCGGACCTCATCTTGATGGACGCGGTCATGCCCCACCTCGACGGCTTCGAGACGACCCGGCGGATCAAAGGCGATCCCGCATTCCAGCACCTCCCGATCATCTTCATGACCGGGCTAACCGAAACTGAGCATGTGGTCCGCGGCCTTAATGTCGGCGGGATCGATTTCGTGAACAAACCGATCGTCATTGATGAGTTGCTGGCACGCATACGCGTACATCTCGCCACGGCTCGGGTCGCCCATGGAAGCCAACTCGCGCTCGACATGAGCGGCCGACCAGCGCTGGCCGTGGATGCTGCGGGCGAGCCGCACTGGTTGACCCCAGCGGCCGGCGGGATGCTCGAACGCCTGTTTCCCGGTTGGTCCTCCGCCTCGGGCACCTTGCCCGAGCCGTTTCTAAGTTCCGTCCGAGAGCTTCAGGCGAGTGCACCGGCGCCTGGCGCGCGAACCACCGTTGCCGCCGGTGAGCGCACCCTGGAAGCCAGCCTCCTGCGTTGCACAGCCGCCGGCCAATGGGTGTTCCGCCTGGCCGATCGGCATGAGGGAGAGGAGAAGACCATCCTTGCCGCGCAGCACGGACTCACTTCGCGCGAAGCGGAAGTCTTGTTGTGGATCAGCCGCGGCAAGCAGAACCGGGAGGTAAGCGAAATTCTGCAGATTAGCCCGCGCACAGTGAACAAGCATCTCGAGCAGATATTCGAGAAAATGGGTGTGGAAAATCGCGCATCGGCCACGGCGATCGCGGTCACCACCCTGACGCGATAGGGCGGAAAAAGCCGGATGGATCAGATACGATTTTCCCCTGCTCGCGGGCCTTCCATCCGCGCAGCGATCGCACGCGGTGAAATCGGCGTCGCCGTCGCCTCTGCCATACGCTGGCGCAACGAAGCGCCGCGTTCTGCCGAAGCTCATTTTCTTGCGGGTCTCTGCTCAGCCATGCTCGGCAAGGTGACGGCTGGCATCGAGATGATCGAGCAGGCGGTGGAGCTTGACGCGCAAGGCGAATACCACGCTCAGCTTGCTCGCCTGTACACGCTGGTACGGCGGGACGAAGACGCTGCCAGGGTCCTTAGCGCCGCCGAAGTGTCGCCGCCGGCAGATGCGCTGGGCCGGGACACGATGGGCTGCGTTTACGCGCGACTTGGAAACCATGCGGCCTCCCTCCCCCATTTCGCGGAAGCTGTCCGCCTGGCACCGGAAAACACCTCGTTCCGCTATAATCAGGCGGCGGCGCTGAGCTTTGTCGGGCGCCAGAAAGAGGCGGAGCAGCAACTCGAGGCGCTGATCGAGCTGTCGCCGGCGGACGCTCGCGCGCATCATCTGCTGGCCGGCCTGCGCAAGCAAACCCCACAGAGCAACCATGTCGAACGGCTCTCCGCCACGCACAAACAGGCTCGCTTACCGCGCGACCGGCTTCTGCTTGGCTATGCGCTGGCCAAGGAGCTCGACGATCTGGCCGACTCCTCGGCCGCGTTTGCCATGCTGGCCCACACCAACGCGGAGCATCGCGCCAGCCTGCCCTACCGCTTCGAGGATGATGCCGCGATCTTCGACGCGGTCGAGTCCTGCTGGCCGCAAATTGCCGAGGCTGTCGCATCGGACCCGTCGCCCGCTTCGCCGATCTTTGTCCTGGGCATGCCACGCACCGGCACCACGTTGGTGGACCGCATCCTCTCGTCCCACCCGGAGGTGGAAAGCGCAGGCGAACTTCAATCTTTGCCTTTGGCGGTGAAGGCCGCCGCCGGAACGCGTAGCCGCACCGTGCTCGATCCCGAGACGATCTTTGAAGCGGCGAATGTTGACCCCGGCAACATCGGCCGTGACTACCTCACCCGCGCAGCCTCGCATGTGCCCGGCAAGAAGCCTCGTTTTGTCGATAAATTTCCCGGCAACTTCTTTTACGTTGGCCTGATCGCCCGTGCGCTGCCGAACGCCAGGATCGTATGCCTCCGCCGCAATCCGCTCGACACCGTCCTCGCAAACTATCGTAATTTGTTCGCGATCAGCTCGCGCTATTATGACTATAGCTACGACCTGCTCGACACCGCCGCCTATTTCCAGCGGTTCGACCGCCTGATGGGGTTGTGGAGGGA
Organism: Sphingomonas aerophila; assembly: GCF_014199305.1. GTDB lineage: Bacteria > Pseudomonadota > Alphaproteobacteria > Sphingomonadales > Sphingomonadaceae > Sphingomonas > Sphingomonas aerophila. The sequence goes on from NZ_JACIJK010000002.1 coordinate 83,550, forward strand.
AGCATTGCCGGGCCGGGTCCTCGAGCTTGGCTATGAGTCCCTCGTCGCGAACCAGGAAGAGGAAACACGCCGGTTACTCGGCCATTGCGGGCTGAGCTGGTCCGATGCGTGCCTAGATTTCCAGGCCAATGCCGCCCCAGTCTCGACGCCAAGCGCCGCACAAGTCCGCCGCCCTTTATACCGCGACGCCGTGGAGCGATGGCGCCGTCATGCAGAAGCGCTGGCGCCCGCGCGCGACTTCCTCACCCGGCATGGGATCGTGGTGGAGTAGCATCGCGAGGCGTACGTCATTAGACCACCTGCTGCCATCGCCCGCTCACCCTATCGTTCGGTCAGGCGGCCCTCTCGCCGCCGACATAGCTGGTGAAAAGCATGAGAGAGCCTGCCCAAAAGCCCGCGCTGCCAGTGATGATGGCCATCAGGGACAGGGTTCTGACTGTGCTAGATCGCATGTTCGGCACGAACAGCAACGACGGATCATCGCTGTCGAGCCGGACGCCGTTCCACTATCCGGGCCAGCCAGTGTTTGAACCCTTTGGGCCGAAGTCAAATCGCCAGAGAAACGAACGTGTCGAGGGCGCTTCGTGATCGTGTGGCAGGTCAACGCAAGCAACGATGGATTGTACACCGGCGCAGGGAAGCTCTGGCAATGACAGAGCGGGCGAGAGGATGGGCGGCTGCGGCGCTCGGCTGCTGCATTGCGCTCACACCTGCGATGGCGGCCGCTCCGGCCGAGCAGGTGCAAACCGTGCCCGGCTTCGCGGATTTCCTCGCGGTGGATGGCGATTCCGTTTGGGCCACCAATGTTGGCCGCGTGGAGCGTTGGTCCCGCAGCGGCAAGCGTGCGGAAGTTGCCATGACCCGGCCCTGCGGCGCCATGGCGGTCGCCTTCCGTTCCTTATGGGTCGCGGATTGCAAGCAGCGGACGCTCAACCGCATCGATCTGAAAACGGCGAAGATCATTGCCGCCATCCCGACAGGCATTGCTAATCCCGCGGGCGAACTGAACGTGGTCGCCGGTGCTGGTTCAGTCTGGGTGGCGAGCGACGCCACCGGTATGCTCGCCCGGATCGACCCGGCCCGCAATCAGGTGGCAACCTCGATCCGGGTTGATCCTGGCACTTGCTTTCTGTCCTTTGGCTTGGGGTCGCTCTGGGCGGTCAGTGCTACCCGACAGACGCTACAGAAGGTCGACCCAGGCACGAACAGCGTAGTCCAGACAACCGCGCTCGGACGCGAGCCCGGCTTCCTCGTCGCGGGCGAAGGCGCCGTGTGGGTTCAGGAGCAAGGCGATGGAACCGTGGCCCGGGTGGATCCCGTCACCGGCGCCGTGTCGGGCCGGGTCAAGGTAGACGAGACCCTGAAATATGGCGACATCGATGCGGGCGGGGGCAAGATCTGGCTGCGCACGACCGCTGGCCAGAGCTTTGTCGTGATCGATCCCAAGTCGCTCGCCATCAGGGCACGCGTGGGAAAGGCGTCTGGCAGCGGCGCCCTTCGATACACGCGCGCAGGTGTTTGGACCACGGCTCATGACGCCCATACGCTGTCATGGTGGAAGAAGCCGGGCCGTATCGGCAGTTAGTTGATCTTCGGCGCCACCGGATAGACAATGAAGTCTGCATGCCGGTCGAGTTCCGGCGGTATCTTCGCCATCGTGACAGCTTGGTCCAGTTCCTCAATTGCTGCCGGAGGGAGTGCCAGTCCGTGCTCCCCCGGATGCGCCACTGCCTTCATCGGGTAATCCTGCCCTGCCGTGGTGGTCATTTCGATATGGGCGCCCAGCAACGCCCGGATCGGGTGACCTTTCGCGAAGGCCGCCAGCCGGTCCGCGCTCGCGCGGAACTCTTCGAACCGGTCTTGGGGCACATAAAGCCGGCCCGGGTACAGCATGTCACCCGAGAACATCAGTCGGGTTCGGGCATCATAGACCATCATGTGCGCGGGCTCATGACCAGGCGTAGGGACGATGGTGAGCACGCGACCTCCCAGATCGTAATGGCTGACGGCGCCGGGCCAGCCCTGGATCCCGAAAAAGGCTGCAACCTCCTGCGGCTTCAGCCCGACTACCTCGGTATCCGGACGGCCGCGGAACTCTCCATCACCGGCATGATGATCGCCATGTCCATGCGAGTGCGCGACAACGAGGTGTATTGGACGATTGCCGTGCCGCGCCCGCCAGTCCTCAATCAAGCGGTCGATCGTAGGACGAATGCTCAGTCCGCCAGCGCCGCTGTCGATCAAAAGCGCCCGTTCGCGGCCGAACAGCAGGTAGAGGAACGGAGCCTCGAAATTCGTCTTTACCGACTGGCGAATGACGAACGTGCCCGCGTCGATCCGCTGTACCTGCGTTCCAGGTTCCTGCGCGGCTCCGTTGATCCACGGGGCGAAATGCGGGCCGGCATCGCCGGGAGCCGCCGCAAGGGCGAGCAGCGTCACAACCAGCGCGGCAGATCGATGTATCGGGGCCGCCCGTTGGAGGCCACGTTGCAGGAAGGAACGCATCGAGGGACAAGCCTAGACCCGGCGGACCTCGCGACCATACGCCATTTGACGAAGCCGCCTTGTGATCAGCAGTGATCTAGACGGCTTCTGTCCCGCTCAACGCATGGCAAGCTGAGTATTCGATCCGGGATCCCGCGCTGCCGTTGCCGACGCGACACGCGTCCGAATGTCAGCCATTACATCGGCGCGGCATTCACGCGCCTGCGCGTCCAGCGCCAGATGGATCGTGCTCGTCCCTCGACCGCAGACCGCGCTTGCCGCATTTTCCATCCGGATCGCGAGGCGCCGCTGACCGTCAACGCTGGTGAGATCAAGCCCGCGTAGACTCAGTACCGCGCTGTCGGCCGAAAGCGGTTCCGAGCCAGGCGCCGCAAGCGCTGGAGTTGCGATAAGGACGGCGGCACACGCTGCCAAAGCGAATTTCATCATCGTCTCCTGCATTGCTCGCCCATCGCTCTCTGGCGATTGGGTCGCAGCCATGTAGGACCTGCCACGCGTGATCACAAGCGGCAGGTATTTCGAGGCGATCCGGATCAGTGCGCGCGAACGATCAGCGACGCCAGTTCCAGCCGAGTACCGAGCGAGCCCGGCGGCAGGGCCACTGCCACGGAGTGCCCTGTCCCGGCCTGCGCATCGACCAGGGTCAGGATCACTGAATAGCCATGGGCGATCGCCCAGGTTCGCGCCGTTGAGAGCGGCACTGTGACCTGCCAGGCCCGCTCGCCCTCAACGGGCAGGTCGCGCCCGTTCACCTGCACGGAAACAGACGGGCTGCTCCGATGCCCCGACAGGCGCAGGCAGCTGTCTGCGCCGCAGGCGACCAGCCTTGCGGCTGTCGGCTGCCCCGCCTGTGCCGGCAACGCTGGCGCCCCGAGCGAAAACACCGCGCCCGAAAGTGAGGCGGTCGCTAGACGTAAAGCACGGTATACCATGGCGGAAGGATAAGCCTCGGCAGTGCGTCGCGGCATTCGTCGTTTGACGTAAAGGCCCGCCCCGGCCCGCCCTTACGTCAAATACCCCATGTCGGTCGGCCGCCAACATCCACAATCTGTTTCAAGCGAGCGGCCCCGAGCGAGGCGTCGACGTCGGCCGAAGGTTTGCGGAGAGGCCAGGAATTCAGGTTTTCCAAGGGGGATTTAATGGCAGGACGTTTCTCACGCGCAGGTCTGCTGTGCGCCACCGCGCTGATCGGCGTGGTGGATGCCCCAGCGCTGGCACAGGAAGCCACCCCGCCCCCGGCCTCGACCGAGGATAAGCCGACGGCCGACCTCAATGAGGCAAACGACGTGGTGGTTACCGGCAGCCGGCGACGGACTACACTTCAGGACGCGCCGATCAACATCAGCGCGGTGTCCGCTGAAACCATCCAGTCGCAGCGTCTGGACGACATTCGCTCCCTCGCCGCTTTTACGCCCGGCGTTACCGTGGCGGATACCGGACCGGCTTCTACCGGCAACATCATCCTGCGCGGTATCTCCTCGGGTGATACCAGCGTGTCGGGCGCGAACAGCGGCAACTCCGTCGGCGTCTACCTCGGCGAGGTTCCGCTGTATCTCGATTTCAAGCTGATCGATATTGACCGCGTGGAGGTTCTGCAGGGGCCGCAGGGCACGCTTTATGGCCTTGGAACGCTGGCAGGCGCGGTCAGGTACCTTCCCAACCGGCCCGACACTGACCGTATCTCGGTTGACGCCCATGGCCGCGGCTATGCGCAATCGCATTCTGACGACTTCGGAGCGGTTGGCGATGTGGCGATCAACCTACCGCTCGTCCAGGATCATATCGCGTTCCGCACGGCCACCGGCTACTACGACAACGCCGGCTTCATCGATTACAATTACCTGCTCCAGCAGCCGGGTGTTTCCGACCCGCAGCCAGGGCGCGCCTCCGCAACGTCAACCGGCTCGTTCGGCACGAACGTGGATTACGCGCGAAACTTCAAGCGGCGCGAAGACGTGAACTATGAACATACCTTCACCACGCGCAATCAGCTGCTGCTCGAATACAACCCTGACCTGAAGGCATTCCTCACCTACGCTCACCAAGATACCAAGACCGGGGGGCAACAGGCCAACGGCGCCGGCGTGTTAGGGACCGGCCGATATGAAGGCCCTTGGCGTTATCTCGAGCCCGTCAAGCGCAAGGCCGATCTCTTCTCGGCCGAGCTTAACATCAACCTCGGCAACATTGCCCAACTCGTCAGCACGAGCGCCTATACCAAACAGCATATCACCAGCGTCGACGACAACACTGACCTGCTGCTCGACCTTGATTACGGTTATGAGGCGTTTCCGCAATTCTCGTCCTACGCCGACAACGAGCAGCGTTACAGGCAGTTCAACCAGGAGGTACGCCTTGTTTCCTCCCATGGCGGACCGTTCAGCTGGATCATTGGTGGCTTCTACAATCGACTTAAATTCAACAGCAACCGGAACGAGTACACGCCCGGCTTCGCCCAGTACTTCGACATCCCGCGGCCCGATAACCTCGAATACATCTCCGAAATCCGGAGCAAGACAGTCGAAAAGGCAGCCTATGGCGAGGGCACGTTGCGCCTCACCGACGCGTGGCAGGTGACGGGCGGAATACGCTATTTCAAGTATGACGCGCAGGTCCGCGGTGGTTCCGATACGCCCCTGTTCGGCGGTGGTCTGACGCGCATGCCCTACCCTTCAACCACCATCGCCGAGAGCCGAATTCGCACCGGCGATACCGCCAAAGACGGCGTCGTGTGGAAGGCGAACACATCCTACAAGTTCAGTGATGGACTGCTTGCCTATTTCACCTACTCGACCGGCTATCGCGTCGGCGGGGTCAACCGCGTCGTGCCTTGCCTTCAGCCGCTTCCACCAGGGCAGAACCTCTGCGCCCTTCCGAACGAGCTGGTGTTCGGGCCGGATCGAACGCGCAACAAGGAGATTGGCGTCCGCGCCAGCCTGTTCGACAAACGGCTGCAACTCACCGTTGATGGCTTTGAGGTAAACTGGACGGGCGTGCAGGTGCCCAGCCAGACGGTGAACGGTGCAATCGGCGTGACCGTCAATGGTGCCGACGCCGTATCCAGGGGCTTCGATGTGCAGGGCACGGTGCGGATAGTTCCCAACCTGACGCTGATCGGCACCTATTCCTATGTCGATGCCCACCTGACGCAGGACGTCGCCGGTTTGGTGGTGAGCCAAGGCGTGCGCTACGACGCCTTTTCGGGGGACCGTCTGCCCGGGTCGGCCAAGAACTCCGGCAGTGCCAGGCTCATCTACACACACTCATTAGGCCAGGACCGTAAGATCGAGGCGATCTGGGCCACTGTCTATCGCGGCGACATCTACTCGCGTGTTGGCCTGCGCGGCAACGGAGAAGCAATCAAGGGCTATGTGACACATAGCGCGTCGATCAACTACATCGCCAAAGACTTCGAAATCGGGCTGTTCGCAGACAATCTCACCGACAAATATGCTGTCACAGCCATCAGCAATGACGTTTCTTCGTTCAATCAGGTCCGCACGGACGTGGTCGAGCGCTATTATTCACGTGGTGTGCTGACGCCCCGGCGCGTGGGCGTCGAGTTCAGAGTCCATTATTGACCGGGTTGAGAAAGTGTCACCGCTGCCGATCAATGCTGAGCCATCATGGGTGGCTCAGCTTGATGGAAATGTAGCGCCCCCGATCCGGCGAAGTTCGCTCGCATCGTCAACGCAGTCAACGACACGCCCACCATCATCCACCGAACGTCTCCGCGACTTCAGCACAGATGCCGTCCGGACATATACAGGAACGACCATGGCCAGTTTGATCGTGACCACGCGCGAAGGCGACACATATGATTTGGCCGCCACCTCCGGCCTTTCAGTGATGGAGATCGTCCGCGAGGGTGGGGTCGATGAACTGCTGGCCGCGTGCGGTGGGTGCCTGTCATGCGCCACATGTCACGTCGTCGTCGATTCATCACAGGCCGCGTTCTTGTCACCGGCTAGTGACGATGAAGAGGATCTGCTCGACGGACTCACCGCCCGGGTGCCAACATCGCGGCTGGCATGCCAAATCCAGTTCGAGGACAGGCTGGACGGTCTTCGCGTCACCATTGCTCCAGAGGCCTGAACGGTCGTTTGGCTTGACGGGATCATCAGGCTAGGCGGGCAGCCAGCCCAGCAAGTTACGCGTGGTGCGTACGACTTCGTCGCCCTGGGACTTTAGGCTGCCCTGCTTCAAGCCCCGTGATTTATCGCGATAGCAGTGACCGACTCCGCGAAGGGGCACTCCGAAAGGAACATGTCGGGCGCCATCCTGCTCTCGGCAGCGGCCAGGCTTAGCTCAGTGCCGACCTGCGTGCCCTGCGCGTCAGGGACAGGAAGGAAGCTGGCTCGCCCCGCCCGGAACAGCGTTTCCGCATCGCGCGGCTTGTGGCCTGTATCAGCTTTGAGCTTTTCCAGACGCTCAAGAGCCGCACCATGCTGGGCCGCGTTGAGGCGGCGCTGTGGCTGGCATGCTCGCCACGCCGCGACTCTTCGGGCAAAGGCGGGAGCGGCCCTGATTGCCCTGACGCTCCGGCTCGCGAAATCCGCGTCGGCGGTGCCCCTCAGCCTGTCTGCCGGATTGGCATCGCCTGCGCCTTTCCCCTGCTTTGGGCGGCTGCGGTTCGAGACGGCGTGCAGGCAGGGTGCCCAACCCTGGCAGGGTGCGCCCCATCGCCTAGCCTGGACCTCCGGCTAGCTCCCTTTTGAGCGGATCGGTAGACCGGTCGCGCGCCAGGATAGAGTCCCGTCTTAACCATTTACTAGCCGAGCAAACCTATGTTTTAGACGAATTAGCGGAGAGCCGGGGGGCTGCCCGCACTGGCAGATGAGGGATCGAGCGGACGATGGTTGGGGTCGTGGTGTTTACCTATGGGCTGTTGGCGAGCTTCGTGCTTTCGGGCGCGTCGCGGAACGAGCGGATGCGACGGCCAAATCCGCCGGTGCTGGACTATATAGCGTATTTACTGTTCGGCATGTCAGCGGCCGCGTCGGTGCTGCTGAGCGGCTATGCCGTGTGGCAACTCATATAGGCTACGCCAATGAAGGTCTGGGCCGGCCAGCGTAGTTTTGGCCGGCGCAAAGGCGGCAAACGTACTAGCGCCTCAGACGCGGGGTGGCGATGGAGGATTATCTCGACCCCGTCATGCCTGATAGCCAGCAATGGCGTGCCGGAAGCGTGCTACTTGCGCTCGAACATCGTCAGGCACGCGCCTCGATAATCAACGGCGCCGAAACCAATGTAGCCCAGTTTCTCTGCCACCCGGATCGAAGCCCGGTTGTCGGGGTGGATGATGCACACCGTGCGCAGAGGCTTTTGGCTCTGATGCATCCAGGCGTGGACGGCGGCAGCCGCCTCCGTCGTGTATCCGTTCCCGTGCGCGGTGCGGGCCAAGACCCATGCTGCTTCCGGAAATGGGTCGAATGCCTCTCCAAAGCCGCGAGAAAAGTGCGCCAGTCCCACTTCGCCGACGAAGGCACCGCCGGCCTTCTCCCGGACGGTGCACATGCCGTAACAATATGAAGCCCAATGCCCGATGTTGCGTAGGAGCTTGTTCCAGGCGTCTTCCCGGCTGGCCGGCTTGCCGCCGATGAATTCGACCAGTCCGGGATCACTGTTCATCGCAAACGAGTCTTCGAAGTCGGCGAGGGTCGGCCTAGTCAGGATAAGGCGTTCTGTTTCGATCATACCTCAACCGGCTTAGCGGCTCCCCTGATGCGTCTCCGGCGCTCTCGAACTGCCAACGGCACGGCGGATTACACGAACAATCCGAAGGCGACGAATACTCGAGCGAGCGTTTGGTCGTGTTCGGGCTGCGCGATCCCAACCAGGCACGGCACCAGCACTATCGGGGCCGTCTTGGTTACCCAGCACAGGAACGTTCCCTCCCAGGTCGGTCATGAGCGCCTTGGTCGACGAACAACACGAGTGCAGTGGCCACCACCTTGAGGCCGAGAGCGACGACCACGACCCAACTCAGAGCGTCGATCTTGTTCGCGAAGCCGAGATGCAGCATCCTACGTCCGATACTGCGTCGTCAAGCGGGGCAATGTGGTCGGGCAGGCGTAGGCAGGCTGTATGCCTCTCCCCGGCAGCGACAAAGGCTATCCGGGAACCTGCTTCCCGCTGCGGGAGTGACGGGCACTGGACCTCACCCCACTAAGGCATTGCCCCACTGGCCGTTACCCCGCCCGCGACGGGCGTCAGAAAGATACGCATCGCTGCACCACCAAGCTCACTCTCGCCAATTTCAATACGCCAGCCATGCGCAACGGCAATCTGGCGCGCGATGTTTAGGCCGATGCCGGTGCCGGCAGTTCTGGTCGTGAAGAAGGGTAGAAACACGTCGTGCCGTGCGGCGGCGGGCACGCCCGGCCCATTGTCCTCGACCGTGATTACCGGCCCAGCCAACTGGTCGTCACGCATGGACAGGCGAACCTGCGGGTGGTCGAGGTCCTGCGTTGCCTGCGCCGCGTTGCGCAGCAGGTTGATCAGCATCTGAGCGAGCAGGTCGGGGTCTGCGATCACGACCATTGCCGGGTCTTTTGCCACTTCCAGCGCGTGGTCGATCCACTCAACCTGGAAAAGGCGCTCCAGTTCGGCTGCGAAGGGGGCAGCGGCGAAACGGCGTGGGCGCGGCTCGGGCAATCGCGCGACCAGGCGGTAGCTGTCGATGAAACGACGCATCCCTTCTGCCCTACGCGCCAGGGTCATAACGGCAAGCCGCGCCTCGTCCAGATCAGGTTCCTCCTCGCCCAGCAGCACCGCTGTCGTCCCCGCAAGCGAGGTCACCGGCGTCAGGGAGTTGAGGATCTCATGGGTGAGCACGCGCACCAGATCGGTCTGCGTTCCAACTTCCGCGGCGTCGAGCGCACCCTGCACCGGCTCGACCGCCAGGACTTGCACCGGGTCGCCCAACCGAGCCACCACCCCTGAGCGCACGATCGCGCGCTGCGTCCCGCCGGGTAGATGCAGCGGCACGATCTCCTGTGCCGACGGGCCGCTCCGCGACAGGCAAGCGAGCAGCGCATCGCCATAGACGCGAAAGTCGGCGACACCGACGCCGTCGTGACGGTTGAACAGTTGGCGCGCAGCCTTGTTGGCCAGCGAAACCAAATGCGACCCGTCGACCGTCAACAGCGCCACGGGAAGATCGTCGATCAGCGCCTCGCAAAACCGAAGCTCCTCGGTGATTCTCACTCGCTCGGCCTGCAGGTCGCGCATGGCGCCGTTCAGTGCGTCGCCCAGCCTCGCAAAGCCACTCCCGCCGCGGTGGTCGAACCGCATCACGAAATCGCGGTATCGCAAGCCCTCCATGAACCGCGCCAGCATGATGTTTGTCCGCCTGACATGCTGGACGAGGCCGACGGCGATGCCGCCGACCGCCAGCGCGGCCAGCAGTGTCGCTGCGCCCATTCGCCCACTGGTCGCCGCCAGCGACAAAGCCACCAACGCTGCCGCGAGCCCACCGGTCCAACCCGCCAGACCCCAGGCAAAGCGCCGTTCAAAGCCCATGCTTCTCCATCCGCCGGTATAACGCGGCACGCGACAGCCCGAGTTCGCCAGCGGCTGCCGAAATATTGTAGCCGTGCTTTCGCAAGGCCTCCTCCACCAGTCGGCGCTCGACCCGGTCGAGGTTCAGGTCCTCCGCGCGCCCGTCCACCACCGCTTCGGACGCGAAGTGCCGCACCGCAGGCGCCAGCGCAAAATCCTCCCGTGTCAGCGACCCAGCCCCCGCCAGGATCACGGCCCGCTCGATAGCATGGCGGAGCGCGCGGACGTTGCCAGGCCAGTCATGCGCCACCAGGGCATCCAACGCGTCGGGGGTCAGCCCTGGTATGTCGCGCTTGTACCGGTTGGCGTAGAGCGCGAGGTAGTGGTCGACCAGCGCCGGTATGTCCCCCCGCCGCTCGCGCAGCGCCGGCAGATCAATCTCTACTGTGTTGAGCCGGAAGAGCAGATCCTGCCGAAAAAACCGGGGATCGCGTAGCATTTCTGGCGTCATGTTGGTCGCGGCGATGACCCGGATGTCGACGGGGACAGCCCGGTTCGCGCCAACCGGCGTCACCACCCGCTGTTCCAAAGCGGTGAGCAGCTTGGGTTGCAGCGCCAGCGGCAGGTTTCCGATCTCGTCCAGGAACAGCGTTCCGCCGTCCGCTGCCTGGATGCGGCCGATCCGATCCGCGCGCGCGTCGGTAAAGGCACCCTTCACGTGCCCGAACAGCTCGGAGTCGATCAACTCGGTGGAGATTGCGCCCAGGTCGACGCTGATCATGGGCTTTTCGCCCCGCAAGGAATGACGGTGGAGATCGCGCGCCACCAGTTCCTTGCCGGTTCCATTCTCGCCCAGCACCAGCACGTTCGCATCGGTTGGCCCTGCCCGCGCGATCAGCGAGTGAACTCGAGCCATCGCAGGTGCGCTGCCGATCAGTGGGGTTTCCCCCGGGGCGCTGCGGCCGACATCGGCCAGGGCCGGCGTTGCGGTCCGCCGCGAGCGGCTGAGCGCCGCGGCGGTCCGCACCGTGCTGAGCAGCCGGTCGTTGCTCCAAGGCTTCGACACGAAGTCGGTCGCGCCCCGCTTCATCGCCTCCACCGCGACATTAACACCCGCATGAGCCGTGATCATGACGACGATCAGCTGCGGGTCCGCCGCCAGCAGCCTACCGAGCAACGCCAAGCCTTCCGCCGCGTCAGTCGCGCCGCGAGCGAAATTCGCGTCGAGCAGCATCACATCCGGATGCCGATCCGCCAACAGCGCAACGGCTTCCTCAGGCCGAGACAAAGTCACGATCTCGCGGAACAGGCCGCGAAGCAACAGCCGCGCGGCCACAAGGATGTCGTCATCGTCATCAACGACGACCGCTAGTTCGAACTCCGCCCCCTTCGTCATCTGATCGGATCCGTACAGCCACCGTGCGGAAGCGAACAATCAACAATCGTGCCAGAGCCGCAACGAAGGAAAATACGTCGCGCCACGCAGATTGGCACGCTCGCTGCAACGACCTGCACATGGAACATCATGTTACGAGGTCCAGGATGGAACGCCGCTCGACACGCCGTGCCGTGCTGCTGCTCATCACGGTGCTTGCTTGCTGCCTGACAGTGCGGTCTCCGCTTATGCCGACGCGGGACTGGTACTTCAGCGTGGAAGTCGCGCAGGTCCGCGTTTCGGTCGGGATGGCGGCTGCGCCTGTCCGGAACCGAACAGTGTTGTTCAATACCGGACAGGTAATCGCGGCACTGGGGCTGGCACAGTGACCGTGCAGTCCCTGCGACAAGGGGCCGACCCGTCCGTCCGCCCCGTAAGCGGCAGCGATATGGATCGGGTGGTACAAGCGCGCCGCTGGCCGCGTGCGGTGCCCTGGATTGCCGGAAGCGCCCTCCTTGCGGTCCTGCTTGCGCTTTTCTGGACCTATGCCCCACGCCAGGGCTCACAGACGATCTCCAGCGACCGGCTGACCATTTCAACGGTGCACAACGGCACGTTCGAGGACTTCATCCCGCTGCGCGCTCGCGTAACGCCGCTACTCACGGTTTATCTCGATGCGATCGAGGGCGGTCGTGTCGAGAAGATCCTGGTCGAGGACGGCGCCATGCTGGCCAAGGGTCAGCCCATCGTAGAGTTGTCCAATGCGGAATTGCAGCTTTCCACACTAGCGCGGCAGACAGAAGTCGAGCAGCAGATCAACAATATGCGCTCGCAGGAGCTGGCGCTGTCGCAGACACGGCTCACCAATGAACGGGCGATTCTGGAAGCCGGGCTCGCGCTCCAGAAAACGCGACTTCAATTCAATCGCGAGGCGCCGCTGGCGAACCGCGGCTTTGTGACCGGCAGGCAGTTTGCCGACACCACCGCGCAGCTCCGATATGAACAGGACCGCCTCGCCGCGCTCCGCCGCGGCCAGGCGAACGACGAGCGGCTTCAGTCGAGCCAATTGGCGCAGCAACGCGCCTCCATGGGCTCGATGCAGTCCGGCCTCGCGATCGCACGCGACAATCTCGACGCCTTGAAGCTACGCGCACCTGTCCCGGGGCAATTGTCCGGCTTCAATCTTCAGGTGGGCGAGTCCCTGTCACGTGGCCAGCGGATCGGCCAGGTCGACAGCCCGGGCCGCAACAAGTTGATGGCGGGCATTGACGAATTCTATCTCGGCCGCGTTCAGCTCGGCCAGAAGGCGTCCGTCGACTGGAACGGAAGAAGCTTTGCGGCGAAGGTCACCAAGATCTACCCGCAGGTGCAGAACGGCCAGTTCCAGGTCGACTTTCAGTTTACGGCCGCGGAACCGTCCGACATCCAGCGCGGCCAGACGCTTCAGGCCAAGCTGGTTCTGGGCGATCCGGCCCCAGCGCGCATCATCCCCAACGGCGCCTTTTACAACGAGACGGGCGGCGCGTTCGTGTTCGTCGTCTCGCCGGATGGCACCTCTGCGGTGAAGCGGTCCGTACGCCTCGGCCGCCGCAACGATGCCGCGATCGAAGTGCTCGACGGGCTGGATGCCGGCGAGCGCGTCGTCACCTCCCCCTATACCGGTTTCGCCGACAAGGACCGGCTCGACCTTTCCATCGCAAAGGATTGACCATGCTTCACATGCGCGCGCTCTCTCGCGTTTATCGTACCGACATGGTGGAAACGACCGCGCTCGACGCGATCGACCTGGACATCGGCGACGGCGAGTTCGTCGCGATCATGGGCCCGTCGGGGTGCGGCAAGTCGACGCTCCTGAACCTGATGGGAATGCTCGACCTGCCCAGCAGCGGATCGTACATGTTCGCCGGCCAGGAAGTGGCGGACCTGCCGGAAGCGAAGCTTGCCACGGTTCGCAAGGCGAGCATCGGGTTCATCTTCCAAAGCTTTAATCTGGTCGACGAGCTGACGGTGCGTGAGAATGTGGAGCTCGCACTTCTGTACCACGATGTGCCCGCCGCGGAACGCAAGCGTCGGACCGACGAAGTTATGGACCGTGTCGGCATCGCGCACAGAGCCCGCCATCGCCCGAGCCAGCTATCGGGTGGCCAGCAGCAGCGCGTCGCGGTTGCCCGCGCCCTTGTCGCCGAACCCAAGCTGATCCTCGCGGACGAGCCGACGGGCAACCTCGACACCAACCATGGCGAGGAGGTGATGCGTATGCTCCAGACGCTGAACGCGGCAGGTTCGACGATCGTGATGGTCACTCACTCGCCCGCCCATGCCGACTACGCCAGCCGGGTCGTCAACATGCTCGACGGGCGTGTCCTCCAAGAGCGTCTCCGGGCCGCCTGATCATCTTCTCCCGCATTCGGAGCACTGCCATGTGGCGCAACTATATCACCGTCGGCCTTCGCGCTTTGGCGAAGAACCGGGCGTACAGCGCGATTAACATCGTCGGCCTTGCGCTGGGTCTGGCGACCTGCGTGCTGATCTTGCTCTATGTTCGTTACGAGACGAGCTACGACGCATGGTTGCCCGATGCCGACCGCGTGTTCCAGGTGCAGACCCATTATGCCGCGACACCGTCAGGCGGTGAGGAGATGCACCTGCAGATGAGCGGCATCGTCGTCGGCCGCACGTTAAGGAAGGACTATCCGCAGCAGGTCGAGAAACTTGTCTGGGTCCGTAGCTTCGGCCCGATCGTCATCCAGGATGGCCAGGCCAGCAAGATCGAGAACCTGCGCAGTGTGGACGACAACCTGTTCGACATCTTCAAGGTGCCGTTCGTTCATGGCTCACCTGAAACCGCCCTGCCGGACTCTCACTCGATTACGCTGTCCGAAAGCGAAGCGAGGCGCCGCTTCGGCGACGCCAATCCGATGGGCCGGACACTCACCCTCGTCGAGAACACTGGCCCTGTCGATTACAAGATCACCGGCGTCTTCAAGGACTGGCCGAAGAACTCGAGCTTCAGTGCAAATGCCGTCGCGCGCATGGACCTCGACACGCAATTCGCGGATCGTGTGTCGCAGCTTACGAGCTGGACCAACCAGCAGGGCTGGAACTTCGTGAAGCTGCGGTCACCGAACGATGCTGGACTGATCTACAGCCAGATGCCCGCCTGGGAAAAGCGGAACATCCCGGACTTGCCCAGCGAAGGACGCAAGGACAATCCGGGCGACTTCCAGGATTACCGTTTAGCCAACATTCGCGATGTTCACCTCGGCCAAGCGCAGGACGGGTCGATCACGCCTGGCAATGATCATCTGACCGTGCTGACATTCGCGATCATCGCATTGCTTGTGCTTGGCATGGCCTGCGTAAACTTCACGAATCTCGCCACCGCACGCGCCTCGCAACGAGCGCGCGAGGTTGCCCTGCGCAAGGTGCTCGGCGCCTCGCGACGTCAGCTGATCATGCAGTTCCTCGCGGAGTCGATCCTCGTTGCAGCCATTGCGATGCTGGTCGCGCTCGCCGCAGTGGAGCTCCTCTTGCCGGCCTTCAGCGCGTTCCTCCGCGCGGATATCGAACTTCACTATTTCGGGGCTGGCGGGATCCTGTTGCCAGTTGTCGTGCTGGTGCTTTTGGTCGGCCTGATGGCGGGCCTTTACCCCGCCTTCTATCTGTCCCGGTTTGAACCCGCCAAGATCCTGAAAGCGAACAAGTCTTCCGCTGACGCGCAAGGCTCCGGCCACCTCCGCAACGCATTGGTCATTGCCCAGTTCGCGGTGTCGATCGGCCTCATCATCTGCACCGGGATCATCTATGCGCAAACGGTTTATGCCCGAACCGCCGATGCGGGATACAGGCGCGACGGCCTGCTTCAGATCGGCAACCTTGGATATCGAGGGGTCGAGAAGCGCGACGCCCTGGTCGTCGAGCAGATCCGCCGTGTTCCGGGCGTAGAAGCCGCCGCCCGATCCCAGATTGCGGTAGATCCTGGCGGGAATTCGGTAAGCAGTGTGTATCGGGAGGGGTCGACCGATTCCGTCGATCTTGGCTCGTACGCCGTCGAATACGGCTTCTTCCGCGCGATGGGGATGAACATCGTTGCGGGCCGCGACTTCTCGGAGGCACAAAGCCGGGACGACACTACCACGCCAGTGCCATCCGACCCGGGATTCCCGGCAATTGCACGCGCGCTTGCCCAACGCGGCGCCAATGTGGTCATCACCGAAGAAGCAAGTCGTCGGCTGGGCTTCAGGTCACCGCAGGCTGCAATCGGTGCGCGCCTGCGGACCGAACTGTTGCCGAGCGAATACGGCCTTGTGCCCATCACGGTTGTCGGTGTCGTGCAGGACGCCCGCTTCCGCTCGATACGCGATCCGCTTCAGCCCATCGTCTACACCGCACAACGGGACCTTTTTTCCGATCTCCTTGTACGGTTCTCGGGCAGTCCGAGCCTGGTTCGCGAAGCCGTGGAACGGGTCTGGAAGCGCGTTATCCCGCAGGTACCGTTCGAAGGTCGCTTCGCGGACGACATCGTTCGGGAGCAATATGATCAGGAGGCCGCGCGTGGTCAGTTGTTCGCCGCCTTCGCCGTTCTCGCCGTGGTGATTGGCTGCCTGGGCCTTTTCGGCCTGGCCGCGTTCACGGCCGAACGACGCACGAAGGAGATCGGCATCCGCAAGGTGCTGGGCGCCCGCACCCGCGACATTGTCCGCCTGCTGGTCTGGCAGTTCAGCCGGCCGGTGCTGATCGCGAACCTGATTGCCTGGCCTGTCGCGTGGTGGCTGATGCGAAGCTGGCTAAACGGGTTCGACGTTCGGATCGCGCTCACGCCTGTTCCGTTTCTCCTGGCCGGCCTGCTCGCATTGGTGATCGCAATCGTCACGGTTGCAGGCCATGCCTATCGCGTGGCGCGTACCAGCCCCGTGATCGCCCTTCGCTACGAGTAGCGCAGCGCCGTTCGGATGGCGCGGCCGTACCCAAGCGAGCATTAGGAAAGGTTCCCGATCAGCCCGCAATGTCGAATGCCGTGAGAAGGATCGGCGGCTCTCCCCCGAGCCGTGCGACAAACTCACGTCGGGCAATGCGGTGGATGTCTGCCTCGTTTTCGACGAAGACCTCGATCGCGGTTTCCCGGTCGATGCCGTCCCGGTCCGGGTCGAGTAGCTCCAGAAGCGCCTCGGCGGTGATCAGGAACTCGACCGCGCCCAAGTCGGTGTGGCCAAGGAACCCGATGGCTTCCCGATCCGGGACCCACTCCCAGTCTCCAGGTTCGAAGCGGACACTGGCCTTTGCCACGTCAGTCCTCACCTCCACCGGCCGGGAGGCGCCCGGCCAAGGCGAGAATACTATCGCCGTTGAACCTGTCGTGTAATGCGCCATCGATCTGAACAGGACGCTCGGGCGTGAGCACCGCTGCCGACCTGTGCTCCGGATCCAGGGCGCCCCAGGCACGAACCGCACCTTCAAGGCTGGTGACCTCCGCCACGTCCTCGCTGCCGCGCGGCACATTCTCGAGTGCGGCGCTCATCCGCCATTCAATTTGCGGAGTTTTGGCGCTCTCGGTCCAGCTTGCCTCGGTCATCAACTCAGGTCTCCTGGCTGCCGACTATGCGGCAGCTCTGACCATCAAGCGCTTCTGGTGCTTCCATGTTCCTACAAGGCTGCCGTAGGACGGCCGCAATCAGACCTTCGAAGCTCGCCGACGTCCACTCCCGTCCATCCTGCGCCTTTGAGACACTGCTCCCGTCAGCTTGCCGGACCGTTCAATTCGATCCAGGTCGGGGCGTGGTCGCTGGTCTTTTCCCACCCGCGAACCTGCCGTGCCACCCCTCCATTCTTCAGACGGCCCGCAATCGATGGGCTCAGGAGGAGGTGGTCGATCCGGAGTCCGGCATCGCGCCCGAACGCGTTCCGGAAGTAGTCCCAGAATGTATAAATCGTCTCGTCCGGGTAGATGCGGCGCAGCGAGTCCGCCCAGCCCTGCTCCAGCAGCCGCGCGTACAGCGCCCGAACCTCTGGAGCGAACAACGCGTCGTCCGTCCACCGCTCCGGCTTATACACGTCGCGCTCTGTCGGCATGACGTTAAAGTCGCCTGCAAGGACGACGGGAGCGCCGGTGGCGAGCAGCGCTGCCGCGTGGTCGATCAGCCGTTCGAACCAGGCAAGCTTGTAGTCGAATTTCGGCCCCGGCCGCGGATTTCCATTGGGGAGGTACAGGCCCCCGACAATGACACCAGCGATAGCAGCCTCGATGTACCGGCTTTGCGAGGGGTCGGGGTCGCCCGGCAGCCCCCGTCGCGTTTCGTGGATCTCACCCACCCGGCTAAGGAGCGCCACCCCGTTCCAGCTCTTCTGCCCGTGCCAGATCGCTTCATAGCCGAGGTCGCGGATCGGGCCTTCCGGAAATTTGTCCTGCGGCGCCTTGAGCTCCTGCAAGCACACGATGTCTGGGCGCTCTTCTTCCAGCCACCGCAGCAACACCGGGAGACGGCCGTTGACGCCGTTCACGTTGTACGTGGCAATCCTCATCGATGATCCGGCAAAGCGTGGCTGGCCAGCACTGCAAGTGTCGAGGAGGGCGAGAGTCCGACATTGTCGATCGTCCTCAGCTCGCAGGGTGTCGGCATCTCCAACAGACTCCCGTCACGAGGACTAGTTCCAGCCCCAATCCACCGATCGTGACGCTTTAGTCTCGTCAAGGGCAAGCGTTTCAAGGAGCATTCCAAAGCCGGCGTGATTACCCCACATAGATGGCATGACCATCGACACTCTGCTTCGCCCAGACGGACTGCCCCGCTTCAAAGAGATCAAACCCGAGAAGGTAGGACCTGCCCTGCATGAGGCGATCGCGGCACAGGAAGCTGTGGTGAAGGAGCTCACCGCAGAACTTCCGACCAGCTTCGACGAAGTCTGGATGCCGCTTGAGCGGACCGCGAACAAGGTGGATGGGTTGTGGTCTTCGGTGTCTCACCTTCATGCGGTTGCGGACACGCCTGAACTGCGTGCGGCCCACGCTGCGGGCCAGGCGCAGCTTGTTGAGCACCAGATGAAGTTGCAGCAGAACCGAGCATTATTTGATCTGCTTACCCGGCTGTCGGCCTCGCCAGCCTTTGCCGAACTGCCCACATCCGACCGTGTTGCCGTCGAGCACGCCTTGCGGGACTTCACCCTCTCCGGCGTTGCCCTGGACGACGGAGCACGGGCCCGCTTCGCCCAAGTCTCCGTCGAGCTGTCAACGCTAATGACCGAGTTCGGCAGCGCGGTTTTAGACGCAACGGAGGCCTGGTCCGAGCACATCCTGGACGAGCAGCGCCTTTCAGGCCTGTCGGAAGCGGATAAGTCCATGCTGGCATCCGCCGCCAGGGCAACGGATCTCGATGGCTGGCTGGTAACCCTGCAGCAGCCGAGTGTCATCGCGGTCCTGACGTTTGCGGAAGATCGCGACCTTCGCGCCCGGGTCTATGAAGCCTATGGCACTCGCGCCTCGAACCGCGGCCCTAACGCGGGACAGTTCGACAACTCCGACCGCATCACCCGCATTCTGGAGCTGCGGCGGGAGGCGGCCACGCTGCTTGGCTATCCCGATCCTGTTGCGCTCTCCCTGGCAACCAAGATGGCACCCGATGCCGGCGAGGTTCTGACCTTCCTTCGGGATCTTGCGCGCCGTGCCAAGCCGGCTGCCGAGCGTGAGCTCGCCGAACTCCGCGCGTTCGCGTCCGAGGATCTGGGGATCGCGGACCTCCAGCCCTGGGACGTGACCTTCGCGGCCGAGCGCCTGCGTCGAGCGCGTTACCTGGTCGATGAACACGCGGTTCGCGCCTATTTTCCCGTTGAGCGCGTCCTGGCAGGGTGGCAGAAACTGCTGGGCCAGTTGTACGGCGTCCAGCTTGTCGAGCGTCACGACGTCGAGCTGTGGCATGAGGACGCGCGCTACTTTGACGTGGTCGGCAGTGACGGCGCCGCCTTTGCCGGACTCTACCTTGACCTGCATGCACGGCCCGGCAAGCGCGGCGGCGCCTGGATGGCAGAGGCACGTCCGCGGCTACGCAATGGTGAGGTCGTGACGGGCCCGGTGGCCTATATGGTCTGCAACTTCGCCCCCAAAAGTGATGATGCGCCTTCCTTGCTGTCTCACTCGGACGTCCTGACGCTCCTTCATGAGACGGGGCACTGTCTCCACCTTCTGTTCACGGAGGTGGACCGACCGAGCATCGCCGGGACGAACGGCTTCGAGTGGGACGCTGTTGAGCTGCCCAGTCAGCTCATGGAGGACTTCGCCTGGGATCCGGTGGTGTTGACCAACATGTCCGGCCACCATGCCAGGGGCGAGCCGCTGCCGGCTGAATTCTTCGACCGGCTGCTGTCGGCGCGGCAGTTTCAGTCGGGGATGTTCATCGTTCGACAGATCGAATTCGCCATGTTCGACCTGCTGCTCCACCTCGGCACGCTCGGGTCCGACCCGATGGAGGTGATCGAGGCCGTGCGCGAAGAGGTCGCGGTGATCCGCCCGCCGGAATGGCACCGGCTTCCCCACGCTTTCTCTCATATCTTCGCCGGCGGTTATGCGTCGGGCTATTACAGTTATCTCTGGGCCGAGGTGCTGGCCGCCGATGGGTTTCGGCGCTTTGCTGAGGCTGGCTTGCTCGACCGCAACGTCGGTGACGCCTTCCGGCACGAGGTGCTCGCCAAGGGTGCCAGCCGACCGGCGGCGGACAGCTTTCGCGCGTTCAGGGGTCGTGATCCGGACCCCACTGCGATGCTGCTGCGGCGGGGACTGCTCTGATTTGCAGAGCAGGCTGCCACGCTCCGCGCGGCAGCAAATCTTGGTTGCTACGCGGTGGGCTATCGTAAGAGGTGTACCAGAGACACCTCCAGCGACCGAACATGTAATACCCCGCGATACGGAGAAATTGTCGGAGCTACCCGTTCCTGGCGGATGGACACTGAGGGCGCCGATCCAGCGATAGAGGAAATCAAGGCAGCCGACGCCAAGGAGCTTCACCGTGCGGTCCGTGAAGAGGGCCAAGCGGAACTCGACCGTCGCACCCCGTCCTTGCTTTGGTCCGCTCTCGCCGGTGGGCTGGCGATCAACGCCTCGTTGATCGCAGAGGGGGCAATTCATGCCATGACGCCGGAAACGCCCTGGCGACACCTCATCGTGAGCCTTGGCTACCCGCTTGGATTCCTCCTGGTCGTGCTCGGGCGAATGCAGTTCTTCACCGAAAGCACCATCACGGCGATGCTGCCCCTCGTGAGCCGACCTTCAGGAGCGACGGCCTGGAAAACGGTGCGGCTCTGGACGCTGGTACTGATCGGCAACCTTGCCGGTACGGCTCTGGCGACCCTCGCGCTTGCGCACGTCCCGCTGGCAGACCCGCCGCTCCAGGACGCAATGGTTGCTGTTTCCGCCGCTATCCTGAAGCATGACGCGACCTCGACTTTCTGGACGGCAATACCGGCGGGCTTCATGATCGCGAGCATCGCGTGGGTGCTGCCCAACGCGCGCGAGCAATCATTCCTGGTGATCTTCGTTGTCACTTACGTGGTCGGGGCGGCCAATTTCAGCCACTCGGTCGTGGGTTCTGCAGAAGCTTTCACTCTGCTCTGGGCCGGGCGCATCGATCTTGCGGGCGCGCTACTGGGCTCCATCATGCCTGCTGTATTAGGCAATCTCGTCGGCGGAGCGGGGCTGTTCGCGCTGCTTGCCCACGGCCAGGTTCACAGCGAGATGGTTGACGAAGGCAAAGCGTCAGAGCTGCCGTAAGCGGCTGCTTGCGGCGTTGCCGTCGTTGAAGCTGTTCCCCGTTCTTAAGAGGCTAGGCCTACAGGATTGGCTCTGGCGCGATTGGAGCGGGTTTCCGAACGGAGCGGCTCACGCCGATTCAGACTGAACACGCCGATCGCTCCCGCTCACGCCCCGGCCAGCACCCAGCGCGCAATGCGTCCAGCCTGCAACCTATGAACCACCCTCGCGCCGTAAAACATGAACACGGTCAGCCGCCTCTGCTCCACCGCCACCTTGGCAGCACCAATGGAGCCGGCCGGGAGGACCGCAAGATCGGCGGCCCGCCCAGCGCTTCCGATAGTCCGGTTGAAGGCTTAGCTGCGGCCTCGCATGGGTCGTTGAACTACGCCCTGCGCAGCTCGCTCAGCCAACGAAGGCGCGCTCTACCACGAACTGTCCCGGGTTGGATTGGGTACCTTCCGTCAGCCCCCAGCCAGTCAGGATCTCGACCATCTCCTTGTTGAAGGCGATCGAGCCGCAGATCATGAAACGGGATGTCTGGCGCGCGTCGGTCGTCAGGTTCAGATCCTGACGGAACAGTCCATCGCGGATCCTGTCCGTGATCCGGCCTTGACGATGGAACTCGCCTCTCGTGACAGTCGGATAATAGGTGAACCGGTCGCGCAGGAGTTCGCCAAAGATCTCGTCCGTGCGGATCTCGTCCTCCAGGAACTCGCGATAGGCGAGTTCCTCCTTCTGGCGGACGGTATGGCTGACCACGATGTGTTCGAAGCGCTCGTGGGTTTCAGGGTCGCGGAGCACGGACAGGAACGGCGCCAGACCTGTGCCTGTACCGACCATGATTAGGCGCTCGCCCGGTTCGAGCGCGTCGACGACCAGGGTGCCGGTGGGCTTGCGACCCAGGAGGACAAGATCGCCCACCTCAAGGTGCTGCAGCCTCGACGTGAGTGCACCGTGCGCTACCTTCACCGAGAAAAACTCGAGGTGATCCTCCCAGGCGGGGCTCGCAATGGAATAGGCGCGCATGACAGGCCGTCCATCGGCACCGGGCAAGCCGATCATGATGAACTCGCCGGACGCGAAGCGGAAGCTTTGCGGCCGCTCGATGCGAAAGCTGAACAGATCAGCTGTCCAGTGGTGCACCCAAGTCACGCGCTGCGCGTGCAGCCCCTTTGCCTCTGCTATCGCGGCCAACCCGACCTGATGTGATTGCTCCGACATAGTGTTGCATTCGGCTCCAAGTGACAGGACCGCAAGCCTATAGGCCGTCCGGGCGCGAGTTCCAGCAGGGAACCGGCCTCAACGCTGTTCTCGATGCTAGCGCGCACCGCAAGCCGGGGGAGGAGCGCAATAAGGCCGAGCACCAGCCCGCCTCGTCACGCTAGCCCGAACGTCGGGACCCCCGAAGCCCGCCGGCCTACCGCCCCAGCCAGCGGGCGAGGCCAGGCTGAAGCCGCCCCGCAATCTCGCGAGAGGCCGCCATTCGTGCAATTGTCCGCTCGGCCTGGCCGCGAGCCGACGCGGGGAGATTGGCGGCCGCATAGGCGCTGATCTTGCTCGGCATCGCGGGATCGAGCGATCCCTGCCCCAGTTGCGGCACAAAGCCCGCGCGGCTGGACGCCTCCACAAAGGTGTTGACCAGCGACGCATGCGACGCCGCCCAGTCGAACGCCAGATCAGGATGCTGGCCAGCCACGGAGCGGAGCAGAATAGCCTTTTGCGGCGCGGTCAGCGCGTCCGTGTTGAGCTGTTCGAGCGCGCGGCGGGCAATCGCCTCGTCCCGGGCGCGGCCGAGCAGGCCAACATAGCCGTTGCGCACGACCGGGTTCCGCTCCGCAGTGGTCATGGCGAGCAGCGCGTCCCACTCGGCGGCCGTAGCGTTGGCCGCATAGGTCTGAAGCATCGGCTGGCGGATCGCCGGCGGGATCGCGTTGGGGTCGGTCCGGAGCTTCGCGACATATTGGCGCGCAGTGGCGGCCAGTTGCGGGTCACCGCTGCTGCCCAGCACGGAAAGCAGCCCTTCACGCAAATTGGTAACAGGCGGCGCCTCGTTGGGCTGCTGAGTCATGCCGATACGCGCGAGCACCGGCTGGAGCAGCGACACCGTCCGCGACCGCAGCGGCTCGGCCAGCGGCGTTGACCCGAAGCGGCCGTTCAACTGCGACAACACGCGTGTCACCGCCGACCATTCCAGCGGGTCCGCCTGTGGGCCCACCTTCGCCATCAACTCAAAGAAGCGGCTGATGTCCTGATCGCCAGACGTTGCGAGACCATAATCGTCGCCCAGCGTCCCGATCCGATCGCGCAGTGGCAGCGTCGCATAGCCGCGAACGATCGCGTCATGCGCGGCAGCGTCGTAGCGGACACGGGTGTAGCT
The DNA here is from genome assembly GCF_014199305.1 of Sphingomonas aerophila. Taxonomy (GTDB): domain Bacteria; phylum Pseudomonadota; class Alphaproteobacteria; order Sphingomonadales; family Sphingomonadaceae; genus Sphingomonas; species Sphingomonas aerophila. The sequence goes on from NZ_JACIJK010000002.1 coordinate 107,046, forward strand.
CTGCTTGCCAAGATTGGCGATGAAGGGCGCGCAGCCTGGTGCGGTTACCTGGGCGGACGGGCCGGCCAGCACCGTCGTGGCGGCAGAACCGCCAACAATGCCGTAAGCAAGCGGGATCTGCCACTGCTGGGGCGCCTTGGACGCCTGATCGATGCCGAACCGGCTTTGCGTCAGCGTCGCCGTCGTGCGGCCGCCAGCGCAACGGACGTCCGACACGGTGACGAGCGGCACGCCGCCCTGCAGGGTGAAGGTATGGGCAATCTCCGCCACGGGGCGACCCGATGCCGCGGCAAGCTCGGCCCACAGCTGATCAGTGGCGGTGTTGCCGTATTTGTAACGGGCCATGTAGCGGCGAATGCCCGCGCGGAATTTGTCCGGGCCCAGGGTGGATTCCAGCATGCCGATCACCGCCTGGCCCTTTTGATAGGTGATCGTGTCGAACGCTTCGCTGATCTGCTCGGGCGTTTCGACGTGGCGAACGATGGGGTGAGTCGCTGCGGTCGCGTCAAGCGCGATCGCTTCCTCGCGCTCGGTGACCAGCGACTGCGCATCGGCGTTCCAATCGGGGTTGAGGTCGGCTGAGGCCTTGCCCTCCATCCACGAAGCGAAGCCTTCGTTCAGCCACAGGTCGTCCCACCATGACATGGTGACGAGATCGCCGAACCATTGGTGGGCCATCTCGTGCGCAACGACGGTGTAGATGCGCTGGCGATTGCTGGCGGTTGCGCGCTTGGCGTCGAACAACAGTTCGGGCTCGAAGTAGAAAATGGCGCCCCAGTTTTCCATCGCGCCAAAGAACTGGCTTGAGCCGGGACCTGCGATCATGTCCATCTTGGGCAGCGGGTAAGGCTGGCCAAAATAGTCGTTGTAATAGGACAGCAGCTTCTGCGCCGAAGCGAGCGCGTAGTCGCCCTGGTCGACCACGCCGCGGCGGGTGATCACGCCGATCTCCACATTGCCGGCCTTGACCGTCTTGCGCTCGACATCACCCATGCCGAGGAACAGGAGATAGCTCGACATCTTGGGGCTGGTCGCAAATCGATAACGCTGCTTGTCGCCCTCGGTCGTCACCTGCGTCGCAGGCATATTGGAGAAGGCAAGCTGGCCCTTGGGGGCCACCGCGGTCAGGGTGAAGGTCGCCTTGAACCCCGGCTCGTCGAACATCGGCGCGAAACGGCGGGCATCAGGCGCCTCGAACTGGGTCGCCAGCATCCGCGACTTGCTGCCGTCGTCGTTGGTGTAATCAATCGCGAACAGCCCGGCGGCGGATTCGTTGATCTTGCCTGTCCAGGCCAGACCCAGCTTGTGCTGCCCGGCCGCAAGAGTCGTCGGCGCGGTCAGCGTAACGCGCTGCGCGGCTGCGTCGATCTTGGCATCAACGCGCTTGCCGTCGATCGTTGCAGATGAGATCGCCAAGTCTGCGGCATTGAGCGTGATCGTGCGGGTCGGCGCCGTCACGCTGACCGTGATCGTCTCCGTTCCAGTAAAGCTCATCGCTTTGGCATCTGGCGTGACGCTGATGTCATACGCGCTCGGGACAACAGTGCGCGGCAGCTGGGCCTGTGCCAGTGCGGGAGCAGAAACGGTCAAGGACAACAGAGCAATAGCGAGCTTCATAGGGAGACCTTGTGACACGACAATGGCCCTGCCCTAGCCGGTGCCACACGCCCTGCCAATCGCATCGCTGGACAGGTTCATTGGTTGCATGTGACAACCTGACCGATGAGCCTTCCTCCCATCCTGTCCTCGCTGCGGCTGCCGGTCATCGGCGCGCCTTTGTTCATCATCTCCAACCCCGACCTCGTCATCGCGCAATGCAAGGCGGGCATCGTGGGCTCATTTCCGGCGCTGAATGCACGACCGGCATCCCAGCTCGACGAATGGTTACACCGGATCACGGAGGAACTGGCGGCACATAATCGTGCCAATCCCGACCAGCCGGCAGCCCCGTTCGCCGTCAATCAGATCGTACATCGGTCCAACGATCGGCTGGAGTCGGACCTTGCAACCTGCGCCAAGTGGCAGGTTCCCATCGTCATAACCTCACTCGGCGCGCGTGAAGACCTGAACGCTGCGGTGCATGGCTGGGGTGGAAGTACCTTCCACGACGTTATCGACGACCGCTTTGCACGAAAGGCGGTGGAGAAAGGCGCAGACGGGCTGATCGCCGTGGCAGCGGGTGCCGGCGGCCACGCTGGGCGCCTATCTCCTTTCGCGCTGGTGTCCGAAATCCGGCAATGGTTCACTGGCCCGCTCGCCTTGTCGGGCTCGATCGCGACCGGGGGCGCGATCCTTGCGGCGCAGGCAATGGGCGCTGACCTGGCGTACATCGGATCGCCGTTCATCGCGACCGAGGAAGCTAACGCCGAGCCGGGATACAAGCAGGCGGTGGTCGACGGGCGCGCCGCCGATATCATCTATTCGAACCTGTTTACGGGCGTTCACGGCAACTACCTGCGCGGTTCGATCGAGGCGGCGGGGCTGGATCCCGACAACCTGCCCGAAGGGGATCTGAAGATGATGGATTTCGGCGGCGGCAACGGCTCCAAGGCAAAGGCGTGGCGCGACATCTGGGGGTCGGGCCAGGGCATCGGATCGGTGACGCGGGTGGAGCCAGCGGCGGCGCTGGTTGAACGGCTGCTGGGTGAATATCTGGGGGCGAGAGAGCGGGTCCTGAGCCGCTAAAAGAATTGCTTGAGCCGCTCCAGCATCGATCGAGCAGGGCTGACGACAGACACAACGTCCTGTGCGGTATCCAGCCGCGCTGCCCGCCGGTGCAGATCCTCGCTTGCCGCTATCAACGACTGAGCGCGAGGTGGCAGCGCATGTAGTAGGTCGACGTCGCTCGCCGGTGCATCACCCAGCCGCCGAGATGAATGCAGGACCTCACTCGGCGCAAGCTCACCTGCCTCTAACGCACGCCGGGTCAACAGCCACGCGATGACATGCATGAGACGGGTCGTCACCTTGAGCGACTCGCACGAGAACCCGACTCGGACGGCTGGATCGAGCAAGTCTCGCTCTGCCCGGCCCACCTCGTCGAAATACGCACGCGCTTCGTCGGCCAGCAGCATCGCCTCCAGGTATAGCGAGTCCGTCAGACGGCGGTAAAGCTTTGGGTGATCGACATAGCTCGGCATTGGAAGGAACGCTGCCACGTCGCGGCACGGCTGCCCAGCCCTCAAGCAGTCCCGATTTCGCTCACTTGATGGCTAGGCGATGATGTCGGGAACTAATTCATCCTCAATCAACGCGATCTCATCCCGCAAACGAAGCTTCCGCTTCTTCAAGCGGGCGAGCTGCAACTGATCGGGCACACCCGCATCGGCCAGTGCGGAGATCGCTGCATCCAGGTCGCGATGTTCCATTCGCAGCAGGTCAAGTCGGCCATCCAGTTCCACATCGTTCATTTGTTGCTGCCCGCCCCTGGCCCGCCTGTCGGACCGCCTTTGTACTCACGCAGCCCCATCGCGGAAAGCGGGTGGTCGCAGCCATCCACTCGACTGGTCGAATCGAATGCAATCGGACGAGACACAATCGCTCCGTCGTGATTTATTCAGTTCCCCACCAAGCAAATCGCAGGAGACCGACGTCATGCAGACGACGCATCAAACCGCTTTGGAGGCCAAGCACGCGGGCCTGGACCGCAAACTGGCCGAGGAACGGTTGCGGCCGATGCCGGACGAACGGACAATCGCGGAGCTGAAGAAGCAAAAGCTCCGGTTAAAGGAGGAACTGCAACGGTTCTGATCCCCTGCGCGCCGGCCTGACCGGCGCGCACCTTTTCGGGAAAAGGCAGCCCCGCGTTATGCGATCAGGGTTGACCGCGTGTCGTGACGGGCTTTCTCGCCTTCTTGGGATCGATCGACTCGTCCAGCGCAATACCGATCCTGCCCGCAGCCGCCCAGGCCACACGACCGGCAACACTGCCGATCCCGCGAACCGCAACCGTTAGCTGGTCCCCGATGCTGACCGGCCCGTCATACTCGGCCATCATCCCTCCGGCAGACAGGTTGCGCACCCGCACCTCGCGCTCCTCCCGCCCGACCAGCTTCAATTGAGCAAGCAGGAACAGGCTGTCGCGCGACCGAGCCGCCGACGCGCCGTTGTCGTTATCGCTACCGGGACCGGTGGCGGGCGGAAAAGGAAAGACACCGTCCATCGTCGAACTCATGTTCTGGATCGGCTCCGACTAGGGCGAAAGACTGAAGCGTTCGTTGACGAAATACCCGTCCTTATACGCCGGTATTCGGTCAATCCTCCCTGCTTACCTTCTCATGCCGCTCATGGCGCTCTTGCGCTTCAACAGTCATGGTCGCGATCGGGCGTGCCTCCAGCCGAGCAAGGCTGATCGGTTCGCCCGTCACCTCGCAATAACCATATTCGCCCTCGTCGATCCGGCGCAGCGCCGCATCGATCTTGGACACCAGCTTGCGCTGGCGATCGCGGGTACGCAGTTCGATCGACCAGTCGGTTTCGCTGGACGCACGATCGGTGAGGTCCGCCTCCCGCAGCGAGTCGATCTGTAGCTGTGACAGGGTTTCCTGCGCTTCTCGCAGGATGGCGTCCTTCCACGCGGTCAGCTTGGCCCGGAAATACGCCTGTTGACGCAAGCTCATAAACGGTTCGTCGGGATGCGGACGATAGCCGGCCCCCGAGTCATTGGCTGCTGTCGGCTCAGTGCCGGCACTCTCGACGCGATTCAACACGGTTGCCATGACGCCACTCCCCTCGAACCGCAGCGGCACTTTTGCGCGTCGCGGCTCACTCCCCAATCCTTGCGGGCCTATAATCTGAAGCAGGATTGCTCACAAGCAGGCTGCAAGAACATGAATGTTTCACGGCCCAAGTGTTGCGGCAGAGGCACAGGCCCGGAAAACACCCCGGTTCACGACTTGACGCTCCACCGCGAGAGAAAGGTATCGCGCCGGGCTGTCCCGAACTGACACGTTAATCGCGCCAGAGATGCCGTTGCACCACAGTTTCTGTATTGGCGCGGTAAGAAGGTGGTTAACAGACTTGCGCTTAATCCTTTGTTCCGCACTTTGCAGTCAAGCGGCCCATGTCGCGGGATTGAGAAAGAGCTTTCATGTCTGTTCGGATGGCCCTGGCTAAATTGTGCGCATGCGCGTGCGGCGGTGCGGTAATCGGCGGCGGCGCCGTGCACATGGCAGAACGGCCACGCCAGGTTGCCTACAACACCAAGGGATACGTCGCGACCAAGAAGATCGTGAAGCGCCGCGTTGTGATCACCCGGCCCGTGCGGCGGGTCGTGACCACTACCAAGACAACCTGTGCGCCTACGGTGGTTACGGTCGCAAATGTACCGGCACCCGTTCCCCTGCCCCAGCCCGTACCCTTCGAGTCGGGCGGCGGCAGTGTTCCAGTTGTGGTCGGCGGAACCGGGGGCTTCGGCTTTGGCGGGGGGCTTGGTGGCGGATTCGGCGGCGGCTTTGGTGGCAGCGGCGGCGGCGGTGGTGGAGCGGTTGTCGCGATCGACAACAGCAACAGCAACACAAACAACAACTCCCAGAACCAGAACCAGAACCAAAATCAGAACCAAAATCAGAACCAGAACGAAAACCAGAACCAGAACCAGAACGGGCAGCAGCCGGGCAAGGATCATCCCGGAAAGCCCGACAAGGATGGCGGTGGATGGAGCAGCTCCACCGGCAGCAGCAGCTCTTCATCGTCCTTTGGCGGCTCAAGCAGCTCGTCGGGCAGCTATAGCTCGTCCAGCGACGGCTACTCGTCCTCGGGTGGCTGGTCGTCAAACGGGCCAGGCGCCAGCTCGTCGGGTTCCGGTTCGTCGTCGGGCAGCAGCTCGTCGTCGAGCTCCTCGTCCAGCTCCGGCTCAAGCTCCGGCTCTTCATCATCGTCGGGCAGCAATGGTGGCCCACCGCAGCCCGTGCCTGCTCCGCCGATGTTGCTGTTGTTCGGCGGCGCGGCAGCAGCGCTGGTGGCGCGGCGCAAGAAAAAGGCTGCAGAAGCGGCCTGAATCGTCCCTCCGTGCAGGGGAGGCGAGGGGCTCGCGGCATTGTGCCGCGGGCCCCTTTTCCATCCAGGCCCGAGCGCGCCGGGCCTGAGCGTCAGGCGTCGCGCAGCGCCTTCTCGATCTGATCGACTGGGCGGTTGGTGAGGTCTTTGGCCAGTTCACCGGCGAGCCGGCTCTCGACTTCCTTGTGGTAGTGCTTGCGCAACTCTCCAAGCGTCTTGGGCGGCGCGACCACAATCAGCTTCTCGAACTCGTTGGCCAATGCTCGTTTCTTGAGAAGGTCGGCGGTCTGAGCGGCAAAACGGTCTTCCTCCTGCTGGTGAAAGTCGACCTCGTCCATGCTTCCGCGCGATGGGGCAAAGGCGCCGCCCTCACCGCCACCATTCGGGCCGGCCATGCCGCCGCCGCGCGCGGCGGCCGGCGCATTTGAGCCCATCTGCGACCCGAACGAGCCGCCAGCCGCGTCGGTTTTCTGATCGCGGTCGGCGGGGTTGGGGTGCTCTTCGGCGTGTTCGACCTGGAGGTTGGGATATTCCGCGTCGCCCTGGTTGCGGAAGAACAGCATCTTTCGGCCGTCGGCGACGAGGACAAAAGCGTTGTGGGGGACCTGCATGGTGGGGGTTCTCCTCTACTTACTCCCCGTCAACGCCCCGAGCGGCGCGGGGGTTGCCCCCGTTACGCCGCAAAGCCATAGCCCGGCGCCATGCACGACATCCGCCTGATCCGGGACGACCCGGCCGCCTTTGACGCAGCGCTCGCGAAACGCGGCGTCGACCCACGCGCCGCAGCCTTGCTGGCACTGGACGAAGCGCGCCGTGGCTGCATTGCACGCGCCCAGGACGCCCAGACCCGCCGCAACGCCCTGTCCAAGGAAATCGGCCAGGCAAAGGCTGCGAAGGACGAAGCGCGCGCACAAGTGCTGATGGCTGAAGTCGCGCAACTGAAGGACGCGCTGCCCCAACTGGAAGCAGAAGAAGCGCGAATCGGCGCCGAGCTCGACGGAGCGCTCGCCGCCCTGCCCAACCGGCCCGCCGGTGGCGTGCCGGAGGGCGCCGATGAAGATGCCAACGTCCTTGTCCATGAACATGGCGAGCGCCCAAGCTTTGCGTTCCAGGCGGCCGAACATGATGCGATCGGGCCGGCGCTGGGCATGGACTTCGATACCGGCGTCTCGATCGCGGGCGCCCGCTTCACCCTGCTGCGCGGCAGCGTCGCGCGCCTGAACCGCGCGCTAGGCCAATTCATGCTGGACCGTTTGGCCGGGGCAGGCTTCGAAGAAGTCGTGCCGCCCCTGCTGGTCCGTGACGAGGCCATGTTCGGCACCGGGCAGCTGCCAAAGTTTGCCGAAGACCTGTTCCATACCACGGACGGCCGTTGGCTCATCTCGACCGCAGAGGTCAGCCTGACCAACATCGTGCGCGAGAGCATCCTGCCGGAAGCCGCGCTGCCGCTGCGCTTCGCAGCCCTGACACCGTGCTTCCGTTCGGAAGCGGGCGCGGCAGGTCGGGATACGCGGGGGCTTATCCGCCAGCACCAGTTCGACAAGGTCGAAATGGTCGCGATCACCACACCGGACGCGTCGGATGCGGAGCATGAGCAGATGACGCGCTGCGCCGAAGGCGTGCTGGAGGCGTTGGACCTGCCATACCGCCGGATGCTGCTGTGCACGGGCGACATGGGCTTCACGTCGGCGCGGACCTTTGACCTCGAGGTTTGGCTTCCGGGCCAGGAACGGTACCGCGAAATCTCCAGCTGCTCGACCTGCACCGACTTCCAGGCCCGGCGCATGAACGCCCGCTATCGGCCGGAGGGTGAGAAGGCGACCCGCTTTGTTCACACGCTCAACGGGTCGGCTCTGGCCGTGGGGCGCACGCTGGTGGCGGTCATCGAGAATAGTCAGCAGGCAGATGGATCGGTCGTCATTCCCACGGCGTTGCGGCCCTATCTAGGTGGGCTGGAGGTCATCGAGCCCGCTCGCTAGGCCCGCTCGCGAGTGAGCGTCAGGGAGACTGGGGTGCGGCGATCGGCTGGGGTAATAGGAGCGGCACTGGCGCTGGGTGGCTGCATTCCGCAGGTTGATCCGCCCGCCGCCGCCTCCCCCGCCCCGCAGCCGGTCATCCAGCGCGCGCCCCGGCCCATGCGCGCGGAGGGCTACGAACCGGCGTCCCGTCGGCCCTTGATCCAGCAGAAGGAAGAGCCCGCACCCCCTGCACCGGACATCTACGCCCCGCCCGCGCCCCGCCCGGCGTGGGAAGCGCGACCGGTCGTACCGGACGCGCGGGAGGTTTCGCCGTCGACCTATGTCGTTCAGGCAGGCGACACGCTGACCCGTGTGTCGAGCCGCACCGGCGCCGGTGTCGAGGCGATTGCGCGCGCCAATGCTTTGCAACCACCCTATGAGGTCCGCAACGGTCAGCGGCTCAGCATACCCGGCGGCCGATACCACCTGGTCCGTTCCGGACAGACAGGCATCGGCATCGCCCGTGCGTATGGCGTTGAATGGTCGCGCATCATCGCCGAGAACGGGCTGGAGGAGCCGTTTGTGCTGCGGGTCGGCCAGCGCGTGCTGATCCCCGGTGCCGCCGTAACGGGCACGAGCCTGGCTGACCGGGCGGCGGCGTTCACACTCGACATCGACGATATCATTACCGGCGGTGAGCCCGCGCTTGCCCGCAACGAAATTCCGGCAAGGCCGGTCAGGACGCCTCGCCGCGTGCTTCCCGCCACTGCCGCGATCGTCGCGCCATCACGCTTGGCTGGCGGTTTCGAATGGCCGGTCGAAGGCAGGATCGTGAAGCGCTTCGGCCGGGGTGCGAGCGGCGAACGCAATGACGGGATCAAGATTGCGACTCCGCTGGCGACACCTATCCACGCCACCGCAGATGGGGTCGTCGCATATGTCGGCAGCGGCATTGCGGCGCTGGGCGGCCTTGTCATCATCAAGCATGGAGATCGCTGGGCCAGCGTTTACGGACATGCGTCCAAGCTGCTGGTCCAGCGCGGCCAAGCGGTGAAGCGCGGGCAGACAATCGCTCTGTCTGGCGAGAGCGGCTTTGCGGACCGGCCCGAGCTGCATTTCGAGCTGCGCAAGGGCCGCACCCCGGTGGACCCGACGTTGCAGCTTCCCCCGATCTGAGCGGGGTGACGGGCGAACACGCTGCGTGTAAGTCCCCCGCCGTCATGACCAACTACAAATCCGACCTGCTTCGCACGCTCGACCGGCGCGGCTATATCCACCAGCTGACCGACGCCGGCGCGCTGGACACGCTGGCAAGCGGACAGGTCATCCCTGGCTATATCGGTTTCGATCCGACCGCCCCTTCGCTTCATGTCGGCAGCCTCGTCCAGATCATGCTGCTACGCCGGCTTCAGCAGACAGGGCATAAGCCCATCGTGCTGATGGGCGGCGGGACCGGCAAGATCGGCGACCCGAGCTTCAAGGATGAAGCGCGCAAGCTGCTGGGCGAAGAGGGTGTCCGCGCCAACGTCGCGTCGATCCGCCGCATCTTCGAACGCTTTCTGACCTTTGGCGACGGACCGACCGACGCGGTGATGCTCGACAATGCCGAGTGGCTGGACGCGCTGGAATACATCCCCTTCTTGCGCGAGGTCGGGCAGCATTTCTCGGTCAACCGGATGCTGAGCTTCGACTCGGTTCGCCTTCGGCTTGAGCGCGAGCAATCGCTGAGCTTCCTCGAGTTCAACTACATGATCCTGCAAGCCTATGATTTTCTGGAGCTGTCGCGCCGGGCGGCGTGTCGGCTGCAAATGGGCGGGTCGGACCAGTGGGGGAACATCATCAACGGCGTCGAGCTGGCGCGCAGGATGGATGGTACCGAAGTGTTCGGCGTGACCACGCCGCTGCTGACCACCGCCGATGGCAGCAAGATGGGCAAGACAGTTGCAGGCGCCGTGTGGCTGCATGAGGATCAACTGGCGCACTTCGACTACTGGCAGTTCTGGCGAAACACCGACGACCGCGACGTCGGCCGCTTTCTACGGCTGTTCACCGATCTGCCGTTGGACGAGATCGCCCGGCTGGAGGCGCTGCCGGGCGCCGAGATCAACGAAGCGAAGAAGGTCCTCGCTAACGAGGCAACCGCGATGTGTCGGGGCCGGGCCGCGGCAAACCTGGCCGCCGAGACGGCGCGCCGCACGTTTGAGGAAGGTGCCGCGGGCGACGCCCTGCCGAACCTGAAGGTAACGGGCGAGATCGGCGTAGTGGAAGCGTTGGTCGCCCTCGGCCTCGCGGCATCGAACGGCGAAGCGCGACGCAAGATCGCGGAGGGTGCCGTGAAGCTGGACGGCGAGACGGTCAGGGAGCCGACCCACCGCATCGCCGTAAGCGCGCCTCTGCGGCTAAGCCTGGGCAAAAAGAAGATCGGCGTGCTCCAGCCCGCAAATGGCTGAAAGCGCACGTGGAAAGCATAGCGTTAACCACCAGCCTTCGCTGCTGATTCAGGTTCGGGCCGCTAAGCCGAACTTGTGAAAGGCAGGGTTGCTTGATGGGCCAGACAGCTATCGCGATGGAGGATCTTCGCGCCGATCCGCGCGTCGAAGTTCATCAGCGCGCTCGCGCGACACGTGCCGATGGCCGCCTGCTAACGGTGTTGGTGGTCAACATTTCGGCGGGCGGTCTGATGGCCCGTAGCGAAGCGCCTTTCGCAAGCGGCGATCGACTGACCCTGCAGCTGCCGGCAGTCGGGCCGGTCGGCGCCACGGTCCGTTGGGCGCTTGGCGGCCGGATCGGCTGTCAGTTCGACGGGGTCATCCCGGCCGTTCGATACCGCGCGCTGCTGGATGCGGTCGGCCGCTTCTAACCCGACCGGAGGCGCTGGACGGCCGCATCCCGCTCGAACAGGTATAGCGCTGTCCTCGCCGCGTCTCCCCGGGCACCCTCCAGCCCACCGTCGCGATCGATCAGCAAGCGTGCATCGTCCTGCGCACAGGGCAAAAGGTCGGCCAGCATCTCTGGCTGGGCAAGCCTGAATCCTTCCTCGCCGGACTGGCGCGTCCCGAGCAGCTCGCCGCCACCGCGCAGGCGAAGATCCTCCTCGGCGATCCGAAAGCCGTCATTGGTTTCCCGCATCAGCGCAAGCCGCGCGCGTGTCGTCTCGCTCATCGCATTCCCGCGCATCAGCAGGCATCGGGACAGGCCGCCGCCCCGCCCTACCCGCCCGCGCAACTGGTGAAGCTGGGCGAGGCCGAAGCGGTCCGCATGCTCGATCACGATCAGCGTCGCCTTGGGAACGTCGACGCCGACCTCGATCACCGTGGTCGCGACCAGCACGCCCAGGCGGGCTCCGGCAAACGCTTCCATCACGGCGTCTTTTTCGGGCGGCTTCATGCGACCATGAACCAGCCCGACCTCTTCGCCGAACCGGGCCCGCAGCGTCTCGGCCCGCGCCTCTGCGGCCGCGAGGTCGGACTTCTCGCTTTCTTCAACCAGCGGGCACACCCAATAGGCCTGTCCGCCCTCCGACAAGTGACGCCCGAGCGCGTTTACCACCTCGTCCAGCCGTTCGTCCGACACCACCCGCGTCTCGATCGGCTCGCGTCCGGGCGGCATCTCGTCAAGGCGGGACACGTCCATCTCGCCATATTGGGCCAGCGTCAGTGTGCGCGGGATCGGCGTTGCCGTCATGGCGAGCAGGTGGGGCGTGACGCGGCCCTTGGCCGACAACATCATGCGCTCTGCCACGCCAAAACGATGCTGTTCGTCGACCACGACCAAGCCCAGGTCCTTATAGGCCACCGCCTCCTGGAAAATCGCGTGGGTCCCCACCAGGATGTCGATCTCTCCGGACGCGAGTCCCATCAGCGTCGATTCACGCACGCGTCCCTTGTCCCGCCCGGTCAGCACCGCGACCGTCAACGGAAGCCCAGCGAGCATCTTGCGCAAGCTTTCGTAATGTTGGCGGGCCAGGATTTCGGTCGGGGCCAGCATGGCGCCCTGCGCGCCCGCCTCCACCGCGATCAGCAGCGCCATCGTGGCAACCAGCGTCTTTCCCGATCCAACGTCACCCTGGAGCAGTCGCAGCATCGGGCTCGCCTGTGCCAGGTCGCCCTCGATTTCCCGCACCGTCCGCGCCTGGGCACCCGTGGGCGTATAAGGCAGCTGCAAGGCGTCCCGCAGTCGGCCATCGCCTGTCAGTGCCCGCCCCTTGCGCCGGCGCGTGTCCTGCCGGACCAGCGCCATGGCAAGCTGGTTTGCGAACAGTTCGTCATAGGCCAACCGCTCGCGCGCGATCGTATCGGCTGGATCGGCGTGGATCCTGGCAAGCGCCTCGCGCCAATCGGGCCAACCGCGCCGGCTCTTCAGGCTGGGCTCGATCCATTCTGGCAGCGCCGGAGCGCGGGCCACGGCCTGATCGACCAAAGCGGCAACTCGGCGAGAGGTGAGGCCTTCCGACAATGGATAGATCGGCTCGCGCTCGCGAAAGCCCTCGTCCGGGTCGGCGAGGTCGGGGTGAATGATTTGCAAGTCCTGGCCATAGCGCTCCAGCTTGCCCGACACCCGCCGCGGCTCACCCAGGGGCAACAGCTTTTTTACCCAGCCGGCATTGCCGCCAAAATAAACCAGGCTGACGTAGTTGCCTGTCGCGTCCGTCGCATGCACCCGCATCGGCCCGCGCCCGGCACTTTGACGGTAGTCGCGCGGGGTCAGCGTGATCGCGATGATGCGCCCGGCATCCTCCATCATCAGTTCGTCGCGCGTCAGCCGGTCGACCCAGCCGGTCGGCAAGTGAAAGGCGATGTCGACCACTCGCTCCAGCCCCAGTCGCCCCAGCGGCTTTGCCAGCGCGGGTCCGACACCTTTCAGCACGGTGGCCTCGGCGAACAGCGGGTTTAGAATGTCGGGACGCATGATGGTCGCGATTGCCTTTAGCTGCTCGGGCCCGGCTTGTCGAAGTCCTGCCCCTTCGACAATCGTCTCCTGACCGGCTAGACCGAATCGTCAGCTGACGGTGAACGCCGCCGGCTATTCGCCGTTGGAGCGTCATGGATTACGAAACTCGCCTCAAGCGCCTGCGCTTTCGCGCCTGGCACCGCGGGACCAAGGAAGCCGATCTGATGATCGGCGGCTTTTTCGACGCGCATGGCGCCAGCCTGTCCCCGGCGGAGCTCGACTGGTTCGAAGCGCTGCTGGAGGAACAGGATGTTGACATCATGGCGTGGGCGATCGGGTCGCAGCCCTGCCCCGACCAGTGGCAGGGCCCGATCATGGAGCGGATGCGGACGCTCAGCTACGTCCCCGTCGCTCGATAAGCCGACATACTCCCGCGCAGGCGGGAACTGAGGGGCGGCAAGCTTACCGCCCAACCCAGTGCTTCCACCCCCGCGCGGAGCACGACATTGCCGGATTGAAGCTTTGCCCGATCTCAACACCATCCTCTCCGCTACCAGGCCGCTGACCCTGTCGGGCGTCCCGACCGGCTTCCTGCCATCGCTCCTCGCCGACCTGGCGCGCGCTGCCCCCGGGCGAGCCGTGTTCATCGCGCCGGACGAAGCGGCGATGCGCGCGATTGCAGCGACTGCCCCATTCTTCGCGCCCGAACTGGACATTGTGAGCTTTCCGGCCTGGGACTGCCTTCCCTACGACCGCGCTTCCCCCACGTTGCGGGTGATGGCGGAACGGATTGCGGCGCTACATCGTCTGCAGGGCAAGGCCAAGGGCCCGCAATTGCTGCTTACCACTGCCAATGCGGCAACCCAGCGCGTGCTGACGCCGTTCCGCATCCGTCAGTTGGTCGCCAAGCTCGCCCCCGGCGAGCGGATTGACCGCGAGAAGCTGTCGGCGCTGCTACAGGCAAACGGTTATGTCCGCGCCGACACTGTCCATGATGCGGGTGAATATGCCGTACGCGGCGGCATCGTGGACCTGTTCCCCAGCGGTGAGGAACAGGCGCTCCGCCTCGACTTCTTCGGCGACGAGATTGAGAGCGTCCGCACCTTCGACCCCGCCGACCAGCGCACCACGGGCCGCGTGGACGGCTTCACCCTGCTCCCAGCTTCGGAAGCGTTGCTGGAAGAGGAGTCGATCAAGCGCTTTCGCGCCCGCTACCGGGAAGCGTTCGGCGCCACGGCGACCGGCGATCCGGTCTATCAGGCGGTGTCGGACGGTCGGCGCCTGGCCGGCATGGAGCATTGGCTGCCCTTGTTCGAAGAGCGGCTGGCCACCCTTTTTGACCATCTGTCCGACGGCGACGTGGTGGTGCGCGACTCGGGCGTTCCCGGCGCGGCAGAAGGCCGGCTGGAAGCGATTGCCGACTATTACGAGAACAGGAAGCGGGCAGAGGCTGCGCAGCCTGGCAGCTATCGCCCGCTCGCCGCCAAGCAGCTGTACCTTGACGCGGGCGAATGGCAGGCGGGTCTCGACGCGCGCCGCGCTCACCTGACCTCGCCGTTTCACGAGCCCGCGTCGGCATCCGTGCGCGACTTTGGCGTCGATAACGCCCGCGACTTCGCGCCCGAGCGCGCCGCGCACGAGAACATCTATGAAGCGGTAGCGGAGCATATAGCCAAGCTGCGCAAGGACGGACGCAAGCCTGTGCTGGCCAGCTACTCGGCAGGCGCACGGGAGCGCTTGGCCGGGCTGCTAAAAGACCACGGCCTCCTCGGCGGCAAGGCAGCGGAAACCTGGCACGAAGCGCTGGGCATTGCGGACACGGGCAAGAGCGCCGGTGTCGCCTTTGTGGTGCTCCCGCTCGACCACGGTTTCACGGCGCCGGGCGTGGCGGTTCTCACCGAGCAGGACATGCTGGGCGATCGGCTGGTCCGCCGGCAGAAGCGCCGCAAGTCCGCCGATGCGTTCCTGGCCGAACTCGCGTCTCTCTCACCCGGCGACCTCGTCGTCCATGCGGAGCACGGTATCGGCCGCTACAATGGCCTGACCTCCGTACCCGTCGGCAAGAGCCCACACGACTGCGTCGCGCTGGAATATGCAGGCGGCGACAAGCTGTATGTTCCCGTCGAGAACCTGGAAGTCCTCTCCCGCTATGGGTCGGGCGAGGATGGCGCCACGCTCGACCGCCTAGGCGGCGAGGCATGGCAGCGGCGCAAGAGCCGCATGAAGGAGCGTATCCGCGAGATCGCGGGCGAACTGATCGCGGTCGCCGCGGAGCGCGCGTTGCGCCCGGGCGAGGTGGCAGAACCCGACTCCTCAGGCTACCCGAGCTTCATTGATCGATTCCCGTATCAGGAGACCGACGACCAGGACCGCGCGATCACCGAGGTGCTGGACGATCTTGGCGCGGGCAAGCCGATGGACCGGCTGGTCGTTGGCGACGTGGGCTTCGGCAAGACGGAGGTCGCGTTGCGCGCCGCGTTCGTGGCAGCGATGGGCGGCATGCAGGTCGCGATCGTCTGTCCCACCACGCTCCTGGCGCGGCAGCATTACAACAACTTCAAGGCGCGCTTCGAAGGGTTCCCGATCGAGATCGGCCGCCTTTCCCGGCTGGTCACGGCTTCGGAGGCCAAGGCAACGCGTGAGGCACTGGCGGCGGGCAAGATCGACGTTGTGGTCGGCACGCACGCCATCCTCGCCAAGAACATCGAATTCAAGCGGTTGGGCCTCGTCGTGGTGGACGAGGAACAGCGCTTCGGCGTCACGCACAAGGAGCGGCTAAAGGCCCTGAAGGCTGACGTCCACATGCTGACGCTCACCGCGACGCCCATTCCCCGCACGTTGCAGATGGCGATGAGCGGCATCCGCGAGCTGTCGGTGATCCAGACCCCGCCGGTCGATCGCCTGGCTACGCGTACTTACGTCATGCCCTGGGACCCGGTCGTCCTGCGCGAGGCACTGCTTCGTGAACATTATCGCGGTGGCCAAAGCTTCCTTGTCACGCCGCGGATTGCCGACCTGCCGGACATTGAGGAGTACCTGCGCAACGAGGTGCCGGAGGTCCGCTACGTCGTCGCACACGGCCAGATGAGCCCGACCGAGGTCGAGGAGCGGATGAGCGCCTTCTACGACAGGAAGTTCGAGGTGCTGATTTCCACCACCATCGTCGAATCCGGCCTCGATATCCCGAGCGCCAACACGATGATCGTAAACCGCGCCGACCGCTTCGGCCTTGCCCAGCTTTACCAGCTGCGCGGCCGCGTCGGCCGGTCGAAGACCCGGGCCTATTGCTACCTCGTCACCCCGCCAGAGCGGCAGATGACGGAGGCTGCGGCGAAGCGACTGACCGTGCTGTCAGACCTCGACACGCTCGGCGCCGGGTTCCAGCTTGCCAGCCACGATCTCGACATTCGCGGCGCGGGCAACCTGCTGGGCGACGAACAGTCGGGGCACATCAAGGAGGTCGGCTACGAACTCTACCAGTCGATGCTGGAGGAAGCGATTCTGGAGGCCAAGGCGGGCGGGCTCGCCAGCAATCGGCCAAAGGACTTCTCGCCCCAGATCACGGTCGACGCGCCCATCCTGATCCCGGAAGACTATGTCCCCGATCTCGACCTGCGCATGGGCCTGTACCGGCGCCTAAACGACCTGGAACAGGCGCAGGAGGTGGAAGCCTTCGCCGCCGAACTGATCGACCGCTTCGGGCCGCTGCCGGACGCGACCGAAAACCTGATCAGCGTCATCCAGATCAAGCTCAATGCCAAGCGCGCCTGCATCAGCAAAATGGATGTCGGACAAAAGGGCGTGTTGGTCGCGTTCCACGGCGACAAGCCGCCCAACGTCACGGGGCTGCTCGCCTATGTCGAGCGACTGGGCGGCGTCGCGAAGCTGCGTCCGGACTCGAAACTGGTGCTCCAGCGTGCCTGGCCCGATGCCAAAGCACGCCTGAACGGGGCGCTGTCGCTGTCTAAGGGCTTGGCAAAGGCGGCGGGCTGAGGCGTCAGGAGCTGTGGTCGGAGATGATCTGCCATCCGGCCGGGCGGCGCTCGAACAGCAGCGTCGTCATCCCGCTTTCGACCTTAGCGCCCCGCAATGTCCATTTGGCCCAGAGCAGGCGATGGCGGGCATCGATGGTTCGTGTGCCCAGGAAGCGGAAGCTTAGCTTACCCCGGCTATTGCCGCCCTTGGCAAAGCTCGGCCGGTAGCGCGCGGCCACCGCCGCCTTGCCCCGGACAAGCCCGCGCGAGGTTACGAAAACGGCGTCCTCGGCGTAAACCCGCATGAAACGACCGAGGTCGCCCGCGTTCCAGCCGGCGGCGCTGTCCTCCATGGCCGACCCGATCGGGTCCGGGGCGGCAGCGGCCAGCAGCAATGGAGTAAGTAGCGCAGCGGCAATGCCGCCAGCGCGGATCATCGGCCCGCAATCCAGGCGGCTAGCGCGGGCTCATCCATCGGCTCGGCGAGCAGGAAGCCTTGATACGTCGCGCACCCCTCCTCCGCCAACAACGCGCGCTGCTTCTCGGTCTCAACGCCTTCCGCCACGACGGAAAGCCCCAAGGATCGTGCCATGTCGATCGCGCCGCGCACGACGACCCGGTCGCGCTCCGTGCCCGCAATGTCCTGCGCCAAACTCTTGTCGAGCTTGAGATAGTCGACGGGGAGCGATTTGAGCCACGCCAGGCTCGAGTAGCCCGTCCCGAAATCGTCGATTGCGACCCGACATCCAGCGGCACGAAGCGTCGCCAGCAGCGCCGCCGCGGCGGTCAGGTCCGCCATCAATCCGGTCTCCGTGATCTCCACCGTCAGCCTGCCATGGGGGAGGCCGAGGGCATCGACGTGATCAAGGAAGGTTTCCGCGAAGCGCGGCCGGTCGAGGTCAGCGGGCGTAAGATTCAGTGACACGGACAGACGCGACAGCTCAGGCGGCCATGCCGCGACCTGCGCAAGAACCAGCCGCTGGATGTGGTCCGACAGGGCAAGCGCGATGCCGCCGCGCTCGGCCGCCGCGAACAAGCGCTCTGCCCCCAGCGCGCCCAGACGGGGGTGCTGCCAGCGGGCCAGCGCCTCCACCCCGGTAATCCGGCCGGTTTCAAGAGACGCCTGTGGCTGGAACACCAGCGTGACCTGCCCCGCGCTCATCCCGCGATGCAGGTCGAGTGCGAGTTCTTCCAACTCGTCGTTCGCTTCCCCGCCTGTGTCGCCCAGAGCCCGCTCCGTCCGCGCGATCAGGGCTGCGGAGTGCTCGTCAGGCCGACTTCCTGCAAGCGCGATGCGAGCGCCCAAGGTCACTGCCACGCCCTCCAAGCGGAATGGCCGATCGAGTGCTTCCTCGATCCGCGCGGCAGCCAAGATCGCTAGGTCCACCGGGCCAGCTATGGCCGCAACAAAGCCGGGGCCCGGGACTCGAATCAGCGCCGTATCGTCCTCATCGGCGAGCGCCTCCAGCACGGAAGCGACACGTCGCTCGGCTGCTGCGACCAACGACGTGCCGAGGTCACGTCCGTGCGCCGCGTTGACCAGATCCAGCCGTAGCAGTTGCACACGGATCAGCGTCTGCGAGTCACCCTGGCGCTGGGCGAGCCACTGCCCGAGCGCGCCATCGCCGGATCGCCGCTCGCGCGCACGCACCAGGCGTGCCGCCGCCGACAAGCTGTCGCCAAGTTCTATCCCGCCGCCCAACAAATGAAGGTGGGTTGCGCCCGCCGCCACCGCAGGTCCGGCGTCGGACGGATCGGCGAGAAGCGCCATTGCGGGACGGTTGGCGTCAGCAAGAGCACGCAAGCGGGTGATAGCTTCGTCGGGAGCCTCCGAAAGGTCCACAACGTCAATGTCTGCCAGCGCGTCCCCAACGATCCAGCCTGCGCGGACCAGTGCCGTTTCGTGTCGCGTGGCTGCTGCTGCTGGCCACAGCCGCACCACACCCCGTCGCTGCCCCGCGTCCCCCATCGCCAGCCGATGTAACGCCGCCACATCCAAACGGGAACCGACTTGTTCGCCAAGCGTCCAGGTCTTAGCTCGTGACCATGATCAGCGCCCCTATCCTTTCCGACCGGCGGCAGCTGGTCGATTCGCACGGGCGCACGATTCGTTACCTGCGGATCTCCGTCACCGACCGCTGCGACCTGCGCTGCCGCTACTGCATGGCCGAGCAGATGACGTTCCTGCCCCGCTCGGCTTTGCTCCAGCTTGAAGAAATCGCCATCATTGCCGAGCGCTTCATCGCTCGCGGGGTATCAAAGATTCGGTTGTCCGGGGGCGAACCGCTGGTCCGGCGTGACGTTGGCGAATTGGTTGATCGTCTGGGAAGCCATGTCGGCCACGGGCTGGACGAGCTGACGATGACCACCAACGGCACACGCCTCGCCGCCCATGCCGGGCGCCTGGTTGCGGCCGGGATGAAGCGGGTCAATGTCAGCCTGGACAGCCGCGACCCCGCCAATTTCCGTTTCATCACGCGGCACGGCGATGTCGGTCAGGTGGTGCAGGGAATACTCGCGGCACGCGACGCCGGCCTGCGAGTGAAGATCAACACCGTTGCGCTGGCAGGCCTGAATGAGGCTGAGATACCGTCGCTGCTGCAATGGTGCATCGACGAGGGGCTCGATCTGTCGCTGATCGAAACCATGCCACTTGGTGCGATAGACGAAGACCGTGTTGACCGGTTCGTACCGCTGACCCGCGTCTTTGATGCCCTCTCAGCCGAGTTTCCGCTGGTCCGCGACAGCCACCGCACGGGCGGCCCAGCGCGCTATTGGCGGGTCGAGGGTACGAACACGCGCTTGGGC
This sequence comes from Sphingomonas aerophila, assembly GCF_014199305.1. Taxonomy (GTDB): domain Bacteria; phylum Pseudomonadota; class Alphaproteobacteria; order Sphingomonadales; family Sphingomonadaceae; genus Sphingomonas; species Sphingomonas aerophila. The sequence goes on from NZ_JACIJK010000002.1 coordinate 126,673, forward strand.
CTCATCTCCCCGCTCACGGCGAATTTCTGCGATGGCTGCAATCGCGTGCGTCTGACCACCGATGGCAAGCTTTATACGTGTCTTGGCCATGACGATCAGGTTGATTTGAAGTCAGCGTTGCGATCCGGCGGGGTTGCGGCGCTTGACGCGGCCGTCGATGCGGCGTTGCTGAGCAAGCCACGAGCCCACGACTTCCGGATCGGGTCCAACGAAGCCCCAGCCGTGGCGCGGCACATGAGCGTCACCGGCGGATGAGCCGGTTTGAGCGGAGGGCGCTTGTTGCCTCGCCCACGCCCGCTGCCCAGACCGCCGCGGCCGAGATTGCGGATGCATGGGACTGGGTCTCGCCCGACGACGATCCCGATTTGATCGTGGCATTGGGCGGCGACGGCTTCATGCTGCAAACGCTGCACACCATGCTCGAACGCCGTCGTCCCGCTGTTCCCGTGTTCGGCATGAACCTGGGCACGGTGGGCTTCCTGATGAACGAATGGCGTCGTCATGGGCTGGACGAGCGGCTCACCCGCGCCAAGCCGTTTGTGGTCACCCCCCTCAGCATGACGGCGACCGGCATCGACGGCAGGGTTCATCAGCGCGCTGCGATCAACGAGGTGTCGTTGCTGCGCGAAACTCGCCAGACCGCCAATCTGGAGATCACCGTCAATGATCGTGTGGTCATGCCAGAGCTCGCCTGTGACGGCGCTCTGGTGGCCACGCCCGCTGGATCGACAGCCTATAACCTGTCCGCACAAGGGCCTATCCTGCCGCTCGGATCGGGCATGCTAGCCCTGACGCCGATCAGTCCGTTCCGCCCACGACGCTGGCGAGGTGCCATCCTGCCGGACAAGGCGCGGATCGGGATCCGGGTTCTTGATGCGGGCAAGCGGCCCGTGTCCGCGGTGGCGGACCAGTTCGAGGTTCGGGACGTGCGTCAGGTCGACATCTGCATGGACCGGGCACGTGAACTGACGCTGTTGTTCGACCCCGAATACGCGCTCGATGACCGGATCACGATGGAACAGTTCATCGCCTGAACGGCTCCGGGATGGCCGGTTCTCGCTTCCGTCGCATTCAGGGGTTGCATCGCGAAAATCGGCGGGTATAGAGCCGCCTCCACCGGCTATTCCCTGATAGCTCAGCGGTAGAGCTCTCGACTGTTAATCGAGCGGCCGTAGGTTCGAATCCTACTCAGGGAGCCACCGGCGCTGCGCTTGGTCGCAAGCTGCCGGCGGCATTGGCGCTGAATAATTGCCGGATCATCACCTTCTATAAGCGCGCCTGATATGCTGCTGCGCGCAGCACGAACGTCATCGCTCGCCGCGGGACCGGGCCGGGGGATTGGCAGGAAGCGCCATCGCGCTCACGCTGCGTTCGACCTGCCCCAGCCGTTCCGTGCACGCCTTCATGATCGCAGGCCCGTTTGCCGCAGTCAGCAGCTTTTGCTGCGCGGCCAAAGCGGCCTTCAATGCCGTCGGCGATACCCGGCCGTCGATCCGTCCCAGATAGAATGCTGCGGTCGAGCCTGCGATCACGCGAGCTTCCTGAGTCGTCGACGTGCGCGCATAGGTGTTGCTGACCAAAAGGCACTTCGCGTCGTCAGCTACGGTCTGCGCAACAGAGGCGGAAGCCATTGTCAGCGGGACCACTACCGTGATTGGCCATGCGGCCTTGTGCAGAAGCTTGAACATGCCTGAGCCTAACCCGTCGGCCAGTACCCGCAAGCTCAGTAATTGCGCATTAACTTTCCCGGGAGCATCATGACCGTTCATCCAGGAGAGGGTGAGGTAACGAGGCGGGGGTCTCTATGGACGTGGTCATCTACTGAAAGGGTCCGGGTCGCTCTTGCAGCGACCCGGCCCGACCATGTGATATTGGCTGGAGCCAAGCACGCCGCAACACCGTTGAGGTGGCATGGAACAAGCCAGCACTATTCTCCACGTCGATACGCCCGGCCAGGGCATGCATGAGGTCACCGATCAGGTTCTGGATTGGGTAGACCGCCAAGGCATCGATGTCGGCCTCCTGACCCTGTTTCTGCGTCATACCTCGGCATCGTTGCTGATCCAGGAAAACGCGGCGCCTGCCGCCCGACGGGACCTGGAACGCTACTTCGCCCGCATCGCGCCCGAGTCGCGCGACTACGAACATGACGATGAGGGTCCAGACGATATGCCCGCCCATTTGCGTGCCGCCTTGACCGCCGTGCAGTTGTCGATCCCTGTTGCCGACGGACGGCCAGTTCTCGGGACGTGGCAGGGCATCTTCCTGTTTGAGCATCGCCGCCGGCCGCATCGCCGTGAGATTGCGGTCAATCTCATCGGCACTTCTTCAACACGATGAGCCGTGCGGGAACGGAGCCAAGTTGTTCATCGCACGTTCTTATTCCGTACGGCATGGTGCGGCAGTTCGCCGCTTCCGCCGCGAATGGAGATCGTATCCATGTCTTTCTCGTTGGGACGCAAGGTCGTCCTCGGCGCGCTCGCGTCGAGCGCGCTCCTGGTCGCGGGCTGTGCGACCGAAACCACCTACCGCCCTGCTACCGGTCAGGGCTTCTACCGTACCGGTTTTAGCGAGCGGCAGGTCGAGCCGGGCCGTTTCCTGGTCAGCTTCGCCGGCAACTCGTCAACGTCGCGCGACACCGTCGAACGGTACCTGTTCTTCCGCGCCGCCGAACTGACGCTGCAGCAGGGCTATGACTATTTCGTCATGGCCGATCGGGACACCGATCGTCAGAGCCGCACCTATGCCACGCCCGGCTTCGGCGGTGGCTGGGGCTATGGTGGCCTTGGTGGCTATTGGGGTCCGTCCTGGCGCTATTATGGCCGTGGCTTCGGCGGCTTCGGCTATCGTCGCGGGTTTGGCGGCCTGGGCTGGAGCCCATGGTATGGTGGCGGCTTTGGCGGCTTCAATGACTTCGACATTCAGACCGTCGACCGGTTCGAGGCAAATGCCGAGATCGTGATGCGCAAGGGGCCGATCCCGCGCGACAACCTGCGCGCTTTCGACGCACGCCGTGTCGTCGAGACGATCGGGCCAAGCGTCGTGTTGCCCGGTCAGGAGCGCAATCGCCGCCGCTAAATTGGCCTGGACTGACGTTGAAAGGGCCGGGTTCCCGTCGGGGAGCCCGGCCCTTTTCGTATCAGCTGGCTACCTCGTTCAGGCAACCGCCCCGTGGCAGTGCTTGTACTTACGCCCCGACCCGCACGGGCACGGCGCATTGCGGTTCACCTGCCCCTCCCAGGAAGCAGGATCGTCGCCCAGTTCGGGCGCCTCCGGCCTGACGATCTGCAAGGGCGGCATCTGGGTCTGGATCAGGCCCAGCGAGCCAGCATCGATGTCACGGGTATCGTCATCCCCCGTGAACGGATCGAAGTGGCTGGTGATGAAGTCAGGCAAATCGGGCAGCGAGGGCGGCGGCTCCAGCTGGAATTGCGCGTAGGCGATGGTGCGCGTCACATCCTGGCGGATCTGATCCAGCATGCGCTGAAACAGGCTGAACGCCTCCTGCTTGTACTCGTTGATTGGCGTCTTCTGCGCATAGGCGCGAAGGTGCACGACCTGGCGCAGCGCATCGAGCGTCGCCAGATGCTCCTTCCAGTGATGGTCCAGGTTCTGGAGCAGGATCGACTTCTCGACCGAAGTCCAGGTTTCAGGATCAAGCTGAGCCTGCTTTTCCGCAACCAGTGCGTCAGCCGCCTGCTCAACACGTTCCTCAACCACTTCGGGGTCGATCGCGTCTTCCTGGAGCCATTCTTCCACGGGCAGGTCGAGCCCTAGCTGCTCGCTCAAGCCGGCCTTCATGCCCTGCACGTCCCATTGCTCCGGATACGAACCCGGGGGGCATGCCGCGCCGACGATTTCGTTCACCGTCTCACGACGCATGTCCTCCACCATCTCGCCGACCGTTTCGGAGTCCATGATGTCGGCGCGCTGTTCGTAGATGACCTTGCGCTGATCATTCATCACGTCGTCATACTCGACGACCTGCTTGCGGATGTCGTAGTTGCGCGCCTCGACCTTCTTCTGCGCGGTCTCGATCGCCTTGGTCAGCCACTTGGAGCCGATTGCCTCGCCGTCCTCGATGTTGTTGCGCATCATCTTGGCGAACAGCGTGTCCGGGCCGAAGATGCGCAGCAGGTCGTCGTCAAGGGACAGGTAGAACCGGCTCAGGCCCGGGTCGCCCTGACGTCCCGAACGGCCGCGCAACTGGTTGTCGATGCGCCGGCTCTCGTGCCGCTCGGTGCCGAGCACGAACAGGCCACCTGCCGCGAGCACGGCTTCCTTTTCCGCAGCGATCTCCTTTCGGATCGTCTCAGCCTGCTCCTCATATTCGGGGGTGCCGGCCGTCAACTCAGGGTGCTCGTCCAACATGCGGAACTCGACGTTGCCGCCCAGCTGAATGTCAGTGCCTCGGCCAGCCATGTTGGTTGCGATCGTCACGGCACCGACGCGACCGGCCTGCGCGACAATGTGCGCCTCCATCTCGTGATAGCGCGCGTTCAACACCTTGTGGTCCACGCCCTCCTGCGTCAGGAACTCGGACAGCAGCTCGGACTTTTCGATCGACACGGTGCCGACCAGGACCGGCTGCCCCTTCATGGCATGCTCACGGATCTTCTTGGCGATCGCGCGGAACTTGTCCTGTGTGTTCTTGTAGAACTCGTCCTCTTCGTCGACGCGGTTAATGGGCCGGTTCGTCGGGATGGTGACAACGTTCATCTTGTAGATGTCGTAGAACTCGGCCGCTTCCGTCGCCGCGGTGCCCGTCATCCCGCTGAGCTTGGGATACATGCGGAAATAGTTCTGGAAGGTGATCGAGGCCATGGTCTGGTTCTCGGGCTCGATGTTCACGCCCTCCTTGGCCTCCACCGCCTGATGCAGACCTTCCGACCAACGACGCCCGTCCATCATGCGGCCGGTGAACTCGTCGATGATGATGACCTTGCCATCCTTGACGATGTAATCGGTGTCGCGCTTGAACATCTGGTTCGCGCGCAGCGCCTGGTTCAGATGGTGCACCACCTGCGTGTTCTCGAAATCATACAGGTTCGCGCCCTGTAGCAGCCCGGCGGCCTCCAGCAGCCGCTCGGCCCGCTCGGTGCCATCCTCCGTCAGGATGATCGAGCGCTGCTTTTCATCCTTCTCGTAGTCGTCGGGGACGAGCTGTTTCACGATCGCATCGACGCTCATGTACAGGTCGGACTTGTCATCGGTCGGGCCTGAGATGATCAGCGGCGTACGCGCCTCGTCGATCAGGACGGAGTCGACCTCGTCGACGATCGCCATCGCGAACGGACGCTGCACCATCTGGGCGCGCGCATACTTCATGTTGTCGCGCAGATAGTCGAAGCCGAACTCGTTGTTCGTGCCGTAGGTGATGTCGGCGGTATAGGCGTCGCGGCGCTGCTGGTCCGTAAGGTTCGGCACGATCACACCGACCGAAAGGCCCAGGAAGCGGTACACCTGCCCCATCCACTCTGCGTCGCGGCTGGCGAGGTAGTCGTTGACAGTAATGACGTGGACGCCATCGCCCGGCAGCGCGTTGAGGTAGGTCGCAAGCGTGGCGACAAGGGTCTTGCCCTCGCCCGTCCGCATTTCTGCGATCTCGCCTCGGTGAAGCACGATACCGCCGACCATCTGCACGTCGTAGTGGCGCTGGCCAAGTACCCGACTAGCCGCCTCCCGCACCGTGGCGAACGCCTCGGGCAGCAGGTTGTCGAGCTTCTCCCCGTTCGCCAGCCGCTCACGGAACAGCACGGTCTGATTGGCAAGCGTCGCGTCGTCCATCGCCTGCAGCGACGGCTCGAACAAGGCGATCTTGGCGAGCAACGGGTTGAGCGACTTGACGTACCGGTCGTTGGAAGACCCGAAGAACGATTTGGCGAGGCCACCGAGCATGGCTGAATTCCTATATGGATGAGCGGCAGGCATGGGATGCCCGCGAAAATAGACCAGTGCCGACAAGCGGCCGGCAGGACAGCATAGCGTCAGTCGCTATTCGCGGCGGCGCTGTCCAAACGCGGGTACAGTAGCGAGCGGAGCAAAGGGCCGCTCCGCGGAGGTCGGCAACAGGCTGAGTCCAGGCCACCCCTGTGCGGGCCTTGCCACCTTTGTTTCGGCATATGCCTTCAGCACACGGGCGGCACTAACCACCTGCTCCTGCGCTGCGGCAGTCTGCGCCGGCCGCACGCCAGTGATCGCGCCGGTGAGCGCGGTCAGGAAGGCAGACAGGAGGAGAAGAAGATTCATCGGCGGCCTGTTCGTGGACATAGGAAGCTGAGGCGCGTCAGTCCACCACCATCGAAGGGATGGCGACGCCTTCTCACGTTCCGAACCTGCGCAATGGGCCGCAGCCCTGTCGCCGATCGGTATTCAACCACGCGACACGCCGATTGCCACCGTGTCTGCCGGGATTATGGGAACCGTATGAACACCTCGCCCCTTGCTCAAGCCTTCCCCGAACTCCCGGCGATCGAGGGTGTCACCCTCCGCGTGGCGCGGGCGCGTTACAAGGAATGGGATCGTTGCGACCTGACCTTTGCGGAACTGGCCCCGGGCACGTCGGTCGCGGGCGTCACGACGCAGAGCCGCTGCCCCTCGCCCGAGGTGGAATGGTGCCGCAAGGCCTTGGTTCTGGGGCAAGCGCGCGCGCTGGTGGTCAATGCCGGCAACTCGAACGCTTTCACCGGTGATCGCGGGCGCGCCGCTGTTGAAGCAATTGCCGCGCGCGCCGCCGGACACCTCGGCTGCCAGCCGTCAGACGTGTTCGTCGCGTCGACCGGCGTGATCGGCGTACCGTTGCCGATCGACAAGGCGGAAGCCGGGTTGGACGCGGCCTTTACGGCTCAACCATGCGATTGGCGCGCCGCCACCGACGCGATTGGCACAACCGACACCTTCCCCAAGGCAGCGGTGACACGCGCCATCGTGGACGGGAAAACGATTACGCTGGTCGGGATCATCAAGGGTTCGGGAATGATCGCTCCGGACATGGCGACGATGCTCGGCTTCGTCTTCACGGACGCGGCGATCGAGCCAGCTTACCTCCAACGGGCGCTGACCGCCGCGAATGAGGCCAGCTTTTCCCGCATTACGGTGGATAGCGATACCTCTACTAGCGACACGGTGCTTGCCTTCGCCACGGGTGCAGCCGGCAATGCTACAATCACGGCAGACGAAGACGCCGGCGCCGATGCGTTCCGGGCCGCGCTCTCCGACCTTTGCCTCCAGCTTGCGCATCTAGTGGTCCGCGATGGGGAGGGAGCGACCAAGTTCATCCAGGTCGACGTCCAAGGAGCTGAGAGCGACCGGTCGGCGCACCGGATCGCGATGAGCATCGCCAACTCGCCCCTCGTCAAGACGGCCATCGCCGGCGGCGATGCCAATTGGGGCCGTGTGGTAATGGCCGTCGGCAAGGCCGGCGAACCAGCGGAGCGCGACCGGCTAGCCATTCGATTCGGCGCGACACAGGTCGCCCGCGACGGACTAGCAGTGCCGGACTATGACGAGGCACCGGTGGCCAAGCACCTTCGCGGACAGGAGATCGAGATCGGTGTCGACATTGGCCTGGGCGATGGTCGCGCAACGGCGTGGACCTGCGACCTGACGCACGGCTACATATCGATCAACGCTGATTATCGCAGCTGAGCAGGTCAATCAGCCGAGTAGGTCGCGCTCCTCGGGATGTCGTTCGATATAAGCCGCAACGAACGGGCATTGCGGTACGACCCGCAATCCGCGCTTGCGCACATCGGACAGGGCTGCTGCGATCAGGCGGCTGCCGATCCCCTGCCCTTCGAGACGCTCCGGCACGACTGTGTGAGTGAACACCACTCGGTCACTGGCCAGCTCGTACGCGGCAATGGCGACATCACCGTCGACCGGCAATTCATAGCGCTGCTCGGCCTCGTTGTTTCGGACAGCGGCCCCGGTCACGCTGCCAATTCCGCAACAGCGTGAACGGCAGGAGCTTTGCCACACTTCATGTAACGGGAATTGATAATGTAGCTGATCTGTGCGGACATGCTGCCTCCGGAACCGATCACTCAACTTGGCATTAGCGCCGACGTTCCACACTATACGTAAAGTGCGAAAAGCCTGCCCCGCTCACAAACGAAGATCTCAGCGCCCGCTTGGGTGAGCTCCAGCCAGGCCGCCGCCCGGTGGAGATCGTCTACACACGCCGCCAGGCTTTAGCAGTGTACCAAGCGGGACCAGACGAACCCGGCTGACCGGCCCAAACGTTGACGCACACGTCGATAGCACAAAAAAAGGGGGCCTGGCGGCCCCCTTTCGCAACCTCAAGCTGATCAAACGATTAGTTGCTGTCGCTGTTATCATCGTTGTCGGCAACGACCACAATTCCGACAACCACGGCAGCCGCCGCGATCAGGGCAACGATCAGGCCGCCACCAGCAAGCTGGTCCTTGCCCTTGACGCTGCTGGCGCGAACCGACTTCGCAACCGACAGGCTAGCAGCGGGATTAGCCGGCGCTGCGAGGGCAGGAGCGGCGGCAAGCGAAAGGGCGGCAGCAGCCGCAAACATGTTAACGATCTTCATCGAAGCACTCCCAAGTATCGCCTAATAACTTGCACACGAAACGACGTTCCGCAAGTGCGAAGGAACACGACACGCATTCCGTTTATAGAGGCCGCTTGGCCTGAGCGGCCGAGGTAAGCCGAACCTGGAGCGGGTGAAGGGAATCGAACCCTCGTCGTAAGCTTGGGAAGCTTCTGCTCTACCATTGAGCTACACCCGCTGAACAACGGCTCAGCGCTGTTTTGGCCGCCTGCGGCTCCCGGTCTACAATCCCGGTCACGGTCCGCATGCGATGTGTCGGCCAACTGCCACGTTTTCGGCGGTGGCGTCAACGTACATACGACGCATCAGCCCCAACCCTGGCGATCCGCCGCATGGCTAGCTCGATCTCATGAGCAATGGTGGCGTCGGTACCTTACGTCTGCGCAGAAGGTATATCGGCTGAGTGCACTTAGCAGAACGGCCGGACAGCACCGTTGTCCACCTTGGCCACCACGCTCTGAGCGCCGCTACTACGCCGGTCGCGACGATAGTGGTCATTAAAGAAACAGCGCGAAAGTCCGGCCGGACCACGCCGCCAAAGTCCGCCGGTGTGCCCATGTCCGGCTCACTCCGCCGGCCGCTTACGTCCCAGCCCGCGCTGTTGGTCAGGCGTGCAGCGGTGCCCTGGCAGGAGGGTGTGTTATGTCCCCGGCGGACGAAAGAAGCGCGGCGGAAACGGTGCCTGCGCCGGCCCCTTTGGATCGCGTAACTCATTGCGCTCGCCAGCGTCTGCGCTGAGCGGGATCTGCATGCCGCCGGTTTCTTCCAGCAAGCGGAATAGCTTGGCACTCATTCGTTCGGCCAACTCTTCATGCCCAGGGCGCGCGAGAAGGTTATTGTTTTCGTTCGGGTCGGTAGCGAGGTCATACAACTCGTCCACGTCCCAGATGCCGTGAAAGTGGACATACTTGTACCTGTCCTCACGGAGCGCATGCACGGTTGGCGTCTGCGGGAAGTTGCGCTCCCAATAATATTCATAGATCAATTCGGTGCGCCAAGGTGCTTCTTCGCCACGCGCCAATGGCAGCATATCAGCGCCCGCTAACCCATCTGGCGCCACCAAGCCGGCGGCGGCGAGCATCGTCGGCGCCACGTCGATGTTGGCGACGACCTGGCTGACCTCTCCCGGCCCGAAAAGCGATGGGCAGCGCATCAGCATCGGCACGCGCATCGACTCCTCATATGCCGCGCGCTTGTCGATCAGGCCATGTTCGCCAAACATGAAGCCGTTGTCGCCCATGTAGAGGATCAGCGTGTCGTCGAGTTCGCCGCGCCTGGCCAGCAGGTCCATGATCCGCGCCAGCCCTTCGTCGACCGCGAGCAGGGTTTCCATGTACCGCTTGTAATAATCACCCACGTCCAGCGTACCGTGGTACGGATAGCCGACGCCGTGCCAACTATTACGTTGGTTCTCCACCCACATCGGCCGGCCTGGCACCTTGGGCCTCATGCTATCGGGATACCGGAAGGTCTGGTTGGTGTAGCGGCCCTTGTGCCGTTCGGCCGGAATGAACTCGGAATGCACCGCCTTGTGCGCCAGGTGCAGCATCCACGGCCGCTTGCCCGATCGTTTCCCGATCCAGTCGAGCGCATAATCGGTGAGTTCGTCGGTTATGTAGCCCCTTTGCGGAACCTTGGCGCCATCGACGTTGAGCCCGTTCGGGCCGGGCAAGTAGTCCCCCTGCCCTTTGAAACTGACCCAGCGATCGAACCCCGGCTGCGGCGTGTCGGTCTCCACGCCCATGTGCCACTTGCCGATGAGCGCGGTCTCATATCCGGCGGCGCGAAGATATTCTGGGTAATAGATCAGGCCGGGCGGGATCGGGTGGTTGTTGTCCACCACGCGGTGCTGGTGTGCATACAGGCCGGTGAAGATCGATGCGCGGCTGGGCGAGCAAAGTGCTGTTGTCACGAAAGCGTTGCGGAAGTGGACGCCCTCGCGCGCCAGCCGATCGAGCGTTGGCGTGTCGCCAAAGCTTTGCGCCTTCATGAACCCCATTGCGTCGTACCGGTGGTCGTCGGTCAGCACGACCAGAATGTTCTTCGGCCGCACGCCGTGTCTACGCCTGAGCTTTAACCGCTTCGGTGCGGGCGCCGCTGCTCCGGCCGCCCAGCTGTAAAGGCCGAAAGCACCGCCTGTGCCGGCCAGGAGCACGCCCCGGCGATCAACAGTCACTGATGCTGGCCCATGTGGGAATAAGGGTCGGTTTGCCCGGCCAGCCACGGATCCTTGGTTGCAGCACGGGTCGCTCGCAGCCGTTCCGCGAGTTCGGCCTTGATCGTCGCAAGCGCCGGATCGGCCGCGACGTTCACTAGCTCGTCCGGATCGCGCGTGAGATCATAGAGCTCTTCCGCGGGCCGCTGAAGATACGCCGCCTGGGTCCGACGCCCGAGCCGAATAGCTGGGTCCGCGCTGATCGCCTTCCATGATGGTGATCCTGCAACGTCGCCCGCGATCGGGTACGGCAGTTGCCAGGCGAGATTGAGAATATAGCTGTGCGTGCGGGTGCGGATGGCCCGCATCGGATAATACTGATTGATCTCGTGAAAGTCGTGGCTCGCGAACACCGCATCGCGGCTCGGGTCGCCGCTCTTTCCCATGATCGGGAGCAGCGACTTGCCCGAGAGCCGATAGGCAGCGGGAGGCGCCACGCCCGTCCAGTCGAGCACGGTCGGCGTAATGTCGGTCCAGCTTACCAAGGCGTCGTTCACCGCTCCGCCTATGCCGGCCGCGCGAATGATCAGCGGCAGGTGCAACCCAGGATCGTACAGGTTGGTCTTGGCGCCCGGAAACGGTCGGCCGTTGTCGCTGAGGAAGATCACCAGGGTCTCGGCGTCGCGGCCAATATCGGCGAGGTCGTCCAGGATCATGCCGACGCCCGCATCCAGGCGGCTCAACGACTCGTAATAGTCGGCAAGGTCCTGCCTGACCGCGGGCAGGTCCGGCAGGTGCGAGGGGATAGCGACACGACGGGGATCATAAGCGACCGGCTTCACGCCGGGCCATGGACGGTCGTTGCCATAGTCCACCGCCGCGCGATGCGGGTCGCTATACGCAACCGTCACAAAGAACGGCCGATCATCGCTCGACCGGATGAAGCTGGATGCCGCGATCGCCAGCTCTCGCACGTCGCGGATGCCCGATCGCTCGGGCACCAGCTCGACCTCGTAGGGAAAGGCGCTGTCCGGCCCGACATGCTTCTTGCCGACCAGCGCCGTCGCATAGCCTGCGCGGCGCAGCAGCGAGGGCAGCGTCTCGATGCCGGGTAGCAACGACTGGTGATGGACGTCGTGCTGGAGCCCGTACATCCCGTTCTGGTGAGTGTAGAGGCCGGTATTGATCACCGCCCGGCTCGGGCTGCACGACGACACCGCTGCGAACCCTTGCGTAAAGCGAGTGCCGGCGCGCGCCAGTGCGTCGATCCGGGGCGTTCGAATGGGCACACCGTAACAGCCGAGGTCGAGCCCCTGGTCGTCGGAAACGAGCAGCAGGACGTTGCGACGCTTCGCGCCGCCCTGCGCCATGGACGCAGAGGCGACAGACACCGCCGCCGCCCCCGCCATCCCCCTCAGAACATCACGTCGGTCCATGCGATCAGAAATTCACCGCGGCGCTGAACCGGAAGGAGCGCCCGAGGATGGGACGCGCTAGGATCGGACCCGACCCCTGCCCGCCGATGATCCGCGGATTGCCCTCCGTCAGGCCGAGCTTATCGGTCAGGTTGTTGCCGGTGACCTGGAGCCGCAGTCGCTCTCCGATATCGACCGACACGCCGGCATCCAGCTGGTAGAAGTGCGGCAGCGTTTGCAGGTTCTCAGGGTCGGAGAAGCGGTTCCCGGTATATTGCAGCGTCGCGAACAGCGAGGGACGCAGGCCGCCGACCGGCAGTTCATAGGCGGGCGTCACCCGCCACATCCATTTGGGCTGACGCTGGACGCGGTTGCCGGTGTTGTCGATCGTGCCGTTGCCGGTGAAGAAGCCCCGGTACGTCGCGTCGAGCCAGGTGCCCGCCGCGGTCAGGCTGAAGCCCGCGAATGGCCGCAGCGCGCCCTCCACCTCGACGCCCGTCGCCTTGGCGCCGCCATTGGAACTGACCGGCACGTTGTCGATCAGCGTGGTGGTCGCCAGCCCGTCGAACTTGTTGTGGAATACGGTAGCGTACAGGTTCGCGATCTGGGTCGAAAGCTTCAACCCCGCTTCATAGGTGTCGACCTCGGCTCGTTGTGCCAGGCCCGTCTTGTTCGCGATGTTGGTGGCCGATGCTTCGCGCAGATTGTCGAACTGCGGGAAGCTATTGCCGCGGCTGTAGCGGACGTAAACGCCAAGTGATCGGGTAAAGTCGTAGTTCGCGCCTGCCGTCCATGACCACGCGTTATCGCGGTAGCGAATCGTTCGCGGACTGCCGAACAAGGTGACGGCGTTGTCGTACAGCGTGTTGACGTTGCCATCGAGGTTGACGGTGGGCCCCGAGGTTTGAAGCGTCGCGTCGACGCTGTGCCGCTGGTACCGGACCCCGCCATCGACCCTCAGCTCCGGCGTGATCTCCAGCTCGTCGACCGCGTAGAAGGCTGTGTCTTCGCCATCGTAATGCGCACGCACCTGGAACGCCGGGCCGCTGGTGAAGCCGCGCAGCGTCGCCTGTTGTGCCGTGCCGGCCGCATTGGTCAGGGTCAGGTTGAGCAACCGCGCGTTCGGAGTCCCGGTCAGCAGCACCTGATTACCCAGTGCCCACACGTCATACGACGTGTAATTGGTATAGAACACGCCGCCGGTGAGCTTGTTCGGCCCAGCCTTCCATTCCAACGCGGTGTCGGACACGAAGGACGAGATCTTCTTGCGCACTTCCCAGATGCCGGCGCGCAGCACCTGCGTGTCCGCGCCGGTCGAGACAGCGCCGCCGCCGTTGACGTAGCTGAGCCCGGTAAGCGTGGAGCCCGCACCGCCCAACGTCACCGCCATGGCGGACGCGCTGACCGGCGCCGCCACCGGCACCAGGCCCAGCGTGTCGGCGTGGCCGCCAAGATAGCTCGTCCGTTCGCGAAAGCGAAAGCCCTCGGCCAATTCGTAGTCGAAGGTGATGCCGGTGTTGATCACCTTGGCCCCGCGCCCTTCCGCCAAATCTACATCCCGGCCGACCAGCGTGGTGGTTCGCCGCGTCTCCGGCCCGTTCAGCGTGCCCTTGCCGCCGTCGAAGCCGGGGTATTCGCTGATCTTGCCGTCGTTCGACACGACCGGGATCGGTAGCAGCCACTGGCCGCGATCGTTGAGGTAGCGGGCATAAACCTCGACAAAGCTGTTGCCGTCGAAATCATGGTGGATATTGCCGGTGATCTGCCCACCCTTCTCGGCCCGATAGCGCGGATCGCGGATGCCGTTGCTCTGGGCGTAATAGCCGCCGACCATGAAGCCGGTGTCGCCGCCGAGCGGCCCCGAAATCCAGGCGTCTCCGCGGATCTCGTCGTAGTCGGTGTAGGATCCCTTGGCGAAGCCCTTGAACTCCGACCCTCCTATCCGCGGTACCACGTTCACCGTCAGGCCGGGCTGGCCGTTTGAGAAAAGTGCGCCTGTGCCGCCGCGCACCGCCTCCACGCGCTGCACCGTTTCGTCCAGGCGGATCAGCTGCGAGTTTTCGAGGAACGATAGCGTCGGCGGCGCGAAAATCGGCGTGCCTGCGAACTGGAAGGTGACGAACTGCGCGTCGCCTCCCGATGGGTAGCCGCGCACAAAGATGTTTGCGCCGTTCTGGCCGCCTGAACTTTCCGCCATGACGCCTGGGACCGTTCGGAGCAGGTCGGCCGTGCTGTTGGGCGCGGCGCGCTCGATCGCATCGTTGTTGAGCGTGGTGACAGCAAAGGCGGCATCCTGGCGTCGGGTGCCGCCACCGGCCGTACCCACCACCACGACGTCATCGCCCTGCGGCTCCGTCGTGTCGACCAGGCCTTTGTCCGGCTCCGCACGCTGTGCGCTGTCCGCCTCCTGTGCGGCGCCCGTCGTCTGAGCCGTGGCGGAAGCCGCGACCAGCAACGCTCCTGCCGCCGAGCCGATCGTCAATCCGCGGATCATCTTGCTCTGCATATGTCCGACCCCCTGCATCGCACGGCCGACGAGACCCATGTCCTCCGGTCCGCTGCAGGTGTATCGTGCCTGCGCGGCACTTCCGTCATGACGGGGAAAATACGTGCGTGCCGATCCGGCGTCCGCCGCGACATTCTTGCCACGATGGCGGTCAGCGCTGCTCAGATCACGACATCAGGCTCGGACCGAAGCGCATGCACGGTCGTTGAGCGACCATGCGGGCAATTGAGACGTGCGGCTTGGCCAAGACGGTGGGAATCGACCGCGAGCTGTTCACCGGCCTTTCGCTAACCGTCACGCCGGGTGAGCTCGTCGCGATCACCGGCGAGTCAGGCGTTGGCAAGTCGACCCTGCTTAACATGTTGGCCGGGCTGGACGACGCCGATGCGGGGGAGATCCGGATCGAAGGCGTCGCGCTTGGCCCCCTGAATGATGAGACACGCACCAAGCTCAGACGTGAGCGGATCGGCTTCGTCTTCCAGGCTTTCCACATCCTGCCTTATCTCACCCTGGAACAGAACGTGGCGCTGCCGCTTGCGCTGATCTCGCCAGACAGCGCCGCTGCCAAGGCACAGGCGGGCGTGGTGCTGGCGGAGGTCGGCCTCGGCGATCGCGGGCGTGATTATGCGCGCGACCTGTCCGGCGGCGAATTACAGCGGGTCGCCATCGCGCGGGCGCTGGTGCACCGGCCGGCAGTGATCCTGGCCGACGAGCCGACCGGCAATCTCGATCCTGAGACGGCGGGCCGCGTTCTCGACCTGCTTGCGCGTGCGGTGAAGTCCCGCGGGGCGGCCGCAGTAATCGTCACCCATTCGGCAGCGACTGCAGCGGTGGCTGATCGGGTGCTGATGCTCACCGCGCGCGGCCTGACGCCAATCGATGGCTGAGGCTGGGCTGCTTAGGTCCAGGCTGGCCCTTGCCTGGCTGGTTGCAGGCGAATGGCGCTGGCACCCGGGCCGTTTCGCCGCCACGGCCGTCGCCATCGCCGTAGGGGTCGCGCTCGGCTTCGCCGTTCATCTGGTGAACGGCTCCGCACTCGCCTCGTTCGAGCAGGCGGTGACGGGGGTGAACGGCGCCGCCGACCTGCAAGTCCGCGCACGAAGCCCACTCGGCTTCGACGAGCGGCTCTACCCGCGGGTTGCGACCGCGCCGGGCGTCGCCGACGCCAGCCCAGTTGTGCGCTTGTCTGCCAAAGCCGGACGCGCCCGGTTCGAGCTTCTCGGCCTCGACGTGATCCGGGCCGCAGCGGTGACGCCGAGCCTGGTTGGCGCGCGATCGAGCGGCCCCGATACGGGCAGTGACGACGTGTTCGCCGGCGACGCGCTCTTTTTGTCGCGTACCGCCCTGGCAGCAACCGGCGCACGGGTCGGCGAGCGGCTCCGGGTCCTTGCAAACCGTCGCGCGGTCAGCCTCCTTGTCGCGGGTACGCTGCCCGGAGTGCCCGACGGGCAGGCGATCGGAGCAATGGACATCGCCGGGGCGCAATGGTCATTCGGAAAGCTCGGCCGGCTCGATAGGCTGGACCTGAAGCTGGACGACCGTACCGCAGCCGATACGGCACTGGTTCGCCTACTTGGGGCCGAAGCGGTCGTGGCGACGGGAGAGACGGAGGCGCGGCAGGGCGATGCGCTCAGCCGGGCGTATCGGGTCAACCTCGACATGCTGGCGCTGGTGGCGCTGCTCACGGGAGGGTTCCTGGTCTTCTCCGCGCAGTCATTGTCCGTGACCCGACGATTGCGCGCCTTCGCGCTAGTTCGCACGCTCGGGCTGCCGAAACGCGGCATCATCGCTGCCGTGGCGCTGGAGGGCGCTATCATCGGCGTGGTCGGCGCGGCGATCGGGCTCGCAGTCGGCTACACCATGGCAGTGGCGGCGCTGCGACTGTTCGGCGGCGACCTCGGCGGCGGCTACTTCGCCGGAGGCACGGCGCGCGTCGTGTTCCAGCCGTTAGCTGCTGGGGCCTTTTTTGCGTTGGGTCTGGCGGCGGCCCTGCTCGGAAGCATCCTGCCAGCGCGCGCTGCGGCTCGTGCTGCACCGGCAGCAGCGCTGAAGAACGCGGGCGATGTCCTTGATCCACGCGCGCCCGTCCCCTGGCGGCCGGCGCTTCTCCTGCTGCTTGGCGGCGGTGTAGCGGCGCTGCTTCCTGCAATTAACGGTCTCCCGGTGTTCGGGTTCACCGCCATGGCGCTACTGCTCGCAGGCGGCGTCGTCGGTGTGCCTTGGCTCGTTCGGAGGCTGCTGTCGCCGTGGCAGGACCGCGACCTCGGCACGGCGCCCCGGCTGCTGGCACTTCGCCATGTCCATGGCGCCCCCGGACAGGCTGCAATAGCGCTCTGCGGCATCGTCGCGTCCACCGCCCTGATGATCGCGATGGCCACCATGGTGACGAGCTTCCGTGGCGCCGTGGACAGCTGGCTGGGACAGGTTCTGTCCGCGGACCTGTACATGCGTGCGGACGGCGGCGACCTTGATCCGGCCGCCCAGCAACGGATCGCGGCCACGCCCGGCATTGCCCGGGCCGCATTCAGCCGACAACTGCCCCTGACCATCGTACCGGACCGCCCGCCGGTGATCCTGATCGCGCGGCCGGTAAGCAGTAACGCGGGCGATCCGTCGCTGGTGCTGCTGGACAAGGCACCGGTGCCCGCACGCACCACGCCGGTGTGGGTTTCGGAACCTGCGGCATGGCTATACGGCTGGTCGCCGGGCAGCGACGTCGCATTGCCAATCGGCGGTTCGAGGCGGTTTCGCGTTGCCGGGATTTGGCGCGACTATGCCCGCCAGCAGGGTGCGATAGTGATACGCGATTTGGACTATGCCCGCCTCACTGGGGACAAGTTGCGCGACGAAGCGGCGATCACCGTTGCTCCAGGATTCCAAACTGACGTCGTGCGCCGCTCGCTGATGGCAAGGCTGCCGCCCGGGGTTGCTGTCACCGAACCGGCAACGCTGCGCCGTTTCGCGCTACGATTGTTCGACCGCAGTTTCGCGATCACATATGTGCTCGAGGCAGTGGCGATCCTGGTCGGGCTGGCGGGCGTCGCGGCCACCATGTCCGCGCAAACGATCGCGCGCAGCAAGGAATTCGGCATGCTGCGACATTTGGGGCTCACCCGACGGCAGATAACCGAGATGCTTGCGACCGAGGGCGCCCTGCTCGGGCTTATCGGCGCGGTTGCGGGCGTCGCGCTAGGCGCGCTGCTCGGGCAAGTGCTGATCCATGTCATCAACCCGCAGTCGTTCAACTGGACCATGGCCACGCGCTGGCCGTTCGGGACGATGGTCGGCGTCACAGCAGCGCTGGTTGGCGCGGCAACAATGACAGCGATGCTCGCCGGGCGGCGCGCAACCGCGTCGGACGCGGTCGCGGCTGTTCGGGAGGATTGGTGATGCGAGCGGTCCTCGCCGCCGTGGCTGTCGCCGGGATCGCCGCCGCTCCACCCTACCCCGTCGTGCGCCCAGGGATCCGCCTCAGCTTCCCGGTTGATCATGGCGCGCACCCCGCGTTTCGCACCGAATGGTGGTATGTAACCGGCTGGCTAAAGGGCGCGGATGGTCGCGACGTCGGCTTTCAGGTCACCTTTTTTCGCGTGAACCCGCATGCCGGCGCGAACAACCCGAGCCGTTTCGCGCCGCACCAGGTGATCTTCGCCCATGCCGCGCTGTCGGACCCAGCGCTGGGCCGCATCCTTCATGCCGAGCGCGCGGCACGAACCGGCTTCGGGTTGGCGGGCGCGGCAACCGGCACCGCGGCCGTGGGGCTGAATGGCTGGACTTTTCGCCGCCTATCCGACGGCCGATTCGCGAGCCGGGTGAGCGGTCGCGAGTTCTCCCTCGACCTTCGCTTTCGACCCACTCAGCCGCCGCTTGCCCAGGGCGAGAATGGGTACAGCCGCAAGGGGCCTAAACCTGAACAGGCGAGCTACTACTACTCGGTTCCGCACCTTTCGGTCGCGGGCACCGTTGCTCGCGCCGGCAAGGCGGAGCGGATGACCGGAGAGGCCTGGCTCGACCGCGAGTGGTCGTCCGACTACCTCGCCCCTGACGCATCCGGATGGGACTGGACGGGGCTCAACCTCGACGATGGCGGCGCGCTGATGGCATTCCGCATCCGCCGCAAAGGCGGAGGGGTGCTGTGGGCAGGCGGCTCGTACCGCCGACCTGATGGGCAGGTTATACGTTTGGCTCCCGGCGACGTGACGTTCACGCCAAAGGCGACGTGGCGCTCGGCGCGAACCGGTGCTCTCTATCCGGTGGCACAGATGCTGAGCGTCCGTCTCCCCGGCGGCGTTCGACGCTTTCCCCTTCAACCGATGTTCTCCGACCAGGAGGTGGACGCTCGTGCGGCCGGACAGCCCGTGTACTGGGAAGGCGCTGTTCGCACCATAACGGGCAGAGGGTACCTGGAACTGACCGGATATGCTGCCGACCTGAAATTGTAAGCCCTCGACGATTTTGGGGCAATCGTGTGCCGAACAGTTGCGGACGCCTACTCCTCGGGTCATGCCGGAATTGTGAGTGAGCATGATCCGCTCATCGAACGGCCTTTCCTACAGGTCTTGTGGCATCTCGCCTCCGATACGCCGCTCAGCAGCCTGTTTTCGCCGTCCTGGCCAGGAGGCGACCCCGGCAGCGCCCCGTCGCAAGCTGGTGTGGCGGACAGAATTCGTAACGGTCCCGTACTGGACGTCGCCTGTCGCGGCGCTAAGCGATCCGAGATGGGCCGCAGCGGCGCCTAAGAAGGGGGACCGGCATGGTGAACAAGGGCGAACAGGCGCTGTGGCGACGTGAGCATGCCAGCCGTTTCAGCGTCATCGTCGATGCGGATCGCTACTTCGAAGTTGCTCGGGTCGCGTTGCTTCAGGCCCGTTCGCGGATCATGCTGGTTGGGTGGGATTTCGATGCCCGGATTGTATTGAACCGGACCGAGCGCGAGCGGGGTGAGCCGGCTCAGATCGGCGACTTCCTGTACTGGCTGGTCGACCGCACTCCCGGGCTGGAGCTGTACCTGTTGCGTTGGGACGTGGGCGCGTTCAAGTCACTGTTCCGGGGCACGACCCTGATCACCATGCTGCAATGGATGCGGCACCCTCGCATTCACACCAAGCTCGACACCCATCACCCGACCGGCAGCTCGCATCACCAGAAGATCGTGGCGATCGACGACTGCTTCGCCTTCTGCGGCGGGATCGACATGACGGGCGAGCGTTGGGACACCCGCAAACATCGGGACGGCGAGCCAGGACGACGGACGCCGGCTGGTCGCCCGTACAAGCCGTGGCACGACGCAACCACGGCGGTTGCAGGCCCGGCGGCGTTGGCACTGGGCGATCTTTGCCGCGACCGTTGGCATCGAGCGACCGGCACGCAGCTGTCGCCGACATCACCCCGCGATTCATGCTGGCCCGACAATCTGCCCACAGACATCGAAGACGCCCAGATCGGCATTGCGCGAACGATTCCGGTGATGGACGACCAGGAACCGGTGGACGAGATCGAGAAGCTGTTCCTGTCCCAGATCGCCCATGCGCGCCGGCACGTGTACATAGAAAGCCAGTATTTCGCCTCGCGCCGGGTTGCGGAGGCGATCGGTCGGCGGCTTCAAGAGGCCCACGGCCCGGAATTCGTCATCATCAACCCGCAAACGGCCGAAGGCTGGTTACAGCCGATCGCGATGGACAGCGCCCGGGCGCGGCTGATGAAGGCGTTGCGGGCTCTGGACACCCATGGCCGCCTTCGAATGTATCACCCGTACACCGCTGGCGGCGAGCCGATCTATGTGCACGCCAAGATTATGGTGGTTGACGATCGCACGGTCCGCATCGGGTCCGCCAACATCAACAATCGCTCGATGAAGCTCGACACGGAATGTGACGTGATCCTCGATGCGAGGGATAACGACGCGGCAAAGGTGGCGGAACTGGCGCTTCGGTTGCGCGATGACTTGCTGGCCGAGCACCTGGGTTGTGAGCTGGACGATGTTAGCGCGGCGGTCGAGCAGAACGGCAGCCTGATCGCGGGCATCGAGGCATTGCGCAAGCCAGGCAAGACGCTCCGCGAGTATGAATTGCCGGAACTCGGGCCGACCTTCACCTGGCTTGCCGACAACGAGCTTCTCGACCCAGAGGGACCGGACGAGATGTTCGAGCCCTTGGCTGAGCGCGGGTTGTTTCGCGGGAGACTACGCAGGCGGTGACCGCTTCAGGGTGGTGCGACTGGCTAGCCATCCTCTTCGGCCACCAGCCATCCGGACGGCGGGGGCGAGTTCCAGGGCCAGGTGCGGGGAACATCGACCAGGATCGCAGGCGCCAGCCATCCGGCCTGCACCAGGCGATGACGAATCGAGCGTAGTGGCTCGACCAAACCGTCGTCCACCGTCCGGTCAGCGGCGGAAGCGCGTTGCCAGAAATGGCGAACGCCGTCGCGATCATGCGAGTATCGGTACACCACAAGCAGCGCGAGCCGCAGTTCCAGGGTGGCGACCGCCCGCCCCCGAGAAGTGTGAACCGCCTGCTCCAGCACCTTCATCGCCGTGTCGAGCAGGTGAGCGTCCAGCCGGCCGACCCGCCTGGGCATATTGGCTGCGCGGCGGGCAAAGGGGACCGCCGCGGCGCGCAGGTTCGTTGAACCACAGCCAAAGCGCCGACATCGCAAGGCACGGGTGATCTCCGACCAGACCTGGCTCGCGCCCAACGCGAACAGATGCCGGGCAAAGGCGTCGCGCTGCCAGTCCTCTTCGAAGCCGCACTCGCGGCAGGTGATCCGCACGTCCGCCTCGATCCGGGCCAGATCCGACAGGTGCTTGGGTTGTCCGACCATGAAGTCTCATCTTGTGCGGGCGAAAAGGTCGGTACGGTGGCCGGGTCGCGGCGGCAGGTCCGGTTCAGTGGAAGTCGTGGCTGCGGATCGGGATCACCTCCTCCGGGTCGCACCCGGTGCGAAAGGGTGGATGGTAGAGGCTGCGTGGCTTGGGCTTCCATCCCGTCTCACCGCGGTCGGGTGAGCCGGCGTGGGTGGCGCCGTCGCCGGGGCTGGTTAGGCGCGGCATGTCGATTTCACCGACCTCGCGCAGCATGGCCGTGCGGTCATGGATGCGATCCGCGATGACGTGGATCACTTCTCCCTCGCGCTGCACC
Source organism: Sphingomonas aerophila (assembly GCF_014199305.1). Lineage (GTDB taxonomy): Bacteria > Pseudomonadota > Alphaproteobacteria > Sphingomonadales > Sphingomonadaceae > Sphingomonas > Sphingomonas aerophila. Next base: position 148,466 of record NZ_JACIJK010000002.1, read on the forward strand.
ACGCCCGTCACGCTGATCATCGCGGAGGACATCACGGTTGTGCGCTGGGCCTCAAACCGATCGGGCCACAGGATGATGTTGGCGACGCCGGTCTCATCCTCGACCGTGATGAACAGAACGCCCTTCGCGCTGCCAGGCTTCTGGCGGACCAGGATGATGCCCGCGACCTCGACACGACGCCCGTCGCGTGTGTCGCGCAGCGCAGCGCAGGTAATCACCCGCTGCCGCGCCAGCTCGCCGCGCAGGAAGAACAAGGGATGCTGGCGCAGCGTCAGCTGGGTCGCGCGATAGTCTTCGACCACTTCCCGCCCTGCCGTGAGTGCCACCAGCGACACCGGCTCCTCGCGCCGCTCGGCAGCCTCCAGCAACGGCAGCGGCGTTTCGCCCAAGCCGCGGATCGCCCATAGCGCCTGACGCCGGTCCAGCCCCAGCGCGCGGAAAGCATCGGCCTTGGCGAGCTTCTCCAGCGTCGCGAGCGGCACGCCCGACCGCCGCCACATGTCCTCAACCGATGTGAACGGCGCCACTTCCCGCGCCGTCAGGATGCGAACGGCATCGATCACGGCGACACCGTGCACGATGCGCAGCCCCAGCCTGAGTGGCAGTTGGCCGTTTTTGCCGCCACCCTCTCCTACCAGCCGCGTGTCCCAATCGCTCTCGACCACGCAGACCGGCTGCACCCTGACGCCATGCTCGCGCGCATCGCGGACGATCTGTGCGGGGGCATAGAAGCCCATCGGCTGCGCATTGAGCAACGCCGCGCAGAACACGTCGGGATGATGGCACTTCATCCAGGACGAGGCATAGGCGATCTTGGCAAAGCTCGCCGCATGGCTTTCGGGGAAGCCATAGGAGCCAAACCCCTCGATCTGCTTGACCAGCCGCTCGGCGAACTCGGGGCCGATCCCCCTCTCGGCCATGCCCTCGATCAGCTCCGCTTTGAACTGCCCAACCCCTTGCGTGTATTTGAACGTCGCCATGGCCTTGCGTAGTTCATCGGCGCGGGCGGGCGTGAAGCCTGCGCCCTCGATTGCGACCTTCATCGCCTGTTCCTGGAACAAGGGCACGCCATAGGTTTTGGCCAGCACCGCCTTCAGCGCAGGGCTGGGATAGTCGAACTCAATGTCCGGATTACGCCGCTTCTGCTCGCGCCGCCTCAGATACGGGTGCACCATGTCGCCCTGGATTGGACCGGGGCGGACGATCGCGACCTGGATGGCAATGTCGTAGAAGGTTTCGGGCCGCATCCGTGGCAGCATCGCCATCTGCGCGCGGCTTTCTATCTGGAAGACGCCCAGCGTGTCGGCGCGCTGGATCATGGCAAAGGTCTGGGGATCGTCGACCTGCAACGCCTCATGATCCAGCGTCAGGTGCACGTCCTTGTGCAGCGCGAGCAGGTTAAAGGCCCGCCGCATGCAGCCGAGCATACCCAAGCCGAGGATATCGACCTTCATCATCCCCGCTTCCTCGATGTCCTCCTTTTCCCATTCCACCACGCGTCGGTCGGTCATGGAGGCAGGCTCGATCGGCACCAGCCGGTCCAGGCGATCGCGGGTGAGCACGAAACCGCCGGGATGCTGCGACAGGTGGCGGGGCGTGCCGATCAGCTCGCGCGCCAGTTCCAGCGTCAGCGCCAGGCGCGGGTCGCCGCGGTCGAGGTTGAGCGCGTCGACGTGCCGGTCGGCGACGCCCTCCTCCGACCAGCCCCATACCTGTCCGGCGAGCGCTGCCGTCATGTCTTCGGGCAGGCCAAGCGCCTTGCCGACTTCCCGCACGGCGCCCCGCGCGCGAAAGCGGCTGACCACCGCGGTCAGCGCGGCATGTTCATGGCCATAGGTTTCATAGATCCATTGGATCACTTCCTCGCGCCGTTCATGCTCGAAATCGATGTCGATGTCGGGCGGCTCTGCGCGGTTCTCGGACAGAAATCGCTCGAACAGCAGTTGGTGCACGACCGGATCGATCGAGGTGATGCCAAGGACGAAGCAGATCACCGAATTGGCGGCGGAGCCACGCCCCTGGCACAGGATCTCCTGGCTGCGTGCGAACTCCACGATCGAATGGACGGTCAGGAAGTACGCCGCGTAGTTGAGCTTCGCTACCAGCCCCAGCTCCTTGGCCAGCAGCTCGCGGTACACGACCGGCGGGTTGCCGCTGAAGCGCTGCTCCAGCGCGCGGGAGGACAGCTTTTCCAACGCCTGTTGCGGCGTTTGCCCGGCCATCACCGCTTCTTCGGGATAGAGGTACTGGTCGCGCAGGTTGCGAGGTGAAAAGCTGCAACGCTCCACGATAGCCTCCACCGCGGCCAGCGCTTGAGGATAGCGGCCGAAGCGACGGGCCATCTCGTGCGGGGGTTGCAGGCAGCGATCGGCGGAGCGTTCGCGCTTCAGGCCAAGGTCGTCGACCGTGCACTTTTCCCGGATCGCAGTCACCACGTCCTGCAACAGGCGGCGGTCCGGTTCGTGGTAGAGCACGTCGCCCGTGACGAGTGGCGTCAGGCCATAGCGCGCCGCGTCTCCCGCCGCCTGGTGCAGCCGGCGCGCATCGTCCGGGCGTCGGCTCTGTGTCAGGCAGACATGGCCGCGATCCCGCCCGAACAGGTCCGCCATCCAGCGCAACTGCTCCTCGACACACCCGTCAGTGTCCGGCACCAGCGATGCGACCAGGCCATCGGCATGCGCGGCCAGATCCTCCCAATGCAGGAAGCATCGTCCCTTTTCGCCATGCTGCGGCCGCGCGCGCGCCTTGCCGATCGTCAGCAGCCGCGTCAGCCGGCTCCACGCGTCCAGGTCCTCCGGCCAGACCAGGACTGACGCGCCGGACACAAGGTCAAGCCGGCACCCAGTGACCAGGCGGATGGGCGCGTGCTGGTGCGACACCTCCTCGGCGGCGACCAGCGATCGCATGATGCCGGCAACCGAATTGCGGTCGGTGATGCCCAGTGCCGGCATGCCCATGGTGGACGCGGTCGCGAACAGCTCCTCACACGACGACACGCCGCGCAGAAAGCAGAAGTGGGTGGACACCTGCAGCTCGCTATAGGTCACCGGGAACGTCCCACCGTCAATTGCCGAGCCCGTGCAGGAACCAGCTGAGGTCGCCCGTTTCCGCGCGCATGCCGTCGCCGCGGCGGAACAGCCAGAAACGCTGGCCGCCCTCGTCTTCCACCCGGAAATAATCGCGCACCGCCAGCCGCTCGGGGCTACGGCGCCACCATTCGCCCGCCACGCGCTCCGGCCCCTCTGCCCGGATCACGCGATGCGTTTCGCCCCGCCAGGTAAAGCGGCGGGGTGGCTGGTCGGGCAGACCCGCCACGACATGGTCGATCCGCTCGGGCCGGCGCAGCAGCCACACGGGCCTGGGCCAGCGCGGGTGCCAGGGGTGGTCCTGACTGCGTCCGTCCAGCCGCCGAACGTCATCTGCCTTCAGCGCGCGCGCCTGCGCACGGGGCGCCTCCAGTGGCAAAGCCCTGGTGCAGGAACGCTCCGGCACGTCGCTGTCGACGGGGGCCACGCGCCACAGCCGGTCGGCGCCGATCCGGTTCGCGAGTGCGTCGATCAGCGGCGCAAGATCCCCCGCGGCCTCGTCCGCCAGTGCCGGTGCCAGTGACTCCGGCCCCAGCGGATCGGCGCGGTGAACCAGCAGCGTGATAGCATCGATGCCATAGCCAGGCTCGATCTCCTCCATCCGCCGGAGCGTCAGGCGCAGCATGTGCCCCGCGTCCCTGGTCGGGCGCGCAAAGCCGAGCCGCATACGCTGCGGAACCCCGTCCACGCGCGCTGCCACCATCTCCACGACACGCGCGCCCTGCCCGGCCTGGGCGAGTTCGATCGCCAGTCGGGCCATCAATTCACGCAACCAGTGCTCGATCGCCTCCGGTGTCGCGATCGGTTCCGCAAAGCGCTGTTCCACCGACACCCGCGTCGGCGGGATGACCGGGTCCAGCGGCTCGGGCAGGCGGCCGATTGCCTGGTCCAGCCGATCGGCGATGACACGGCCGAACCGGCGCACCAGCGGTGCACGCGGCATAGCCGCCAGCTGCCCGATGGTATCGACGCCCAGCCTCGCCAGCAGCTCGAGCGCGGGTGCCTCCAGTCGCAGCGCAGCCACCGGCATGCTCGCCAGCGCCGCTGCCTGCATACCGGCCCCCAGCACCTGCACCGGCTCGGCATAACCGAACCGCGCCAGTGCCCAGGCCGCCCCCGCGCTGTCCGCCACCGCTACTCGCGCGGTGACGCCATGACGGGCGAGCAGGCGGACCAGCCGCCGTGCGAAGCGCGCTTCACCGCCATGCAGGTGCGCGACACCGGTCAGGTCGATGAACAGGCCATCGGTGCCACAGATCGACACGGTGGGAGCCCAACGCCGCGCCAGCAGTTCGGCGAGCGAGTGCAGGTCCGCTGCATCGCCATCCGGATCCGCCGTTCGCACCTCCAGGTCGGGCACCTGAGCACGCGCCATGGTCAGCGCGGTGCCGGGCCCGATCCCGAGCGCACGGGCGGTGGCATTGGCGGCAACCACCTCCACGCGCGATCCCGTTCGTGCCGTGGTCACCATCGGCGCTTCCGCTGCGTCCGCTGGCGCCGCGGTGCTGAGTTCGTCGTCACGGCACACGCGTGACACCACGCTAGCCAGCGTACGGCCGGTTTGAAAGAAGCGCCCCTGGCCATAGGTCGGCGCGGTAGGCGCGCTGCGCCCGTGATTGTCGGGATGCGGCCCCTCGCCCGGAAACTGGACAGCGGGCATGGCGGCCAGCTGAGCCAGGCTGGGCGGCGTGACATAACCCGCTTCCCCGCCATGGCCGTCCCGCGCGGACCGGCGCGGTGTGCGCATGGCGCGGCGTACCACCACATCCTCGCCCGGGCCGTGCACCGGCGGCATGGCAGCTGCACGGGCAAGCGACAGGGGCGCAGCCGGCGCTTCGTTGCGATAGCGATCACGCCTGGTTTCGCCTTGCAACGCGGCACCACGCCCTGCCTTGGCCGGAGCATCCTCGCCCGGGAACTGAAGCGACGGCATGGCCGCATACCGGCGAAGGCTCGCACCTACCTCATCGGCCGGGGCCGGGCGGAACGGGTTGTCGACCACCTCGCTCTTTCGCGACAGCTCCTGCATCGATGGGCGCTGGTGAACGGGCAGCGCGCTCACGGCCGATTGCAGGTCCTCGCCGTGCCAGCCGCGGGTGCCCGGCCTGAACAGCGGTTCGGCGGCTTCGGTACGCCTGGCCATTTCACGCAGGGGCGCTGGCGCCGCTACGCGCTCCTCTGGCGGCCGTGACAGGCCCTTTCTGGCCGGCCCTGTGGCAAAGGGGTTGTCCGCTGCCTGGCTGGTGCGGCCCAACTCGCGCTGGGGCGGACGGCGATGGTTGGGCAGCGCCTCGATCGCGGCCTCCACCTCCCGGCGCGAGTCGGCCAGCGCGCTGCCACCCACATCGGGGTCGCTTCGTGCCCAACGTGCGCCAGGGCGCCAGCCGCCCTCGTTGGGCACTGAACAATGCTGAGCGCGCTCTGCCGCCGCATCGGCGCCCAGCGCATCAAGGGCGGCGCTCGCGTCGGCCTCAGCCGACGGCGCGCGCCGGCGCTCGATCCTGCGCAGCCGGTCGATCGACCAGTGCGGCAGGTAGAGCGAGGCGACCCGCTTCATCGGAGCCCTCCACGGTAAGTTGAAACGGATCGCCGCCACGCTGGCGGACGCACTCGACACGCCAATGCGCCCTGCCCAGCCCTTCCCAGGGCACAGGGGCGGAGGGCGCATGCGCTACCCGCCAACGGGTCACCGCCGCTGATGGGGTATCCAGCGGGTCACCGCCGCCCCGCGCGGGCCGCCGAAGCAGCAGCGCCGGTGTGCTGCCGCCCTCCGCCGCCAGTTGCAGCCGCCGCGCCTGCGCCATTTGCACACGCCGCGCTTCTCCCACCACCGCGCCCAGTCCGCGATGGCGCAAACCCTCTTCCACCAGCGCCAACAGCTCCGCATCGTCGCGGGCCTCGGCATAGATTACGCGGGAGGGGTCCAGCCCTGCCTGGTAGAGCCCCGGCGCGAACAGGTCGCGGGAACGCACGACCCATAGAACATCGCCCCTCGTTCGCGCTGCGATCCCGGCGACGAACAGAACCGCCGCAGCATCATCGCCCCATCCGGATCCGCAGGACGATGCCTCATGCAGCGCGTCCAGCCTAACCCCGCCATCGGCCAGCCGTTCGTCAAGCTCGCCTACCCCGAACGGCAGCACCGGATGCTCCCGCGCGTCGCCCTCAATGGCTCGCAACGCTTCGCGCAAAGCGGCAATGGTGGGCGGAGACTCGGACACGGCACGACTCGTAATGACGAACGTTCGTGTTTTGTTCCGGTCACCGCGTCAGGTCAACCCGACTCCGCACGGCTTGTCGCGCGGGAGCAGATTACCCCCACGCGACACATAGCTTAGCGCAACCGCTCAATCTTCCGAGCGAGCTCGTCGATCAGTTCCGCGACTTCGTGCACCGTTTCCGACGTGATGTCGCCCGCCGCGACCCTGTGGCGGATGGCCACGCCCAGGTTGCGCATCGCGCGCCACACGGGCGAGCCGCCTTGCTCTCGCTGAGCCGCTCCCATGTCACGCAGCTTCGCCATCAAGGCATCGACCTCGTCGCGCCGATCCGCAAGATGAGAGCGGCCCGCCTCCGTCACGGCAAAGCGCTTCTTGGTGTCGTCGGATTGCTGCTCGTCCACCAGACCCATCTCGTCGAGCATCGTCAGCGTCGGGTACACGACACCAGGGCTCGGCGCATAGCTGCCGCCCGTCATCTCCTCGATGGACCGGATCAGCTCATAACCGTGCCGCGTCTCCTCTGAGATCAGCTGCAGCAGGATAAGCCGCAATTCTCCACCATCGAACTGGCGGCGTCCCCGACCCCGCTCCTGGCGCTGACCACCCATGTCGAAGCTGAAGGCGAACGGGTCAAAGCTCCAGCCGCGCCCACGAGGGCCGCAACCCCGTCCGCGATCATCACCCAAATGAATGCGCATCGTCTATCTCCTGTGTTTCACGATACAGCCAAGATATATCTAGATCGCCTGAGTCGCAAGACACCTCAAGATATGTTTTGACCCAGTCTGCCTGGAGGTGACGCGATCCACTCAACCGCCTAGAACGGGTCCATGGCCGACCTGTTCGCCGGGCTGGAACCCGACCCGCCCACCCCAGCCGCTTTCGATCTCGACGCGCCCCTTGCGGAGCGTCTTCGGCCGCGCGCGCTCGACGAGGTGATCGGGCAGGAGCACCTGACCGGCCCTGCCGGCGCGATCGGCCGCATGGTCGCCGCTGGCCGCCTGTCCTCGCTTATCCTGTGGGGGCCGCCGGGCACCGGCAAGACCACTATCGCCCGCCTCCTTGCCGATGCGGTGGGCTTGCGCTTTGTCGCGATTTCCGCGGTCTTCTCTGGCGTCGCTGACCTGAAAAAAGTATTCGCCGAAGCACGGGATCGCGCCCGCGCGGGCCAGCGCACCCTGCTGTTCGTGGATGAGATCCATCGCTTCAACCGCGCGCAGCAGGACGGCTTCCTCCCTTATGTCGAGGACGGAACGGTGGTGCTGGTCGGCGCCACGACCGAGAACCCGTCCTTTGAACTCAACGCCGCACTGCTCAGCCGCGCACAGGTGCTGGTGTTGCACCGCCTGGGCGCCAAAGCCCTGGACGAACTGCTGACCCGAGCCGAGGCGGCGGAGGGTCGCCCGCTTCCCCTGACTCAACCCGCGCGTGAGGCGCTGGTCGCGGCGGCCGATGGCGACGGCCGCTTCCTGCTCAATCAGGTCGAAACGCTGTTCTCCGTCGCGCCCGACGCGCCGCTCGACCCGGCCGAGCTCTCGGCCCTGCTTCAGCGCCGCGTCGCGATCTACGACAAGGATCGCGAAGGCCATTATGGCGTCATCTCGGCGCTTCACAAATCCATCCGGGGATCGGATCCTCAGGCCGCGCTCTACTACCTTGCCCGCATGCTGACGGCGGGCGAGGAACCGCTCTACGTGCTGCGGCGGCTAACCCGCGCCGCGGTGGAGGACATCGGCCTCGCCGATCCGCAAGCGCTGGCTCAGTGCATCGCAGCCAAGGAAGCCTATGACTTCCTGGGCTCGCCCGAGGGCGAACTCGCGATCGCGCAGGCTTGTTTGTACCTCGCGACCGCGCCCAAATCGAATGCGGTTTACATGGCGCAAAAGGCCGCCTGGGCGAGCGCCAAGGAGAGTGGCTCGCTGAGCCCGCCCAAGCACATCCTGGGTGCCCCGACGCGGCTGATGCGCGACCTCGGCTATGGCGAAGGTTACGCCTATGACCACGACGCGCCGAACGCCTTTTCGGGCGCTGACTATTGGCCGGACGGCATGACGCCACAGCGCTTCTACGAGCCCACGGAGCGCGGCTTCGAGAAGCGCATCGCCGAACGCCTGGCCTGGTGGGATGAGCGGCGGCACGGTGAGCGCGACTAGCCGTACCTCCCCGCGCAGGTTCCGGCATTTCGCCGCAATCGACTGGTCGGGCGCGGTTGGAGAGCGGCAGCGCGGCATCGCCGTCGCGCTTGTGTCGGGCGCAGGGGAAGCGCCGCAGCTAGTCCGTCCGGGTCACATCTGGTCGCGAGCTGAGGTACTGCACTGGCTGCTCACCGACCTGCCCACCGATACGCTGGTCGGGATGGATCTTGGCGCTGCCCTGCCCTTCCACGATCAGGGCGCCTACTTCCCGGGCTGGGCGGAAAGCCCTGCAGATGCGCGTGCGCTCTGGGCGTTGGTCGATCGGATCGCCGCGGACGAACCGCACCTCGCTGCCAACCGCTTCGTCGATCATCCAGAAGTCGCCCGGCACCTGCGCCGGCCAGGCGGGCGCGCTGGCGATCTGTTCCCGCCCGGCCGAGGACGCCTCCGCGTCACGGAGGAGCACCAGCGTGCGGCGGGGTTGAGCCCGGTCAGCAACCTCAACCTTGTCGGCGCGGCACAGGTCGGCAAGGCGAGCCTGACCGGTATGCGGGTCCTTCATCGCCTGTCTGGGCACCTTTCCGTGTGGCCTATGGATCAGCTTCCAGCCCCCGGGTCGGTCATGGTCGAGATCTATACCACGCTGGCGGCGCGCGCCGCGGGCATACAGCCGGGCCGCAGCAAGCTACGCGACGCAGTCGCCCTCGACGCCGCACTGGCGGCGCTTGGCAGCCCCGCTCACTCGCCCCTCGCCCGACTGGACGACCATCAGGCCGACGCGCTTCTTGCCGCCGTCTGGCTCAGCATCGTCGGTAATGACGCAAATTTGTGGTCTCCGCCCGCACTTACCCCCATGCTGGCCATCACCGAAGGCTGGACGTTCGGCATTGTGTGAGGCAGGGAGCATCCAGGCGCCGGGTTAGCTCAGCTGGTAGAGCAGCGGTTTTGTAAACCGAAGGTCGCGGGTTCGATTCCTGCACTCGGCACCACCTTCCGGGGTCAGCCCCGATGGCACGAATGCCGTTCTCCCTGGCCTACACTTCTGATTCATTTGCGGACGAACCGACGTACCGACTGCAACCCCGGCGTGCTCGGGGCGTTGCGCTTGCGGAATGATAAAAGTCGCGAGCTACAATATTCGCAAGGGGATAGGTGCCGATCGACGGCGGAGTCCCGAACGGATCCTGGACGTGCTGGCGGAGATCGACGCCGACGTCGTGGCACTACAGGAAGCGGATCGACGCTTCGGGCAGCGCCATTGCGTGATCCCCGACCACCTTCTTGACGAGCGGAGCGACTGGAAATCAGTCCAGTTCGGCATGCGCCCCGGCAGCATGGGCTGGCATGGCAATGCGATTCTGATCCGCAAGCGTGCCAGGGTCGTCGGGTGCGAGCCGATCCACTTGCCCGCACTCGAGCCGCGCGGCGCGGTGATGGCCGACCTGCAGGATGGCGAGCAAGCGCTTCGAATTGTGGGCATGCATCTGGACCTGTCGGGATTATGGCGCCGCCGTCAGGCAGCCACCATCCTGGCCCATGTGTCGGACAAGACAGTGCGACGGCCCACGGTCATGATGGGTGACCTGAACGACTGGACTGCAGGGTCTGGCTGTTTGCGGGACTTCGCCCGGGAGTTTCGCTTTGCCGAAACGGGTCCTAGCTTCCATGCCCGCCGGCCGATCGGACGCCTCGACCGCATCATGGTGTCACGCGACCTTCGTGTTCTGGATTGCGGGGTGCACGCTAGCGCCACATCGCGGCGGGCGTCCGATCACCTGCCGATCTGGGCGGTGATCGGGCCGGCCTGATGCGTGAAAAGGAACTGCGGCTCGCGCTGGTCTGCTACGGCGGGATCAGCCTTGCGGTCTATATGCATGGCATCACCAAGGAGGTATGGCACCTTGCCCGCGCCAGCCAGGCCTTCTACGACGATGACCAGGCGATCGGCGCCACGGCGGCCGTGTATCGCGAGCTCTTGGCCGAGTTGCAGGAACAGGGGCAGACGCGTCTTCGTGTTCTGGCGGACATCATCGCCGGCGCCAGTGCGGGCGGCATCAACGGCATCTTTCTGGGGCAAGCGATAGCCACCGGCCAGTCGCTCGACCCCCTGACCGACCTGTGGCTGCAAGCGGCCGATGTGGAGCAGCTGATTGACCCCGACGCGGCGCCGGCGTCACGCTACTCGAAGGCATGGGCACTGCCCCTCGCCTGGCTTGCCGCCGGGCGGAGCGCGCCCAGTGTCGAAGCCCTTGATGAAACGACCCAGGCCGAAGTGCGGGCCAAGCTGTCCCATTTCGTGCGCTCCCGCTGGTTCGAACCGCCATTTGGCGGGGCAGCGCTGCTTCGACTGTTGCTGGACGCGCTTGGCGCGATGAAGGCCGGCCCGCGCGGCCCCAGGCTGCTGCCGCCGGGTCAGCCCCTGGACCTGTTCGTGACCGTGACGGACTTTTCGGGCCATCCGGAGCGGCTCCGCCTGAACTCACCCGCTGAGGTGGTCGAAACCGAACACCGTGTCGTGGTCGGCTTCTCGGATGCAGGCGACGGCACGGACACGCTCGCCGACCCGGCAGAGCTCGCCTTTGCCGCGCGGGCGACGTCCAGCTTCCCCGGTGCCTTTCCGCCGTTTCAAGTGCGTGAGCTTGACGGGGTTCTCGAGGAGCGGCACGCCGAATGGCCGGGACGCGACGCCTTTCTTTCCCGCGTACTGCCGCGGGCAACGGCGGCGAACGCCGTGGACAAGGTGTCGCTGATCGACGGGTCCGTGCTGGCGAACGCACCCTTCCGCCCAGCAATCGAAGCGCTCGCCGAGCGCCCTGCGCGGCGACAGGTTGACCGGCGCTTCGTGTATGTGGACCCGTCGCCAGGCATCAAGTTGGGCCTTCGAGGCACGGGGGAGAACCCGGGGTTCTTCCAGACCATCCTGGGTGCAATCAGCGAACTTCCCCGGCAGCAGCCAATCCGTGACAACCTTGAAACCCTGTCCGACCGCTCGGCCCGGATCGACCGGATGCGTGATGTCCTGTCGGCGGTTCGGCCAGAGGTGGAAGCTCAGATCGATCGGCTGTTCGGCCGCACCCTGTTTCTCGACCGGCCTACCCCGGCCAGGCTTGCATCCTGGCGCAAACGTGCGCTGGAGGGCGCGATCGCGCAGGCAGGCTATGCCTATTCGGCTTATCGCCACTTGAAACACGCCCATGTGGTCGACGCGATCACGCGATTGTTGCACCTGGCTGCAGGTCAGGAAGTCAGGCTGCCCGACATGCGCGGCGCGGTGGCGAAGCTTGCAATCGAGCGAGGTTATGGTGGGGGCGGAGCAGCCGAGATCGACTTTCTGCGCCAGCTCGATCTTGGCTACCGGTTGCGACGGCTGCGGCTGCTCGCCCGGCGTCTCGCCGATCTCGAAATGGAGAACAACGACGCGACCGCGCTAGCCCCGGCGCGCGAAGCGATCTACGGCGCGCTCGCAAATTATCTCGACCTGCAACGCACGCCCTCGCTGGCAGAGCTTCGCAGCCAGGCGCGGGCCGCCCAAGATGATGCCGGAGCAGCCGTGGATCAGCTTGCGGCGACACTCGCGCTGCAACGCTTGGACGCAGAAACCGACAACCGACTTGCCGAAGGGCTTGCCGGGATCGACCGAATGGCGCGGCGTGCGTTGCTGCTGACCTATCTCGGGTTTCCGTTCTACGATGTCGCGACGCTGCCCCTGCTCCAGGGCGAAGGGCTGGACGAGTTCGATCCGATCCTTGTCGACCGTATCTCTCCCGATGACGCGGTCGCCATCCGTAGGGGGGGCGCAGCCGCCACACTGAAAGGCATCCAGTTCGGCAGCTTTGGCGCGTTCTTCAGCCGGGCTTATCGCGAAAACGACTATCTTTGGGGTCGCCTTCATGGGGCAGACCGGCTGGTCGACATCGTCGTGTCCACCCTGCCGGCCAACGTCGCGCGGAAACCGGGCCGCGTCACGGCGCTGAAACGGGCGGCGTTTCTGGCCATTCTGGACGAGGAACAAGGCCGGTTGTCGGCGATCCCGCACCTGTTCAAGCAACTCCGGGCGGAAATCGGCTAAATGGGCGGCGCGCTCGCCCCCTAGGCAACCCGGTAATGTCGAGCTATCCCCCTCCCACTTGCCGGAGGACAGATGCAGTTCCTGAAAATCCTGTTCTGGTGCCTGCTCGCCTTTGTCGCCGCCCTGTTCACCTATGGCAATTGGAACACGGTGCCTGTGCGGCTGTGGAGCGGGCTGATCGCCGATATCAACCTGCCCTTGCTACTTCTGATCACGTTCCTGGCCGGGCTCGTGCCGGCATTGGTCGGAAGCAGCTGGCGTCGGTGGCGGCTGCGACAGCGTCTCGCCGCCACTGAAGGGGCATTGGCTCAGGCCCAAGCTGCCCTTTCCCCGCCTGCTCCGGTCATCGTCGCACATGAGCCGGCGATCGCGCCCCTCCACGTTACGCCGGCAACGCCGGACGTGCCGCCCGACCCCGCATGAACCCCGTCTTTGTCGCGATCGACACTCCTGATCTCGCCCAGGCGCAGGCGCTCGCGGCCGCCGTCGCGCATCATGTGGGTGGACTGAAGCTGGGCCTCGAGTTCTTCGCCGCCCATGGTGCTGGCGGCGTTGCCCAGCTTGCCGGGAGGGGATTGCCGATCTTCCTCGATCTCAAGCTCCACGACATTCCCAATACCGTCGGCAAGGCGGTGGCCGCCCTTGCGCCGCTGGCCCCCGCGCTGCTTACCGTTCACGCCGCAGGTGGACGGGCGATGCTGGCTGCGGCCCGAGCGGCTGCGCCGGCGTCAACGCGCGTGATCGCCGTAACAATGCTGACCAGCCTTGATGCCGGCGACCTGGCCGACACAGGCGTGATGGGCACCCCCGGTGATCATGTCCTCCGCCTTTCCGCGCTGGCGCGGGTGGCCGGTGTCGACGGCATTGTTTGTTCGGGCGAGGAGGTTGCCTCGGCGCGCCTATCCTGGCCCGACGCAACCTTGGTCGTCCCGGGCCTGCGCCCGGCCGACACCGCGCTCGGGGATCAGAAACGGGCGGTGACCCCGGCCGCCGCGCTCGCCGCGGGTGCCAGCGTGTTGGTCATCGGCCGCCCGATTACCGAAGCCAGCGATCCCGCCGCGGCCGCACGCGCGATCGCCCGATCCCTGTAAGCACGCCACCGACACGCCGTTCGCGCGTTGTCGGGCCATGCTGATCCAGGATCTCAACGAAGCTCGGGAATTGGTCGAGTCGGTTCGCGCCGCCGCCCGCGTACATAACCGCACTTGGGAGGCGCTCGTGCCCGACGCGTTCACCGTCAACCTCGCCGCCGAGGCTGAAGAGGAGCGCGCCTATGAGGAGATGGCGGCGGCCAAGCACGCGCTGCGCGATCATATCTGCCATGTTTACGGCCTTTCGATCCGGGAGCTCGCAAGTCTGGCAATGCCCTGAACCTGTTGGCCGCCTGATGCTTTCTTGACGAAGAGGGCCTCGCCCGCCACCTGCCCATCATGCCCGTTCAAACCAAGATATGCGGCCTGTCCACCGCCGCGACGCTCGACGCGGCGATAGCGGGTGGCGCCAGCCATGTCGGCTTCGTGTTCTTTGCCCCTTCACCGCGCAATCTGTCGTTCGATTTGACTGCGGGGTTGGCCGCCCGCGTCCCGCCGCGGGTCGCCCGCGTCGGAGTATTCGTCGATCCGGACGACGCGCTGATCGATGCTGCGATCGCGGTGGGCCGGCTGGACGCCATCCAGCTTCACCGAACCGCTCCCGCCCGCGTCGCAGCCTTGCGCGGTCGCACTGGTCTAGAAACCTGGGCCGCGGTGCCGATCAAGACGCGCGCGGATTTGGGCGCCGCCCGCTCGCTCGCTGGTGCGGCAGATCGCATCCTGTATGACGCCAAGACACCCGAAGGTGCCACGCTGCCCGGTGGCATGGGGGTGCGCTTCGACTGGGCGCTGCTTGACGGAGTGTCGCACCCACTCCCCTGGGCCATGTCGGGCGGGCTTGATTCGGCCAATGTTGCAGAGGCAATCCGCCGTACGGGCGCCACGCTCGTTGACGTGTCCTCGGGCGTGGAGAGCGCGCCCGGCGTTAAGGATGTGGACAAGATTGCCGCCTTCCTTCAGGCGAGCGCGCGATGAACGTCCCAAACTCCTTCCGTACGCTGCCCGATGAACGCGGCCATTTCGGTGACTATGGCGGTCGGTATGTCGCCGAGACGCTGATGCCGCTGGTCCTCGACCTCGACCGCGAATACCGCGCGGCTAAGGCTGATCCGGCGTTCCAGGCCGAGTTTGACGACCTGCTCGAACATTATGTCGGTCGCCCGAGCCCGCTCTACTATGCGGAACGGCTCACCGAAGCGCTGCGCGCGTCCGCGCCGGACGGCATGGGTGCCGAGGTCTGGTTCAAGCGTGACGAGCTGAACCACACTGGCGCGCACAAGATCAACAACTGCATCGGCCAGATCCTGCTTGCCCGGCGCATGGGCAAGACCCGGATCATCGCGGAGACCGGCGCCGGCCAGCATGGTGTAGCAACCGCCACCGTATGCGCGCGCTTTGGCCTGCCTTGCGTCATCTACATGGGTGCCAAGGACGTCGAGCGCCAGCAGCCCAACGTGTTCCGGATGAAGCTGCTTGGCGCAGAAGTGCGGCCGGTGACGAGCGGTGCTCACACCCTGAAGGACGCGATGAACGAGGGCATGCGCGACTGGGTCGCCAACGTCCACGACACTTTCTACATCATCGGCACTGCTGCTGGCCCGCACCCTTATCCGGAACTCGTCCGCGACTTTCAGTCGGTGATCGGCCGCGAGGCGCGTGAGCAAATGCTGTCGCGAACCGGCCGACTGCCTGACCTGCTGGTTGCCGCCATCGGCGGCGGCTCGAACGCGATCGGCCTGTTCCATCCTTTCCTGGACGATGCCGAGGTGGCCATGCTGGGGGTCGAGGCCGCTGGCGAAGGGCTCGACAAGCGTCATGCCGCTTCGCTTGCGGGCGGATCACCCGGCGTTCTCCACGGCAACAAGACCTATCTGCTGCAAGACGACGACGGGCAGATCACGGAAGCGCACTCGATCAGCGCTGGCCTCGACTACCCGGGCATCGGCCCGGAGCATGCCTGGCTGAAGGACATCGGCCGCGTCGAATATACGGCGGTGACCGACACCGAAGCGCTCGACGCTTTCCAGCTATTGTGTCGTACCGAGGGGATCATTCCGGCCCTTGAGCCCTCTCATGCCATCGCAGCGGTTGCCCGTAAGGCGCGGGAGATGCGGCATGATCAGGTGATCCTGGCCAATCTATGCGGCCGGGGCGACAAGGACATCTTTACGGTCGCCCACGCACTCGGGGTAGCGATATGACTGCCCGCTTGGTCAAGCGGGCTGCGTCTGGCTTTGCAGGCGGCGCCGTGACCGGAGTCCATCGGCGGGGGGTCCGGTCTTGAGCCGCCTTTCCGGTGCCTTCCGTCCAGACCGGCCCGCCCTGGTCGCCTTCATCACGGCTGGCGACGGCGATACAGCCGCTTTGCTCGACGCCCTTGTTGGGGGCGGTGCGGATGTCATCGAACTCGGCATGCCCTTCACGGACCCGATGGCGGACGGTCCTGCAATCCAGGCAGCAAACATTCGCAGCCTCGCCGCGGGCACAACAACCGCCGGCATCCTGTTGCTCGCACGCGATTTTCGGGCGCGGCACCCGCATGTTCCCCTTGTCCTGATGGGCTATGCCAATCCCATGCTGCGCCGTGGTCCGGACTGGTTCGGGCTGGCGGTCGCTGACGCCGGCGTCGACGGCATCATCTGCGTCGACATCCCGCCCGAGGAGGACGACGCACTTGGCCCGGCTCTGCGCAGTCGCGGCGTCGCCTCGATACGACTTGCCACTCCCACGACCGACTCAGCACGCTTGCCTCAGGTGCTGAACGGCGCGGATGGCTTCCTTTACTATGTCTCGGTCGCCGGGATCACAGGCCTGCAACAGGCCGCGCAGGCGTCGATCGAGGATGCCGTTTCCCGGCTGAAAGCGTCAACTGCCCTTCCGGTCGCGGTCGGCTTTGGCGTTCGTACGCCCGAACAGGCCGCCGCCATTGCGCGCGTTGCCGACGGCGTTGTCGTGGGTTCCGCCATCGTCGAACTGATCGAGCGGCACGGCATCAACGCCCCCGAGCACGTCCAGTCCTATGTCAGCAGCTTGTCGGAAGCCATTGCTTCTGCTCGAAAGGTTCCAGCATGACCTGGCTCAACTCCGTCCGCAACGCATTGTCGTTCGGTGGCAAGAAGCCGCAAACGGACGAAAACCTCTGGCACAAGTGCAAGGGGTGCGGGCAGATGGTTTTCACCAAGGAGTTGGAGGAGAACCTCCACGTCTGCCCTCGGTGCGATCACCACGAGCGGATCGGGCCTAAGCTGCGCATCCGCTTCACGCTGGACGAAGGATCGTGCGCCGAACTCCCCCCGCCCGAGGTGCCGCAGGACCCGCTGAAGTTCAGGGATACAAAGCGGTATACGGATCGGCTCAAGACGGCGCGCGCCGATAACGGTGAACGCGACGCGCTGGTGAATGCGCGCGGCACCATCCTGGGCCATCCGGTCGTGCTGGGCGTGCAGGATTTCGGCTTCATGGGCGGATCCATGGGTCTCGCCGTCGGCGAGGCTTTCGTTCGCGGCGTCGAGGAAGCGATCCGCCTCGGCTGCCCTTATGTCATCTTCACCGCAGCCGGGGGCGCACGCATGCAGGAGGGCATCCTGTCGCTGATGCAGATGCCGCGCTCCACCGTTGCGATCCAGATGCTGCACGATGCCGGGCTGCCCTATGTGGTCGTGATGACTGACCCCACCACCGGCGGCGTCACCGCGAGTTATGCGATGCTGGGCGACGTACAGATTGCCGAGCCCAATGCGCTGATCGGCTTCGCTGGGCAGCGCGTTATCGAGCAGACCATCCGTGAAAAGCTGCCCGAAGGCTTCCAGCGCTCCGAATATCTGTTGGAACACGGCATGCTGGACATGGTCGTCCATCGCAGCGAGATGCGCGAGCGGCTGGCGACGGTGATCGGCTATCTCACCGCGTCCAAGGCGGCCTGACCCCCCCCGGGGCGATCATGCCCGACCACGCCATCTCCACGCATCCCGCCGTGCAGGCGCAACTGGATCGGCTTGCTCGCTTGTCGCCGGGTGTCGACACGCTGGGGCTCGACCGGATCGCGCGCCTGCTGGCGCGGTTGGGCGACCCGCATCTCAGCATGCCGCCGGTGTTCCATGTTGCTGGGACCAACGGGAAGGGGTCGACCTGCGCTTTCCTTCGCGCCGCGATCGAGGCCGCAGGTCATTCAGTGCACGTCTATTCGAGCCCGCATCTCGTCCGTTTCAACGAGCGGATCAGGCTGGCTGGGCAACTGATCGAGGATGAACTGCTTGCCGCCCTGCTGGCCGAAGTGCTCGACCATGCGGACGGTATCGACGCCAGTTTCTTCGAGGTGACGACAGCAGCCGCGTTTTTGGCGTTCGCCCGCACTCCCGCCGCGGCCACGATCGTGGAGGTGGGGCTGGGTGGCCGGCTGGACGCTACGAACCTCGTCGTCCCCGCCGTGACCGGCATTGCCGCGCTCGGCTACGACCACCAGCAATTCCTCGGCACACGGCTGACCGACATCGCGGCCGAGAAAGCCGGGATCGCCAAGCCCAACGTGCCGGTTGTGACGATGGATTATCCTGCACCGGTCACAGCGCGCATTGCCGAGATCGCGGCTGCTGTGAGCGCGCCGGTATTGGCGCGCGGCTCCGCCTGGTTCAGCGAAACCGCCCGGACGACAATGCGGTATCACGACGCGGGGTTTGCCGTCGTGACACGCCGGCCCCGTCTGGTCGGGGCTCACCAGTCCCGCAACCTGGCGCTTGCGGTTGCGATGCTGCGGCATCAGGGCGCGCTCTCGGTGCCCGAGGCCGCGCTACGGGCCGCGGCGGATTGGGCAAGCTGGCCCGCACGAATGCAGCGTCTTTCCGAAGGTCCGCTAGTGCGTCTGTTACCCACCGGCTCAGAGTTGTGGCTAGACGGGGCACACAATCCGTCGGCAGCTGCGCCGGTCGCGCGCGCCCTGCGCACCATCGCACAGGGCCGGCCGGTTACCCTGATCCTGGGCATGCTCGCGAACAAGGACGCGGCAGGCGTTCTGCGCCACCTGGCTCCGGGTGCTCATAGCCTGATCGCCGTTCCGATACCCGGTCACGAGCATCATGTTCCCGCGAAGCTTGCCGAACTGGCTGAGCAGTTCGGAGTTCCCGCGACCTTCGCGCCAGACGTCGCCACGGCGCTGCAACGAGTGGAGCGGCCCGGCCCCGTTCTGGTGGCCGGATCACTGTACCTTGCAGGGTCCGTGCTCGCCGCCAATGACGAGGCTCCCGACTAGGGCCGCTTTTGCGATTGACTATCAATAGCGCATGGGGCGAGGTTTGGCGATCAGCCGGAGTCGCGTTCATGACCAGCCTGCAACTCGCCATCACGCTCCCCAGGCTCGCGCCTGCGTGCCCCAATGCGGCGCTGGCGCTGTTCGCAGTTCGGCGGATGGGCGCTCATGGCCTCGACGACGCCCATGCTGCCGAGGCGATGCTGGCCGGGTTCGGGCAGCAGTTCCGCCGTCCCCTCCTCTGCACTCGCGCGTTCATGGCCGATCTGTCGGCGTCGGCGACGGGCCCGATCGCCATTGCGCCATGTTGCTGCAGGCGCATGACGGCGGCGGAGGCTGCCTTGATCGGCGTGCTGTCACGCGCAGAGGCTGACCCCGCACGCGCCCACCTGCTCTTGGCCGATCTGATGGGCCGGCGCCGGGCGGACGGCGTTCTTGCCAGCGCGACCGCTATGACCCTCGCCTTCGCTGACGAGGGCCGCCCGATCGGCGGCCGGCCTAGCTGATCGGGTCGCCCCGCCGGTTCGCAGACCCGTCCCGAACATCTCCCTCACCAATCGCTCCGGCGGTGCCGATGGACCGGTCGACCAGTCCGCTTCGGCTCATCCACCAGAACAGGGCAACGCCGGGCAACGCGATCGCGGTGGTCAGCAGATAGAAGTCGACATAGCCAAACCGCTCGATCAGCGCCCCCGCCGTGGTGCCGGTGACCACCCGGCCGACGATGCTTGCCGCGGCGGAGATCAGGGCGAACTGGGCAGCAGTGAAGCGCAGGTCGCAGAGCGCCGAGAAGTAGGCGATGACCACCACGCCACCAAAGCCGCTGGCGATGTTCTCAAACCCGATCGCGCCGGCCATGCCAATGTTGGAGTGGCCAGCCGCCGCCAGCCCGGCGAACGACAGGTTAGACACCGCCATCAGCACCAGCGCGAGCAGCACCGACCGCTTCATCCCGAAACGTGCATACAGCACGCCGCCAATGAAGATGCCGATCAGGTACGCAATGAATCCGATGAACACGTCATAAAAGGCGATCTCGTCCCCGGTGAAGCCCAGGTCGTCGAACAACAGCCGGAACGTCAGGTTGGCAAGCGTATCGCCCACTTTGTGGATCAGGATAAAGGCGAGCACGATCCAGGCACCCTCACGGCTGAAAAACTGGACAAAGGGCCCCCACACCGCCGCGAGCGCTTCACCCACGCGACGCCGCGCCACGGGATCGCGGTGGCGAGCGGGCTCGCCCAGCACCAGCCCCGCCACCATCGCGGGCAAAGCAAAAGCGGCACAGGCAAGATAGGCCGCGCTCCAGCCGGCTCGCTCGGCCACGACCAGCGCCAGCGCGCCCGCGCCGGCCGAGCCGATGCGCCAGCCATATTGGCTCATGCCCGAGCCGACGCCGAGTTGGCGCGGCTCCAGTATCTCGATCCGATAGGCATCGATCACGATGTCATATGTTGCACCCGCCGCGCCAACCAGGATTGCGGCCGTTGCAGTCGCGCCAATGCTGGCCGCGGGATCGACCAGCGCCAAGTTCGCGACCGCGGCGATCACCAGCACGCCCGCCACCAGAAGCCAGGACACGCGCTGGCCAAGGTGCCCGATGATCGGCAGGCGCACGCCGTCGACCAGCCACGCCCATAGCCATTTCAAATTGTAGACCAGGAACGCCAGGCTGAACGCCGTGACCGTCTTCTTGTCGATGCCGCTCGCCGCCAAGCGGGTCGTCAGCGTGGCGCCGATCATCGCATAAGGAAAGCCGGAGGAGATGCCGAGCGCCAGCGCGGCCAGGGGCGCACGTTCCAGGTAAGGAGCGATCCCTCCCGCCCAGTTTCCCGCTGCTCGTGCCATTCTGCCTCCACCACCCGATCGGAGGCGACCCTAGCGGCAATTGCCGTGAACGACAGCCCCGGTCGGGGCGGATCAGGCGTCGCGTTCGAACAGGCGGAAGCCGCCGGGCAGCTTCTTCACCGGCCGACCACCCCGTTTCGCTTCGATCGCCGCAATCGCATGAAGCAGGTCGCGTTGGGCATAGGGCTTCGCGAGCAGGCCATCGGCATAGATCGACGCATGGTCAGGAAAGTTGCCGGTCACGAACAATACCGCCATTCCCCGGGCATGTGCGGCGCGGGCGACATCCACGCCTGACCCGTCCGCCAAATTAACGTCGACCAGCACCATGTCGACCTCCCCCTCACCCTCGATCACGCGCACTGCGTCCGCGACGCGGTCAACCGTTGCGACGATCTCAAAGCTGGCCTCGGAGAGGAAGTGTTCGTTGTCGAAAGCGACCAACGGCTCATCCTCCACGACGAGGAGTCGCGCGATCTGCCGCTTTTTACGCGCGAAGATCATGAAAACGTCCGCCCTGCCCTGGCCGCCATGAGCGGCTGCCGTTTGTTCCTAACGTTTCGGAGCCGATCCAGACGCAAATTATTTGCACCCCGACCGGAGTTTCCGGGCTATGGCCGCCCCATGTCGAGCCGCACCGCGCCCAACAGCGCCGAACCCGCCGACGCCGCACGCGCCACCCCCGCTGGCGAGCGTATCGCCAAGCTGCTTGCCCGCGCCGGCGTAGCCTCCCGCCGGGAGGTGGAGCGCATGATCGCGGAAGGTCGCGTAACCCTGAACGGCGAGCCCGTGGACACGCCCGCGACCGTTCTGCGGTCGCTTGCCGGGGTTGCCGTCGATGGCCAACTCGTGGCGGCGGCAGCGCCCGCCCGCTTGTTCCTGTACCACAAGCCGGTAGGGCTGCTGGTCACCGAGAATGATCCTCGCGGGCGGCCAACCATCTATGACCGGCTTCCTGCCGACCTCCCCCGCGTCGTGCCGGTTGGCCGGCTCGACCTCAATACCGAAGGACTGCTGCTGCTCACCACCGACGGTGGGCTGAAGCGGGAATTGGAGTTGCCCGCTACTGGGGTGCCGCGCACCTATCGCGCCCGCGCCTATGGGCAGGTGAGCCAGGCAGCGCTTGAAGATTTGATCCACGGAATTGAGATCGAGGGCGTGCGCTATGGCCAGATCGACGCAAACATGGAACGGCGCACCGGCGCTAACCAGTGGATCGAGCTGACCCTGACCGAGGGCAAGAACCGGGAAGTCCGACGCGTTCTGGAGCATTTGGGGCTGCAGGTCGGACGATTGATCCGCACCCGCTACGGCCCATTCGTGCTCGGCGACCTGCCCGCCGGCGAATTGGGCGAGGTGCGCCAGCACGACCTTGTCGCCTTTCGTCAGGCACTCGCAGGTAAGCGCCCCCAGTTGACCGAGCCGATCGCGCCCGCAAACCTGAAGTCCGCGCGCCGTGAGCCGGAGCCCGACCAGCAGGAGGATCGCTCGGAAGCGCCCGGCCGGCGACCAACCGCGCGCACCCAGCGTTCGGCGGGCGCTACCAGCAGCACTCGATCGCCAACCCGCGCGGCCCGTACGGACGACCGAGGGGCTGATCGGGCCAACACCGCACGCCGTCGCCCGGAGCAGCGCGCCACTGCCGAACAGCGACCGGATCGGCCGGCCTCGCGCACCCGGGCCGAAGCATCTTCGACAGGCCGCCCGGACCGTGAACGTTCGTCGTCTGCGGGGCAGCGACGTGGTGGCGATCGCGCTTACTTCGGCGGCGCTGCTGGACATCAAGGCCGACGCGAACGTGAGGAAACTCCTGACCGTCCGTCGCGCAATGACGGCGGCGGCTTCACGCGTGCAGCAGCGGCTCCCGGGAGGACCAATCGCACAGGCCAGCCTTCGCGCCCTGCGCGCGGCGGCGAGGATCGGCCTGCTCGCACCTCAACTCCCGGTCGCGCCGACCGCACGCTGCCGTCTACGCGTTCGCACGGCGCTGGAGAGAACCGTCCCGGCGCGTCAAAACCGCGCGGCACGCGCCCGGCGCGTCCTGACCACCCCCCCCGCCCTCCTCGCGGCGGCAAGCCACGGGGTCGCTAGCCCATGCGTGTTATTGCCGGGCAATGGCGCGGGCGTCCGCTGGTCGCGCCGCGTGGCGATGCGACCCGTCCCACCGCCGATCGTACGCGAGAGGCATTGTTTTCGATGCTTGCCAGTCGCCTCGGCAGTTTCGAGGGGCTGGCCGTAGCTGATCTGTTTGCGGGCTCGGGCGCGCTTGGGATCGAGGCCCTGTCGCGTGGTGCGGCCTCGTGCCTGTTCGTTGAGCAGGACCGCGCCGCGCTGGACGCTCTACGCGCCAACCTGGCGACCTTTGGCGTGCGTGGCGATGTACGGGCCGGATCGGTGCTGGCGCTGGGGCCCGCCCCGCAGCCGCTCGACCTGCTGATGATGGATCCACCTTACGGCACTAGCGCCGGCGCGGTGGCGCTCGACAAGCTTTCTCGGCTGGGCTGGACCGGCCCCGCTACCTGGATCAGCATCGAAACCGCACGCGACGAGGCAGTCACGGCGGCGGGGTTCGCGGTCGATGCCGAGCGCGTCCATGGCAAGGCGCGCCTGACCCTTCTCAGGGCCGCCTGAGAACGGTCACAATTTTCCGGCCGGCTGACACAATCGAGATACAATTCGGTTCTAAGGATCACTTGTCGCTGTCCTCCCCCCTGTGACAGCGACGGGCGCTTACAGCGTCTTCCCCGAACTACGGGGCGGTCCGTCTGGGCCGCCCCGCCCTTTCGACGGTTGCCCCAGGCGCTCGCGTTCCCTACCTGTTCGACGGTGAACGACAGCCAGATCTCGACCGGGCAGCTCGCCGACCCGCCATACCTCCGGAACCTCAATCCGCCGCAGCGCGAAGCCGTGCTGACGACAGAGGGGCCTGTGCTGATGCTGGCCGGAGCGGGCACGGGCAAGACGGCAGCGCTGACTGCCCGGCTCGCTCACCTGCTGTACACGCGCAAGGCGTGGCCGTCCGAGATCCTGGCCGTGACCTTCACCAACAAGGCGGCGCGTGAGATGAAGGAGCGCGTCGGCCGGCTGGTTGGCGAGGCGGTCGAGGGCATGCCCTGGCTTGGCACCTTCCATGCGATCGGGGCCAAGATGCTGCGCCGCCACGCGGAACTGGTCGGGCTGCAGTCCAATTTCACCATCCTCGACACAGACGACCAACTCCGCCTGCTGAAGCAGCTGATCGTCGCGGCGGATCTGGACGAGAAGCGCTTTCCCGCGCGCAGCCTCGCCGGGCTGATCGACGAATGGAAGAACAAGGGCCTGTCGCCGCGCGACATCGATGCGGGGGAGAGCGAGCGCTACGCGAACGGGCGTGGCGGCGAGCTGTATGAGCAGTACCAGGCACGGCTGAAAGCAGTGAACGCCTGCGACTTCGGCGACCTGCTGCTGCACATGCTGGTTATCCTGAAGACCCACCGCGAGGTCCTGGAGCACTATCAACAGCGCTTTCGCTATATCATGGTGGACGAATACCAGGACACCAACGCCGTCCAGTATCTGTGGCTGAGGCTGCTGGCGCAGGAGCGCAAGAACATCGCGTGCGTCGGCGACGATGATCAATCTATTTATTCCTGGCGTGGCGCTCAGGTGGAGAACATTCTTAGGTTTGAGAAGGACTTTCCTGGCGCAGCTGTGATCCGGCTTGAACAGAATTACCGGTCCACGCCGCACATCCTGGCTGCTGCCGGGGGCGTGATAGCCAACAACTCGGGGCGGCTCGGCAAGCAGCTGTGGACCGAACTCGACGTGGGTGAAAAGGTTCGGGTGCTCGGCGTCTGGGACGGGCCGGAGGAAGCTCGCCGGGTCGGCGACGAGATTGAGACATGCCAGCGCGCGGGAACCTCGCTTGCCGACGTGGCCATCCTTGTTCGCGCGTCGCACCAGACCCGCGAGTTCGAGGACCGCTTCATCGCGATCGGACTGCCGTACAAGATCGTGGGCGGCTTCCGTTTCTATGAGCGCGCGGAAATCCGGGATGCGCTCGCCTATCTGCGGGTGGTAAACCAGCCGGCCGACGACCTCGCGTTCGAACGGATCGTCAATGTTCCCAAGCGCGGCCTGGGTGACAAGGCGATGGCGCGGCTTCATCAGCTTGCCCGGCGGACCAATACACCGCTGACCACCGCGGCGGCGCGCATCCTCGACACCGATGAACTGACCCCGCAGGCGCGTCGCGCGCTCGGCAACCTGATCGGCGACATTGCCCGCTGGCGCGACCGCGCGCGCGAACTGCCGCACCCGGAGCTCGCCCGACAGTTGCTGGACGAAAGCGGCTACACGGCCATGTGGCAGGCCGAGAAGTCGGCCGAAGCGGCAGGGCGGCTCGAGAATTTGTCCGAGCTCGTTCGCGCGATGGAGGAGTATGAGTCGCTCGGCGCCTTCCTTGAGCATGTCAGCCTGGTGATGGACAATGAGGGCGGCCCGGAGCAGCCGCAGGTCACCATTATGACGATCCACGCCGCCAAGGGCCTGGAGTTCGACACCGTGTTCCTGGCCGGCTGGGAGGAAGGACTGTTCCCCTCGCAACGCGCGCTCGACGAGGGCGGCACCCGCAGCCTCGAGGAGGAGCGCCGTTTGGCCTATGTGGCGATCACGCGGGCACGTCGGCGGGCGATCATTCTCCACGCGGCCAACCGTCGCATCTATGGCCAATGGACGAGCTCAATTCCGTCACGCTTCGTGAACGAGTTGCCGGCCGAACACATCGACTCCGAAACCACGATGACGGGCGGCGCCAGCCTGTGGCAGGCGAACTGGTCAGAACAGGCCGATCCGTTTGCCGATGTCGCGCGCGGCACTGGCCGTGGGCCAGGCTGGCAACGAGCCGCTGGGACGCTGGATGCCAAGAAGCCCGGCGGCGATTGGGGGCAGCGGACCTTTTCCACCGCGCCAACCCGTGTCGCGGAAAGTCGCGGCCCCGCCGTCAGCCTCGGCAACAAGGGTCGCAGCGACCTCAGCGTTGGCCAGCGCGTCTTTCATCAAAAGTTCGGCTATGGCGACATTGCCGCCATCGAGGGCAACAAGCTCGAAATCGACTTCGAACAAGCCGGCCGCAAGCGTGTGATGGACAGTTTCGTCACCATTGGATGATGACGCCACGGGCCGGGTTGCGGTCTATTTCGCGTTCAGCGTGTCCAGGTAGCGATCGACCAAGGCGCATCCGTCATCGGTCAGTTGCACCATTGTCCGGCGGCGATCCTCGCCTGCTTCGCGCCGCGACACCAGCTTCAGCCGTTCAAGCTCTACGATCGCGCGCTGGGCGGTTGTGGTCGGCACCGGCGACATCGAACAGACTTGCTTCGTCGATAGTGCCTCACCCGCGGCCTCCGCCACATACAGCCCGATCAGTATGTCGAAGCCTGGCTCACCAAGCAGGCTTGGGGGAAAGATGCTCGCACGCTTCTTGCGCACGTCAATCATCAACCGCGCCAGCTCGACCTTGTCCTTCGGGATCTCGTTTGACGTGACAGACGCGGAAGGAGGCCGTTCCAGATCCAGTTCATGCTTCCAACGCGTCAGCACGCCGACCAAGTCAGTGAGCAGATGCTGGGTCACTCCAACACCTTCGGTTCGACCAATCACGTTCACGCCGGCCCCTCTTTTCTGCACCTCCGATTAAGATGCGTTGTTCTGAAGAGGCTGGAAACGCTTTGTCCGGTATCCGACGCCGTCTGACCCCTTTGGCATCAGGCCTAGCCGGGGCATTCAAATCATTTCTGTCCGGTATCGGACCGAAAGTGGCGCAAACCCGTTCGTGGTGTACGTGCGCCTGCCTTCCGAACAGGGCCTTAGATGACGGATCTGCACAGAAATAAGTTGCTGACAGCACTGAGCGAAGCCGACCGGCGGTTGATCGCTGACAATGGGACCTATTGTGAGGTCCCGATCGGAAGCCGGCTGTGGTCGCCATTCGAAGACCGCAAGCAGGTCTACTTCCCACTTTCGGGACTGCTCTCCATCACCCTTGAGCGGGAATCCAGCCTGACCGAAGTCGCGATCATCGGCACCGACGGCTTCTGCGGTGGCCATGCCTTGTGCGAAGGCGTCGTTCTTCCGTTCACGGCCCTAGTCCAGATCAGCCCGCTCCACGCATGGAGCATGTCGGCGGAACTCCTCCGCACGCTGACGATACGGAGCATGACCCTGCAGCAGGCTCTGCTACGTTACACGTTTGATCTGATCGTGCAGATCTCCGAAACCGCATACGCCAATGCGCGTCAGACTGTTGAACAACGTACTGCCCGCTGGCTGCTGTTGTGCTGCGATCGTCTGGAACGGGACAGCATCGACGTGACTCATGACCTGCTCGCCATGATGGTCGCAGCGCAGCGGACCGGAGTGACCGCCGCCATTCACCTGCTGGAAGAGAAGGGCGCCATCCGATCGCGTCGTGGGACAGTTATCATGCGCGACCGCGCCGTGCTGGAGGGCATCGCTGGCGCCGGCTACTCCCGCCCACGGGCCGCGTTCGACTACGGATCGAGCGCCGACGCGGAATGAGGCGCTACGGCGTCATCGTTACCGGCCGGATCGTCCCATCCGGATTGAAGAACATCCTGTCCACCGCCAGCACGCGGTGATCGCCGGCGCGGTCGTCGATCGGCCTGCGGTGATAAGCGATCCACCAGCGGTCGGACCCTGGCTCCTTGACCACCGAATGATGTCCGGCACCACGGGCGATCCGCTCGTCCTGCTGCAGGATGATGCCTCGCGGCGTGAACGGGCCGAGCACGGTTGGACCGGTGGCATAGGCGACGCGGTAATCGGACCCGGTCCATTCGCCTTCCGACCACATCAGGTAATAGGTCCCGTTCCGCTTCACGACGAAGCTGCCTTCGACATATCCGGGCGGGGTCAGTTCCTTGAAGATCGATCCATCGGGGAAGTGCTCGACCGATCGAAGGTCCGGAGACAAGCGCACCACGTTCAGGTGCCGCCATCCACCATAGAACAGGTACACGCGCCCATCGTCGTCGCGGAATGCCATGGGATCGATAGGCTGCGCACCGTTCTCCACCGTCCCGATCAAAGGGCGCCCGATCGCGTCGCGGAAAGGGCCACCCGGCCGATTGCTGACCGCCACGCCAATGCCGCCCGTCTCGCCCGGGTGCACATCATTTGCACCGAAGAACATGTAGTAGCGTCCATTCGCAGCAATGACCGAGGGCGCCCAAAGGGCGTACGCTGCCCAACTAATCGACCCGGTATCGATAATCCGCGGATGCTTGGTCCAGTGCTTGAGGTCCGGAGACGAGAAAGCATCCATATAGGTCTGGGTCAGAAATGCCGGACGGATGTCCGGCTTGGCACGCATCGCTTCCTGAGCGGCCGACAGCCTCGGGGCTGGTGCGTTCGCCGGCGCTTCGGAGGTGGTCGGGTAGATCCAGTACTGGCCGCCAAACCGATGGATCTCCGGGTCAGCATACCAGCCCTTCGTGACCGGGCCGGCAACCGCTACCCCCGCTGACATCAGCGCCAGCGTCGTCACAATCAGTTTGCGCACTCGCCTTCTCCGTTCTGGAAAGGGGCATGCCCGGCTGTCCCAGCCTGGGCAATAGCTGCGCTTGAACGACCTGCAACGCGGTTGGTCAGGAACGATACACTTGCGCAACCGTATCGGTTGGCGTCGCCCGCCTCGGGCCAGCCAAGAGGAACATCCACTATGTTCACCCGCCTTCTGACCGCCGGTGCTCTTGCCGCCACGGTCCTTTCAGCCGTCCCCGCCGTGGCGCAGAGCGCCGCCGAGCAGCGCCGTTTCGATGACGCGCAGGCGCGTTTCGACCGCGAATACGACCTGTTTCGTCAGGCGGTCGACCGGTATCGTTCTTCGCGCACCGCGGGGTATCAGGGCAGCAACTATGATGACCGCGGCGGCTATCGGACCGCGCCCGACGCTTACGTCAGCGACGGTCCCGCGACGGACGATCGCTACGAACCCAATTACGATCCGTCCCGCTATTACCGCGTAGGCCCCAACTATCAGGAGCGGGTGCTGACCACTAACGAGCGCGTCTATGCCGGCACGGACGGACGCTATTACTGCCGCCGCTCGGATGGCACGACCGGGCTGATCGTCGGCGGCGCAACCGGGGGCATCCTGGGCAACGTCATCGATGGCGGCCACAGCCGCAGCGTCGGCACGCTTCTCGGCGCCGCAGCCGGCGCGCTCGCCGGCCGCGCGATCGAGCGCAACCAGCAGGAGGTTCGCTGCCGATAATCAGGTTGCCGCTTCTGGCGACCCGCTTGGGGCGGATCGGAAAGGCAATCGCCACTCCCGATCCGCCCTAGGCGACCCTGTTATGGTCTAGATTGCCATCAGCACGGTGCCGACATACTTCTCGTCGCTGGGCTGGAACAACTCACTCGGCGTGAAACGCCGGGCAGTCAGTCGCAACGGTTGCAACCCGGCCAGCTTGAACGTGCCAAGTTTCACCTCACGTGGTGGCTTGCCGTCCCGTTCCAATGTCACAGCATCCAGGTATAGCTCACCATGGCGCGTATACAGGACGTGAGGCGCCAGCGTCACCTCGCCACGGTTGTAGGTAGCCGCAATCGCGAGCTGCTTGACGATAGCCTCAAGGACGACCGGAGTCGTCTCTGGCACGGGAGCGGGCTTGGACGCGCTCTGATCGGAAGTCATGCGGGACCCCTAGCTTGCTTCGCTGCGCCGCAGCAACAACGCCGATGCCTTTTACCCGTTCCAGTTACGGAACGATCCGCCGATCCGGCGATTGTGGCGGAATGAGCGAAACCGCCGAGAAGACTGATCCCGAATTATGGGAGAAGGTCAAGGAAGAGGTGACCGCGGGCGCCAAGGGCGGCCATGCGGGCGAGTGGTCGGCCCGCAAGGCGCAGATGGCAGTAGCCGAATACAAGAAGCGCGGGGGCGCATACAAAGGCAAGAAAGACCCGCACAATTCACTCCACGAGTGGAGCGAGGAAGATTGGGGCACGAAATCGGGCGAGAAGAGCGGCGACACTGGCGAGCGCTATCTGCCCAAGAAAGCCCGCGAAGCGCTATCCGACGACGAATACAAGCGTACCACTGCCAAGAAGCGCGCCGACAGCAAGGCCGGCCATCAGCATAGCGCCCAGCCCAAGGACGTTGCCGAAAAGACTCGTCCCTATCGCGACCACCGTACCAAGGCCGAGTTGTACGAAGCCGCCAAAAAGCGCGACATCCCCGGCCGGTCCAAGATGTCGAAAGAGCAGCTCGAAAAGGCGTTCGCCGCGTGATCGGCTGCTGGTCCGGCTCCCAACAGGAGCCGGACCTGAACCTTACCTTGCGGCCGTCACCGCACCGGCACCCGATGGCGCGTCCATCAACTTCTGGCTGAAATAGACCATCTGCAACGCGGCGAGCTTCGCCCCCTGCGCGATATCGGCGTCACCCGAGTGGCCGCCCGCCGTGTCCTCATAGAACAGGTACGGCAAACCGAACTCCTTCATGCGCGCCGCAAACTTCCGGGCATGTTGCGGGCCGACACGATCGTCCTTTGTCGTGGTCCAGATATACGGCTCGGGGTACGCCACCCCACGCTTCAGGTTGTTGTAGGGTGAAATCTTGGCCAGGAAAGCCGCCTCGTCGGGGTTCTTGACCGATCCATATTCGTCGACCCAGGAATAGCCCGCGGCGATCTGTTCGTAGCGCAGCATGTCGAGCAGCGGCACACCGATCGACACCGCCCGCCACAAATCGGGATGCTGGTTGAACTCGACGCCCATCAGCAGGCCGCCGTTCGATCCGCCATAAATGCCCAGCTTCGCCGGGCTGGTCAGCTTGCGCGCGGACAGGTCCTTCGCGACCGCTGCGAAGTCGTCATAGATGATCTGCCGCTTGGTCTTGCGCCCTGCTTCGTGCCAGGCCGGGCCAAATTCGCCGCCGCCGCGGATGTTCGCGAGAACGAAGCTGCCGCCGCGCTCGACCCAGATCTTGCCCGTGGAGCCGAGATAGGTCGGCGTCCGGGACAGTTCGAACCCGCCATACGCCGTCATGATTGTCGGGGTCGTCCCATCGAGCGGCACGTCGCGGCGATGGACGATGAAGTAGGGGATCTTGGTCCCGTCAGTGGAGGTTGCCTCGAACTGCTCCACCACGGCGCGGGACGCGTCGAACTTGGCAGGAAGCGTGCGAACCTTCGCCACGGTCGCGCTCGCCGCGTCGAGCGTCCAGAGCGAGGTCGGGTCGAGAAAGCCGTTGACGCTGATGAAGCCCTTGTCGCTGCGATCCGTCACGCTCGCCAGATCGATGGCGGCATTGTCGGGCAGCATCACTGGCCGCGAGGTCCAGCCCTTTGGACCATGGCTGAAGACCGTGAAGCGCCCGCGCACGTTGTCCAGGGTGCTGACCAGCAGCTTGGTGCGGGTGGTCGAAGCTCCCTCTACCGACTGGCGCGCGTTTGGCCGGAACGCCAGCGTCGGCGTTCCCCGCCCCGCGACGAAATCTGCCAGCGGCATGGACGCGACGGAACCCTGCGGAATACCGCCCCAGTCCTCGCTGGTCTGGAACACGACCTGACCGTCCACCAGCCCCGCGATCCGCGTCCGCTGAGGCAGGGTGGTCGGCTTCACGCCCGCCGGTGTCCAGATCAGCTTGTCATTGCCAAAGAACGTGCGGCCACGGGTAATGTAGACCAGCCGATTGCCCTTGGCATCCACCACGACATTGGCGCCAGTGCTGACCTGGTCGCCCGTCTCACCGCGGAACACCTCGGTCGCCTTTTCCAACGGCTGACCGCGCTTCACCATCTTGACCACGAAGGGATAGCCGGACTGGGTCATTGTTCCCTGTCCCCAGTCCCGCGACACCAGCAGCGTGTCCTTGTCGATCCAGGTAGCGTCCTGCTTGGACGTCGGCAGGGTGAAGCCGTCCGCAACGAACTCGCTCGCCTGCAGGTCGAACTCGCGATAGGTGACCGCGTCCTCGCCGCCCTCCGACAGCGCGACCAAGCACAGCCGCTCTTCGGGCTGAAGGCAGGTTAGCCCCTTGAAGACCCAGGTCTTGCCCTCGGCCTTGCCCAGCGCGTCGATGTCGAGCGCAACCGTCCAGGCGGGTTCCGCTGCGGCGTAGCCGGCCTCGGTCGTCCAGCGGAAAATTCCGTGCGGATGGTCGGCATCGCGCCAGAAATTATAAATGCGGCCGAACAGCTGGTTCGGCATCGGAATGCGATCCTTGGCCGCAGCAATGGCCAGCGCTTCGGCCTGGTAGGTCGCGAAACGGGGATCGTTCTGCAGGCGCGGCAGCGTGCGGGCGTTCTCTGCTTCCACCCAGGCAAGCGGCTTGGCGCCGTCCTTGTCCTCAAGCCAGATATAAGGGTCGTTGCTGGTGTTCATGGCCGTCATCTGCGCGTGCGCTGACGTCGAAACAAGCGGTTGGGCGAGAAAGGCGGTGGCAAGAAACAAGGCACGCAAGCGCATCGGCACGGATCCCCGAATGGTTCTGGCGGAACTGTGACGGTCGGGACGCGCGCGGGCAATGCATCCTTTTCAGCCAAATCAGCTTTTTGCCGGATGACCGACGGCCTTCCGACACCTCGCCGCTTCCGCGCCATTGCCGCCCTGTGCTTTGGAACCGCGCTGGTGATCATTGATGGCGGTGTCGCCAACGTCGCCCTCCCGACCATCGCGCGCGACCTGCGGGTCGACTCCAGTTCCGTGGTGGCGATCGTCACCGTGTACCAGCTTACCCTCGTGATGCTGATGCTGCCCTTTGCCGGGCTGGGTGAGCGGATCGGGCTGAAGCGAATGTACCAGGTGGGGCAGCTGATCTTCACGGTCGCGACGCTGCTGTGCTTCTTTGCGCGCAGCCTACCCTTCCTGCTGGTCGTGCGGGCCGCGCAGGCGGTCGGGGCCGCGGGTGCGCTGGCGGTCGCGTCGGCGCTGATCCGGTCGACATACCCCGCCGGGCAGTTGGGGCGCGGGCTTGGCATCAATTCGGTGATCGTGGCGAGTTCAGCGGCCGCGGCGCCGACGTTAGGGGGCCTGATACTGGCTGTTGCGCCCTGGCCCTGGGTGTTCGCGAGTGCCATTCCGTTCGCGATCGTTTCGCTGATCCTTGGTCGCGCGCTTCCCGACGTGCCCCGTCGACAGGCACGGTTCGACGTGGGCGGCGCCGTGATGTGCGCGGCCATGTTCGGGCTGGTGATCGGCGGCGCGGAAAGTGCCGTGCACGGCGACAGCCCGGTCGTGTCGGGCGCGATCGTCCTTCTCGGGGCAGCGATTGGCGTCGTGTACGTCCGGCGAGAGCGGGCGATTGCCAACCCGATCCTGCCGGTCGACCTGCTGGTTCGCCCAGTGATCGCTCTGTCAGCCATCGGCGCCTTCACGGCCTTTGTCGCGTCCATGACGCTACTGCTGTCCACCCCGTTCCGCCTGACGCAAGAGTTCGGGCTTGGCGCGGCCGCCGTAGGAGCCGCGATCGCCCCATGGCCCCTTACCAACATGATCGTCGCGCCGCTGGCGGGCTGGCTGTCGGATCGAGTTCCCGCGGGCTTGTTGGGCGGGATCGGCATGGCGATCTCGATCATCGCGCTGCTCTTGCTTGCCAACCTGCCCGCGCATCCAAGCTACTTCGACATCGCCTGGCGAATGGCGCTGTGCGGATCGGGCTTCGGCACTTTTCTGCCGCCCAACGCACGCCTGATCATCGGGTCGGCCCCCAAGCAGCGCGCCGCCGCTGCCGGTGGCCTGGTCGGCACGGTGCGGCTGGTGGGACAGACCACCGGCGCGACCCTGGTTGCCGCGCTGCTGGCACTCGGCGTCGGCGGCGGAGCAACCCCGGCCTATGTCGCGGCCGGGCTAGCCCTTGTCGCGGGGCTGTGCAGCCTTGCCCGGCTGCGCCCATCCATCCGCAACCCGGACGAGGCGGAAACCCGAGCCCAGGTTCCGACGCTCAAGTCACCCCGGCTCGGCTAGAAGACCGACCGGGGGACCGGCTCCTTCATCATGGCCTGGCGCACCAGCGGGATCGGCGGCCCACCGAAGCTCAAGAACTGGTCGTGAAAGGTTTTCCATCCGGCCCGGCCGCCATGTGTCGCGGTCCAGTCAGTTCGCAGACGCCGGATCATCAGCTTGCCCATCGTATAGTTGAGATAAGCCGGATCGTACGTGCCACGCGCGGACTGCTGACGCGCATTCCCCTCATCCTGATAGCATTGCTCGACAAACAGGCGGCGCGACTGGTCCTGCGTCATGCCGCGCGCATGCAGCCCGATGGCGGACAGGTAGCGGCAGTCGCGCAACAAGGCGTTTGCCAGTTGCCCAATATGCACGGCCGGGTCGCCGTTCCCCAGCCCCGCATCCCACATCATCTCCTCCGCGTAATGGGCCCAACCCTCGGCATAGGCATAGCCGACGCTGATCCGGCCAAAGATCGACGGCGACCGATTGGCGTGAAGGAACTGGACGAAGTGCCCAGGCATCACCTCATGGACCGAGGTGAACAGCAGGTCCTCCTTGCCCGGCACAAAAGCATCGCGCGTCTTCTGGTCCCAGGCGGGATCAGGCGGGGAGATGTAGTAGATGGACGGAATGCCCTTCTCATACGGTCCCGGCGGATCGATGTAGGCGGAGTTCTGCCGGTTATAGGGCGGGCTTTCTTCCACCTTCGCCTGCTCGCCGCCGGGGATCGTCACCAGATCGTGTTGCACGACAAAGGCCCGCAGCGTCGGGATCTGGCGACGGGCCTCCGCTACCGGCCCGCCCTCGGGCTTGTCGGCGTTCATCTTCTCGGTGCAGGCCTGGATCGTCTGGCCCGGCGCATAGGCCGCGCATGCCTCTCGTAAGGCCGCTTGATTGCGCAGCAGGTCCGCACGCCCGATCGCCTCGAGCTGATCGAGCGGGGTATCCACGCCCTCGGTCGCCATCAGCATTCGGAAGAATCGCGCGGCTCCGAGCGCGTAGTCCTGGTTCGCGCTTGCCCTTTGCGCGTCAAGCCACGTCGCAAGCTGCGTCATCGCCTGCGACGCGCCGGCCGCCGCTGCTTTCAGGTCAGCCTGGAGCTTCCGGTCCTTCACCGACGCGAAAGCTGCAACCGCATCGCCCGAGTAATAGCCCGCAAAGCCGCTAAACCCTGCCACTCCATAGTTCACGAAGCTGAGCGGCAGCGGCCCCTTCAAGTTCGTGCGGATGTTGGTCGCGGCGGTCGGGATCGCGCGAAGGAATCTGGTCAGCGCCTTGATACGCACCTCTGCGGGGGCGTAGTTGCGCGCCACATAGACGTTGGGGTCGAGGCCGCCGCCCACGTAAAAGGCGGGATTGCGATGCGGCTGGTCGGCATCGGTCAGCCAGAACAGCTGCCCTTCGTAGACCTTGACCAGATAGTCGCGCTCGAACCGCTCCGCACCGGTCAGCTTGGAAAAGTCGCGCGCCCGCGTGATCGTTCGGCGCAGGAACTCGGCCTGGCGCTGAAGTCCCGCTGCGCTCCAGTCGGCCAGCCGGCCGTCGAAATCGTGGCGCCCTTGGTACACGGCGTTGCTCGGGTTGAGCCGGAACCCTTCCTCGATCGTGGCATTGCGAAATGTCGACCAGGGCGAGGTGGTCGGCGCTGGAGCCGCCCCGATCAGGGCAAGCGCGGACAAGCAGGCGAGCAATCGACGACGCAACGGCAGAACCTCGATTCGGGAGAGCTGGTTTCGAAGTTGTGGCATCGCCCGGATGAACACGCCAGTGCGAAGGGAACGGCGGCAGATGCCCTGACGTTTAACTCAGGTAAATTCGGAGCAAGCTCATGCCATACATCAAGACCCGCGACGGCACCGACCTGTACGTGAAGGACTGGGGCAGCGGGCGCCCTGTCATCCTAACGCATGGCTGGCCGTTGAACGCCGACAGCTGGGACGTGCAGGCGCAGGCGCTGGCTGAGGCAGGCTTCCGGGTCATTGCCTATGATCGCCGTGGCTTCGGCCGCTCCGGCCAGCCTTGGGACGGCTACAACTACGACACGCTAGCCGACGACTTGGCCGACGTCATGAAGGCGGCCGGTGCCGACCAGGATGCGACAATCGTCGGGTTCTCCATGGGAGGTGGCGAAGTCGCGCGCTACATGAGCCGGCATGAGGGCAAGGGCGTGATCGCCGCAGGACTGGTCGCCTCGGTCGTGCCCTATATGCTGAAAACCGACGACAACCCGAATGGCGCTCCGGAGTCGACCTTTCAGCAGATGCGGGAAGGCATCAAGGATGATCGCGCCCACTTCTTCCGGCGCAAGTTCACGCCGCAATTCTACGGCGTCGGGTACATCAGCAGCCCGGTCAGTGACGATGTGCTCGACTATTCCACCAGCCTCGCGCTGATGGCGGGACTGAAGCCAACGCTCGCGTGCCTTGACGCGTTTGCCTATACCGATTTCCGGCCGGACCTGCCTGCGTTCCGCGTGCCCACCCTGATCGTGCATGGGACGGGCGACCAGACCGTGCCCATCGATACGTCGGGTCGCGCGGCGGCGCTGGGCATCGCGCAAAGCCAGCTGGTCGAATATGACGGAGCGCCGCACGGGCTGAACGTCACCCATGCTGATCGGCTCAGCCAGGATCTGCTGACCTTTCTTGGTCGCTGATCAAAGAAAGGGCGGGCGCGAGGGTCGCGTCCGCCTTTCCCTTATTTGTTGGGTATGATGACCTCGTCGGGGTGGACGACGTTCAGTTGTTTGCGGGTCATCTCATCGACCATGTCCGGGTTGGCATGGTCGGGATTGAGCAGCGCGACCCGATTCTTCAACACCTCGCGCCGGTGATCCAGCACCTGGTAGTCCTTTTCACGCTTCGCCAGCTGGCGCTTGTAGTCGCCGTAAGCGAGCATGCCGTTAGGTCCCAGCACGGCATAGATGCCAAAAAAGGTCATCAGAGTCAGCCCTACCGCCGGCCAGGCGGCACGCTTCATTGTTCTGCCAAAAGCGCTGGAACGGAACACGGGCATCACTCTCACCCCTTGCGGTCGCGCGATCAAGCTCCTTTCAGCCGGGTCCCGAACGCTTCACGGCCGGCATAACGCGCGGCATCGCCCAATTCTTCCTCAATGCGGATCAGTTGGTTGTACTTGGCCAACCGATCCGACCGCGCGAGGCTGCCCGTCTTGATCTGACCGCAGTTGGTGGCGACCGCCAGGTCAGCGATGGTCGCGTCCTCCGTTTCGCCTGAACGATGGCTCATCACTGCGGTGTAGCCGGCGCGCTGTGCGGTCGACACCGCCTCCAGTGTCTCGGTCAGCGTGCCGATCTGGTTCACCTTCACCAGCAGCGAGTTGGCGAGGCCGTCCGCAATGCCCTGACGCAGACGCTTCGGGTTGGTCACGAACAGGTCGTCCCCGACCAGCTGGACCTTGTCGCCGATCAGGTCGGTCAGTGCCTTCCAGCCCTCGAAATCATCCTCGGCCATGCCGTCCTCGATCGACACGATCGGATAGCGACGGCTGAGGTCCGCAAGATACTCGGCCATCTCATGGCCGGTGAGCACCTTGTTCTCGCCGGAGATGTTGTAACGACCGTCGCGGAAAAACTCGGTGGCGGCGCAATCAAGCGCCAGCATCACGTCCTCGCCCGGGCGATACCCCGCCTTCTCGATGGATGCCATGATGAAGCCCAGCGCTTCGTCGTTGGACGCGATGTTGGGCGCGAAACCGCCTTCGTCGCCCACACCGGTCGCCAGGCCTCGGTCATGCAGCCCCATCTTTAGCGTGTGAAAGATCTCCGACCCGCAGCGCACCGCCTCCACGATGTTTGAAGCGCCCACCGGCACGATCATGAATTCCTGAAAGTCGATCGGGTTGTCGGCATGCTCGCCGCCATTGATGATATTCATCATTGGGACGGGCAGCAGGTGAGCGGCGACGCCGCCGACATATTTGTACAGCGGCAGCCCGCGTGCATCGGCGGCGGCCTTCGCCGCCGCCAGGCTGACGCCCAGGATCGCGTTTGCGCCCAGCCGGCCTTTGTTCTCCGTCCCGTCCAGATCGATCATGATCTGGTCGAGATCGGCTTGATCCTCGGCGTCGACGCCGGCCACCGCTTCCGCGATCTCGCCATTCACGGCCTCAACTGCGCCATCAACGCCCTTGCCACCCCAGCGCGACTTGTCGCCGTCGCGCTTTTCAACTGCCTCATGTGCACCGGTCGAGGCGCCCGAGGGAACCGCGGCGCGGCCGAAGCTGCCGTCCTCCAGGAACACGTCTACCTCTACGGTCGGATTGCCCCGGCTATCGAGGATCTGGCGGCCATGGATGTCGATAATGGCGGTCACAAAGCTACTCCGGCAGGGTGTACGCGCGCGGCTCTACTGTGCCAGGCTTTCCCCGGCAATCGTTGTGCGCTTTCAGGCGCAGGGAACCGTGCCAGCCGCGGCATGTTGAACGGGCGACCACGAAAGGGTTTGGGACATGGCTGATAACGACGCGAAACCGATGACCGACGCCGACATCGACACGCCGCCGGCGACCACCGAGTTCGCCCCGGCCGAGCCGCTGAAGGACGCCGGCGTGGAATTCGAGGCCGCCGACTCCGGCACACAAGGTTCTACAAGTTCGCAGGGCGGCGCAGGCGAGGGTACCGCCACCAAGGCGACCCAGGCGATCAAGGAAGGTGCAACAAAGCTTCAGGGCCAGGCCACCGACAAGCTTCGCGCTTATGCCCAGGACGGCCAGTCGCGCGCTGGCGGCGCCCTCGATCAGCTGGCGCAGCTGCTGAACGACGCGGCGCACCAGGTCGATAACAAGCTCGGCGCACAATATGGCGATTACGCCCGTCAGGCCGCGGGCACCGTGTCCGGCTTTTCCGATACGGTGAAGGCAAAGGACGTCGACGAGCTATTCGAGGAAGCGCGCGGTTTTGTGCGCAAGAGCCGCGGCGTCGCGATCGGCGCAGCGGCAGCGCTCGGCTTTGTCGTCGCTCGGCTGGTCCAGTCCGGCTTGGACGCCGAGCGCGGCCGGACGGCCAGCAACGACGAGGTCTGATATGCTCGATCCGTCGCCCCGAACGGGTGACTTCGGCGGCGTTGCGCCCGACGAAGAGGAAAGCGTCGGCACGCTGATTTCTCGCCTCGTCTCCGAAGGGCGTTCGCTGGCTCAGGCCGAGTTGACGCTCGTCAGGGCGAAGGCAGGCGAACGCGTTGGGGCATACCGCAGCGCCGCGATCTTCTTTGGCGCGGCGGGTCTTCTCGCCCTGGCGGCGTTGATCGCGCTGCTGGTGGGATTGGAGTTGACCTTGGCACCGTTGGTGGGACCAGGTGGCGCGACCGCGATGGTGGTGTTGGTCACGCTCGTCATCGCAGCTGTGCTCGCCTTGATCGGCAAGCGCAGCCTGGCCCCGAGGAGCTGAGGCATGGCGACGAACCCCGATCCCGCCGCCCAGATTGCCGCGGCCGAGCACGACGCGACCATCGCGCGTGAACGCCTGTCACGGACGGTGGCGCAGTTGCAGGACCGGCTTAGCCCGAAGCAGATCGCACGCCGGGCGGTTCGCGATGCTGGCGACCGCAGCACCGCGGCCGTGGACACGGCACGCCGCAATCCGGGTACCGCCGCCGGGCTTGTGGCCTGTGCGGGCCTGTTTCTGGCCCGTCACCGGATCGCCTCGCTGTTCCGGCGCAGGCGGCCCAAACAGTCCGTCAACAAAACCGCTTAGACGCTCCGCACGAGAGGACTCTCAGAATGGCTCAGAACAACAACAACAAGCAGGCCCATGAAGCAGAGCATGGCCGCCTTCATAATGCGCGCGACGCGGCGAGCGACGTTGCGCACCGCGCGGCCAAGAGCATCGATTCCAACCCGCTGGGCGTACTCGTCGGCGGCCTTGCGGTCGGCGCTCTTGCTGGCGCGCTGATCCCCCGTTCGGATCGCGAGAAGGAATTGCTCGCGCCGCTCGGGGCCCAGCTCGGCAGCCGCGCGCGGACTGCCATCGAGACCGCCAAGACTGCCGGCATGGACGAGTTGAGCAATCGCGGCCTCACCCGCGACGGCGTACGCGACCAAGCCCGAGGGCTGTTCGAAGGTGTGGCAAAGGCGCTGTCGACGGCCGGCACGGCGGCGGCACAGTCGGCAAAGAACGGCTAAGGCTTCAAACGGCCGCCGACAGGCAGTAGGGCCGCTCGCGACTCCCGTACGGAACCGCACTCATGAGCAAGCTCCACCTCGTCTTCGGCGGCCGCGTCCGCGACCCCCGGACCCTCGATTTCATCGATCCGTCAAACCTCGACGTGGTCGGTATCTTCCCTGACTACTCCAGCGCGGAAAAGGCTTGGCGCGCGGCTGCCCAGCGCACCGTCGACGACGCAGAAATGCGGTTCGTCGTGGTGCACCTGCACCGGCTGCTCGAACCAAACATTACGCCGACCGCTGAGTAATCTGTCGCTCGGCGGGCCGTTCAGGCGGCTCGCCAGCGCCACAGCAGCACTGGACGGGTCAGCAGCAGGCCGGCGACGAAGCCGCCGACATGCGCGCCGATCGCCACGCTGGTGCCGCCCATGCCGGCTAACCCGATCAGGACCTGGATACCCACCCACGCTGCGGCCAGCCACAGCACATGGACGATTCGCGCCGGTATTGGTCCGATCGCGCGAGCCTGCGTCCTTCCATACAACAGCGCATAGCTCGCCAACCATGCAGAGATGGCTCCGCTGGCCCCGATCATCGGCACCGCGGATTCGGGTGACAACCCCCACTGCCCGGCGGCGGCCGCGTAGGCGCCGACCAGGTAAATCAGGACCGCCCCACCCCACCCAAGTGCCCGCTCCGTCTTCTGCCCGCAAAAGACCAGCACGACGAGGTTGAGCGCCAGGTGCGCAACGCCGGCATGGATCAGCGTCGCCCCGAGCGGCGTCAACCAGCTCGGCAGCAGGAACAGGTGATCCGCCGGGATGACGACCGACGACCAGCGTAACGGGATAAAGCCAGCGCCGATCGCGGCGTCGGCTACCGAACCGGAAAGCAGCAACAGCGCCGACGTCAGCAGCGTCACGCCCGCGATCACCGCGGTCGCGGGCGTATCCCGCCAGCGCATGCCGGTCAGATAAAGTCGATCTTGGACACGACGTAATAGCGATCGCCCGCTGGGACCGAGACTTCGACCTCGTCGTCCACCTTGCGCCCGATCAGAGCACGGCCGAGCGGCGAGTTGTAGCTGATCCGGCCGGTCTTGGCGTTAGCCTCAGTCTGGCCGACAATCTGGTAACGGATCGACTTTTCGTCCTCGTCAAGCAAGGTCACGGTCGCGCCGAACACGATCTTGTCGCCAGATAGATCCTTTGGATCGATGATCTGGGCGCGGCTCAGCTTATCCTCGATGTCGGCGATCGACGCCTCGATCTGTCCCTGCCGCTCCTTGGCTGCATGGTACTCGGCGTTCTCGGACAGGTCGCCATGGGCACGCGCTTCCTCGATCGCGTCGACGATCTGCGGCCGTTCTTCTTTCAGACGCTTCAGATCCTGGTTGAGCTTTTCATAGCCCTCCTGGAGCATCGGCATCTTTTCGACGGTCGCCATAGTCTAACACCCCAAATAATCACATCCCACGCGACCGTTGCCGATCGCCCGCACCTCATCTGTTCATGTCGGGATCAGTTGTGCGACTGCGAATAATAAGCCTGCAACGGCCGTACTTCAAGGCGCGCGTCACTTGCGCTCACGATCGCCTTGGCCGCTTCAATCGCGGCAGGCGCCGTGGTGAAATATGGAATGCGGCCAGACAGGGCGGATTGGCGGATCGGCTTGGAATCCTTCAAACTTTGCCAGCCCTCGGTCGTGTTGAAGATCAGGTCGATATCACCGTCCTTGATCCGGTCGTCGATGTGGGGGCGCCCCTGCGCTACCTTGTTCACCCGCTCGACACTAATCCCAGCACGGGACAGGTAATCGGCGGTACCCCCCGTGGCGACGACGCTGAACCCAGCTTCGGCAAGGGTGCGCACCGCTGAAACGATGGCAGCCTTGTCCCCGTCCTTGACGCTGACGAACAGCGTGCCCCCGCTCGGCAGAACCGTTCCCGCGCCGAGCTGCGCCTTGGCAAAGGCAGCGCAAAAATCGGGGGAGATTCCCATGACCTCACCCGTGGACTTCATCTCGGGGCTCAGCACGGGGTCAATGCCGGGGAACTTGTTGAAGGGGAACACCGCCTCCTTCACCGCGAAATAGCTGATCCGCCGGTCGATCGGCGGCAAGTCCTTCAGCTTCTCGCCCGCCATCACCCTTGCCGCAATCTTCGCGACCGGCACGCCGATAGCCTTGGCGACGAAGGGCACGGTGCGCGACGCGCGCGGGTTCACCTCGATCAGGTAAACGGCGCCATCCTTCACCGCGAATTGGATGTTCATCAGCCCACGCACGCTCAGTGCCCGGGCGAGCGCCTCCGTTTGCCGCTCGATGTCCGCGATCACCTCGGCGGGAAGGCTATAAGGCGGGATGGAGCAGGCGCTGTCGCCCGAATGGACCCCCGCCTCCTCGATATGCTGCAGCACGCCGGCGACAATCACGTCGTCACCATCGCAGATCGCATCCACATCGACCTCGATGGCATCGCGCAGGTACTGGTCGATCAGCACGGGCGAGTCGCCGGACACCTGCACAGCCGTCTGGATGTAATCCTCAAGCTGCTGCGGTCCGTCGACGATCTCCATCGCGCGACCGCCCAGCACGTAGCTGGGCCGCATCAGCACGGGATAACCGATCCGCTGCGCCGCGGCGATCGCCTCGTCACGGCTCCGGGCGAGGCCATTCGAAGGCTGCTTCAGCCCCAGTTTGTTGACCAGCGCGGCAAAGCGCTCGCGGTCCTCGGCCAGATCGATGGCGTCAGGGCTGGTGCCCAGGATCGGGATGCCCGCCTTTTCAAGCGAGCGCGCAAGGTTGAGCGGCGTTTGCCCCCCGAACTGCACGATCACGCCGACCAGTTCGCCGCGCGATTTCTCGACGTGCAGGATTTCCAGCACGTCTTCGGCAGTCAGCGGCTCAAAGTACAGGCGATCGGACGTGTCATAGTCGGTGCTCACCGTTTCCGGGTTGCAGTTGACCATGATCGTCTCGAACCCGGCTTCCTCCAGCGCGAAGCAAGCGTGGCAGCAGCAGTAATCGAATTCGATCCCCTGCCCGATCCGGTTCGGCCCACCGCCCAGGATCACGATCTTGCGCCGGTCGCTCGGCTGCGCCTCGTCCTCTGGTTCACCGAAGCTTGGCGCTTCGTAGGTCGAGTACATGTACGGCGTCTTGGCGTCGAACTCGGCCGCGCACGTGTCGATGCGCTTGAATACCGGGCGCACGCCCAGCTTGTGACGCAGCGCGCGCACCTCATCCTCCGTGACCCCGCCTGCCATCGCGGTCATCACGTCGTGCACCAGTCCACGTCCGCTGGCATTCGCGCGACCCATGCCCTTGCGGATGTTAACGGATTGAGCGGCCAGGAAGCCCAGGCGCTTATCGGAAAAGCCCATGGCCTTGAGCCGCCTCAGCCCGGCGGCATCACGCGGCAGGCCGTTCGAAACAACCGCATCCTCCGCCGCAACGATCTCGGCGATCCTTTCCAGGAACCAGGGATCGTACTTGGCGATCGCATGCACCTCAGCGACCGTGAACCCTTCTCGCAGGGCCTGTGCCGCGACCAGCAGCCGGTCGGGCGTCGCAATCGCCAACGCCGCTTCGATGTCGGCCCGTGGCGCGCCGATCAGCCGGTCGACATAGTTGAAGCCGGACAGCCCCGTTTCCAGACCTCGCAACGCCTTCTGCATCGATTCGTGGATGTTGCGGCCGATCGCCATCACCTCGCCGACCGACTTCATCGCTGTGCCGAGGGTCGCTTCGGCACCCTTGAACTTTTCAAAAGCGAAGCGCGGGATCTTGGTTACGACATAGTCGATCGTCGGCTCAAAGCTGGCGGGCGTCGCACCGGTGATGTCGTTTTCGATCTCGTCCAAAGTGTAGCCGACCGCGAGCTTCGCCGCGACCTTGGCAATCGGGAAGCCGGTCGCCTTAGAAGCGAGCGCCGAGGAGCGCGAAACGCGTGGGTTCATCTCGATCACGATCAGGCGGCCGTCCTTCGGATTGACCGCGAACTGGACGTTGGAGCCGCCCGTCTCCACCCCGATCTCCCGCAGCACCGCGATGCTCGCGTTGCGCATGATCTGATATTCCTTGTCGGTCAGCGTCAGCGCCGGCGCGACAGTGATGGAGTCGCCCGTGTGGACGCCCATCGGATCGACATTCTCGATCGAGCAGATGATGATGGCGTTGTCGTGCTTGTCGCGCACGACCTCCATCTCATACTCCTTCCAGCCGAGCAGCGACTCCTCGATCAGCACCTCGGTCGTCGGCGACAGGTCAAGCCCGCGACGAACGATCTCCAGGAACTCTGCGCGGTTATAGGCGATGCCGCCGCCCGATCCGCCCATGGTGAAGCTCGGGCGAATG
Source organism: Sphingomonas aerophila (assembly GCF_014199305.1). GTDB lineage: Bacteria > Pseudomonadota > Alphaproteobacteria > Sphingomonadales > Sphingomonadaceae > Sphingomonas > Sphingomonas aerophila. The sequence continues at coordinate 192,594 of NZ_JACIJK010000002.1, forward strand.
ATCGCGGGCAACCCGACCTTGTCCAAGCCCTCGAGCGCCTCGGCCTCGGTATGCGCAATCGCGGAGCGCGCGGACTCAAGGCCGATCTTGTCCATCGCGTCGCGGAACTTCAGGCGGTCCTCCGCCTTGTCGATCGCTTCGGCGTCCGCACCGATCATCTGCACGCCGAACTTGTCGAGCGTTCCATCCCGGAACAGCGCCAGCGCAGTGTTCAGTGCTGTCTGCCCGCCCATTGTCGGCAACACCGCGTCCGGCCGCTCCCGCTCGATGATCCGCGCGACCACCTCGGGCGTGACCGGCTCGATGTATGTCGCATCGGCCAGTTCCGGATCGGTCATGATCGTTGCAGGGTTCGAGTTGACCAGGACAATCCGGTAGCCCTCCTCACGGAGTGCCTTGATCGCCTGCGTTCCCGAATAGTCGAACTCGGCCGCTTGCCCGATGACGATCGGCCCGGCGCCAATGACCAGGATGGAGGAGATGTCGGTACGTTTGGGCATTGTGGTCCGATCAGCCCTTTGGCCGCTTGAAGATTAGGATGACGCCGCTGGCCGCGACCATGGTTGCTTTCGGAGGCGCCAAGCTCATCGTGACTGGTCCAACATCCCCACGAACCGCTCGAAAAGGTACAAGCTATCCTGCGGCCCGGGGCTCGCCTCGGGATGGTACTGGACGCTGAACGCCGGCCTATCGTCCAGCGCGATGCCCGCGTTCGATCCGTCGAACAGCGAAACATGGGTCTCACGCGCGTTAGGCGGCAGCGTGTCCCGCTCTACTGAGAAACCGTGGTTCATGCTGGTGATCTCGACCACGCCATCCTCCAGCCGCTTCACCGGATGGTTCGCGCCGCGATGGCCCTGGAACATCTTGGTCGTCTTTGCTCCGACCGCGAGGCCCAGCAACTGGTGGCCAAGGCAGATGCCGAACAGCGGCTTGCCTGAATCGAGCATCTTCTGGATTACCGGCACCGCATACTCGCCGGTCGCCGCCGGATCGCCCGGACCGTTGGACAGAAAGTAACCGTCCGGCGCCAGCGCCTCGATTTCGTCAAACGAGGTCGCGGCCGGCACCACCGTCACCTTTGCGCCCGCGAGCGCCAGGTTGCGGAAGATGTTGCGCTTGGACCCGTAGTCGACCGCCACCACGTGTGGCTTGTCGGCGCCCTCGTCATGCGCGCCATAACCGAAGCCCAGCCGCCAGATGCCGCCCTCCCAGCCGTAATGGGTCGCGGTAGAGACTTCCTTGGCGAGGTCCATGCCCTCCAGCCCCGGCCAGCCGCGCGCCAATCCCAGCAGCGAGTCGATGTTGAACACGCCGTCCCTGGAATGGGCGATCACCCCGTTGGGCGCGCCGCCGGTGCGAATGCGGCGGGTCAGCGCGCGGGTGTCGATGCCCGAAAGGCCGATGCGGCGGTGGCGCCTCATCCACCCATCGAGGTTTTCGACCGCGCGGAAGTTAGACGGCTGGGTCACGTCTTCCCGCACGATCATGCCAAGCGCGTGCGGCATGTCGGCTTCGACATCGTCAGGGTTCGCCCCGACATTGCCGATATGGGGGAAGGTAAAGGTGATGATCTGACCGGCGAAGCTCGGGTCAGTCATGATCTCCTGATAACCAGTCATCGCCGTGTGGAAGCACACCTCACCGACAGCCTGGCCTTCAGCGCCGAAGCCATGGCCCCAGGCAATTTCGCCGTTGGCGAGGACCAGCACGCCCGTGGCTCCGTTCGGCGCGCGTGTGTTGGTGGCGTCGGCCATGATCGGGCAGGCACTCCGTGAAAAGCTGGCGATGTCGCTAAGCCCCGCCGGCTAGAGAACCCCAGGTCCGGCGTCAACCGCCGCATGGCCCCAAGCCCGCTGGCACCGTTTCCGCTTCGCAAGAACCGGCGTAAGAGGCACACATGATTCGAGACGATATCAAGCAAGCCCAGATCGCCGCCATGAAGGCCGGCGACAAGGATACCCGCGCCGCCGTGAGCCTGATCCAGGCAGCGATCAAGAATCGTGACATCGAGGTTCGAACCGGCACCGCTCCTATCGACGACGATGCCCTGGTCGTCGAGGTGTTGCAGAAGATGGTTAAACAGCGTCGCGAGTCGATCACCATGTACCGCCAGGGCGGCCGAGAGGAACTGGCGGCGGCAGAGGAGAAGGAGGTCGCCGTAATCGAGCGCTTCCTCCCCGCCCAGCTTTCTGAGGACGACACCCGCGCCGCCATCGAGGCGATCAAGGCAGACCTTGGCGCAACCGGCATGAAGGACATGGGCCGCGTCATGGCCGAACTGAAGGCTCGCCATGCGTCCAGCCTCGACATGAGCAAGGCAAGCGGGCTGGTGAAGGCCGCGCTGAGCTGATTATTCATACGGTGAGAAGAACCTGCCCCGGCGCTTGCGTCGGGGCACCCGCTTGACGCATTAGGCTGTTATACTCGCGCAAGTGAGTCTTACCCCCGCCTTTCTCGATGAGTTGCGCTCTCGTACTTCGCTGTCCGCGCTGATCGGGAAGACGACCAAGCTTGCCCGGGCCGGGCGCGAGATGCGCGGCTGCTGCCCGTTCCACAACGAAAAGACGCCGTCCTTCTACGTCAACGACGACAAGGGCTTCTACCATTGCTTCGGCTGCTCGGCGCATGGCGATGCCATCCGCTGGATGACCGATCAGCGTGGCCTGCCGTTCATCGACGCAGTCAAGGAACTGGCCCAGGCCGCTGGTCTGGAGATGCCCGCACAGGACCGCCAGTCTGCCCAGAAGGCGGAGAAGCAGAAGGGGCTGCACGAGGCGATGGCCGACGCCGCCGCCTTCTTCTCCGAGCAGTTGAACGGCATCGCTGGCGCGGAAGCGCGCGCCCTTCTGGAAAAGCGTGGCATTAAGCCCGAGACTGCCCGGACGTTCGGCTTCGGCTTTGCGCCCGACTCGCGCGGGCAGCTGAAAGCCAAGCTGAAGGATTATGGCGACCCGCTGCTGGTGGAGGCGGGATTGCTGATCCAGGTCGAGGGGAAAGATCCTTATGACCGGTTTCGTGGCCGCCTGATCATCCCGATCCGGGACGCGCGCGGCCGGGTAATCGCGTTCGGCGGCCGCATCATCGGCCAGGGCGAGCCCAAATACCTTAATTCGCCGGACACCCCGCTCTTCGACAAGGGCCGTACGCTCTACAATCTTGACCGCGCCGCCCCTGCCGCTCGCAAAAAGGCACGGGTCGTGGTGGTTGAAGGCTATCTCGACGTGGTTGCGCTTGCACAGGCCGGCATCCCTGAGGCGGTTGCACCACTCGGCACCGCCCTGACCGAGGGACAGTTGGAACTGCTCTGGCGGCTGGTCGACGTGCCGGTCGTCTGCCTGGACGGGGACGCAGCGGGGCAGAAAGCAGCTTTGCGCGCGGCGCACCGCGCCCTGCCCATGCTCCAGCCGGGCCGCAGCCTCTCCTTTGTCACCCTGCCCGAGGGACAGGATCCCGACGACCTGGTCCGTGCCAAGGGGGCAAGCGCGATGGAGGCGCTGCTCGCCAGTCCCAAGCCGCTGGTGGACCTGTTGTGGGAACATGAGCTCGCGGCCGAGCCGCTCGGCACGCCCGAAGAGCGCGCGGGGCTGAAGAGCCGGCTGGGTGAGCTTGCAGCGACGGTCGGCGATTCCTCCGTCCGCTCCGAATACCAGGCGGAGTTCCGGCGCCGCTACGAAGCACAATTCGCGCCGCAGCGTCGCCCGTTCGTTCCTTTTGAGAAACGCCCTGCCGGAAAGCGGCCCTTCAAGGGCGGTTGGCAGCCCCCGGCCCCAGTGACCGATGATGCCAAGAAAGTTCGCGCCGCCGGCATCGATCGCGTGCTCGCCAAGGCTGTGCTCGCCGGCCTGATCCGCCATCCGGCGGAGATCGCGCGGCACATGGAGGTGCTCGGATCGCTTCGCATGGCGGAGGGAGCACTCGGCCGATTGTTCGAAGCGGTGGTCGATCTGGCGCTGGAGGATCAAGCGCTTGATAGCACGCGCCTTGTCACCATATTGGCACGGTCCGGTTTCGAAGGGGTCGCTGGTGACCTTCTTAGGGCCGACACCATGCCCTATTCGTTCACTCAACGGTTGGCAGATACGGACAGAGCTCAAGCCGATCTTGACGAAGCGATCGCTATCCTGGTCGCCCGGCCTGAGGTCGACGCCCAGCTCGCCGAGGCAACCTCGGCAATGCAGGCGCGCTTCACCGACGAAGCGTTTGAACGACAAGTGGCGTTGGTGAGGGAGAAGCAGGCGTTGGAGCTTCGACTTGCAAATCTGGTGCAGTCGAACGAAGACGCCCGGGCCCTGAATGCCGAGATTAAACCCGAGGGAAATTAATGGCGAAGGCTAATGGTGCCGCAAGTGAGGATGTGATCGAAGGGGGCGACGCGCCGCTTATCGATCTCAACGACGCCTCGGTGAAGAAGTTGATCGCTCGCGCCAAGAAGCGCGGGTACATCACTGTTGACCAGTTGAACGAGATGGTCCCGCAGGACCAGTTCACGACCGATCAGATCGAAGACATCATGTCGGCGCTCAACGAGATGGGCGTCAACATCGTCGAGAACGAAGAGGCGGGCGAGGACGGCGAGCCCGAGGTTCGCGCGGACGATGACGATGAGGCGGAAACGCCCGAAGGCGGCGATGGCGAGGCCGCGCCTGCGCTTGCGACCGCGAAGAAGGAAACGGTTGATCGCACCGACGATCCCGTCCGCATGTACCTGCGCGAGATGGGGGCCGTGGAGCTTCTGTCGCGCGAAGGCGAGATCGCGATTGCGAAGCGGATCGAGGCTGGCCGGGATACCATGATCCTGGGCCTGTGCGAGTCCCCCATCACCTTCAACGCCATCATCGACTGGTCGACCGCGCTCAACGAAGGCACGATGCAGCTGCGCGAGATCCTGGATCTTGACGCCATGCTGTCCAAGGGTCCGTCGGCCGAGCAGGTCGAGGGCGCCGAAGACGACACGGGCGAGATCAGCGAGAGTGCCGCGGGCCCGTCGTTCAAGGAAGAGGAAGACGTCAAGGAAGAGGCTTCGGCCGATGACGACGACGACTTGACCGAGCGCCGCACGCCGCGTCCGTCGGACGACGAGGAAGAGGACAACACCCTTTCCCTTGCCCAGATGGAAGAACAGCTGAAGCCACAGGCGCTTGAGCGGTTCGCCAACATCACCGCGCTCTACAAGAAGTTCTCCAAGGTTCAGCAGTCGCGCCTCGACGCGATGGCGAATGGCAGCGACCTGTCCGCGACGGATGAGAAGAAGTACCAGAAGCTGCGCGAGGAGCTGACGGCCGAGGTCGAAAGCGTCCAGTTCCACAACGCCAAGATCGAGTACCTGGTTGACCAGCTTTATGCGTTCAACAAGCGCCTGACCGCGCTGGGTGGCCAGATGCTGCGCCTGGCGGAGCGTCACAAGGTCGCGCGTGCGGACTTCCTCAACCGCTATGTCGGTCACGAGCTGGACGACACCTGGCTCACCACGGTGGCGAAGGTCGACAAGAAGTGGGCGAAGTTCGCGACCGAAGAGGGAGCGGCGGTTGACCGCATCCGCACGGAAATCGGCGAAATCGCACAGCAGACCGGCATGGCGCTGGTCGAGTTCCGCCGTATCGTCAACATGGTGCAGAAGGGCGAGCGCGAGGCGCGTATCGCCAAGAAGGAAATGGTCGAGGCGAACCTGCGCCTCGTGATCTCGATCGCCAAGAAGTACACGAACCGCGGCCTTCAGTTCCTGGATCTGATCCAGGAGGGCAATATCGGCCTGATGAAGGCTGTGGATAAGTTCGAATACCGTCGCGGCTACAAGTTCAGCACCTATGCCACTTGGTGGATCCGGCAGGCGATCACCCGCTCCATCGCGGATCAAGCGCGCACCATCCGCATCCCGGTCCACATGATCGAGACGATTAACAAGCTGGTCCGCACCAGCCGTCAGTTCCTTCACGAGCAGGGCCGCGAACCTACGCCCGAGGAGATGGCGGAGCGCCTGAGCATGCCGCTCGAAAAGGTGCGCAAGGTGATGAAGATCGCGAAGGAGCCGATCTCCCTCGAAACGCCGATCGGCGACGAGGAAGACAGCCACCTGGGCGACTTCATCGAGGACAAGAACGCGGTCATCCCCGTCGATGCCGCGATCCAGGCAAACCTGAAGGAAACGGTGACCCGCGTCCTTGCCAGCCTGACGCCGCGTGAGGAGCGCGTGCTGCGCATGCGTTTTGGCATCGGCATGAACACCGACCACACGCTGGAGGAGGTCGGGCAGCAGTTCTCCGTCACCCGCGAGCGTATTCGTCAGATCGAGGCAAAGGCGCTGCGCAAGCTCAAGCACCCGAGCCGCAGCCGCAAGATGCGCTCCTTCCTCGATCAATAAGGTCTGGGCGGCACCGCCCCTGAGGCACTGAACAAGGCGGGGGAGCCGCGACACTGGTCTCCCAGCTGTCGCGGCTCCCCCGCCCTTTTCGTCGCACCACTGACTCCGCTCGTCGTGGATAACTGCTCGTAAACCCTGTCTTTACCGGCATCGGTTACGCCAGTCTGCGAAACACACACCAGACGCGTCGCGCGGTGATGGCGCGCGCGGTTGAAAGCGGAACCATGGACAATCGATCGGCACTTACGGCAGTACGGGGGCATGGCGGCGCAGCCGGTCTGCTCGCGCGGCTGATCGACACCGATGGCACAGCCCGCCACCCATGGTACAGCGTACTGGTAAACCAGCGTCCGCGGCGCGATCTGGCGGATGCGGTGCATGCGATTTGCATCCTTTACGGTCATCATCCCGGCATGGCGGACGAGGCAATCGGACGTGCCGCCATGCCGGGAGCTCATGACTGGTTTGCAGCGGTCGGCGAAGGGTTCGCCCTGGAACGTGCCTATCTCGCCCAGTTGACCGCGGCTGCGGGCCCACTCCCTTCAACGCCCGGCCACGCCAGCGCGCACGCGACCATCACCGCTCAGGCTCACGCGCTGACGATGCTTGCCCTGTCTGACCGAGGCGGCTGCGCGGTAGGCGCGGTCGCTGCGCTGGTGGGCGACTGGTACGCGATCCGGCTGGTACTGGATGCGGCGGCCGAACGGTTCGGCATCCCTCATCAGCCAAGCGCCCTGCCCGATCCTGACACAACCGCTCGTCTCATTGCGGAACTGGGTGCGACGCCAGCATGCGAGCGCGCGATCGGCTTTGGTGCCCAGCAACTCCTGGCCCAGCACCGGGGCCTGTGGTCGCTGCTGGAGGCGCGCGCCTCGGCCAGGAAGGACTAGGCCGCTTCGGCGCAGCCACCGCTTGCGCGCGACCATGCCCTTTGCCAAGCGGACCCGATGCAGCGCTTCGAAGGCACCAAGAACTACGTCGCAACGGACGACCTGAAGGTCGCGGTCAACGCCGCCGTGACGCTCCGCCGGCCGTTGCTGGTTAAGGGCGAGCCCGGCACCGGAAAGACTGTTCTAGCCCAGGAGGTGGCCCGCGCCGTCGGCGCCGAGTTGATCGAGTGGACGATCAAGTCCTCCACCAAGGCGCAACAGGGCCTATACGACTATGATGCGGTCGCAAGGCTGCGCGACGGCCAGCTCGGCGATCCGCGCGTTCACGACATTCGAAACTACATCCGCCGCGGCAAGCTGTGGGACGCGTTCACCCGCCCGACGCCGCCGGTGCTGTTAATCGACGAGATCGACAAGGCCGATCTGGAGTTCCCGAACGACCTGCTGGGCGAACTCGATCGCATGGAGTTCCATGTTTACGAGACCGGCGAAACGGTTCGCGCGGTCGAGCGTCCGATCGTGGTGATCACGTCGAACAATGAGAAGGAGTTGCCGGACGCCTTCCTGCGCCGCTGCTTCTTCCACTACATTCGCTTCCCCGATCGCGACACGATGCAGGCGATCATCGACGTCCACTTCCCCGGCATTCAGAAGCTGCTGGTCAACCGTGCGCTGGACCTGTTCTACGAGGTACGCGAGGTTCCCGGCCTGAAGAAAAAGCCGTCCACATCCGAGCTGCTCGATTGGCTAAAGCTGCTGCTCCACGAGGATATGCCGCTGGAAGTGTTGCAAAACCGTGACCCGACCAAGGCTATTCCGCCACTCCATGGTGCCCTGCTGAAGAACGAGGCGGACATCATGCTGTTCGAGCGCCTGGCCTTTCTGGCGCGGCGTGCTTCCAACAAGGGTTGACCCATCCCCGATTCCCGCGATCTTCACCTTCTGGTTACCACGCCTGAGTATCAAGGATTCGTGGAAGCCGAGTAGGGCGCCGGGATGCGTGTATTGTGGATCATGATGGCCTGGGCGCTTGCCGGTGCTGGCGGAGCAGCTCAGGCGTCCCTGCTCGACTATGTCGGCCAGTGCGTGCCCTTTGCGCGCGAAGCGTCCGGTATCGACATCTATGGTGACGCCTGGACCTGGTGGGACCAGGCGGACGGGCGTTACCCGCGCGGGCACAAGCCGCGGGTCGGTGCCGTCGTGGTATTCGCGAAGTCGAGCAGATTGTCGCTGGGCCACGTCGCCGTGATCAGCCGCGTCGTGGAAAAGCGCGTGGTGATGCTCACCCACGCCAATTGGTCCCGCCAGAACGGAGAGCGCGGCCATGCCGAGCAGGATGTCACCTTGTTCGACGTGTCGCCCGATAATGACTGGAGCGAGGTCAAGGTTTGGTACCGCGATTCGGAGGGCCTTGGCAGCAGCATCTACCCGCTCAAGGGCTTCATCTATGGCGGCAAGACCGCACGCGAATTGACCGGCAGAAGTCCCGACTATGTCGGCGCCCTGATCGACGCCTACGCCCATTGATGGCCGGAGTTCTGTCACCGGCAAGGCTGCATTTTGTCGCTTCGACAAACTGGCTCAGCGCCGACCGCGTGGCGCTCGCCGCGCTGACATTGGTCGGTCTGGGCCTCCGTATCGCGGGCGGAAACGGGGGATTGTGGCTCGATGAGGCATGGTCGGTTCTTCTCGCGCATCAGGTCGGTACGCCGCTGGGCGTGCTGTTCGGGATCAATCACGACAACAACCACCATCTGAACTCGCTCTGGCTGCTGACGGTCGGCATGGACGCGCCGCCGCTTGCCCAGCGAGCGCTGGCCATTGTTACGGGCACGCTTGCCATTCCGCTGGTCGCCTCCCTTGCGCGCCGGGCCGGCACTGTTCCCGCTCTCGTCAGCGCAGCATTGTTTGCGGTGTCGCCAATCCTGGTGACGCTCGGGTCGGAGGCTCGTGGCTACGCGCCAATGACACTCGCCCTGCTCGCCGCTGCCGTAATCGCAGATCAAGCGATCGCGGGCGAGCCGGGCGTCAATCGCAGGCACATGGCAATCCTCGCGGTGCTCGGCCTGTTGTCGCAGCTCACCATGATCTTTGGCCTGCTCGCACTGGCCGGCTGGGTGTTGCTGGAGCGATGGCAGCGCGACGGGGCAGCCGTCGCGCTCCGACTGACGGTTCGCTTGTTCGCTCCCGCCTTTGCGGCCGTTGCCATCACCTTGGCCCTGCTTGCTTTGGGCGCCTGGGCCAGCCCGCTGGGGTTCCAGTTCGGATCCTATGAGGCGTTCGCCTGGATGGCCTGGCTGCGCGCCGTCGTGGAATTGACCGGCTTCACGATTGGCTGGCCGTTGCTGACCGTCACGCTTCCGATCGCAGCTTTGGTCCTCCTGCTCTGCGCGCGGCAAATGGGCACCGCCAAAATCTGGTTTTATCGCCTGGCGATCGCCGGCTTCCCCATCGGCCTGGCCGTGCTTCATACGGCCAATCCCGGGCATGCCCGTTATTACTTGCTCGCCGGCCTCGCGCTCCTTCTTCTGCTGGGTGAGGTGATCGGGAAAGCCCTGACCCGTCCGGGCCTGCCCCGCCTGCTTGCGAGCGCAGCCCTTTCCACGATCATCATCGGGTCGCTCTACCAGGACGGCATACTCGCGACCAATCGAAGAGCCGACCCTGCCGCCGCGGTTCGAGCTCTCGCGGCCCGCTCGCCAGCGGGCGCTGCCGTCATGGCCGATCGGGAAACGGGGGAAGCCGTGCTGAAGGTCGCTGCGGCTCAAGCTACCTTCCCGCTTACCGTTACCGACTCCTGCGCGGCACGGTTCGCATTTCTGGACCGCTTTGGCGGTGAGGATATGCCCGGCACGCTCCACCGGTGCGGGGCCCTTTTCCTCCCCATCGCGGCGGCGAGGGTTCGCGGCCTGTCGGGCACCCACTGGACGCTGTACGAACGACACCGGTAGAGTAGCGCCGATGTTTCTCGGCTTTCTCGACGAACTGCGGGCCGCCGGCATCTCCGCCAGCCTCAAGGAGCATCTGCTCCTGCTTGAGGCGTTGGACGCAGACGTGATCGCGCAAACGCCCGAGGCCTTCTACTATCTAGCCCGCGCCACCTATGTGAAGGATGAGGGCCTGCTCGACTGGTTCGATCAGGTCTTCGCCAAGGTTTTCCGCGGGGTTGTGGGAGGCGACGGTGACGGCCGCGTCGGCCTTCCAGAGGAGTGGCTGCGTGCCGTTGCCAAAAAATACCTGACGCCCGAGGAGATGGCCGCCATCGAGTCGCTCGGGTCCTGGGAGGAGATCATGGAAACGCTCCGGCAGCGCCTGGCGAAGCAGGAGGCACGCCACCAAGGCGGGTCAAAATGGATCGGCACCGGCGGAACCAGCCCCTTTGGCAACAACGGCTACAATCCGGAGGGCGTTCGGATCGGCGGCGAGTCGCGCCACCGGCGCGCGATAAAGGTCTGGGATCAGCGCGCCTTTCGCAATCTCGTCAACACGCGTGAACTCGGCACCCGCAACATCAAGGTCGCGCTGCGTCGCCTGCGTCGGTTCGCGCGCGAGGGGGCAGCGGACGAACTGGATATCGACGGCACTATCGATGGTACCGCGCGGGCCGGGTTCCTGGATGTGCGAATGCGGCCGGAGCGGCGCAACGCAGTCAAGCTGCTGCTCTTTCTCGACGTCGGTGGCTCGATGGACCCGTGGATCACCCTTGTCGAGGAGCTGTTTTCCGCCGCCACGACGGAATTCCGCAACCTGGAATTCTTTTATTTCCACAACTGCCCTTACGAGGGCGTCTGGAAGGATAATCGCCGCCGGTTCCAGGAACGCACGCCGATGTGGGACGTGCTCCACAGATACGGCCACGACCACAAGCTGGTGCTGGTCGGCGATGCGTCGATGAGCCCGTATGAGATCACCCAGCCGGGCGGATCGGCCGAGCACATGAACGAGGAATCCGGCGCGGTCTGGCTAGGTAGGCTGACTGCCACCTATCCAGCGGCAGTGTGGCTCAATCCCCTGCCCCAGACCCATTGGGACTTCACCCAATCCGTCATGATGATACGCCAGCTGATGACGGGACGCATGTTCCCGCTTACCCTGTCGGGGCTGGATGATGCGATGCGGGAGTTGTCGCGCAAGCGCTGACGGAACCCCACCCTCCGGCGCTGGTTGTCGCTCCAGTTTAGTTCGGAGTAATCTATGTCGCACATTCCCGCCTCGGCCATGCCTCATGCGAACGCGCACCATGAGGACAATGCTGCTGGCTCGCCGCCCTCCCCTTCAAACAAGGACGCAGCCGAGAACACGGGCGCGGTCGCACAGGTGACGGAACAGGCGCAGCAGGCGGCATCGACGGCTGCAGAGGCAGTCAAGTCTGCCGCCAGCAGCGTGTCCGATACCGCCGGTAGCGCGGCCGCCAAGACCGGAGAGGCGGTCAACAAGGCGGCCACAGCGACGTCCGAAGCGGCCAAGAGCGTGGCCGGCAAGGTTGGCGCGTTGCCGACCTATGCCAAGCTGCTTGGCCTCGCGGCACTGGTCGGCGGGGTCGCCGCTGCGTTTGCCGTTCCGCTTCTGCAGGAGCCGGAACAGACCGGCCGGGCCAAGCGCAAGAAGTCGGGCAAAAAGGCCTGAGCCGATTCAAGCCGGGTGGTGAACCACGCCACCCGGCATTGGCGCCGGCGCGCCCGTCGTTCCCGGAAAACTGATTGGCAGGCCCTTAAGCGTGCGGGCCGCCATATACGCAAAGCCTTCCGCTTCCAGCGCGTCACCATTCCAGCCGAGCGCATCGGCTGGCTCCGGCAACAGCCCGGTCCGGTCACCGATCATGCGCATCAGCACAGGATTGTGGCGTCCACCACCGGCCACGACAAGCCGGCGCGGACGAGAGGGCACCTGCCGCAGCGCCTCTGCCACGGTTGCGGCCGTAAACGCCGTCAGTGTCGCAGCCCCATCCGCCGCCGACAGGCCCCGCGCGGGCTGGATCGTGAAATCGCTTCGGTCGAGCGACTTGGGGCCGGGCGCATCAAAAAACGGATGGTCGAGCATCGCGGTCAGCACCGCTTCGTCAACCCGGCCACCAGCCGCCAGTGCTCCGTTCGCGTCATAGCGCGCGCCTGTTTCCGCCTCCACCCAACTGTCGATCAAGCCATTGGCCGGGCCGGTGTCAAAGGCGACCAGCGTCCCGTCGCCGCCCACAAAGGTGATGTTGCCGACCCCACCCAGGTTCAGCACCGCCACCGGCCCCTCAAGCCCCGCTGCCCGTGCGGCGTGGTAGACCGGCAGCAGCGGCGCACCCTGCCCGCCGGCCGCCACGTCCGCGCTTCGGAAGTCGGAGACCGTGGTGATGCCAGTCGCCGCGGCCAGCACCGCTCCATCGCCGATCTGCCAGGTCCAGCCACGATCGGGTCGATGCGCCACCGTCTGCCCGTGATAGCCGATTACGCCCACGTCACCCGCACTCACGCCGGCTTCCCGCAGCAGCTTGTGCACCGCCAACGCGTGGGTGCGATCGATCAGTTCACCCGCCTTCACCAGCACGGGGCTGGCGCGCGGGCGGTCAAAGGTGAGAGCCAGCGCGGTAGCTTCGGCCAGTTCGGCCCGCGCCGCATCCGAATAGGCTTCGCCCCGGAACGCGACCGGGCGCGCGATGGTTTCGCCATCAGTTTCGATCAACGCGGCATCGACGCCGTCGAGCGACGTTCCCGACATCAGACCTATCGCAAGCATTGATCTTCCACCCCGGCGCAACGGCTTCGGCCATCGCCGCGGGGGCAGGCATTTGCAAGCGCTGGAAAAACGACCCGCCTTGCCCTATGTGGCAGCTATCCCATGGCAACCCAACTCCCCTCCCCACCGCGTGTCGGCATGGTGTCGCTTGGCTGTCCCAAGAACCTGGTCGACTCCGAACGCATCCTTGGTCAGCTCCGTCAGGAGGGCTACCAGATGTCGCCCGACTATGCCGGCGCCGACGTCGTGCTGGTCAACACCTGTGGCTTCCTCGACAGCGCCAAGGAAGAAAGCCTTGAAGCGATAGGCGAAGCCATCGCGGAGAATGGCCGCGTCATCGTGACCGGCTGCATGGGCAGCGAGGCAGAAGCCATTCGCGCCCGTTTTCCTGGCGTGCTCGCGGTCACGGGCGCGCATCAGTATGAACAGGTGGTCGAGGCGGTTCACGCGGCCGCGCCGCCGTTCCGGTCGCCGTATCTGGACCTGGTACCTGGCGGTGCGGTCGAGATTACCGACCTGAAGCTCACCCCGCGGCATTACAGCTACCTCAAGATTTCAGAGGGCTGCAATCACCGCTGCTCCTTCTGCATCATTCCATCGCTGCGCGGCGACCTGGTCAGCCGCCGGCCGGACGCGATCCTGCGCGAGGCCGAAAAGTTGGTCGCGGCCGGCACGCGCGAATTGCTGGTGATCAGCCAGGACACGAGCGCCTACGGCATCGACATCCGACGCGAGCCGCGCATGTGGAAGGGTCAGGAAGTCGTGCCCGCCATGACCGACCTTGCCCGAGAGCTCGGCCGCATCGCGCCCTGGGTGCGCCTCCATTACGTGTACCCGTACCCGCACGTGGACAGCGTCATTCCGCTGATGGCCGACGGGCTGGTGCTCCCGTATCTCGACATCCCCTTCCAGCACGCGTCGCCTTCGGTGCTGAAGCGCATGAAGCGCCCCGCCAACGACGCCAAGGTGCTTGAGCGCATTCGCGGCTGGCGTTCGGTCTGCCCGGACATTGCGATCCGGTCGACCTTCGTGGTCGGCTTCCCGGGGGAGACGGAGGAGGATTTCCAGTACCTGCTCGACTGGCTGGACGAAGCGCAGCTTGACCGTGTCGGTGCTTTCCGGTTCGAGCCGGTAGAGGGCGCCGCGGCGAACTTTCTTCCCGATCCCGTGCCCGAAGAGGTCAAGGAAGAGCGGTACGCGCGGATCATGGAGCGCACCGCCGCGATCAGCGCTGCCAAGCTCGCCGCCAAGGTCGGTCGCACCCTGCCCGTCATCATCGACGCGGTGGATGAGGAAGGCGGCGCCACAGGCCGTTCGCAGGCGGACGCCCCGGAAATCGACGGCGAAGTGTTCCTGCGAGACGCAGGGCACCTGTCAGTGGGCGACATCGTTTCCGTTGAGATCGAGGACGCGGACGAACACGACCTCTACGGCGTGCCTGGCTCGAAGTAGCGGCGCCACTCCGGTCGCACAGCTGCCATCACGGCACGTGTGACCGGCAGGGTCACCTCGTACGTCCCCTCGACATATGGGCCCGCGTCATAAGGTGGGATCAGGATGCCGATCCGATCGAAGCGATCGCGCTTGCGACTGCCCAGGATCAGGGTTTGGGCGAGCGGGTCGATACACTTGCTGAATTCGGGAATGTCGGCGGGCGGATTGCCCCCTCGCTTGTTTTGCCGCTGCGCATCCAGTTCGCGGCAGAACTCAGACCGAATGGCCGTGCCGAGCGCTTTCGGGCTGGTGAAGAACGACAAGGGCGCTCGCCGCACACCTGACGTCCGGTCCCAGACGAAGGTCGCGTACATGGTCATGCCATGCGCCCCGCCTGAATAGTCCCAACCCTCGACCGATAGCGACAGGAAACGCGGCGTGTCCGCCACCACTTTCCAATCGCGGTCCGACACATAAGGGCGGAAGGGGAAGCCATCGTTCGCCGCCTCCCGCCGCGCCTGTGCCGCCTCGTCCATCGTTGTCGCGCGAAACGCCGCGCCTTCCTTGTCGAACCAGCGCCGCAGCGCCGGGGTCGCGCGGGCCTGTGCGGGGTAGGTGTAGCTGACCTTTGCGGGGCTATCCTTCTCCTGCGCCGACGCCGGCACTGCAGGCAGTGCGGCCGCGACCAACCCCGCCCCGATGCGCATCGACACCTCCTCGAACTTTGCATCGCGATGAACGTGGCGGGTGACGGCGCGGTTGCGTTTGCTATGCTCGGCCAATGCTTCGCCTAGCCCTCGCCGCAGCAGCGGCCCTGTCGCCGCTTCCCGCCCTTGCCCAAGAGATCACGCCGGACGAGGCCCAGCGCATCGACGCTGCGGTTCAAAAGGCGCTAGCCTCCACCGGCACGCCGTCGGCTTCTGTCGCAATTGTTCGCGGCGGTCGCATCGTGCTGGCCAAGGCCTATGACAAAGCGTCCGAGTCGATCCCGCAGTCCCGCCCCGACCTGCCTTACCAGATCGCGTCGGTGTCCAAGCAGTTCACCGCTGCTGCCATGCTGCTGCTACAGCGCGACGGTAAGCTCAGCCTCGACGACACGGTAGCCAAGTACGTCCCCGGCATCACGGGCGGCGACACGATCACGCTGCGACAATTGCTCAGCCACACATCGGGCCTGCAGGATTATTGGCCGCAGGACTACAGCTTTGCCGCGATGGAGAAGCCGACCACGCCGCAGGGTATCGTGGACCGCTGGGCAAAGAAGCCGCTCGACTTCGCGCCCGGAACTCAGTGGCAATATTCGAACACCGGCTATGTCGTCGCAGGACTGGTGATCGAGAAGGTTGCTGGCGAGCCGCTGCTCTCCTTCCTTCAGCGCCGCGTGTTCAAGCCCCTCCAGATCACTGCGATGGATCAGGACCTGGCGGTCGGTCAGCGTTACCCACAAGGCTATCATCGTTACGCGCTGGGGCCGGTCCGGGTCGAGAAGCCCGCCGCACGCGGCTGGCTCTTTGCAGCGGGCGAGCTCGCCATGAGCCCGTCCGACCTTGCCCGCTGGGACATTGCCCGGATGAACCGCCAACTCCTCACTCCCGCCGAGTGGCAGGCTCAGGAAACGGCGGTGAAACTCAGCAATGGCAAGGACACGGGCTATGGCCTTGGCGTCCAGGTCGGGACGGAAAATGGTCGCGCCCAGGTGGAGCATAGCGGCGAGGCGGTCGGTTTCCTGAGCGAGAACGTCGTTTATCCGGACGACAAGGCTGCGGTCGTGGTGCTCACCAACTCCGACTTCGGCAACGCCTTCACCACTATCGCCGAGGACATCACCAAGATCGTGCTGCCCGCCAAGGCGGACACGACCAGCGCCGATGAAGTCGCCAAGACCGTGCAGGCCCGCCGCCTGTTCGACCAGTTGCGCACGGGTACGCTCGATCCGCGTCTGCTGACTGACGACGCCCGTTACTACTTCACCAAGGAAGCGCAGTCCGATTACAAGGCCAGCCTGTCCGCATTGGGTGAGCCGGCCAAGTTCGAGGCCGGCCGCGGCCCGCGACTGCGTGGCGGGTTCGTCAACCGCAACTACAAGGTGACCTATGGAGATCGCACACTCAACGTGATCACCTACGCCGAACCGGGCGATAACGGCCGCTACGAACAGTTTCTCGTGCAGCCGGCGCTCTGAGATGGATTTTGCGCCTCTCGTCCAGCCCGATCGCGGTCAGAGCGCCCGCGCGATCACCGTTGTCCACCCGGATGATTGGGAGCGCTGGCTCGCCGCTCAGCCCGAACGCACGCGGGTCGCTGTTGCCGCTCACCGTGTGACCGGAAAGCCGGGCAATCGCGCTATCCTGCCCGGCGATCGCGCAGAGGACTGGTCGGCGCTGCTGGTCTGTGATGAGGATGCATCCTCGCCATGGAAGATCGCTTCGCTGCCCGGCACGCTGCCTGGCGGCACCTATCGCGTCGCGAACGGAGACAGCGGGCCCTGGCTGCTCGGCTGGATGTTAGGCCAGTACCGTTTCGATCGATATCGCAAGGGCACCGACACCGAAGCGCGCATCCTGCTCACCAGCGACCCCGCCCGGGTCGAAGAGGCCACCCGCCTTGTCGCGGCCACCGCAACGGTGCGCGACCTGGTCAACACGGGTGCCGGCGACCTCGGCCCCGCCGAGCTAGAGGGCGCGGCAGAGACGCTTGCCAAGCGGCACGGCGCCACGCTGGCCGTCACTCGCGGGGACACGCTCGCAGCCGAGTACCCGCTGATCCACGCGGTCGGCCGCGCTGCGACGCGCGAGCGCCAGCCGCGCTTGATCGAGGTCGAATGGGGCGACCCTGCTCACCCGCGCGTCGCGATTGTGGGCAAGGGCGTGTGTTTCGACACCGGCGGGCTCGACATCAAACCGTCGGCCGGCATGCGCCTGATGAAAAAGGACATGGGCGGCGCCGCCCATGCGCTCGCACTCGCCGGGCTGGTCATAGCGGCGGGGCTCAAGGTACGGCTGCACCTGTTGATCGCCGCGGTCGAGAACTCGGTCGGTCCGGACAGCTTCCGTCCGGGCGATGTGCTTCGCTCGCGCAAGGGCCTGACCGTCGAGAACACGAACACCGACGCCGAAGGCCGCCTGATCCTGGCCGATGCGCTGACCAAGGCCGGCGAGAGCGACCCAGAGCTGATCCTCGATTACGCCACGCTGACCGGCGCTGCCCGCGTCGCGCTCGGCCCAGACCTGCCGCCGCTGTTCACGGATGACGACGCGCTCGCAGGCGACCTCCTCGCCGCGGGCAGTGCGCTTGGCGACCCGCTGTGGCGTATGCCCCTGTGGGACGGGTATGACGACATGCTGAAGTCGGACATCGCCGACATGGTCAACGCGCCCGAAGGCGGGATGGCCGGTGCGGTGACTGCTGCGTTGTTTCTTCGCCGCTTTGTGCCAAAAGGCGTCGCCTGGGCGCACATGGATGTTTTCGCATGGCGTCCGACGTCCAAGCCCGGCCGGCCCAAGGGCGGCGACGCCTATGGCCTGCGCGCCGCGTTCGACGTTCTGCGGAAACGGTACGCATAGGCTGGTTCAGCAGACTTCAACGAGACTGAGCGCGAGTGCGCGGTGGCAGCCTCGCCCACCACAACCGTTCAGCCGCGATGAAGTCGGACGCGATGTGCGAAATCACCCGCTCAAGGGCGGTGGTTATTCAACGAGCCGCTGCCTCGATAATCGGCACGAACTTGGCCGCGGTCAGGCTCGCGCCTCCGACCAGCGCGCCGTCGACATCGTCGCATGCCAGGATCGCCGCCGCGTTCTCGCCCGTGACCGAGCCTCCGTATAGGATGCGAACGTCTGCGGCCCGGTCGCCGATCATCATGCGCAGCTTTGCCCGCGCGATCGCGTGCATGCTCGCGATCTGGTCAAAGGTTGGTATGCGTCCCGTCCCGATTGCCCAGCGCGGCTCATAGGCGAGGGTGAACCAGCTCGCATCCGCGTTGTCGGGCACCGACTTCTCGATCTGGGCCTGCACCACGCGCTCCGCTCGGCCCGCATTATGCTCCGCCTCGGTCTCCCCGCAGCACAGGATGATCGACAGCCCGGCGCGATGCCCCGCCGCCGCCTTCGCCCAGGCGTCATGGCTGGTTTCACCCTGGTCGGCCCGGCGTTCCGAATGGCCGACGATCGAGAAGCGGGCGCCCGCCTCCCGCACCATGCTGGCCGAAACGCAGCCGGTATGCGCGCCGGATTCGGCCTCATGGATGTCCTCTGCCCCGATCGGGAGCGTGGGCACCAGCTCGGCTGCGGGTGCGATCAGCGTGAACGGGACTGCCACGGCGACGTCCACCCCCGGCGCGGCCGCTGCCGCTGCTGCGATCGGCGTCAGTTCGGCGAGCGCTGCCCGGTTGCCGAACATCTTCCAGTTCCCCGCGATCAGCCTGCGGCGCGTCATCCCCGTCCCTTTCGCTATTCTCTTGCCCCGGATAGCGACGCCGGGCTGGCGCACAAGCTTGATGGCAGCCGATCCCGCCCCTAAAGCGGTCCCCTTTTCGTTCTCTGGCAGCAACGACCACCATGCTCAGCTTCTTTCGGCGCATCATCAATTCAAAGGTGGGCGTGATCGTCACATTGGGGGTGCTCGCCGTGATCGCGATCGCCTTCGCGGCCGGTGACATCACCGGCCTGCGGTCATCGAACACGGGCGGGCTCACCGGCGGCAGCGTGGCCAAGGTGGGCGACACCAAGCTGACGATTGCGGACCTTCGCACCCGCGCCCAGACGGAGATCGACAGCCTGCGCCAGCAGCAGCCGGATTTCGATGTCGGCCAGTATCTTGCGGCCGGTGGGCTGGACCGAGCGCTCGACCAGCTCGTCACCGGGGTCTCCTTTGAACAGTTCGGCCACGACCAGGGCATGGTGATCTCCAAGCGCTCGGTGGACGGCACGATCGCCAGCTTCCCGGCGTTCCAGGGGCCGAACGGCAAGTTCGATCCTGCGGCCTACCAGCGCCTGCTCTCCGATCGTAAGCTGACCGATGCCGGCATCCGCACCGACCTGACCCGCCAGTTGATGGGTCAGCAGCTCACCCTGCCGATCGGCGGGGCCGCTCAGGTGCCCGAGCAACTCGCCCTCCCCTATGCTTCTCTCCTGCTGGAGCGGCGCCAGGGCCAGATTGGGATCATCCCCAATACCGTCGGCGCAAGGGGCCCAGAACCGACCGACGCGGACATCACCGGCTTCTATCGCCGCAACCTCGGCCGCTACAATGTGCCCGAGCGCCGTTCCATCCGCTTCGCGCTGGTGACGCCGGACGCCGTCAAGGCGCGTGCCACACCTACCGAGGCGGAGATCGCCACCGCTTATCGCGCCAACCCGGCTCGCTTCGCTGCCGCGGAAAAGCGTGACATCGAACAGGTGGTCGCCCTCGATCAGAACACCGGAAACGGCATTGCAGCCCGGGTGAAGGGTGGCGCGTCGCTGGCCGATGCGGCGCGGGCAGCGGGGCTCGACGCCTCCACCCAGACCGGCACCACAAAGGCTGCCTATGCCGCCGCCACTGCGCCTGCCGTGGCGGATGCGGTGTTCGCGGCTGCCCGCGGCGCGGTGGTCGGCCCGGTGCGTGCGAATGGCACCTTCACCGTGGCGCGAACCACAATCGTCAGCCAGGTTGCCGGCAAGACGCTTGACCAAGCTCGCGGCGAACTGTCGGCAGAGACCGCCAAGCGCAAGTCGGTAGAGGCGCTGGTGGCGCTCCACGACCAGCTGGATGACCAGACCGCCAAGAACGCCACGTTCGACGAACTCATCTCCGATGCGAAACTGACGCCGCAGACCAGCCCCGCGCTGCTCGCCAACGGAACCGACCCGCTCAACCCCGGCTTCCGCGCCCCCCCGACATTGCAGCCGCTGCTTGCCGCAGCGTTTCAGGCGGAGGAGGGAGATGATCCGCAGCTCGTTCCGATTGGTCAGGACGGCAGCTTCGGCGTGGTCGCGCTCGGCCGGGTGATCCGGGCCGCCCCGCGTCCGCTGGCGGAGATTCGCGACACGGTGCAGCGTGACTTCCTCGCCGACCGTGCGCACCGCGAGGCGCGCCGGATTGCCTTGGCAGTGCTGGCCAAGACAAACGCGGGCACGCCCTTCGCCCAGGCGCTGACCGCGTCGGGCCTGGCCGCGCCGCGTCCTGCCGCCGCCACCCGCGCCCAGCTAGCGGCGAACCCGTCGGCTGCGCCGCCCGCGCTGGTGCTGATGTTCTCCATGGCAAAGAACAGCGCCAAGCTGCTGGAGGTGCCGGGGGGCTGGATGGTGGTACGCCTCGACACAATCACGTCGACCAGTGCCGCCGGCCGGCCACAGGTAGTGGCCGCCACCCGCGCCGACCTGGCCCGCAATGTCGGCAATGAATATCTGCAGCAGTTCGCTCGCGCAGTACGTGCCGATGTCGGGGTCAAGATCGACACGGCCGCGGTGAAGCGGGTCAAGGCGGATCTGTCCGGGTCCAGCGGTGACGCGGGCAACTGACGCGGGCGTGCGCGACGGCCCGCTCGCGGAGCTCGCCGCGGGCCGCCCCGCGCTCGTCTGGCGTCGTCAGGTCGCGGACACCGAAACGCCGGTGGCCGCCGCGCTCAAGCTGATCGAGCCGGGCCGGGGCGACTTCCTGCTGGAATCGGTGGAGGGCGGCAGCGTCCGTGGCCGCCACAGCCTGATCGGCCTTGCGCCCGACCTCGTCTTTCGCGCGGAAGGTGCGCGGGCCCAGATCAATCGCCGTTGGGCAACCGACCACGAAGCGTTTGAAGATGAAGCAGCCCCGGCACTGGACGTGTTGCGCGCGTTGGTCGCGGAATGCCGGGCCGACGTTCCCGCCGAGCTGCCGCGCGCGCTGGCCTGCCTCGTCGGCTATTTCGGCTATGAAACTGTCGGACTGGTCGAGGACCTGCCCGCACCGACCGCCGATCCCCTTGGCATTCCCAGCATGATCTTTGTGCGGCCAACGGTCATCCTGGTGTTCGATCGCCTGGCGGACGCGCTGTTCCTGGTGTCGCCCGCCTGGCCCGATCCGTCCCGCGATCCGGCGGCCCTGCTCGCAGAGGCGGAAGAGCGCATCGATGCCGTCGCGGCGCGCCTGTCAGCGGCGGCCCTGCCCGCCCCTCCGCGGGCCGACGCTGCCGAGCCCAGCTATACGCCGGCGCTGGACCGTGCCTCCTACGAACGCATGGTGCTCACCGCAAAGGAGTACATCGCCGCCGGCGACATCTTCCAGGTCGTGCTCGCCCAGCGCTTCACCGCGCCGTTCGCGTTGCCGCCGTTTGAGCTCTACCGTTCGCTGCGGCGGATCAACCCGTCGCCGTTTCTCTACCACCTCGACCTGCCCGGCTTCGCGTTGATCGGATCAAGCCCAGAAATTCTTGTCCGGGTTCGCGACGATGAGGTGACGATCCGCCCTATCGCCGGCACGCGCCCTCGCGGCCGTACCGCTGCGGAGGATGAGGCGAATCGTGCAAGCCTGCTCGCCGATCCCAAGGAGCGCGCCGAGCATTTGATGCTGCTCGACCTTGGCCGAAACGATGTCGGTCGCGCGTCCGGGCCGGGCAGCGTGCGGGTGACCGACAGCTACACGGTCGAGCTTTACAGCCACGTGATGCACATCGTGTCCAACGTCGTTGGACGCCTTGCGCCGGGCAAGGACGCCATAGACGCACTGTTCGCGGGCTTTCCCGCTGGTACGGTTTCCGGAGCGCCAAAGGTCCGCGCCTGCCAGATCATTGCCGAATTGGAACCCGAACGCCGCGGCGCCTATGCGGGTGGGGTCGGCTATTTCTCACCCGATGGGTCGATGGACTCGTGCATCGTGCTGCGTACGGCGGTGGTGAAGGACGGCATCATTCACGTCCAGGCGGGCGCTGGCATCGTCGCCGACTCGGTTCCCGAATACGAACAGCGCGAGTGCGAGGCAAAGGCCGGAGCGATCCTCGCCGCCGCCCGCGACGCGGTGACGCGCGCGGCCTCGGGCGGCTTCGGCCAGTAATCGGCCCGGGTCGGGCGGCGTTTACTGCTCGCCGCCGGGCACCGTCCGCGCCGCTTGTGCATTGGCGCGGCGCTCGGCTGCGAAGGCCTGGTTGCGCTGCAACGCGCAACCGCTCTGCCCGCCCGTTCCGACCGGCGAACAGGTATCGGGCAGGCCGCCCGCGACCCGGCCCGTCTGATCCATGGTAGCAGTCCGATTGACCCAGCTCTGGTTCTGGGCGGCGATGGGGCGATCGTCGCGAAGCCCCTTTGGAATACGATACGGTTCGTCCAGGCGCGAACAAACGACCACCTCGTCGGAGGTCGACTGCGGACACGCCTGCTGACCAGTGACCGTGACATTGCGGATTCGCTGGGGCGGCTGGCCCGTTTCGGCCTGCTGGCTCTGCGCCACCGCGCCCGCCGCAGACATCATCGCCACCACCCCGACCACGACACGCAACATGTTGATCTCCTCTTCTGCTGCTCAACGTGCGGCGTCGGGCATGGCTCCCATCTGAACGGCCCGAGTTGCCAGGCGATTGCAGCGCTGCAACAAAGCGCTATGTCGACTGGCTATGAGCGTGCTCGTCATCGACAACTACGACAGCTTCACCTGGAACCTGGTCCACTACCTGCAAGAGCTGGGGGCCGAGGTGGACGTTGTCCGCAACGACGCGATCTCTGCGGGGCAGGCCTTGTCGTCAGGCGCGAAAGCCTTCCTGATCTCGCCCGGCCCCTGCACGCCTACCGAGGCCGGGGTTAGCCTCGACCTGGTCGCGGCAGCAGCGGATGCAGGTCGGCCACTGCTGGGCGTGTGCCTCGGGCACCAGGCGATCGGCCAGCATTTCGGGGGCAAGGTGGAACGCGGCGGGCTTATGCACGGCAAGACTTCCCCCGTACTTCACGACGGCACCGGCCTGTTCCAGTCATTGCCAAGCCCCTTCACCGCGACCCGCTATCATTCGTTGATCGTCAATGACGTTCCCGAGGAGCTGCACGTCAATGCACGCGCGGAGGACGGAACGGTGATGGGCTTCCGCCACGCAACGCTGCCGATCCACGGCGTGCAGTTCCATCCCGAATCGATCGCGACCGAGCATGGCCACGCCATGCTCGCCAACTTCCTGCGTGCTGCCGGATTGCCGGTTCGAGAGCGCGAGCCCGCGTGACCACGCTTGCACTGCTGCCCGATCCTGCGACGCCGCTGTCGCGCGAAACGGCCCGCCTCGCCTTTTGCGACCTCCTCGACGGTCGCGCATCGGAGGATGCAATCGCATCCTTTCTGATCGGGCTGGCCGAGCGCGGCGAGACGTCGGTGGAGATTGCGGAGGCCGCCCGTGCCTTGCGCGACCGCCTGCTCCCGATCGATGCGCCGCCCGGAACTGTCGACGTATGCGGCACCGGCGGTGACGGGCACCATACGCTGAACGTTTCCACCGCCGTGTCGCTGGTCGTCGCAGCCTGTGGGGTGCCCGTCGCCAAGCACGGCAACCGCGCCGCGAGCTCAAAGGCAGGCGCCGCCGATACGCTGGAAGCGCTCGGCCTGGACATGGAACGTGTCGGCGCCACCGCGTTCGACACACTTCATGAACTCGGCATCGCGTTTCTGTTCGCGGCCAACCACCATCCCGCGATGAAGCGGATCACGCCCATCCGCCGGCGTATTGGCCGGCGCACCATCTTCAACCTGATGGGTCCGCTCGCCAACCCCGCCGGGGTGACACGCCAGCTGATCGGCATCGCCCGGCCCGACTACGCCCCCGTCTTCGCCGCCGCGCTTGAGCAGCTCGGCACCGAGGCAGCACTGGTCGTGTCGGGCGAGGAAGGGCTGGACGAACTGTCCGGCGCCGGCCCCAGCGTGGCCGTGTCCGTTGGCGCGATCTCCCTTCCTGGCCGCATCGCGCCAGAGGATGCGGGCCTGCCCCGCTCGCCCGTCAGCGCAATCCGCGGTGGCGACCCCGCACATAATGCCATGGCACTCCGCCTGCTGCTGACGGGAGAACAGGGCCCTTATCGTGACGCCGTTCTCCTCAATGCTGCTGCGGCGCTGGTCGTCGCCGGTCGCGTGACCGCATTGGCCGACGGCGCGAGGCAAGCAGCCGAAGCGCTTGATTGCGGCCAGGCGAACGCGCTCCTCGACCGCTGGATCGCCTACTAATGACCACCATTCTCGACAGGATTCTCGAAACCAAGCGCGCGGAGGTCGCCGTCCGGCGCGCCACCACGACGCTGGACGAACTTGACCGGCGCATTGAGGAAGTGACCGCCCCACGCGGCTTTCGCGCTGCCCTTGATTCGCGCCAAGGCCCCGCGCTGATCGCAGAGATCAAGAAGGCTTCGCCCTCCAAGGGGCTGATCCGCCCGGATTTCGATCCGCCCGCCCATGCCCGCGCCTATCAGGCTGGCGGAGCCGCCTGCCTGTCGGTGCTGACTGACGAGCAATGGTTTCAGGGCTCGGACGAATTCCTTGTTGCCGCACGAGAGGCGGTGACGCTCCCGGTGCTGCGCAAGGAATTCATGATCGATCCCTGGCAGGCGACCGAAGCACGCTCGCTTGGCGCCGACGCGATCCTGCTGATCGCCGCCGCGCTGTCGGATGACCAGATGGCGGAAATCGAGGCCTGTGCCCTGGAATGCGGCATGGACGTGCTGGTCGAAGTTCACGACGGCCGCGAACTCGACCGCGCCCTGCGGCTGCGTACCCGGCTGATCGGGGTCAACAACCGCGACCTTCATACCTTCACCGTTGACCTGAACCGCACCCTGGAACTGGTGAACCGCGCACCGGCGGACTGCACCTTTGTTGCCGAAAGCGGGATCACCGGCCGCGCCGATGTCGATGTGTTGATGGCGCGCGGCGTGCATTGCTTCCTGGTCGGCGAAACACTGATGCGGGCGCCGGATGTCGAGGCGGCGACGCGCGAGCTGATCGGGTGAATGGCCTCACCCACCTCGACGACACGGGCGCCGCCCGCATGGTCGATGTCGGTGGCAAGGCGGTGACCGCTCGGCAGGCAACCGCGACCGGCCGCATTACCCTCTCCCCTGCGGCGCTCGCCCTGGTCAACGATGCCGCGGCCAAGAAGGGCGACGTGCTGGCTGTCGCCCGTATTGCCGGGATCATGGGCGCCAAGCGAACTGCCGACCTGATCCCGCTCTGCCACCCTCTGCCGCTGACCAGGGTCTCGGTGGATCTTCGCCCCGACGCGACCGGAATCACCGTTACCGCGATCGCCGCGACGGAGGGCAAGACCGGGGTCGAGATGGAGGCACTGACAGCGTGCTCCGTCGCGCTGCTGACCGTGTACGACATGGTCAAGGCGGTCGACCGGGAGATGGTGATCGACGGCGTCCGCCTGCTTGCCAAGAGCGGCGGCCGGTCGGGTGACTGGACCACAGAAAAGGGCGCTGATCGATGACGAACCTGCCTCGTGCCGGCTATTTGACCTTCGCCTTGCTGACGCTCGCCGCCGCCACCCAGGCACCGCGGCCCATTCCGGCCTATCTTGGCGGGCGTGCGGTTCAGCAGGCGGACGGTTCGCTCTCCATCGGCTGGCCCGGTGCTTATCTGGAAGGACGCTTTACTGGAACCGCGGTGCGGGTCCGCTTTCAAACCTCCACCGACCATTTGCGCCTGCTGATCGACGGGGAGGAGAAGAGGCGCTTTGATCACCCCAGCCCCGACCCGGTCGATGCCGTGATCGATGGGCTGCGGCCGGGCGCGCACGTGGTGCGGCTTGAGAAGGTGACCGAAAGCCAGGAGGGCGGCTTTCGCTTCATCGGTTTCTACACGGCTGCGAACGCCAAGCCGCTGCCCCTTCGCCCCCGCGCGCGGCAGATCGAGTTCATTGGCGACAGCTACACGGTTGGCTACGGCAACACCTCACCCACCACGACCTGCACGCGACAGGAAGTCCACGACACGACCGACAGCCAGCGCGCGTTCGGGCCGCTGGTGGCGCGGCGATACGATGCCGACTACCGGCTGAATGCCTATTCCGGCTTCGGCATCGTCCGGAACTACAACGGGACGTCGCCGACGCGCAGCCTGCCCATCATCTATCCGCAGCTGAAGCCGGACGACGCCACCCATCTCGATCCGGGCGATCCCAAGTGGCGGCCGCAGCTAGTGGTCGTGAACCTCGGCACCAATGATTTCTCGACCGACCTTCATGCCGGGGAAAAATGGCCCGACCTGCCTGCGCTCCAGGCCGCCTATCGCCAGCGCTATGTCAGCTTTCTGACGGAACTGCACGCCAAGCAGCC
Organism: Sphingomonas aerophila; assembly: GCF_014199305.1. Classification (GTDB taxonomy): domain Bacteria; phylum Pseudomonadota; class Alphaproteobacteria; order Sphingomonadales; family Sphingomonadaceae; genus Sphingomonas; species Sphingomonas aerophila. The sequence continues at coordinate 219,251 of NZ_JACIJK010000002.1, forward strand.
ACAGGCTCGCGTGATCCTGATGGGCAAGCCCCAATTTTACGACCAGGTGGCGCAGGTTTCGGCAGCCGTGAATGCGCGCTTCCCGGGCTGGACCACGCCGGTCCGTTTCGACGGGCTCGCCTATAGCGGTTGCAACGCCCACCCATCGCTGGCCGACGATCGGATCGTTGCCGACCTGCTGGCGGGGACGATCGACAAACTTCCTCTTGGCTGGCGTGCCGCGCCCGCGCGCTGATCGGCACCATCCGGTCGTCCGGCTGTTATGGAGATCATAACGGGGGCGAACGATGAACCAGGCATTGCTGGCGGGGTTTTGGGGGCTGGTCGGGGGCTCGGCGCTCGTCATCGGGGCAGCCGTGCCTTTCATCCTGTCCCTACCCCAGCGGGTGATCGCCGCGGTGATGGCGGTCGGATCGGGCGTCCTCATCTCCGCGGTCGCGTTCGATCTGATGGACGAGGCCTATCATCGTGGCGGCTTTACCGCGACGGCGGCGGGGTTCCTTGGCGGCGCGCTGGTTTACACGATCGCCAACATAGTGGTTTCACGCCGCGGCGCTCGCCACCGCAAGCGCTCCGGCAACAACCCGGACGAAAGCCAGCCGCACGCCAGCGCTGACCAGGCACCCGGCACGAACACCGGTGTTGCCATCGCCATCGGCGCGCTGCTCGACGGGATTCCTGAGTCCGTGGTGATCGGCACCAGCCTGATCGGGGGGAAGGGCGTCAGCGCAGTGGTGGTCGCGGCGGTGTTCCTGTCGAACGTGCCGGAAGGTCTCGCCAGCGCCGCCGGCATGCGTCAGGCAGGCCGCAGCGCGCGCTACATCTTTGGCGTATGGATCGGCATCGCGATCGCCTCCGGACTTGCCGCTATGCTCGGCAATGTTGCGCTCGCCGGGGCCGCGCCCTCCTTCGTCGCTGCGGTGACGGCCGTTGCGGCGGGCGCGATCCTGGCCATGTTGGTCGACACCATGATCCCCGAGGCGACCGAGGCGACCCACGACTATTCCGGGCTGATCGCGGTGACCGGCTTCCTTGCCGCGTTCTGCCTGACCAAGCTTGGTGGCTGATCCCATGACGTTGCTCCCCGTCGATGAAGCGCAATCCCGACTGTTCGCCCTGGCCGGCACTCTTCCGGTCGAGCGCGTTCCGCTCGCCGAAGCGATAGGCCGCTGGGCTGCGGAGGACATTCACGCTCGCCGGACCCAGCCTGCGGCGACCCTGTCCGCCATGGATGGATTTGCGCTTCGCTTTGCAGACATGCCGGGTCCGTGGCGGGTCGTGGGCGAGAGTGCGGCCGGCGCCCCGCACCAGCAGCCCGTCTCGGCGGGTGAGGCGGTGCGTATCTTCACCGGGGCCGCGCTGCCGCCGGGCACGGATACGGTGCTGGTGCAGGAGGAGGCCGCCCGCGACGGCGCAACGCTGCTACTCAATGGAGAGGGCCCACCCTATCACGGCCGCAACACCCGGGCGCGCGGGCTGGACTTCCATGAAGGCGACACACTGGTCCGCGCCGGAGAGCGGCTCACCCCTGCCCGCCTCGCCGTCCTCGCCACGGGCGGCCACGGCAGCGTGCCCGTGACCAGACCCGTTCGCGTGGCCCTGGTTGCGACGGGCGATGAGCTGGTCTCTCCCGGCGAAGACGTGACCGGCGTCGCCTTGCCGGAGTCGAACCGACTGATGCTGCGTGCCCTGCTTGCCGATCTGCCGGTCGAGATAGTCGATCTGGGCATCTTGCCAGACCGGCTGGACGTGCTGCGCGAGGCATTCGCGGCCGTGGACGTCGATCTGCTCGTCACGACGGGTGGCGCGTCGGTTGGCGACCACGACCTGGTTCGCCCCGCCTTGGAGGCGGCAGGTGGCGCCATCGATTTCTGGCGTATCGCGCTGCGTCCGGGCAAGCCGATGATGGCCGGGCGTCTCAGCCACAAGCTGGTGCTGGGGTTGCCGGGCAACCCCGTTTCCGCCTTTGTCACCGCGCTCCTGTTCGTGAAGCCTCTGGTCGCTCGCCTGGCCGGGGCCGCCGATCCTCTCCCCCGGCCCATGATGGCAATGGTCGGCGAGCCCCTCCCTGCGAACGGACCGCGCACCGACTATCTGCGGGCGGACTTGCGCGGCGGTCGCCTTTACGCGTCAACCATTCAGGACAGTTCCATGCTGCTCACCCTGGCGCGTTCGACATGCCTGATCATCCGGCCTGCGAATGCCCCCGCCGCAATGCCCGGCGACTCGGCAGAATTCCTTGCGCTCGCTTGACGAGGCCGATTACGTTCCATATAGGTTCCACGTCTGTTCCCGACGGAGGACTGCCATGCTCACGCGCAAGCAGCACGAGCTCGTTTGCTTCATCAATGACCGCCTGAATGAAACGGGTGTTTCCCCCTCTTTCGAGGAGATGAAGGACGCGCTCGACCTCAAGTCGAAGTCGGGCGTCCATCGCCTGATCTCCGCGCTGGAGGAACGCCAGTTCATCCGCCGCCTGCCTAACCGCGCGCGCGCGCTGGAGGTGGTACGGATGCCTGAAAGGCCCAGCTCTGGTACGGCTATGCCGGAAGCAATCGTTCCGTCAGCACCCGAGGTGAACATCCGCCCCGCGCCGCAGCCTGCAAACGACGTGGTCGAGATTCCCTTGCACGGTCGCATCGCTGCCGGTGTGCCGATCGAAGCGTTTGAAGGTTCGTCGATGCTTGCGGTGCCGGCTGCGCTGCTCGGGTCAGGTGAACATTACGCCCTCGAGGTCGCCGGTGATTCGATGGTCGAGGCTGGAATCCTCGACGGCGATTATGCGCTGATCCGCCGCACCGACGTGGCCCGCGACGGCCAGATCGTGGTTGCGCTGATCGACGATGCCGAAGCCACGCTGAAATACTTCCGCAAGGAAGGGGCGATGGTTCGCCTCGATCCCGCGAACCGCGCTTATGACCCGCAGCGTTATGCACCCAAGCAGGTGCGTATCCAGGGCAAGTTGTCGGGCATTTTGCGCCGCTACGACTAAGGGTGTCGCCGCCAGTCGTTGGCCGGGCTGGCCAGCGTTGGCGGTGCGCGCCACGGATGCTCGTCACCCGGGTGGCGGACCGTATACACCCGCCCGGTCGCTAACGTGACCGCCACGCCGCCCGTGCGCGACAGGTTGCGCTTGTCGAGCAGCAGCCATCGCGGCTTGCAGGCTCGCGGCAGGGCGCGCTCGCTGATGGCGATGTCGGCGCGGGCACAGGCCGCGACCAGTTCCGCCCAGGGCACCGGATAGGCGCTGCGTGTTGCAAGCAGCCGCCACCGCCGGCCGCCTTGCACGACCTCTGCCAGGCAAAGGTCGCGACTGCACCGCGCCTCCCGCTGTTCTGCCAGCAGCAAGGGCTCACCATCCAGACCGCCATTCTCGGCCAGGGTACTGCGCGTATAATCGCCCGCGCGGTCCCGAAGCAGCGCCAGGCCGCCCCCGGTCGTGCGGATTGCAAGATGGCGTCCGTCGCCGGTGACCAGCAAATCCGGTGCGGGCGTCAGCAAGGCCCAGAGTGCGCCAGCCGCAATCGGCACCGCCCCCGCCCAGCGCGAGCTGGTGCGCCAAAGCATCAGCCACAAACCGCCGCCGATCATCAGAGCGAACGCGCCTGTCGGCATCGCTGGCAGGGCAGCAATCGAGCCAGGTGCGGCAGCGACCGTCTGTGCCAGCCACAACAACAGCGCGATCGCCCGCCCCGTGACCCACCATGCCGGCCCGCCAAGGCCGATCGTGTCTAGCATCAGCGCGAGCGCCTCTGCCGGCATCACCACGAAGGTGGTCAGGGGTATCGCGACGATGTTCGCCGCCGCGCCATACAGGCCCGCCTTGTGGAAGTGGAACACCGCGATCGGCATGAGTGCGGCCTCGACCACAACGCCTGTCAGGAGCAGGCTCAGCAGCCCACGTCCCGCCCGTCGCCAGCGGGGCTCCTCATGCGGCCCAAAGAAGGCCGCGATCCGCGGGTGTTCATGAAGCGCCACGATCGCGGTTATCGCGGCAAAGGAGAGCTGAAAACTCGGCCCCGCCAACTGCTCGGGCCACCAAAGCAACACGACCAGCGCGCCGGTCGCGACCAGGCGCAGCGTCACCGCCTCCCTCCCCATCATCAGCGCGACAAGCACCAGGAGGGCCGCCACGCAGGACCGGATCGTCGGCACCTGGCTTCCGGTCAGCAACGTATAACCGATCGCAGCCGCGGCCCCGGCGAGGCCGGCCAGCACGGGCAGTCGGACTCGCAACGCCAGCCAGGGACTAAGCGCCAGCAGTCGCATCACCACAAACATTGTCGCCGCCACGGCCGCGGTAATGTGCAGGCCGCTAACCGACAGCAGGTGTGCGAGACCCGCGCGCCGCATCGCCTCATCATCGCCCTCTTCGATTGCGCCTTCGTCTCCGGTTGCCAGCGCCGCCGCGATGCCCCCGGCGCTGCCCTCCAGCCTGCCGGTAATGTGCGCCGTCAGGCGGTCGCGGATGCCGCTGCCTGCCCGTGATCCGGATTCGATCCTGATCGGCGCGATCGCTCGTCCGGTTGCGCCGATGCCGCTGAACCAGGCGACCCGAGCAAAGTCATACGCCCCCGGCACCGCAGCCGCAGAAGGTGGAAGAAGGCGAGACGACAACCTCAGCATCGCACCGGATGCCAGTCCGACTGGAGCGTCGGCCTCCGCCATCGTGACCCGGACACGGGCCGGCAACACCACGGCGCGCCCTCGGCTGTCCACGCCGGCGCCCCGACTGCTCAGCGTCACCCGCACCAGACCGCGCGCGCCCAGCATCTCCACCGCATCCACCCGTGCGGTGAACCGGGCGACCACCGGCCTGTTCAGCACGGGTGCCGCGGCCCGCTCCGCCCGCCACCAGACAAGTCCGGTCCCCAGCGCCACGCCGATGGCTCCGATCGCGATCACGCGACCCAGTCGCCCGCCCCGCCCCAGGGCAAGAGCCGCGAGCGCCAGCCCGACCGCGAACAACATCGCGGCCAGCCAGCCGTGCGCGTTCGGAAGCACGAACCATAGCGCCACGCCCGTGCCGACCGAGACTGGCAACCACAACGGCAGCTGGTCGCGTTCCGCCTCCAGCCAGTGCTCGATCTGATCAAGGACCGCACGCGCGCGCGCGCCTAGGCCGAATTGTCCGGCCGGAGGGTGCGTGCTAGGGGCCGCGGCGACACTGGCCATCCCCTTCAGCTTTGGGAGCACGCGCGCTTGGGCGCAACTATTGATAACACGACGACGCACACGCCCGTCGTGACCCGCTTTGCCCCGTCGCCGACGGGCTTCCTGCACCTGGGCGGCGCGCGCACCGCGCTGTTCAACCTGCTGTTCGCGCGCCACCATGGCGGCAAGTTCCTGCTGCGGATCGAGGATACCGACCGGGCACGTTCCACCCAGCCGGCAATTGACGCGATCCTGTCGGGCATGCGCTGGCTCGGCCTCGAATGGGACGGCGATGTCACGTACCAGTTCGCGCGAGCCGCCCGGCATGCCGAGGTCGCCCACGCGATGGTGGAGGCCGGACACGCCTATCGCTGTTACATGACCGCCGAAGAACTCGCGCAGCTGCGCGCCGAGGCGGAGGCGGCGAAGACGCCGCTTCGCATCCGCAGTCAGTGGCGCGACTGTTCCCCCGCTGACCGCCCGGCAGACGCTCCGTTCGTGGTCCGGCTAAAGGCTCCGCGTGAGGGCGCGACGACGATCGACGACCTCGTCCAGGGATCGGTGACGGTGCAGAATGCCGAGCTGGACGATCTGGTCCTGCTCCGTTCGGACGGCACGCCGACCTATATGCTGGCCGTCGTCGTCGACGACCACGACATGGGCGTCACTCACGTCATTCGTGGCGACGACCACCTGAACAATGCCTTCCGACAGCTGCCCATTTATCGCGCAAATGGCTGGCCCGAGCCGGTCTATGCACACATTCCGCTGATCCATGGATCGGACGGCGCAAAGCTGTCCAAGCGCCATGGCGCAGTCGGGATCGAGGCCTATCGGGATGAATTGGGCATTCTCCCCGAAGCGCTCGACAATTACCTCCTGCGGCTCGGCTGGGGTCATGGCGATGACGAGATCATCAGCCGCGAAGAGGCGATCCGCTGGTTCGACCTGGCGGACGTCGGGAAGAGCCCGTCCCGCTTCGACCTGAAGAAGCTCGAGCATCTGAACGGCCATTATCTGCGCGAAGCGGGTGACCCCCGCCTGGCCAAGCTGGTGGGTGATCGGCTGGGGATGACCGATGATCCCGCGCTCAACCTTCTCCAACGCGCGATGCCGTATCTGAAGGTCCGCGCCGCCAATCTGAACGACCTGGCGACCGGGGCGGAGTTCCTGTTCGCCTCTCGTCCGCTGGTCATGGATACGGCAGCATCATTGCTGCTTACCGACGAATTATGTCGGCTGCTCGCGGCGGCGTACCGGGCGCTTGACGCGGTGCACAACTGGGATACGGAAGCGCTCGACGCCGCGGTACGGCGGGTCGCCGAAGAGCAAGGCGTGAAGCTCGGCCAGGTAGCGCAACCGCTCCGCGCGGCGCTGACCGGCCGCAAGACTTCGCCTGGCATCTTTGACGTCCTCGCCCTGCTCGGCCGGGACGAGAGCCTGGGCCGGATCGCCGACCAGATGGCGAAAGATTAGGAAGGATCACGATTATCATGAGCGATGCGGCTAAATTCAGCCTGTCCGGCAAAGACGTCGAATTCCCGGTCATGTCGGGCTCGGTCGGGCCGGACGTTGTCGATATTCGTAAGCTTTACGCGCAGACCGACGCCTTCACCTATGATCCGGGCTTCACATCAACGGCGAGCTGCCAGTCGAAGCTGACCTATATCGACGGTGACGAGGGTGTGCTGCTGCACCGGGGTTATCCGATCGGGGAACTGGCCGAACAGTCCAGCTTCATGGAAGTGGCCTACCTGCTCCTGAACGGCGAACTGCCCGGTTCGGCCGAGCTTGGGACGTTTTCGCGCACGATCACGCGGCACACCATGGTGCACGAACAGCTCGCGACTTTCTTCCGCGGCTTCCGTCGTGACGCGCACCCGATGGCGATTATGTGCGGCGTCGTCGGGGCTCTGTCGGCCTTCTACCACGACAGCACCGATATCCGTGATCCGGAACAGCGCATCATCGCGTCCCACCGTTTGATCGCGAAGATGCCGACGCTTGCCGCGATGGCCTACAAGTACAGCGTCGGGCAGCCGTTCCTGTATCCGGACAACTCCCTCAGCTACACCGGCAATTTCCTGCGCATGACCTTTGGCGTGCCGGCCGAGCCGTATGAGGTGAACCCGGCGGTTGAGAAGGCGATGGATCGCATTTTCATCCTGCATGCCGATCACGAACAGAACGCGTCAACCTCAACCGTCCGCCTCGCCGGCTCGTCGGGCGCAAACCCCTTCGCGTGCATCGCGGCGGGCATCGCCTGCCTGTGGGGCCCGGCGCATGGCGGCGCCAACGAGGCAGCGCTGAACATGCTGCGTGAGATCGGCACGCCCGAACGTATTCCGGAATTCATCGCCAGGGCCAAGGACAAGAACGATCCATTCCGCCTGATGGGCTTCGGCCATCGCGTCTACAAGAACTACGACCCGCGCGCGACGGTGATGCAGAAGACCGTGCGCGAGGTATTCGACGCGCTGAAGGTCAACGATCCGCTGTTCGAGACGGCGCTGCGGCTGGAGGAACTCGCGCTCAATGACGACTATTTCGTCGAAAAGAAGCTGTTCCCCAATGTCGACTTCTATTCGGGGGTGATCCTGTCGGCGATCGGCTTCCCGACGTCGATGTTCACCGTGCTCTTCGCGATTGCCCGTACCGTCGGCTGGGTCGCGCAGTGGAACGAGATGATCACCGACCCCGACCAGAAGATCGGTCGCCCGCGTCAGCTGTACACGGGCCCAACCCAGCGCACCTACCTTCCCGTCGAACAGCGCTGATCCACCATGCTGAGGCCGATCCTCCTGCTCCTCGGCGTCGTCCTGGCGCTGCTCGGGATGCTGTGGATCGGCCAAGGCTTGGGCTACATCCGCTGGCCCGCCTCCAGCTTCATGATCTCCCAAGCGGTATGGGTCAGCCGCGGCAGCGTTACCGCCGTGATCGGGCTGGTGCTGGTGCTGATCGCGCGCCGTCTACCGCGTCGGTAGGGCCAGCGTGAACCGCGCGCCTCTGCCGGGCGCGCTTACCAGCGTAAGGTCGCCACCCATGGCACGTGCAAGCCGCCGGGCGATGTAGAGCCCCAGACCGCTTCCACCTGGCTCCGCCGGATCGACGCGCTCGAATTTCTCGAACACCCGCTCGGCATCCTCGGCATCAATGCCCTTGCCACCGTCGATAACCGTGACGGTCCGGCGCCCCTCGGTCTCGCCGAGTTCGATCGCCACCGCAGAACCTTGCGGCGCATAGCGGATCGCGTTCCCGACCAGGTTCACCAGGATCTGCAGCACTCGCCGGAAATCGCCTCGCGCTTCTGCAGTGGCGCCGAGCGGGGGCCGCAGCACCGTGACGCCGGCGTTGTCCGCGCGGACCGACAGCAGCCCCGCAGCCCGTCGCGCGAGGTCGGCAAGGTCGATCGGCTCCACAGGCACGTCGAAGTCAGCCCGCTCGATCGCTTGAAGGTCGGCCAGGTCATCGATCAGCGACAGAAGGTGGCGGCCCGCTCCCGCGATGTCCGCCGCGTAGTCGGCATAGTCCGGGGCGATCGGGCCATCGGCCTGCCCATGGATGCTGTCCGCGTTCGCCACGATGCGCGCAAGCGGCCGGCGCAGTGCGCGGTCGAGCCCCTGCGTAAACGCCTCGCTGAGCGGCGGCGTTGCCAGCAACGCTTCTTCCACGGGGCGCGCTGTCCCGACAAAGCCAGCGAAGCTGCCGGCGGCGTCACGGCGTACGCGCGCTTCCAGGACCACTGGATTACCACCGGTCCTCACCCGCGCGCGTTGTCTCCTCAGCGCAACTCGCTGAGCCAGCGCGTCAATGAGCGGCAGTCCGCCCGCACCATCCGCCTCCAGCGTGAACAATGCAGTGACAGGCTGACCGAGCAGGTCGGACACTTCACTGCCCGACCGCGCCGCGGCACCGACGGCAAGATGCGTCAGCCTCAACGCCGCATCGCACTCCCATCGCCACCCCTCCAGCTCGACCGGATCGTCGCCGCGGGGACCGGGCCAGGGCTGTTGTGCGCGCCAGCCGCTCACAGCAAGGCGAACCTCGTCACCGATCGGCTGGGCGCGCACCCATAGTTCGACGTCAGCCTCTTCATCGGCCACCGTCACCGGCCGCGACACGACAACGCCCAGCCGCCGGGCGAGCCGCGCGATGCTGGCCAGCGGCACCACGGCCAGGGGCGTGTCCGCATTTCCGCCCGCGCGCGCATGCAGCGTCGCAAGCGCCGGGTCGGCCGCGACCAGTCGGCCAGCGGCGTTCACCGTACCCCGCGCGACGCCACTCACGCGGCTTCTCCGGTTCCAAGCGCGTCAACCGCGGCCCGGAAGTCGGGCGGCAGGCGAAGCACCGCCAGCTCCGCCCGTGCCTCTTCGGCGGAAACCGCATTGGCCGCGTCCAGCAGTGTCGGCAAATCCTGGTCGCCGCGTCGTGGATCCGCGCTCGCCAGTGCCAATGCCAGGCGAGCCATCGTCAACGGGTCGAGATCGACAGCACGAAGCAACAGCCACCATCGCTCGTCATCCGGCTCCACGGCAAGGCTGCGAACGACGTCGAATGGGACCTGTGCCGACAGGGCCAGCGCGGCGAAGACCAACGACAAGCGCCGATCACCGATCGCTTCATCCAGAAGCGCCGGCAGCTCCTGCGGGCGTGCGTCGATGGCAAAGGCCAGCCGCATCGCCTGTGCATCCGCCCGCTCGCCTTCATCATAGCCGGCAAGGATACGTCCGGCAGCCTCCACCAGCGCACGATCCGCTGATGTGTCGCCGTCGCGCAATGCGGCGGCGACGCGCCAGACCAGCTGCTGGTGCAGTTCCGCCGGCAAATCGCTGGCCGTCACGTCTCCCATGGCCAGCGCCTCACGGCGCCGGCTCTCGGCCACTAGCAATCCGCGCGCTGCGGCGGCAACGGTAGGATCGCCGACCTGGGCGAGCCTTGCGAGCAAGCTTGGCTCATCGTCATCGGCCCGCACTGGCAGCCGCTCGGCAATCAGGTCCTGACGGAGCCGCGCGAACAACTCGGCCAGCAGCGGCTCGTTTGCCAGCAGTCCGGCACGCTCGAGTCGCTGCGCGGCACTCGGCCGAGCTTGCCGTAGCCGAGCGGCCCCCGCGCGGTCGCCGCGACTGACCAGCATCCGCGATGCATCTTCACGGAGCCTTGCCTCGACCTCCCCAACCATGCCGGTCAGCAAGTGATCGAGCAACGCCCGCATCCGATCATCCAGCCTGGATGCCGTGTCGCGCCGCCAATCTGCGGCCCGCGCACGCAGCCGTGCGGCCTCGCGAGCGCCCGCCATGGCAGCGCTGCGAATCAGCAGCGTCGCGCTCTCTGGCGAGGCAGAATCGCGCGGCAAGGTTCCGGGTTGGCCCGTCATACCGACCGATCTAGCCGCCGCGTCGTTAAAACGAGGCTAAGGCTGTTCGCGCAGGTCCTCGATGGCGAGCGCCAGGGTCGCCGCCGCGTACAAGGACGCTGCTCCAATCCCCAGTTCAGCAAGACCGAGCAGGGCGGTGGGCAGGATGACGAGCAGATATGCCGGCGGGCTACCCCACCACGTGTCGCGCGGCTGCGTCATCGCGCGCTCGCCTAGCAAGGTCAGGATCGCGAGGAAGACCGCGGCCACGATCGACCCCTCATGGCCCCGTTCTCCCCACAAGGACCAGCCGAGCAGCAAGGTGCTGACCAACGGCACGGCCGTGACACCCATCCGAAGCCAGCGCGCAACACGCCGCTCGCCCCTGAGCATACCGAGCGCCACGCCGACCGATGCGAACACCGTGGCCACCATCGCCAGCATCGTACCGGCGCCACCAAAACCGCGCAGCAGAAGCGCGGCAGCGATTACCGCAAGAATGACCGTACCGCCCGCGACCGCCGTCGCGGCGATGCCCCGATCCACCAGCGGTGGAAGCGCAAGACAACCGGCCGGCGCAAAAATCCAGCGATCGATCCAGTTGCGGCGGCCGGCAAACAGCGCCGACAGCATCTGCCGCCCGCGTATGCCCAATGCCAGCTCACCGCGCGCCAGCCCGTGTCCCGCGCGTTCGCTGCCCTCCGGCAGGACCAGATGCAGGGCGCCCGCCTGCTCGGCGACGCGGACCAGCGCGGATTGCATGTTGTAGTCGCGCGGCAGGGCGGCGACCTCGACGACCCGCTGGGCCTGAAGGCGCGCGATGCCTGCCCACGCCATGTTCCCGCCCAGCCGCTCCAGATCGCCAGTGCCGTCGCCAGTCACGACCAGCAGCGCGTCGCCGCCCTCCTTCGCGAGCGCGGCCACCATCTTGTCAGTCGCCACGAGCCCATCGGCGAGCATTAGAACGCGTGAAAGCGGGTGGAGCTTTGCTGCAGCCTCACCCGCGGATCGAACCGTATCGACGGCGACGCCCAGGCGCGCGACCCGGGACAGCGCACCGAGCAAGTCAGGTGGCAGCTGATTGGCGACCACGATGATCTGCGCCGCACCTGCATTGACCAGCTGGCGTGCGTGATGCTCGATAAGGGTCGCCCCCGCAAAGGGCAGGGTGGCGATCAGCCGGTCGGGCCGATCCTCGGCCTCGTCCTGCGCGAAGATTAGGCCGGCGAGCATGGCCCGGCTGTTATCGAGAACGGGGCGTCGTGCAAGGGCGGGACGCGTGGCCTAAAGGCGGGCAATGGCACGTCGAAGGCGCAAAAGGGCCTCTGGGTCGCGCGGCGCACCCTCCCCCGCCTGCGCTGCCAATGCCATAAGGCGGACCGCGCCAAAGCTCGCCGCAAGTCCGCGCAGCCTTGCGGCAGCTGCCGTCCACGCGGCCTCGTCCTGCGCTGCTTCCATCGCCGTCAGCGCTCGACTGGCACCGTCGGTGAACGCCAGCCGCAGCTCTGCGATCAGGCCGGGCTCGTCACCAACGGCCGCAGCCAGCGCCGCATCGATCGCTCCGGGGTCATACGCCATGGCAGACGCTGTACGAAGCGACCGCTTAACAACCGGTTGCGCTATTCGCTTTGTGAACGGCCCAGACGTGGTAAATAGCTCCGCATGCACGGGGGTAAGTCAGGCATGGAGGTTTGGTCGCACGACGAGGACCTGGGAACGTGGCAGGCGCCGGCGACGGTGCCGCTCGAAGGTGAGATCATGACGTTTCCGGATGAATCCGATGATCGTGCGCGTTTGCTCGCGCCAGCAGTCGCCCTTGCCGGGACGCTGGTCTGGATCGGCGCGGCCCTCTGGCTGACCAGTTCGGAATGGGGCACCATGTCACGCCTGGCATGGGTGGAGTTCGTCGCCGCCCTCGCCGTCGTCCCCGCTTTGGTGGGCATCCTCTGGCTCCTGATCATGCGCACCAGCCGGGCCGAAGCACGCCGTTTCGGCCGGACCGCCGCCGCTATGCGCGCGGAGTCGGCGCGGCTGGAGCGTAGCGCGGCCGCGGCAGGCAGAGCGCTCGCCGACAATCGCGCCGCTCTTGCCGAACAGGTTGAACTGCTTGCGGCGACCAGCCAGGCCGCGTCCGGCCGCTTTGCGGCGCTGGGTCAGCAGCTTACTTCCGATGTCGCCCAGGTCGACGAACGCGGGCGGGCACTCGCCGCGGCCGCGTCCAGCGCCGAAGCGAGCCTCTCGACAGTGCTCACCTCCCTGCCCCGCGCACGCGCCGCAACCGAAGAAGCGATCCGGGTACTCGAACGCGCCGGCCTGTCCGCCGGCGAGCAGGCGGCGGCGCTGGAGGTGCAGGTCACGGCCTTGGCCGAGCGTGGGCGTGATGCGGACAGTGTCGTTGGCGCGGCCGCCCAGCGTCTGGCCGCTCACATCGCCCGCATGGAGGCCACCAGCGAAACGGCTGGCATGCGCCTTGAGTCCGTAACCGGCGAAATGTCGGCGCAGGTGGACTCGCTGCTCGGCCGCACGGCCGAAGCCGTCGATGAAGCCCGCAAGGGTATCGCCGCGCAGGGCGATGCGGTGCTGGCGATGATCGACGCCAGCCAAACTGCGCTGGGCCAATCCGCCCGTGAAAATGCCGACGTGCTCGCGGAGCGGATCGCCCGCGTGGAAGAACTGATCGACCGTATCGCCGCGCGCCTGGCCGCCCAGCGCGCATCGGGTGACTTGATCGTCAGCGAACTTGACCAGGGCCTGGCCGGCGTCGACCGGCGCTTGGGCCAATTGCACGAACAAGGTGTCGAGCGCTCTCAGATGCTCGCCGCTTCGATCAGCGCGCTGAGCGGCTCTGCCGACGCCATGACCGAGGCGCTGCGTACCGGCGAGGCGATGGCAACCCGTACGATCGGCACGACCGAATCGCTGCTTATCGCCCTCGACGCAGCGGCGCGGGAGATCGACGAAACACTACCGGACGCGCTCGCCCGTCTCGACCTGCGCGTTACCGCCAGCCGTCAGGTCGTTGGGCAGGCGAAGCCCGAGCTGCTCGCGCTGGTCGGCGCCGCCGAAAGCACCCACGACGCTATCGAGGCAATCGCCACCGTGGTCGGGGATCAGCGGCGTACCCTCGACACATTGTCCGCCGGCCTCGTTGAAACCCTGTCCACCGGACGCATCCGGGCCGACGAGCTTGGCCGGGTGGTCGACGAGACGATCGACCGTACTCACCGCTTCGCTGAAGAAGCCGCGCCTCGTCTTATTGAGGCGCTGCTCCGGGTGCGTGACACCGCCAGCGCCGCTGCGGACAGGGCGCGTGAGACGCTGGCCGGCGTGATTCCGGAAGCAGCAAGCGCGCTGGGGGCGGCGAGCGAAGAGGCGATGCGTCGTGCGGCCAGCGACACGGTCGAGCGGCAGGTCGCTGCCTTGGCGCAGGCAACCGACGATGCCGTCGCTGCCTCTACCCGCGCGACCGAACGGCTGGCCGCGCACGTACAGCAGATTGCCGATCAGACCGCACTGGTGGAAACCCGGCTAGAGGTGGCTCGCGAGGAGCGCGAGGATGCCGACCGCAACACGATGGCCCGGCGCGTGTCGCTGCTGATCGAGTCCCTGAACTCGTCGTCGATCGACATCACCAAGGCGTTCGCGTCGGAGGTGTCGGACAGTTCCTGGGCGGCGTACCTCAAGGGCGATCGCGGCGTGTTTACCCGCCGCGCGGTGCGCATTCTGGACGCAAGCGATGCGCGCGACGTCGGGCGTTTGTATGACGACGACGACGCCTTCCGCGAACAGGTAAACCGCTACATTCACGATTTCGAATCGATGCTGCGCGCGATCCTGGCGCAGCCGGACGGATCACCGCTCGGTGTAACGCTGCTCTCGTCCGACATGGGCAAGCTCTATGTCGCACTGGCTCAAGCGATCGAACGGCTGCGCTGATCGGCGCTGGCTTGCCTGTTGGGCGAGCCAGCAGGCCTGGCCGTCAGGGCAGGCTGGACCATGAGCGAACCCGTTTGCGCTCTACTGACAAAGGCTGCTCAGCACCGACAGCGCGTACAGATCACCCCTCTGCGACTGGAGGGTATTGATTTGCTCGATCGTGGCGGCGTTAGGCGGCCAGCACCAGACCCGGCGCGCCCCGCTTGCCAACCGGCGGAACACGGCGCCCGAGAAGCCGTACCGGAGCCCCGAAGCGCTTCGGCGTGAAGGTCAAAGGACGTTCATGTCGGTGCGGTTGGCGGGATCAAAGAAGTCGAACGCTCCCGCTTCTACCCATCCATAGCTGTAGTTGAGGACGAACAGCGCCCACAGCACGGTGGCAACGATCGTGACCCGGATGGCCAACCGCTTGAGGTTGAACTCATGCGGCGCGCTTTCGGCGGTGCCGGGAACGTGCTCGCCCCCGGCCTCGTGGGTGGTCCGCACGCCCCATGGCAGCACCAGGAACACCGAAAACGCCCAGAACAGGACGTAGATCGCGAGCATCGACGTCCAGCGCACGGCGATCAGCCTTCGATGACGAGCACGTCGACAACAGGCTTCTTGCCCGTCCAACGCGTGGCTACCCGGCGTACGGCCAAACGGACGTCCTCGCGCAGCCGGTCGCCCTGGCGCTTGCCGGACCGGACCGCCTCGCCGGCAGCCGCGGCGGCATCGGCAATGAACGCATCACGATCTTCCTCGACCGGCACGCCCTGCACCCGGACCTGCGGCTTCCCGATCAGCCGGCCTTCGCGCCCGATGGCAACCGCCACCGACACCTGACCGTTGACTGCGATGCGACGGCGCTCGTTCATCGTCGCGCCGTTGGACGGCAGGATCACGTCGCCGTCCAGAACAAGGCGACCGACCTCGGCATGGCCCTTTTTCTGTGCGGGGCCGGGCGCCAGGCGCACGATGTCGCCATCGCTTTGCACCAACGTCTGGCCAATGCCTTCGGACAGCCCAAAGCGCGCCTGCTCCATCAGGTGGCGCATTTCGCCATGCACCGGGATCAGAACCTTGGGTCGGATCCACTTGTACATCTGGGCAAGCTCTGGACGGCCGGGGTGCCCGGACACGTGCACATGGGCCTGCCGCTCGGTGATCATGATCACGCCCTTGCCGGCCAGGATGTTCTGGATACGGCCGATCGCGACTTCATTGCCTGGGATCTGCTTGGACGAGAAGATCACCGAATCGCCTGCTTCCAGGCTGATCGGGTGGGTGCCGTCCGCTACCCGCGCCAGCGCAGCGCGCGGCTCACCCTGTCCGCCAGTGGCGATAATAAGTACCTTATCGCGCGGCAACCGCATCGCCGTCTCAGGGTCGACGGTCTCGGGGAAGTCTGCCAGGTAGCCGCACTGTTTCGCAACGCGCAGGATGCGGTCGAGCGATCGTCCAGCGACGCACAGCTTGCGCCCGGTTTCCCGCGCAACTTCTCCCAACGTGTGCAGGCGGGCGGCGTTGGAGGCGAAGGTCGTGACCATCACCCGCCCCTTCGCTGCCGCAACAGCCTCGGCCAGGCCGCGGCGCACGTCCTGTTCGGACCCGGACGCTCCCGCATTGAAGACGTTGGTTGAGTCGCAGACGAGCACGTCCACGCCCTCGTCACCGATCGCGGTAAGTTGTTCGGCGGTGGCCGGATTGCCCAGGATCGGCGCGGCGTCCAGCTTCCAGTCACCCGTATGGAACACGCGCGCATCGGGCGTGTCGATCAGGAGCGCATTGGCTTCCGGGATCGAGTGCGACAGTGGCACGAACTGAAATCCGAACGGCGCCAGATCGACCCGCTCGCCCGGCTGGATCACCTTGATCTTAACCCGATCGGCGATCCGCTCCTCTTCCAGCTTGCCGCGGATCAGCCCCGCGGTGAACGGCGTCGCATACAGCGGCACGCCCAGATCCTCGGCCAGGTACGGCAACGCGCCGATGTGATCCTCGTGACCATGGGTCAGGACGATCCCGACCAGGTCGTCCAACCGGTCTTCAATGAAAGCGAGGTCGGGCA
Source organism: Sphingomonas aerophila (assembly GCF_014199305.1). GTDB lineage: Bacteria > Pseudomonadota > Alphaproteobacteria > Sphingomonadales > Sphingomonadaceae > Sphingomonas > Sphingomonas aerophila. The sequence continues at coordinate 235,744 of NZ_JACIJK010000002.1, forward strand.
GGATCACGTCGATCCCAGGATACCCCGCATCGGCGAACGTCACGCCGCAATCCACCATCAGCCACTTGCCGCAGGTGCCATAGAGATTGACGTTCATGCCGATCTCGCCCGATCCGCCGAGCGCGACGAACAACAGTTCGTTCTTGGGAGTCATTACTTTCCTTATGTTATCGTTGAGGCGGAGTGCCGGCCGGCACCCGCGTGCTTACCGCTGAATATGGGTGCGGGCGTACAGCATCGCCAGCCCTTGAATGGTCAGGTCGGGCTCGACCACGTCGAACACGTCCGTATGTTCCTGGAACAGCGTCGCTAGTCCGCCGGTCGCAATCACCTTCGCCGGCCGCCCGATCTCAGCCTTCAACCGCGCGACCAGGCCCTCGATCATCGCGACATACCCCCAGAAGATGCCGATGTGCATCTGGTCTGCGGTGTTGCGGCCGATCACGGACCCGGCCCCTTGCGGGGCCTCGATGGCGATGCGGGGCAGCTTGGCCGCTGCCGTCACCAGCGCGTCCAGCGACAGGTTGATGCCCGGCGCGATGATTCCGCCCTTGTAGGCTCCCGAATAGTCACTGACGTCGAACGTCGTGGCCGTTCCGAAATCGATGGTGATCAGATCGCCGGGATGGAGCGCATGCACGGCAATGGTGTTGACCGCCCGGTCCGCCCCCAACTGCCCCGGTTCGTCGACGTCCAGCGCGATGCCCCATTCCACGGGTGCCCGTCCCGCGACCAGCGCTTCGGTGCCGAAATACTTGGTGCTCAGCACCTGCAGATTATGAAGCGCCCGCGGTACGACCGTCGCGATGATCACCGCCGTCACCTGCACGCGATCATGGCCCGAGAGCTGGAATAGCTGATTGAGCCACACGGCGTACTCGTCCGCCGTCCGCCGCGGATCGGTCGCGATGCGCCAGCGCCCTTGCACGGTGTCGCCGTCCATCAGAGCGAACACCACGTTGGTGTTTCCGGCATCGATCGCGAGAAGCATCGTCAGGTCGGCCTAGAGAAGGAACAGATCGGCGGCGTGAATGACACGTCGCTCTCCCGAGGCCAAGCGAAGGGTCAGGGCGCCACTCGGATCCAACCCGTCGAACAGGCCATCAACCGCTTCACCGTCCGGCAATCGCGCGGTCAGCGCCGTTCCAATCGGATGGGCACGCTTCATCCAATGCGTTCTAGTTCCCACCACCCCCTCAGCCCGCCAACGAGTGACCTCTGACATCATCAGGTCAGCTAGGGTGTCGGCGAAGACGTCAGGACTGGGCGCAGCGCAGTGGCTCGCCAGATCGGTGGCCGGGCGGTTTGGCAACTCCGGGTGATGCGCCAGGTTCACCCCAACGCCGATCACGACCGCATCCCCTGCCCGCTCCAGTAAAATGCCAGCAAGCTTGGCGCCGTCGAGAAGGAGGTCGTTGGGCCATTTCAGCTGAAACAGGGCCTCATCATCCAGCCACACCTGGACTGCTCCCCAGACCGCCAGTCCCGCAACCAGGGCAAGGCTCGCGGCGGGTGGGTCGGTCGGCCGAAGCCTGACCAACGTGCTGGCGTACAGATTGCCAGGATCGGAGGCCCAGCTACGACCCTGCCTGCCCTTGCCAGCGGTTTGCCGCCCGGCCCTGATCCAAAGCCCCTCCTCGGCACCGGCAAGCGCCAGAGCAAGGAGGTCGGCGTTGGTGGACCCGGTTTCCGCGACGAAGCGGATCACGCCGGAAATAGACGGCTCATCGGCCGAGGCTCAGGAGCGGGTTGTCAGAACAGCGACTGGGCCGCCGTCAGCGTCCAGGCCCCCAGCGGCGCCAGCAGCAGCCAGCCCAGCGGCGATACGAACGCTGCCGAAAGCGCGATCAGCCCGCCCTCGACCCGATCACCCGGTGCAAAGCTATGCGCCGGCTCGTCGAAGTACATTACCTTCACGACGCGCAGATAGTAATAAGCGCCGATCACCGATGCCGCGAAGCCGATCACGGCCAGCGGGAACAACCCGGCCTGAACCGCGGCGTCGAACACGGCCAGCTTGGCATTGAAGCCCAGCAACGGCGGGATACCGGCCAATGAGAACATGAACATCGCCATGGCCAGCGCCAGCCCAGGGCGGGTCCGCGACAGGCCGGACAGGCTAGCCATCGTTTCGAGCTGCTGACCATCCGCATCGCGCATCTGGAGCACGACCAGGAAGCTGCCCAGCGTCATCACGACATAGATGGTGAGATAGAACAGCACGGCCGACACACCTTGTGCCGTACCCGCCGCCAGCCCAACCAGCGTGAACCCGACATTGTTGATCGAGCTGTACGCAAGCAGGCGCTTGATGTTCTGCTGGCCGATGGCTCCGACCGCGCCAAGGATGATGGACGCCATACTCGCGAAAATCACGATCTGCCGCCAGTCCGCCAGCGCCGGGCCCATCGCCTCCACCGCGACACGAATGCCCATCGCCATGGCGGAAACCTTCTGCGCCGAAGCGAAGAAGGCGGTTACCGGCGTCGGGGCTCCCTCATATACGTCGGGCGTCCACATGTGGAACGGTACCGCCGCGAGCTTGAACGCGATCCCGGCAAAGATGAATACCAAGCCAAACAACAGGCCGGGTGAACGTCCGCCGGCATAGGCCTGGGCAATGTCCGCGAACAGGGTTGAGCCGGAGAAGCCGTAAACAAGGCTGATGCCGTAAAGCAGGATGCCGCTGGCCAGCGCGCCGAGCACGAAATACTTCAGCCCCGCCTCTCCGGAGCGGGAGTCCCGCCGCATGAAGCTGGCAAGGACATAGGCTGACAGGCTCTGCAGCTCTAGGCCGACATATAGCGTCAGCAGATCGCCTGCAGACACCATCATGCCCGACCCAATGGCCGACAACAGGATCAGGATCGGGTATTCGGGCCGAAGATCATCGCCCGAGGTGCGGCCGAAGAAGTCGGGCGCCATGATGATTGCGACCGCAGACGCGCCATATATCAGCACCTTGCAGAAGGCCGCGAACGCATCGGCGCGGAACAGGCCGGAGAAGGCTGAGCCGCCGTAAGAGGCGGGGCCAAGCAGCGCGATACCCGCACCGAACAGCACGAATACAGACACGATCGACACAAGCCGCGTCACCTGCTGCCCGCCCCACGCGGCGACCAGCATCAGAAGGATCGCTGCGGCCGAGAGGATCTCCTCGGGCAGCACCATCGCGAAATCGGCGGCCATGTTCATGGGTGGGTCTCAGCGTGAGCGGCGGCGGCCAGGGCCGTGGGCCTGCCGGCGGTCGGGTTGGAGTCGCTCGGCGGAGTCGCTCGCTCGATACGGGCGAGCAAACGTCCGACATCCTGACGCATGGGAGCGAGGAAGCTTTCAGGGTACACGCCCATCCACAGCACCACGGCCGCAATCGGCGCGAGGAGCCACAGTTCCCGCGAGGTCAGATCGGGCATGGCACGCACCTCTTCCGACTTGATCTCGCCATAAGCGACGCGACGGTAAAGGTAGAGGGCATAGGCCGCACCCAGGATGATGCCGGTCGTGCAGACCAGCGCGGCCCAGGTGGACACACGATAGGTTCCCATCAGGCTCAGGAACTCGCCGACAAAGCCACTGGTCCCGGGCAGGCCGATAGACGCCATGGTGAACAGCAGGAAGAACACGGCATATCGCGGCATGTTGATGCTGAGCCCGCCGTAGCGCGCGATCTCGCGGGTATGCAGCCGATCGTAGATCACGCCGACGCACAGGAACAACGCACCAGATACCAGGCCGTGGCTCAGCATCACGATCATCGCGCCTTCAATGCCCTGCCGATTGAACGCGAACAGGCCGATGGTGACAATCGCCATGTGCGCGACCGACGAATAAGCGATCAGCTTCTTCATGTCGGACTGTACCAACGCGACCAGGCTCGTGTAGACGACCGCGATCGCCGACAGCAGCAGGATCAGCCATGTGAGCTGGCTCGATGCCTCCGGGAACATCGGCAGGCTGAAGCGCAGGAAGCCATAGCCACCAAGCTTCAACAGGACGCCTGCCAGGATCACAGAACCAGCCGTCGGCGCCTGCACGTGCGCGTCCGGAAGCCAGGTGTGGACCGGCCACATCGGCATCTTGACCGCAAACGACGCGAAGAAGGCGAGCCATAGCCAGGTCTGGACGTGCGCCGGGAAGTCATACGCCATCAGGGTGGGGATGTATGTCGTGCCCGCCGCCTGGCTCATATACAGCATAGCGACCAGCATCAGGACGGATCCGAGCAGCGTGTACAGGAAGAACTTGTACGACGCGTAGATCCGGTTCGCCCCGCCCCAGATGCCGATGATCAGATACATCGGGATCAGGCCGGCTTCAAAGAACACGTAGAACAGCAGCAGGTCCTGGGCCGCAAACGTGCCGATCATCAGCACCTCGGTGAACAGGAATGCCGCCATATACTCGGGCACCCGCTCGGTGACGGACTTCCAGCTCGCCCCAATGCAAATCGGCATCAGGAAGACGCTGAGCATGATCAGCATCAGCGCGAAACCATCGATGCCAAGTGCCCAGGCGAAGCGCCCGAAGATCGGCGCACTCTCGACGAACTGCCACTGCGCCCCGCCGATGTCGAAGCTCGACCACAGGACGATGCCCAGCGCGAAGTCGATCAGCGTAGCGGCAAGCGCGACGACCCGCGCCGCCTCCGCTCGCAGGAACAGGCAAGCGATAGCCGCCACGGCGGGCACCGCGAGCATGACGGACAGGATGGGAAACCCTTGCATCAGCCGATCACCCTGCAATGACCCAGGTGACCGCGGCGGTCAGACCGATCAACATGACGAATGCATAGGTATAAAGATATCCTGACTGGAGCCGTGCCGCTGCCCGGCTGCCGACGCCGACCATGAAGGCCGAGCCGTTCGGGCCAAAGCGATCAATCGTCTTCTCGTCGCCGCGGTGCCACAGCAACCGCCCAAGCGCGAAAGCGGGCCGGACAAAGAGGAAGTGGTAGAGTTCGTCGAAATACCACTTGTTGAGCAGCCACTTGTACAGCAGCGGCAACGAGTTCGCGACGGCGGCCGGCGTCTCCGGCTTACGGATGTACGCGTACCAGGCGGACACGAGCCCCAGCAGCATGGCGATCGTGGCCGACAACTTCACCAGAGTTGGCACCTCGTGCATCGAATGCATCAGGTGCTCACGGAAGGCGATTACCCCCTTCCAGTATCGCTCACCCGCATCGGGCTCGATGAAATAGCCATGGAAGGCAAAGCCAGCCGCGACCGCACCGACCGACAAGGCGATCAGCGGAATCAGCATGGATATCGGGCTCTCATGCGGATGATAGCCGCCGGTGCCCGCCGGCAGGTCCTGCTGCGAAGGTCCATGCTGCGAGGGGGACGCACCTGAGTCCTCCGCTGCGGCAACGTTCGCGTGGTGCTCGTCATGAGCTGCGCCATGAGCATGAGCAGGGGCGTGATCATGCCCGGCATCGTCATGCCCATGGCCACCATGAGCATGAAGCGCATGCTGAATGTGCTCGGACGCGGCCCAGCGCGGCTTGCCCCAGAAGGTCAGGAACATGAGCCGCCACGAGTAGAAGCTCGTCAGCAGCGCAACCAGCACACCCACGAACCACGTGCCCTGCTCGCCCGCGGCCCACGCAGCCTCGATGATCGCGTCCTTGGAATGGAAACCGGCGAAACCGATCCCGAGCGGATTGCCGAACACTGCCGGCAGGCCGACGCCCGTGATCGCCAGCGTGCCGAGCAGCATCGCCCAGAACGTCACTGGAATGCTGCGGCGCAGCCCACCGTAATAGCGCATGTCCTGCTCATGGTGCATCGAGTGGATGACCGAACCCGCACCCAGGAACAGCAGTGCCTTGAAGAAGGCATGCGTGAACAGGTGGAACATCGCCGCGCCGTACGCGCCAACGCCGGCTGCGAAGAACATGTAGCCGAGCTGCGAACAGGTCGAATAGGCGATCACGCGCTTGATGTCCGTCTGCACCAGCCCGCACGTGGCCGCGAACAGACAGGTCGCGGCACCCACGAAGCGGACTACCTCGAGAGCGGTCGGGCTCACTTCGAACATTGGCGACAGGCGGCACACCATGAACACGCCCGCGGTCACCATGGTGGCTGCATGGATCAGCGCCGATACCGGGGTTGGGCCCTCCATCGCGTCCGGCAACCAGGTATGAAGGCCAAGCTGAGCGGACTTGCCCATCGCGCCCACGAACAGCAGCAAGCACAAAACGGTCATCGTGTCAGCGCGCAGGCCCAGGAAGCCGATCGTCGAACCCGCCATCGACGGCGCCATCCGCAGGATCTCCGGGATCGAGACGGTGCCGAACACCAGCACGGTGCCGAATATGCCGAGCATGAAGCCAAGGTCGCCGACGCGGTTGACCACGAACGCCTTGATCGCCGCCGCGTTTGCGCTCGGCTTGCGGAACCAGAAGCCGATCAGCAGGTAGCTGGCTAAGCCAACGCCTTCCCAGCCGAAGAACATCTGGACCAACGAATCCGCCGTCACCAGCATCAGCATGGCGAAGGTGAACAGCGACAAGTACGCGAAGAACCGCGGCTGATCCGGGTCTTCGTCCATATAGCCCCAGCTATACAGGTGGACGAGCGCCGACACGCTGGTGATCACCACCAGCATGACGGCGGTCAGGGCGTCCACGCGCAGCGCCCAGCCGACCTGAACGTCGCCCGAGTTGATCCACTCCAGCACCGGCGTCACCGACGCGGTGTTGGCGCCGGTGAGGAAGCCGATGAAGATCGGCCAGGACAGCGCACACGAGGCGAACAGCGCGCCGGTGGTCACGACCTTGGCCGGCACGAAACCGATCGCCTTGTTGCCCAGCCCGGCGACAAGCGCGGCGATGAGCGGCAGGAATACAATTAGCAGGATCGACGTCACCGACTGATCACCCCTTCATCCGGTTGACGTCATCCACCGCAATCGTGCCGCGGCCACGGAAATAGATCACCAGGATCGCAAGCCCGATCGCCGCTTCGCCGGCCGCGACCGTCAGCACGAACATCGCGAAGACCTGTCCGACAAGGTCGTGCAGGAATCCCGCAAAGGCGACCAGGTTCAGGTTCACAGCAAGCAGGATCAGCTCGATCGCCATCAGGATGACGATGAGGTTCTTCCTGTTCAGGAAGATGCCGAGCACCCCCATGGTGAACAGGATGGCCGCAACGACCAGATAGTGGGTCAACCCGATCACAGCTGCACCCCCTGCCCGACCGTCGGCTGCGTGTTGCGCGTCGCATCTTCAGGCCGGCGAGCGTTCTGCCGGGAGATGTTCTGGTAACGCGTGCCGCCCCGCTCGCGATGGGTAAGCACGATCGCCCCGATCATCGCGACCAGCAGGACCAGGCCCGCCGCCTCGAAGATGAAGATGTATCGGGTGTAGAGCAGTTGGCCGATCGCGTTGATGTTCGGGACCGCGTTGTTGATCGGCGCCACTCGCTGGGCGAGTTGAAGGCTGCCGGTTCCAACCGCCCCATAGGCGTAGAACACGATCTCCGCGAACAGCGCCGCTGCGATCAACAGGCCGAAGCCGAAGTAGCGCGCGACGCCGGCCCGCACCTCCGCGACCTCGATGTCCAGCATCATGACCACGAACAGGAACAGCACAGCGACCGCGCCGACATAGACGATGACCAGCAGCATCGCGATGAACTCGGCACCGACGAGCACCATCAGCCCCGCCCCGTTGAAGAAGGCGAGAATGAGCCACATCACCGAATGAACGGGATTGCGCGACGAGATCGTCAGCGCCGCCGATATAACGACGACAGCCGCGAACAGATAAAAGGCGATGGCCTGGATCAAGACCGGTCCCTGTTTCTTCCCCCAGCCGAAGCCGGAGCCAGCCCTAGAACACCCCGGCAACAACGCCGGGGCAACTCAGATTGCGCGGCCCTACCGGTACGGCGCATCCACGGCAAGGTTCTGCGCGAGCACCGCTTCCCACCGGTCGCCGTTATCGAGCAGCTTCTGCTTGTTGTAGATCAGCTCTTCGCGCGTTTCGGTGGCGAACTCGTAATTCGGGCCCTCCACGATCGCGTCCACCGGGCAGGCTTCCTGACACAGGCCGCAATAGATGCACTTGGTCATGTCGATGTCATAGCGCGTCGTGCGACGGCTCCCATCGTCCCGGGGTTCGGCTTCGATGGTGATCGCCTGCGCCGGACACACCGCCTCGCACAGCTTGCACGCGATGCAACGCTCTTCCCCGTTGGGGTAGCGACGCAAAGCATGCTCGCCCCGGAAACGCGGGCTCACCGCATTCTTTTCATAAGGGTAGTTGAGCGTCGCCTTGGGCTTGAAGAAATACTTCAACGTGAGGGCGTGCGCCTTCACGAACTCCCAAAGCGTGAACGACTTGACGAGCTGAGCTACCGTCACGATCCAAATCCCAATAACCGGTCGATAGCGACGACCGTCAAACCCAGAATGGCGCCGCTGAGCGCCCGACGCTTGACGGTGTCGGGGTCAAGCCCCGCGCGCGCCATCAAGGCATCGATACGTCCGATCATGACCGCACGGCCGGCGCGCTCGCCGCAGCAACCGTTGGTGCCGCCACAGGCCCACCGGTACCGACCCGCATGAACATGAGCACGCCCGAGATCATGAAGACCCAGAACAGTGACAGCGGCAGGAACACCTTCCATCCCAGCCGCATCAGCTGGTCATAGCGATACCTCGGCACCGTCGCCTTGACCCAGCTGAACACGAAGAAGCCGAACAGCATCTTGAGGAACAGCCAGATAAAGCCTGGCACGATGTAGAAGATCGGCAGATCGACCGGCGGCAGCCATCCGCCCCAGAACAGGGTGGCGGTCAGCGTGCACATCAGGATCACGTTCGCGTACTCGCCAAGCCAGAACAGCGCGAATGACATCGAGCTGTATTCGGTTTGATAACCCGCGACGAGTTCCGATTCTGCTTCGGTCAGGTCGAACGGCGCTCGCCCCGTTTCCGCCATCGCGGAGATCAGGAACACGATCGACATCGGGAACAGCAGCGGGTTGAACCCATGCCCGTTGAGGATGCCGTAATAGCCGCGCTGGCTTTCGACGATCTGCGACAGGTTGAAGCTGCCCGACCAGAGTACCACCGTGATCAGCACGAAACCGACCGAGACTTCATAGCTGACCATCTGCGCGGCCGCACGCAGCGCCGAGTAGAAGGGATATTTAGAGTTCGAGGCCCAGCCCGACAGGATGATGCCATACACGCCGAGCGAGGAAGCCGCGAGGACGTACAGCAACCCGACGTTGATGTCGGCCAGCACTGCGCCCGGCGAGAACGGGATCACCGCCCACACGATCAGCGCAACGGTAAAGGTAATGATCGGCGCCAGCAGGAACAGTCCACGGTTCGCCGCGGACGGGATGATCGTTTCCTGAAGAAAGACCTTCAACCCGTCGGCGAAGCTCTGCAACAGGCCAAACGGACCGACCACGTTGGGACCACGGCGCAGCGCCATCGCCGCCCAGATCTTGCGGTCGGCATAGATGATCATGGCCACCGCCAGCATCAGTGGCAGCGCGATCAGCAGGATGCCCGCGATGGTCGCGATGAACCACGCCCAGCCATAGGGCAGGCCGACCGTCGTGTTGAAGAAGTTCGTCACTCGGCCGCCTCCGCGAAGCTTTCGCCATGCACCAGTTCGGCCGAACAACGCTGCATCGTCGGACTCGCCCGGCAGATCGCGTTGGTCAGGTAGAAATCCTGGATGGGGTAGCCCTCAATCCGCCCGGTCGCAGTGGTGCCCAGCGACGGCGGGCTCCACTCGTAATTTGCCAGACCAGGGTGGCGGAGCGCCGGCACGGCCGCGTACATTTCTTCACGCAGGGCGGGCAGGCTGTCGAACGGCAGGGTTGCGCCCATCGCGTCGGACAGCGCGCGGAAGACCGCCCAATCCTCTCGCGCGTCGCCCGGCGGGAACACCGCGCGCTCGCCCCGCTGCACCCGACCTTCCAAGTTCACGTATGTGCCCGGCTTCTCGGCATAGGTGGCGCCCGGAAGTACCACATCCGCGTGGTGGGCGCCGCGGTCGCCATGGTGGCCGACATAAACCTTGAACCCGTCGAAGCGGGTATAATCAACTTCGTCGGCACCAAGGAAGAAGGTCAGCCGCGCATCGTGCAGGTCGGCAATGCCGCCCTTGGAAGCATAGCCCAGCATCAGCCCGCCCATGCGGCTGGCGGCGAGGTGGATGACGTTGAAGCCGTTCCAGTCAGGCTTCACCAACCCGAGCGTGTCGACCAGCCCCAGCGCCGCCCCGTGTGCGCCCGCCAGCGCCGCCGGCCCGACGATCACCATCGGCCGCTCGGCACCGTCGAACGCCTGCAGCACTGCCTGCGGCAGATCGGACAGGACGCCCAAATCGTCACCTAGCCATTCGACTTTGTAGGTCAGCTCGGTTTCCGGGCCGATGGCGAACACCTTGGCGCCACGCTTGATCGCCTTGCGGATGCGCGTGTTCACCAGCGGCGCTTCCCATCGCAGGTTGGTACCGACCAGCAGGATCGCATCTGCGCGTTCGGTGCCGGCAATCGTCGAATTGAACGCCACCGCGCCAAGGCTCGACGTGTCATAGTCCATGCCGGTCTGACGGCCTTCGAGCCGCGACCCGCCCAGCGCCGTCACCAGCGTCTTGGCAGCAAACATCGTCTCGCAATCGACCAGGTCGCCGGCTACCGCCGCAACCGATCCGCCATGTTCCACCGCGGCAATAGCCGCGAACGCCTCGTTCCAACTGACGGGCACCAGCTTGCCGTCCTTGCGCACGAACGGGCGATCGAGGCGCCTGCGCACAAGGCCGTCGACCGCATAGCGCGTCTTGTCGTGCGCCCACTCCTCGTTCACGTCCTCGTTGACCCGCGGCAGGGCGCGCAGCACCTGGCGCCCGCGGCTGTCGAGCCGGATGTTAGTCCCGAGCGCATCGTGGACGTCGATCGTCAGCGTCTTCTTCAGCTCCCACGGCCGGTACTCATAGGCGTAGGGCTTATGGGTAAGGGCGCCGACCGGGCACAGGTCAACCGTGTTGCCGGACAGCTCGCTCTGCACCGCCTCTTCGAGGTAGGAGGTGATCTGCATGTTCTCGCCGCGATAGATCGCGCCGATCTCTTCAACACCCGCAACCTCTTCGGCGAAGCGGACACAGCGGGTGCACTGGATGCAGCGGGTCATGATCGTCTTGACGATCGGGCCCATATACTTCTCGGTGACCGCGCGCTTGTTCTCGGCGAAGCGGCTCTGCCCGCGGCCATAAGCCACCGACTGGTCCTGCAAGTCGCATTCGCCGCCCTGGTCGCAGATTGGGCAATCCAGCGGATGATTGATCAGCAGGAACTCCATGATGCCCTCACGGGCATGCTTCACCATCGGCGTGGTGGTGAACACTTCCTGGTTGTCCGCGGCCGGCAGCGCGCACGAGGCCTGCGGCTTGGGCGGCCCAGGCTTCACCTCGACCAGACACATGCGGCAGTTGCCTGCGATGGACAGCCGCTCGTGGTAGCAGAAACGAGGGATTTCCTTGCCCGCGGCCTCACAGGCCTGGAGCACGGTCGCGCCCTGCGGCACCTCGACCTCGATCCCGTCAACCTTCAACTTAGGCATTATTCTGCCGCTTCCTGCATGGGGGCCAGATCGCCCCCGCGTTCCCTGATCCGCCGCTCCAGCTCGGGCCGGAAATGCTTGATGAGGCCCTGGATCGGCCAAGCCGCCGCGTCGCCCAACGCGCAGATCGAATGGCCCTCGACCTGCTTGGTGACCTGCTGCAGCATGTCGATCTCGCCGATGTCGGCCTCGCCCGTGCGAAGACGCTCCATGACCCGCCACATCCAGCCGGTGCCTTCGCGGCACGGTGTGCACTGGCCGCAGCTCTCATGCTTGTAGAAGTAGGAGATGCGGCTGATCGCGCGAACGACGTCCGTGGACTTGTCCATCACGATGATGGCAGCCGTCCCCAGGCCCGAACCGACGGCCTTCAGTCCGTCAAAGTCCATGGCGCAGTCCATGATCTGCGCTGCCGGCACCAGCGGCACCGACGAACCGCCCGGGATCACGGCCAGCAGGTTGTCCCAGCCACCCCGAATGCCGCCGCAATGCGTCTCGATCAACTCGCGAAAGCTGATGCTCATCGCCTCTTCGACGACGCACGGCTTGTTCACATGGCCGCTGATCTGGAACAGCTTGGTGCCCTTGTTGTTCTCCGCGCCAAAGCTGGAGAACCATTCGGCGCCGCGCCGCAGGATCGTGGGGGCAACCGCGATCGACTCGACATTGTTGACCGTGGTGGGGCAGCCATACAGGCCCGCGCCCGCCGGGAAGGGGGGCTTCAGCCGTGGCTGGCCCTTCTTGCCCTCGAGACTCTCGAGCATCGCGGTTTCTTCGCCGCAGATGTACGCGCCAGCGCCGCGGTGCACGAACACGTCGAAGTCGTAGCCCGACCCGCAAGCGTTCTTGCCGACCAATCCGGCTTCGTACGCCTCGGCCACCGCCGCAAACAGGGTTTCGGCCTCGCGGATATATTCGCCGCGAATGTAGATATAGGCCGCGCGCGCCCGCATCGCGAAGCCCGCCACCAGCGCGCCCTCGATCAGCTTGTGCGGATCATGCCGGATGATCTCGCGATCCTTGCACGAACCCGGCTCTGACTCGTCGGCGTTGATGACCAGGAAGTTGGGCCGGTCCGCCTTGGGTTCCTTGGGCATGAAGCCCCATTTGGTGCCGGTCGGGAACCCTGCCCCGCCGCGCCCGCGCAACCCCGACGCCTTGACCACGTCGATGATCTTGTCCTGGCCGAGTTCCAGCAGCGCCTTGGTGTTGTCCCAGTCGCCGCGCGCACGCGCCGCCTGCAGGGTCCATGGCTGGAACCCGTAGACGTTGGTGAAGATGCGATCTTTATCAGCCAGCATGGGCCGTGTTCCATTCACCCCGATAGTCGTGGTTCTCGTTCACCATGGCCGTCAGCGACGTCGGCCCGCCGGCAGGCTCACTCGACCGGCGGCCGGTCTGTGACCCCGCCTTGGGCGTCTCGCCACGCGCGAGCGTTTCCAGGACGCGCGTGGTCGAATCGTAATCGAGATCCTCGAAGTTATCATCGTTGATCTGCATCATCGGCGCGTTCGAGCAGTTGCCCATGCACTCGACCTCGGTCAGCGTGAACAAGCCGTCGGGCGTGGTGCGCCCCTTGGACAAGCCGTGGTTCTTGCACGCCGCGAAGACGTCATCGGACCCGGCGAGCACACACGGCGTCGTGCCGCATACCTGGACGTGATAGCGGCCGACCGGCGCCAGATTGAACATCGTGTAGAAAGTGGCGACCTCGTACACGCGCATATACGGCACGCCGATCTGGCGCGCGACGAACTCGATCACCGGCACGGGCAGCCAGCCCTGCGTCTTGGTTTCGGCGCCCACCTGCCGCTGGGCAAGATCGAGCAACGGGATCGACGCGGACTGCTGCCGGCCCGCAGGGTAACGGCCCAGGATCTCGGCCGCCTTGCGCTGGCTATCTTCGCTCCAGGCGAAGGCGCCCCAGCGCGCACGGACTTCCGCTTCGTCCGGGATGGCCGGTGCGTCAGCCATCAGCGGTCACACTCCCCGAACACAATATCCATCGCTCCCAGAATAGCGGTCGTATCCGCGAGCATGTGCCCCCGGCTCATGAAATCCATCGCCTGCAGGTGGCTAAAGGCGGTCGGTCGGATCTTGCACCGGTACGGCTTGTTGGTCCCGTCCGCCACCAGGTACACCCCGAACTCGCCCTTGGGGCTTTCGGTCGCGACATATACCTCGCCTTCCGGCACGTGGAAGCCTTCCGTGTAGAGCTTGAAGTGATGGATCAGTGCTTCCATCGACTGCTTCATCTCCGCCCGCTTCGGCGGCACCACCTTGCGGTCCAGGCTCGCGATCGGGCCTTCCGGCATGTCACGCAGGCACTGCTTCATGATCCGCACCGACTGGCGGACCTCTTCCACGCGCACCATGAAGCGGTCGTAGCAGTCGCCCCGCGTGCCCACCGGCACGTCGAAGTCCATGCGATCGTACACGTCATAAGGCTGCGACTTGCGGATATCCCAGGGGATGCCCGCAGCCCGGATCATCGGGCCCGAGAAGCCCCAGGCAATGGCGTCGTCACGGCTGACGGTCGCGATGTCGACGTTGCGCTGCTTAAAGATGCGGTTGTCCGCAACCAGGCTGATCGCATCCTCGAACAAGCGGGGCACGCGCGTGTCGAGCCAGTCGGCGATGTCGGTCAGCAGCTTCAACGGAACGTCCTGGTGGACGCCGCCCGGACGGAAGTAGTTCGCATGCATACGCGCGCCGGAAATACGCTCGTAGAAGTTGAACGTGTCCTCCCGCAGCTCGAATAGCCACAGGTTGGGCGTCATCGCGCCCACGTCCATGACGTGACTGCCGAGGTTCAGCAGGTGGTTCATGATGCGCGTCAACTCGGCGCAAAACACCCGCAGATACTGCGCACGGATCGGCACTTCGAGGTCGAGCAGCTTCTCGACCGCCAGCACCCAGCTATGCTCCATGCACATCGGCGAGCAGTAATCCAGGCGGTCGAAGTACGGCAGCGCCTGGATGTACGTCTTTGCCTCGATCAGCTTTTCGGTGCCGCGGTGCAACAGGCCGACATGCGGATCGATGCGCTCGATCAGCTCACCGTCCAGCTCCATCACCAGACGCAACACGCCGTGCGCTGCCGGGTGCTGCGGGCCGAAATTGATCGTATAATTCTCGATGGTGACGTCGCCCGTTGCCGGGTCCGCCGCACTGGTGTGCGACAGCATCTTGTCGAGATAAGGATCGACCGTCGTGGTCGCGGGTTCGCTCACTGGTTCTGTCCCTGGCCCTTGCTCGGGATAACGTCAGGATCGGAAGGCCTGTTGCCTGAATCCGGCCCACCCGGCGGGTTGGTCCCCTTTGCGTAGCTGCCGCTGTCGCCCGCCGGCGCAGCGGTCGGCGTCGCCGTAGCGCCAGCCTTCTGCACCTGATCGGCCGTTGCGGGCGTATAGGCCCCCTTGGCCTGAGGCAACGCGCCACCCTTTTCGTCGCCCGGCAGCACGTAAGCGCCACCTTCCCATGGGCTCATGAAATCAAAGTTGCGGAAATCCTGCTGCAGGCTGACCGGCTGGTACACGACCCGTTTGTCTTCCTCAGAATAGCGCATTTCGACATAACCCGTCATCGGGAAGTCCTTGCGCAACGGGTGTCCGCTGAAACCATAGTCCGTCAGGATGCGGCGAAGATCCCGATTGCCGACGAATACCACGCCGAACAGGTCGAAAACCTCGCGCTCCAACCACCCCGCAACCGGCCACAGGTCGGTGACGGATGGCACAGGCTGTTCATCATCGGTCGTCAGGTGCACGTGCACGCGATGGTTGCGGGTCAGCGACAAGAGGCAGTAAACCACCTCAAACCGCTCCGGTCGCTCGGGATAGTCGACCCCGGCGATCTCCATCAACTGCTGGTACTCAAGGCCCGGCGTGTCGCGCAGCAACCGCAAAGCCTCGGCGACCTGATCGCGCTTCACCCACAGCTGCACCTCGCCAACCCGGGCGAAGACGTCGTCAAGCGCGTCGCCCAGGGTCGCCCGGGCGAGCTCCATCGTCTCGTCGTTGAGATCCGCCGCCCAGGCCGGCGCGGGCGCCCTCATCGCTCGATGCTCCCGGACCTGCGGATCTTACGCTGGAGCTGCATGATGCCATACAGCAGCGCTTCCGCAGTCGGCGGGCAGCCCGGGACATAGATGTCGACCGGCACCACACGGTCGCAACCGCGAACCACGGAATAGCTGTAATGGTAGTAGCCGCCACCATTGGCGCAGCTGCCCATCGAAATGACGTACTTGGGCTCCGACATCTGGTCGTAGACCTTGCGGAGAGCCGGCGCCATCTTGTTGCACAGCGTGCCCGCCACGATCATCACGTCCGACTGGCGCGGGGACGCACGAGGCGCGGCGCCGAAGCGCTCCAGGTCGTAACGGGGCATGTTGACGTGGATCATCTCAACCGCGCAGCAAGCGAGGCCAAACGTCATCCACCACAGCGAGCCCGTACGAGCCCACTGGAACAGGTCCTCGGTCGACGTAACCAGGAATCCCTTGTCGGTCAGCTCGCCGTTGAGACTGTCAAAGAAGCCCTGGTCCGGCTGGACCAGCGCCTGACCCTGATCGGGCCGCGGCTTCAACTCAACCGGACCGGAGTGCATCTCTACTCCCAATCCAACGCTCCCTTCTTCCATGCATAAACGAGCCCGAGCGCGAGCTCGCCAATGAACACCATCATTGCGATCCAGGCGGTCCAGCCGGCAGTGAAAACGCTGACTGCCCAGGGATATAGGAACGCTGCCTCCAGATCGAAGACGATGAACAGGATGGCTACGAGATAAAAGCGCACGTCGAACTGGCTGCGCGGATCCTCGAACGCAGGGAACCCGCATTCATACTCGCTCAGCTTTTCCGCGGTCGGCTTGTTGGCCCCCGTCAGGCGAGCGACCACGATCGGCAGAAAGACGAACGCCGACGATAGCATCAGGGCAACGCCCAGAAACAGAAGGATCGGCAGATATTGCGACAGATCGACCAAGATGGTTCTCGCATGTGCGAACAGAGCCCGGCCGCTTTAGGCTCGGGAGCGGTACCGGGCAAGGTCGCTGACCTATGAGAATCATTCGCAGGAAGCCTGGATCATCCGTCGCGTCCACCTCCCCCTAACCCTTTCGCCTTATCCAGGGAGAATGGCCGCGCTCCGCCCCCTTTCCCGCCAGATCGCCAACACGATCCTCCTCGGATTGGTAACGCTCGCGATCACGGCGGCGACACAGGGCCTTTCGCCCAGCCTGATCGAGCCCGATGAGGGTGGCCATTATGTGAACGCCCTGTTCCTGGGCGACTGGATTCGCGCTGGCTTCCCTTCGCCCATGGCGTGGGCGCGCGACTATTACGCCCACTTCCCACGTCTTTCGATCGGACACTGGCCGCCGGCCTGGTACATGGTCGAGGCACCGTTCTTTGCCCTGTTCCGGCCGACTCCGTACACCGCCGCAATCATTTCCGCCCTGCTTGCCGGCCTGCCGGGCGTCGCCGTGCTGTGGGCGGGTGAACGCATCGGCAAGCGCGGGTGGGGCCTCCTACTGGCAATCACCTATGCCCTGCTGCCGGTGACGCTGGAGGGCGCCCGATACATTCTGCTCGACCAGCCGCTCGCGCTCGTGGTGGCACTTGCCGTGATCGCATGGCAGCGCGCGGCGGAAAAGGGCGGCTGGGCCCGGTTCATCACCTTCGCCCTTCTCGCCGCGGCCTGCCCGTTGGTGAAGGGCAATGGCGCGCTCATCGCCCTGGTGCCTCCCATCCACATCGCGCTGACGGGCCGTTCGAACCTGCTGCGACGGCCCGAGCTTTGGGCCGCAGCAGGGGTAACGCTGGCGCTGGTCGCACCCTGGTACTGGCTGTCGTTCAAGATCTCGGCCGAGGGTTTCAACTATGCGCCCGGGCTGGCTTACGCCGGGCTGGCGCTGATCGAGAACGCGCGAACGATCCTGGCCAATGTCGGGTTGGCAGGTGTTGCGCTGGCCGGGGTGGGTGCGGCCTCACTGTTCAGGCCTCGCTCCGAACCGGAGCGTGACACAGCAAGATTGTCGTTGGCCGTGATCCTCGCGACGCTGATCTTCCAGTCGGCAGTCCCAGCCTCGCTGGTCGGCCGCTACCTTTCGCCCTTGCTACCCTGGCTCGTCATCCTGGCGGGCCTCGGCCTTCTCCGCATCGCGCGCTGGCGACCTGCCGGTTCGGCCGCCGCTGCTGTGATTGGCGGACTCGCCCTGCTGCCCGGATTGCAAGCCGTCGCAGCCCTCAACCCAAAGCCCGAGATCGGCGCGCCAGCACTGGCGGAAGCGATCACCGCGAAGGGAGGACTTTACCTTGTGGATGGCCGCTCGGGCGGTGAAGGAGCCCTGATCGCAGCCGCCGCACACGCCGATAATGGCCGTCGGCGGGTGTGGATCGCGCGTGCGTCGCAATGGCTGTCGCAAAGCGACTTCATGGGCCGGGGCTATCGCTTGACGGTCAGCAATCCGGCCGAAACCCGCGCCGTACTGGACCGCCTCGGCGCGGCGGGCGCTGTGTCGATCGCTGTGAACGGCCACCTGGCTTACCCCCATAGTCGCCTGTTGCTGGAGGCCATCGGCGTCCCAAGCTTCGAAGGGATCCGGCAACCCTTCCGGCTTGGGTCGGGCAAGGTCATCCTCGCCCGACGCCGCACCTGGGTCATGCCGAACGTATCGCTTCTCGCAAGCGATCCGATCTCGGCCAAGGCCGGGAAGATGGCCCGGGCGCTAGAATGACGCTTAGCGGAGGGCGCCCGCTACCAGCTTGTGCAGCTTTGAATGAAGCGCGTCGTTCGCAGCCAGGAACTCGCTGCGGTCCATCGGCCGGTCGCCGCCGCGGAAGTCAGTGACATAACCGCCAGCTTCCCGCACCAGCAGCACGCCCGCGGCCGCATCCCACGGCTTCAGGTCCGATTCCCAATAGCCATCGAACCGGCCCGCCGCGACCCAGGCGAGGTCGAGCGCTGCCGCCCCGAACCGCCGAATGCCAGCGACTTCGGGTGCGACCGCGTTGAAGATTCGGCCCCACTGGTTGAAGTTGCCGTGACCCAGAAACGGAATGCCCGTCGCGATCACGCTGTCCGCCAGGTCACGCCGCGACGACACGCGCAGCCGCTGGTCCTGCAGCCAGGCGCCCCGCCCCTTCTCCGCCCAGAAGCTCTCATCGGTCGCCGGCTGATGTATCAGCGCCGTAGTGATCTCCCGCTTGCCCGACGGCAGCGGCTCTTCCACCGCGATCGAAATAGCAAAATGCGGCATGCCGTGGAGGAAGTTGGTGGTGCCATCGAGCGGATCGATGATGAAGCGCGGCTTGTTGGGGTCGCCCGCAACCTCTCCACGCTCTTCCATCAGGAAACCCCAGTCCGGCCGCGCCCGGGACAGTTCCTCGAACAGCGTCTGCTCGGTGCGCTGGTCGGCCATGGACACGAAGTCGGCCGGCCCCTTGCGGCTGACCTGCAGGTTCTGCACCTCGTTGAAATCGCGGCGCAGCCGCGACGCAGCCTTGCGCGCCGCGCGCTCGATGATGGTGAACAGGCCGGAATGGGAGGGCATTTCAGTTCCTTCTCCCTCCCCTTCACGGATAGAGGGTCGGGCAAGATTGGGATCGCCTGGGACAGGGGCGACCCCAGCGGTCAATCCAGGCGCGCCAGCGACGAACCGCCGACGCGCCTGGCACAAATAATAATCAGTCCGCGCGGCGGACGTAGGTCTGCTCATACACATCTACAACGATGCGCGTGCCGGCGGCGATGTGCGGCGGCACCATGACGCGAACGCCGTTGTCTAGCATCGCCGGCTTGTAGGAGGAGGAGGCGGTCTGCCCCTTCACCACGGCATCGGCCTCGACGATGGTCGCTTCGATCGTGTCGGGCAGCTGCACGCTGATGGCTTCCTCGTCATAAAGCTCCATCACGACGTCCATGCCGTCCTGAAGGAACGCCGCGGCGTCGCCCAGCAGGTCGCGCGGCAGGCTCACCTGGTCGTAGGTGTCCTTGTCCATGAACACCAGGCTGTCGCCATCAGCGAACAGGAACTGGAAATCCTTGGTGTCGAGCCGGACGCGCTCCACCGTTTCCGCCGAGCGGAAGCGGACATTGTTCTTGCGGCCGTCACGCAGGTTCTTCAGCTCCACCTGCATATAAGCGCCGCCCTTGCCGGGCTGGGTGTGCTGGATCTTCACGGCGCGCCAGATGCCGCCTTCATACTCGATGATGTTGCCGGGACGAATGTCCACGCCGCTGATCTTCATGGCCGTAACCTGCTGATGGGCCGCTGCGCCGGCCGTGCCCCCGCTCTGCGCCCATCGGCCTTGCCGAAAAAGAACAGCCCGTCGACACGCCCGGGGCGAACGGAAGTGAAAGAACGTCGCGCGTCTAGCGGGACGCCACGCGTGGGGCAAGCAGCGGAAAGGGGTCGACGTCCTCACCCTGCCACCAGCGCTGTCCCGGTTGCATACGCTGGACGCCGAAATGGAGGTGGTAATTACCTGCGCCCGCGTCGCCCGTGTCGCCAACAAAGCCTAATGGCTGCCCGGCCGAGACCTGCTGTCCCTCTGCGATGCCCGGCGCATACCCGGCCAGGTGAGCGTAGTAATAAACCGTGCTGCCATCGGCGGAGCGCAGATAAAGCGTCGTGCCGCCCAGCCCGCTCTGGAATAATTTTTCAACCCGGCCCGGCGCCGTCGCGAGAACGGGCGTCATCCGGGGCGCCATGATGTCGAGCCCATGATGTGCCCGCTGACCCCCTTCCCGCGGATCGCCCCAATTGCGCTGGAGACTCTCCCGAGCGACCCCGGCCACCGGCACGACCAGGTCGCCACCTGCAGCGTCAGAGCGCACCGTTGTCGCCGGATCGGCACTCGGACGACCCAGTGGCAAGGAGCCGCCAAAACGGGTGAGTGACGCAAAGCCGGCGAACAGCAGCACGATGATCCCAAGGACGATCCAGCCGACCCTGGTCACTTGGCCACTCCATTCACCTCACGCGCAGCCGTGTCTGTTGGCCCGGACGCCGGCTCAGCCGAGTTGAGGGCAGTCGGCAGAGCCGGCGCGGCCGACGCCGGCGCGGGCCCGCCGAACCTGGTCAGCGCCAGGAATCCGCCCACCAGCAGAACCACGAAAAGCGCGATGATCCAGCCGAGCCTGCTCACGGCGTCAGGCCTGGAAGACCACTGGCACGCCCGGCTTCACCATCAGCGACAGCCGTGCGGCATTCCAGTTCGCCAGGCGCACACAGCCATGGCTGGTCGTGCGTCCAATCGTCCGCGGCTCGGGCGTTCCGTGGATGCCGTAATGCTCCTTGGTCAGGTCGAACCAGACCACCCCGACCGGCCCATTCGGCCCGGCCGGCAACATGGCGGGATCGTCGCTCTTCTTGGCGTCCCAGAACAGGTCCGGGTTGAAGTGGAACTTGGGATTATAGTCGACCACTGTCACCTTCCAGCTACCAAGCGGCAGCGGGTCGTGCTCGCTTCCCGTCGTGACCTGGAACTGCGCCACGAGCTTGCCCGCCTTGTCCAGCACGCGGAGCACACCGTCCGACTTGTCGACCACGATCTTGGCGCCCTGCGGCTGGTTCGAATCGACGTTCAGCGTGTTCAGTGTCGCCCGCCAATCGGGGCGCAGCTTTGGATCGTAGTTGCGGGCCCCTGGTAGTGCGTTGGGAAAGTTGACGCGCGTCCCAAGGGTCAGCCTGGTGCCAGGAGCGTTCATCTCCTGCAGCACCTCGGGCGTAGTGTGGAACATCTCCGCCAGCTTCTCGACCGGGGCCCGGTAATAAAGGCCGGGAAGTTTGGCCTGCTGGTCCTCGTCCTTCGGGATGTTGGGCGCGTATGGCCCCGCGAGCATATCCTGTGTCAGCGCAATGGTCTTTACGGGCCGCAACTGGCGATACGGATAAAGAGCGCGAAGCAGGGTCTGGTCGACCTTGCCGGTGATCGGCATGCCCCGGCTTTCCTGAAAGCCCTTGATCGCGGCGGTGAGTGAAATGCCCTCACGCCCGTCGAGGATTCCCGGAGAGAATCCCAGGTGATCGAGGATGACCTGCACATGCAGCAGCGACAGGTCGAGTGGCGGCTTGCCGGGTGTGGCCGTCGGGGAGGAACTGTTCGACGTCTGCGGCTGAGGCTGGGCGATTGCTCCGGTCATCATTGCCGCTGTTGCCGCCGTCGACGCCAGGATACCTGCCAAAACCGTTTTCGTCATAACTGCCCTTCCGTCACTGTTACGCTGACGACATAACCGACGTGACCGGCCATGGTTTCCGAGCCGGTGCCGCGTGACGCGTTCCAGGCGAGTCCATCGGGGCCTGACGTACCCGCCCTTTTTCCCGGGCTAGCCATCCTCGCAGCCGGAAGAGCCCCCGCTCTGCAGCCGCCCACAAAGTCGGCGCTCGCCTGCGGCGTCCGATCAGTTCTGGTAGCGGCACTGGTCTCGTTCCTAGTCGGCGCGGCGGCGCTGCCGTCAGCCTGAGCCGTCATCGCCGGCCTTGTCTACTCCGTCTGGGCGGCTGCTACAGCGCCGGCTCTGTCGCGGCGATGCCTTCGCTGCGTCGCGCCTGGGCTTTGGGACTACCCTGAAGATAGCCCCCTCAAGCCAGCTCGCGACGGCCATTGTGCGTGACCAGCCCGGGCTGGAACTCAAGGCAAGGCCAGTAACAGTATCTCCCTGCCGGGTGCAGCGTCGGTCCTTGCGGGTGTGGTGCTGGTCCGCCGTTAACCGAGCAGGTCCGCAAAATTCCGCACCGCCGCAGCCTCATCGCCGTTCCAAACCGCCCCGCTTACCGCCAGGAAGTCCGCGCCCGCCGCCACCAGAGGGGCCGCGTTGGCGGGCGTGATGCCGCCAATCGCGACGCAGGGCAGCTCGAACACCGTTGACCACCAGGACAGGATGACCGGATCGGCGCGATGGCTCACCTCTTTGGTCGTGGTTGGGTAGAAACCGCCGAACGCGACATAGTCGGCGCCTGCCTCCCCCGCTTCCATCGCCAAGTGCCGGCTGTCGTGACAGGTCACGCCAATCTGGGCGTTCGGGCCGAGCGCCGTCCGCGCCTCCCGGGGGTCTCCATCATCCTGGCCCAGATGCACGCCATCCGCACCCAGCCGCTTGGCCAGCGAGATCGAGTCGTTGACGATAAAGGCGACCTCGCGATCCGCGCAGACGCGCTGCAACGGCTCCGCCAGCCGTGCGGCGTCATGCTGGCCAACGTCCTTTACCCGGAACTGAAACGCCGCGACGGGCCCGGCATCGAGTGCGCGCGCCAGCCGCTCAGGGAAGCCGCCGCCCACGTCCAGGGGCGACACGAGATACAGCTGGCACGGCGGCCGGCGCACATCGCGCGTGAAGTTGGCGGCGAAGTCTGGATCCATCGGTCCAAGCGGGTCATCGGTCATCCCCGCCGGTTAGCGCTCCAAGCTTCGCCGCGAAAGCACTTGCTTTCAGGCAGGGTCCACGGCCTTGTGGACCGAAGCCTGATAGATCTCCTCGATCGCCTCGCTCAGCGCCCGATCGAAGGCATCCTCGCCCATGTCGACGTGCAAGTCCTCCAGCAAGGCACGGCTGAAGCTCGCAATCACGCCGCGGTTGCGGGCCAGCTCGGCGCAGGCCTCGGCGCGGTGATAGCCACCAGACAGAGCCACGACGTGCAGCACGCGCGGATGGTCGACCAGCGTGTCGTATAGACCCGGGGTTTCGGGCAGCGACAGCTTGAGCATGACCTGGTCGTCGCCGGTCAACCCGTCCAAGGCCTCGTGCAGGCCGTCGCGCAGCAGGACGTCCGCCGCCCCGCGCTCCGGGCTCTTGATGTTGACTTCGGGCTCGATGATCGGGACGAGGCCGTGGGCCAGGACCTCTCGCGCGACCTCGAACTGCTGGCGCACGATTGCGTCGATGCCGTTCTTGTTGGCAAGGTTGACGACCGAACGTTCCTTGGTCCCGAACACGCCCAACCCGCGCGCCCGGTCGAGCAAGTCGCCCAGTCCGGGTATCGGCTTCATCAACTGAACGCCGTCTGCCTCCGGTTGCAGGCCCTTGTCGATTTTCAGGAACGGCACCACCCCGCGATCGTGCAGTGCATGGGGCACCGGCTTGCCGGCAGCCTGGCCGTCCAGGGTGCGCTCAAACAGAATCGCGCCCACCACCTTGTCACCCGTGAATGAGGGTGAGGTGATAATCCGGGCGCGCATCTGGTGGATCAGCGCATACATCTCCTCGTCGGTCGACCAGGAGCCCTCTGCAATGCCATAGCCTTCCAGCGCCTTGGGGGTCGATCCGCCGCTCTGGTCGAGCGCGGCGATGAAGCCCCGCCCGTCGGCGATCCTGGCGGTCATGGCAGCCTTGTCCATCATCTCTCCCCCGTATCGTTATACTAACCGATCAACGCGTCAGCGCGGCCACTCCTGGCAACTCACGCCCTTCCATCCATTCCAGGAAGGCACCACCCGCGGTGGATACGAAGGTAAACTGGTCTGCGACACCCGCCTGGTTGAGTGCTGCCACCGTGTCGCCACCGCCAGCGACCGACACCAGGCTACCATCACCTGTCAGCGCTGCCGCCGTGCGTGCGAGTGCGACGGTTGCCGTGTCGAAGGGCGGCGTCTCAAACGCGCCCAGCGGCCCGTTCCACACCAGCGTACGGCAGTTCTTCAGCACATCGCCAAGCGACTCGACCGCGGCCGGACCGACGTCAAGGATCATCTCATCCGGCGCGACCTCATGCACGTTGACAGTGCGGACCGGCGGGTTCGCGCGAAACTCGGTCGCGACAACGACGTCGTAAGGAAGGTGCACGGTACAGCCGGCCCGGTCGGCCGCTTCCATGATCTCGTCCGCGGTACCAGTCAGGTCATGCTCGCACAGTGACTTGCCGACATTGACGCCGCGCGCCGCAAGAAAGGTGTTGGCCATACCCCCGCCGATGATCAGGTGATCGACGCGCGCGACAAGGTGCTTCAGCACGTCGAGCTTGGTGGACACCTTTGCCCCGCCAACCACCGCCGCGACCGGATGCTGGGGACTGCCCAGCGCCTTGTCCAGCGCGTCGAGTTCCGCCTCCATGGCTCGGCCCGCAAAAGCCGGCAGGCGGTGGGCAAGCCCCTCGGTCGAGGCGTGTGCGCGATGCGCGGCGGAGAAGGCGTCGTTGACGTATAGGTTCCCCAGCGCAGCGAAACGCTCGACAACGGCGGGATCGTTCTTTTCCTCGCCGCCGAAGAAGCGCGTGTTCTCCAGCACGGCAATGTCGCCCGGCTGCAAGGTCGCGACTGCGGCCGTGTCGCCCTCCCAATCGATGTAGCGGACCGGCCGGCCGAGCACCGTCTCATACGCCTTGGTCACCAACGCCAACGAGAATTCCGGGCTCGGCACCTTGGGTCGGCCGAAATGGGCCAGCACCAGCACGATCGCACCCCGGTCGGATAATTCGGTCACGGTCGGGATGGTCGCGCGCAGCCGCGTGTCGTCGGTAACGGCCCCGTCCGCCATCGGCACATTCAGGTCCTCCCTGACCAGCACGCGCTTGCCCGTGACGTCACCCATGTCGTCCAGCGTCTTGAACGGTTTGCTCATGGTATCTCGATCCTGATCAGGTCGCCGACCGCGATACGGCCGCCTTGTTTCACTCGTGTGCACGCGCCCGCGCGCCAGTCCGGCATCAACGCCGCGAACAGGCCGGGGATGATCCGGTCCATGCGATGGCACGGGTCGCATTCCACCGTTACTTCCAGCACGACATCGGCGCCCACGCGTATCAGCGCGCCAGGGACTTGTGGCAGATCGAGATGGTCGACCAGCAGGTTAACCCGCCGCTCCTGCCAGGGAAGCGAATGGCCCAACTCCCGCATGGCGGCGTCCCAATCGCCACGCTCCATCAGCGTGACCTGCCGCCTGCCCTTGCCGCCCGGCTTTACCGCCCCGCGAAAGTCGCCCGTGATCCCGGCCTCGACCGTCACTGTCGCCTCCGTCAGCACCTCCATCGGTGCCTTCGGGTAAGCGTGGCGCGCGATACCGGCGAGAACGCCCGTCAGCGTGTCGCCGAGCGGGGCCTCGCCGGTCAGGAGCCGGGACGGCGCGTTCACCGCGTCAGAGGAACTTTGCCATCGCGGTGGCGGTGTCCACCATGCGGTTGGAGAAGCCCCATTCATTGTCGTACCAGCTGACCACGCGGACCAGCTTGCCGTCGATTACCGCGGTTTCCAGGCTGTCGACCGTGGACGAGGCCGGCGTGTGCTGGATGTCGATCGAGACCAGCGGCTCGTCCGTATATTCGAGCACACCCTGCAAGGGACCGCTCTCCGCCGCCGCCTTCAGGATCGCGTTCACCTCGTCCCGCGTCGTGTCGCGCCCTGGCTGGAAGGTCAGGTCGACCAGGCTGCCGTCCGGCACCGGCACGCGCACCGCCGACCCGTCGAGCTTGCCCTTCAGCTCCGGCAGCACCTCGCCAACCGCGCGGGCAGCGCCGGTGGTGGTGGGGATGATGCTCATTGCCGCCGCGCGCGCACGGCGCAGGTCGGGATGGATTTGGTCCAGGATCTTCTGGTCGTTGGTGTAAGCGTGGATCGTGGTCATCAGACCACGCTCAATGCCGATGCTGTCGTTCAGCACCTTGGCGACTGGCGCCAGGCAGTTGGTGGTGCAGCTCGCGTTCGACACGATGGTGTGCTCGGCGGTCAGCTTGTCATGATTGACGCCGTATACGACGGTCAGGTCCACCTTCTTGCCCGGCGCGGAGATCAGCACCTTCTTCGCGCCGGCATCCAGGTGCTTCTGGCAGCTGTCGCGATCGGTGAAGAAGCCGGTGCACTCAAGCACCAGGTCTACGCCCAGCTCGCGGTGCGGCAGGTTGGCGGGATCGCGCTCGGCAGTGACGCGGATGCGCTTGCCATCGATGACCAGGTCATTGCCCTCGGCCGTCACGGAGCCTGGCCATATGCCGTGGATGCTGTCGCGCTTGAAAAGCCAGGCGTTCGACTTGGCATCGGCCAGGTCGTTGATCGTCACCAGCTCCAGCGTTTCATCGCCGCGCTCCAGCATCGCGCGCGCGACCAGGCGACCGATACGCCCGAAGCCATTGATCGCAACCTTGACCGTCATCGCCTGCTCGCTCCCGAAGTGAGGTTGGGAGGCCTTTGACGGCCCGCAGCGGGGCCTGTCAACCATTCCCACGGCGTATGAAAACCCGCTTGTCGCGTCGTCTCTCCATGCTATCGCGCGCCGATGGCAGAGCCCTCCACCGCCGCCGACCGGATCGAGGCCGCGATCATTCGGATCGAGGCTGCCGTTGCCGCTCGCGCCGCCGACGCCCGCGACCTTTCCACCCGTCATGAGGCGCTGCGGGCGCGCATGGCGGAAGCGGTCGCCGCGCTGGACGATGTCATAGCCCGGCGGCCGGAGGAATAATGGCAGAGATTTCGATCACGATTGGCGGCCGACCGCATCGGATCGCCTGCCGCGATGGCGAAGAGGATCGCGTGCGCCAGCTCGCCGCGATGATCGATGAGCGCTGGGCACCAGCGGAGCGCGCGGCCGGGCTGAACAGCGAACGCGCCTTTCTTCTTGTCGCCCTAATGCTCGCCGACGACCTGGACGAATTGGAACGGCGCCCGCCTGTTGGCGCCGCGGTAAGCGACGCAGCACTGGCGCGGATCGCCGATCGGCTGGAGCGGCTCGCGTCAGCCCTTGAGCAAACGCCTCCGAGCGCCTAGATCAGATGATGGCGGGCACTGCCCGGTACGAGCCATCGATTATCCCTGAGGCTATTCATCATCCATGGGGGCTGTCCCTGCACAGATCCTGGTCTGACGTATATGGTCCCCACCTGACGTACCGGGCGTCAGAGGATATTTCGGCAAACGGCCATGGCGGTCCCGCCACCCGCTCCCAGCGTTAAGAACGATTTGCGCCGCAGCCTCCGGGCCGTGCGCAGGGGTGCGGCTGGCCGCATCGTGCCCGCTGCCCAGGCTTTCATTGATCGGCTGCGTCCCGGACTGACGGTTGCGTCCTATCACCCGGTCGGCGGAGAGGCCGATCCGCAGCTGCTCAACGCTGCGACACAGGCGGCGGGCTGTCGCCTTGCCCTGCCCTATGTGATCGACCGGGCGACACCGATGATCTTTCTTGCCTGGGATGGCGGAACGCTTCTGCCCGGTCCGTTCGGGCTGCAACAGCTATCCCCTGACGCACCCGGGGTTACGCCGGACATCATCCTGACGCCCCTTGTCGGGTTCGACCGCGCCGGCAATCGCCTCGGCCAGGGCGCCGGCCATTACGACCGCGCCTTTGCCGAATACCCGCAGGCCTGGCGGGTCGGCGTTGCCTTTTCGATTCAGGAAGTTGCGCAACTACCTTGCGACCCATGGGACGTTCCGCTCAACGCCATCGCCACCGATACAGAATGGATTACACCTGCATGACCCCAACCTGGCGCAAGCCCGCTGGCATCTTCATCATTCTGGCCTTGATCGCCGTCTGGTCAATCCTGATCGCCAGTGCGTCCGCACTGGTTGGCAACTGGGCGTGGCCGCTCCAGCTCGGCTTTTACCTGGTCACAGGGATCGTGTGGATCGCGCCGCTGAAACCGTTGCTGCTGTGGATGGAAACTGGTCGCTGGCGCTGAGCGCTGCTTGCGATGTCACCGAAACGCTTCAGAAAAAGCGCCACCCATTAGAAAGGGTGGCGCGAGTGACGGGGCTCGAACCCGCGACCTCCGGCGTGACAGGCCGGCGCTCTAACCAACTGAGCTACACCCGCTTGGAAGCGTTGTGGAGGGCCAACTAGGCGAGGGTCCGGGGGGTGTCAACCGCCTGTTTCGTCATCTTCGCCACTTCCGCCAAATCGCCACCGCCGACGCTCGCGCGCGGGCTGGACCAGCGTGCCATGCTCGAACAGGAAGCCGGCGATGTCGGGTTTGCCCGCCGCACCCGCGACCGTTTGGATGATGATCAGCAGCGGCACGGCGAGCAGCGCGCCCGTGGTGCCCCACACCCAACTCCAGAAGCTGAGCGAGACGAGGATCAGCAGCGGACTGATCGTCAGCCGGTGCCCGACTACGAAGGGCGTGACCAGATTGGCCTCGATCAGGTGGCAACCATACATGAGCGCGGGCGGCACCAGCGCCGTCCAGATATCGGCAAAGGTCATCAGCCCGCCGATCGCGAGCAGGAACGCCGCCACCACCGGTCCAAAATATGGAATATAGTTCAGCAGCGCGACGACTCCGCCCCACATTAACGGATAAGGCATGTCGAGCAGGTACAACGCGCCCGCCACGATCCCGCCAAGGATCAGGTTGATGACCGTGATCGTGCCGAGATAGGCGGACACGTCATCGACCACGTCCTGGATCACCCGCGCGGTTGCCATGGCGCCGTCGAAGCTCGACCGGCCGGCGATGGTGCGCTTCCGCATCCGCGTCCAACCCGATAGAAAGAAGAACACGACCAGCACGGCAAAGATGAACTGCACGATCAGCGCCGGAGCCGACGTAGCCGCGAGTTCCAGGATCGAACTGGGCGGCGCGACGGCCGCATTGCTCGTTCGCCGAACCGGTGCGTCCGCAACCGCCCGCAGGGTCCGGTTCACGTACTTTTCCAGGTTGGAATACAGGTCCAGGAGCGGCGCCAGATTGTTCTGGATCCGATCGATCCGGGTCGGCAGCAGCCTGAAAAAATCCGTCGCCGGCACCACGATGGCGGCAATCGCGACATTGGCGGCGATCAGGAACAGCAAAATGCACAGGATGGCGGCCAGCGCGGACGGTACGCCGCGCCGCTCCAGCCATTCCAGCACGGGGACCATCGCGATTGCGATCACCAGCGCGACGGTGACCGGCAGAAAGAACTCCGCGCCGGATTTCAGCGCGAATGGCACGGCGAGCATCAGCCCGACACTCGCCACCAGCACCAAGGCCGCCAGCAGGCGGTCCCGCCGCGCCGCGATGCGCCCGATCTCTCCCACGCCGCCATTGGCCGCGACCATGGCGGCAGCGGACACTTCCTCTTCGGCCGAGGGAAACAGGGTATCGCTTGAAGCTGGATCCGCCATGCCTCACCGTAGCGGGCGCAAGGGCATCCTGTCACCCGGCATGCAGCCGATTTGGACCTTGCCGACGTCATCGCCGCAGGGCACGAAAGGGCCATGAACCCGCGCCTTCTCCTCCTTGCCGCCCCCTTGCTCGTCGCTGCCGGCCCCGCGCCACGTGCCGATCCCGCCGCGCTGAAGCGCACCACCAGCGCGCTGGTTGGTTTCGGGACCCGGCACACGCTGTCGACCACCACTGATCCCAATCGCGGCATCGGCGCTGCCCGCCGCTGGACCGCCGCTCGGTTCGAGGCGATCGGGCGCGATTGTGGCGGCTGCCTGAAGGTTGAAACGATCGGCCGCAGCTTCACGGGCCCGCGCGCGCCGAACGGCGTCCGGGTGGAGGATGTGCTCGCGGTCCAGCGGGGCACCGGCGATCCGAACCGCGTGGTGATCGTGCAGGGCCATATCGACAGCCGCGTCAACGACGTCATGGACGTGACGACGGATGCCCCGGGCGCCAATGACGACGCTTCTGGCGTTGCTCTGGTGATGGAGGCCGCCCGCCTGCTCAGCCGGGAAAAGCTCGCGGGCACCATTGTTTACGCGGCGCTGTCTGGCGAGGAGCAGGGCCTGTGGGGCGGGCAGTTGCTGGCCGAAACGGCAAAGGCGCGTGGCTGGCAGGTCGCGGCCGTGCTCAACAACGACATTGTTGGCAACACCCACGGCATCGGTGGTGAGCACGTCGACAACCTTGTGCGCGTGTTTTCCGAAGGGATCGGCTCGTCCGCGGACGCCGACCCCAAGGGACAGCGCGCGATCGGGGCAGAGGACGACGGCCCCTCGCGTGCGTTAGCAAAGGCCGCCGTTCGCGCTGCCGCCGCAGACCGCGGGATCGGACTTGAAGCAGTCGCAATCCGCCGTGCCGACCGCTTCCAGCGCGGCGGCGACCATCTGCCGTTCCTTGAGGCTGGATTCCCCGCGATCCGGTTCACCGAAGCGACCGAGAACTATGATCGCCAGCATCAGACGATCCGCACCGAGGGCGCGCGCCGCTATGGCGACACAATCGAGTTCGTGGATTTCCCGTACCTCGCTAAGGTGACGCAGCTCAACATGGCCTTGCTGCGTCAGCTCGCCGCCGCACCCGCGGCGCCGGCCCGCGCCTCCATCGCAGGCGCGCTCAGCGACGACACGCGCGTGACCTGGGCCGCGGTGCCGGCCGCTGCCGGCTACCGGATCCGCTGGCGCCGCGGAGACGGCAACGCCTGGACGGACAGCCGCGACGTGCCGGCATCGGCGACGCTGCTCGACCTGCCGCGTGTGAACATCGATGATCACTTTTTTGGCGTGTCCGCGCTGGCGACCGATGGATCGGAGAGCCTGGTGACGTTCGCCGGGGTCCCTCCGCGGCCGGCACCCGGGACCGCGCGCTGAGCGGATCACCGACGCCGGAACGATAGGCCGCGCCCGACGCTACCACGCGATGACCAACATCGTTCCGGAAGTCGAAACCCGCATCGCCCTTGCCTTCAGCGGCGGAAACGCTTTGGGTGCCTTCCAGGCCGGTGCCTATGAGGCATTGCATGCCCGCGGCGTTCAGCCCGACATGATCGTCGGGGCGTCGATCGGGGCGGTCAACGGCGCCCTGATCGCGGGCAATCCGGCCGAGCGACAGATGGATCGGCTCATGACTTTCTGGAACCCTGGGCGGGACCTGACGGCGGACATGCCCGCGACCGACACGGCGCGCCGAACGGCGGCCGCCAGCCTCGCCCTCGCGACCGGCCATTATCGGGTGTTCGCGCCCAGAACCCACCTGTCGCCAGACTGGTGGGACCCGCGGGTGTCAGTCCCGAGCCTGTTCAGCAACGCTCCCCTGCGGACCTCGCTCGATGAGCTGGTTGACCTGCGCTGCCTGAATGAGGGCCCGATCCGATTTGCAGCAACCGCGGTGGACATCGAAACGGGGGAGGACGTCGTATTCGATCGCGCAACGCCGCTCACAACCGACCATGTGCTGGCGAGTGGTGGGCTGATGCCTGCTTTCCCGGGAGTTGAGATCGACGGGCACCTGTACGGGGACGCGGGGATGTCGGCGAATCTGCCGCTCGACACGATCCTCGCGGCCGAACAGGACGGGCAGCAGTCATCGCCCTTGCTTTGCCTCGCCGTCGACCTGTTGCCGTTGCAGGCACCACGCCCGACCACCCTGGGCGAAGCAATCGGTCGCGCCCAGGACCTGATGTTCGCCGCGCAGAGCCGCCGCACCATCGCCGCCTGGCAAGCGCTGTTCGCCGCGCGTGAGCAGGCCGGCGACCCGGTCCCGGCCATCACCCTCGTCCACATCAGCTATGCTGACCAGTCGCGCGAAGTCGCGGGCAAGGCGTTCGACTTCTCACCCGGAACGGTGCGACAGCGGTGGGACTCGGGACGGCAAGCGATGGAGCTGGCGCTGGATCACCTGGTCAATGGGCGGATGCCCGTGGGCAGGCCGGGCCTCCATGTCGTCGGCGGCACGGGCGAGCCACTTGGCTGGTCCATGACACCCGGCCGCACTCGCTGACCGCGGCCGTCAGGCGGCCGCCTCGACACGATCGGCGAAAAGGGCCTTGAGGTCCTTCTTCATGATCTTACCATTGGCGTTGCGCGGCAGGGTATCCGTCACGAAGCAAATGGCGACGGGCACCTTGAACGCGGCAAGCCTGGCCGCGACAAAGGCCTGCAATTCGGCCTCGCTGGCAGTTTCACCAGGCGCAAGATGGACCACCGCCGCCGGCTCCTCGCCCCAGCTTCGGTGCGGCAACCCGATCACCGCGCAATCTGTAACGGCCGGATGGGCGTAGAGCACGTTCTCCACCTCAATCGAGTAGATGTTCTCGCCGCCGCGGATCACCATGTCCTTGGCTCGATCGACGATGAAGCAGAAGCCCTCCTCGTCCAGCCGCGCGAGGTCGCCGGTGCGGACCCAGCCGTCGACGAAGGTTTCGGCGCTTGCCTCGGGCCGGCGCCAATAGCCGGCGGCGATCATCGGCCCTCTCGCCCATAGCTCTCCCACTGTGCCGGGCGGCAGGACAGTGGTGCCATCATCGGCGCGAATTTGCAGGTCGGCGACGGGCACCGCCGGGCCGCAACTGGTCGGTCGGGCAAGATAGTCCTCGCCCGCATGGCCGGTCACCGTGGCGCAGGTTTCCGTCATCCCCCAGCCATTGCCGGGCAAGGCACCGAATTCGGCATAGATGCGCTGCGCCAGTTCGGGGGCGGAGGGCGCGCCCCCATAGGCGATCGCTTCCAGGCTCGACAGGTCGTAGCGCGCCCGGTCGGGATGTTCGATCAACTGCCAGGCGATCGTCGGCACCCCGCCCGTGATGTTGACCCGCTCACGCTCGATGATCTCCATGGCCCGCACCGTGTCCCAACGGCGCATGAAGATGACAGTATTACCGGCTGCGATCGCCGGCATCATCCCGGCCGAGCATGCCGTGACGTGAAACAAGGGGATAACCGTCAGCACGACGCGCGGGGAGGGAGCTGGAATGCCTTCGCCGCGCCGCAGGAATGACCGGGCGGAATTGTAGGCTCCGGACAGGATGTTGGTGCAAAGGTTGCGGTGGGTCAGCAGCGCACCCTTTGGCGCGCCAGTGGTACCACTGGTGTAGAACAGCGCGGCCCCATCGCCCGGCTCGATGGCCGCCTCCGGCAGTTCGGCCGAGGGTAGCCGCGCCCAGTCGTGCGGCGTTCCGATCACTGCCTCCAACCGGCCAGCATTGCCCTCCAGGGGCGTAGTGGCCCGCGACACAAGGGCCTGCTCCAGCTCGGGCAAGTCGGAATAGTGCTCGCCCAACCGGTGGTGACGTTCACCGTCGGCGATCAGGACGCGAGCGCCCGAGTCGCGCAATCCATAGGCAAGCTCCTCGCCCGTCCACCACGCGTTCAACGGCACCGCAATCGCGCCCATGCTGACGATCGCGAAGAACGCGACGGGCCATTCGGGCAAATTGCGCATCGCCAGCGCGACGCGATCACCCTTGCCGACTCCCAGGTTCGACAAATGCGCGGCCAGCGCCGCCGTCGCGCGGTGGTTGGCGTCATAGCTGATGCGCTCGTCCTCATAGATCGTCATCAGGCGATCGCCATGCCCCCGCGATGCGTCGATCAGCGCGCGGAGGCTGGGCGGCGCGTTTTTCCAGACCCGGGTTTCGACGCCCCTGATTGTTGCAGTCGTCATCTCGAACGGCTGGCCTGGGGCGGTCAGCAGCGCCTGCGCCTTGGCCAGCGACATGGCGGGCCATGAGGAGGGAAGCGCAAAGGCGGGGTCGCTGGCCACAGAATCGCTCCGGTCGAAGAACGGGTTTGTCCCGTCACATTGCGGTTATAGTTGATTCAAACCTCGGCGGAGGCAATAGGTGGTTCAACGTTTCGAAGCGGGGGTATGGAGACGGGGCATGACGTGGGGACGATAAAAGGGACGACATCTCGACCCGGCTTCGATCCGGCACGCCTTGGCGCGATCGATGTTTTTCTGAAAGAGCGCTACCTCGACTCGGGCAGGCTGCCGCACGCCCAGTTGCTGGTCGCCCACGATGGTGAGGTGGTGCACTTCTCACACCAGGGTCCGGCTCGCGACGGCAGCGATGCTCCGGTTGACGAGCGCTCGCTGTTCCGCATCGCTTCAATGACGAAACCGGTCACCAGCCTTGCCTTCATGATGCTGGTCGAGGAAGCGCGCGTCGCGCTCGACACGCCTGTCCATCACGTCTTGCCGGCGCTGGCCAAGGTGGGCGTGTACCAGTCGGGCGGCGGTGAAGCGCCCTTTGTCACCCGACCGCTCGATCAACCGATGCGCATGGTCGACCTTCTCCGCCACACAGCCGGCTTCACCTATGGCTTTCAGAACCGGTCCAATATCGACCTTGCCCATCGTCAGTCCAAACTGGAAAGCTGGCACGGCGGCCATGACCTGCAGGGCTTCGTGGAGGCG
Organism: Sphingomonas aerophila; assembly: GCF_014199305.1. GTDB lineage: Bacteria > Pseudomonadota > Alphaproteobacteria > Sphingomonadales > Sphingomonadaceae > Sphingomonas > Sphingomonas aerophila. The sequence continues at coordinate 270,334 of NZ_JACIJK010000002.1, forward strand.
CTTGCAGAGTTGCCGCTCGAGTTCTCGCCCGGCTCCGCCTGGAACTATTCCGTCGCGACCGATGTGCTCGGCGCCGTGGTGGAGCGGGTGTCTGGCACTGACCTCGCGACATTCTTTCGCGATCGCATTTTCGCCCCGCTCGGCATGGATGACACGTTCTTTCACGTGCCGGCGGACAAGGTCGAGCGGCTGACCGACTGCTGGGCATTGTCACCGGACAAGACACGCGTGCTCTACGACCGAGGCGAGGCCAGCGCCTGGATCCGCGCGCCCAGGCTCATATCGGGCGGCGGCGGGCTGGTATCCACCGCACTCGATTATCATCGATTTTGTCGATTGTTCCTGAACCGCGGCGAGTTGGACGGCGTGCGGTTGATCGGCCGAAAGACGGTCGACCTTATGACGCAAAATCACCTGCCCGGCGGTGGTGACCTGACCACCATGTCGAAATCGCTGTTCAGCGAGGCGCAGAATGCCGGAACCGGCTTCGGCCTCGGCTTTGCCGTGACGCAGGACGTAGCTCGCACCATGATGCCGGGCAGCGTCGGCGAGTATTATTGGGGTGGCATGTTCTCGACCGCCTTCTTCATCGACCCTGTTGAACGGGTGAGTATGGTCTTCATGACCCAGTTCAGCCCGTCGATGCTGTATCCCATCCGCCGTGAGCTCAAGACCATGATCTACGCGGCACTGACATAACGCCAGCGCTCCTGCCGCAAGCGGGAGAGCAAGCCACAAGCGGGCCGTTGGGCCCAAGGTCCTGCCCAGCAGGAGCACAGAGAGGAGCCAAAAGAATGACTTCACCAATCCGCACGGAGCGCCACGGTGACGTTCTAGTCATCATCTCCGACAACCCGCCGGTGAACGCGCTGGGCGCTGCGGTTCGGCAGGGCTTGGAAGCTGCGATCAAGCAGGGCGTCGCCGACGCCTCTATTCACGCAATGGTGATCCGGTGCGATGGTCGCACGTTCTTCGCTGGCGCTGACATCACCGAATTCGGCAAGCCGATGCAGGACCCGCCGCTGCCCGCGCTGGTCGACATGATCGAAGCGTCGGACAAGCCCGTAGTAGCCGCGATCCACGGCACCGCGCTGGGCGGCGGGTGCGAGGTGGCGCTCGCCTGCCACTATCGCGTGGCGGTGCCCTCCGCGAAGCTAGGCACGCCGGAGGTAAAGCTGGGACTGCTGCCTGGCGCTGGCGGTACTCAACGGCTTCCGCGTGTCGCGGGCGTGGCGCTTGCGCTGCGGATGACGGCCACCGGCGACACCATCTCCGCCAAGCAGGCGGCCGACGCCGGCCTGATCGACAAGCTGGTGGGTGAGGACAGCCTCGCCGCAGACGCGCTTGCCTTTGCCAACGACATCAAGGGTCACCGCCCCCTGCCCCGTGCGTCCGAAAAATCGCTGGCGCCCGATCCTGAAGCCGTTGCCGCGTTCCAGAAGGCCAACGCGCGCAAGTTCCGTGGCTTTGATGCACCAGCCGCCAACATCGCCTGCGTCGTGAAGGCGACCGAGGTGCCCTATCATGAGGGCGTCCAGTTCGAGCGCACCGAGTTCATGCGATTGATGTTTGGCACCCAGTCCGCCGCCCAGCGCCACATCTTCTTCGCCGAGCGGCAGGCGTCAAAGATCGACGATGTTCCCGCCGATACGCCGCTTCGGCCAATCCGCCGCGTCGGCGTGATCGGTGCCGGCACGATGGGCGGCGGCATCTCCATGAACTTCCTGTCCGCCGGCATCCCCGTCACCATTGTCGAAATGGCGCAGGACGCGCTCGACCGGGGCACCGGCGTCATCCGCAAGAACTATGAAGCAACCGCTGCCAAGGGCCGGATGAAGCCCGAACAGGTCGAGGCCGCGATGGGTGCGCTGACCCCGACGCTCAGCTTCGACGACCTCGCCGACTGCGACCTGATCATCGAAGCGGTCTATGAGAACATGGACGTGAAGAAGGATATCTTCACCCGACTCGACCAGATCGCGAAGCAGGGCGCTATCCTGGCATCGAACACCTCTTATCTCGACATAAACGAGATCGCAGCCTGCACGGCCCGCCCGCAGGACGTGCTCGGCATGCACTTCTTCTCGCCCGCCAACATCATGAAGCTGCTGGAGGTGGTTCGCGGCGACAAGACCGCGCCCGACGTGCTGGCGACCGTCATGGATCTGGCCAAGAAAATCCGGAAGGTCGCCGTTGTTGCCGGCGTCACCTATGGCTTTATCGGCAACCGCATGCTGATGCCGCGCCAGGTAGAGGCCAACAAGCTGCTGCTGGAAGGCGCAACGCCCGAGCAGATAGACCGCGTCCATGTCGAGTTCGGCATGCCGATGGGCCCGTTCCAGATGGCCGACCTCGCCGGCGTCGATATTGGCTGGCATCGCGACCCGAACCGTATCGAGAATGTCCGCGACGCTCTCGCCGCCGAAGGGCGCTGGGGGCAGAAGCGCCAGGCCGGCTTCTACGATTATGACGAGAAGCGGACGCCTTCGCCTTCGCCACGGGTCGCGGAGATCATCAAAGAATGGCGGGAGAAGACAGGGACCCCGCAGCACGAGATTACCGACCAGGAGATTGTCGAGCGCACGCTTTACCCGATGGTGAACGAGGGCGCGCTGATACTGGAGGAAGGCAAGGCGCAACGTGCGTCGGATATCGATGTGGTCTGGATCTACGGCTATGGCTGGCCGGTCTATCGCGGTGGCCCGATGTTCTGGGCCAAGACCGAGGGGTACGACAAGGTCGTGGCCGGGCTGGAACGCCACGGCTTTACCGTCGCGCAAAGTCTCAAGTCGGGAGCAATCAAGTGAGCGACCTCGACACGTTCCGCGCCGACACCCGCGCCTGGCTGGAGGCGAACTGCCCGCCCGAAATGCGCGAGCCCGTGCGCTCGGATGCCGATATCTGCTGGGGCGGCCGCAACTTCCAGCCATCCAGTCCAGCGCAGAAACAGTGGCTGGACCGCATGGCCGAACGCGGCTGGACCGTGCCAGATTGGCCGACCGAATATGGCGGCGGCGGCCTGTCCGCCGAGCAGACCAAGATCCTGCGTCAGGAAATGGCAGCGATCCGCGCCCGCAATCCGCTCAACTCCTTCGGCATTTCCATGCTCGGGCCGGCGCTGCTGAAATATGGCACCAAAGCACAGAAGCTGGAGCATTTGCCCCCGATCGCGCGCGGAGAGATCCGCTGGTGCCAGGGCTATTCGGAACCCAATGCCGGCTCCGACCTGGCCGGACTGCAGACTAGCGCGGTGCCCGACGGCGATGACTACATCGTCAACGGGCAGAAAGTGTGGACCAGCTATGCCGACAAGGCGGACTGGATCTTCTGCCTGGTGCGCACGTCTAGGGAATCTAAGCAGGGCGGCATCAGCTTCCTGCTGTTCGACATGGAAACGGCGGGCGTGTCGACCAAGCCGATCCTGTTGATCAGCGGCTATTCTCCCTTTTGCGAAACCTTCTTCGACGATGTGCGGGTGCCCAAGGCGAACCGCATCCATGACGAGAACAAGGGCTGGGACGTCGCAAAATACCTGCTCGGCCATGAGCGGGAGATGATCAGCGGCATGGGCCTGGGCGGCCGCGGCGCCAACCCGCTGGTGGCGGGGGCGATCGCCACGATCGGACTCGACGCGGACGGGCGCCTCGCCGACCCATTGCTGCGTGCGTCCATCGCGCTGTTCGAGGTGCGCGCGCAGGCATTCGGCGCCATGTCCGAACGCTTTATCGATGAGCTGAAGGCTGGTCGCGCCCACCCTGCCCAGCCATCGATGATGAAATATTATGGAACCGAGCTGAACAAGACGCGTCACGAGCTGGTCATGGCCGCAGGCGGATCGGACGCGCTGGAATGGGAAAGCGAGCGGTCCAACGGCGGCGCCGTAAGCCGCGGCTGGCTGCGTACCAAGGGCAACTCGATCGAGGGCGGCACGTCGGAGATCCAGCTCAACATCATCGCTAAGCGCATCCTGGAATTGCCAGGAGCCTGACTGATCATGCCGTCACCCCGACATAGGTCGGGGTCCAGAGCCAAGCAGCGCGGCCTTCGGCACTTTCGTCCCGGCCGCGCCCGATGACGAGAACGAACATGCCGCTTTTCCTCAACGACGAACAACAGATGCTCCATGACACGGCGAAGGACTTCGTTGCCGAACATGCCCCCGTGTCGCACCTTCGAGGGCTGCGCGATGCGAACGACCCGACAGGCTTCTCGCGCGACCTGTGGAAGAGCTTTGCCGAGATGGGCTTCACTGGCATCCTGATCGGGGAAAATGCTGGCGGCCTGGGGCTGGGCCATGTCGAAGCGGGCGTCGTGCTGGAGGAGATTGGCCGTAACCTGACCCCCTCGCCCTTTCTCACTACCGCAGTCGCGGCCGTCGAGGCGCTGAAGAACACGCCCCATGCGGATCGCTGGTTTCCCGGTATCCTGGCGGGCGACACGGTCGCGGCGCTTGCGGTCGATGAGCGCGCGAAGCATGGCGATGCGGTGTCCACCCGCGCGGAGCGAGCCGGCAACGGCTTTCGCCTGACCGGCGCCAAGCAATTCGTCACCCATGGTCACGTCGCCGACCTGCTGCTGGTCGCGGCACGCACGGCCGGCGGCGACCACGACAGCGATGGCGTTACCCTGTTCGCCGTGCCGCGCGACGCCGCCGGCCTGACCGCGACGCCAGAGCGGCTGGCTGATGCCAGCATCGCCGCGCGCGTCACGCTGGAGGGCGTCACCGTCGATGCCGACGCGGTCATCGGGGAAGTCGACGCCGGCCGCGAGCCTCTGGACCGGCTGCTCCGCGCCGGTCGCGCCGGGGCCTCCGCAGAAATGCTGGGCGTCGCCGCGGGCGCAGCCGACATGACACTGTCCTACCTGAAGCAGCGCAAGCAGTTCGGCACGCTGATTGGCAGCTACCAGGCGCTCCAGCATCGCGCCGCACATTTGTATAGCGAGACGGAGGTCGCCCGTGCCGCAGTGCTGAAGGCGCAGCAATTGCTCGACGCCGGAAGTCCTCACGCCGACACGGCGGTGTCCGTGGCCAAGGCGCAGACCGGGCTCGCGACTACCCTGGCGGTGCAGGAGGGCGTCCAGATGCACGGCGGCATCGGCATGACCGACGAATATGACATCGGCTTTTTCATGAAGCGCGCGCGTGTGCTGGCGGAGATGTTTGGCGACACCAATTACCATGCCGACCGACTGGCGCGTGCAGCTGGCTATTGACGGACGGGCGGTGCATCCGCTTTCCCCGCAGCCATGACGGATACCGAAGCGCCCGACGACACCCCGCCCGCAGAGCTCGCCCAGGCACTGGTCGACCTGCTCACCGTGGAGGAGATCGACGCAGACCTGTATCGCGGGCGGCGCCAGCCCGGCGGTGTCGGGCGGGTGTTCGGCGGCCAGGTGATCGCGCAGGCGCTTCAGGCCGCGCAACGCTCAACGGAGGGCAAGGCCGCCCACTCGCTCCACGCCTATTTCATGCGGCCGGGCGATGAGGATTTCCCCATCATCTTTCGCGTCGTGCGCGATTTCGACGGGCGCAGTTTCGCCACTCGCCGGGTGATCGCGATGCAGCGCGGCCAGCCGATCCTGAATCTCGCAGCCTCCTTCCAGGTCGCGGAGGACGGCCTGCACCATCAGGACGCGATGCCCGACGTGCCCGGCCCAGATGCACTGCGACCCGAGTCGGAACTTCGCCGAGAACAGGCGGATGCGATCCCGGAGAAGTTCCGGCGCCACCTCCTGCGTGCCCGGCCGATCGAGATCCGGCCCGTCAATCCACGCAGCTGGTTTCGCCCGCAGGTCAGCGATCCCCAGCAGTATAGCTGGTTTCGCCTCGCCGCCCCGGTTCAGGCGGATGGCGATACGCATCGGGCCATCCTCGCCTATGCATCGGACATGACACTGTTGGGGACGTCCATGCTGCCCCATGGCGTGAACTGGATGACGTCCAGCATCCAGACTGCCAGCCTGGACCATGCGCTTTGGCTGCACGAGCCATTCCGCACCGACGAGTGGCTCTTATACGCCTGCGACAGTCCATGGGCGGGCCATGCGCGCGGCATGAACCGCGGCCGCATCTTCAGCCAGGACGGGCGGCTGGTCGCCAGCGTCGCGCAGGAGGGCCTTATCCGACAGCGCGGCTAACGTATGGATCAGGAGTGGGGTGCCGAGGCTGTAGTGGTCGTGATACGGGCTGTCGGGCCCATTTTGAACAACACGCGGTCGGTGCAATCGACATAGCCGGTGCGCCCGGCCGGCTTGCGCGCATTGCCGATGACCTGCTTGGCCCATTCCCCGAACGCGGCTGCCGGCTCTGCCGCCAGGACGCGAATGTTGCCGATCTCACCCCAGGGCGCGACGTCAAAGGCGAGCACGGCCCAGCCCTCGATGCTGCGCGTCCTGTATTCCTCGGGGAAGGTCAGCGTTGGCGGCTGAACAAAGGGCAGGTCCGGGCAGGTTGACCCCGCCGGCCGCAAGCTCTCCTGGCTGGGTGGCGGTGGCGCGGGCAGCACCACTGCGTTGCGGTAATAAGGATAGCGGCAACCATGACGTGCGCCCGCTTCGAACCGGCTCGCGGCCACCGCCCGCACCGACGCCGCGTCGAGTGCCGCGTTGCCGGATCCCGCAACCACCGCCGGCCGTACCGGCTTCCCGCTCGCGTCGAGGTCGAACCCGATCATGCTCCAGTTGCGCCGGCCGGGCTCACCTGGAAGTTCCTTGAACGCCGGAAAAGCGCGCAGCCTCGGTTCCGGAGCCGGCTCAAAGCAATCACTGCCAAGCGGTCTGGTACGTTCCCACAGCTCGCGCGGCGGCTGCCCGTTCGGGAACATGGAGTATTCCGTCGCAAGGTCAGGCGACGCACTTGCGACAGGCTGCTGAATGGAGGCAAAGCGGATCGAGCAAGCGGCGTGTGCTTGCCCGGCTGCGAACCGGGCTGCGACCAGCGCCGGCAAGACGTCGCTGGCGTTGCTGATATATCCATTGCCCTCGCGCTTGACACTGAGCGGCCGGCCGTCAGCTGCGATCCGGAACGATGCGGTCAGCGCCGACGAGGCGGAGCCATAGTCCAAGGATGGCGCAACATCGGGCGCGCGGGCGAAGAGCGGTTTGGCGCCGTCGTCACAACTGACGTTTTCCACCGCCCAGCTGACCAAGTTCAGGCTCGGGGCTGTCGGCGCAAGCACGCTCGGGGGTGCCATGCCGATCGCAGGCGGAGCCAGTACGACGATTGACCCGGCCGCAGCAGACAGGAACAGCCCGGCTCCGGCCGTTGTCGCACGCTCACCCGCCATCCTGTCACCCTCCCCCTAACAGTTTGGCGTACGCTAGCGGCGCGGCCGTGACGAAACTAGCCGGTCAGCACGACTGCCGCATGTCAGACGGCGGTCTTGCCATATTCCTGACGGGTCACGGGGTGGCTGGACGACAGCCCACCGTCCACCGCCAGCGCCTGGCCGTTGACATAGCTCGCTGCGTCGGAGGCGAGGAAAAGGGCGGCGCGCGCCAGCTCTTCGGCCTTGGCGCCGCGGCGAAGGGGGTTGAGGCGGCCGACACGGTCCAGCTTTCCCGCTTCGCGCGCGTAATCGAAGGTGGGCTGGGTCATCCCGGTCTCGGTCAGGCCAGGGCACAGGGCGTTGACCCGCACGTTGGATCCAGAAAGCTGCTGCGCCGCGACCTGGGCAAGGTTGATGACGCCTGCCTTCGATGCCGAATAGGCCGGCGATCCGGCGCCCGACCGCATCCCGGCGACGCTGGCGGTCAACACGATGGCGCCGCCGCCACGGTCCGCGATCCTCGGCGCGCCGTGCTTGATGGCGAGGAACGGCCCGATCAGGTTCACCCTCAGCACATCGGCAAACAGCTCCACCGACGTGTCGAACAGGTTCGCGAGCCCGCCCGAGATGCCGGCGTTGGCGAACATGACGTCAAGACCGCCAAACCGGTCACAAGCCAGCGCCACTGCCCGGACCACATCCGCCTCGTCCGCCGCGTCCATCCGGATCGGCACGGCTGCAGCGCCGATCATTGCTGCCGTTTCCTCGGCGCCCTCCGTCCGATCCGCCACCACGACACGGCCACCCTCCGCCGCGAAGGCGACCGCCGCGGCACGACCGATGCCGGAACCGGCGCCCGTGACGATGATCGATTTGCCCGCGAACCGCATCGCCACCTCCGTCAGATCGTTGCCCCGCCGTCGATGACCATGACCTGCCCGGTCATGAAGCGGCTTGCGGGGCCGGCCAGGAACACCACCGCGCCAGCAATCTCGTCAGCCTCCCCGATCCGGCGCAGCGGCACGCTCTCGTTCGCCGCCCTGATCCGTTCCGGGTCTTCCCACAGCGCGCGGGCGAAGTCGGTCCGGATCAGGCCGGGCGCGATCGAGTTCACCCGGACATTGTCGGGGCCGAACTCGACAGCGTAGTTTCGCGCGAGTTGCAGGTCGGCTGCCTTGGACACGTTATACGCGCCGATCACCGACGATCCGCGCAACCCGCCGATCGACGATATGATTACGATCGATCCTTCCCCGCGCGTCCGCATCTCGGGCGCGACGAGCTGTATAAGCCAGTGGGTGGACAGAACATTGTTGTCCATGATCTTGCGGAACTGCTCATCCGCGATCCCGGCAAGCGGGCCATAATAGGGGTTGGATGCCGCGTTGGAGACGAGCACATCGACCTGCCCCCACCTTGCCCGGGTTTGCGCAACCAGTCGCTCCAGCGCTGGCTTATCGGAGATGCTGGCCGCGATCGCGATGGCCCGCTCTTCTCCATGCCGATCGTTGATCGCCGCCGCGACCGCGTCACAGGCGTCCTGCTTGCGGCTGGAGATAACGACCCGGGCGCCGTGATCTGCCAGAGCCTCCGCCGAAGCGCGGCCGATCCCGCGCGTCGATCCGGTCACGATCGCGACTTTGCCGGTCAGGTCGAACAGCGACATCGCTCAGGCCCCTGCCCGCTGCGCGAACGTCCAGGCGCTCTCCGCCAGCATCGGGACGCGCGCGGCATGGGCCTGTGCTTGGGCATTGGACGCGTTGCCGTCGAGCACGCGTTTCTTGATGCCCTGCACGATGCTCATCAGCCGGAACTGGCCAAAGGCGAAATACCAGTCGAGCTTGGGCACCCGGTCCCGCCCAGTCGCCGCGCAATAGCGCTCCGCCATCTCGTCCAGCGTCGGGATGCCCGTCTCCGGGCCCGTGATGCCGCCCACTGTCGCCGCCCCGCTCGCCGGGATCGCCCAGTTGATCAGCAGGTACGACAGGTCGGCCATTGGGTCGCCCAGCGTGGACAGCTCCCAATCCAGCACCGCCGAGACGCGGTCGGTTTCGGGATCGAATATCAGATTGTCGATGCGATAGTCGCCATGGACGATGGCGGTTCGGGTCTGTTCGGGGAGCGTGCGGGGCAGCCACTCGATCAAGCGTTCGACGACGGGCAGGTCATCGGTCTGTGACAGGCGATACTGCTTGGTCCAACGCGCCACCTGCCGCCCGAAATAACTGCCGGGTTTCCCAAAAGCTTCTAGCCCGGCCGCGGCGTAATCGACCGAATGAAGCTCGGCCAATCGGTCCACGATCTGATGGTACACGGCCCTGCGCCGCTCCGGCGTGAAGCCGGCCAGCGAGCCATCCCAGTAGGTCGCCCCTTCGACCAACTCCATCACGTAGAACGGCGCGCCAATTACGCCGCTGTCCTCGCACAGCCCGAAAGGTCGCGCGACGGGAAAGCCAGTCGGGTGCAGCCCCCGGATCAGCCCATATTCACGCTCGATCGCATGGGCAGACGGCAGCAACACCCCGAACGGCTTTCGGCGGAGCACATAAGCGCCGCTCGCCGCGTCGATGCGATAGGTCGGGTTCGATTGCCCGCCTGGGAACTTGCCATAGCTGAGCGGGCCGGCGAACCCGTCGACGTTCTGGGCCAGCCATGCCGTCAGCCGCTCGCTGTCGAGGTCACCGACCGGCTCCAGTGCTTGTTCCATCTCAACCAAGGGTGATCACCGTCCGAGTGGCGTCGCCGTGGCGAAGCGTGTCGAAGGCATCGTTGATTTGCTCCAGCGGCAGGCGTTCGGCGATGATGGTATCCAGGTCCAGATCACCGCGCAGATAGAAGTCGACCAGCCGGGGCAGGTCGACGGGAAAGTGATTGCGTCCCATCAGCGCGCCTTGCAGCTTTTTGTCGGCAAGCAGGTCCAGCGCCGACAGGCCGACCTGTTCGGACAAGGGCATCATGCCCAGGATCGTCGCGGTTCCACCCCGACGTAACACCTTCACGGCCGTCGCGGCGGACTGCGGTCGCCCCACCGCCTCGATCGCATGGTGGACGCCGCCGCGGCTGATCTCGACCACCTGCTCGATTGCCGTGTCCGACAACGCGTCGACTACATGGGTCGCCCCGAGCTTGGTCGCGATGGCGCGCTTGTCGGCCACCGGGTCAACCGCGATCACCTTTCCCGCGCCTGCGATCCTTGCCGCGTTGACCGCCGCCAGGCCGACGCCTCCGCAGCCGACCACGCACACCGTTTCGCCGGGCACAACCGCCGCCGCGTTGAACACCGCGCCCGCACCCGTCGTCACCGCGCAGCCCAGGATCGCGGCACGGTCGAGCGGCATGTCGCGATCGATCGCGACGCATGCATGCTCATGAACAAGCATCTGCTCGGCATAGGCAGACAGGTTGAGCATCTGCGCCACGGGTCGCTCGCCCAGCCGCAGCCGGGGCGGCGCCCCGCGGGGCCGTTTGACGCTGGGATCGATGCACAGCGACATGCACCCGGTAACGCAGAATTCGCACTGGCCGCAAAAGGCGGACAGGCAGGTCACGACATGGTCACCAACCTTCACCGTCCGCACCTCGCTGCCGACCGCTTCGACCACGCCAGCTGCCTCGTGGCCGGGAATGGTGGGCATCGCGTGCGGGTAGGCGCCGTCGACGAAGTGCAGGTCCGACCGGCACACGCCGACCGCGGCGGTGCGGATCAGCACCTCGTGCGCTGCCGGCGCATCGATCGTGACATCCTCAATGCTGAGCGGGGTCTTGGCCTCAAACAGAACGGCGGCTTTCAAGCGATCACTCCATCATCATCGTCTGGTCCTGCTCCGAAAGACGGGTAGACCGGGTCGCCTATTCCGCCGCCCGCGCGGTCGCCCGGTCGTTGCCGGCCCGATGCTCGCCATGTTTGCCGAACTCGTGTCGCGCGATCGCTCGATTGTGGACCTCGTCCGGCCCGTCGGCGAAGCGCAAGGTTCGCATCGCCGCCCATTGATGCGCGAGCGGGAAATCGTCGGACACGCCGCCGCCGCCATGCGCCTGAATGGCGTCGTCCAGGATCTGCAACGCCATGGTGGGCGCCTGCACCTTGATCATCGCGATCTCTAGCTGCGCCGCCTTGTTGCCGGCCTTGTCCATCATGTCGGCGGCCTTCAGGCACAGCAGGCGCGTCATTTCTATGTCGATGCGCGCGCGTGCAAGGCGCTGCTCCCAGATCGAATGGCTCGCGATCGGCTTGCCGAAAGCGACACGGGACAGCAGCCGCTGCGCCATCGCCTCGATCGCGGTTTCCGCCACGCCGATGGTGCGCATGCAATGGTGGATGCGGCCCGGACCCAACCGGCCCTGCGCGATCTCAAAGCCACGCCCCTCGCCCAGCAACAGATTGGCCGCCGGAACGCGCACGTTCTCCAGCACAACCTCGCCATGCCCGTGCGGCGCATGGTCATAGCCATAAACCGACAACATCCGCTCGATCGTCACCCCGGGCGCATCCATCGGCACCAGGATCATCGATTGCTGCGTATGCGGAGAGCCCTCGAAGCTCGTCTTGCCCATGACAATGGCGACCTTGCATCGGGGATCACCGACGCCGCTCGACCACCATTTGCGGCCGTTGATCACATATTCGTCGCCACCGCGTTCGATCCGGGTCTCGATGTTGGTCGCATCGGAGCTTGCCACGGCCGGCTCGGTCATCAGGAAGGCAGACCGAATCTCGCCGTTCATCAGGGGCCGAAGCCAGCGCTCCTTCTGCTCGGCGGTGCCGTAGCGGTGGAACACCTCCATGTTGCCGGTATCCGGCGCCGAGCAGTTGAAGCATTCGGACGCCCAGCCGATCCGCCCCATCTCTTCGGCGCAAAGCGCATACTCAAGGTTCGAGAGCTGCGCTCCTTCGAACCGGAAGCTGTTGTCCACCGGCGGCGCACCTGAGTGCGGCGGCATGAACAAATTCCACAGCCCGGCCGCTTTCGCCCTGGCCTTCACCTCCTCGATGACGGGCAAAACCTTCCAGCGCTCTCCTTCTCGCTCCTGCTGGTGGTACTCCGCATCACGCGGCGCGATTTCCGCCTCGATGAAGGCGCGGACCCGGTCGCGGAAATGGGTCTCCCGCTCGTTCAGCGTGAAATCCATCGCCCTCACCCTCCGTCGGTTGTGTGGTCGGGGGTTTAGGCCATACCGCGTTTTCGGTAAAGCCGTTCCAGCGCCGCGCAACAAAGCGGCTTTCCGTTCGAACAAAGCTTGGTAGGGTCCCGCGCATGGCAACACAGCAGGATGACGGGGGCACCAAGCGGTTCCGGGCAAAGCGCGACGCGATCCTCGCCGCGGCGGCCGAAGCCATCAACGAACAAAGCGCAAAGGGCATGACCTTTGCCGACGTCGCGCGGCGTGTCGGGCTGAACACCACCAGCGTCACCTATTATTTCAAGCGCAAGGAAGACCTGGCGGCTGCCGCGTTCGAGCATACGCTCGACTCCCTCCTGGTGATGCTCGACGCCGCGCTGGAGCAGCCAACCCCGCGTGAACGGGTGGCACGATTTCTTGCGCTCAACATGGCACGCCTGTCCCGGATCAACCGGGGCGAGGAGACCGCGTTCGCGGTTCTGTCCGACCTTCGCGCCACTGAAGAGCCAATCCGCGCGAGGTTGATGGCGGATTGGCGAGAGGTGTTCCGGCGTACCCGCAGTCTCTGGGGCTCCCCGGCCAGCCGCGCCGCGACCGACCTGAACGGTGCACGCGCGCATGTTCTGCTGGAGAACATTTTCTGGTTGCCGGCATGGCTGACCCGCTACGAACCCGATCAATACCCGCGCGTCGAGGCGCGCCTGATGGATGTGTTCGCTGGTGGCGTCGCTGCACCAGATGACCGCTGGGCGCCATCCACCATTGACCTGCAGCATGAGGAGGCAGAGCCCGGCCGGGCCGCATTCCTTCTTGCCGCCACGCGCCTGATCAATGAACGCGGTTACCGCGGCGCCTCCGTCCAGCGCATCGCGTCCGAACTGAACGTCACCAAGGGCAGCTTCTACCACCATCTCGACGCAAAGGATGAGCTGGTAATCGCCTGCTACCAGCGCAGCTTTGACACAATCGTCGATGCACAGCGCCTGGCCGATCGGGAGGGCGGCACTTACTGGCAGCGTCTGTCGAGCATTGTTGCAACACTGCTCGATATCCAGTTCGCGGAACGCGCTCCCCTGCTGCGCACCACGGCGCTGTCCGGACTGCCCGAAGCTGTGCGCGCGGCGATGATCGATCGGTCGAACGGCATCGCCCGCCGCTATGCCGGAACGATCATGGACGGCGTGGCAGAGGGTTCCTGCCGCGCGGTGGACGCGCTGATCGCGGCGCAAGCGCTGATGGCGATGCAGAATGCGGCGTTCGACATGCGGAAATGGGCCGCCACCATGCCGCGCTCGCGTGCGATCGCCATGTACGCGTCGACGATTCTGTTCGGGCTGTTCGATGATCGCGTGCTGACCGACTGATCCGGTAAGTTGCTCGGTTGATTGACCGGCAAGGAGAGCTGGCATCGCCAGGATTGTACGGGCGTGCTGACTGGACGCTGGCCGCTCCAGGCCCGCCCACGCCAGCGGAAACCCGTCGCGTGCCGGCACCGGATCGCGTAGGTGGCGTGCATGTCACATCGTGCCGGGGCCCGCCCATGAACCGCGCCGTTGCGCTCGCCGTCACCGGCGTGGCGATCGACATTGTCGGGTTCGGAATCGTCATGCCCGTGCTGCCGACGCTGGTGACTCATCTCGGGCATATGGACCTGCCTTCTGCCAGCCGTATTGCAGGCTGGCTGATGGCGACCTTCGCAATTGCGCAGTTTTTCGCAGGCCCGGTGCTCGGCAACCTGTCCGACCGCTTCGGGCGGCGCGTGGTGCTGGTGGGCGCGATGACCGCATTCGCCATCGACTGCGCGCTGATGGCGCTCGCCCCCAACCTCCTGTGGCTGTTCGTCGGCCGCTTCATCGCCGGGCTGGCCGGGGCCACGATCGCCCCGGCGAGCGCAGTGATCGCGGATACCACCCCACCAGAGAAGCGTGCCGGCAGCTTTGGCCTGTTGGGCGCAGCGTTCGGCGTGGGCTTCATCATCGGCCCTGCGCTGGGCGGGCTGGTGTCCGACCTTGGCCCAAGAGCACCGTTCGTGGTCGCTGCGATCCTGGCGGGCATCAACGCGTTGCTGATGCTGTTCTTCCTCCCCGAAACCCTGAAGGAAGAAAACCGCCGCCCGTTCCGGCTTCGCGACGCGCATGTGGTGGGGGCGTTCCGCCCCTTGTTCCAGGCAGGAAACGCGGGGCCGCTGCTCGTCGGGTGGTTTCTTTGGCAGCTGGGCAGCGTCGTGTACCCGGCGACATGGGCGTTCTGGGCGGCGATCCGCTTCGGCTGGGACGCCACCGCGATCGGCCTCAGCCTTGCCTGGGTCGGTTTACTGTCGGCGCTGGTCCAGGTGTTCGTCACCAAGCGGCTCGTGGCACGGCTGGGTGAGCGGCGTACCGCGCTGGTTGGCCTGTTCAGCGGGGCAGCAACGCTGGTCGCCAACGCTTTCGCCACCCAAGGCTGGCAAGTCTACGCGTTCTTCTTGATCGGCGCGCTGGGACAGGTGACCTGGCCCGCGCTCAACGGGCTGCTTTCCCGCATGGTCGACGCGACACGCCAGGGTTCCTTGCAGGGTGGTATCGGCTCCATGAACTCCGTGGCCGCCATCATCGGCCCGTTGATCGCCGCGCAAACGCTGGGCTGGGGCGCCCGCCATGGGCTGGACGGCGCGGCGTTCCTGGTGGCCGCCGCCTTGATCGCCTCCACCGGCCTGATCATTGCGCTGCTGGTGCCCGCATCCCAGTTAGCAGCTCGTTCACCCGGAGTTGCTGCATGATCGACTTGCATTACTGGCCCACGCCCAACGGCCACAAGATCACACTGTTGCTTGAGGAGACGGGACTCCCCTACACCATCCACCCCGTGAACATCGGCACGGGTGAGCAATTCCGGCCCGACTTCCTCGCCATCGCACCCAATAATCGGATGCCGGCGATCGTCGACCATGACCCGATCGGCGGGGGCGAACCGATCAGTATCTTCGAGTCGGGCGCGATCCTGATCTATCTCGCCGAAAAGACCGGCCGCTTCCTGCCGGCGGATGCGCGCGGGCGGTTCGAGGTACTGCAATGGCTGATGTGGCAGATGGGCGGCCTTGGCCCCATGGCGGGTCAGAACCACCATTTCGCCCGCTACGCACCTGAAAAGATCCCTTACGCGGTCGATCGCTACGTCAAGGAAACGAACCGGCTCTACGGCGTGCTCGACCGCCGTCTGGCCGACCGGCAGTTCGTGGCAGGCGATCATTCGATCGCCGACATGGCCGCCTATCCCTGGATTGTACCATTTGAGGCGCAAGGGCAGCGGCTGGAGGATTTCCCCAACCTCCACCGCTGGTTCGACACGATCGCCGCCCGGCCCGCCACGCAGGCCGCCTATGCCAGGGGTGCGGAGATCCAGCCTGCACCCGCCCCGATGACGGACGAGCAGCGGCGCGTCCTGTTCGGTCAGGACGCGACCACCGGCACCCGCTGAGCAGGATCAGTCGCTGATCGTCCAGCCCTGACGCGCTTCCCGCCCGCGCACCCCGCGGGCGGCAGCCAGGCGCTGCTGATACCGCTCCGCCTCGGTCAGCCCGCCCCCGACGGGCACGGGCGCGGACACCGCTAGTGCCGTGATCGGCATGGAAGGGACCGGCACGGAAGCGACCGGCACTGGCGCCAGCGCAGCGGCACGAGCCGTAGCCGCCCTGACCGCCGCCACCGACGGCGCCGGAGCCATGGCCGCGACCCGCATCGGCTCGGGCGCGACAGGGACTGCGGCCGGCACCACGGCCGGGATCGGCGTGGCGGCGGGTGAAGTGAGGGGTATCGTCGTCGGGAACGCCTGTTGCGGCGTGCCAGCGGGCGCAAGCTGGAAGGCGAAGGGAAAGATCTCGCCGTTCCAGGCCACCGTGATCGCGACCTGCTGCGGCAACGCACCGGGCTTCAGCTTGTCGAGCACGATCTGCCCGCCATAGCTGGTGCCTGGGTCGACGGTGGTCAATTCAACGGCCCGGTCACCAATGTCCTGACGCGTCCTGTCGAGCTGGAGCTGGATCGCCGCGATCGCGAACCTGCTATCCTGGGAAAGCTGCGCCGCCTGAAGCTGGCCGAACAGGCTGGGGCCCGTCGTCACCGACCGGAACGATCCGCGCGAACCGCCGGCGGACCAGTTCGTGCGCGTCTTGTAGCTGGCGTCCTGGCTGGCCATGACACCCGCAGCGATGCCGCTTACCGCCGCCACCGCCATCGCCCGCCAGAAAGCGCGCTTCTTGGCCTTGTGCACCAGTTGCTGCGGGGTGAGCAGGGCAACGGGCAGCGTACCAGTGGCGACGGAGATGTTGTCCCGGCTGAAGTTGACCGGCAACGTGCCCGTGTTCAGCACTGCGACGTCGAACACCCAACTGCCATGCTGCTGTCCACGCGGCGTGACCTGCACCGCCGCGCCGCGCCCCTGTAAGTCCAACGTCACAATCCCGTGGTCGAAGCGCATGGTTTCGCGCCCGACCGGCACCGGCTGCAGCACAACGTCGCCCGCCCAGGCTGGCTGCGCCGAGCCAAGCACCAGCAAGGCGGCCGTCGCCGCTGTCACGTACCGCTTCATGCAAGTGTCCCCGTTCTGATCGGGGCTCACTAGGTCGTGGTTGCTGAAGGCTGCGCTGCCGAACATCGTTACCGGCGCGATTACCAAGGGAAGTATGGCGCCCGCGTCCTGCATGGCATAGCTTCTCCGCCATGCTCTGCCCGTTCGCGCCCACCGACGTTGCGATCCACTCCGCCCGGCGGCACCAACAGCAATGACCCATCTAGCCGCCGTCCTCGCGGCCTTACAGTCCGATGGCGATGGCTGGCGTGCGGGCGTGCCCGACAGCTGGTTGCAGGGTCGTACCGCCTATGGCGGCTTCTCGACAGCGCTTGCCCTCCACGCGGCCAAGCTCGCCCATCCCGACCTGCCACCGCTGCGTTCCGCGCTGGTCGCCTTTGTCGGGCCACTCGCCGGAGAGGTCCGACTGTCCCCCATGCTGCTCCGGCGAGGGCGCAACGCTGCCTTCGTGCGGGTGGATGTGGCCAGTGAGGCGGGTCTCGGCCTGACCGCCACGTTCGTTTTCATGCGTGCGCTCGAGTCCGCCGTCCATCATGTCGCTGCGACCGCACCGGCCGTCGCGTCGCCAGAACCCGGCGATCCGATCAGCCGCGGCCTGCCACAGGTCGCGTTCACCCAGCATTTCGAGATGCTCGACTGCCGCGACGCCACTCTCGGCCCCGCCGACTGGCTGCGCTGGGTTCGCCTGGCGGAGCGCGACGGACTTGATCCGGAGGTAGAGTTGGTCGCAGTCGCCGATTGCCTGCCACCCGCGGCGTTGCGGCTCGTCGGCGGCCATGCCCCGGTCAGCTCAATGACATGGCAGCTCAACCTGCTCGCCCAACCGAAGACTGACCAGGGCTGGTTCCTGATGCGCACGACGAGCGACTTCACGCGTGCTGGCACGTCGAGCCAGAACATGGCCATCTGGTCCGCTAGCGGCGCCCCCGTGGCGGAGCAGATGCAGAGCGTTGCTTTGTTTGCCTGACCCGCCGGCGCTACAATTTGCGACACTTCGCGCCCGGCATGACATATGATCGCGACATAAAGCGCCCATCTACCAAGCACATGCCGGGCAATGTGCCCTGACGTGAGGAGCTATAGGATGGTGAAGTGGGTGTGGGCAGTCGCGCTCGGGTCGGCGACCCTTGCGGCCGGGGCCGCGGCTCAGGAGGGGCCGGCCCCGCGTGGCGGCGGGATGCAGCGGGCGGATACAAACGGCGATGGCAAGATCAGCCGCGCCGAATATCAGGCGCAGGTCGATAGCCGCTTTGCCCGCCTGGACGTCAACGGGGACGGTTTGCTGGGCAATGATGAGATGCCGATGCGCGGCATGGGCCGGCGCTCAATGACAACCGACGTCCCCCCACCGCGCGTCAACAACACTCCACCTGCCCCGCCCAGCGGTCCGATCAGCCGCGACCAGTTTCGCACCTTGTCGATGAGCCGCTTCGACCGGATCGATGCCAACCATGATGGAAACATCGATGCAGACGAGATGGCCGCGGCACGCCCTTACCGGGGCTCTGACGACCGATCGGCTCCACCCCCGCCGCCCGTCAACGGCGCCAAGCAACACTGACCAGGCCTGCGGGCGGCATCCCTGCCCGCAGGCGCTTACCTGGAGCCGCTGCCATGCTACATGCGGACGCCATGGGCGACACACCCCACCTGCTCCTCGTTGATGACGAACGCTCCATCCGGGAGCCGCTCGCCCAATATCTGACCCGCCAGGGCTTTCGTGTCACCCAGGCGGCCGATGCAGAAAGCGCGCGGCCGCGGCTCACCGCCTATGCGATCGACCTCGCCATCATCGACATCATGATGCCGGGCGAGGACGGGCTGTCGCTGTGCCGCCACATCGCCGCAACCAGCGACACGCCTGTGATCCTGCTGACGGCCAAGGCGGAGGAGACAGACCGCATCGTCGGGCTGGAAATGGGCGCGGACGATTATGTGGTTAAGCCGTTCTCCCCGCGGGAGCTTGCGACGCGGGTCAAGGTGGTGCTGCGGCGCGCCAATGCCGGCGGCACGCGCCAGCATGCACCCGAAAGCGGATCCTACGCATTTGCCGGTTGGCTGTTGCGGTCGGGCGAGCGCGTCCTGGTCGATCGGGGCGGCGTCTCCGTTCCGCTATCAACGGGCGAATACAACCTGTTGCTGGCGCTTATTACGCGCCCACGTCAGGTCCTCACCCGCGATCAGCTGCTCGACCTGACGCAAGGTCGAGAGGCCGCCGCCTTTGACCGCGCCATCGACAACCAAGTCAGCCGCCTGCGCCGCAAGATCGAGGCCGATCCCAAGTCGCCGGAGATCATCAAAACGGTGTGGGGCGGCGGCTACACGCTCGCGGCAGAGGTGACCCGCTTGTGAGCCGCCGGTGATCCGGCTCTGGCCCCGCAGCCTCGCCGGGCAGATGGCGGTGCTGATCGCGCTGTCTTTGTTCGTGGCGCAGGCGGTCAACTTCACCCTTGTTCTTCGGGAGCGGGCTCAGTTCCGCCTCGCGCAGGCGACGCGGCCGGTGGCGACCCGCGTGGTCGACGCGCTGGAGCGGGAAGCGCAGGGTCGGCCCCTGACCCGCGAACGTGGCCGCATCCGCCGGGTAGGGCGCAACGCCGTTCCCCCCGGCCTTGAACGCCAGGGTGAGATTGCGCGCGAACTCCACGATCAATTGCGCGAACTTGGGGTCGAGGCAGGTCGCATTGACACCGGCGTTCGTGCCTGGACGGCGGCGGACGACGCTTTGTTCGGCCGCGCAGGCGGGCGTCGCGGCGGGGCGCCACGCGGCTTCGTCAATCGTCCGACCGAAGCGTTGCTGATCGCGATCGAGCAGCCCGGTCGCGGCTGGCTCAGCATCGTTGTCCCCTGGGATGATGGCGGCGGGATGCGCATCTTCTGGCGGCTCTTTGCGCAGACCCTGATCCTTTACGCCGCCATTCTGGTGCCGGTGCTGTGGGCGGCGCGGAGACTGTCCCGCCCGTTGCGAGACCTGACCCATGCGGCCGAGCGCTTCGGCCCCGGCGACAACGCCGCGCCCGTGGCGGTGCGTGGGCCAGATGACATTGCGGCGCTTGTCAGCTCCTTCAACAACTTGCGACTGCGAGTTACGGCTATGTTGGAGGAAAAGGACCGGATGCTCGGCGCGATCGGCCATGATCTGCGCACACCACTCGCAGCGCTCCGCGTCCGCATCGAGTCGGTCGAGGACGATATTGATCGCGCACGCATGGCCGATACGATCGAGGAGATGAGCCGCACCCTGGACGACATCCTCTCACTCGCCCGACTTGGCCGCCCGTCCGAGCCGCCGACAGAGGTGGACCTCGCCGCGCTGGTCGACGCGGTGGTGGAGGACTTCCGCGACTTGGGCAAGGACGTGGACTTCCCGGAAACGGATCGCCTGCCCTTGCGGCTTCGCCCCGCCCTGATGCGCCGTGCGCTTCGCAATCTGGTCGAGAACGCGGTGAAGTACGGCCGCACCGCCCGCGTGCGCCTCGACGCAACTCCCAATGGAGTGGCAATCACCGTTGCAGACGACGGGCCCGGCATCCCCGCCGATCATCTCGCAACCGTGTTCGAGCCATTCACCCGGCTGGAAGCATCCCGCAATCGGGATACTGGCGGCAGCGGCCTGGGCCTGACACTCGCCCGCGCGATCGTCCGTGACGCTGGCGGAGACATCACCCTTGTCAACCGCGCCGGCGGTGGCCTGGACGCCACGATCACCTTGCCGCGCGTACCGTGAAAATCAGGTGGTGACCCCGACTGGATTCGAACCAGTGGCCCTCAGATTAGGAATCTGATGCTCTATCCTGCTGAGCTACGGAGTCACGCGAGCGCATCCATACTCGGCCGTTTGCGCCCGGTCTAGCGCCGGGTCAGTTGACCCTGTCAGGCGGCGGGACGGGCAGCGGCAAGGGGGCTACGGGCACGCCGTCGTCGACCAGCGCTTTCGCTTCGGCAAGGCTCGCCTGGCCGTGGATCGGTGCCGCGGGCTCCTCCCCGTCGTGCATCGCCCGGGCGCGGCTTGCAAAGGTGCCGCCTACCCAGGTTGATCCCTCCAGCGCCTTGGCCTGCGCCGCGGCAAGCGCGGTGAGCAGCGCCTTGGCCTGGGCCGGATCCACCGGCGGCTGTGCGCGGCCGTTCGACTTTGCCGCCACATTCGGCGCCATCAGCGCCTTTTCCACTGAGGCGCTGTCACACATCGGGCAGCGGACCTGGCCCGCATCGCGCTGCTCCTCCCAGGCGCTTGTCGAGCCGAACCACGCTTCGAACACGTGGCCGCTACTGCAGCGCAGGTCGAAGACGATCATGCTCGCGTGACCGTCGGGATACTGCGACGATGCGCCAGGACAGGAACCCGAGCCCGCGCCGCCGCCGTGACCTCCGGGTCAAGCGCAACGAAGCCCAGCCCGGCCGCCTCGCCCATGTCGAGCAACACCTTGCCCCACGGGTCCACCACTAGCGAATGTCCGTGCGTCGCACGCCCGTCCTGGTGCTCACCGGTCTGCGCGGCGGCGATCACAAAGGACGCGTTCTCGATCGCGCGCGCCCGCAACAGCGTCTCCCAATGCGCTTGGCCCGTTGGCCTGGTGAACGCGGCCGGTATCGCAAGCACCTCCGCGCCGGCATCAGCCAGCGCGGCGTAGAGCAATGCGAAACGCAAGTCGTAGCAGATCGACAGACCGAGAGAGCCGACGGGCGTGTCCACCACGGCCGCACTCTCGCCCGGCGCATAGGCAGCCGACTCGCGCCAGCGCTCCCCCGTGGGCAGATCGACGTCGAACAGGTGCAGCTTGTCATAGCGCGCCCGGATCGCCCCGGCGTCATCGATTACGAACCCGCGATTGGCGTAGCGCCCGTCCGGACGCCGCACGGCAAGCGAGCCCAGATGGACCCAGCAGTGGTGGTGCGCCGCCGCCGCTTGTACGGCCGCCAACACCGGGTCATCCGCCTCCGCCACGATGCTTCTCGCGGCCCGTTCGCGATCACGGTCTAGCAGGCCCGACATTTCGGGCGTGAACAGCATGGCCGCGCCGGCCCCGGCTGCCTCAGCCACAGCATCGCTCAGGGTCGCCGCATTGACGGCTGGGTCAATGCCCGCCGTCATCTGCAGCAGGGCGACCTTCATGCCGCCAGCAGCGGGTCGAGCTTGCCTGCCCGGTCCAGCGCGGCAAGGTCATCCGACCCGCCGACATGCCGCCCGTCGATGAAGATCTGCGGCACGGTGGTGCGTCCGTTCGACCGACCCAGCATTTCGCCACGCTTCGGGCCACCCATGGTGATGTCGAACTCTTCAGGTTCGACGCCCTTGCTCCGCAGCAGGTTCATCGCCCGCGAGCAGTAAGGGCAGAATGATTTGGTGTAGATTTCGACCCGTGCCATGCGTGGCAGGTGTGGTCTGCGGCCAAGCTTGTCAATCGTCGGGCAGAACCCTTGCCCAGCAGAGAATGGTGACGGACGCCGCACCCGCAGACAGTAGCGCCGCCGTGCAAGCGTCAGCGGTCGCCCCGGTCGTATAGACGTCATCGACCAGCACCACCGACCGGCCCTTGATCAGCGCCGGATCACTGGCGGCAAAGGCCCCCGCAACTGCCCTGGCCCGCCCGCGCCGGCCAAGGCCGCGCAAGACACTGGTCGACCGTTTCCTGTTCAGGCCGGCCGGGTCAAACGGCACGCCGCTGGCGCGCGCCAGCGCCGACGCGATCAGGCCCGCCTGGTTGTACCCCCTAGACCACAGACGCCAGCGGTGCAGCGGCACCGGTACCAGCAGTTCCGCCCGGTCCGGCACCAGTCGCGCCATCGCCTGCGCTGCGGCCGTGGCAAAGCCCAGCCGCCCCGCATATTTCAGCCGAAGGGCGAGCGTACGGGCGACCGGCCCGTAGGCGACGGCGGCGCGAACGCCAGCGTGGCGCGGCGGGCGTTCCAGGCAAGCGGCGCAGCGCGCTTCGTCACCGCGGTCGAAATCGAACGGCTGGTTGCACCCCGCGCACCATGGCGGCCCCAGGAAGCGCAGTTCGCCCCAGCATCCGGCACAGAAGCGATGCTGCGCAGTGACGATCGCGCCGCAGCCTGGGCAGCGCGGCGGGAGTGCCAAGTCGACGACGGTACGGGCCAGCAGGATGGCTGCGCGGTTCACCGGCCCCTTGTCGCCGGTTGGCGCCGGCGCCACAAGCAGTCCACGCATGACCCCGCCAGAGATCTTCAGCCGCTCCGCCCGCCGCCGACACCGTGATCGGGCCGCAAAACACTTCGCCGACCATGCTTTCGTGCGCGAGATGATGGTGGAGGGAATCCTTGAGCGCCTGGCCGCGGTGCGACGCGAGTTCCACGATGCCCTGGACCTTGGCTGTTTCGACGGCTCGCTTGATCTCGGGCCCGGCACCCGCGTCGCCCGCCTCGACGCCGGCTTCGGCTTCGCACGCGCGGCTGGCGGCGTGCAGGGCGACGAGGACCGCTTGCCCTTTGCAGACGGAAGCTTCGACCTGGTGATCAGCGCCGGCGTGCTCGATCAAGTCAACGACCTCCCCGGCGCGCTGACCCTTGTTCGACGCGTGTTGCGACCGGACGGGCTGTTCCTGGGTGCCTTTGTCGGAGCGGGCAGCCTCCCGACCCTGCGGGCCGCGCTGCGCGCCGGTGAGCCGGACCGCCCCGCCGCCCGGCTGCACCCGCAGATCGACGTACGCTCTGCAGGCGACTTGCTGATGCGGGCAGGGTTTGCGCTGCCTGTCGCGGACAGCGAGGCGCTCGACATCGGCTATGGCGATCTCGGCCGACTTCTGGCCGATTTGCGCGGCTCTGCGTCCACCAACGTCCTGGTCGGGCGCCAGCCGCTTGGCCGCGCGGCACTGGCCCGCACCGCGGCCGCGTTCACGACTGACGGTGAGCGCGCCCGTGAGCATCTGTCGCTGGTCTATCTGACGGGCTGGGCGCCAGACGCGTCGCAGCCCCAGCCCGCCCGTCGCGGCAGTGCAACCGCATCGCTTGCCGCCGTGTTGAAGAAGACGGATTAGGCCGGGGACAGGTGTCGCCCAATCGCTTCGAAGAGCGTGGCGATCGATACCGGTTCCACCAGGACTTCGTCCGCGCCCAAGGAACGGCTCGGCTGAATCAGATCGGCATCCTGCGCCAACGCGATGATGGTCGGGCGGACTACTCCGAGTTGGTGGAGGCGCTCGATCGCGGTCAGCCCGTCGCCGTCGCTCTCGACCTCAACCACCGCCAGGCTGATGCCGCCATCGTTCGCTCCGGCCAGATCGGCCGCTCCGCGAACCTCCACTGACACGGCGCCCGACGCCGCCAACATGTCCTTCACCATTCGTCGCCGGGCAAAGTCCTGCTCGACGAACAAAATCGTCACGAGCAGTGCGCCCCGGCGCCTTGCGATAATCTATGTTGCATTGAACTTCTATGGGTGAAAACGGTTACAAGAGCAAGGCTGCGGGCCGTTTTACCCATTTCCTAAGAGGTGGACGGGGTTGGCGGAAGCGGGGTGTCCTCACTCCAACCCCCTCCAATGGCCTTGAACAATGACACCGTCGATTGCCGTAGTTGGGCGTCGCTCGCCGCCAGTTGTTCGCGGGCCGCAAGCACCTGCGTTTCCGCGTTCAGCAAGGCATCCTGCGCGACGAAGCCCGTGCGGTACTGCGCCTCCGTCGCGCGGGCGCTGACTTCATTATCGGCCACGGCCCGGCGTAGTGCCTCATTACGGCGGCGCTCCGCGTCTAACCGCGCGAGCGGGTCCTCGACATCGCGCAAGGCGCCCAGCACCGCCTGGCGGTATTGCTGATAGGCTTGCTCGCGGTCCTCACGCCGCATCTTCACCGTCGCTTGCCGCCGCCCCCAGTCGATCAGGGGAAAGCGTGCCGATCCCGTACCGGTCAGTTGCAGACTGTCACGCTCGAACAAGGTCGACAAAGACGTGGAGATCAGTTGCGCCACCCCCGTCAGGCTGAAGCGCGGGTAAAGGTCGGCGACAGCGACGCCGATATCGGCAGTTGAAGCAGCCAGCGCCCGCTCCGCCGCCCGCACGTCCGGACGACGGCGCAGCAAGTCCGATGGCAAGCCCGCTGGTATGATCGGCACGGGTGACACTGTCGGGGCGGGCCCGGCCAGATCCGCTGCCACGGCGCTCGGATCTCCGCCGACCAGCAGGCCCAGCGCATGGAGGCGGACGCGCGCGTCGGCCTGCACCGGCTCTAGTCGCGCCTGCGTGCTCGTCAATTGCCCGCGCTGGCGGGTAATGTCGATCTGCGGGACCAGCCCTGCGCGTGCTATGTTGCCCGCAATCTCCAGAGCGCGGGTCTGGCGCGCGATTTCCGCCTCGATCGTGGCAGCCGTAATCTGGTCGAGACGGAGGGCAAAATAGGCCTGCGCCACTTCCGCGCTCAGCGTCACCGCGGCATCGCGGCGGCTCCATTCGGCGGCCTCGGCTCGGGCGCGGGCACCCTCGACCTGCCGTCGCACACCACCGAAGATGTCGAGTTCCCAGCTGGCGTCGAAGCCCGCGGCATAGGTCGTGATCCCGCTGCCAGGCAGCGCGATGCCGCTGCTGCCGCCCTGCCCGCCACCGGTGCCGCCGGTCTGGCCACCGCCCGACGCTCCACCGCCGCCCCCGCCGGAGAACAACCGGGCGATCGAGGAAAAGCCGGCGTTTTTGCTGAACTCGACATGGGTCGCCTCTGTCGAGGCGTTCACCTGTGGCAGCCCCGCCGACCGGGCCGCGATCTCCTGCAGGCGCGCCTGCCGCACCCGTGATGCCGCGATCGCCATGTCAGGGCTGTCGGCCAGAGCCCGCTCGACCAGCCTGTCGAGCACCGGGTCATTGAACGCGCGCCACCACGTCGCGGGATCGATCGACGCACCCGGCGCGGGGATGGCCTGCGCTTCAACAAACTTCGCTGGTACGGCAACATCTTGCGGCCGATAGTTTGGTCCTACTGTGCACCCGCTCGCCAACGCCGCCGCGGCTAGCGGTCCGCTCGCCCGCTTCAACCACCGCCGCATCAATGCATGCCTCCCTGTTGGCCGCCGCCCATCTTGCCCGATCGCATGAAGAACACGACTGGCGCGACCACCAGCACCACGATCATCAACGTCCGAAATACGTCCAGAAAGGCAAGCATGGTCGCTTGTCGCTGAACCTCGCCATAAACGACCCCCAGCGGCGCTCCGCTCGCATCATTGCCCACCCCCGCTACCGCGCCGCGGACGGTGCCGAGATACTCATTGTAGTTCGGGTTTATCGGACTGAGGCCCTCGACCAGGTGCGACTGGTTCACCTGCAGCCGGTTTTGCAACATCATCTGCGACATGGAGATGCCAAAGGTACCGCCCAGATTACGCGCCACGTTGAGCAACGCGGAGGCCTGTGCCGTCTGGTTCTGTCGCAGTCCGACATAGGCGATCGCGTTGATCGGAACGAACAGGAATGGCAGCGCCATCGCCTGGTACAGCCGCGCGACCGCCGCATCCCAAAAACTGATATTCGCGTCGAGATGGCTCATGTTCCACAACGCGGCCGCCTGCACGATCAGCGCGGGGAAGAGCAGGAAACGCACATCGACCACCCCGCTCAGCCTTCCAGCGAAGGGCACCATCACCAGCGTTGCCACACCGCCCGCGGTCAACGCCAATCCAGCGTCGAGCGAGGAATATCCCAGAACCTGTTGTAAAAGCTGCGGTATCAGCTGTGTCGTACCGTACAGAATCAGGCCGGTGATGGCCATGACGGTCAGCGTCAGCGAGAAGTTGCGATTTTTCAGCAGCTTCAGGTCGACGACCGGATCCTCATGGTTCCACTCCCACACGAACAGCGCGATCAGCGACACGCCGGCGATCACCGCCGACCCCAGGATCATGGGGCTTGAGAACCAATCCTCCCGCTCACCGCGATCAAACGTGATCTCCAGGAAGCCTAGCCCAAGCGCGACCAGCGCCACGCCGACATAATCGATGCGCAGGCCCTTCTTCAGCCGCTTCTGGCGCTCCTTCACCAGCGGCTCAGGCTCGTCCACGAACAACTCGGCCAGGAACCAGGCTCCAATCCCGATCGGAACGTTGATCAGGAACACCCAGTGCCAGGTCGAATAGTCGACGATCCATCCGCCCAGCGTCGGGCCCAGTACCGGCCCTACCACCACCACGATGGCGAACGCGGCAAAGGCCATGCCGCGCTTTGCCGGTGGGAAGGTGTCCGCCAGCATCGATTGCTCGACCGGCGCCAGCCCGCCGCCGCCGACGCCCTGCAGCACCCGCGCGATGACCAGCGTGGTGAGGTTGGGCGCCAGCCCGCACATCAGCGACGACGCCGTGAACAGCGCTATGGAGATCAGGAAGTACCGCTTGCGGCCGATCGCGTCGGACAGCCAGCCTGAGATCGGGATCACGATCGCATTGGCGACCAGATAGCTCGTCAGCACCCAGGTTGCCTGATCGTTGGAGACCGACAACCCGCCCGCGATATGATCAAGCGCGACATTGGCGATGGACGTGTCGAGCACCTCCATGAACGTCGGGATGGAGATGATCGCCACGATCAGCCACGGCGAATAGCGTCCCGCGACCGACCTGCTGGGGTCCCAGCCATCGGCACGCTTGGCGGCTACCATCAGCGCACCTTCACGGTTGGTACGACCGACATGCCGGGGCCAAGCGGGAACTGGCGTGGGTCGGGCGCCTTGCCGTCGGGACCACGGTCGAACTCGATGCGCACGGGTACTCGCTGGACGACCTTCACGAAGTTGCCCGTCGCATTCTGCGGAGGCAGCACAGAGAACGCCTGCCCTGCCCCGCGCTGGATGGAATCAACATGGCCGTGAAACTCGACGTCGGGGAAGGAGTCGACCTTGATGGTAACCGGCTGGCCGATCCTCATCAGGGTCAGTTGGGTCTCCTTGAAATTGGCCGTGATCCACATCCGGTCGGGTACCACCGCCATCAGGTTGGTCCCGGGCGAGACATAACTGCCGACATTGACCGTCCGGTTCACCACTTGGCCCGCAACCGGCGCTCGCAGCTGTAGGTCCGACAACGTGACGTCAGCCTGCTGCACCCGCGCGCGACTAGTGTTGATACCGGCCCGCGACGCCTCCGCACCGCGACGGGCGACGACCACCTGGGTCAGTGCCGTTGCTGCTTGACGCCTCGCGGCGGCAGCCTCTGCGGCGGTCTGCCGGGCGGTTGCGCGCGCCTGGTCCAGCTGTTGCGCCGCGACCGCATTGGGATCGGCCCTCAACAGGGCTTCATACCGCGCCAGGTCCTGTTGCGCCTTGACCGCGGCCGCGAGCGGCGCGCGCGCGGCCGCTTGTTGCTGGCGAGCGGTTGCCTGCGCCGCCTCGATCTGCGCGAGCGACTGGGCATATTGCGCCTGTGCCTCGACCACGCCGGCCTGCGCCTCTGCTCGCTGCGCCTGTGCGCCTGTAGGCTTGACCACGGCGAGCAGGCGACCTGCCTTGACGTGCCGGTTGTCGACGTCCTCTACTGCGATAAGCTGCCCGGCCACCTCGGGAGAGATGCGAACAATGTGAGCATCGACGAACGCGTCATCGGTGGACTGGAACTTGCGCGCATGCAGCCAGTACAGTGTGCCCCCGATCACGATCGCGGCGACGACCGGGATCAGGATGAACCAGAACAGCGGCCGCTTGTAGACCGGAGGCTTGGCCTCCTTCTCGTCATCGTCGTCGTCGCCATCCGAGCCGTCTTGTTCCTGACCGTCTGCGACGTCGTCACGGCGGGTATTCTCGCGCGTCCCCTTCTCATCCTCAGACCGTTGCTGGTCGAGATCGCCCTCGTCATCGTGGCGCGGTTCGCTCATCCCTGTTCCTTTATGCATTCGTCACCGCGCCCCCCCCCCCCGGCGCGCCGCGCGAGGTCGTTCGCGACCGGATTCGAAAAAAACCATCTCGTTGTCTACGGACCCGAACCGCAACGTGGCCAGATCCAGCGCATAATTCTGGTGCAGTCGCCACGGCCGCTTGGCCCCTTGTTGCGGCAGCTTGCCTTGCGCGCGCTGGATGTACCCCGACGAGAAGTCCACCGCGGGCAAGCGTTCCATTTCCGGATCGCCAAGGTGGGGCGTCGCCTGACGCACGCCCCGGCGCCGCATCGTGTTCAACAGGCGGCAGACGTAGCGCGCGACCAGATCGGCCTTCAGCGTCCAGGATGCGTTGGTATAGCCAAACGTGAAGGACAGGTTTGGCACGTCCGAAAACATCAGCCCCTTATACTGTACCGATCGAGAGAGTTCGATTGGCGCTCCATCCAGCGTGAACTGAACATCGCCGAGCAACTGGATCTCGAGCCCCGTGGCGGTGACGACCACGTCCGCCTGCAGCTCGCGACCCGATCCCAACCGAAGCCCCGACGTGGTGAACCGCTCCACGGTGTCGGTGACCACCTCGGCCCGCCCCTCCTTGATGGCAGCGAACAGGTCTGCATCGGGGACCACACAGACCCGCTGGTCCCATGGTGCATAGCGAGGCGTGAAATGTGTCTCGACGTCATAACCTGCGCCAAGTTGGTCGCGAACGCCCTTGATCATACGTCGTTTGATGGCCTCGGGACGTGCGCGGGCGAGACGGTAGAAGATCATGCTGAGGAGGATGTTCTTCCACCGGGTTAAGCGCCGTGCCGCCGCCTTGGGCAGCCACCGCCCAAGCCATTGTCCGACCCTGTCCTCCCCGGGCAGCGCCACGACATAGGTGGGCGAGCGCTGGAGCATGGTCACGCTCGTCGCCTGCTTCGCCATGGCCGGCACCAGCGTCACCGCCGTCGCGCCGCTGCCGATCACGACCACGCGCTTTCCGCCATAGTCGAGGTCCGCCGGCCAGAACTGCGGATGGACGATGAGTCCGCCAAACTCCTCTGCGCCGGGAAAGTCGGGCGCGTGCCCGCGGGCGTAATTGTAGTATCCCGAGCACATGCACAGCCAGCCGCAGGTAAAGGTGATCCGTTCACCATCGGCCCGCCTCGCCGTCACCGTCCATCGCGTGTCGTCGGTCGACCAGGCTGCGGCTTCGACATGGACGCCGAACCGTATCAGGGCGTCGAGCCCGCCCTCCCGCGCCGCGTCGGCGATATAGGTTCGGATCGAGGTGCCATCTGCAAAGGATGCGCCACCGGTCCACGGCCGAAAGCTGTAGCCCAAGGTATGCATGTCGGAGTCCGAACGGACGCCGGGATACCGGAACAGGTCCCAGGTGCCCCCGATCGCTTCACGGCTCTCCAGGATCAGAAAGCTGCGATCGGGGCAGTCCCGTTGCAGGTGGCGGGCCTGCCCGATCCCGGACAGCCCCGCACCCACGATGATGACGTCCACATGCTCGGCCACCGGTCTTCCCTGATGCAACGCGCTTGGTGATCGGTCGCTCACAGGCGGCCGGATGGCCTCAATAATCCTTCGAATAGCGCAGCCGCACGTCCGACCCACCGAACGACCCGGTGGAGGTCAGCACGCTCAACGCCTTGCTCAACGCAATCTCGAGCTGGGTCGCCGTGAAGCCCCGCGCATCGGTCACCACCTCCACATAGATGTTGTCGGTGATGTACTTGCCAGCGGCCAGAGCCGTTCCGCGGCCGCTCGCCTCGTCCGCACCCAGGATGCGCAGCCGGTCAAAGCCCGTCGCCGAACGCAGCTTCCCAAGCGGATTAAGCCCTCCGCCGCCCGACCCGCGAAGCGAGTTCAGCGCACTCGCAAGCTGGATCGCCTCCGTCGCAGACAGGTTCTCCGGGTTGGTCCCGAACAGCAGGCGGCTCAACACCTCGTCCTGCGCCAGCGGTGGCGTGGAGGTGAAGGCGATCTGCGGTCGCTGACCCGTGCCGGTGATGTTGATGACCGCCGTGATGCCGTTGGTCGTGGTGGTCGCCTGGATGTTGATATCCGGATCGGTCAGCGCCCCGCCACGGAAGCGGATCTGCCCACGGTTCACCTCGAACCGCTTGCCCGCGAAGCTGTACGTGCCCCGCACCAAGTCGAGCCCACCCGAGATTTGCGGCGCCGCGCTGGTGCCGCCCACGCGCAGGTCCGCCTCCCATTCTGACTCGAGTCCCATGCCCGACACGAACAACTGGTTCGGTGCGCGAACCCGGATGTCGAGCTTGAATAGGCCCGGTGGCGCAGCGGGCGCCGGCCTATCGGTCGGGCGTGCCACACGGATCTGGCTGCGGCGACGGATCCCCGTCAGCTCGGGCACTTCGGCCGCGCCTTGACGGATGATCTGATAGCGCGCTTCGGGAATCTGCAGGTCACCCTGGATCAACCCGCCGTTCGGCCCATTGGTCAGGTGGATGCGCCCGGTGGTGGTCGCCGCCAGCGCATCGCTTTCCGCCAGCCGTGCATTGTTGAGCGTCGCGGTAAGGTCGATCGGGAAGCCCGCCGCCGCCGCGAGCCCGACCGAACCCTGGGCCTGCACCGTCCCATCGCCCGCGCGTGCCTGAAGCGTCGTGAGCTCAAGCCGGTCGTTGTTGAACCGTGCGGCAACCCGCATCCGCGACAGACGCGTCCCGTAGGTCTCGTTGTCATAGGTCAGGTTGTCGGCCCGGATCAGGCCGTTGAGCCGTGGAGCGGAGCCGGTCCCCGAGAAATCGGCGCCGATCGCTATCGGTCCAGACAATTGCTGCTGGGCCAGCCCGGCAAAGCTGAACAGAACCGAGGACGGCCCATTGTAACGGATGCCTCCGCCCACCGGCGCATTCAGCAGGCGAGTCGTCCAGGACGCGCCGCCGCCCAGCGGCCGCATCGTCGCCAGCAACCGCCCGATCGCCGTCGGCCCGCGCCGGATCAACGCGCGCGCCTCGGCACCAGACGGATCAAGCCGGCCCGCGACAACCACGTCGACCGGATCGGAGACGGCAGCCAGGCTGGTCCGCTGAAAACCGGTCACCGTGGCCCGAAGGTTCGCCGTCGGCACGCTCGCGCCACTCGCCTGCGTATAGTCGAGGCTGCCCGTTACCTTACCCGACAAGCCCAGCCCCGGCATGAACGCGGACACAAAGCTCAGGTCCATTCGGTCCAGCCGTGCCTGGATCTGGGTTGCCCGGCCGAAGCTGCCCGCGACCCGCGCCGATCCGCCATTTGCGCCGCCGAAGTCGATGCGCGTCGGAGCGAGACGATAGCCACCAGCCGCGCCCGTGATCCGCGCCGGGTTGACGGTGCGGAATGGTACTCCGTTCGCCTGACCCTGCGCCGCCACCAGATAGTCGTTTGGCGCAAGCCGGGCATTGACCGCGACCCGGAAGGGGACGCCATTCGACCCCGTCAACAGCGCCTGCGCCGTGCCGCGACCCCCGACATAGTTCACCTTGACCCGCGCCGCCTCGATTACCGTCGGGCCATATCGGGTGTCCGCCACCTGCGCATCCGCAACGACCTGTGGAGCGGATGGGAGGAGCACGACACTGGCGTTGACGATCGCGCGACCGATCGTGAAATCGATCGGCCCGGGCGCCGTGTAGTTGAACGCCCGCGCCGCCACATCGGCACGCTGATAGCCGCCCTGTGAAGCAAGGCGCGCGGTGCCGGACAGGCCCTGCCCGGCGAACTGCAACGTACCCGCGAGCGGTCCGGCCGCGGTCTGCTCCAGTCGCCCGTTCGCCGCGATGCCCGCGAACACCACCCGGCGTACATCGATGGCCAGCTGATTTCCCGGACGGACCAGCACGTCAGCCGTAAACGGCCCGTAGTTGGTGGCCCCGCTCGCGGTCACCGCATAGGCGCCACCCCGTCCGACAATGCGCGCCTGCACATTCGCCAGCCCCACGCCGAGGCCCGGCCGGGCTGCACGGATGACGACCACCGGCGCGGTCTGGCTGCCCGTTATACGGGCGCTGACCGGCCCGTACTGGCTGGAATACGCGTCGGCGTTGACCAGGACTGCGCCGGATGCCGGATCATAGCGGCCACTGCCGCTGGTGATCCGGAACTTGGGTGCACTCAGCTTCAGGCCGGAAAAGGTCACCACGCCTTCGGGGCTGTAACCGATGTCAGCACGAACGATCGCGTTTCCACCCAGGAAGTTACGCGCGCCAGCGTTGAACAGCTGAGAGGTTCGGGCAACAACCCGGCCGGTGATCCCGAAGCCCCCATTGGGTCCGGGCACCAGCTTCGCATCGGTCTGTAGATTGATGATGCCGATCGACTCAACGCGGTAGTTATTGATCCGCCCCTTCAGCGCGCCCGTGTATCGGCCGGTCTGCATGTTGGCGGCAATGATCGCTGTTGCGTCGATCCGGTCCGAACGGATGCGCAAATTGTCCGACAGGATCTGGGGCAAGGACAACGCCAGGTCACCGTCGATCCGGACGTTGGTGGCCAGCCCGCCGATCGCCGCGTTCAGCCCCACGATACGCCGCGCGCGCGCATGCACGGGTACCAGGATGCGGTCAGCATTCACCCGCGCCAGCCCTTCGGCATAGACGTTCTCGACTGACGTAGTGCCAAAGCCGATGAGGCCACCGCGCAGCTTGTAGTTGACGGTCGGGGTCTGGAATGCACCGTCGAGCACCACTCGCGCCGCGACGTCGCGCCCGCGCAAATTGGGCAGGATCGCGCCGGGCGTCAGCAACCGCGCGTCGACGGCGAAGTTTCCGAAGCGGCTGTTGGCCAGATCAAGCAGACCGCCGGCATCCACCGCCAGCGCCGACGACCGCAACGTCAGCCGCGTGTCGGCCGTGCGATCCTGAAGCGTGGAGTCGATCGCCACGTCCAACTGTGGTGACGTCAACCGCTCGACCGGCCCTTCCAGGTACAGGCCCGGCTTGGTGAAGCCACGAACCTGAAGATGGCCGCTGCGTGCGGTCAGGCCGAGGTTGGCGAGCTGCCCGCCGCCCAACGTGGCAATCGCGCGTCCCTGCCACGCCTTCCAGTCGCCGCGGCCGTCGACCGATAGCGCAAACGGCGCTTTGAACCCGGCCAGCGTTGAAATGACGCCACCCGTTGGGCCAGTCAGACGGACGGTAGCAGCGAGGCGGTTCGCATCAGGTACGGCGTCCAACTTGAGCCGCAGCCGATCGCCACCCTTGATGCCCGCCCCGATCAGAGCCGTTGCATCCGCATCAATCTGAGCACGTCGGTCGGCAATGTGGACAGCGCCGGCAATCGTTACGACGTGCCGCTGACCCGTCACCGCCGGGCCGACGACAAGCCGGCCGACGCGCAACCTGTTCACGTCGATGTCGATGTCGGGCAGCAGCGGCGCGTTCTCAGGCGATGGCGGCGTAGCCTTCAACTCGGGCTTGCGATCAAGCTGGACCAGTGGCGTGTCGAGTTCCCGCACGTCAACATGGTTGCGTGAGAAGGCAAATGGCCGCCAGTCGACCGACAAGCGAGGCGACGACAGGAACACGCCCTTGGGATCGGACACCCGCACATTCGACAGGATCATGCGCCCATAAAGCGACCCATCGATCCGACCGACCTTGATATTCAGGCCTGACGCGGTGTTGTAACCGCCAATCTGGTCCGCGACGAAGCGACGACCCGGGTCGGTATTGATCCCGAACAACACGGCGGCAAGCAGCAGCACCAGGCCAATTAGCGCCATCGCACTCCATTTCAGGATGCGCTGCCACAACGGCCGTCGCTCGATGACGATGGTGGTTTCGTTCGCGTTCACGTTACCTGCCGGCTCGATCGCCATCAGAATGCCTGCCCGATGGAGATGTAGAGCGCGATCCGGCCGTCGCCCTCACGCTTGTTCAACGGTGTCGCGACATCCAGGCGTAAAGGCCCAAAATTGGTGTAGAAACGCCCGCCTATACCCGCGCCGAAGCGTAGGTCCGAACCCTTTGGTAAGCTCGATTCATAGCTGTTGCCCGCGTCAAGGAAGGGCACGATGCCGAAGTTGCCGAACCGGTATCGGGCCTCGAGCGAGAACTCGTTGACGCTGCGCCCGCCGACCGGATCGCCATTCGGATCGAACGGCCCGAGACGCTGGAAGCCATAGCCGCGAACCGACCCGCCACCGCCGCCATAATAGCGTCGGGAGGGCGCCAGATTGTCGCGCGAGATCCCGACGATTGATCCGGCGCGCGCCCGGCCGGCGATCACCAGGCTGGGACTGACGCCGTAGTAGTAGGTGCCTTCCACCATCGTGCGGGCGTAGGGGCGGAAGCCGCCGCCACCCACCGCCGACTCTGGAGACAGGTTCAGCTTCAGCCGGTAACCCTTTGTGGGATTGAGCAGATTGTCCGATGTGTCGAACTGCACCTGCCCAGGCAAAGCCGCGATACCATAGGTCCGCCGCACCCGTTCACCGCGGCCGAAATCAAAGACGCTCTCGTTGGTGCCGACCAACTCCGCGCCATAATAGTAGGTGAAGCGCTTCTGCCAGATCGGCGTGGAGTCATAGCTCCAGCGCACGGACAAGGTGCCGGTAAAGGCATTGAATGCATCGTAATTCGAATGGTCAGCAGAGGCGATCGCAGTGAAGGTCCGGTCGCGCCGCCCCGCATTGGATCGGCGGAAGGTGCCGGACACGCCCTGTTCCTGCGTACCCGCTACGACTGACGCGATCAGCGCCCCTTCGGGCGGGAACAGGTTTCGATGGGTCCAGCTGCCGGTGAGCCGCAATCCCTGTCCGGTCGAATAGCCTCCTTCGCCTGCCAGACTGCGCGCAGGCCCCTTGGTCTGGCGAATGAGCAGATCGACCTGCTCCGTCCCATCCGGGCCGGGGCGTCCGGTCCGCTGCGGCTCGACCGAAACGCCGTTGAACAACCCGGTCCCGACCAGGGCATCGCGCAGGTCGTCGGTCAACTGGCTGTTATAAAGCTGGCCCGACTTGAAGCGGGGGAAAACGTTCAGATGATCGAGGCCGAATACCGGGTCGCCCACCGTGGTCAGTTGCCCAAAGCTGGAACGCGGGCCGGTGTCGACCGGCAGGGTATAGGCGCCGACCGCGTCAGGGGACTGATCTTCCAGCAGGATGTCGCGCTCGCCGACCTTGGCGAAGGGATAGCCACGCCGAGGCAGTTGAAGGCTGACATTCGCTTCTGCGCCCTGAATCCGCGCCGCCTCGATCGGATCGCCCACCTTCAACGGCAGTTCGCGCCGGACCAAATCTTCTGGCACGGTCGGGCCAGCCTGCACGGTGACGGACGAGAGATGGTACAATCGACCGGGTGAAGCCGCGATGATTGCACGCAGTCGTCCCGAGTTGGCCGGGTTCTGCTCAGTCCGCGACGTGGCGGTCGCGTCGTAATAGCCCAGGCTGTGCATCAGCCGGACGGCAAGACGCTCGTCCTCGCTTGCTCGGGCAGCGACCTGCGTCGCGTTTGCCGCCTTGCCCCCACCCTCTTTAAGCGACGACAGCGACTTGAATTCGTCGTCCAGGCCCAGCTTGTCGAGCCCTGTCACCTCCACCGTATAACGGATGTCGGGCGCGTCCTTGTCCTGCGTCTCTGCCGTTTCAAGCGGCACGGAGTTGAAGGTGCCAAGGGGCGTAAGCGGCTGCGCGAGCTGCGGGTCCTCTGGGCCGATCGGCGCGAGCGAAGTGTCGGGCGTCGCGACGCCCTCGCCTTGGGGCGTTGGGATCGCTTGGGTCGCGGGCGCAGTTGGCGCTTGCGCCGGCAGCGGCTCCAGCGGGGCATTCAGGTCGTTGGTCAGGGGTGGCAGCGCTGATGTGAACTCGCTGTCAGGAACAATCGGTGCGTTCTCGTCAGCCTGCGCAGGGCTCGAGCCGGGCGTCGGGGGAGCGGCCGGGCGGGGAGCATCAGGGCCCTGCGCGGGCGCAACACCGGGCTGCTGAAGCTGTGCAAAGGCCGGCGCTTGGGCAAGCAGCGCCACGGCTAACCAGTGATGGCGGCGGTGAAAACCAGTCAAACGAAATCAACCCCCCAGGCGGAACTGTCCGTGATCGGCTCAACTCCACTCGTTAACATAGCGGTCAAGCCGTCAAAAAGTTCCTTGTTCCTGCATCTTCAGCGCCTTGCCGCCCTGCATCCGATCAGCCCCGCGACTGGCAGCACCACCGTGTCGCTTCCCTTCCTGGCTACCGTCAGCGTTCCCGCAGGAACCCGCGCCCCGTCGGACAGGTCGCTGGCTTCCGTGATCGTCAGCTCGAGCGTCGCCGTGATGTCGTTGCCCGCATAATCAGTACCTGCCGGCAGGCCGAACCGCGCGTCGCCGCGCGCTGCCGTCCGAGCCAGGATCATGGGCCTGTCGTCCAGCGTCACCCGCAGCGTCGCCGGGGTTGCACCTGCCATCGCGATCAATTGCGGTGGGGTCGGCGCCGTCTGCCAGAGAAAGGCGGCGCAGCCGGTGGCCGGCATGGCTTGGGGGCCGATGGCACCAAGCGCCGGAACAGCCTGAAGAAGCGCGAGAGCCAGGAAGGTCATGCCGCAAAGCCTATCATCACCACCCAGGCGGGGTAAGCCGCCGCAGCCAGGAATACGCCGAACGGCAGGGCGACATCGCGCGCCATTGGTCGCCCGCGGAGCGCCGCACCCATGACCACCCCCAGGCCGAAAAGGCTCGCGATCAACAGCACCGCAGGGAGCAGTCGCCAGCCGAGCCACAATCCGATCGCGCCCAGCAGCTTTGGATCCCCTCCGCCGAGTCCTTCACGCCCGCGAAAGCGGCGGTATCCCTCGCCCACGAGCCAAAGCACGCCAAAGCCGGCGATGCCGCCCCACAGCCGCTCCTCCAGATCGGGCGCGAGTCCTGCGAAGCCACTTATGAGGCCGCCCGCTGCAAGCGTTGCTGTCAGCCGGTCCGGCAACCAGAATGCGGCCAGATCAAGCGCGCCAAGCCCTAGCAAGAGCCAGCCGAACACGGCCCCCGCTGCGCCCGTGGGGCCAGGTGACGTCAAGCCAGCAACCACGCCGATCGTCACCGCCAACAGTTCGATGGCCAAGTGACTGCGATCGATCGGAGTGTGGCAGGTTCTGCAACGTCCACGCAGCACCACAAAGCTCAGCACCGGTATCAAGTCGATAGCGGCCAGCGTTCGACCGCAATTATCGCAAGCCGAACGTCCGTGTATAACGGACCGATCCGCCGTCCAGCGCAGGACCAGCGCCGCGACGAAGCTACCGACGATCGCCCCCAGGACGCCCAGGCCCGCGGCCCATAAGCCGGTCTGGCCGTCAAGATCAGTTCCAAGCATCACAGGTCCAGCTCTAAGCGACCGCACAAGGCTCGTCACCCGACTAAGCACCGCGACCTAGCCGCGGTTTGTAAAGCGTCGGGAATGGTCCTAAATCGCGACCGACCACCATTCGGAGCTGTCCCATGCCCGCCGCCGATCCCATCGTCATCGTTTCCTATGCCCGCACACCGATGGGCTCGTTCCAGGGCAGCCTTAGCGGTGCTTCAGCGACCGAATTGGGCGCCGCAGCCGTAAAGGGCGCAGTCGAACGCGCCGGCGTTTCCGCCGATCAGGTAGAGCGAGTCTACATGGGCTGCGTCCTGTCCGCCGGCCTTGGCCAGGCTCCGGCGCGCCAGGCGGCAATCGGGGCGGGCCTCGGCACGCATGTCGAAGCGACCACGGTCAACAAGATGTGCGGGTCGGGCATGCAGGCAGCAATCATGGGCGCGGATGCGCTCGCCGCCGGCTCGGTCGACCTGCTGGTCGCGGGCGGGATGGAGAGCATGACCAACGCGCCCTTTCTGTCCAAGAAGCATCGCGGCGGCGCGCGGATTGGCCACGACACCTTCTACGATCACATGTACCTGGACGGGCTGGAGGACGCCTATGAGCCAGGCCGGCTGATGGGCAACTTCGCCGAGGACGTGGCGCAGGAATATCAATTCACTCGCAGCGCGATGGACGACTTCGCCATCCGCAGCCTGACGCGAGCGCAAAAGGCGCAGCAGGACGGGAGCTTCGCGCGGGAGATCGTGCCGGTTGAGGTGCGAAGCCGCAAGGGTAGCGACACGATCACGCTCGACGAACAGCCCGCACGTGGTGACATATCAAAGATCCCGACGCTCAAGCCTGCTTTCTCAAAGGAAGGCACGATCACCGCGGCTAATGCGTCTTCCATCTCTGATGGCGCCGCGGCGCTGGTGATGACCCGCGCCTCCGTGGCGGAGCGTTTGGGCCTGACTCCGATCGCGCGCGTCGTCTCCCACGCCGCCCATGCTCATGAGCCCGCCCGCTTCACGACGGCCCCGGTCTTCGCGATGCAAAAGGCGTTGGAACGCGCAGGCTGGACCAAGGACGAGGTCGACCTGTGGGAGGTGAACGAGGCATTCGCCGCGGTGTCCATGATTGCCATCCATGATCTCGCGATCGATCCGGAAAAGCTGAACATTCATGGCGGCGCCTGCGCGCTTGGCCATCCGATCGGCGCTTCGGGCGCGCGCGTGCTCGCAACCCTGTTGTCGGCGCTGGAGACTACCGGCGGCACGCGCGGCATGGCGTCGCTGTGCATTGGCGGCGGCGAGGCTACCGCCATGGCCGTTGAACTGATCCGCTGAGCTTGGGCAACGGCCGCGCCCGTCGGCGTGGCGCGGCCGTTGTCAGGGCAGGTTTTCGCCCGGCTCCACACCCCAAAGATGGCTGGTTTCGACGAAGCCAGACTGCCCCTTCACGTCGAGCCGGCACCAGCCATCACCGCACTGGCTGACCCGCCCGACAACACCCGGCGCAGCGCGCCACAACAGGCGAGCCCCCGCAGACGGCCGCTCAAGCATCTCTGCTGGCACGCTGCCGCGGACGATGGCGGTACGGCGCTCGCTGATCAGGTTTCCCTGCATCCAGCCTTGCGTGCCATCCGGATCCTCGACCTGCCGCCATTCCTTGAACACCTTGAGCACCCGGATCGGCAGATCAGCACGCTGGTAGAGCCAACTCGCTGGATAGGTGCGAGCGGGGCCCGTCCGCATCCGTGCGCGCCCGGCTGCAATCGAGCCCCAGAATGGCGGCTTCCTGTCTGGGGCAGCCTCCAAGGGCTGCGCCATCAATGCAACAGCGATTGCCCCCATGGCAAAGCGGGCGACATTACGCATCAAAACACTCCTGCTGCCAACGTCCTACGCGTGCGCGCCCGTCCGATTCAACCGCGTTTACGCCGCCTCGTAAGGCAATCCGTCCTGGGGTCGCCTGGACGCCGCTAGACGCCCTGCGGCATCTCTCGCCCGACCCATGGCCAGCAACCGATCCGCCCATGCGACGATGTTCCGTCGTTGTGATGAGTAAACGACAGAAAGAATGACTTAATTCGAACCTGGATCAAGTTTGGGTGAAACTACGATGCCATTGCACCGTTGAGGAGCGGAGGTGCAGCGATGAGCAACGGCTACGATAGCGCTGAGGAAGAATTACAGGCCAATCAGGCGTCCAAGCTTTATCCGGTTGGGCGATCATTACGCACGACCTTCCCTGCGCCTGACGGGGAAGATCTTCAGCCACGCATAACCACCTTGATGGTGGAGCTTGCACATCAGCCGTATGAACGGGACGGCAACGACCGCTTGATATCAGAGGGGCCACCATGCGCCGCTGACACAGGGCGGGAGCTTTCACTGCTTAGTCAAATCGCTCGCCTGTTTCGCCGGGTGAACTGATCGTTTCAGCCTGAGCGCGTAAAGCAATCAACGCGCGGCTGGCGGACTGATCGTCTCCGCAAGCTCCGCTTTCCCGAGTGTCCGAATGAAGGAAAGGCCGATGCGCCTCTCCTTGATCCAGGCAACCTTGGCCATTCGAGTAAACTTCGGACAGACCAGCATCACAGTTGATCCAGCTTCCGGCGGCTCGGTCGTGTGTAACAAGGCGCCCGCCACCGACAGGTCGAGCAGGTGAACCCGCTGGACCTGCGTGCCGTGCCTCATCTCCGCCGGCTCAAACAGCTTCAGCCGCGCCGTACGGCGCTGCGGATGCTCTTCATCGAGCCGCATAGCGGATAAGTCACCCATGCTGTCGTGATGGCACTTGCGTGATTGCCCACCCCCTAAGGCAGAGGGTGAACAAGGCGGAAACCCTGACTTCTCTTTCCGATCAGTCGCCGGTCAGAATTCGGTCTACCAGCTGCTTCACCGTCGGCACGAATCCGTTCGAGTAGAAGGGATCGCGCTTGAAGTTGAAGGCGGAGTGGCCCGCAAACATCAGGTTGGCGTCTGTATCGCCGCCATGGGCGATGTCCTGCAGCGTCTTCTGGATGCAGAACGACCGCGGATCGGCCAGCCGGCCGGTCGAGTTCGTTTCCGTATCCGCCCAGCTGGAGAACAGGCATTGCGACAGGCAGCCCATGCAGTCGGCCTGATCCTTGCGAATCTCCTTCGCCTCTTCAGGGCTGACGAACACCAGCGTATTGTCGGGCGTCTTGAGCGCGGTCTGGTATCCGGCGCCGAACCACTCGCGCGCCCTGAGCAGGTCGTTGCGGGTGACCCAGAAGTTCTTGCCCTTCACGCCCACGTCGAGCTGGAAGACATGATCGCCCGCTTCCTGAGTCGAAAAGGCAATCTGCCGTTCCGACCGACCTTCCAAGGAACGAAGGAACGGATTGCGGACTGCCGACGAATAAAAGCCAGTGGGACTGAAGCGGTGGAGCAGAACGTCGCCCTCTTCCAGCTTCATCAATTGATCTTTCCACCCTTGCGGGATGGGACTTTCCTGGGTCAGCAACGGACGGGTGCCATACTGGAAAGCGATCTGGCCCAGTTCGGGATTGTCGATCCAGTTGCTCCAGTCGCGCAGGTACCAGACACCGCCCGCCATCACGATCGGAGTTGAATCGGGGATCCCGCCTTCGCGCATCGTTTCACGCAGCGCCTTCACGCGCGGGTATGGATCCTCAGGACGAAGCGGATCCTCTGCATTGGACAGGCCATTGTGGCCGCCGGCCAGCCACGGATCCTCGTACACCACCGCAGCGAGCCAATCGGCTGCCTTTGAATAGGCGCGCTTCCACAGCGCACGAAAAGCGCGGCCGGAACTGACGATGGGCAGATAGTTGACCTGGTAGGAGGCGGCGATCTCGCTCAGCTTGTATGGCATACCCGCGCCGCAGGTGACGCCCGCGACCAGCCCACGGGTCCGCTCGAGGACGCCGTGCAGGATGCGCTGTGCGCCACCCATTTCCCACAAAACGTTGATGTTGATGGCGCCCTTGCCCCCCGCAATGTCCCAGGCACGCTTGACCTGCTGGACCGCACCCTCGATCGCGTATTCCACCAGTTCTTCATGCCGCTCGCGCCGGGTCAGCGCGCGGTACACCTGCGGGATGATCTTGCCATCGGGATCATAGCTGTCGGCGTTGACCGCCGACACAGTGCCGATGCCCCCGGCCGCAGCCCAAGCGCCTGCCGATGCGTGATTGGTGGCCGCAACACCCTTTCCGCCTTCGACCAGCGGCCAGACCTCTCGGCCGTTGTATAGGATCGGAGTCAGGCCTTTGAACACGAGATGAACACCTTTCGGACGCAATCTTTGCCGTATAGCGTATGAGTTTCGATCGACCAGAGGCTATTACCGATCAGTCGAGCGCCCCGGGACGCCCCATCGCTTCCTCATACAACGACTGATAACGCTCGATCATGAGCGATGCTCCAAACTCTGCTTCCGCCTTGGCGCGGTTTGCGGCCCCCACGCGCTTTCGCAGGTCGGAATCAAGGACCAACGGCTGAATGGCATCGCGCAATCGAACCTCCGTCCCGTGCTCGGCAATGAAGGGCAGGTTCTCAGGCGCGACCATGCGGGGAACGTCGCCCACCGCCGGGCTGGCGATCGGCAGCCCCGCCGCCATGCCTTCGACCACCGAAATCGGAAACTGCTCCGATCGTGACGACAGCGCCAGGATGTCGAACAGCCCCGCATAGCGATACGGCCGATCGAGGAACCCAGGCAGCAGCAGCTTGTCCGCGATCCCCATTGCCGCCGCAGATTGAGTGATCGTATCGCGCTCGGGCCCCTCACCGACGATCACCAGCTTGAAACGGCCCGACAGGCCGCCGCATGCGCGTACCAGCAGCGGCAGGTCCTTGACCGCGCGCAATCCGGCGATGGCGCCGATCACGATTTCCTTCTCGCGCCGCACCAGGCCAGGGATCGCCTTGGGCTGCGGTGCTTCGGCGTATAATGCCGTGTCGACGCCGTTCGCGATCCGCCGCACCCGCTCGCGCGGCTGCTTCCAGGCGGTGAGCGCGACGGTTTCGAGCGTTTGCGACGGCACGGCAAGCGCGTGGGCGGCTGACAGGGCGATGCGACGGTACAGGTTGCGCTCGCGCTTCAGTCCATACGCCTCGTCTTCGTTGAAGCCGTCCTCGTGATGGATCAGCGGGGGCAGCCCTTTGCCGAACACCCGCCGCGCCATGACGCCGTCGATCGCACCCCAATTATAGGTCAACACCAGGTCGAAGCCGCGCATGAAGCGCGCGATCGCTTCATAGCGTGCAACGGACGGTTTGCCCTTGAGCGGTGGCGGGTTCTGCGCAATTTCGAACGCGACACCTTTGGCGATAGCGTCTTGAGCGCCCACCGCCTCCGGCACGCCGGACACGATCACGTGGCGCGCGCGGTCGCCCCAGGCGTTCATCAACTGAACGGCCCTCGCCTCCTTGCCGCCGAGCGAGAAGGAGGAATGAAGATGCAGGATGCGGATCGGTCCGGCCATGCGCCCTACCTTGCTGCCGCCAGAAGCCGGTCGATGGCTGGCACGACCTCCGGCTCCGCCAATGTGGGTGCGTGGCCGACCCGCGGCACGGTCACCAGTTCCGCCGTGCCGAGCGCATCCGCCATCCGGCTTGCCGTTCGTTGGCTCAGCACATCGGAGCGTTCACCCCGGACGACCAGTACGGGCTTGCCCGACAGCGCAGCCAGCGCGCCCCACATGTCGGGCGGCGTGTCCGGCGGGGGCAGCTTGAACGGTTCGGCGATCTTCAGGTCATAGTCGAGCACGATGCGGCCCGCAGAGGTCAACCGGTACAAACGCTTGGCCATCGCCAGCCAGTCCGCGATCTGCCAGTCAGGGTAAACCTCCGCGTTTGTTTCCCACACCGCGCGGGCGGCGTGCATCCATGTCGGAAAGCTCGATCCCCGGCCGACATAGCTGCGTATCCGGCTGAGACCAGCGGGCTCCAGGTCAGGCCCGACGTCATTCAGCACCGCGCCCGCAACCGGTGCACCAGCCCCGGCGAGCAGCATGGCCACGATCCCGCCAAGCGACGTTCCGATCACGACAAAACGGTCGAGTGCCTGGTCGTCGATCAGGGCCTGCAGATCGCGGACGTAGCAGGCGGGCTGGTAGCTCTGCGGATCGCGTGCATATTCGCTGCCACCGCGCCCACGCAGGTTCACAGCCAGCACCCGCCGCGACCCGTCGATCCGACATGCGAGGTCGTGGAAATCGCGCGCGTTGCGGGTCAGTCCCGGCAAGCAGATGACCGGAGCGACAGCAGGATCGCCGGCATAGTCCCGGTAATGAAGTTTCAGGCCGTCATTCGACCAATAGCGATTTTCGAAAGCCGACATGGCTGGTTGCACGTCCCCGATAGCGCCTCCCATATCGCGGGATGCTCGTGTCCCCGCAAGCGTACCATCCGTCGCGCGCGCTTCTCTCGCTTGGCGAAGAGTTTTACGATGCCGTGGCGCCGGCCAGCTTTCCTGAAACGGTGCTGCGCTTCCGCAACGATCGCGCGGCGGCGCAGATCGGCTTGGCAACGCTCGCCGGGGAAAAGTGGCTGCGCCACCTGGCCCGGTTCAAGCCGCTGCCCGGCACCCTGCCCGGCCCGCTGGCGATGCGCTACCACGGTCACCAGTTCCGCTCCTACAGCCCGGACCTGGGCGATGGCCGGGGCTTCACCTTTGCGCAGATGCGCGATCAGGCCGGCCGGCTCATGGACCTGGGCACAAAGGGGTCGGGCCAGACGCC
Source organism: Sphingomonas aerophila (assembly GCF_014199305.1). Lineage (GTDB taxonomy): Bacteria > Pseudomonadota > Alphaproteobacteria > Sphingomonadales > Sphingomonadaceae > Sphingomonas > Sphingomonas aerophila. The sequence continues at coordinate 315,078 of NZ_JACIJK010000002.1, forward strand.
ATGGAGCCGTTTCGGCGATGGCCGGCTGACGCTGAAGGGCGGCGTCCGAGAGGTGCTGGCGACCGAGATGCTGGAGGCCCTTAACGTCCCGACGTCGCGCACGCTCAGCCTTGTTGAGACCGGCGAGGGGCTGGACCGCGGTGATGAACCATCGCCCACGCGCTCAGCGGTGCTGGTCCGGCTAAGCCACAGCCACGTCCGCATCGGCACCTTTCAGCGGCTCGCTTATTTCCGCGATGAAGAGAACATGCGTCGCCTCGTGGCCTACAGCCTGAGCGAGCTCTTCGGAGAGCGGAGCGACGATCCCGTCCGTCTGCTCGAACTGATCGTTGGTTGCACGGCAACGCTTGCTTCCCGCTACATGGCGGCGGGGTTCGTCCACGGCGTGCTCAACTCGGACAATATCAACGTCACGGGCGAGAGCTTCGATTATGGTCCCTGGCGTTTCGCCCCGACATGGGATCCGGCGTTCACGGCCGCTTATTTCGACGCCAGCGGCCTTTATGCCTTTGGCCGCCAGCCGGAGGCCATCCACTGGAACGTCATGCAATTGGCCGCATCGCTTCGCCTGATCGCCGAGTCCGATCGGCTGATCGAGCAGCTTGAGAGCTTTGCCAGCCGCTTCCAGCCTGCGCTGGCCGACGCAGTCCTTTGGCGGATGGGCGTGCTACCACGGGACCCCGAGCGCGATCGGGCCCTTGCTCGCGCTGTGGAGCGGGCGTTGCGGGCCACGAAAGCGCCGCTCGACCAATTCTTCTTCGACGTTTTCGGTGGCGACCTTCCCGCTTCCTATGGCGAAGCCTGGCAGGAGGTTCGCGGTGCCCTCTCCAGCTATCCATCCCGTAAGGGACGCGATCACCCCTATTGGTCGGGGCAGCCTTGCTCGATGCTGATCGACGAGGTGGAGGCGATCTGGGCACCGATCGCAGCAGCAGACGACTGGTCCTCCTTCTGCGGCAAGGTTGCAGCAGTGCGCGCCATGGGTGACGCGCTCTCCTGATGTCGCCGGGGTGACGGCGGGTGCGCGAGCGGTTACATCCTCGCCATGGCCGCTCTTTCCTCGCACGAACCCGCCACCGGCGCCCTTCTCTGGCAGGGTGAAACGGGCGATGTAGATGGAGAGATCGCCGCCGCCCGCTCCGGCTGGGCGGCCTGGGCCGCAAAGCCCGTCACCTTCCGCATTGAAACGCTGCGTCGCTTCGCCAACGTGGTGCGCCAGCGGCATGAGGCATTTGCCGACATCCTCGCCCGGGAGACGGGAAAGCCGTTGTGGGAGGCGCGCGCCGAGATCGACAGCGTCATCGCAAAGGTCGACATATCGGTCAGCGCCTATGCCGAGCGGACGGCTCAGCGCCGGCTCGACTCCCCGATGGGCAGCCGCATGGCCTTGCGCCACAAGCCGCACGGCGTGCTGGCCGTGCTCGGCCCGTATAATTTCCCCGCGCACCTGCCCAACGGCCACATCGTCCCGGCGCTGATCGCGGGCAACGCGGTGGTGTTCAAGCCGTCGGAGAAGACACCCGCGACCGGCGCGTTCCTGGTCGACTGTTACCTAGCCGCCGGCGTGCCTGACGATTGCATTCGCCTGCTTCTGGGCGGCCCCGCGGAGGGCAAGGCGCTGGCCGCGCACCGTGACATCGACGGCCTCCTGTTCACGGGGGCGGCAAGGACGGGCCTGAACCTCAATCGCCTGTTCGCCGATCGGCCGGAAAAGATCCTGGCGCTGGAGATGGGCGGCAACAACCCCCTGGTGGTCTGGGACACGCCGGACCTCCACGCGGCCGCCGTGCTGGTGGTGCAGTCGGCCTTCGCCACCGCCGGCCAGCGCTGCACTGCGGCGCGACGCCTGATCGTGCAGGAAAGCCTGGCCGACGGCTTGCTTGACGAGATTGCAAAGATCTTGTCGCGCCTGATCGTGGGGGAGCCGCATGCGGATCCTGCCCCGTTCATGGGCCCTGTGATCGACAACGACACCGCCGATCAGCTGACCGAAAGCTTTCTCGCCTTGATGATGCAGGGCGGCCGCCCGATCCGGCATCCCGAACGGCCCGTTCCCGACCGCCCCTTCCTGCTGCCGGCATTGATTGACGTGACCAAGGTCGCCGAAAAGCCGGACGTGGAGCTTTTCGGCCCAATCCTCCAGATCATCCGCGCCGATGACTTCGATGCTGCGATCGCGGAAGCGAACAACACCCGCTATGGCTTGTCCGCCTCTCTGATCAGCCAGACGCCCGCGCTATACGACCGGTTCTGGGCCAACATTCGCGCTGGGATCGTCAACTGGAATCGCCCCACCAATGGCGCATCCTCCAACGCGCCGTTCGGCGGGGTCGGCTGGTCGGGCAACCACCGGCCGAGTGCCTTCTACGCCGCGGATTATTGCGCCTACCCGGTCGTGTCGAACGAAGCCGATGCCGCGCGCGCAACGATCGGCATTGGCTTGCGCGACCTTTGACGCTTCAAAGAAGGAAAGAACCTTGATCGATCGTCGTGCCTGTATCGGGGCGGGCCTGGCCCTAGCTGCCAGCGACGCTCTGCCGGCTGAAGCGAAGTCGCGCAAAGGCATCGTCGGGCGTCAGGGCACCCGGCTGGTGGTTGCCGGCCGGCGCTACCGCTTTGTTGGCGCGAACATGTGGTCGGGCGCATATCTTGGCGCTGATGGCCCGTTCGGCAACCGTGACCGCTTGCGCCGTGAGCTCGATGCCCTGGTTGCGACTGGAGTGACGAACCTGCGCCTGCTCGCCTCGGCCGAAGAGGGCCCTCTCAAAAACTCGGTGCGCCCTGCCTTCCGCACTGCGGCCAAGAGCTACGACCCCACCCTGCTCGCTGGCCTTGATTACTGCCTCGCCGAAATGGGCCAGCGTGGCATCAAGGGCGTGCTGTACCTGACGAATTTCTGGGAATGGTCGGGCGGCATGATGACGTACCTCAGCTACGTCAACGGCGGCCAGTATATCGACATGAACGACCCGGCCCACCCCTGGCCGGAGTTCGCGGACCGGACGTCGGCCTTTTATTCCACGCCCGCCGCGGTCGCGCTATACCATGATTATGTTCGCAGCGTCGTCGGGCGAACCAACACGATCACCGGCCAGCGCTATGCCGATGACCCAGCGATCATGGCGTGGCAGCTTGCCAATGAAGCACGGCCGGGCGGCAGCGAAGCGGTGGGTCGCCGCAATCTGCCTGCTTTCACGGCCTGGGTGCGCGGCACCGCACGCTTGATCAAGTCGATCGACCCCAATCACCTCGTATCAACGGGCAGCGAGGGACTGAAGGGTTCGCTGGAAGACGCCGCGATCTACACGCAGGTTCATCAGGCACCGGAGATCGACTATTGCACGGCCCACGTGTGGCCGCTCAACTGGACCTGGGTGGACGACAAGGACCTGGCCGGGACCGAGAAGGCCGGCGCCGCCAAGGTTGCCGATTACCTGGATAGTCACGTCGCGCTTGCCCGACAGATCGGGAAGCCGCTGGTCATAGAGGAATTCGGCTTCCCCCGCGACGTTGGCTATTCTCCCTCGGCCAGCACCGCGTTCCGCGACCGCTATTACCAGCAGATCTATGCGGCGGTGATGGCCGGCACCGGTCCGAACGGCCCGGTTGCCGGTTCGAACTTCTGGGGCTGGGGCGGCGAGGGCCGGGCCGAGCATCCGGACTTCCGGTTCCAGCGTGGCGACCACAGCTACCTCGGCGATCCGCCGCACGAACCGCAGGGTTGGTACAGCGTGTTCGACACCGACAACTCGACACGAGCGATCATCCGCGATCACGCGGCGGCCCTGGCCCGGCTGACCTGAACGGTCGGGCTGTCGCGCCTTTGCCGCTGGCGGGCCGGGCAGCTGTGCAAAGCTGCCCTTACCTCCACACAAGCAGGCAGGCGGTTGCGGGTTGCGGCCCGGGGGAGCAAATCCCCCGATCATGACAAGCCTTCTCGATCCTGCCAGTCGCGGTCGCGTCATCCTGGTCGGTGCTGGGCCCGGTGATCCCGGCCTGCTCACCGTTCGCGCCGTGGAGGCGCTGCGCGAGGCTGATGTGGTCGTGCATGACGGCCTGATCGATCCGCGCGTGCTCGATTTCGCACCCTCGACCGCACAGCGCATCTCGGTCGCGAAGAGCCGCAACCGTCACACCTTGCCCCAGGAAGCAATCAACGCCCTGATCGTCGCGCACGTGAAGACGGGCGCGATCGTGGTGCGCCTGAAAGGCGGCGACCCCTTCATCTTCGGCCGCGGCGGCGAAGAGGTGGAGGCGGTCCGTGCAGCGGGCCTGCGGGTTGAGGTTATTCCCGGTGTCTCGGCGGCGCTTGGCTGCGCGGCAGAGGCCATGTTGCCGCTGACCCATCGCGATCATAGCTCGGCGGTGTCGTTCGTCGCCGGCCAGTGCAAGGGCCTGTCCGAGCAGGACTGGTCGGGGCTTGCCGGCCAGGGCCGCACGCTTGTCATCTACATGGGCGTCGCGACCGCGGGCGATATCGCCGACAAGCTGATGGCGGACGGGGTTGCCCCCGACATGCCGGTCGCGGTGCTGGAAAAAGGTACGCTCGCCGGCCATCGCGCGCTGCGCACGCTGCTGGCGGACCTCGGACCTATGGTGGCGCGCGAACGGGTGGTCAGCCCGGCGATCATCGTCGTGGGTGAGGTGGTGCTCCTGTCGGACGCGGAGGACCGGCTTGCCCGCTGGGCCCGCGTCGCCGAAGGGCTGTCGGCATGAAGCTCCTTACCGGAAACGACCTGCCCACGGGCGATGTGGTCTGGTGGACCGGGTCCGGTTGGTCCCGTCATCTGGCCGACGCTGCCGATGTCGGGGCCAATGGTGAGGCCGTCGCCCGGGCCGAAGAAGGTGCCCGCCGCGTGAACGGCCCCTACGTGATTGACGCGACGCCAAGCCCCGAGGGGCCCCGCCCCGCGCATATCAAGGACCGCATCCGCGCGCTTGGCCCCACCGTGCGCCCTGACCTGACATTGAAGCCGGCCGATCCCGATGCCGGTGCCTGGGTAATCTGATGTATCGCTATGACGAATATGATCAGGGCATCGTCGATGCCCGGGTCGACGAGTTCCGCGACCAGGTGGCGCGCCGCCTGTCCGGCCAGCTGACCGAGGACCAGTTCAAGCCGCTCCGGCTGATGAATGGGCTCTACCTTCAACTGCACGCCTATATGCTGCGCGTCGCGGTCCCTTATGGCACGCTTGACAGCCGTCAGATGCGAATGCTCGGCCACATCGCAAGAAAGTACGACCGCGGCTACGGGCATTTCACCACCCGTCAGAACATCCAGTACAACTGGATCAAGCTGTTGGACGCGCCGGACATCCTGGCCGAGCTTGCGACGGTGGAGATGCATGCCATCCAGACCAGCGGCAATTGCATCCGGAACATCTCGTCCGACCAGTTCGCCGGCGCTGCCGCGGACGAAGTGACGGACCCGCGGCCCTGGGCGGAGCTGATCCGCCAATGGTCGACCTTCCACCCCGAATTCAGCTACCTGCCCCGCAAGTTCAAGATCGCCGTGATTGCGGCGGACGAGGATCGCGCCGCCATGCGCCTGCACGACATCGGCATTCAGCTGGTCAGCCGGGATGGCCAGGTCGGGGCCCGCATCTTTGTCGGCGGCGGCATGGGCCGGACACCGATGATCGCGCCCGAAATCCGCGACTTCGTGCCCGCGGACGACCTGATGAGCTATCTGGAAGCGTGCCTGCGCGTCTACAATCGCTACGGCAGGCGCGACAACATCTACAAGGCGCGGATCAAGATCCTGCTGCACGAGATCGGCGCGGACGAGTATCGCCGTCAGGTCGAGGAGGAGTTCGCCCTCGTCAAGCAGCTCGGCATCGACCCGCCAGCGACCGAGCTAGAGCGGATCAGCGCCATGTTCGCGCCGCCGCCCTTCGACGCGAATGCATCGGCAGAGGTCGACCGCAGCGATCCCGATTTCGCGGTGTGGCTCGACCAGAACACCCGCGCTCACAAGCAACCCGGCTACGCCATCGTGACGATCAGCCTGAAGCCGGTGGGCGGTATCCCGGGCGATGCATCCGCCGACCAGATCGACGTCATGGCTGACTTGGCGCAGCGCTACAGCGCCGACGAGCTGCGGGTTACCCACGCGCAGAACATCGTCCTGCCGCATGTCCGCATCGCCGACCTGGCAGCGGTGTGGCAGACACTGACCGAGGCTGGGCTGGCCGAGGCGAACCTCGACCTGATCAGCGACATCATCGCCTGCCCCGGCCTTGATTATTGCAGCCTCGCTAACGCCCGTTCGATCCCGGTCGCGCAAAAGATCGCGACCCGCTTCGCCAGCCCGGAGCGACAGCGGGATCTCGGCGAACTGAAGCTCAAGATCTCAGGCTGCATCAACGCCTGCGGCCACCATCATGCCGGCCATATCGGCATTCTGGGGGTCGACCGGAAAGGCACCGAAAACTTCCAGTTGCTGCTCGGCGGGTCGGGTGCGGAGGATGTCAGCCTTGGCAAGATCACCGGGCCGGGCTTTTCCGAAGACGGTGTGGTCGACGCGATCGAACGCGTCACCGACCGCTATCTCGCGGTCCGGACGGAGGGCGAACGCTTCCTGGACACCTATCGCCGCGTCGGCATGGAGCCGTTCAAGGAGGCTATCTATGGCTGATGCCGATCAGACCGACATCGGCGGCGAACCCGAGTTGCGCTTCCGCGACGACCAGCCCCATGACGAGCCGGCGGTAACGCTCGACGCGTTCCTCGTCGAACAATCGAATGCCACGGCAGTGCGGCTGGAAGCCGGCGACGATGCTCGCGCGCTCCTGCCGTACCTTGATCGGCTGGCGCTGATCGAGGTGAGCTTTCCGACCTACCGGGACGGCCGCGGTTATTCCTCAGGGCGAATCCTTCGCGAGGCCGGCTATAAGGGCGAATTGCGGGCAGCAGGTGACGTGCTGGTCGACCAGTTGCCGCACATGCGCCGCTGCGGCTTTGACAGCTTCGCGCCCGAAGCGGAGATCGACGCCGCCACGCTCCGCCGCAGCCTTTCGCGTTACGACCAGGTCTACCAGCGAGCCGCTGACACGGCCGTGCCCGTGTGGAAACGTCGGCATGGCTGAAGCCGGCCGCCGACCTGACGTGATCGACACGGCACCGGCCTTCTCCGCTGTGGAAGCAGAGGCGCTGGAAGACCGCTTTGCCGGTGTCCCCGCGCCGGACATGCTGCGCGTGGTGCTGGGCGAGATGCGCGGCCGCATCGCTGCAGTGTCGTCGTTCGGCGCGGAGTCGGCGGTGCTGCTCCACATGGTCGCCGCGGTCGATCCCGCGACCCCGGTCATCTTCACCGATACCGGCCGCATGTTCCCCGAAACGTTGAGCTACCGCGACAGGCTGGTCGAGCATCTGGGACTGACAAACATTCGCGTCTTTGCTCCCGATGCGGTCCGCCTGGCCGCGCGTGACCCGTCGAATGAACGCTATGCCTATGATCCTGACGGATGCTGCGAGATACGGAAGGTGGAGCCGCTTACCCGCGCTCTCCTTCCATTCGATGCGTGGCTTTCGGGACGCAAAGGCTTCCAGGCCGGCACCCGACGCGCCCTGCCGCGCTTCGAGGCGGAGGACGGGCGGCTGAAGCTGAACCCGCTCGCCGATTGGCGGAAACCCGACCTCGAGGCCTATTTCCTGCGCCACGACCTGCCCCGCCATTCACTCGAGGCTCAGGGTTATCCGTCGATCGGCTGCATGCCCTGCACCAGCCCGGTCAGGCCCGGTGAAGACCCGCGCGCAGGGCGGTGGCGCGGGTTCGACAAGATCGAGTGCGGTATTCACCAGGTATCCAGTCTGGGGCAACGCTGACCGGCAACCCTGGCGCCCCCAATTCGTTGCCCGTCGGACCGAATGGAGAGTTCACCGATGGCTGATGGGGAAATTGGGATGTCACGACGCGACGTAATGGGCGGCGCGGCCGTGGGGATCGCCGCGGCCGGCGTCAGCAGCGACGCGGGCGCGCAGACCGCGCAAAGCACCGCTGCCCCGCTGACTGACCCGACAACCAAATATCCGCGCCCGCCTTTCTCAACCGGCATGCAGCCCTTCCCGGGGCTTGCCGGCAAGATGACCCCGCGTCCCGACCATGGCGAAACAAGCTACAAGGGGTCCGGCCGGTTGCAGGGCCGCAAGGCCCTGATCACCGGGGGCGACTCCGGCATGGGCCGCGCTGCTGCCATAGCTTACGCGCGTGAGGGCGCCGATGTCGCGATCAGCTACCTTCCCGCCGAGGAGCCCGACGCCAAGGAGGTCGCCGACCTGATTCGCGCCGCTGGCCGCAAGGCAGTGCTGCTGCCCGGCGACATCCGCGACGAGAAATGGTGCCGCACCATGGTCGACCGCGCTGTCAAGGAACTGGGCGGGCTGGACATACTGGTCAACAATGCCGGCCGCCAGCAGCAGCGCCAATCGCTGGCCGAACTGACCAGCGATGACTTCGACGCGACCATGAAGACCAACATCTATGCGATGTTCTGGATCACGCAGGCGGCACTGCCGCACATGCCCACCGGCTCCACCATCATCCAGACGACCTCCGAACAGGCATATGACCCGTCGGAGAACCTGGTCGATTACGCCATGACGAAGGCGGCGATGATGAATTTCACCAAGAGCCTCGCCAAGCAGCTTGGCCCCAAGGGCATCCGCGTCAATGGCGTCGCGCCCGGCCCGATCTGGACGCCGTTGCAGGTCGCAGGCGGCGCAACCGCGGAGAAGCTGAAGCAGTTCGGCGGGGACACGTCGCTTGGCCGACCTGGCCAGCCGGTCGAGCTTGCCTCCATCTACGTCCAGCTCGCCGCCGCCGACGCCAGCTTTGCGACCGGCCAGGTCTATGGCGCGGCGGGCGGCACGGGCCAGCCCTGACCGGACGATCAGCGCCTGGGCGGTGGCGTGCCCACGCCCAGGCGCCGCGCGTTCACCTGATCGCGAAGCACCGTGGTGCGATCATCCAGCTAACGCTGCTCCGCGTCGGACAGCCCGTCCAACACAAAACGGACCGCCATGCCGCCGACAATGTCCGCCTCACGCGGCAAGCGAAAGGCCGCGCTCTTGCTCGACTGGCCATTGTTGCGCCCGTCGTGAATTCGCTCACGGAGATCGCCTGGATCGCGACTTTCGCCGGTGACCGCGCGCATCTCGACCGGCCCGCCAAAGCTTCCAGTCCTTCCAGTAAACTGCGCGCCTGCGGGCACGGTAAGCGGTGCAGTAGGAAAACGAGAGAGCGCTTGATCAAGGCTCCCCAAATTGCGCTTCAATGCTCTGATCTGCGCCATGAACGCGGGCCGAACGTCAACGCCGCGCCGCCTCCCGGTCTGCAAGGCTCAACTCGTTCACCCACTCATGATCAACCACGATGATCGACCGCACCGGCCGCCCATCAGCGTCGAGTGAGGGTCGGTAACGGAAGCGTTGTTCGATCAGGCGGCATGTCGTTTCGTCCAGCGCCACGCTCCCGCTCGAATGAGTGATCCGGCATCCGGTGGCTCGGCCATCGACCTCGACATAATAGCGCACCGACACGACACCGCCCTCACCCGCGTCGCCCGCGCCCGGAGGCCAGTCGCGGTCGGTGATCTTGCCCTTGATCCGCCTGGGCGCGGTGTCGAGCCCATCACCATCGCCGTCGCCCGACCCGCCGCTACCCGTGCCGTTCCCGTGCCCGCCCGCGCCGGTACCAGGCCCCGGTACCTGGGCCGCGCCCTGGCTCGCCTGCATACCCAGTCCCGCAACCGGCGCGACGATCATTGGCGGGGGCTGGATCGGGAGCACGACGGGCTCGGGGGCCACGAGTTCGGTCGCATTGGAACGAAGGTTGGGCGGTGCCGCCTCACCCCGGCGGCGATGCACCCTGTGGCGCGCTGGCACGATGCGAACCGGCTTGGGCAGCGTTTCGAGCTCGGGCGAGAAGACGGCCAGCCCGTCATCCTCGCTCCGGCTTTGGTCGAACCGCGACCCGATCAGCAACAGCCAGCCCAGCAACGCCGTTAACACGGCCGCGGGAACGACCGCCACCGCCTGTCCCCGCCGTGAAACCTGATACGCCATGTCCGGGAGGTGGGCGCCCGCCAGCGGCGCGGCAAGTCGCCCCCCTGGTCAGCCCCGCTCAGTACCCGGCATAGTCGGAGAACCGGGTGATCGTCGGGTCGAACTTCAGCAAGACCTTGCCCGTCGCGCCGTGTCGCTGCTTCGCAACGATCAACTCGGCCAGGCCGTAGATCCGCTCCATGTCGGACATCCAGCGCGCATGATCCTCATGCGTCTTGGAGTCGTCACCGTCCTGGGGCTTCTTGGGCTCCTTGGCGGCCATGTAGTAATCTTCGCGGAAGACGAACCAGACCATGTCCGCGTCCTGCTCGATCGAACCAGATTCACGCAGATCCGACAACATCGGCCGCTTGTCCTCACGGCTTTCCACCGCACGGCTGAGCTGTGAAAGGGCAAGCACCGGGACGTTCATGTCCTTGGCCAGCGTCTTCAGGCCACGGCTGATCTCCGAGATTTCCTGCACGCGACTACCGTCGGTCGCCTTGCCCGACCCGGTCAGCAGCTGCAGATAGTCGACCACCACCAGGCCGATCTCGTTGTTGTGACGCCGCTGCAGCCGCCGCACGCGGGTATGCAGCGCGCTGATCGACAGGCCGCCGGTGTCGTCGATGAACAAGGGCAGGTTCTCGAGCTCGGCAGCTGCCGCAGCCAGCTGCGCGAACTCCTGCTTGCTGATCTTGCCCATGCGCAAGCTTTCGGAGCTGATCCGCGATTGCTCCGCCAGAATACGTGTGGCGAGCTGATCCGCGCTCATTTCCAGGCTGAAGAACGCGACCTTGGCCCCGACCGAATCCTTGGGCGCGATCCCGTCCGCCATGTCGCGCATCCAGCGGCGCGCGGCGTTGAAGGCGATGTTGGTCGCAAGCGACGTCTTGCCCATGCCGGGCCGGCCCGCCAGGATCATCAAGTCCGAATGGTGCATGCCGCCGATCTTGGCATTGATCGAATCGAGCCCGGTCGTGACGCCCGACAGATTGCCGCCCGAGTTCAGCGCCCGTTCGGCCATCTTGACCGCCATGGTGGTCGCCTGGGCAAAGGTCTTGACGGCGTTCTCGGTCACGCCCTCTCCGGCGACCTTGTAGAGCTCCTCCTCCGCGAGCTCGATCTGCGCGCGTGGGTTCACCTCTTCCGAGGTGTCGATCGCGCGCTCCACCAGCGTCCGGCCGACGGTGACCAGCGCGCGCAGCATGGCTAGATCATAGATCTGCTGCGCGAACTGGCGCGCACCGATCAGCCCGGCGCCAGAGCCGGTCAGGCCGGCAAGATAGGCGGGGCCGCCCAGTTCCTTCATGCCCTCGTCCGCTTCGAACATCGGGCGCAACGTCACTGGCGTCGCGAGCATGTCGTTGCCGCGCAGCGTCTTGATCGCGGCAAAGATGCGCCCGTGGACGGGTTCAAAGAAGTGAACCGGCTCCAGCCGGTCGACCAGATCGTCCGCCAGGCGATTGTCGATCATCATGGCGCCCAGCATCGCGGCCTCCGCCTCGACGTTGCGGGGCAGCTGCTGGGGTTCGTGGGTCGCGGTGGGGGCGGGAATCGGAAAAGCGAGTGTGGCCATCCGCGCACCTTATCCCTTGATGCCCCATCGCGACCATCCGGCGTGATCGAGAATGTTTGTCGGCTCGTCGCAACCGTCCTACGAGGCGGCATGGCCGATCCGCGGATCATCGAGGTCGAGCTTGACCAGGACAGCATTGGCTGGCGTTCGGGGGACGTGGACCAGGAACGCCGCGTCGCGATCGTGGACCTGATCGAGAACAATCATTTCGCGCCTCAACGTCTTTACCCGGACGGCTATGCCGGCCCGTTCAAGCTGCACCTGGCCAGTGCGGAAGGGCGGCTGGGGCTGGGCCTGCACCGCATTGACGGCAGCCACCTGGAAACACTGGTCCTCGCCATGGGCCGGTTCCGGCGGCTGATCCGCGACTATTTTGCCTTGTGCGACAGCTATTACCGCGCGATCCGGCAAGCGACGGCCGGACAAATCGAAACGGTGGACATGGCGCGCCGGGCGATTCACAACGAAGGCGCCGAGCTGCTCCGTGAGCGGCTGGAGGGAAAGATAGACGTGGACTTCAATACGGCGCGACGGCTCTTCACGCTCATTTGCGCGCTGCACATCAGGAACTGACGACATGCTCTGGGGTCTTGCCCGCCCGATCGGGTGGCTGCTCGCGCTCGGCCTATTGGTCATGGGCGGCTGGATCGGCGCCACTCGATGGCACCCGTCAATCGCGCGCTACCCGCTCCAGGGGATCGACCTGCCGATCGATCCGGGCCCGGTCGACTGGGGCACCGTGCGGGCCTCGGGCGCGGACTTCGCGTACATCGTCGCAACCGACGGTGCGCGTCGGCGCGCGCTGGATTTCGAGGCAAATTGGGCGGCATTGCCCGACGCGGGGCTACGGCGCGGCGCGGTGCACCTGTTTTCGCTCTGCCAGCCCGCGGTCGACCAGGCGAATGCGTTCAACGTCGTGGTGCCTCGCGTGGATGACGCCCTTCCCGCTGCGGTCGACATTTCGTTCCGGCCAGACTGTGCCGATCGTCCCGAACCGGCGAAGCTGATTGCGGACCTGCGCGGCTTTCTCTCGACGGTTGAGGCGCATACCGGAAAGCCGGTGCTGGTGCGTGTGTCGCGCTCCGTTGATCGGGCATTCGGCATCACCGCCGCGCTGCCCCGGCCCGTGTGGGCAGTCGGCAACATCCTCACGCCCAGCTACCCGGCGCGAACCTGGCAGATGTGGCGCGCGACCGACATGCGGCATATCGACGGGACAGAGGGTCCGGTGGGCTGGAACGTGGTGGCGCCCTGAGCGCGTGAGAGGCAGCATGAGCGACGACAAGACCAGACTGATCGAGGCGGCTCGCGCGGCGGCACTCCATGCGCACGCACCTTATTCGCGCTTTGCGGTGGGTGCTGCACTGTTGATGGCGGATGGCAGCGTCGTGACCGGCGCGAATTTTGAGAACGCCAGCTACGGCCTGTCACTGTGCGCCGAAACGGTCGCGGTCGCCACGGCCAGTGCCCAGGGGCGCTTGCGGGAGATCGTGGCGGTGGGGGTGATCGGCGGGGCCATGGACTCCGATGGTCGCGCGACGGGCGCCGTTCCGGTCAGTCCCTGCGGCCGGTGCCGGCAGGTGCTCAACGAAGCGGCCCAGATGGGCGGCCGTGACCTGCCGGTTCATTGCGGCGCAGCCGAAGGCAATGCGGTGCGCAGCTACCGTTTGTCGGAGCTGTTGCCCGACGCCTTCGGACCGGCGGACCTGGGCATCGACTAACGTCCAGTCACCCGGAACCGCAGCAGCCGCCACACCCGTGCCGGATGGCCGGGCGGCCGGGGATGCGGTTCCAGGTCCATCCGGGCAAGCATCGCCAGCGCGCCTAGCCCGCGCAATCGCGAGGGCCAGCGCGTTGCAAACGCCTCTTTCAATCGTGCGGCAGCCTGATTTCGCGCGTGCATTGCGACTTCCTGCGTCGACAGGTTGCGTGACAGGTCTGCGAGCGCCCAGCCCTGCCCTGCCGCTGCCGCCGCCGCCGCTGCTGCTGAGCTAACGTCACCCAGCATCCGCGCCGCCGCCGTGAACAGCCCACCGCCACGCGCGCGGGCGTGTTCGTCCACGGCCACATCGTCGAGCACGGGCGCGAGTAGCGCTTCCCAACCCTCAACCACGGCCGCCAGCTGCGCTCCGCTGACACCATGAGGGAGCACCTTCGCCGCCAGTGCCGCCAGCACCGGCTCGGCAGGCGGCGGGGACCGGTCGAGTGCCTCAAGAGCATCGCGCCACCAAACCAGCCGCATCTGCCCCACGATCGGCTCACGCGTGGAGCGCAGGATCCCGCCCAGCGTCCGGTCTAGCGCCAACAGGGCTGCCATCCCCTCACGCCGGTCCGCAGGGACATAGCGCAGGGCGAGGCCCTGCTCTGCTGCACTCCCCTCGGCAGCGGTTATCTCGGATTTAATCATGACGCTTCAAACGCCCTTAGCGGGGCCGGGTCCATATCCGACCGGAATTGTAAGGTGCGGGCAGAACGGATGACCAGGGCAGTCGTGAACAGGGGCCAGAGCGGGGGCGGCGTATTGGCGCGGCTCGTCCGCGACGTGCGCGCCGCGGCCCTTGCCTGGATGTGCATCGCCATAATTCCATTCTGCGGCATGGTCGGCGGTGGGGTCGACATTGCGCGCATGTACATCGCCAAGACACGGCTGCAGCACGCATGTGACGCGGGCGCGCTTGCCGGCCGCAAGCAGATGGGATCGGGAACCTGGGGCTCCGACGACCTGACCGCCGCAAACCGCTTCTTCAACGCGAACTACCGGACCGGTGCGTATGGCACCAATGCCCTGACCCGCGAATTCACCGAGAATGCTGGCAAGGTAACCGGTAGCGCCAGTGCCACGGTGCCAATGACGCTGATGCGTGTCCTTGGCCGCAAGCAGGAGACACTCAGCGTCAGTTGCGACGCGGAGATGCGGCTGCCGAATACGGATATCATGTTCGTGCTCGACAACACCGGGTCGATGAACGAGCGCCCATCGGGCGACACGCAAACCAAGCTGCAAAGCCTGAAGGTCGCCGTGAAGTGCTTCTACGAGATCGTGGCGCGGCTCGATACGGATGCAAATTGCACGACCGGTACGCCGTCGGGCGGGACTGGTAACCAGGTACAAATTCGCTTCGGGTTTGTGCCCTACGCTACCAACGTCAATGTCGGTGGCCTTCTCAAACCCGAGTGGCTTGCCGACACCTGGCCCTATCAGTCCCGCCGCGGTCGCTGGTGGGACATTGACCCCAGCAAGGCTAAGGCCAAGACTACCAAGATCAGCGTTGATGGTGTTCCGTCATTGATGTGCAATGACAGCACTGCAACATTGTACAAATACAACAAGTTCACTGAGTCCGTGTCGACTACGTCTTACCAATGGTACCCGACCGGCACCAAGAGAACCACTCACAGTGAGCAACTCAGCAATTACACTTGGAATTTCAACAACGGAAAGAGTACCTGCTCCACGGATCAAACCGTCACGGATAACGAGTTCACGCTGACCGAGCTTGAGGACCCAGCGGCGGGCGACGAATGGTGGGACTGGCGCTACTCCCAATTCTTCCAGAGGGTTTCAGCCCTTAAGAACGGTAGCAGCTTCAACACGGGCCTTTCGGCCTGGATCGGCAATAACGGTACGAAGAAGCCAATGAACTGGGATGGCTGCGTAGAGGAGCGCGCCACAGTCAAGCAGGCGAGCTACTCCCCCATTCCGGCGGGAGCTCGCGACCTTGATTTGGATTCTGTCCCAACCGCTGGCGATGCGGGCAGCCTTTGGGGGCCACTCCTACCTGGCATGATCTACACGCGCCGTGATGACGCCGGAAATTTTACCATGTCCGATCGCTACAACAGGGATACGCCGAAGGATGGGTCAGTTTACGGCTGTCCGCTCGCAGCGAAGAAGCTGCAATCATGGCCCGATGCAGGCCTTTTCGGCGGCTATGTCGACTCAATGACGGCGGGGCCAAACACATACCATGACATTGGCCTGAGTTGGGGCGGCAGATTGATGTCAGCCGGCGATAATAACGGCAACGGAGGTCTGTTCGCGTCGGAGAACAAGTACACACCACAGGGCGGCGAGATCGACCGGCACATGATCTTCATGACCGATGGCGACACGTGCACGGACAGTTCCAATTACCAGGCCTATGGTATTGCTTGGTACGATCGGCGACAGACGGACAGCGGCACCGTTCCAAGTGAAGGCTGTACCAACAACGGCGTGCTAACACAGCAAGTGAACGCACGCACCACCGCCGTCTGCAATGCCATTAAGAACAAGAACATCACTCTGTGGGTGATCACCTTTGGCTATGTCGACCCAACAACGGTGACGCGTCTTACGGCGTGCGCCACCTCAGGCCGCTATTATAGCGCCAACAATGCGGCGGAGATCCAGGCGACATTCGCGTCGATCGCGAACCAGATCTCCCAGCTAAGGCTCACGCAATGATGCGCGGTTTGCTGTCCCGCGACGAACGCGGTGCCACGGTGATCGAGTTCGGCATCATGGCGCCCGTGTTCTGCTGCATGCTGATCGGCGGCTTCGACATTGCGCATAGCCTCTATCTGCGTGCCACCCTGCAGGGCGTCGTGCAGAAAACGTCGCGTGACAGCGGACTGGAGGCGAACTCAGACGAGGACCGCCAGGCACTGATCGATAACAAGGTGCGCGCGCAGGTTCGCGCCTTGGTCAACAATTCGGACATCAAGTTCGAGCGCCGGTTCTACCGCAGCTTTACGGACGCGGCGGCCGCTCGAGCGGAAGATTGGACGGATACCAACGGCAACGGCCGTTGCGACGCCGGAGAGCCGTATACCGACACGAACAACAACAGCACATGGGACGACGACGGCGGCGACGCCGGTCAGGGCGGCGCCAAGGACAAGACCGTGTACACCGTCACGGTCACCTACCCGCGCATGCTACCGCTGCACAAGTTCGTCCCCAGCCTTCCGGCGACGCAGACCGTGGTCGCGGAATCGGTACTCCAGAACCAGCCCTATACCGACCAGGGCTCCTACACTGTCACCAAGACCGTCCGGAACTGCCTATGACTCGCTTGCTTGCCCGGCTGCGCGATCAGCACCGTGGCGTGGCGTTGATCGAGTTCGCCCTGATGGCGCCGATCTTCATCACGATGATACTCGGCGGATCGGAGCTCGCCAACTATATCACGGTGCGAATGCGTATCAGCCAGATCGCGCTGCAGATCGCCGACAACGCAGCACGGATGGGCAACGGCTCGAAGCTCTCGGCAAAGAAGATCACCGATGTCGACATCAACGACCTGTTCCAGGGCGCCCAGATGGAGTCGGGTGGCGATAAGGGGCTCGATCTCAAGAAGAACGGCCGCGTGATCTTGTCGGACGTCGAACCCGTCGCAAACACCTCCACCAACTCGACCTACAGGATCGGCTGGCAACGTTGCTTTGGCGATCAGACCTCGCATGCGTCTGCGTTCGGGCGGTCGGGCGACACGAACCTTGTGGGCGTCGGACCTAGCACCGCCTTGGCCAGCGGCTACACACAAACGATCGCGCTTCAGGATGGCGCCACCATGTTCGTTGAGGTGTTCTACAAATACCAGCCGCTGATCGCCGGTAAGTGGATCGCGGAGAAGAACATAACCGAGGTCGCGTCCATGTCGGTCCGCGACCGCCGCGACCTGACCAGCGATTCCAGTGCCGGCTCGGCCGCAACGCATCCCGATGGCGTTTACAAGGTCGCAGGGGTCACCCCCGCGACCTGCTGACAAAGCATATGGGCCGCTACCGCCTTACTGGCGGTAGCAAACCTTCTTCACCGCGCGGACGACCTTGTCCGCGTTGATGAGCGCTTCCTTCTCGAGATTTGCGGCGTAGGGCAGCGGCACGTCCTCGTCCGTGACACGCAGCACCGGCGCGTCGAGGTCGTCGAAGCCTTCTTCCATCACGAACGCCGCGACTTCGGACGCGATCGAGCAGGTCGGCCAACCCTCTTCCACCACGACGAGGCGATTGGTCTTCGCCAGGCTCTTCAGCACCGTCTTGCGATCGAGCGGGCGCAGCGTGCGCAGGTCGATGACCTCCGCATCGATACCCTCGGCCGCCAGCGTCTCGGCCGCTTCCAGGCTCACGCCCACGCCAATCGAGTAGGACACGATTGTCACGTCCTTGCCCGCCCGCATCACTCGCGCCTTGCCGATCGGCAGAACGAAGTCGTCGAGCTTGGGCACTTCAAACGTGCGACCGTAGAGCAGCTCGTTCTCGAGGAACACGACGGGATCCTCGGTCTGGATTGCCGCCTTGAGCAGCCCCTTGGCGTCCTGCGCATCATAAGGTGCGATCACGATCAGGCCGGGAACGCTGGCGTACCAAGGGCCGAAGTTCTGTGAGTGCTGCGCGCCCACGCGGCTTGCCGCGCCGTTCGGACCACGGAACACGATGGGACAGCGCATCTGGCCACCCGACATGTAGTTGGTCTTGGCGGCCGAGTTGATGATGTGGTCGATCGCCTGCATGGCGAAATTGAAGGTCATGAACTCGACGATCGGGCGAAGGCCGCCCATCGCCGCGCCCGTGCCGACGCCCGCGAAGCCGTATTCGGTGATCGGGGTGTCGATCACCCGCTTGTCGCCGAACTCGTCCAGCAGGCCCTGGGTGACCTTGTAAGCGCCCTGATACTGCGCAACCTCTTCGCCCATGACGAAGACGCGCGGATCCTTGCGCATTTCCTCGGCCATGGCATCGCGCAGAGCCTCGCGAAGGGTGAGCTTCACCATTTCGGTGCCGGCCGGCACCTCCGGGCTGTCGACCTCAGCTGTGTGGCTTGCCGCCTCGAACAGCTGACGCGCGCCAGTCTCAACCTGCTTGGGCTCAGGGGTCGCTTCACCCTTCTGGTCAGCCGCCTCGCCCTGCTCGATGCGGGGTGCTTCGGCCTCGGACTTGCCCTCGCCGGTCGCGACGGGCTCTTCGCCCTCGCCGGTGAGCTGCATGATCACGGTGCCGACCTTTACGTTGTCGGTACCCTCGGCAACCAGGATCTTCGCCACGGTGCCTTCGTCAACCGCCTCGAATTCCATCGTCGCCTTGTCGGTCTCGATCTCGGCCATGATGTCGCCGGATTTTACCTGATCGCCTTCCTTGACCAGCCACTTGGCCAGCGTGCCCTCTTCCATGGTAGGGGACAGCGCGGGCATCTTGATCTCAATCGCCATCTCAGTAGCTCTCCACCAGCACGTCGGTGTAGAGTTCGCCCAGCTGCGGCTCGGGCGTGCTTTCGGCGAAGTCGGCGCTTTCGTTCACGGTTTTCCTGATCTCTTGCTCGACGGTTTTGAGCTGGTCCTCGCCGACCCCCTGCTCGCCCAGCAACCGCTTGACGAATTCGATCGGGTCGGACTTGTCGCGCACGGCCTGGACCTCATCGCGCGAACGATATTTGGCCGGGTCGGACATGGAGTGACCGCGGTAGCGATAGGTCTTCATCTCCAGGATGATCGGCCCCTTGCCGGCGCGCACCCAGGCAAGCGCTTCTTCCGCGGCGCCACGGCAGGCGAGCACATCCATGCCGTCCACCTGGATGCCGGGAATGCGGAAGCTTTCGCCGCGCTTGTAGAACTGGTCCTCGGAGCTCGCACGGCTGACCGAAGTGCCCATCGCGTACTGGTTGTTCTCGATGACGTAGATGATGGGAAGGCCCCACAGCTGCGCCATGTTGAAGCTTTCGTACACCTGGCCCTGATTGGCAGCACCATCACCGAAATAGGCAAGGCAGACCCCGCCGTCTTCGCTGTATTTGTGGCCAAAGGCGAGGCCCGTGCCGAGCGACACCTGCGCGCCGACGATGCCGTGGCCGCCGTAGAACTTATGCTCGACGCTGAACATGTGCATCGAGCCGCCCTTGCCCTTGCTGATGCCCGACGCGCGGCCGGTCAGTTCGGCCATCACGTCGCGCGGTTCGATCCCGCACAACAGCATGTGGCCATGGTCGCGATAGCCGGTGATCACCGAGTCCTTGTCGCTGAGCGCGGACTGGAGCCCGACCGCAACCGCCTCCTGGCCGATATACAAGTGGCAGAAGCCGCCGATCAGGCCCAGGCCATAGAGCTGCCCTGCCTTTTCTTCGAAGCGGCGGATGAGCAGCATGTCCTTGTAGAACTGCAGCAGCTCATCCTTGGACGCCTGATAGGGCTGCGGCTCTGCCGGGCGTTCGCGATTGGGAATCGCCGGCTCTGCGGCAGCGCTGGCGGGGGGTTTTGCCACGGGTAACGAACCTCGTTTGATCCGGGAAGGGAAGTGGGTCGCGTATAGGCCCGCCGCCAGAAAGGGCAATTCCCCCCGCCACAGCCATGCTTTGTATCACAACGCCCCGACCATGCGATTCCCGGAACGGCACACAGCTGGGCATGGCGGGGGCAAAGGCGCAATTACTTGCTCGATCGCGCGCCGCCCGGCAAAGCCGCGCGTGATGGCCGCACCTCCACACCCGCTGACGATCCACAACTTCCGCGCTTATTGGTTGTCGCGCTTCTCCGGCACGATCGCCGTCAGCGCCATGTCGATCGTGATCGGCTGGCAGGTGTACAACATCGCCCGGCTGAGCATGGGGGTTAACGAAGCAGCGTTTCTGCTTGGCATGATCGGCTTTGCCCAGTTCGTGCCCTTGTTCCTGCTGACGCCCATCGTGGGACTGGTTGCCGACAGCGTGGACCGCCGCTGGATCGTGCGCGCGACCACGACACTGCTGGTCGTGACCGCCGCGACCCTGGGTTACCTCACCTGGTCGGACCAGTTGACCCTCTCCGCGCTGTTTTCCGCCGCTGTCGCGTTTGGCGTTGCGCGCGCCTTTTCAGGCCCGGCCTATTCGGCGCTGGCCCCCAATCTGGTGCCCCGCGAAAGCCTTCCCACCGCCATCGCGGTCAGCTCTATCGCGTGGCAAGTCGGCACCATCGCCGGGCCGAGTGTCGGCGGGCTACTGTACGCGATCCATCCGGATGTCGCCTACGGTACTGCGACCGTGCTATTTCTGATCGCGCTGCTGTTCATGTTCCTGATTGGCCCGGTGCCTCAACCGCCGGCGCAAACGGACCATCGCCCGCTTGCGCGCATAGCGGAGGGCTTTCGCTACGTCCGCCGCAACCGGCTGGTCCTTGCTACCATCACGCTGGACCTTTTCGCCGTGCTTCTCGCCGGTGCGACCTCGCTGCTGCCGGTCTATGCCCGCGACATTCTCAAGGTCGGATCGCAGGGTCTGGGTGTGCTGGCGGCGGGAATGGGCATCGGCGCGGCGATTACCGCCATCTTTTTCTCGTTCCGGCCCATGTCGACCAATGTCGGGGTGAAAATGCTGATTTCCGTCGTCATCTTCGGGCTCGGCATTCTGACCTTTGGCGTTGCCACGCCCATCACCAACGCACTCGGGCTCTATCCCGGCAGGATTGACCTGTTCGGCGAGACATTCTCCGTCGCTCCCGCCTTCCTGCTCAGCCTGATCGCCCTGATCATCGCGGGCGGCGCGGACATGGTGTCCGTCTATGTCCGGCAATCGCTTATCCAGCTCCATACACCTGACGCGATGCGCGGCCGGGTCAGCGCGGTGTCGCAGTTGACCATTTCCGCCTCCAATGAACTGGGTGAGTTTGAAAGCGGCGTGCTCGCCTCAGTGCTGGGCCCGGTCGGCGCAGTGGTGTTCGGCGGTGTTGGAGCGATCGCCGTCACGCTGGGCTGGGCGCGACTGTTTCCGGAACTTGGAGCGGCGCGGACCTTTGATCCCCCCGACATGCTCGCAATCGAACCGCAGCACGGAGAAGCCAAGCCATGAAGGCGAATACCATCCTCGACACCATTGGACAGACGCCGCACATCCGCGTCCAGCGGCTGTTCCCCGGCTCGGAAGTCTGGATCAAGTCTGAAAGGTCAAACCCCGGCGGCTCGATCAAGGACCGTATCGCGCTTGCCATGGTCGAAGCGGCGGAGCGCGACGGGCGGCTGAAGCCCGGCGGCACCATTGTGGAGCCGACCAGCGGCAACACCGGCATCGGCCTTGCCATGGTCGCCGCGGTGAAGGGCTACAAGATTGTCCTCGTCATGCCCGAGTCGATGTCGCTCGAACGACGGCGCCTGATGCTTGCCTATGGAGCGACGTTTGACCTCACCCCGCGTGAAAAGGGCATGAAGGGCGCGATCGAACGCGCGATGGAAATCGTGGACCAGACGCCCGGGGCCTGGCTGTGCCAACAGTTCGAGAACCCGGCGAATGTCGAGGTTCACACGCGCACCACCGCGCAGGAAATCCTGGACGACTTTCGCGACAGCCCCATCGACGTGATCATCACGGGTGTCGGCACCGGTGGCCACATCACCGGCGTTGCCGAAACGCTGAAGAAGGAGTGGCCGAACCTGAAGGTATTCGCGGTTGAGCCGTCGGCGTCGCCCGTGATCGGCGGCGGCCAGCCTGGGCCCCATCCGATCCAGGGGATCGGCGCCGGATTCATTCCCCGGAACCTCCATACCGATGCGATCGACGGCGTGATCGAGGTCGACGCCGCGGTGGCGAAGGACATGGCCCGTCGCGCCGCACGCGAAGAGGGCATGTTGGTCGGCATCTCCTCGGGCGCGACCCTCGCGGCCATCTTGCAAAAGCTGCCCGACCTCCCCGACAACGCACGCGTGCTCGGCTTCAACTACGACACGGGCGAGCGATACCTGTCGGTGCCCGACTTCCTGCCCGAAAGCTGACCTTGCCGATCTTTACGCCAGGCCATCGGGCGCAATGACATCCCGCCCACTCCTGCTCGCACTGGCAGGCATCGCGACCTTTGCGGTCACGGTGCCTGCCTGGGTCGTGTCGCATCCGCCGCGGATCGAGCCTGCCCGCGCCAGGCCGGCCGCACTCGCCCGGTTGCGCCAGCATGTCGTCGCACCGACGGAGCTGCCTCCGGTCGAGCCGATCAAGTTCGTCGACCTTCCCGCGGATGAGGCACGCGCATTCAACGCCACCGTGCCGTTCTCGACGGCGCCCAATCCGCCCGCACGCCCGTTCCGCTTCCTGGGCAAGCCCGAGGAAAGAGCGCGCGCTACCGACTGCCTTGCCGCAGCAGTGGTGTACGAGGCCGGGGACGATGCGGTCGGCGAGCGAGCGGTCGCTCAGGTGATCCTCAACCGTTTGCGCCATCCCGCCTTCCCGAAAACGGTCTGCGGCGTGGTGTTCGAGGGTGCCGAGCGGACCACCGGGTGTCAGTTCACCTTCACCTGTGATCATGCGTTGACCCGCTGGACCCCGAACGAGGCCGCCTGGCGCCGGGCGCGCGAAGTCGCGGCCGCGGCGCTCGCGGGCAGCGTGTACAAGCCGGTCGGCTACGCGACCCACTACCATACCGATTGGGTGGTCCCCTATTGGCAGGCGAGCCTGGACAAGATCACGGCGGTTCACACCCACCTTTTCTTCCGGTGGTCCGGCTGGTGGGGCACACCGCCTGCCTTCAACCGCAGCCAGTCAGGCGCGGAGCCGACCATAACCGAGCTCGCCGTTCTGTCGGACGCACACCGCACGGGCGCGGCGCTGGCGGAGGCTGATGCCGCACTGGGCGAGGCGGCGATCGCCAGCCTTGCTGCCGCGGTCGTGGGCACCCCTTCCAATGCCGGCCCCGATGCGGATGGCTTTGTCGCGGTCCTGGATGCGCGCGCGCCTTCCGATACGTTCCGCGCGACCGCCGAGCAGACCTGCGGCGACCGACCGCATTGCAAGTTCCTGGGCTGGGTCAGCGCTCAGCAGGTGCCCAAGTCGGCCGACGCGGTCACGCCCGACCAGATGAATTTCATGTCGTTCAGCTATCTGCGCGATCGGGCAAGCGGCTTCGAGAAGGCGTTGTACAATTGCCGCCAGTTCAAGCGCGCGGACCCACGCGATTGCATGAAGCAGCAGGTGGCACTGACCATTCCACCGGTCGCGGGAACCGGCACCAAGAACGACGGGGCTGTTCCGGCCGCAGGCGGACAGGCCCGCGTTCCCGAGGACCTGCCCGGAGTTCGGCGCCGCACGCCTGCGCCGGCGCCTTCCCCAAGCTCCTTGGCAACGCCCCAAACCTAAGCCCCGGGGCGTCACCGTTCAGGCGGCCAGGAACATCTCCGGCGCCAATGCCATCACCGTCTCTGCGCCGCCCTCGATCTTGCGGCGCAGGGCGCCGGTTTCGGGCAGGATGCGTTCGCCGAAGAACCTGGCCGTGACCAGCTTTGCGTCCAGGAACGCCGAATCGCCCTCGCCACCGTCACGCAGCCGGGCTGCCGCGGTGCTCATCCGCAGCCACATCAGCCCCGTCGCTACGATGCCCAGCAGGTGCATATAGGGCACAGCGCCCGCACCGATGTTGTTCGGATTGCGCATACCGTTCGCCAGGAACCACATGGTCGCGGCCTGAAGGTCGCCCAGCGCCTTCTCCAGGCGGGTCGCAAGGTCTGCGGTCGCGTCGATCGCCTTCGCCGCCGCTACCTCCTCGGCAACGATGCGGCCAAACGCCTGGATCGCCCGTCCGCCATTCTGCGCCAGCTTGCGCCCGACCAGGTCCATCGCCTGGATGCCGTTCGTCCCTTCATAGATCTGGGCGATACGGGCGTCGCGAACATACTGCTCCATGCCCCATTCCTGGATGTAGCCATGCCCGCCATAGACCTGCTGCGCGTCGGTCGCGATCTTGTAGCCCATATCGGTGCCATAGCCCTTGATCACCGGCGTCAGGAGCCCGATCAGGTCCGCCGCCATCTGGCGCTCGCCCTCATCGGCGGCCTGGTGCTCCAGATCGACTTGCAAGGCGCCCCACAGGCATAGCGCGCGCAAGCCCTCGGTCAGTGCCTTGGCCTCCATCAGCATCCGCCGCACGTCCGGGTGGACGAACAGCGTGTCCGCCTTTTCGTTCGGCTCAGCAGGACCGGTCAGTGCCCGGCCCTGGCGCCGGTCGCGGGCATAATGGACCGCGTTCTGGTACGCCGTTTCTGCGACGCCCAGCCCCTGAAGCCCCACGCCCAGGCGCGCGGCGTTCATCATGATGAACATGGCGGCGAGGCCCTTCATCTCCTCCCCGACAAGCCAGCCAGTCGCCCCGTCATAGTTCATGACGCAGGTCGCATTGCCGTGGATGCCCATCTTGTGCTCGATCGAGCCACAGCTGACCGCGTTACGTTCACCCAGCGAGCCGTCGTCGTTCACCATGACCTTTGGCACGACAAACAGGCTGATACCCTTGGATGAGTCGGGCGCTCCCGGCGTCTTGGCGAGCACCAGGTGAATGATGTTGTCGGTCAGGTCATGTTCGCCCGCCGAAATGAAGATCTTGGTCCCGGTGATCCTGTAGGACCCGTCAGCCTGCGGCTCCGCGCGAGTGCGGATCAGCCCCAGGTCGGTGCCGCACTGCGGCTCCGTCAGGTTCATGGTGCCGCCCCATTCGCCTGACACCATCCGAGGAACGTACTTCTCCTGCTGCTCTGCGCTGCCTTTCGCCAGCAGCGCCGCAATCGCACCATGGGCCAGCCCCGGGTACATCGCGAACGCCATGTTGGCGGAAATCATATACTCCTGGAACGCGGTCGAGACAACGTGCGGCATCCCCTGCCCGCCATACGCCTCGGGCGCGGACAGCGTGCCCCAGCCCGATTCGACAAACTGGCTGTATGCTTCCTTGAACCCGGGCGCGGTGGTCACGCGGCCATCCTCGTGCCGCGTGCAGCCATGGCTGTCGCCGACCTGGTTCAGCGGGAACAGCACCTCGGCAACGAAGCGCCCGCCCTCTTCCAGCACGGCATCAACCGTATCGGGCGTAGCGTTGGCAAAGCCCGGCAGATTGGCGTGCCGATCCAGCCCGACAACATGCTCGAGCACAAAGCGGGTATCGCGAACGGGGGGCGTATATTGGGGCATGGAGTTCAGGCCTTTGCGGGTTCGGCGCTGGCCTCGACCAGCGAGATGAAGTCGGTCAATTCGGCAATGGCTGCATCGATGTCGCGCTTCTGGTCGCACAAGGTCGCGATCCGTTGACGGCAACGCTCCACCGTCAGTTCGCGCTGCGCCTGTCGGCCATCGCCCAGGTCATACAAGTCGATCATCTCGCGGATCTCACCCAGCGAGAAACCCACACGCTTACCGCGCAGGATCCAGGCGAGCCGTGCGCGGTCGCGGTGCGAATAGATGCGTTGCGTACCGCGCCGCTCCGGCGCGATCAGCCCTTCATCCTCGTAAAAGCGCAACGCGCGGGGAGTTACGTCGAACTCGGCGGACAGGTCGGAAATGGAGTAAGCGTCCCGGTCGGCGCGCGGCGTGATCGGAGCATGGGCGGAAATCGTCGCCATGCTTCGCCTTCTACTTTGCGTTTACGTCAACGTCAACCTGTACACAGCGGTTGACCGCGTGGCGTACGCAGGGTCGCGGCTTCCGACGCCGACCCGCTTAACTGCTCGACCGTGAATGATTCGAGCGACGCCCGCCCCGTGCACAGGGCCGCGCAGTCCTTTGGCAGGTCCGGCGGAAATACCATCCGCTCGCCATCGAAGCGTGCCTTGACCGTGCAGCGGCCCGCCTTGACCGTCAGCTGCTCACCATCGCGCTCCACCGTACCGCTCGCGGCACAGCCCTGCCCATCCCCATAGTCCACCAGCAGACCGATCCGGCTCACCCCCTTGTTCCCAGGCACCACACAGGCGCGGTCGGTATCGAGCGCCCAGGACCCGGTCAGGCTGGCATGGCGCGGATCGGGGATCAGGCCGGCGCCGGTCGCCGCCGCCTCCAGCCGAGCGCCCGGGTTAGCGTCGGGGGTCGCCGGCTGAGGCTCGCCACATGCGCCCAGAGCCAGCGTCAGGGCGCACAGGACCGCTGACTTCACGCCGTCCGGACCAAGGCGTCGCCCTCTATCCGCCGATAGAAGCAGCTCCGCGCACCAGTGTGGCAGGCTGGGCCGGCCGGCTCTGCCAGCACCAGCACGGCGTCCTGGTCACAGTCGATCAGCAGATCGGCCACTCGCAGCACGTTTCCTGAGCTTTCGCCCTTCTTCCACAGTCGCCCCCGGCTGCGGGACCAGAAATGCGCGTCCCCCGTCTCCCGCGTCGCTGCCAGCGCTTCGGCGTTCATATGCGCGACCATCAGCACCTCACGCGTGGTCGCATCCTGAACGACTGCGGTGACCAGCCCAGCGGCATCGTATCGGGGGTTCAGGGCCAGGGTCTTGTCGCGTCCAGTATCCATTCGCCCCTCATAGCTACCGTAAGAACCCGCTCCAACCCGATTGCACCGTCAGCCTGTTGGCCTCGCCCGCACTACACGATAGGCTACAGCCAAACGGAGAAACCAAGGTCATGCTCGACAGGCTCTTCCTCGACCACCCGCGCAGCGTTGGTGAGCATTATGGCGAACACGCACTCGTCGCGGGACGCTTCGGCATTGCCATGGTCGCCGGGGGCGTCGCCTGCCTGATCCACGCGATCGTGCCGGCGCTTTTCACCCGAACGGGAAGCAATACTGTACGCCGCCTCCACGCCACCATGAGTGCGCGCACGCCAGGTGGCGCCGTCCAGCAGCATATCCCGCGCGAGTCGCCCTGGCAGCTGACCTATGAGATCTGACGGCCGGCCACCTATTAGATGATTCACGACATTGCGATTGTTGGGGCGGGCTTCTCCGGCTCGCTTCAGGCGATCAACCTGCTCCGTCACGGCGGCCCACGCGCGACGCTGATCGAACGTGCGGTCAAGCCGGGCCTCGGGCTCGCTTATGGCGCCGCCCATGCCAGCCACCTGCTTAACGTACGCGCTTCCAACATGAGCGCGCTGCCCGACGAACCCGACCACTTCGTGCGCTGGCTGGAAGGGCGCGGCGTGGCCAACGCCAGCGCCGCCTTTGTCCCGCGTCTCACCTATGGCGAATACCTCTGTGAGCTGCTGGAGGAGGCGCGGCAAACCGCGGGTGACCGGCTGCGGATCATCCAGCGCGATGTCGCCGACATTCTTCGCCACGACCGCCGCGTCACGCTGTCCTTCACGAACGGGGAGACGCTGGAGGCCGATGCGGCAGTGCTCGCGATCGGCAACCTGCCCCCGCACGATCCGCCCGGCTACCCCGCCGAGGGCTTGTCGATGGACGTCTACAAGGGTGACCCCTGGGACCCATCGCTCGCCGACGGCCTCGACGCCAACGATACGGTGGTGCTGATCGGTACTGGCCTGACCATGGTGGACGTTGCCCTTCAGCTCGAAGCGCGCGGCTTCACGGGGCGGATCATCGCCCTCTCCCGCCGTGGCCTGCTGCCGCGCCGCCACGAAGCGCCATCGCCCGCCTGGACGCGCCTTGCCCAGCGGCCGGATACTGCCGCATCCCCGCTGCTGCACGCCACTCGAGATCGCGCAGAGACGATCGGCTGGCGCAATGCCGTGGACGAACTTCGGCCCTTTACGCAGGCGCTTTGGGCCAATGCGTCCGAGCCCGAACGTGGCCGTTTCCTGCGGCATCTGCGCCCGTGGTGGGACGTCCACCGCCACCGGCTCGCTCCCTCGGTTGCCGACCGGGTCGACGCGATGAAGGCGCGCGGGCAACTGAGAGTCGTGGCCGGTCGTACGATTGCCCTGTCGAAAGTCGAGGGCGGGATCCGGCTCGATTGGCGCCCTCGCGGCGCGGATATGGTCCAGACCCTTGCCGTGCGCCGGATCGTCAACTGCACCGGGCCGCAAGGTGACCTGCTCCGCAGCACGGAACCGCTGCTCGCCCGCCTCACCGAACGCGGGGTGATCCGCCCGGACGAGGCGCGACTCGGGATCGACGTCGATCAGGGGGCCCACACCGTTTCAGCGGACGGCAAAGCAAATGATTGGCTGTATGCACTTGGCCCCATGACGCGTGGCGCGTTCTGGGAGATCGTGGCCGTGCCCGACATCCGGGTTCAGACCTGGAACCTTGCCCGCCGCCTGTCGAACG
Organism: Sphingomonas aerophila; assembly: GCF_014199305.1. Lineage (GTDB taxonomy): Bacteria > Pseudomonadota > Alphaproteobacteria > Sphingomonadales > Sphingomonadaceae > Sphingomonas > Sphingomonas aerophila. The sequence continues at coordinate 343,628 of NZ_JACIJK010000002.1, forward strand.
CGCACTGGGTCGAGGGCGAGGGGCTTTAGGGACCGGGTTTCAACGCTGTTGCTCGGCCCAGCCATCCTCAACGAACGGGCACCGGCCTTTCCGAACGTCAAATCAGCCAGAAGTTCTTGGTTTTCCGTCGACCTTGCCTGCCGCCGCTTTGCCGATTTCGGACCAAGGAGAGGAACTGGCCCGAACGGGGGACGACAAATGGATGACACGTCCCTATATGCCGGCTCACACCAGCGGCGGGACCTATGCTCACCACCCATCCCTTCGAATCAGACGCGGACGGCGACACGCTCCGTGAAGAGTGCGGTGTTTTCGGCGTGGCCGGCAGCGATGCCGCGTCAGCGCTGGTCGCGCTCGGCCTCCACGCGCTCCAGCATCGGGGGCAGGAAGCGGCAGGCATAACCTCATTCCACCACGGGCAGTTCCATACGCACCGCGCCATGGGCCATGTCGCGGGCAGTTTCGACCGTGACGACGTGATCCGCTCGCTTCCGGGCACCGTGGCAGCAGGGCACGTCCGCTACTCGACCACCGGCGAAACGGCGCTCCGCAACGTCCAGCCGCTTTATGCGGAGCTTCAGTCGGGCGGTTTCGCGATCGCGCACAACGGCAACATCTCCAACGCGATGAAGCTACGCCGCGATCTGGTTCGTCGCGGCTCGATCTTTCAATCGACCAGCGACACCGAAACGATCATCCACCTCGTCGCGACGTCCAGCTACCGCACGCTGCTCGACCGCTTCATCGACGCGCTGAAGCAGGTGGAGGGCGCATACTCGCTGATCGTAATGACGCCAGAGGGCATGATCGCTTGCCGCGACCCGCTCGGCATTCGCCCGTTGGTCATGGGCCGACTCGGCGATGCAGTTATTTTCGCCAGTGAGACCGTGGCGCTCGACGTGGTCGGCGCGACCTTTGAACGCGCGATCGATCCGGGTGAACTCGTGATCGTTCAGGACGGCCAGATCCGCTCGATCCGCCCCTTCGCTCAGCGCTTTCCGCGTCCATGCATTTTCGAATGGGTCTACTTCTCGCGCCCCGACTCGATCGAGGGCGACCGCTCTGTTTACGACGTTCGCAAGAACATTGGCGCGCAGTTAGCGATCGAATCGCCGGTAGAGGCGGACCTTGTCATTCCAGTTCCCGACTCGGGCGTTCCTGCTGCGCTCGGCTTTGCCCAGCAATCGGGTATCCCGTTCGAACTCGGCATCATTCGCTCTCACTATGTCGGCCGCACCTTCATTCAGCCTGGCGACCAGGTCCGACACCTCGGCGTCAAGCTCAAGCACAACGCCAATCGCGCCCTGATCAAGGGCAAGCGGATTGTGCTGGTCGACGACTCGATCGTTCGCGGCACCACCAGCCTTAAGATCGTGCAAATGATGCGCGATGCGGGCGCGGCGGAGGTGCATATGCGGATCGCCTCGCCACCGACCCGTCACAGCTGCTTCTACGGCGTCGACACGCCCGAACGCGCGAAGCTGCTCGCGGCCAAGCTGGACCTGGGCGGCATGACTGACTTCATCCACGCCGACAGCCTCGCGTTCGTTTCGATCGATGGCCTTTACAAGGCATTGGGGGAGGCCCGGCGCGCAGACATTCGGCCCAGCCATTGCGATGCCTGCTTCACTGGCGACTATCCCACCACCCTCACCGACCAGGACGAAAGCGCGGACGTCGATCAGTTCGCGATGCTCGCCGAACGCGTCTCGTAAGGTTTCGCTGCTTCCATGACTGACACCTCCCTCGCCGGCCGCTTGGCGCTCGTGACCGGCGCCAGCCGTGGTATCGGCGCCGCGACCGCACTGGCCCTGGCCGCGCGTGGCGCGCATGTGGTTCTGACCGCGCGTACCGCGTCGGGGCTCGAAAGCATCGAACAGCAGATCTTTGACGCCGGCGGCTCTGCCACGATTGCGCCGCTGGACCTGGCGCAGAGCGACTCGATCGCTCGCCTCGCCGCTGCTGTGGGTGAGCGCTGGCCGGCGCTCGACATCCTCGTATTGAACGCCGCCCAGCTCGGATCGTTGTCAGCGGTTCCGGCGATCGACCCCAAGGAACTGGCGTCCTTGCTGACATTGAACGTCAGCGCACAGGCGGCGATGATCGCTGCCTTCGACCCGCTCCTGCGTCGCTCTTCGGGGGCGCGGGTGATCGGCGTCACCTCCAGCGTCGGCCGCGCGCCACGCGCCTATTGGGGTGCCTATGGCGCGACTAAAGCCGCCTTCGAAACGCTGCTGGAGGCCTATGGCGACGAGATGGCAGCGATCAGCCGTGTCCGCGTTGCGATCCTTGATCCTGGCGCGACCCGCACCGCGATGCGGGAGCGTGCTTACCCCGGTGAGGACCCCAAGACCGTGAAGCCGCCCGAGGCCGTGGCCGACGGCATCGTTCGTCTCGCGGTTGCCGGCTTCGAACCCGGTCATCGTGAGCGCGTCGAGGCCTGACTTCCCCAAGGCGCTCAGGCTTGTGGAGCGCCCTGAACCGGGGCAGGTGGCTTTCGGCGACGATCACGAACGGGATCCCTGAATGAGCATTATGGCCGACCGCTGGATTCGCGAGCGAGCGCTGGGCGAGGGTATGATCGAGCCCTTCGTGGAGGCGCAGCGGCGGGAGAACTGCATCTCCTACGGCTTGTCCTCCTATGGCTATGACGCCCGCGTCGCCGATGAGTTCAAGATCTTTACCAACGTCGACAACGCGCTCGTCGACCCGAAGGACTTCGCTCACAACAGCTTCGTCGACCGGAAGACGGACGTGTGCATCATTCCGCCCAACAGCTTTGCGCTGGCGCGGACCGTCGAGTATTTCCGCGTGCCGCGCGACGTTCTGGTCATCTGCCTTGGCAAGTCCACCTACGCCCGTTGCGGGATCATCGTGAACGTGACACCGCTGGAACCCGAGTGGGAGGGCCATGTGACGCTGGAGTTCTCGAACACCACGCCCCTGCCCGCAAAGATCTATGCCAATGAGGGAGCGTGCCAGTTCCTGTTCCTGGCCGGCAGCGAGCCGTGTGAAACGAGCTACGCCGATCGTGCGGGCAAATATATGGGCCAGCGGGGCGTGACACTTCCGCGGTTGTAAGAGCCGGCGAGTTGAAGGGCGTCGCTTGTGCTACATCGCCCAACGGCGCGCTGCTGGGGTGAGTTGACCGACAGCGATGGTCCGGTTTGGTCTGGACGGCGGTTCAGTCTCGCTCATCCGCAAGCCGCTCCGACAACAGGCCTGTTGGTGCGATTACCGCCGCCCAATATCGCAGGATTGTCCGAGTGGATGCCGCCCTACGGCCCATCTCGGGACAGCTGCCCCGCAACATATCTCTCCACTCTGCCGTAAGGCTCAACATGAGCGGACAAGCTCTCGAGGGGCATTGCCGACATGGGTCACGGCTAAGCCGCCGGGTACGGCACGATCTGTACGCGTTCAATTGCGCCTATGGTCGATCCTCGGCAGCCTCATGGCCCTGCCTGGAAGGCACTCTCGAACACCCACCTTTTCCGCGGCTCGATTCACACCGACTGGCGCCACATACAAGAAAGGGCGGCCCCGCGGGACCGCCCTGATCCTTGTCGACACCGCTAGGATCAGAAGTCGTTGCGGTATTGCTCGTTACCGATGAAGCCCAGCTTGGTCACGTTGGACCGCTTGATCACCGCCAGAACACGGTCAACGACCTCGTACTTCGCTGCGGGGTCGGGCTGGAAGTGCAACTCCGGCTCCGGGTTCATGCCTGCCGTTGTATCGAGATACTGACGCAGGGTCAGCTCGTTCACCGGCGAACCGTTCCACGCGATCGCGCCATCGGCAGCGATCGTGACCTTGTTCTTCTCGGAGTCGATCGGGTTCTGCGGCGTCTTGGAATTGACCGGCAGATCGACCTTCACCGCGTGCGTCGGGATCGGAAGCGTGATGATGAACATGATGAGGAGCACAAGCATGACGTCGATCAACGGCGTCGTATTCATTTCCATCATCGGCTCGCCGTCGTCGCGGCCGCCACTCATTGCCATGGTAGTTCTCCTGATCCTGCGCGGTCAGCCGCCAACGGCGGGCTGGGAGATGAAGCCGACGCGGGCAAAGCCGGCCTGCTGCATCGTATAAACAGTCGCGCCGATGCAGCGGTAAGGCGTGTTCACGTCGCCGCGAATATGCACTTCCGGCAGCTCCAGCCCGGCAGCATTGACGCCGCCCTGACGCGCGATCTCCGCCTTGAGTTTGTCCACCGCGCGGGTGAGCAGCTCGTCGTGCGTGACCGGCGACGTGTTCCAGTACACTTCGCAGTTGCCACTCGCGCCGCTCTGGACGGACAGCGAGACGTTCTCTGGCTTGGTGGTGGTCGGGTCGTAGCGGACGTCGGGCAGCTTCACCTTCACCGTATGCACGGCGACGGGAACCGCGATCAGGAAGATGATGAGGAGCACCAGCATGACGTCCACCAGCGGCGTCGTGTTGATGTCCGACATCGGCTTCTCGGTGGAGTCTCCACCTGTGCTCATCGCCATAAGGGCGTCATCCTATCCTTCATTGCCGACCCTCTGGCGCTGCCGTCGGGCCGGCGGGTTGCAGGAGCGCCACCGCGGCGCTCCCGCCCCTTTTTTGCTTACGAGCGCTTCTCGGCGCCGGCCGCACCGGCCGTGGTCGTGCCAGGCGTCGGGCGAGCCGCTGCCGGGGTTGGACGAGCTGCTGCCGTGGCGGACGTCGGCTTCACCGCACCTGCCGAGGCGAGGAAGCCCAGCACGTCGTTCGAGAAGGCCGACAGGTCTTCCGAGATCGACTTGTTGCGACGCTGCAGCCAGTTGTACGCGAGCACCGCCGGAACAGCGACGACCAGGCCGAGTGCGGTCATGATCAGAGCCTCACCGACCGGACCGGCGACCTTGTCGATCGAAGGATCGCCCGACGCACCGATCTTGATCAGCGCGCGGTAGATGCCGACCACGGTGCCGAACAGGCCGATGAACGGCGCGGTCGCGCCCACGGTCGCCAGGAACGCCAGGCCACCACCGAGCTTGGAATTGATCTGCGCTTCCGAGCGAGCGAGCGAGCCGTGCAGCCAGTCATGAGCTTCAACCGGATCGGTCAGACGCGAGTGCTGCTCCTGAGCGGTCAGGCCGTCGTCGACCAGCTGCTTGTAGGCCGAGTTCTTCTCGAGCTTGGCCGAACCTTCACGCAGGTTGGCAGAGCTCCAGAAACCCTGACGCACGCGCTTCGCCTGGTTCAGGATCTTCTGCTGCTCGAACAGCTTGGAAAAGAGGATGTAGAAGGACACAACCGACATCAGCACCAGGATGGTGAAGACCGACTGCGAGATCAGGCCGCCTTCACGCAGCGCCTGCTGGAGGCCGAACTGGTTTTCCGTGGCGGCAGCGGTCCCGCCCGCGGCCAGAATGGTGGTGATCATGGTTTCAGGGTTCCTTTAGAAAGATTGCATTCGCAAAAGCTGGCAAGTCCGACAGGCGGCGGGGCCAGGCCCCGCCACCCGCGTCATTCCTTGGGCACTTCCCACCGCACGCTATAGCTAGACGTGCTCTGGATCGGGTTCCCCGACTGATCCTTGGCCGGCGTGTACCGTCCACGACGCTGCGCAACGCGACAGGTCGTGTCGTCCAGGTCGCGATTGCCGCTCGATCCAGTGACCGAACAGGACGACACGCGACCGTTGGCATCCACAGTGACGCGCACGGTGACGCGGCCCGCCGCTTCGGCGCGAAGCGCAGAAGCAGGGTAATCGTCAGTGCTGTACCAGCTTTGCGGCGTACCCTTTGATGACGCCTGCTGGCTGATCACCGGGGCGGCCGGAGGGGCCGGCGGAGACGGCGGAGCAGGCGGCGCCGGGGGCGACGTCGGCTGCTGTGGCGGAATCACCGTCGTCGTCTGCATCACCGGCGCGGGCACCGGCGTTTGGATGATCGGCGGCGGCGTCACTACCGTGGTCGGCGGCGGCGGCAGGTTGGGCTGGTCAGGTGGCGGGGGCGGCGGATCCTCCGGCGGAGGCGGCGGCGGCTCGTCCACGTTGAACGTATCCAGCTTTTGCGTCGCCTGCTTCACGAAGTTGCTCGCAAGCCCCGTGATGAAGGCGTAGCCCAGGGCGACATGGATCAGAGCGACGATGACAATCGCCCCGATCTTGCCCCCGGACATCTTCTGGTCAGTGTAGGCCATTCAGCAACGAAACTCCTTCTCGGCCGGCCTGCCGCTCCGGCGGGCGGCGCGGAATTGCTCGCTACCGGGCGGCAGCGTCCGTCTGGCGGCGCCTAATTCCTACCGCCAGCCCTTCGCTCACGCAAACCATTTGTCAGTCATATACGACCATCACATGCCTCCATCGCGATTTATTTCTGTCGCATTCAGGCACAGTGGCGTAGCGATTGATCATGATTAGCCGATTTTTGACGGCCCTCGGCCTGTTTTCCGCCACCGTCGCTGCCCCTGGGCTGCCACAATCCTTACCAACTGGCGCGGTACCCCAGGCGAGCGTTCCTGCCGCCACGCCAGGCGCCTTGTCCTACGCCGACGTTGCCGATCTGGTACTCGGCAGCCCTGTCATCCTCGATGCAACGGTCCGCTCCGCGAGCCGGATCAAGGGAGCCGAGGCGACCAATGTCGCGCCTGGGCGCACCCGATTCTATATAGAAGCGGACGTCACCGCCCTGATCCGGGGTGCCGGCGGAGTGCCGCCGCGAATCGGCTATGTGGTCGACCTTCCGCCCGGCCCGGATGGGCGTTTGCCGAAGCTGAAGAAGATGCGCGTCCTAGCGTTCGCGCGCTCCGGGGCTGCCGCGTCCGGTCAGTTGCAGTTGTCCGCTCCCGATGGTCAGCAACCCTGGAGTGCCCCGCTGGACGCAACCGTTCGCGCGGTCGCTGCAGAAGCGGTGTCGGCCGAAACGCCGCCGCGGATTACTGGCGTGGGTAACGCCTTTCACGTCCCGGGGTCCCTGCCCGGCGAGGGTGAAACGCAAATCTTTTTGTCGACTGCCGACAATCGCCCGGTGTCGCTGAGCGTGCTCACCCGGCCGGGCGAGCAGCGCCGCTGGGCGGTGGCGTTGTCCGAGGTCGTGGACGAGGCAGCGGCCCCGCCCCGCCCCAACTCGCTGCTGTGGTACCGGCTCGCCTGCGGTCTGCCCCAGTCGCTGCCTGCTCGCAGCACTGCAGAGCTTGCTCCGGATGACGCATCCGCGGCGCAGGACGACTACCGATTCGTGCGCAGTTCGCTGGGGCCGTGCCGCCGAACACGGTCCTGAGTCGCGCTGAGCCGAACGAAACCTAACTCCGGTGGCGAACCAGCGTCATCCCGATCGACTCACCCGCCTCCGCGATAGCCAGCTTCACGATCTTGACCGCGACCCGTTGCACCCGCGGGTCGCCCAGGAACAACGTTTCGCAAATGTGGTCCGCCACCGCTTCGATCAGCGTAAAGTGGACCCCGGCGGGCAGGGCATCGCTCGCCGCGCGTTTCAGGTCCAGGTAGTTCTTGGAAGCCGACAGCGGCGTGTCGGGATCGAAACGCCGAGGGCAGTCCAAGTCAGCCGTGATCGAAATCCGGAGTGGCTGGGGTAGATGCGTTTCTTCCGAGTAGATGCCGGTCAGCACCTGTACCTCGACGTCATGCACCTCAAGTTGAAGGCTGTCGTTCATGCCCTGCGCCTGTATCAGCCCGCCCGCCATGTCAAAGGCGACGCTTTCTGTCCCACTCATCGCGAGCTAAAGCGCCCCGCCCGCGTGCGTCGCGGGCACGATAAGGACTTACCGTGATCGAACTCGTGCCCATCGGCACCGTCAATCCCGCCGCCGTTGAGGATCTGCTCGACCGGGCATTCGGTCCCGACCGCCACGCACGCACCGCCTACAAGGTACGGGGCGCGGCCGTCGCAGTCCCGGATCTGAGCTTCGCCGCGATCGATGGCGAGGTTCTGGTCGGCTCCATCCAGTGCTGGCCGATAAGCTTTCTCGATGACGCCGGACGCCGTACCGATCTGGTCATGGTTGGCCCGGTTGCCGTCGACCCTGCGCGACAAGGTGACGGGATCGGACGAGCGCTGGTGTCCCGTGCCCTTGCCGCGGCTGGCGACGAGCAGCCCCTGATGCTGATCGGTGACCCGGAATATTACGGCCGCTTCTTCGGCTTCGACGCCGCGCTAACAGGGTCATGGCGGTTGCCCGGCCCGGTGGAGCGGCACCGGTTGCTCGCGCGTGGCGCGGGAGTGCCGGCTGGAGCCGGACAACTCGGTCCGGCGCTGACCACCCCCGTCCCGGCTGCCTGACTGGACGCAAGGGCAGCCCTTCCCTACCTGCGGCTCGATGCCGATGCCGCCCCCGCCCGACCTGTCCAGCCTGAGCCTTGCAGATGTCGCCCGGTTGGCCGCTGAAGCGAAGCTGCCCCCGGTAGAGCGCTGGAACCCTGCCCATTGCGGCGACAGCGAGATGCGCGTCGCGCGCGACGGCACCTGGTTCCACCAGGGTTCGGCAATCACACGGCCTGAGATGGTCCGGTTGTTCTCGACCATCCTTCGTCGCGAACAGGACGGCCGTTTCGTTCTCGTCACGCCAGCCGAGAAGCTCGACATCGCCGTTGAGGACGCACCCTTTGTAGCCGTTGAATGCAAGGCGGAGGGCGACGGCGTTGAAGCGCAGCTCGCCTTTCGCCTGAACACGGGTGAGTTGGTCGTGGCCGGCCCCGAACACCCGCTCCGCTTCGACGACCGTGCGGATGGCCCGCGCCCTTATCTTCTGGTCCGTGCCGGGCTCGAGGCGCTGGTCGTCCGGTCCGTTTTCTATGAATTGGCAGAGCGAGCCATGCCGGGCCCGGATGGGCGGCTTGGGATCTGGAGCGGCGGTGCGTTCTTCGCGATGGAGGCATGCGCGTGAGCCTGGCCGAACGGCTGGCCGACGCCCTTGCAAGCCAGGCCCAGCCTCCCCTTCCGTTTTTCGTTGCGGATGACGGGGCGCCAGAGCCGGTGGCGGCGCTTACCCCGGCCGCCGTGTTGATTGCCATTACCGACCGGGCACAACCCGGCGTGATCCTGACCCAGCGGACGGACACATTGCGCCAACATGCAGGGCAGGTCGCGTTCCCGGGAGGCCGGATCGATCCGCAGGATGGCAGCCCCGTGGTCGCCGCCCTGCGTGAAGCGGAGGAAGAGATCGCCCTGCCCCCCGCCGCGGTGCGCGTGCTCGGCACCGCCGAACAATATCGCACCGGCAGCGGGTATCAGATCACGCCAGTGATCGGCGTGGTCGCCCCCGACCTGCCGCTTCTCCCAAGCGAAGCGGAGGTGGCCGCGGTGTTCGAGGTGCCGCTCTCCTTCCTGCTCGACCCTGCCAATCACCAGGCAGCCAGCGCAACCTGGCGCGGTCGGGTCCGCCAATTTCACGAAATACATTGGGAAGGACGCCGCATCTGGGGCGCTACGGCTGCGATCATCTTGAACCTGTCACGGCGGCTGCAATGGACATGACAATACCTCCGGCACGCTGGGACGAGTTCGACGGGCTGGCGGCGCTGGCCCGCATCCTGGGCGCGGAACAAGGCGATGCGCGCGTGGTAGGCGGCGCGGTGCGCGACACGCTGCTCGGCGTTCCGGTTGCGGACGTCGATCTCGCCACCCGCCATGAACCGGAAGCGGTGATGCGGCTGCTCGGGGAAGCCGGGATCAAGGCGGTGCCGACCGGACTGGCGCACGGCACGGTCACCGCCGTGCTGGACGGCGGACGGCCGGTAGAAGTGACGACGCTGCGCCGAGATTTGTCCACGGATGGCCGGCACGCGATTGTTGGCTTCACCAGCGATTGGCGCGAGGACGCCGCGCGTCGGGACTTCACCATGAACGCGCTTTATGCCGACCCGGTCACGGGCGCCGTGACCGACTTTTTTGGCGGGCTGAGCGACCTTGCCGACCGGCGCGTGCGCTTCATCGGCGACCCGCTGCAGCGTATAGCTGAGGACCATCTGCGGATCCTGCGCTTTTTCCGCTTTCACGCGCGGTTCGGCGACGCAGTCGACCCCGAGGGACTGGAGGCCTGCACCGCGCGAGCCCGCGACCTAATGGCCCTGTCGCGGGAGCGGATCGCGGGCGAGTTGTTGAAGTTGCTGGTAACAGCGTCGGCAGTGCCAGTGACCAAGCTGATGGTGGAGCGCGGTATTCTGCTTCCCGTGATCCCGGAGATCGACCTGGACGGGGCTCAACGCCTGGCTCGTCTTGCGGCGGCCGAGTCTGCGGCGGACGTCGCGGCAGACTCCATTCGCCGGCTGGCCGCACTCCTGCCGGCGGAGGCGGCCGAGTCGGTCGGCGCGCGACTAAAACTCTCAAACGCCGATCGCAAGCGGCTTCAGGCTGCAACCGGGGGTCCCGGTGACGAAGGCCCGCTCGCCCTGGCCTATCGCGTCGGCATTACGTCAGCGGTTGATCGGCTGCTGCTTGCGGCGGAGGACCCCGCGCCACTGATTGGGTGGGACGTCCCAAGGCTTCCGCTGAGCGGCGGCGCGCTGGTGTCGCGCGGCATCAACAAGGGCCCGGCTGTGGCGACGGCGCTGAAGGAAGTGGAACGGCGCTGGATCGCGGAGGGCTTCCCGCCCTCCCCTCGCGTCAATCAGATCGCGGACGCGGTCGCAGCCGAGGTTCGCGAGGCCAATAACGTCAGCGCATCGGAGGCCTCCAGCGGCCGGGCATAGGCATATCCCTGCCCATAGTCGCAGCCCATCGCGGCAAGCGTCTGGGCCAGTTCAACGGTTTCGATCCCCTCGGCGGTGGTGCGCTTGCCCAGTGCTTGCGCCAGGCTCAGGATCGCGCGGACAATAGCGATCTTGTCGCGGTCGGCCAGCATGCCGGTCACGAAGCTGCGGTCCATCTTGAGGATGTCGATCGGCAGCTTCTGCAAATAGGACAGGTTCGAATAGCCGGTCCCAAAGTCATCCATCGCCAGCGTCGTGCCAAGATCTTTAAGCTGGCGCATCGTTGTCGCGATCCGATCGGGATCGGTGACGATCGCGCTTTCTGTCAGTTCCAGCGTGAAGCGTGAGGGAGAAACGCCCGCCGCCGCCAACGCCTGCTCGACTGCTGCCGGCACCTGATCACGTTGCAACTGTATGGCCGACAGGTTCACAGCCATTCGGATTCCGCAATCGCCCCCCTGGGCCCGGTCCCACTCGGCCAGCGTGTCGGCCGCAGCCGCAAGCGCCCATCGCCCGAGCGGGACGATCAACCCCGACTCTTCCGCGACCGGGATGAAGCGGGTCGGCGTGATCGTGCGTCCCTGATCGTCGGTCCATCGCGCCAGGGCCTCGAACGAAACGAGCTGTCCAGTGGCAAGGTCATGGATCGGTTGGAAGCACAGCCTTAGCCGCTGGTCGTCCACCGCACGCCGCAACGCGGTTTCGATCCCGAACTGCTCGCGCACAATGGCAAAGGCTTGCGGCTGATAGGTTTGGGTCGCGCCGGACGCCTTGGCCCGCTTCACGGCAAACTGGGCGTGCCGGATCATCTCCTCGACGTCACCTTCCGCGTCGCTGCCGAAGGCGATGCCGATCGAGCATTCAACGCCGATCTCGTAGTCGGTCAGCCTGAAGGGCGTCGTAAGAGCACGCTGGATGCGGCGTGCGACCTGGTGAGCGTCCTCCGGCCCATCCTCGATCAGCATCAGGATCCCGAATTCGTCGCCACCGATGCGCGCCAGCGTGTCGCGCGCGCGCAGGGCCCCGCGCAGCCGCCGGGCAACCGTGATCAGCAGTTCATCGCCCGACAGGGACCCAAGGCACGCGTTGAAACGGCCGAAACGGGCGAGGTCCACTACCAGCACTGCCAGGTGGGGATGGTCTGCCGCAGCCTGCTCGATCAGGTCCACAAAGCCTTCGCGGTTCGGCAGCCCGGTCAGGCTGTCGGTCGTCATTTCGCGCTTCCGGCTTCGTTCCGATTCGAGTTGCGCCGTCTGGTCGATCAGGGTCACCATGCAGCGATCGTGGCGCCCGGTCGCGGACCGGGCGAGCTCGACGCGGAAGCACCGGCCCTCGATCAGGTCTCCCTGCGCCCAATCAATGGTCGCGCGCAGCTCGTTGCCCGCGAGAAAGCGTTCGATGCTGTCGCGGAGGTGAGCGATCAGGTCCTCACCCACCCGCGCCTGCCGGAAACAGCTGTTCGCACCCGTGATCTGCAATCGGTCGCCCAGCCGAACAAGGATCGCGGCGGGAAGCGGGACGAGTTCCATGCCCGCTTCGGTGATCTCCACCGGGCTCGCGTGGACGCGAAGGGATGGGCCGAAGTCCATGCGGCCCGTCTATGGCGTAACGGTTAATGCGGCCTAAAGCTTGCTCAGGTCGCGAATTTGTTGTCGCGCGGAAACCCGGTCGGGGGCATACGCCCCGCCGCGCCCCGGGCTGCTCGCCATGCGCCCAGATCCGCTTCCGTCCGCACCCGTCCGGTATCGCCGCCCATCGGCCAGGTCAGGCCCTCGGCATATCGGAAGGTGATGGCGTCAGACAGACCGCCATCCCCATAACGTTGCAACTGGAGGCCCTGCCCCCGCGTCATTTCCACCAACTCGGCTAGCGGAAACACCAGCATCTTGCGGTTGTCGCCGATCGCGGCGACGTAATCGTCGCTGGACGCGATCGGTCGCACGATCTTGAGCGTCGCGCCGGGTCGCGGCGTCAGCACCGTTTTGCCCTTGCGTGTTTCGGCGATCACCTCCGCCACCGGTGCGACAAAGCCACGGCCATCGCTGGCGACCACAAGCAGCCGGTCCTGTCGACGCGCCGCGAGCAACCCGGCAATCGCCGTGCCGCCATCCAGGTCAACCATCGCCCGCACCGGCTCACCAAAGCCGCGCCCACCTGGCAACCGGTCGGCAGCCAGTGTGTAGAAGCGGCCGTTTTCGGCGACGAGCAGCAGCTTGTCAGTCGTCTGGGCGTGAAAGGCGAAGGCCGGCCCGTCCCCTTCCTTGAACTTCAAGGTTTCGGATGCGGACAGGTCCACATGGCCCTTCATGGCCCGGATCCAGCCCCGTTGCGAAAGGATCACGGTGATCGGCTCGCGCTCGATCATCGCCTCCAGCGGGATCTCGCGCGCGGGCGCCGCCTCTTCGATGGTGGTGCGTCGCTTGCCCAGCGCCGTGTCCGGCCCGTACCGGTTGCGCACCCGGCCAAGGTCGCGCTTCAGCCGCGACCGCTGCCGCGTCTCCGACCCGAGCAGCGTTTCCAGGTCCCCGCGCTCTTTCTCCAGCTTGTCGCGTTCGCCGCGGATTTCGAACTCTTCCAGGCGCCGCAATGAGCGTAGCCGCATGTTGAGGATCGCTTCGGCCTGCCGGTCGGTCAGGCTGAACTCGGCGATCATCACCGCCTTAGGCTCGTCCTCGGTACGGATGATCTCGATCACGCGGTCTAGGTTCAGGTACGCGACCAGATAGCCGTTGAGCAGTTCCACCCGGTCCGCGATCTTCGCCAGGCGATGCTCGCTTCGCCGGCGCAGCACCACGAGTTGATGGTCAACCCAGGCGAGCAGCGCCTCGCGAAGGCTCATCACCCTCGGCGTGCGATCCTTGTCGAGTACGTTGAGGTTGAGGCTGAAGCGGTTCTCGAGGTCGGTCAGCCGGAACAGCCCGTCCATCAACACGCCCGCATCCACCGTGCGCGAACGCGGTTCAAGGACGATGCGCACCTCTGCATCCGACTCGTCGCGGACGTCCGCCAGGATCGGCAGTTTCTTGTCGTTGATCAGCGCCGCAATCTGCTCGATCAGCTTGCCCTTCGGCACGCCATACGGGATTTCCGTGATGACGACCTGCCAGCCGCCGCCTTTTTCCCGCTCGACCGACCAGCGGGCGCGAACGCGAAAGGAACCGCGGCCGGTTGCGTAGGCCTCCCGGATCACGGCGGCCGGATCGACCACCAGCCCACCCGTCGGGAAGTCCGGACCGCTGACAAAGGTGAGCGGGTCGGCCTGCCTGTCGTCCACCAGCGCGATTGCCGCATCGAGCAACTCGGCGGCATTATGCGGCGGAACGCTGGTCGCCATGCCGACCGCGATCCCGCTTGCCCCATTGGCGAGCAGGTTAGGGAAAGCGCCGGGGAACAGCTCGGGCTCCTGCTCCTCGCCATTGTAGGTCGGACGGAACGAGACCGCGTCCTCGTCCAGCCCGTCCATCAGGTCGATCGCGACCTGGGTCAGGCGAGCCTCGGTGTATCGATAGGCGGCGGCGTTATCGCCGTCGATGTTGCCGAAATTGCCCTGGCCGTCGACCAGCGGGTATCGCAGTGCGAAGTCCTGCGCCAGGCGGACCATGGCGTCGTACACCGACTGGTCCCCATGCGGATGGTACTTGCCGATGACGTCGCCGACGACGCGCGCGCACTTCTTGTACCCCGATGCCGGATCGAGCCGGAGCAACCGCATGGCCCAGAGCAGCCGGCGATGCACCGGCTTCAGCCCGTCGCGAACGTCAGGCAGAGACCGCGCAGTGATCGTCGAGAGCGCGTACACAAGATAGCGCTCGGACAACGCGGAATCGAACGGGGCGTCGAACACTCCAACCTGGGGAGAGTCGAACGGATCGGTCAGGTCAGTGGCCATGTCGCGGGGGTGATAGCAGCCCCCGCGTCGCTAGGCGAGTTCCACGTCTGTTCTACCAGGTCAGCGGGCGCGGCCACCCCGCATCGGTCGCGGGCACACCCGGTGGGCAGCGCGGCCCTTGCCTACGATGTGGCAGCGAAGGCCGCGTGACTTCTCGTTGCCGCGCGGTTCGCCACGGTACTGGCGGCTGTTCGCGTACTTCTCCGCCACGGGGTCGCGGGCGCCGGCACGGTGATCCTGTGCCACGACCGGCGTCGCCAGGGTCAACAGGGCGGCGGCGGCGAAGATGGTCCGGATCGGCATGGCGCTTTAGTCCCGTGTTTGTTGACTGCCGCCAACGCGCGGGGCTGGTTCAAGTGCCGCGTTCAATGACCAGCCGACGAGCGAATCACGGGATCAGCAAAGTGCCGGTTCCGGGCGCGGCCGAGGTGCCGCTCGCGAGGAGCGCGCATGTGCTGCCAGCCCGGCCAACACCACGCCCAGCAGCATCGCCAGCCAAGTCGCCGGCTCGGGCACGGGTGCAACCATGGCCACGCCCTCAACCTGAAACCCGTTCGGGCCATAGTCGGTGAACTGCATGGACGCGTTCTTGCCGGCGAGCGACTTGGGGTCGAATGGGCCGCCGCCCGTGTTGAACAGCAGGTTCAGCCGATATTGATAATCGGCCCTGCCCGCCTGCACCTCTGTCGTACCCAGCGTGGGACTGCTGAACACTTGCCCGCCGGGGCCGGAGAAGTCCTCGTAGAAGTCCTCGTCGGGCAACGCGAAATTCACGCTGGTCAACGGTACGAAATAATAGCCCTCCCCTTCGTCATACACGACGTCATCGGTGTCGAAGGAGAAGTTGCCGCGGAACGTCTCGCCCGGATGAGTGGTCGCGGGCGGTAGTTCGGGGATGCTTGGTTCGAAGTTCGTCGCCTTCGTCACGGTTCCCGAATATTTGTAGCTCAACAACTCCGCGCTGGCTGGCACCGTGGTGCTTCCCAAAAGAGCCACGGCAAGCATAGAGCCGAACAATCCGCGCATCGTGACCACCGCCGTGTTGCTGATCCAGGAACTCAGACTTGCACGCTCCTTGAGGGCGATCAGCTTAGGATTCGCGGGTTCTGTTTCTACGCTCGGCCTTTACCATGGTCTGACACCGCACGCGCCAGCAATGCCCGATGCTGGCGCCCCGTTTCGGCCCAGTCGTACCGCTCGGCGTAGCGGCGGGTCAGCGCGCGATTTGGCAAATCCGCCAACAACCCGGCCAGCGCCGCCCGGATCGCCTCGACCGAACGCTCGGCAGCGAGGCGTCCTGCCTCGGGTACCCGCACCACGTCCGGCGAACCCCAGATCGGCGTCGCGACCAGCGGCGTTCCGCACGCAATGCTTTCCAGCAGCACGTTGGCAATCCCCTCCCGGTCCGAGCACAAGGTGGTCACATCGGCCGCCCCGTACAGGGCGGGCAACTGGGCCTGATCGACATGGCCGAGGAAGCGGACGCGGTCGGCCACGCCACGTTCGGCCGCAAGGCGCTTCAGAGCCGCCTCGCGCGGGCCGTCGCCTGCGATCATCAGCGTGACGCCGGGCAAGCCTGCCACCGCCCGGATCGCAAAGTCGTGCCCCTTGCGATCGATCAGGTGCCCGACGGACAGCACCACCTGGCCACGCAGGCCCATTTGCCGGCGCAAGCCATCGCGATCGACGGGTGGGCGAAACAGGTCGAGGTCGACGCCATGCTCTACCACGTGGAGCTTCTGCGCCGGTGCGCCGAGCTCAACCAATCTGTCCGCCAGCGCCTTGCACACGGCGGTGGTTGCCGCCGACCGCCGCACCGCATCAAGGATCATCGCCCGGCTCGGCGCCCAATCAGGGATCAGGCTGACGTCGGTACCAAGCGCGCTCATCACGAAAGGCCGGTCGAACCAGCGCGACAACAGCGCCGCCGCAACCCCATCGGGGTAGAGGTAATAGCTGTCGATCACGTCGAAATCGAACCGCTCGCGAAGCCGCGCTATGGGCCGCGCCAGCGCTGCCGCCATCAGCCAGGGCGCAAGCGTCTGGCCGACCTTTGGCAGCACGGGATAACGGGGGTGAGCGACCTCGACCCCACGCCGGCTTGCCTGCCGCGGCGCGCGGGCAAAGTCGGCCCATGCTCCGAAACGCGGCGAGGTGGACGGGAACCAAGGTACCGGCGCGACCACCCGAACTTCGTCCTCGGCGGTGTAGGTATGGGCGATGCGATGCTCGATGAAAATCCCGTGTCGCCGCTGCGCTTCGTTAGGGAACAGGCTGGACAGGACAAGCACCTTCATGATGCCGTCCATAGCGGACGATCCTTAATGCCATGCTCCCCGGCGCCCCTTCGCCCGCCATCCCAATTATGCCAAGGGTGCGAGCATGATCGTTCGCCTTGCACTCGCTGCGATGCTTGTCATGGCACCTGCCATGGCCGCCGACTCGCCAAAGCTTCTTACCTGGCCCGACCTGATCACACGGCCCCGTCCTGCTGCGGATGCTACGATCTCCTATGGCCCGGCGTTGGAGCAGCGGGTCGATGTCTGGACGCCGGCGGGCCCCGGCCCCTTTCCGGTCGTGCTGATGGTGCACGGGGGTTGCTGGCAAAGCGACATCGCCGATCGCAGCCTGATGAACTGGATCGCCGCCGACCTGCGCAGCGCCGGCATCGCCGTCTGGAACATCGACTATCGCGGGGTGGACCGCGCCGGCGGGGGCTACCCCGGCACGTTCCAGGATGCGGCGACGGCGGCCGACTTGCTGCGGTCCAAGGCGAAGCAATACCACCTCAACCTCAACAACCTCGTCGCTGTCGGGCATTCGGCGGGAGGACACCTGGCCTTGTGGCTCGCGGCACGCCACCGGATTGCGGCCACCGGCCCCCTTCATTCAGCGCACCCCATTGCGATCCGCCACGTCATCAGCCTTGGCGGCCTGCCGGATCTGGAGGCGACCAGCCGCAGCCCGGACAATGGCTGCGGAACGGACGTGGTGAGCAAACTTGTCGGCAGCGGCCGCGCCGATCCGTTCGCGGACACGTCGATACCGCGCCTGCTGCCCCTCGGTGCCGATCAGCAACTGGTCAATGGGCACGAGGACGGCATCATTCCGTTCCGTTTTGCCACCGATTACGTGCAGCGCGCCAAGGCGGCGGGCGATAGCGCTACACTCCATGCAATCGCCGCGACCGGCCACGTCGAACTGATCGCCCCGGAAACCCCAGCCTGGGCACAGGCCAAGCGGCTCATCCGGGCGGCTCTCGCGAAATGACCCTGGAAGAAGCGCGGGCCCTCGACGCCACTGACGCCCTTGCCCCGTTGCGCGACCGCTTCGTCCTGCCACCGGGCGTTCTTTATCTGGACGGCAACTCACTTGGAGCACTGCCCCGTGCAGCGGCAGAGGCCGTTGCCACCGCGACCACCCAGCAATGGGGCGAACGGCTAATCCGCAGCTGGAACGAAGGCTGGATGGACGCGCCGCGCCGGGTCGGGGGCAAGATCGCTCGCCTGATCGGTGCGGAGCAGGACGAGGTGATCGTCGGCGACTCCACCTCCGCCAACCTCTTCAAGCTGCTCGTCGCCGCCCTGCGCGCCGATCCGGCACGCCGCGTGATCCTGAGCGAGGCCGGCAACTTCCCGACCGACCTCCACATCGCCGAAGGAGCAATCGGCTGCGTTCCGGGCGCGAGCCTGAAGGTCGTGGCGCGGGGCGACGTGCAAGGCGCATTGGGTCCCGACACCGCCGTGCTGCTGCTTACCCATACTCATTACAAGTCGGCGGAGCGTTGGGACATGGACGCGCTGACGCGTGCGGCCCACGCCGCGGGTGCGTTAGTGCTCTGGGACCTCAGTCACTCCGCCGGTGCGATCCCGGTGAACCTAGGCGGCGCCGGGGCGGATCTTGCCGTGGGGTGTGGGTACAAATTCCTGAACGGCGGCCCGGGAGCGCCGGCGTTCCTCTATGTGGCGCGACGGTGGCAGGACCGGTTGGCAAGTCCCTTGTCCGGCTGGATGGGTCATGCCGAGCCCTTCGCCTTCGTGGATGCATACCGACCCGCCCCGGGCATGACGCGCTGGCTCGCCGGTACGCCCGCGGTACTCGGCATGGCGGCCCTGGAGGCGGGAATCGATGTCTGGGCGGACGTCGACCTGGCCCAGCTCTGGGCAAAGAGCGCCCAGCTGTTCGACATCCTGCACGCGGCGGGCGCCGCCGTCGGGCTGGAGTGCGTGTCGCCAATCGCTCCGAACGCACGTGGCAGTCATATCAGCTTTCGCCATCCACATGCCTATGCGCTTTGTCAGGCTTTGATCGCAAAGGGGCTGATCGGTGACTTCCGCGACCCCGACATTATCCGATTCGGCCTGACCCCGCTTTACCTGTCGCATCAGGACGTCTGGCGGGCGGGCGACCTGCTTCGCGAGGCGGTTGCGACCGAGGCGTGGAGCGATCCCGCTTACCAGGTCCGCGCCGCCGTCACCTGATCGCTTCGGCACGCTGCCGCCGATTGCACCCCCAATCCCCTTTCCCTATAGCGCGGGGCGAACCTGGCCCCGGCTACGCGAGACTGCATTGCGTGGCGCTCGGGGCCACATTGCTTCAGGGGAATCAGCATGGCTCGCCGCCGCCAGATTTACGAGGGCAAGGCCAAGATCCTCTATGAGGGTCCCGAACCTGGCACCCTGATCCAGTACTTCAAGGACGATGCCACTGCCTTTAATGCGCAGAAAAAGGGCACGATCAACGGCAAGGGCGTGCTCAACAACCGCATTTCCGAGCACATCTACACCCTGCTGAACCTGATCGGCGTACCGACTCACTTCATCCGCCGCCTCAACATGCGCGAGCAGTTGATCCGGCAGGTGGAGATCGTGCCGGTCGAGGTGATGGTCCGCAACGTGGCGGCCGGAACTCTGTCCAAGCGCCTCGGTATCGAGGAAGGCACCCAGCTTCCCCGCACGATCATCGAATACGCTTATAAATCGGACGAACTCGGCGATCCCATGATCACCGACGAGCACATCGCCGCGTTCGGCTGGGCGAGCCAGGAAGAAATGCACGACATCGCCGACCTGGCGATTCGCGTGAACGACTTCCTGACCGGGCTATTCGCGGGCGTCGGCATCCGCCTTGTGGACTTCAAGCTCGAATTCGGCCGCATCTGGGACAATGACTACGGCCGGATCATCCTGGCGGACGAGATCAGCCCCGATTGCTGCCGGCTGTGGGACATGACCTCCGGCGAAAAGCTCGACAAGGATCGTTTCCGCCGCGACATGGGCGGTGAGGTCGAAGCCTATCAGGAAGTCGCGCGGCGGCTCGGGCTTCTGCCCGAAGGTGGCGAGACGGCGGTTCTCGACATGGACGCCCATCGCAAGCGGCGGGGCAAGTAGGCCCTATTTGTTGACGCGGTAGCCGCAGATGATCCCGAACAGGAAGGCGGAAAACAGCGCGAGCTGGATCTGCCCTCCTGCATCTTCCCAGCCGAAATACTGACTGCCAAACGCAAACAGCGCGATGAACATGATCATGGCTAGTCCGGCCATGGCGTTCTCCCCTCGGCCACGCCGCGGAAGCACGACACGCCGGGCTTGCTCCATATACGTCGCCGGCCAACGACTCCTTGTCGGCGATGGTTAAGGCGACGCGAAGCTTGCCCCCCCGCTGGCGTGGCGGCATAGCGAGCGCGCCACCAGCCGGGAACCGATCCGTCATGAAAGTTCGAATCTTTGTCACGCTCAAGCCCGGCGTGCTGGACCCGCAAGGGCGCGCAATCCACCATGCGCTCGGCAGCCTGGGCTTTGAAGGCGTTGATGACGTTCGCGCGGGCAAGCTGTTCGAAATCGAGGTAGCCGACACCACAACGGACGAGCAGCTCGACGGCATGTGCCGCCAGCTTCTCGCCAACACGGTGATCGAAAACTACCGGATCGAGCGTCTCTGATGAAGACCGCGGTTATCGTTTTTCCGGGCTCGAATTGCGATCGCGACCTCGCGGTGGCACTTCGGGAGGTGACCGGAACCGAGCCTGCCATGGTGTGGCACGGCGAGACGGACCTGCCCGAGGGCGTCGGGCTGGTCGCCGTGCCGGGCGGTTTTTCCTATGGCGATTACCTGCGCTCCGGCGCAATCGCGGCACGCTCCCCCGTGATGCGCGCGGTTGTCGAGGGGGCGAACAAGGGCCTGCCGGTGCTCGGCGTGTGCAACGGCTTTCAAGTACTGACCGAGGCGGGGCTGCTGCCAGGCGCTCTGATGCGCAACGCCGGCCTCAACTTCGTATGCCGCGACGTGCCGCTGGTCGTCGACAACGCCCAGACGTCATTCACCGCACGCTATGAGGCGGGCGAGACGATCCGCGTGCCCGTCGCCCACCACGACGGCAACTACTTCGCCGACGCCGAGACGCTGGACCGGCTGGAGGGCGAAGGCCGGGTCGCGTTCCGCTATGGCGAGGACGTCAACGGCTCCGCGCGCAACATCGCCGGGCTCATCAACGCCGCGGGCAATGTGCTCGGCATGATGCCTCACCCTGAACGTCGGATTGAAGGGGCGCATGGGGGCACCGACGGTCGCCGACTGTTCGAGGGTCTGGTCGAGGCGGTGGGCGCCTAAACGCGCGCGGCAAAGGGTGACAGGCTGGTGGTGCGGTCGAACACGTCCACCCCTTCGCGCCGTTTCAGGAAGCCGACCGCGGCATAGGTGACGGGGGTTAGGATCACTTCCCAGCTCACCTTCAGGACGAACTGGCTCGCCATCACCGCGCCCAGCGCCGCAATCGGCCAGTCGGGCAGCCCGTAGAAGGCGAGCGGGTAGAAGATCAGGCTGTCCGCGCCTTCCCCGATGATCGTGGACCCGATCGTCCGGGTCCACAGCCAGCGCCCGTTGGTCCACACCTTCATCCGGGCGAGCACCGCGGAGTTGAGGAAGTCGCCCACCCAGAAGGCGACCAGCGATGCACCGATGATCCGCCACCCGGCGCCGAACACCCGTTCATAGGCCGCCTGCCCTGTCCAGCCGGGCGCGACGGGCAGGCGCACCACCGTCGCCTCCATCATCGCGGTGAACAGCAGCGCCACGAACCCCGCCCAGATCACGCGCCGCGCACGGGCAAAGCCATATACCTCCGTCAGCACGTCATCGATGACGTAGGAAATCGGGAAGAACAGGATACCCGCCCCGAATGGCCAAGGCCCGATCCCCGGCAGGTCGATGACCGACCGCTTCTCCGCCCCCACCACATTGGACAGCAGCAGGATCACGACAAAAGCGACCATCACCAGGTCGTAATAGCGGAAATGCTCACCCCGGATCGCGGCGGCATCGACCCGCCGCAGCGGGGCGTCATCGGCTTGGTTCATGGCGCAACTTCATGAAGCCCGTTTCACCCCTTCGCAATCCGCGCTAGGCGGTAACCCGCGCGCGCCCGTAGCTCAGCTGGATAGAGCACGAGCCTTCTAAGCTTGAGGTCGTAGGTTCGAACCCTACCGGGCGCGCCATCGCGCGATCAGCCGCCTGTTGGGACCGCCTTACCACGCCCATACAACCGCCTTACGGCGGCCATTCAGGGGGGCTGTCGCATATTAGTCCCCTAAGCGGCCGCCGAGTCAGCGGCTTCACGAAACGAACATCTGCTCGATCCTGAGATCGAGACCATCCGCTAGCATCGAGGTCGGATCGGCGGCGATCTGCTCGAGCATATCAGAGACGGTTTCCGAAACCAGCGCCTCGACGAGCGAAGAGTTGTCGTCAAAGCCATCCAGCACGTCCGCCCTATCGGCAAGCGACGCCCCATATCGATCACGGAGACGCGACCGGACCTCCATGCAATGCCATGCCATCATTGCACCGAAGGCTTGGATGATCCCGCCCTCCACCTCGTCGATCATCTGGAAGGTGAACAGGCGACGCCCCGATCGTGCGCGTGGACGACCGTCCCGAAAGTCATGAGGGAGGCAGATCACGTTATCGCCCGGACTATCGGTAAGATCCGACCCGTCCATGAAGAGGCCTTCCAGATCACGAGCGTCGGCATCGAGATCAAGACCCATACCATGCACGAGCAATGCGCGATCATGCCCGTCCTCACCCAGACACGCCTCAAGGGCATCCCTGCCGTCGAACAATCGACGCGGACGAAGCAACCAATCCATCGGCTCGCCGGACAGGCTGTCGCGCTCGAACCTCACGCCTGTCTCCACGCTGACCTCGGCAAGTCGGATCAAGTCGGCTCGGGTGGTAGGGATCACACGCTTCCCCGGGTTCGCGGTCCCGTCGACCGGTATAGAAGCAACACCGTTGATCATGGCGCGCCCGCACAGCTTTACGATGAAAGACCCGCGATCCTCATCAGCCATAACCTTGCCCCTCCCTTTCGCCCTTCGTGTCGGAACGTAAGCGCGAATCGCTCCCGTTCCCCACCACATTGACACCATGTCAGGGTTGGAATGGCAAGAAGGCAGTCGCCGCGACGTCTGGCAACGCCAAAACCCTTGATCTAACCGCCGTCAGGTCTGCGGCATCGGAGGGTGCGCCGGCCTGCTGCCAATCTCGATTTGTGCAAGGAGATCAAGCAGCGCAGATTTAAGTCGCTCGATCTGACCAGCTTTGTCGTCGAGCACTTTGGTACAGGCTAGCGCGACCACGCTTATGTCTCGCCCACTTAATCCGGGCTCGCTCCAAAGCCGGAGCAACTCGGCAATTTCCTCGAGCGGCAGACCTATGGCCCTAGCATCCGCGATAAAGCGGAGGCGCTGAACGTCGGCCTCGCCATATTCTCGATAACCGCTCGCCCGACGCAGAGGCTCCGGGATTATCTCCAGCTTTTCATAGTGCCGGATCATACGCTGGGATACGCCACTCTCCCGAGCAGCCTCGCCGATGTTCATCGGTGACCACTACACTCTGCAATGAAAAGCAGGAAGGCGGGGAGTGCAGAAGCCCCAAATTCCCGCCTGACATGCACGATTACGATTGATTGATGGGTCAGCCTCTGGGCCCGCGCTCCCGCTCGCGGTTAGACGTTTCCGCGATGTGGGCGGTCAACAAGCCTGATGGTGCTGTCAGTCTAATGCGAACTCGTCTCCACAGGATGCAGTTCGCCTGACGAGCACGGTCGTCTAGCTTGCGAGGCTCTGCCACTCCGCCAGCGCGGCGGAGCGTCGTTCCTTGTAGGTCTGGCGGTCAACGAGGTGGCGTTCGAGGCTAAAGTGGTTGTGGACGTTGGCGTGGACGGAAGCGAACTTCTGGAGCGTCTTCATCTGCCGGAACCTGAGCATTGCCCGCTCTCGTCGTCGGAACGGCAGGTGTGAGTTCTCCACCCGGTTGTTGGCCCAGCGACCCACCTCCTGCTTCTCGGCATTGCCGAGCTCATTCATCGCTGCACCATAGCTTCGCAGGCCATCGGTAGTGATCGCATCAGGCCTACCATGGCGCTTGAGCGCCTTCTTCATGAAGGTAAGAGCGGCAGCCTTGTCTCGGCTTCTAGTGACATAGCTTTCCAGCACCTCACCCTCATGGTCGACCGCTCGCCACAGGTAGACCATCTCGCCGTTCAGCTTCACGTACATCTCGTCCAGGTGCCATCGCCAGTGCCGGAAGCCTCGCATTCGGTTCACCCGCTGCCGGCGTATGTCGCCTGCGAACAGTGGGCCGAACCTGTTCCACCATAGCCGCACGGTTTCGTGGCAGATGTCGATCCCGCGCTCGAACAGCAGGTCTTCCACGTTCCGCAAGGAGAGCGGGAAGCGCACGTACATCATCACCACCAGCCGGATCACCTCAGGCGACGAGTTGAAGTAGCGGAACGGGCTGTCAGGCTTACGCGGGCGGGGCATGCGCCCGCCCTACCCTGTCCCGCTTACCAGCCGGTGCGATTCATTTGACGGAGCCGCCATGGCGCTTGAGCGCCTTCTTCATGAAGGTGAAAGCCGCAGCCTTGTCGCGGGTTCTAGTGACGTAGCTCTCCAGCACCTCGCCCTCGTGGTCGACCGCTCGCCACAGGTGCACCATCTCGCCATTCAGCTTTACGTACATCTCGTCCAGGTGCCACCGCCAGTGCCGGAGGCCGCGCATCCGGCTCACCCGTTGGCGGCGTATGTCGCCCGCGAACATCGGGCCAAACCTGTTCCACCACTGCCGCATCGTCTCGTGGCAGATATCGATGCCGCGCTCGAGCAGGAGGTCCTCGACGTTCCGCAAGCTGAGCGGAAACGCACGTACATCAGCACGACCAGCCGGATCACCTCGGGTGACGAGTTTAGTAGCGGAACGGGCTATCAGGCTTGCGCTGGCGAGGCATGCAGTCCCCCTATCCTACCCTACCCTGTCCTGCTTACCAGCCGGTGCATTTGGTTTGACGGTGCCCGGTGGTCTCGTGCGCGCGATCTGTGCCGGATCGTCCCCGGGGGCGAGCGGCCGGAGCCGCGCCGTGAAGCTGTAACGGCGGAAGGGCAGCTGATACTTGGCCATCGGCTGCGCGCCCCAGCTATTGTCACCGCCTACGCCCATTTGAGCATAGTCCACCGTGAGATTGGTGAAGTTCTCCGGTTTTACGTCCAGCCCATGTCGGTTGGGAGCGATGCGGTCGTAATCGAGGTGCATCGGATCAAGCGCAAGGGCCGCACCTGAAAACGGCTGCGCTCCGCTGATCAGCAGCCCGTTGCCGTTACTGTCAGTCACGGCCATCCAGCGCAGATCGGTCTTGTTCCCAGTCTCCTGCGGGCGGATGTAAGGGTAGTATTGATCAACAACCGCACCTTTGTAGCGGCCCAGCATCGCACCGGTCTTGCGATCCGCATAGTTTTCCCACGGCCCGCGCCCGTACCAAGCGATCTCATTGAACGCCTTAGGCATGCGCATCGTCCAGCCGAAACGTGGCAATACGGGCAGATCCTTGCGGCCATCCTCAATGGTCTCGGTCACAACGATGTCGCCCGTAGGCTCGAAACGATACCGCGTGCGTATCCAGGCGACATTGTCACCCACTGTCTGGAGCGCCTGGACGTCGACGCCTTTGCCCTGCCGTTTCGCGGAGAAGCTGGTGAGCGCGCGGTTCAGGCTTGCCTCTTTCCAAACAGCCAGTTTTGCCGGAACATCCCACCCGATGTCGTTATCCGTCACGGGGCGCCAAAAATTGGGCTTAGGCGCGGTCTCCACTAGCTCGCCTCCGCGCCCGCGCAATGAGACGAGCTCGCCGGTGCCACTGTTGAATCGGGCAGCATAGCCCGGTCCTTGTATCTGCCACTCTGCACCGGTCTGGCTCAGGGTAATTTGGCCGGCTTCTTTGGCAGGCGCCGCAGCATGCACAATCGGCAGCACGATCTCGTCAGTTGCGACGGTGGTGCCGGCTTCCGTCATTGGAAGGCTGCCCTCGCGTGTGACCAGCGCCAAGCGGGCAACATATTCTGCGCCTGGTTTAGGCTGCCCGGCTTCCCTCTTCAGAGTGAACGCAGCACTACCCCGAGCTGGGATGGAGAGGCTCTGCCGACCACAGCTGCCCTGTTCAACCCCGTCCTCGAGCATCGTACATACGATGTCGAAGCGGTCGAGATTGATGAAGTCGAACCGGTTGGCAACGCGCACCGTCCCCGCAGCAGCATTGACCGCCGCGAAGCTCGCGGGCTGGTAGACATGGCGCACCTCATAGGCATGCGGGTTTGGCTGCCCATCGGTGCCGATCATGCCGTTGGCGACGAAATTGCCGCGCAGGCTTTCGGGCGACTGTGTTTGCGAAATCATCAGCGGGCCCGGATCGCCACCATAGGCCCAGAAGAGCGATCCGTCGGGATGATGGTAGTTCAGCCCCTGATCAAGCCAGTCCCAGATGAAGCCACCCTGCGTGTTCGGGTGCTTGCGGATCTCTTCCCAAAGATCGGCGATGTCGCCGCCGGAATTGCCCATCATGTGGGAGTACTCGGTCATGATGATGGGCGACAGTGGAAACTCCTTCGCCCATTTCGCGATAGCCGCCTGATTGGGATAGAAGGGTACCACCATGTCGGTGAAAGGCGGCTTCATGCCTGCCGCCTGATATTGCACGGGCCTGGTCGGGTCGCGCTTCTTGGCCCAGTCATACATCTTCTGAAAGGCAGGCCCTCCACCCGCTTCATTGCCAAGTGACCAGGCAATGATCGACGGGTGGTTTTTGTCGCGTTCTACGAGCTGCTCCATGCGCGCCAGATGGGCGGCTTCCCATTCGGGCTTGTGGCCGAGCTGCCACTTTTCTTCGGGTCCTATCCCGAAGCCCGCCTCGTAATAGCCGTGACTTTCTATGTTACTCTCATCAACCACATACATGCCATATCGGTCGGCAAGGTCGTAGAAGGCGGCACGCTGGGGATAATGCGATGTCCTGATCGCATTGATGTTCATGGCCCTCATCTGGCGAATACGAGCTTCCAGCGTCTCCTCGGACACGACCTTGATCGTGTCTGGATCGTGCTCGTGCATATTGACGCCGCGAATAGTGATCGGCTGTCCGTTGACCATCAATTGACCGTCACGAATAGCAATGTCGCGGAAGCCGACGTGGCCGGGAACCGCGGAAAGCACTGTGCCCGCATTGTCGCGCACCACAAGCATCAGGCCATAAAGGTTCGGGGTTTCCGCCGTCCACCGCCGTACATTGGGTAGGCGGGTGTTGAACCGCAGGCTGCCGCTCTTACCTTGCGCAAAGTTGACGGGCTGGCGTTCGCTCCACACCGTCTGCCCGCTCTTGTCGGAAAGGATCGCCTCCACGCTATAGGCGCCCTGCCCTCCGACGCCGGGCGCGACGTCGACTGAAAGGTCGAGGGTGCCGTCCCGGTAGCCTTCCGAAAGGCCTGCCTTGGCGAAGTAATCTCGCACCCATGCCTTGGGAACGGCAAACATTTCTACGGGCCGCTCGAAGCCGGATACGCGCCACATATCCTGATCCTCAAGATAGCTGCCGTCCGAGTAGCGGTAGACTTCCACCGCGACGTCGTTGGCGCCGGGCTTGAGGTACTTGGTCACCTTAAACTCGGCAGGGTTCTTAGTGTTTTCCGAATAACCGACCTTGTGGCCGTTAACCCACACATAAATGGCCGAGCCGACGCCGTTGAAGCGAAGAAAGACGTCGTCCCCCCGCCAGTTCGCTGGCAGGTCGAAGGTCCGTCGATAGCTCCCCACCGGCGCGTAATCGTCGGGTACCAGCGGCTGGTTCATCGGAAAGGCATAACCGATGTTGACGTAGTAAGGTCGGTCGTAGCCCTGTGCCTCGATGGTGCCGGGCACCTTGATGTTACTCCAGCTTGATACGTCGAAGCTACGCTTCCAGAAATTGGCCGGCCGCTCGGAGGAATTGCGTGACCAGTGAAACTTCCACGTTCCATCGAGCGAGAGATGCCGTGCGGAGTCGGCCGGGTTACCGCGCTCGGCCCGTGCTAGATCTTCGTAATTGAACAACGTGGCGTGCGGTGCCTCGCGATTGACCTCGAAGGTCTTCGGGTCTTCCCACTCGCGATAAGGGCGCTTCGGATCGGGGCTGGCCTGAGCGATGGGAGGCCCGTCTTTCCAGCTGGGCGGTATCGGATTGGTCCTCTGTTGAGCCACCGCCGGCACCACCGCGATCACCAACAGATAGCTCATGCCAAAAGGAGCCCAAGTACGCATCCAATTCCCCCCGCTCACTGGCGTCCGCTTGTCGACGAACCCTTTGGCATTTCAAACGGCTTGTACGAGCTGATCCGCACTAGGTCATCTGCGGCCCAGTATCCATCAACCTAATCCGCGGCACTGGTTTCGATCTCGCTGCCAACGTACCCGACCCCGCGGCGGGTCCGTTCAACTGCCTCTCGATCATGGCGGTCCTGTCGCACTCCGTTCTTAGCGTGTCAGCCCGGACTCACCTTCGTTCAGGGGTGCTACCGCTCGCGTCCTCGTAGGCCACTCGGTCCAACTTAACGGCGACGATGCAGACCGACTGCACGATAAATCAAACGTCTCCCTCGCTCCGGTCCCCGCGCTCAGCGTTCGGGCCGACCACGCTCGGGCGGAGGCAGCCAGACGCCCTCGCCTGCCCCAGGCCGTTAGGCTGCGGGCAGCTGGAGGATCGCGAGCGTTCCGCCGCTGGTAGCCTCGGCCAACCTGAAGCTTCCGCGGTTTCGGGCGGCGAAGTCGCGAACGATGCTGAGGCCAAGTCCCGCACCTCCCGTGTCGCGATTACGTGAGGCGTCACCCCGTTCAAAGGGGCGCAGCAGGCGCTCACGGTCGACAAGCGGAATGCCCGGACCATCATCCGAAACCGATATGCAGACGCTTGCGGCAGTTCGCTCGACGGAGACAACCCCGCCACCCGCATAGTCGATCGCATTCTGAAGAAGGTTTTCGATTGCCCGTCGGAAGGCGAGCGGCGGTGCTGACACAAGCGCATCTTCGCCGTGGACGAGGCAAGACGACGAACCGCGTCCCTGCATCTCCTGAACGATGTCGGCGAGCACTGGCTTAATGTTCAGTAGTTCCGGTTGAGCTGCCGCGTCCCGCGCGAACGTTAGTACCTCGCCGATCATGGCCTGCATGCGTTCGATGTCGGCGATCATACGCGTGCGCTGAGGTTCGGGCGCGGCCTCGACGCGTAATCTCAAGCCGGTCATGGGCGTACGCAGGTCGTGCGCTATGGCAGTCAGCATGCGTGCACGCTCCGCCGCCTCGGTCGCCAGTCGCTTGCGCATGGCGCCGATCGCCGCGGCGGCTTCGCGCAGTTCGCGGGGTCCTTCTTCGGGCACTGCGTCAGCGCTGTCACCGAGTGAGCTGGCGAGTGCGCGGAACGGACGCGTCAGGCGGCGCGCGAAGATCCACGCCAAGGGAATGAGCAGCAGCAACGTGATCGCGAGCGACATGACGATGTTGCGCTGCCACCCGGTCAGGAAAGGCCGGACAGGTTGGACGTTCAGCCACTTCCCATCCTTTCGCAGGACGCTCAACGCGAAGCCGGGCCGCAGCAGCCCGAGCGCGGACTTCCGGTAGGCGTCGGGCTCCTTTCTCGGATCGATCATGTCGAACAGACCCTTTCCGTGTTGTCGGAAGATGACGGTCTCTCCGGCGATGGAGTCCTCCGGAAACGGCGCGCTGAAGCCTTTCTCACGAGCGCGGATGCCGACCTGTTCTTCCTTTTCGAGCAAAGTTACTGTGACAGATCGCGGTGCCCGATGCAGTTCTACCGCGATCAGCCCCTCCAATTGGGGCACGCGTGTGCCGGGCAACGGCTCGCCGGCCACCTCTCGCTCGAACTCGGGCGAGGGATGGTGCAAAGCCGCAAGCGCTTCTGCCGCACTCATCCGAAGCGGCGGCGGCGGTGGCGCAAGTACGACTATCGTCCCGGTCGTCGCGACGCTCAGGATGGCCACGGCGACTCCGAAGCCGCCGATCGACATCAGCGCGCTTAGCGGGCGCCTCACCCCGCACGCACCGCTGGCGCGAGACGGTACCCGACGCCGCGTACCGTTTCAATGATCGGGGCGGGGTCGGCATCGGCCAGCTTACGACGCAGGCGGCTTATTGCGATGTCCATGGCTCGGTCGTAGGACGCTACATCCAACCCGCGCGCGAGGTCGAGCAGAGCGTCTCGGGTCAGGATCCGTCCCGAGCTCCGAACGAATGCGGCTAGGAGGGCATGCTCGCCCTCGCTCAGAGCGACAGGACGCCCGGCGGGATCGCGCAATCGCCGTTCCTCGGCGTTCAGCCACCAACCTCCGAACGTCGCGCCTCCCCTGGCTTGCTCCGGATCGGGCTTGTCCGCCACGGGCCGCCGAAGCAGTGCTCGAACCCGGGCCAGAAGTTCACGGGGCTCGAACGGCTTCGTGAGATAGTCCCACGCACCGACCTCGAGCCCCACAATCCGGTCTGTCACCTCGTCGAGCGCACTGAGCATCAGGATAGGAACGCCGGTCGGCGCCAGGCGACGACACAACGACAATCCGTCCTCGCCCGGCATCATCACATCCAAGACGATCAGATCGGCAGGCGCTTGCCGCATCTCCCGATCGCACGCGGCTGCATCACCGGCAGCCCGAACGGCGAAGCCATGGCCACCGAGAAATTCCGCAATCGCGTCCCGGATGCTCGCGTCGTCGTCGACGACGAGGATCCTGCTAGTGGCGATGACCGCTGACTCCATGGCGACGACGTAGCGGCGCCATGTAGCATTTGCGTGTCATCGCTCGCTACAGAAGCGTCATCACAAAGCTACCCAAAGCCGCTGATACCGCCCCGAGAGCAGGACGGGAGATTGGACTTGAGGGCCCAAGCAACATTGTTCGCGGGGCTGCTGGCCGGAACAAGTTCCAGCGGCGCCGCCGCGCAGCTGGCCTCCAAGCCTGGCGTAGCGACGCCGATCGTGTTGACGTCGATCGGATCGGGCCCGACCGGGTCGCCCGCGGCCACTCCCCCTTCGGACGAGCGCGCCGCGCAGTCCGGCACTGCCGCCCCCGCGAGTAAGCCGGCGCCTCTAGCCGGGCAGGCGCTGGGTGAACCCCCGAAGATTGGTCCGACTTCGACGCCGGCTCCACCAGCGCCTACCCCGGACGATGGTGGCGATGAAGACGTCATCGTCGCTGGACGGCGCCCTCGCGGGTCCGTCCTGGGTGACATTCGGCCCGAAAGGACGTTCCGCGCGGCCGAAATAAGGGCCATCGGCACCGACGACGTCGAGGCGCTGTTGGCGGCAATCGGACCACAGACGGAAAGCAATCGTGGACGGGGCGACGAGGGCGCGGTTACCCTCCTGAATGGCCGGCGCGTATCGAGCCCTTCCGAAATCGCGCGCATTCCGACTGAAGCGATCGAGCGTATGGAGATTTTTCCGGAAGAGGTGGCGCTAAAGTACGGCTACCGGGCGGATCAGAAGGTCGTGAACGTGGTGACCGTTCAGCAATATCGGTCGAGCATAGGCCAGGCGGGTTTCAGCACGTCCACCCAGGGTGGGCGGGAGGTAGGTAACGCGGACGCCGACTTCCTGCTGATCCGCAACGACACCCGCTACGGCTTCGGGGCAACTTACAATCGCTCCGCGCGACTGCTCGAGAGCGACCGACGCATTCAGCAAGCCTCCGGCATGGCCGGACTTGGACCCTTCAGAACACTGCTGCCTTCCACCAAGCAATTGGTCCTTAATGGCGTCGCTGGCGGGCATGTGCTGGGCGAAGTATCCGCGACGGTGAACGGACGCGCCGAGACGAACCGGAACCGGAGCCTGCTTGGCCTTGGCGAAAGCGGCGCGCTCCGGCGCCGCAGCGATCAGGACTCTGAGCATCTGGGCACGACTCTCAGCGGACGGAGCGGCGGCTGGCAGTGGACCGCTCTTGGCAACTATGATCGCGCCGCAACCAGGACGGTGACCGACCTCGACGCCCCATCCCGCCGACGCGACGACGCTCGCTCGACGGACTCGGTCGCAAGTGCCGACCTGGTCATGTCCGGCCCGCTCGTGGATCTGCCGGCCGGCCCGCTGTCGGCCAGTTTCCAAGGAGGGGTCCGGTTCCACGACTTCGAGACCCGAGTGGTGAACGGCTCGACGTCGCCACGATCGGAACGCAACCGTGATCAGGGCGGGCTTCAGGTCAACCTCGATCTGCCGCTTCTCGACTCCGTCGACCGCGGGCCCTCGAAGCTTGGCCGAATCTCGGCCAACGCGAACATCGCGATTGATCGCTTGTCAGACGCCGGCACCATGTGGAGGTTCGGGGCTGGTCTGAGCTGGTCGCCAATCCGGGCCATCGGCTTTATCGCCTCGGGAACCAGCGAGCAGGGGGCACCGGCACTCGACCAGCTTGGGGGGCCGACACTGGTCACCCCCAACGTCCGCACCTACGATATCGCCCGGCGCGAAGTGGTGGACGTCACGCAGGTTTTCGGCGGTAACCCGACCCTACGTAACGACGAACGTCACGTCGTCAGGTTGGGTCTGAACGCTCGTCCGTTGTCGCGAATCAACCTGACGCTCAGCGTCGACTACGTCGCGGCGCAGACCGACAATCCCGTTACCGCCCTGCCGATCGTCTCGCCCCAGGTGGAAAGAGCCTTTCCGGATCGGTTCACCCGCGACAAGGATGGGAGGCTGCTTCGGGTAGACGCGCGTCCCATCAACTTCGCGGCTTCCCGTCAGAAGCAGTTTCGATGGGGACTCAATCTCACAAAGCCGCTGGGCCCGGTGCCGCCCGGCATGGCGGACGGAATGATCCAGATACCAGCCGATCAGATCGGGCAGATGACGCCAGGGCCAAACGGCACCTTCACCTTTCACCCCCAGCCTGGAAGCGCGTTCGCCCGCAACATCATGACCGCTTCAAGTAGACTGTTCGTAAGCCTATACCACAACTGGTATCTCGAGGACTCCCTCCTTCTTCGCAAAGGACTACCAACCCTCGATCTGCTCAATGGGGGCGCGACAGGTACCGATGGCGGTCGGCGTCGTCATGAGATCGAGTTGGAAGCCGGCGCGTTCCAGCGCGGTCTGGGAATTCGCCTCTCAGCGACTTGGCGCAGCGGGACCGAGGTTGGCGGCTTGGAGGGCGCGGCCGATCAACTGCGGTTCGGAAGCCTCGCCTCCATGGACCTTCATCTCTTCGCCAACCTCGCCGAGCGTTTTGGCGGCTCCAAAAGTCCGGGATGGCTGAAGAGTACGCGTTTGACCTTCGACGTGACCAACCTCTTCGACGCGCGCCAAAGGGTCCGCGATGACTCCGGCACGACGCCGCTAAATTATCAGCACAACTATCTAAATCCGCTCGGCCGCACGATCAGCGCTCGATTGCGGCATGTTTTCTGAAGAGGAACAGGTGGTGAAGCCTCGGTTGCTGCGCCAGAGATGACCCGCGAAGGCTCCCCTTCACGGAGCTTTGCGTGCGCTTACGAAGGAGCTGGCGCGGGCCACATCCAGTGCCATGTTAATGGGTCTGTACGCCCCGGCCGAGTTGGGGCATCGGCTCCCGCGGCGCAGGGCGCCGCCCTTTGCCAGGGATCAGCTATTGGTGAGAAGCAGCCTTTCGGTTTAGCACTTGCCCATGAAGCTTCGCCTCGCTGCCGCGCTCGCGCTCTCTGCGCCGACCCTGATTGCCTCGGGCTATGACAAGGTCGACCCGTTCATAGGAACCGGCGGCGAAGGGCATACCTTTCCCGGCGCCGTCGCCCCCTTCGGCATGGTGCAGCTGAGCCCGGACACCGACACGGGCTGCCAGATCCGCGACTGCTACAGCCATGCCGCGGGCTATCGCTATGACGACCCGACCATTCAGGGGTTCAGCCACACTCATTTCTCGGGCGCGGGGCATTCGGACCTTGGCGACTTCCTGGTCATGCCGGTGTCGGGCGATGCGGTGCCGCTGGAGCCGGGCGACCCCAAGGTGCCAGAATCGGGCTACCGGTCGCGCTTCAACCACGCCGACGAGGTCGCGCAACCTGGTTACTACGCGGTGACGCTGGCGGATGCGGGCGTGCGCGCGGAGATGACGGCGGGGACCCGTGTCGGCGTCCATCGTTATGCGTTCCCGGCAGGCAAGGCGGCGCATCTGGTGCTCGACCTGCGTTCCTCGCTTTACAACTACCCGGGCAAGATCCTGTGGTCGTCGCTGCGGCTGCACGCCGACGGCACCCTCACCGGCACGCGCCAGACCCGCGGCTGGGCACCCGACCGGCAGCTCTTCTTTGCGATCCGCTTTTCGGCGCCGCTGACCGGCCATGCGTTCGTCAGCACGGAGAAGGACGTCACCTACAAGGGCTTTCAGGGACCGGGCCGGGGCAGCGACGCACTCGCTGAGCGGGCCGGGCGGGCACTGGTGGCGCGGCTCGACTTCGGACAGCTTTCGCAGCCACTAGAGGTGAAGGTCGCGCTCAGTTCGGTCGATGAAGCGGGCGCGCTAGCCAATCTCGACAGCGAGGCGGGCGGCTTTGACCAGATCCGTGCCGCAACCCGACAGGCCTGGACGCAGGCGTTGGGCGCGGTCGACCTGCAGGCGCCCGCGCCCATGGCAAAGAGCCTGTATACCGCGCTCTACCACAGCCTGCTCGCACCCTCGGTCGCGGGGGATGCGGACGGGCGCTTTCGCGGGCCGGACAATCAGGTCCACAGGGCGGACGGCTATACCTTCCGTTCCACCTTCTCGCTGTGGGACACCTTTCGCGCCGAGCATCCGCTGCTGGCCCTGGTCCAACCACAGCAGACCACGAGCGAGATCGTCCGATCGCTGATCGACAGCCGCCGCTACAGCCCCGACGGCATCCTGCCCGTCTGGCAGTTTCAGGGACGCGAGACCTGGACCATGATCGGCTACCACGCCGTGCCGGTGATCGCAGACGCGTACCTGAAGGGCATCCGCGGCTTCGATGCCGACGCGGCGCTCGACGCCATGGTCGCGAGCGCGACCTATGCCCCGTACGGCGGCCTCGGCGAGTATCAGCGGCTCGGCTACGTCCCGATCGACCGCGAGCCGGAGGCAGCGTCCAAGACCGTAGAATATGCATATGACGACTGGACTATCGCCCGCATGGCACGCGCGATGGGCCGCATTGACGTCGCCAAGCAGTTCGAGGCTCGCGCAGGCAATTGGCGCAACAGCTTCGACCCGAAGACCGGCTTTGTCCGCGCCCGGTTGGCATCGGGCGCGTTCCGCACGCCTTTTAACCCTACCGCGATCAACTATGGCTCCGACTACACGGAGGGCAACGCTTGGCAGTATAGCTGGTTCGTGCCGCAGGATCAGGAGGCGTTGTTCCGTACGATGGGCGGCGACAAGGCGGCCGTCGCCAAGCTCGACGCGATGTTCGACTACGACAATTCCAAGCTCGACTACAGCCATGCCGAGGATATCGCCGGGCTGATCGGCCAGTACATTCACGGCAACGAACCGAGCCACCACGTCGCCTACCTCTACGACCATGCCGGCGCGCCGTGGCGGACACAGGCGCGGCTGACGCAGATCGTCGCTTCGCAGTACAAGCCGACGCCCGATGGCCTGTCGGGCAATGACGATTTGGGCCAAATGTCGGCTTGGCTGTTCTTCACCGGGCTCGGCTTTTATCCGGTGACGCCGGGCAGCCTGCAATACGCGATCGGTCGTCCGTTCGTGGAACGCGCGGTGCTGAACCTGCCCGATGGCAAGCGCTTCACCGTCGTCGCGGACGGGATGGCACCGGGCAACGACTATGTCGGTCAGGTAGCGCTTAAGGGGCGGCCGCTGACACGCAGCTACATCACCCATGACGAGATCATGGCGGGCGGCGAGTTGCGCTTCGTCATGCAAAAGCTGCCGAACAAGCGCTGGGGTACGGCCCGATCAGCGCGGCCCTACTCAATGAGCAGCGCGCGCGAATGATCTCCGACGCGGCGGGAGTTTTCGGCGGATGCCGCGCTGCTCGACGCTGCTCCGGCCTACCAAGAGCATCCCTGACCTCAGCAACTCGATTGCTACCGCTGCACCGTTGCATCTGCAAGCGAGGCAATCTGTTGGGTCAGTCAGCGTTTCGAGAGGTGTCCCCTTGGCGATCGGCGCACGGCCCAGTCCGGCTGACCGGCCGGGCTCGTCTCCTCGATGGGTCAGGCCTTCTCGTTCTCTTCAACCGTGCCCGCTCGCCACCTCACCGCTGAACAGACTGCATCATTGCAGCAAACCCCTTCTTCACCTCAGCTTTCGCGTGGGACGCATTCACCTGTGCTACGAGCGCACCGATCCTGGCGTCGAACTGGCGCACCAGCGCCGCCATCCGTTCCGGGTGATAGTCGATTAAGCGGCCGAGCTGCGCAGCGAGCGCGAGATCGTCGGGCAGAGGTGTTGGCGGTTCCCAGCGCTCTTTCAGCCAGGCGACTGCCGCAGCTGTGCGCTTCATGCGGTACAATAACGCGTTGAAGCCTGGCGGCGTTTCTCCGAATGCCACCGATACGTTCAACGGTTCACTCGCCGACTGCGCCGGGACCTTTATCCTCGCGGTCAGTTCCGTCCCGTCGTAGCTCCAGCTGCCCTCCTGCCCGTCGTCGGACCGCGAGTAGGCTCGGCCATTGACGACGACGCGCTCTGGGATTGCGGCACTCGGGAGTTCGACTGTGACCTGGGTCGTATCAAGCATACCGGGATAGCGTCCTTCACGCGGATGAACGACCAGCGTGGCCCGGCGCAGGTCGCGCTCGCTCTCGACCCGAGTGAGGCTGTACTCGCCGTTGCGATAGCCCTCGCTGTTGCCTGCGTCGGCATAAACCCGCGAAACGCTCTTCCCGCCCGGGCTGACTCGCAGCACAACGCTGCCGTTGTCCATGTCCTGAAGCTTCTGCACCGACGGCGGGTTGAGCGGCACAACCGCACCAGCGCGTGTGAACACGGGCACCTCGTCGAGCGTATAGTCGCGGGAGATGCGACGGCCACCTTCAACAAGTTCGCCGCGATTCTCATCATACCAACGCCCGGGCGGCAGCCAAATCGAGGCGCTCGCCACCCCGACCTTCATCGGCTCGGTCACCGGCGCGACCAGCATGTCGTCGCCAAACATGTACTCGCCGCGCGTGCTATAGGCCTCGGGCTGTTCGGGCCATTGGTAGTAGAGCGGTCGCATGATCGAGACGCCGCCATCATAGGCTTGCCGCGCCGCCGTGTAGATGTACGGCGCCATGGCATAACGCTGCTCGATGCTATGGCGAAGTGCGGCGAACACCTCAGGCGCGAAACGCCAGGGTTCCTTGCGCAGGCCAGCCTCCTTTGATGAGTGCGTGCGCAAGATCGGGCTGTAGGCTCCGAACTGCATCCAGCGGACGTAGAGCTCGGGATCAATGTGCCGGTCGCTCTCGGGCGTGCTCTCGGCAAAGAAATGACCGCCGATGTCGTGGCTCCAATATCCATAGAGCACATTCGACGCTGTGGCGGTGAAATAGGGCTGATAGGCTAGCGACGGCCAAGAGATCACTGAGTCACCCGAGAAGCCGATCTGATAACGGTGATTTCCAAGCCCGCCCCAGCGATGGTAAATAAGTCCTCGATCCGCGCTCGTGCGCTGCATCTGCGTGAAGAACACGTAGTTCAGCCACCAAGTGTTCGACAGCCCTGGTACCAGCTTGGACTCGGGCCATTGCTGCCAGTCGAGCCACCAGAAGTCGATGCCCTGTGCGCGTAGCGGATCGAGCGTGAGTTTGAAGTACTGTTCAACGAAGCCCTTGTCTGCCGCCTCGAAGGGGACTGGATTGCCGTCGGCGACCTTCATGGCTTTGGAGATGGCGGGGTAGCTCTCCTCATTAGCCGGGATGCCCGACGCGGGGTGAAGATTGACGGTGGTCTTCAACTTGTGCGCATGTAGGAAATTCAAGAACCGATCCGGTTCAGGAAAAAGGCTGCGGTTCCAGGTGTAACCAGTCCAGCCCACCGACTCCCCGAACACGTCGCGCTTCACGTACTTCGAGTCCCAGCTCAGCCCGTCCGTCCGATGCCAGTCCATGTCGATAACCATGACGTCGAGCGGGATTCGGTAGCGCTCGAAGTCTGCGACCAGGCCCCGCATTTCGTCGTCGGAATAGTTCCAGTAACGCGACCACCAATAGCCGAACGCAAAGCGCGGCGGCATCGGCTCTCGCCCTGCGACCTTGGCGTAGTCGCCCAACGCCTGCTCATAGCGATGGCCGTATCCAAAAAAGTACAGGTCCTGGCAGTCGCGACAGGCGCGCAGCTTGGCCCAAGGCCATGGACTGTCGTCCAGCAGAAATGATCGGGAGTCGTCGACGACGTGCCAACCATCGCGGGACAGCAATCCCTGCCCCAGGTCCAAACGCTTGCCGCTGTCGATTTGAACGTCGCCAGAGTACCGGTCAACCGTACGGGCCGTACCTCGGAGATTGCCTGTTTCGACGTCGCCCGGGCGCCACATGAACGCCGGCGCGCCTGCGCGCGAGCCCACCTGCAGATTCGCCTTTGTGAACCGGCCGCTGTTCAACCGGTAGCTAAGCCGAAGCTTTTCGGTCTCGATGACGAGCAGCGCGCCACGCGTGGATACGCTGTAGCGAGGTACCGGCTGTTCGCGATTGATGAAAACCTGCGAAGGCTGGTCAACGAAACGGCTGTCCGGCGACCATTCCATTCGGATCATCTCGGGCGTGAGCACTGTGAAGCGCACCTGCCCACGTTGTATGATCGCGCCCGCGGCCGCTTTTCCATGCATCGCCGGCACAACGGACGGCGGCGCAGCGAGGGCCGGCGATGCGGCAGCTGAAAGCAGAATGGCCGTCCCGGCCAGGTAGGACCTGATACGCTTCATTCGCTCCTCGCCTATCCAGGCTCCCCGGTCCGCTGACTAGTCGTCGGGCAGGCACTGTGAACCATGGTTCATTGTCCGCACCCTATCGGTGAAGGTCGCAGTTGAATAGAATTGACAAAATGATTTGTTTATTGCCTGCTGAAGGTGATCGGCTGCTCTGCGAAAATGCCGACATCAGGAGCGGATGTATGAACTACCAGGCGAACTCCGATTTCGAGCAGACAGGCTGGCGGCACACGCGAATGGCGTTACTCGCGACTGCAACGCTGTTGGCTGCGAGCGGGTCCGCCGTGGCCTTTGGGCAGTCCGCGAAATCAAGTGGCGAACCGGTCGAGACAGCCAATCCACTCGTCGGCACGGCACCTCTCGACCGCCCGGAACTGATCGGCAACGCGCCCCCGCCGGGCGAGCCGCTCTACTCGGGCCAGACCTCTCCCGGCGCGCGGCTGCCTCACAGCTCGGTTGAGGCCGCGCCGGTCAACAACAACATCGCGCTGACCTATCCGACCGGCGTCGAAACGCCGTACCATTACCCCAACCCCACCATGATCGGCTTCACTGGCGGCGGCGGGCCCACCTATGGCGGTCGGGCGCAGCCGATGATCATGCCCGTGGTCGGCAACTGGACGGTGCCGCCGGGCGGCAGCCAATCGTCGTATGACAAGGCCAAGGAACAGGCGGCGCCGGGCTACTACTCGGTTTTTCTCGATACGTTCCGCACCCGCGCCGAGCTTACCGCGACGCAGTGGACCAGCATGATGCGGTTCACCTTCCCCGCCAGCGAACAGTCACATCTGGTGCTCAACCTGCCAGGCCGGGGCGGCTCGGTCGAGGTGGTCGGCGATCGCACGGTGCGCGGCGTCGCGACCCGGCGCGGCGACCGCGACGCGCCGGACGGCAGCTATTTCGTCGCGCAATTCTCCAAGCCGTTCCGCAGCCACGGCACCTTCCGCAAATCGCCGGGCGACGCCCGCGGCTATGGCATCGGCACCAGCGACAGCTTTCCTGGCGCGAACACCGTGGAGGGCAGTTTCGCGGGCGCTTATTTGGACTTCACTACCCGCGACGGCGAGGCGGTGATGGTGAAGATGGCGCACGGCACCAGCTATGCCGATGCCGAGCGCCGCATCCGGGAAGAAAATCCGGGCTGGGACTTCGACCAGGTCCGGGGTCGGGCGCGATCCGCCTGGGCTAACCTGCTTGATCGGGTCCAGGTCAGCGGCGGCACGGCAAAGCAGCGGATGCTGTTCTATTCGACGCTGTTCCAGTCGTTTGCCAGCCCGCGGCTGATCGCCAAGAAGGGCGAGCCGTTCGCGGACACCAATGGCAAGGTCCAGACCGCCACGCACGACCGTTATGGCCCGGTGCCGTTCTGGGATACCGGTCGCAACCAGATCGTGCTGCTCGAGCTGATGGAGCCCGAGGTCGTGCAGGACATCATGCAATCCGAGCTCGAGATGGCGCGTGAGCGTGGGTACATGAACACCTCGTTCCACGGTGACAACGCGGTGTTCCTGTACCTGGGCGCGATGCGGCGCGGCATCCCGTTCGACTATGCCGCAGCCTATGAATACCTGCGCAAGAACGCGACCGACCCGAAGGGGCCCCGCGGCTATCTCGCCGAGTACATAAAGAACGGCTGGATCTCGGACATCGTGCCCGCCGGCAATCCCAGCCCGCCCTATGCCGACGGCAAGGCAGGCGCCGCGACCACGCTGGAATACGCCTGGGACGACCATGCCCTGGCCGAGTTCGCGGACCGGCTGGGCAAGAAGGACGACGCCCAGCTCTTCCGCCGCCGCGCGGCCAATTGGCGCAACGTTTTCGACCGCTCGACCGGCTTCATCCGCGGACGCACTACCGATGGCAAATGGATCGCTCCGTTCGATCCGCAGGAGCCCTATTACAACTTTATGATGAAGGAAGCGTCTGGCTGGTCGACGCTGTGGCTGGTGCCTCACGATGTTGACGGACTGTCGGGCGCGTTGGGCGGGCGCGCCGCCTTCAACGCGAAGCTCGACCAGTTCTTCTCGACGCCCTATCGCCCGACCGGCATCTGCCGCGACTGCACGGGCATGATCGGGCAGTATGTGCAGGGCAACCAGCCCGATCAGCAGGCCGCTTATTATTACGCCTGGAGTGGGCAGCCCTGGAAGACGCAGGCGCTGTCGCGGCGCATCCTCGACACGCTCTATGGCAGCGACGCATCGGGCTATGGCTATCCGGGCATGGACGACCAGGGCGCGACGTCGTCCTGGTATGTGCTGAGCGCGATGGGGTTCTACCCCGTCGACCCATCGAGCGACGTCTACGTGCTCGGAAGCCCGTTGTTCGACCGCGTCCGGCTTCAGATGGGCAATGGCAAGGCGCTGGAGATCGTCGCGCGCAATAACTCGCCCATTAACGCCTACATCCAATCAGCGACCCTGAACGGCCGGCCCTGGACCAAGCCGTGGTTCAGCCATGCCGATGTGAAGGACGGCGCGACGTTGGTGCTGACCATGGGACCGAGGCCGAACCCGAACTGGGGCAGCGCGCCCGGTGCAGCGCCGCCTTCCATGACCTCGGCCCGCTGAACGGCTTTCCGATACCGCTGGTCCGTTCCCCAAACCGGCGGCTCTCCCCCGGAAGGTCGTTGCACCTTCCGGGGTTTTTGTTCTCAGGTGAGACCTCGCCTTTATGATGGCGGGACGACCGGCTTGGCCGTCGCGAAACGGGATGGCGCGGTTCCCATCACAAAGGCCAACTCGCCGCCCTTGACCAGGTCGGGATGGCTGATCCAGCCGCGCGTCCAGGGGCGGCCGTTCCAGGTCACCATTTGAGTATAGGGCCGATCGGGACTGGTGCCGCTGGGGCGGACGATAAGCTTGCGCTCTCCTTCCGCTCATCCGGTGAAGGACGGCGCAACGCTTGTACTGACGATCCACGCCAACCTGAACCGTGCCTCGGGCAGCGGCGCCGAGGCCGCCCCCCGTCTAGACCTCGGCCTGTGAGCCTTTCCAACGCCGCTGGTCGTTTTCGAAGCTAGCGCCTCTCTCCTGGAAGGACGCTGCACATTCCGGGGTCGTGTATTCAGGCGGGACCGCGCCCGTATGACGGCGGCCGATCCGCTTTCGCCGCGCCGAAGCGCGACGGCCTGGTGCCCATCGCGAATACCAGCTCGCCGCCCTTGGCGAGGTCCGCATGGCTGATCCAGCCGCGCGTCCAGGGCTGCCCATTCCATTGCACCGACTGAATGTAGGGCGCATCGGGCCCGTTGCCGGTGGTCCGGATGCGGAGCTTGCGGCCGCCAAGGTCCAGCTCCGCCGCGTCGAACAAGGGTGAGCCGAACACGTACACGCCGCTGACCGGATCGACCGGATAGAAGCCCAGCGAGCTCAGGATGAACCACGCGCTGGTCTGGCCGCAATCATCGTTGCCGATCACGCCGTCCGGGTCCGCCTTGTACATCTCGGTCAGCAGCC
Organism: Sphingomonas aerophila; assembly: GCF_014199305.1. GTDB lineage: Bacteria > Pseudomonadota > Alphaproteobacteria > Sphingomonadales > Sphingomonadaceae > Sphingomonas > Sphingomonas aerophila. The sequence goes on from NZ_JACIJK010000002.1 coordinate 385,881, forward strand.
GGCGAACCATGGCCTGCGTCTTCCACGGCGCACCGGCATAGGCATAAAGATATGCAGCGTGCTGGTCGGGTTCGTTGCCGTGCGCATATTGGCCGACCAGCCCGGAGATGTCGGGTGGCGCGTTCCTGGGCAGCGTCGAAGGCGCAGTGAACAGCGCGTCGAGCTTGCGCTCGAAAGCGGCGTCGCCCCCGAACAACTCGATCAGGCCGTAAACATCGTGCTGGTTGAGGAAGGTCGCCTGCCAGCCATTCGCCTCCGTATAATCGCGCTGCTTCTCAGGATTGTGGCCGAGCTGGATCGGGTCATAGGGCGTCCACCAGCTGCCGTCCGCGAAACGCGGGCGTGCGAAGCCGACTTCCTGGCTGATGACGTTACGATAATTCAGGCTGCGCTTGCGTAGCGTTGCCGCGTCCTCGCGCGCGCCGGCAGCGTCGGCGAGCACCGCCATGGCCCAATCGTCATAGGCATATTCCTGGGTGCGGCTGACCGACTCCCACACCTTGTCGGCCGGAATGAAGCCCAGGTCGTAGTAGAAGCCGCGGCCGAGCGTGCTGTCGATGTCCGGGAAGTCGCGATCGAACGCACGCCGGCGGATCTGCGGCCAGGCGGCAGCGTAGTCCGCCTTGATCCCCTTGGCGCATGCTTCCGCCATCACCGACACCGCGTGCCAGCCTATCATGCACGCGGTTTCGACACCTTGCAGCGGCCAGACGGGCGGGCCGGTCGGGCTTTCCTGGGTCTGGCGGACAAGGTCGCGGGCGAAGCGCTCCGCCATCTCGGGCCGGACCAGCGTCAGCAACGGGTGCAGTGCGCGATACGTGTCCCAGAGCGAATAGGTGCTGTAGGCGGGCGTACCGGCCGCGGCCTTGTGCACCTGGCGATCGAGCCCGACATAACGGCCGTCGACATCGGTGAACAAGGTCGGCGACAGCAGCGCATGGTAGAGTGCGCTTGCCATGATCGTGCGCTGTGCAGGCGTGCCGCCCTCGACACGGATGCAATCGAGCGCCTGCGCCCAGGTTCGCGCGGCCGTCCGTCGTGTCGCGTCAAAGGTCCAGCCCGGCGCCTCGGTCGACAGGGCCTGCCTAGCCCCGGCCAGGTCCACGGCGGAGATGCCGGTCTTGACCAGGACCGGCGCAGCGCCGGCATTGTCGAAGAACAAGGCCGCTTTCAGCCGCTTGCCCGTAACGGTATTCGCGCCGGCAGGCTGGGACTGATCCTCGCTGAAGAACTGCACCCGATCCGGCCGCCGCGACAGTTGCATGGCGAAGTGGATGTGCCGTCCCTTGGCCCAGCGGTTCACGCGCCGGCTGCCCGTCAGCATGCCATCTGGCGACAGCGTCAGCGACGCCTGCTCGACCAGCGTGCCCTTATCCCAAGTGTCGACCACGGCATGGGCGAAGTCGATCAGCAGGTGCCCCGGCCCTTGTGGGAACGTGTAGCGGTGAAGCCCCGTCCGCTCCGTCACCGTGAGTTCGGCGAGCACGCCCGATTCCAGCCGCACGCGATAATAGCCTGGCTCGGCTAGCTCTTCAGAGAAGCGCTGGCGATAACCCTCGTCAGGCTTGCCGAGCACGCCCGCCTGCAGTTCCAGCGGCCCTCGCGTCGGCACCACCAGCACGTCGAGCATGTCGCCGATACCCGTGCCAGACAGGTGAGTATGGGAGAAGCCCATGATCGAGCCGTCACCCTGGTGATAGCCCGAGCAGGAGTCCCAACGCGTGTTGTCGGTGTCGGGGCCAAGCTGCACCATCCCGAACGGCAACGTCGGCCCAGGGTAAGTGTGCCCGTGCCCGCCTGTGCCGATGAACAGGTCCGGTCGCAGCGGATCGGGACGCGCCGCAATGGCATCCCCCGGCAGCGTGGCGCCGAGCGCGGCCAATCCGCTCCCCACCAGCAACTCGCGCCTGCTTGCGGTGGTCATGACGGAGCTCCTGTTGAACGGAAGATCGATATGGTCGGGTGAACAGCGCAGGCTTGCGCCGTTCGAGATAGAGGATCAGCTTGCCGAGCAGGCATAGGCTCATGAGACATGACTATGTTTGCCGCTACCGACGAACAGGTCGGGCCTGAGCGGTTCGGGATGCGCTGTTTCGCCGCGTCGAGCAGGGTAGCGCCGAGCACGGCAGTGCCCTTCTCACCCGACTGCTGGCCGTGCTCGGCGATAGTCATGACGGAACTCCTGTCGTTGTCATGACGAACTGCATCGAACTAAGAGTCAGTATTGCTGCGCGAGCAGCGCGGGCTTGCGCCGTTCAAGGTCCAGAATCAGGTCGCCGAACAGCCCGTTCGCCCAGGCGAACCAGGACCGGGTGAAGGTCTTCGGATCATCCTTGTTGAAGGATTCGTGCATGAAGCCGGTCCCGCCATGGGTTGCCTTCAGCCACGACAGGCACTGGCGAATGACGGCGTCATCGTCGCTGTTCATGGCATGGGTGATGATCGACATCGGCCAGATCATGTCCTGTCCGATGTGAGGACCGCCGATCCCTTGCGCCGCTGTTCCGGCGAAGAAATACGGGTTGCGCGCGCTCCAGGCGAGCGCGGCGGTGCGGCGGAACAGCGCATCCTCGCGCGCCGCCGCGCCGATCAGCGCCAGGCCCGACAGGCTTGGCACGTTGGCATCGTCCATGAAGATCCAATTGCCGAAGCCGTCGATCTCATAGGCCCAGACCTGCCCGCCCTGGCCGTCCGGCACCAGCGCATGCGCGCGGAGTGCAGCGTCGACCTCCGTCGCCAGCGCCTCTGCCTCGACGGCAGCAGCGTCGTCGCCGCGCGTCTCACGATGAACCTGCGCGACCTTGCGTAACGCGGATACGGCGAACAGGTTGGACGGGATCAGGAAGGGGTAGACGCAGGCATCGTCCGACGGGCGGAACCCCGAATGGATCAGCCCGACCTTGCGCGTCGGTGCACCAAAGCCCGCCATGGGCAGGCTGTCGGTCGGCGCCGCGGCCTTGCGCTGGAAGTGATAAGGGCCTGGACCGTCCTTGCGCTGCTGCACCCGGAACGTCGCCACCGCCAACCGCGCCGCGCGTGACCAGGTGTCGTCGAACGGCGTCTTGTCGCGCGTGTTGGTCCAGTATGCGTGCGCGATCCGCATGGTGTAGCAAAGGGAGTCGATCTCCCATTTCCGCTCAGCCACGCCCGGCTTCATCTCGGTATCGTCGACTTGCGACCATTCGAGGTTCGACTTGGCTGCAGGGTCCTTCATGTACGCGTTGGCGTAAGGATCGAGCAGGATGCAGCGCGCCTGCCGCTGGATCAGCCCCTGGAAAAGCCGCCGCAGATCGGCGTCGCGCGCCGCCAGATGCACATAGGTTTGCGCCTGGGCCGAACTGTCGCGCAGCCACATCGCGTTGATGTCACCGGTGATGATGAAGGTGTCGGGCCTGCCCGCGAGGGTGCTCGCCTCAACCGTGGTGTCGAGCGTGTTGGGATAGCAATTCTCGAATAACCAGGCGAGCTCGGGATCGGCGACCTTCGCCTTCACACGGCGGATCTCCGCCTCCACCGCCTTGCTGATGAAACGGCGCTGCCCGGCCGGCGGACGCTTGCTGACAAAGGCTTGCGCGGATGCTTCGGCGGGGAGCGCAGTTGACAAGGCCAGCGCCCCTGCCCCGGCCAGCACCGTACGGCGGTCGGGCGTGCCGATGCCGCTCACTTTGCCGCACTCATCGAGAAGGGCGCGTCGGCCTTGCGGGCGCCCCATGCCTTGTTCGGCGTCGGCCCCATGTTGAAGCGCAGCGTGCCGCCCGCCTGCAGCGCCTCCCGCGACAGCCAGGGCTTGTCGTACGGGCGCCCGTTCAGCGTAGCGGACTGGATGTAGACATTGTCGGGCCCATTGTTCTGCGCCTCGATGGTCAGCACCTTGCCGCCGGGCATGGTCAGGCGGACGTTGCGGAATAACGGGCTGCCGACCGCATATTGGCCCACCGTCGGCGTGACCGGGTAGAAGCCCAGCGCGGAGAAGACATACCAGGCCGATGTCTGGCCATTATCCTCGTCGCCCGGGTACCCGTCCGGGGTCGGAGCATAGAGGCGGCGCATGATGTCGCGCGCATGATATTGTGCCTTCCACGGCGCCCCCGCCCAGTCGTACAGGTAGATCATGTGCTGGATCGGCTGGTTGCCATGGGCGTACTGGCCCATGTTCACGATCTGCATCTCGCGGATCTCGTGGATGACCTGGCCGTAATAGCTGTCGTCAAAGATCGGCGGCGTGGTGAACACGGAGTCGAGCCGGTCCACGAATTTGCGGTCCCCGCCCATCAGGTCGATCAGGCCCTGCACGTCCTGCATTACCGACCAGCTATAATGGAGCGCGTTGCCCTCCGTGAACGCATCACCCCATTTGTAGGGGTTGTACGGCGTTTCCCATGACCCGTCGCGATTGCGCCCGCGCATCCAGCCGGTCTGCGCATCGAACAGCTTGCGGTAGTTCTGCGCGCGCGTGGCATAGAGCCGCGCGTCCTCCGTCTTGCCGAGCGCGGCGGCCAGGCGCGACAGCGAGAAGTCGGCCGTCGCATATTCAAGCGTACGCGCGGCGTTCTCGTTAATGCCGACGTCGTAGGGCACGTAGCCGAGCTGGTTGTAATGCTCCGCGCCCTCGCGACCGACCGCGCCGACGACGTTGCCGCGCTTGTCCACCGGCCGACCCTGGCTGGTCGTCGCGTTCTTCACCATCGCCTGGTAGAGCGCTTCGACATCGAAGCCGCGCACGCCATTGAGATAGGCATCCGCGATGATGTTGGTCGAGTTCGACCCGATCATCACGTCACGGTATCCAGGGCTCGCCCATTCGGGCAGCCAGCCTCCCTCCTTGTAGGTGTTGGCCAGCCCCTGCATGATTTCGCTGTCGCGCTCGGGATACATTAGCGCGAACCATGGGAACACCGCGCGCCATGTGTCCCAGAACCCATTGTCGGTGTACATGAAGCCGGGATGCACGTTCCCGTCATATGGGCTGTAGTGCACCGGCTGACCGCGCGCGTCGATCTCGTAGAACATGCGCGGGAACTGCAGCATCCGGTACAGCGCCGAGTAGAAGGTGCGGCGGTTTTCCAGATTGGGGTCGGTTACCTGGATCCGGGAGAGCTCCCGGTCCCAGGCCTGCTTCGCCTTTGCCCGTGTCGCGTCGAAGCTGTCGCTGCCGACCTCAGTACTCAGATTGCGCTCGGCCTGTTCGGCGCTGATGAAGGAGGAGGCGACCTTGACCCCGACCTGCTCGCCCGCGCGTGTCGCGAAGCTGACGACCGCGCCGACATGCCCGCCCTCGCGCGTCCGGTCGCTCGTCAGTTGCCAATTGTCATCCCAGGTGCGGCTGACCGCAAAGTCATGGTCGAACTGCGCGACGAAGTAGTTGCGGAAATTACCGGGCACGCCACCATGGTTGTTACGCACATAGCCGGTGATGCGGCGACGCTGCGGGTCGACCGTGACCATCGATCCGCCGGGCAATCCGTCGAGCAGGATGTGCGCGTCGTCCGCCTTGGGAAAGGTGAAGCGGAACTGCGCCGCGCGGTTGGTCGGCGCGACCTCCGCGGTCACGTCATAGTCGGCGAGGTAGACTTTGTAGCTGTAAGGGTGGCTCTCCTCGGCCTTGTGGCTGTACCAGGAGGCGCGCTCATCCTCCTTGATCTTTAGCGCGCCCGTTTCCGCCATGAGCGAGAACGCGGCGTAGTCGTTCATCCACGGGCTGGGCTGGTGCGTCTGCTTGATGCCGTTGATCTTGTTGTCATGGTACATATACCCCCAGCCGCTGCCGGGTTTTCCGGTCACGGGCGTCCAGAAGTTCATGCCGAAGGGGACGGCCACTGCCGGATAGGTGTTGCCGTATGACAATTCGTAGGTGGAGTCGGTGCCCATCAGCGGGTTGATCAGGTCGGACAGCGCCCCCGCCCGGGCCGTCGCGCCATGGGACGGTCCTTGGGCGATCGCAGGCACCATCGCCGGGAGGACGGACGCGGCAGCGAAGAGGGCGGCGATGCCGGCCCGCAACGGTCTAGCGGACAGAATGCTCACGAGTGTTCCTCTTCTTGATCTAGGCTCAGGCAGCCGGCTTTTTCGGGCCGCGGAGCCGCTCGGGCAGGACGCCCTTGTTGGTCAGCACAACGGGACGGATGGTGCCGTCCGGATTGAAGTTCATCCGCTCCATCGCAAGCTCGCGATGCTCCCCGATTTCGTCGCTCAACGAACGCCGGTGATAGGCGATGTACCAGCGGTCGGTGCCGGGCACGTTGACCACCGAATGGTGGCCCGCGCCGCGTGCGACCCGCAAATCTTCCTGCAGGATGATCCCTCGCGGCTTGAATGGGCCAATCGCGCTGGGGCCGGTGGCATAGGCGACACGGTAGTCGGAGCCGGTCCACTCCCCTTCCGACCACATCAGGTAGTAAACGCCGCGCCGCTTGATCACGAACGATCCCTCGACATAGCCGGGCGGCGTGATCTCCTTCCAGGTCGACCCGTCGGGATAGGGCAGGACGCGGCGCATGTCCTTGCTGAGCCGCACGACGTTACAGTGCCGCCAACCGCCATAGTAAAGGTACACTTGCCCGTCCGTGTCACGGAACACGAATGGGTCGATCGGCTGCGCGCCATTGTGGAATGCATCAACTAGCGGCTTGCCGAGCGCGTCCTTGAACGGGCCGCCGGGCTTGTCGCTGACCGCCACGCCAATGCCGCCATGTTCCTGGTCGCTCTGGATGTCGTTGGCGCCGAAGAACATGTAGTACTTGCCGCCCGCCTCGATCACCGATGGCGCCCAGACCGCATAGGCCGCCCATGATACACCGCTGACGTCGAGGACGTGCGGATGCTTGGTCCAATGAACCAGGTCGGGCGACGAGAAGGCGTTGAAGAAGGTCTGATACGCATAGGACGGGCGCACGGTGTGCCGCTTGCGAAACTCGACCTGCGTAGGCGTGAAATGGGCCGACCGGTCGGGCGCGCCCGCATCGGCGGAGTAGGTCGGGTAGATCCAGTACCGCCCGGCAAAGACCCGAATTTCCGGGTCGGCATACCAGCCCGGCACGATGGGATTGGACGCCGTAGCCATCACCGGCGCTACGAGGGCCAGTAGCCCCAGAAGCCTGCGAAAGCGAAACCTCATCTCCCTCTCCCTTCCGGGTCGTCCCGGCTTCATATGAGTGGGGCGGCACGCGCAGGCGCCGCCCCAGCATCAACGGATCATCCGGGTAATCAGAACTTAAACGCGGCGCCGGCGTAGAAGCGGCGGCCGGTATACTCGTTACCAACGAAGCGGTCCTTGGTGTCGTTGCCCAGATGCGAACGCTCCTCAGACTTGGTCAGGTTGATGACCGACGCCGTCAACTGAACATTCTCGAACAGGTTGTACGACGCGTTGAGGTCGAACTGCTCATAAGGGTCCGAGTAGACATTCAGGCCCGAGACAAGCCCTCCGACCCGCTCGCCCCGCCGGTTGTACGACCCGCGCACCAGCAGCCGCTTGTTCTCGTAGAAGAGCGACGCGTTGACCTGCGTCTTCGAGCTACCGACCAGCGGCGAGGTCCCGACCTTAGTTCCGTTCAGCGACACGTCGGCCGCCGATGTGTCGTTATAGGTGAAGTTCACCTGCGCACCCAGGCCGAAAGGCAGCGTGTGCTGGGCATAGACCTCGACGCCCTGCGACACGGCCTTGGACCCGTTCGCCTGCGTCGAATATTGCTGCACGGTGACCTGCTGGCCCGCGACCTCGCTCTGGATGTCGAGCACGAGCGGAACCACGAAATCCTTCACATCCTTCCGGAAGGCGGTGAAGCCGACCACCGAACCCCGGTGGAAATACCATTCGACGCCAGCGTCATACTGCCAAGCGCTGAACGGCTTCAGGTCGAAGTTACCACCGCCGCCGAACCAGCCCGGACGCGCGCCGAACTGCGCGCGGTCGAACACGAATGGATCGGAATTGAACGTCAACGAGCGCTGGCCGGCAAGATCACCAAAGCTGGGGCGCGCGATGACCTTCGACGCCTCGCCGCGGACCAGCAGGTTGGGCGTGACATCCCATGAAATGTTGAAGCTCGGCAACCAGTTCGTGTAGCTCTTGCTCTCGCTGTTGGGACTGAACACCCGCACCTCACGGGCGGGGACACCCCGCGCCGGATCGCCGTCGCGCGGGATCACCAGGCAGTTGCCGTCCGGGCCGACCGGCACGTTCGGATCCAAGGCGCCGGCCGGACCATTGAAGCAATAGTCGTTCTCGTAGCTGATGACGTCGGTCGACACGCCGCCCTGCTTGGTGTGGGCCATGCGCAGGCCGATGTTCCCACGCACCGGCCCGCTCTTGTAGTTCAGCTGGGCATAGCCAGCCCAGATCTTCTCCTGGATGTCGTACTGGTTTTCGGGCTCGGGCACCCGGACCGCATCGCCATAGGTCGAGTTCAGATAAGCGAGATAGGTTGGCATGTTGAAGGCCGGGAACACGTTGGTCGAGAAACCGCCTGCGATGTTGCCGATCGGCTGGTTAAGGAAGAACTCGGGCTTGGTCACGGCCGCGCCGGCAGTGTCCTGATATCGCAGCTTGCTGGCTGCGTCCGAGTACCACTCGAACCGGCCAGTCTCGCGATGGATATTGCTATCCCGCCACTTGCCGCCAATCTGGATCGTGTCGATGAAGCTGTCGAAATGGCGCGTCAGGTCGACTTGGGCGTACCGCTGCGACAATTCGCTGTTGGCGAACCCCGAGCCGGTCGAGCCAAGGTCCACCTGCGAAATGCCATTTTGCAGGTTCTGCTGCAGTTCCGGCGAAAAGGTCATGTCGACTGACTGGCCGTTGAAGGTCCACTGGCTGAGCAGGTTGCCGTTCACGTTTCCAGCAGCGCCGCGACCGGTAACCAGGCGCGGCTTGGCCTGAACGAAGAACTGGAACGACGGGCCGCCCGTAGACTTCGTCTTGCCGAGCGTGAAGCTGACATCGAGCCGGTCATGCGTGTAGTCGCCGTGGACGTCGAAGGTGTTAGACACGAACTTCTGGCGCACATAGGTGCTCTGCATCGCAGGCGTTTCCATGGTGCATGGATTGGAAGGCAGGCCAGTCGTCGGGCTGATCGTGACGGTTCGGCACCCCGTTCCCTCGGCCGGCACCTGAAAAGTGGCAGACTGAAGGATGGTGCCGCTCGGATCGAACTTGGCGTCAGTGAAGAAGTTGCCGTAACCCCACTCGGGAATCTTGAGAGTGTGGTTGACGTTGTTGGCGTTCAGCTGAAACCGGAAATAGTTCGCCGTGATGTTCATGCCTTCAAAGGGCTGCATCTGCGCCGTCGCCTGGATGCCGAGGCGCTTGCGCTTCTCGATGAAGGCGAACTCGTCCACCGACTGGGGCGCCCAGTAGCCGCTATAGTGCTTGCCGCTCTGGGTGGTTGTGCCCTCACCCCAGTAGGTGACGGCATTGTTGTTGGCATAGGTATTGCCGTTGACGTCGGTCGCCGGCGTCTTGGTGTCATCGTCCGACCACCACTGCCAGCTTTCGGTGCCGGCGCTCAAGGTGCGATTGGTACGCTCCTGGTAGGTTACACCGCCAAGCAGACCGAAGGTCTTGTCCTCGTTGTGCCACGACAACAGGCCCGAGATGTTCGGCTCAACCTTATGGGTCACGTCGGCATAGGTGCCTTCGGCCTGAAGATTGCCCGACCAGGGCTTCAGGTCAAACGGACGCCGCGTGTGGTTGATGATGACGCCGCCGACGCCGCCCTCGTCCAGCCGCGCTTCAGGCGACTTGAACACCTCGACGCTGCCGATCAGGTTGGCCGGCAGCAGGACGTAATCGAATGAGCGCGAGGGCTCCCCACCGGCCGGCGCAATGAAATTTCCGTTGAGCTCGGTCAGCGTCAGATCGGCAGCAAGGCCGCGAATGCTGACCCGACTGCCCTCGCCGCCGCTCCGGTCGATCACTACGCCCGGCACGCGCTGGAGAGCGTCGGCGACGTTCTTGTCGGGGAACTTGCCGACATCCTCCGCCGTGATCACGTCGACGAACGCGTTGGCGTCGCGCTTCTGCGCCAAGCTGCTTTCGATCGAGGCGCGGTAACCCGTGACGACGACGTCGCCGCCCGTGTCACTGGGGGCTGAGTTCTGCGGAGCGGGAACTTCGTCCGGCGATACCTGGCCCGAAGGTTCGCCATTCGGTTGCGCGGCTTGCGACCCGGTCTGCTGAATGCTCGTAGCTGAGTTGCTCGCCGGGGCTGCGCCCGTCTGGGCCGAAGATGGCGCTGGAACCGAACTTTGGTCAGTCTGCTGGGCCTGCGCGACGCCGCTAAGGCCGACGCACAGGCCGGTGCTGAGTAGCAGCGCGGGCAGCAGCCGGCGGCGCGGTGATCCTGAGACGCGGCAGATATCGATCTGTGGCACGGTTCCACTCCCTCCTGTTCGGGATGCTCCGTGGCGTCCCGTCCTTGGTTACTGCTGCGACCACCCCCTCGGTCGACGCAGCGACTGGACACAGTTCGCAATAATAAAAGTAATTTGTCAATTCGACCGATGTGTATTTTTGCTCGGCCGACGCGTTGCCTCGTCCAGCCGAGTGAGAATCTTTCTGTTCGGGTCCGGAATCTAGGCGGAGCGGGCTCGCTACTTGCTGACGAGCCGGCCTTCTGAGAGCGGCGCGGCGATGCGTGCGAGATCTGCGGCGGGTGCTTTGGATACCGCCCTGTCATAGGTGAGTAGCCCGTTGATCTCGTCCTCAACGTCGGTGGTCTGGGTGTAGACCGATGCGCTGAGGCCCTCTTCGCGAGCCTGGCGGATCACCTCCGTCAGCTTGCGGCGGTACCGGGCGAGGTAGTCCTGCCGGTCGGTCGCAGTCTGGTATCCCCAGTTTCGCTTGCCCGGTCGCCAGACATGACCGTCGACCGGCAGGCCGATCCCGCCATATTCGCCGATGACGATCGCCCGCGCGCTCTGCCGCGTGGGAACGTGCGGCACATCTTCGTAAGTATGCAGATCGAAGACGTCGGACACGCCCGGAGCAACGTCGAGCCAGCCGCTGTCCGCATTGACCAGCCTGCTCGGATCCATGCCCTTCACGTACCGGGCAAGGGTGGCCGAGTCGTACTGGCCCCAGCCCTCGTTGTTGACGACCCACATGACGATGGAGGGGAAGCCACGCAGCTGGCCGACCATTCGGGTCAGCTCATTCTGGTTCTGAGCCATCATGTCGGCCGACATCACCGCCTGAGACTGGCTGGAGCCGGTGACGAACTGGTCCTCCCCTCCTCCAGACGGCATGTCCTGCCAGACCAGTATCCCGAGGTGATCGGCATCGTAGTAATACCGGGCAGGCTCCACCTTGATGTGCTTGCGCACCATGTTGAAGCCCGCGCTCTTGAGGAACACGAGGTCGCTCCTCATGGCTTCCTCGCTGGGGGGCGTCAGCAGTCCGTCTGGCCACCATCCCTGATCCAGGGTCCCGTTCTGGAATACGGGCTTGTTGTTGAGGAGGAGAGTCGGCTGGCCACGCACCGGGCCGGCCCCGACCGCGATCTTGCGCATCCCGAAATAGCTCTCAACGCGATCCCGCGGCGCTCCTGAAACCTGCGCCGTCGAGTAGGTGTCTCGTTCCCGCTCCGTAAATCGCGCGTCATAGGCGTGACGGTCTCGCTCACTCTGCCCGGCATAGGGATCGCGCACGGTCACCAACTCGGCCGTCAAATCGTACAGAAAAGGATCGTCGGGCGACCAGAGCCGCGCGGCGGGGATGCTGAGGCTGGCGTGCCGGTTCGCCCGGATCACGGTTGACGCAATCCGCTTGCCGCCCGCGCTTGCGGTGAGCCGCACGGCGTCCGTGTCCTCGGCCCAGCCGCTCAGCGCGACATCGACTTCAACTACTCCGCGGTCGATGTCGGGCGTCGCGCGCACATCGGCGATGTGCAGCTTGGGCACCGGCTCGATCCACACTGTCTGCCAGATCCCGCTTGTCGCGGTGTACCAGATGCCGTTCGGCGTCAGTGACTGCTTGCCCCGGGGCTGGCTGCCGGCGGATGTGGGGTCGGCGACCTGCACCACCACCTCGTTCTCGCCCGGGCGGAGGAAGGCCGCGATGTCGAAGCCGAACGAGTCAGATCCACCCTGGTGAGAACCAACCACGGCCCCATTGACCCACACCGTTGCGGCAAAATCGACGGCGCCGAAGTTGAGCATGACGTGGCTGTCGCGCCACTCCGCCGGAACGGTGAATGTGCGCCGGTACCAGACGCGGTCATCGGGAGTCACTCGCCGCCCGACCCCGGACAGTTGAGACTCGACCGCGAACGGCACGAGTATCTGGCCGTCCATACGCGCAGGCCGGGGCGCGTTGGCCGGCGCAATGGCATAGTCCCACAGCCCGTTCAGGTTTTTCCACGCCGCCCGCTTCAGATGCGGGCGCGGATAGCTCTGCCATGCATTGGCGGGAGTGACCTGGCGCCCCCAGCGGGTAGTCAGGCTGGAATAGACCTTGTCGGTCGGGGCCGTTGGGGCGGGCGTCGTCTGGGCAGCAAGCCCGCTGGCGGCCATGGCCGCAGCCAATGCAAGCAATCTCACTGGTAGCACCCGCATACCTCCCTCTCTTCTCTCGCGTTCACATCGCGATGCTGATTGCGTCCTCTCCCGAGGGGACCTTCCAAAGCGCGCCCTGCTTGGGCAGCAGGAAGTGGCTGAATGGCAGAATAGCTGCCCCAACGGCAGGAGCATCTTCTGATAGCGCCGCACGAGCTACCGGCGCGATTGCGGGAACATAGGTGCCCTGCACCCTCATCAGTTCATTGGCGCGTTCGGCCAGGCGCTCGACCAACACGCCTGGAAGGCGTCCCCCAATCAGCACCGTAGCCGGATTGATCAGGCAATCGATGGCCGCCAACGGCGTGCACAGAGCGCGTGCCGCGTTCTCTATCCACCTCTCTACCGTTGCACCGACTGAAGCGGATAAAGGGCCAGGCGCCACGACGTCCGCCAATGTAAAACCGTCTTCCGTCAAAAGTCGTGCAAGTCCGGACAGCGAAACGAGCTTTTGTACCTGCTCGCGCGCTCCGGTTCCGTCTTCTGCTAGCATGAAGCCCAGCTCGCCGCTCCGCCCATTTGCCCCGCGAACGTAGCCCTGATCCACGACAAACCCGCCACCCAAGCCTGAGGAGATGAGGATGTAAAAGAAGCTGCTGTGGTGTTGCCCTAGCCCAAGTTGCATCTCGCCCATCGCTGCTGCAGCCGCGTCGTTTTCGACGAAGACCGGAAGCTCAAGTGGCTTGGCGAACATCTCGCCAAAGTTCACGTCTCCCCAGGCTGAGTAAGCACCTGGACGGCCCGGCAGATCGACTGAGCTGAGGTCGTCAGGCACGGCGATCCCTACACCAACCAGCTTGCTACGATCGATCTTGGCGGACCGAAGCATGCTCGACACGGCACGGCGGTAAGCCGCACGGACGTCGCCAGGCATCGCATAGGACACCTCCTCCGAAACTCGGGCGAGCGTTTGTCCGGAAAAGTCGACAAGCACGAATGTGACGTGATCGCGGTCGATATTGACGCCCACCGAGAAGCAACCGTCCCGCCGGATCACGAGTTTTGTCGGAGGTTGGCCCCGACCGCCCCTGCGCTGGCCAGCCTCTTCGATCAGGCCGTCCTGCAAGAGCCGCTTGGTGATGTTGGCGATCGACGGCGGAGTCAGGCCGGTGATCGTGGCAAGCTCGACGCGGGTAAGCGAACCGCCAACCCGAATAGCTTGGAGAGTCACGCGCTGGTTGTGGTCGGCAGCACGGACCAGGTTGGTACCCGAGAGCTGCGGCCGCGATCGCGCTGTAGCTGCACGCCTCATTGGGTGCGTACTCTCTTTGCCCTACCAATCGTCAATTTACTCGGCCCTCCGTCCGTTCCTGTCTGCAGAGGGCGATCGCAATCACCCTTCGATCTGCGTGTCCAGCATCCTTAAGCTAGATACATTCTGCGGTGATCCTACCTCTGAATTGATTTATCGTCTTTATGAATTATCACCCCGTTCCATCTGGACGCTAGCTACTCGGCGTCGTGCCCTCAGCCCCCAGAAGGAGAGCAGATTCGCGTGCGCAACTCCCCTGAGCCCGGCGTGGTGCCGCACCCGCTTCGATCCGGCACCTCTTCAATACAATCTTCGGCGTCGACCAGCGAATCAATGCTCCCCTTTGCTGGCGTCGAGCTTGGCGGCACAAAATGCGTCGCCACTCTCGCCTACGGTCCGCGAGCGCTGATTGAGCAGCACACCGTGCCGACCACGCAACCTGGCGAGACGTTGCCGGCAATCCGCGCCATCCTGGAAAGCTGGAGTGAAAGGACCGGCATCGAAGCCTTGGGCATTGCGTCCTTCGGTCCGATCGCCTTGAACCGCACATCCTCTGATTACGGCCACATCTTAGCCACCAACAAGCCGGGCTGGGTTGGCGCCGACGTCCTCGGCTCTTTGTCAGGCGGCCTTGAGCTTACAACCGGGTTCGACACCGACGTTAACGGTGCAGCACTGGCGGAGCGGCGTTGGGGAAGTGGACGAGGGCTGGACGACTTCGCGTATGTGACAGTGGGCACCGGGATCGGCGTAGGACTACTTGTTCACGGACGCCCGACACGCGGCATTGGCCATAGCGAAATAGGGCACATCCGAGTGCCGCGTCTTCAAAACGACTTAGTTCCGAGTGTCTGCCGTTACCACGACGACTGTGTCGAAGGGCTCGCGTCAGGTAGCGCGCTATTGGCTAGGCTCGGTAACAGGGTGCTCGGCCAAGTAGCGCCGGACGATCAGCTGTGGAATCCCATAGTGGCCGCGCTGGCTTCCATGGCCCATGCTCTGGTCTGCAACAGCGGGCCGATGCGGATTGCGCTCGGAGGTGGCGTGCCCACAGCACAGCCGCACCTGCTCGATCGCGTTAACGCGGCGCTTCTAGACAGCCTCAACGGCTATATGGACCTGCCTCCCGGCCCATACATCGTTCCGCCAGAGCTCGGCGAGCTAGCCGGGCCGCTTGGATCCATCGCGCTCGCCGCCGACGCCTGCGCCGCGCGAGCTCAGCGGCCAGCCGATGCTCAACAGGAGATGATCCGCCCATGAAACGCACGATCGCCCTCACAGCCCTGCTAGTCACCGCTTCGGCCGCCATAGGGCAAGAACGTCCAGCTGAAGACCCTGCCAGCTTGGTGAATCCGTTCATCGGTACGACCAACGGCGGCAACGAATTTCCAGGCGCGGTTTTGCCCTTTGGAATGGTCTCGTTCAGCCCGGAAGAGGCGCCGCTTCCTGGCAGCGGCCTGGTGACCGCAGCGCCCGGAGGCTATGAGTGGCGCTCCAACGGAGTACGTGGCTTCGGGCTCGCTCATGTCTCCGGCAGCGGCTGTGCCGGCGCGGGCGGCGACGTACCAATCATGCCGATAACCAAAGAGGTGAAAACGTCCCCCTCTGACGGCGCGAACGCAAATCTTTACGCTGCTTATCTCGACCATGAAAAAGAGAGCGCCAGCCCAGGAACGTACTCGGCCCACCTCGGGAACGGCGTCGACGTTGATTTAGCGGCAACGCTTCGCACGGGGGCGCTGCGCCTGACCTTCCCAAAGGACGGGGCCGCCAACGTCCTGTTTCGAACGTCGGATACCCAGGTGGGATCCAGCGATGCCTCAATCCGCATCGACGCGGCACATCGAACCGTCTCAGGTACCGTGACCAGCGGCAACTTCTGCGGTTATCTTTCATCGGATCGCCGTCAAAGCTACTATACTCTCCACTTCGTCGCTCAGTTCGATCAGGACTTTATGGTCGGCGGCACCTGGACTGACCACGAGGTGAAACCTGGAGCTACCACGGCAAGGGGTGGCACAGGGTACGGT
The DNA here is from genome assembly GCF_014199305.1 of Sphingomonas aerophila. Lineage (GTDB taxonomy): Bacteria > Pseudomonadota > Alphaproteobacteria > Sphingomonadales > Sphingomonadaceae > Sphingomonas > Sphingomonas aerophila. Next base: position 401,715 of record NZ_JACIJK010000002.1, read on the forward strand.
GACACCGGGTTTCCTGTTTCCGGCAAGGGATCGGGCGGCTGGATAAGCTTTGATCCAGCCAAGACGCGCACGATCACCGCACGCATCGGCATTTCCTACGTCGACGAGGCCGGCGCGCTGGCCAACCTTCGTCTAGAAAACCCGAGTGGTACCGCTTTCGAGACGACCCAAGCTGCGGGCCGCGCGGCATGGAATAGACAGCTAGGCCAGATCGCCGTGACGGGAGGAGCGGACGACGACCGCACTGTGTTCACGACCGCATTGTATCACTCGTTGATTGATCCCAGCCTGATCAGTGACGTGGACGGTCGCTACCCGGGTATGGACGGGACCGTGCATCGGCTTGCCCGTGGGCAGCTCGCACAATACGCGAACTTCTCAGGGTGGGATGTGTATCGGTCGCAGCTTCAGCTCGTGACCCTGCTGAACCCGAAAGTCGGCTCCGACATCGCCCAATCGCTATTCAACCAAGCGTCGCAGAATCATGGAGTTTGGGATCGCTGGACGCACCTGACCGGCGCAACTGGCGTGATGAACGGAGATCCGTCTGCACCTGCAATTGCCGCGATCTACTCTTTCGGCGGTCGCGACTTCGACTTGCGCGGTGCCTACCGCTCGCTTTTGCGAGCCGCTACCACGCCGACGGCCAAGGACCTAAGCCGCACCGGCTGCCCCGTCCTTTGTGTCGGACAGCGCCCCGGCCTCGATCAATGGCTCAAACTGCACTACATGCCGGTGGGCGCGCCTGGATGGGGGTCCGCAGCTGACACGCTTGAGCTAGCGGCTGCCGATTTCGGCGTAGCCCAGATCGCGCGCATGGTAGGTGACAAAACGAACGAGCGCCGGTTCCTTGAGCGCGCAGGCTGGTGGCGCAATCTTGTTCACCCGCAATCGGGCTACATTCAGCCGCGACGCGCGGATGGAAGTTGGCCGCCGTTCGATCCAGCGGCTGACGATGAATTCGTGGAGGGCAGCGGCGCCCAATACCGCTGGATGGTACCATTCGATCCCGCAGGCCTGTTCGAGGCTATCGGGGGCCGCGATAAAGCGCTGACTGAATTGGACTCGCTTTTCCATGACAGCGCCGGTCGCTGGGCCGTGACCAAAGCAGGTCCGCTCCACGCAGAACTCGACAACGAGCCATCCATCGCTGCACCGTGGCTATATAACTTTGCGGGAGCGCCTTGGAAGACTCAAGCGGCCGTTCGCGAGGCAATGCTGAGGATCTGGACGAATACACCTGCTGGCATATCCGGCAATGACGACCTCGGCGAGATGTCGTCCTGGTACATCTGGGCCGCGATGGGACTTTATCCAGCCTATCCCGGCCGCGCAGACCTCGTCATCGGCAGCCCTCTTTTTCCCTCGATAAAGATCGAACGTCCGGGTGCGTCGATCCGAATTGAAGCGCCGGCGGCAGCCAAGGACGCACCGTACGTTCATTCGTTGCGCGTGAACGGAAGAGAAAGCCAGCGACCCTGGCTTGACGCAAGCTTCATCCAGCGGGGAGGACATTTGCAGTTCTCATTGTCAACGGCCCCAGACAAGGATTGGGGAGCCGACGTAGAGAGTGCGCCTCCCTCGTTCCAACAGCAATGTCCGGAAGGCTGCCGCGGTCCTAGCTCCCGGCAGCGCAGATGACGGTTGACCGTCGGATTAGGCCCGGACTGGAAATTTGTGTTGATGAGCCAGCCGGAGTGGTTGCCGCCCTCTCCGGCGGTGCAGACCGCATTGAACTCTGCTCCGCGTTGGCAGCGGGAGGACTGACGCCGTCAACCCCGCTGGTGGAGTTCTCTTTAGGCTTAGCAGTACCCGCAGGTCTCAAGGTTCACGCAATGGTGCGCCCGCGCGCCGGCGACTTCGATTATGACTCGACGGAACTGGCCCTCGCGGTCCAAGAGGCCCGCGCACTGATCGACGTGGGCGTCCATGGACTGGTATTCGGCGCAGTACGCGAAGGTAAGATTGATGCACGGGCCCTCGCAAACTGGGTCGGCGCGATCCGAGAGACCAGCGCCACGGTTCGACTGACGCTTCACAGGGCAATCGACGTAGTCGAAGATCCTGTCGGGGCCGTCGAGGTCGCCATAGATCTTGGCTTCGACTATATTCTGACTTCCGGCGGCGCAACAAGTGCGCCCGCCGGCGTAGCGACGATTGCCCGAATGGTGGAACGATCGGCAGATCGTTGCCGTATCATGGCAGGCGCGGGATTGCGTGCTGAAAACGCCGCCATCGTCCTGGCCTCAGGAGTCCAGGATCTTCACGCATCGGCCAGCCGTGCTCGACCTGCTTTGCCCGATGCTTATAACGTGCTTCAACTTCCCGCGCCGCCGCGCCAGACGAACGTCAGCGAAGTGGGAGCTTTGCGGCAAGTGATCGAGAACGAATTCTCGCGCCGTGCGTAGCATTCGGCGCCAGGCCGGCTTGACGACTGAAAGTGAGCTTTGCTCGGACCGGAAAGTGGTCAGATGGATAGACCGTGCCGACGTGTGACGTATCGGTCACCACCTCTTCCGGCCTGAAACCGCGAAGAAACAGATAGTCTATCCGCTCCTGCGCTATCCCGGTGAAGTCGTGGAAGGTCTTGTCGGGACCTAGACGACTCTTGCTGGCGGCCCAAGCATCAGTGAAGTTATCTGCTAGAGACGAATAAGCGGCGCTTGACGGAGCTGCATTGAGATCGCCCGCCAAGATGAGCGGCAGATTAGCTGCTATTTGTGGTAGGCGCGCAAGGATCAATGACGCGGCTTGCTGCCGGGCATGTGCATCCTGGTCACGATGCGCGAAATGCGTGTCGACGAAGACAAACCGCCGACGGTGATGACCAAGCGTTTCGAACACACCCCAGTTTGCCAACCTGGGCAGGTCAGTGCCCCAGCTCATGCTCCCTGGCCTGTCTGGCGTGTCCGACAGCCAGAAATCGCCCCTATCTACCAGCCGAACTCTATCAGGCCGATAGAGTATTCCCATGTGTTCATCGGTGTGCTCACCACGCCTGTCACGGCCGAACCACACGTACTTCGGCAGCGCGCGGGTTATGTCGTCCCCTTGTCGCTGAAGGAGCTCCTGAGTCCCGACTATATCGGGGCGAGCGTTCCGGATCAGCGATACCATGACGGGACGACGCTCGCTCCAGCTATGGGGGCCGTCATCTGACGCGTATCGGACGTTAAACGTCATAACCCGCAAAGAAGGCGCGCAAGCGGAAAGCGTGCCTAGTATTAGGACAGCGGCGGGTCGAGAGAAGAGCCGTAACATCTACAATCCTCACGGTGCCTAGCTCGAGCGCTTTGCCGAGATCGAATCGGTGTGCCTCGGCCGCCATCCCGAGCCAGTTCCCGGCCCACTCCGTCGAGCATGTCGAATGCAAACACAAGGTTGTCATCACGATCACTTGGCGAGGCGAGCCTCGTTACGAGTTCTGCCAGCCGACCACTAGCCAAACGCATCGAGAAGAAGCCGCTCGCGCTCTGACGAGCCGCCGTCAATCCGCCACAAACCTTCCGGTTTTCGCTGACGACAGAGCAACAGCTGCTGGTGACAGTAGGAGACGCTTGCGGGCCTGGCCGCCACCGGCGTGGAAGGCGGCGATCAGGCCCATGTGTTTGGCCTAATTCAGAGCTGCGCTAAGTCAGCTGCGGACCGTGGCGCCCTGAATTGGCCAGCGACTTCGCAAAGACCAGCCTTGCCCGCCTGCCCGCCTGAACGACGCTTGAGTTCAAGGGCATTCGCCAATCCCGATGTGATGCCCTAATTGGACCGTCGCACAACGAGAGGCGACGACACGTGACATCCTGGCGTAGTCTGGCGAGACGCCACCATCCAAAGCCGCTGAAGCTTGGCCCCAAGCTGTTCGCAAACAGCAGCGCGCTGTTCGATTATCACCGACGCGCAATCGACAATGTGCCGCAGAACGCGCGGCGTTTGCTGGTCGACCGCCCCGATCTCACGGACGCATGCATTGCGGACACGCTGGTCGCAGCGATTTGGCTCACCCCGCTCACCATCGAGCAGCCTTTCTCGATCGAGGTGGAATGCGAAGCCGTCGCCTTCAGAAGCGAGGACCCCAACTTCAAGCAAGGGCACAGAGCCTATGCGAAGGTGCCCTATAGCGGCAGCTGGGTGCTCTGGCTTCAGCTGCTCGACGGAGCCTTCGATGCACAGTTGAACGGCAGCATTGGCGAGAACAGTGTACGCATCAAGGATGTGCTCCCAAGCGAGGATCCCAGCCCGATGAAGGAGCACGTCGTCGACCAGCTCGACCAGGTCCGCGCGCGGCTCCATCAGCACAATGGCCTGATCACCATCTACAACGAGAAGTTCGACCGCGAGCTCCGCACCTGGGCAGAGGCACATGGGCCGATGCTCGACCAGATCAGGTCGCAGCTGGGATGAAGGCGGCACCTTAGACGTTGTTGACGTATATGCTGCTGACGTCTAAGCAGCTTGTGATGACCGAGCATGAGTTCCTCGACGGCTACGACGCTTCCGCCTTCACCCCGCTCGCGGTGACAGCGGACGTGGTGCTGTTCACGGTGGTGGCCGGCGCGCTCCAGCTCATGCTGGTCCGGCGCGGCGAGCATCCGGCACGCGGTCGCTTTGCGCTGCCCGGCACCTTTGTGCGCGCGAACGAGGATCTCGACGACGCAGCCCGGCGCGCGCTGCGCAACAAGGTCAGCGTGGTCACCCCCGTGCGCCAGTTCAGGAGCTTTGGCCGAGTCGACCGTGACCCGCGCATGCGCGTGATCAGCATCGGCTACATGGCCCTGCTGCCTGGGGAGCAGGCGGGCGTTTTGCTAGACGAAAATCATCAGCTGGCGACATTGCGCGATGAGGTCTGGCGCGGAGGGAATGGGCGCAAGCTTGCGCTGCCCTTTGACCATGATGAGATCGTCGCGGCTGCACTGTGGGACCTGCGCACGCATCTCGATCACAGCGCCTGGAGCTATGGCCTGCTCGAGCCGAGCTTCTCGCTTCGCGAACTACAACAGGTGCACGAAGCTGTGCGCGGCCGGCCGCTCAACAAGCCCGCGTTTCGCAAACGCCTCATTGAAAGCGGCTGGATCGAGCCCACGGGTGAGATGGAAACCGGCAAGGGCTTTCGCCCCGCAGAGCTCTACCGCGTGAAGGAGGAGCACAGCCGTGGCGATGCGTAACACCGTGCGCACGAGCGTGAGCCATCCTCTCCTGATCGCGGCCGTGCCAGCGGGGGCCGGCATGGGCCGGGTCGGGATCACCTTCTGCCCCGGCAAGAAGCAGCCATCGGCCTTCACCGGCTGCTGGGACCGCGATCTGGACACCGATGTTGCCGCCATCGCAGCTTGGGGCGCGGTGGCGGTGGTCACGCTGGTTGAGGATCATGAGCTCACCAGCCTGTCGGTCGAGGGGCTCGGGGATGCTGTCCGCGCCCGGCACATGGACTGGCTGCACCTGCCTATCCGCGACGTCTCTGTACCGACCGCGGCGTTCGAAACGGCTTGGGCCGAGCTTGGCCCGAGTTTGCGGTCTCGGTTGCGGGCTGGCTTTGACGTGCTCGTCCACTGCAAGGGCGGGCTCGGACGAGCAGGAACGGTGGCATCCCGGCTGCTCGTCGACTGCGGCTGGTCACCCGCCGATGCGCTCGCGGCAATGCGGGCGGCTCGCCCCGGCGCCGTCGAGACACCAGCGCAAGAGCGCTACGTCTTGACGCTCACGGCCTTGCCCGCACACCACCCTAATCCAAGCGAGGCCGCTACCAGCGACCGCGCCTTTGGCAGCCTGCTCGGGCTCGCAGTGGGTGATGCGGTCGGCACCACGCTCGAGTTCACCCGCCGCGATGCCGGCGCACCTCTCAACGACATGGTCGGGGGTGGTCCGTTCCGCCTCAAGCCCGGCGAGTGGACCGATGACACGGCGATGGCCCTAGCGCTGGCTGACAGCCTCGCAGCCGACCCACAGCTTAGCGAAGCAGATCTCATGCGCCGCTTTGTCGGCTGGCACCGGCGCGGCACCTACTCGTGCACAGGGCAGTGCTTCGACATTGGCGTGACGACGAGACAGGCGCTCGCCCGCTTCGAAGCGACCGGCGAGGGTGTTGCTGGCTCTGCCGATCCGATGAGCGCGGGCAACGGCTCGCTGATGCGGCTCGCACCGGTGGCGATCCGGCACTGGCGTGACCGCACACAATTGGCCGCGGTCGCCGCCAGGCAGAGCCGCACGACCCATGGCGCACCCGAGGCGGTCGACGCGTGCATTGCCTTTGCCGACATGCTCGCCGACGCGATCAGTGGGATGAGCAAGGACGAGCTACTCTCCCGCCCTCGCCCGAGTTCCTCTCCCGCTATTGCTGCCATCCTGGATGGGAGCTGGCGCGGCAAGCGCCGGAACCAGATCAGTTCATCGGGCTATGTGGTCCACTCGCTCGAGGCGGCACTCTGGTGCGTGGGCCGCACGGGCGACTTTCGCTCGGCCGTGCTGCTCGCCGTAAACCTTGGAGATGACGCCGATACGGTCGCGGCCATCACCGGCCAACTCGCCGGTGCACTGTACGGTGCAAGCGGCATCCCGCCTGAATGGCTGGACAAGCTCGCCTGGCGCGAGCGGCTGACCCATGCTGCCGAGGCACTGCTCGCGTGAGCCGCAAGGCTCGCGCGCTCCCCTCCCCCTCGCCAGACGCGAGAACCGTCTCAACCAGTGCCGATGTGCGGGAGCGGTGGCGCGTGCTGTTCGGGACCGAGCCGCCGCGGGCGACCTGGCTCATCAAGCAGGCGGTCGCCTGGCAGGAACAGATGGCAGCATCGGGCGATGTCGCGCCCGCCATTGCTCGCGACCTCGCCATTGCCGCCCGGCAGGTGAGCGAAGCACGCCAGGCAAGATCGGGCGTGCTCGCGCCGGCGCCCCTCTCGGCCGACTCTGAGGCAGCCGCGAACGCTGCACCATGCCCCACTTCGCTGACGCATGGCGCAACAGATGCTGCGCCATGCAACATCTCGCCTGCGAGTACACATGCTGCACCACGCACCAGATCGCGAGGCCCACGTACAGCTTCTGCCCCGCTGCCACCTGCGTCGAGCCAGCTCGTGCCCGGCACAAGACTCGTCAAAGCTCATGGTGGCCGGACCCATGTCGTCGAGGTGACCACAACCGGTTTCGCCTATGAGGGCGCGGCGTTCGCCAGCCTCTCCGCAATCGCCAAGCACATCACGGGCACGCACTGGAATGGTCTGCTCTTCTTTGGCCTGCGCCGCCGCAAGACCTACCCCGGCAAGGCTGCTCAGCATGGCTGAGCTTGTGGGGAAGCGGGTGCGCTGCGCAGTGTACACCCGCAAGTCGAGCGAGGAGGGGCTCGAACAGTCGTTCAACTCGCTCCACGCACAGCGTGAGGCCTGCGAAGCCTATGTCACGAGCCAGAAGCATGAAGGCTGGCAGCTGTTGCCGACGCCGTACGACGATGGTGGCTTTTCGGGCGGCAGCATGGAACGGCCCGGCCTCAAGTCGCTGATGGCCGATGTTGCCGCCGGGCTGATCGACACGGTGGTGGTCTACAAGGTTCACCGGCTGACCCGCAGCCTTGCCGACTTTGCCAAGATGGTGGAGCTGTTCGACACCCATGGGGTGTCGTTCGTCAGTGTCACCCAGGCGTTTAACACCACCACCAGCATGGGGCGGCTCACGCTCAACGTGCTGCTCTCCTTTGCCCAGTTCGAGCGCGAGGTGACCGGCGAGCGCATTCGCGACAAGATCGCCGCCTCCAAGGCCAAGGGCATGTGGATGGGTGGCGCAGTCCCGCTCGGCTACGACGTGGTTGACCGTCAGCTGGTGGTGAACGAGCCCGAGGCGGCACAGGTACGCCAGCTGTTCACGCGCTACCTCGCGCTCAAGTCGGTCGATGACCTCGTCGCCGAGGCAGACCAGCGGCAGATCCGCTCCAAGCTGCGCACCACCAAGGCTGGCGCAACCAGTGGCGGCACGCCGCTGGGGCGAGGTTCGCTGTACTCTATCCTGGCCAACCCGATCTATGTCGGCGAGGTCGGGCACAAGGGGAAGCGCTTCCCCGGCCAACACACAGGCATTGTCATCCCCGAGCTGTTCGACGCGGTCCAGGCGTTGCTCAACACCAACCGGCGCAAGCGCAAGGGGCCGGCCACCGCCACAGTCCCGCCAATGCTCTCGGGGCTGGTCCGCGATGCCGATGGCGAGCGGCTGACCGCGACTCACACGCAAAAGGGCAAGCGGCGGTACCGCTATTATGCGGGACCCAAGCTCCGCATTCCTGCCGAGGAGCTCGAAGAGCTGGTCGCCTATGCCCTGTGCGAGCATCTTGCCGCGCCAGCCAAGCTTGCCACCCTGCTGCCCAGCCTCGACCTCCTCACCCCTGCCCTCCTCGCCAAGGCAGCCGAGACAGCACACGCGCTTGGCCAAGCCGACGCCAAGCAACGGCGTAAGCTGGCAGAGCAGATGATCTCGGTCGTGGTCGTCACCGACGACGCGGTTACGCTGACGCTCGACCTAGCCGGACTGGGCGTAGCTGGCACGGGCACGCTGACCATTTCCGCGAGCATCGGCCGCGCTCGCGCGCGGCTGTCGCTGGTGGTGCCGGGAATGGTGCAGCATGCACCAGATGCGGCACTCATCGGAATGGTCGCGCAGGCACGCAGCTGGTTCGAGCAGGTGGCGAGCGGAGGCACGACCACGCTCGCCAGCATCGCGGCCGCCGAGAACATCAACGAGGCCTATGTCCGCCAGATGATTGGGGCGGCGTTCCTGGCGCCTGATCTGGTCACCGCGATCGTGGAGGGCCGTCAGCCGCGCGAGCTCAGCCTTGCGAGGCTCAAGACCATGCTGCCGTTGCCAACCAGCTGGCCCGAGCAGCGGGCGCTCTTTGCCCAGCTCGCCTGAGCAAGAACGACCAGCCGGAGTTGATGGCCGAGCGGCCACTAGCGGGGCCCAGCTTCCCGACCGGTCTGCGGCACCAAGGACCCAGTTGCGGACGTTCGAGTGTCGTTCACTCCTGCTTAAAACCGGAAGTCCGTTCACATAGACTAATAAATGCGAGCCCGTTCCGTGCGACGAGACGTTGAGGTGGTTCAGTCGCTTTTCCGATCCTGGCAGAGCTCCTGCTCACACGGAGAAGAAACATGCGCGCACTTTGCTGGCACGGGAAGGGAGACGTCCGCGTCGACACCGTCGCGGATCCCGAGATCAAGCACCCGCGCGACGCGATCATCAAGGTCACCGCCTGCGCGATCTGCGGCTCGGACCTGCACCTCCTCGACGGCTACCAGCCCACGATGGAGGCGGGAGACATCCTCGGCCACGAGAATATGGGCGAGGTCGTGGCGCTCGGATCCGAGGTCACCAACCTGAAAATCGGCGATCGCGTGGTGGTGCCGTTCACGATCAGCTGCGGCGACTGCTGGTTTTGCAAGAAGGGTCTGTTCGCGGCCTGCGACCGGACCAACCCGAATGCCGAAATGGCCGCCAAGGCTATGGGGCACTCGCCCGCCGGCCTGTTTGGCTTCAGCCACATGCTGGGCGGCTATTGCGGCGGTCAGGCCGAGTATCTCCGCGTACCGATGGCGGACATCGGGCCCATCAAGATCCCCGACAACGTCACCGACGATCAGGCGCTGTTCCTGTCCGACATCTTCCCAACCGGCTACATGGCCGCGGAGAATGCCCAGATCGAGCCCGGGGACACGGTCGCGATCTGGGGCTGCGGTCCCGTCGGCCAGTTCGCCATCCGCTCCGCGCTGATGATGGGTGCCGGCCGCGTGATCGCGATCGACGAGGTGCCCGAGCGGCTCTCGATGGCGGAAGCCGGCGGTGCCGAGACGATCAACTTCGCCGAAACCGACGTCTATGACGAGCTTCAAGCCCGGACGAAGGGGCGCGGGCCCGACAGCTGCATTGACGCCGTCGGCTGCGAGGCCGCCGGCCACGGTGCGGCCGATGCCGTCATGGACAAGGTCAAGGCCTCGATGTTCCTCGCCACCGACCGCGTCCACGTGCTGCGGCAGGCGATCATGAGCTGCCGCAAAGGCGGCACGGTGTCGGTGCCTGGCGTCTACGTCGGCATGGGCGACAAGCTGCCGATCGGCGCGGCCATGAACAAGGGTCTGACTATCAAACTCGGCCAGACCCACGTGCAGCGCTATACCAAGCCGCTGCTGGAGAAGATCATCGCCGGGGAGATCGATCCCAGCTTCGTTATCACCCATCCGGCCAGCCTTGAGGACGCGCCCGAGATGTACGCGAAGTTCCGCGACAAGGAGGACGGCGTTATCAAGGTGGTCATGCGTCCCCACGGCTGAGTTGCCGATCCCTCATCGTCGTGGCGGCGTGCGACTCCTCTTTGAGGATCGAGCGCCGCGACGACCGGCGCACGGCAGCTCCCAGATTAAGTTGTGCCATGCACGGACGGTGCTCGTTGAGCCGTTGCAGATAACCGAAATGGAACGAGATGCACCAGATCAACCGCGGCTCCGGCCGCAAGCTGCTGCTTGTCCACGGTCTGGGCGGAAGCTCACTATCATGGAGCCCCATCCTAGACTCGCTCAGCGCCGGTCGAGCGGTGATCGCGATCGACTTGCCCGGACATGGCGCGACCCCTGCGGAGCACGATAGTGGGACGTTCGACGGCCTGGTCGGGAGCGTCCAGCGCTATATCGTGAAACACGAGCTGACCGGGATCGACGTTGTCGGCAGCTCGATGGGTGCGCGGATGGTGCTCGAACTTGCGAGGCGTGGCGTCGTCGGCAACGTCGTCGCACTTGACCCGGGTGGGTTCTGGCGTGGTTGGGAGCGCACCTTCTTCAAGACCACGATCGGCGTCTCGGGCCGCTTGTTGGGGGCGATCCGGCCCGCCCTGCCGACGCTGAGCCGTAACGCAGCCTCGCGCACTGCCCTGCTCGCCCAATTGTCCGCGCATCCCTGGGCGCTTGATCCGCAGCTGGTGGCGACCGAGCTGACCGGTCTCAGTACGACCCCGACGTTCGATGCGCTGGTTCATGACCTTGCGACCGGACCCGAGCAAACCGGTCCTGCTGCCGACAGCACTGGCCGGATCGTGATCGGATGGGGCAGGCACGACAGGCTCTGCCTGCCGGGTCAGGCGGCGCGCGCAAAAGCTGCGTTCCCGTCCGCAGAGCTGCACTGGTTCGAGTCCAGCGGTCATTTTCCGATGTGGGACATGCCGGAGGAGACTGTCGAGGTCATCCTCAGAGCTACACAGTGATAATAGCGAGGAGTAACGCCGACCCACAAGCGGTCATTTGGGCCGGATCTGGGTGGTCCCGGAACCAGCCGTACATTCAGGCGCTAAGTGTGCCACGCCTCCCGCAGCGCTGACCAGCGAGCCGCCGCGCGGGAGCGATGAAGGCGCCGGACGTTCAGTTCGCCCCTTCCAGCTCGTGCGCTGCCGCAGCCACCACCAGGTCACCGAACCGGTAGCTCGATGCGGTAATCGCACCCATGAAGGCTTCCTCGTGATAAACACGCGCGCCCGCATCCCGGCCTGCGGCACCAGCGGCGACCATCAGTGGAATGAGGTGGTCCTCACGGGGATGCGCGGCGCGAGCGGCCGGAGCGCTTGACCAATCGATCAGCCTTTTTGTGCGGTCTTCAGGCGCCGAGTGGATGAGCGTCTCCTCGAGCCAAGCGTCGAATGTCGCTGACGCGAGCTTGCCTCTGCCGCTCATGATCCCGCGCACGTCATGGTAGCTGAAGCCGCTGCCGATGATCAGTACACCCTGGTCGCGCAACGGCGCCAGCAACTCGCCCACCCGCAGATGCTCAGCAGGAACGAAGTCGGCCTTGAGCGCGAGTTGCACGACCGGCAGCTGAGCCTCCGGGTACAGCGTGTGCATCAGGCTGAAGGTACCATGATCGTATCCACGCTGCGGATCGAGCCCGGTTGGCACGCCCCCACGGTCGAGCATAGCGCGAACAGTCTCGGCCAGCGCAGGGTCGCCCGGCGCATCGTAGCGGATGCGGTAGGTGTGCTCGGGAAAGCCGGAATAGTCGTACACCATCGGCGGCCGGGCTGCCGAGGACAGCAGGAACCGGTCGGCCTCCCAATGACCAGACACCATCAGCACCGCGCGGGGCAGCTCGCCAAGCTCCGCGCGAACATGGTGAAGAGACTGTTCGAGCTGATCGTACGCACCCGGACGTAGATCCTTGATCCACGGCCAGGGACCGCCGCCGTGCGACAGAAAGTAAGTCGGAAGTCGTTGGGATGCCATTGCGGTCTGCCTGATGCGAGAAGTGTCGGCCGGGGATCAGGCAGCGAGCTGCCGGGCTGCGTCGCGCGCGGAGGCAATCGCGGAGTTGCGGGCTTCGGGGAAGTTGAGCCCTTCGGCCACAACCGTCTCAATCTCGGTCACCCCGATGAAGCCCAGCAGCGAACGCAGGAGCGATTCGGCATGTTCGGCGGGTGCGAAGGGGGACCCGGCTGCATAGACGCCGCCACGAGCGACCGCGAGGATGACCCGCTTATTGCCTGCCAGGCCTTCGGGTCCGGCCTCGCCTTTCCGGAAGGTCGTTCCCGGCACGATTACCCGGTCAATCCAGGCCTTCAGCTCGGACGGTACGGTGAAGTTGTACATGGGCACGCCGATGACGATGACATCGGCATCCAGGAACTCGGCCAGGATCGCGTCGCTGGTCGCCCGTTGTGCCTGCTGCGCGGCGTCGAGCACGGGCACTGCCTGCGACAAAGGGTGAGCCGAAGGCGCAGTTACGGCGGTGAAGTGCGGCAATGGGTCAGCCGCCACATCGCGATAGGTCACCTCATGCTTGGCGGTACCGCCGAGCCGTCCGACGACATCCGCGGAGAGTTGGCGCGACACGGACTGTGCGCCGGTGATGCTGCTGTCGATGTGAAGGATTTACATGGGACCAGTTCCGATTGTTGCCTCGGTTATGGTATGTGCCCACCCAATCGGGCCCACAAGAACGCACAATTTTGTAACCGGAGGCACATGGATGTGACCGAACTTGCCGCGCATACCCCTGCGGAACGGCGCGATACGCGTTCCTGCCTGAAGATCACTCAGGTGCTCAGTCGTATCGGTGACAAGTGGACAGTCTTGATCATCATCTTGCTTCGCGAGCGCGCTTACCGCTTCAACGAACTCAAGCGGAGTATCGACGGCATCTCGCAGCGGATGCTCACCCTGACCCTGCGGAACATGGAACGCGACGGCTTGGTGACCCGCACGGTGACACCATCGATCCCGCCACGGGTCGATTATGAGCTGACGGACATTGGCCGGTCCCTTGCAGGGCCGGTCAAGATACTCGGGGATTGGGCCTTCGAGCATCTCGGACGGATCGCTGCGGCACAGGCGATGTTCGACGCCAAATCACCTGACACTTGAACCGGTAGCCGCCTGTTGATCGGACGCTCGGGAGCGACAGAGGACTGGCGACTCAACCTGAACCTGCCGCAGGAGCGTGGCGCAGTCAGATGCTGTCGAGACCCAATCAGGCCATCCTGGCCGGCCTCGCGCTCTGCCCAAAGCCGCCGCCCATAGGGGCTGAACGGCTAATCGTGTCTTTCCCTCCAGGGCTCCGCGTGGCTTGATCAAGGGCGGCAACGACATTGATCGCCCGGTTCTGGTTGAAGTGCCGCAAGCTGATTAGGCTGGGCAGGACGCGGTTCGCGCAGCGGCTCGCCGGCTAAGCTCTGGGGCGGGGCTGACCCCGCCCAAGCGCCGGGCGGACACAGCGCTGCTGTTCAGGTTCCTGAGACTACGATCCGTGGCAAGGAGCGGATCGGCTCCACGATGATATTGCGGAACCAGGTTTCCGCACCCTCGGATTGCAGTTGGATCTGCCCGTGCGTGAGCGGCCGGCGCGAACCGTCAGCCGCGATGGTCGCCAGGTCACGCACCTCCGCGACCGGCACGCCGTTCACGACATGCACTGCCCGATCGCCGAGCACGTAGAGGTCCAGCGTGTTCCATTCGCCTGCGGGACGTTCAGCATCGGTAGCAGCTTCGACATTCCACGTCGGGGTGCCATTGATCATATCCACGGTGCGCCCGCCGACGCGAAAGCGCAGGTGCGGCGCGATCAGCGAGGGGTCGAACGACGCGTCGGTGTGCGCCCGGGTCTTGGTGCCGACCATCACGATCATGCCGGTTGATCCCTTCATGATTTCGAACTCCACGGACGGCCGCCAGGTCCCGAACACCTCGCCTGGCCGACCATGCGTGTGGTAGAGCAGGCCATTGTTAGGCGGCTGGGTTTCACGCGGTGCCCAGGTTCGCTTTCCCCACTTGTACTGAAGCCGCAGGTGATAATTGGCCAGGTCCGCGCGATGCACCAGGCTGCCCCAGGTCCGGCCGTTCACCCAGATCGCCGGGCCGCCATCCACCTGTCGCACCGCGAAATCGCCCGACGTGCTGCGACTAATTCCGATCGGCTTGTCGGCAGCAGTCGCGCGATATGTGATTGCCGGGTCGGCATAGCCGAGCCACGGCGTCCATCCGGCCAGGCTGCGGCCGTCGAACAATTGCGTCGCCTTGCTTGTCGGTCGGGGCACATCAACAAGGGTCAAGCGCTGCGATGTTGGTGCCGGCTCGTCGGCTATCGCTCGCGCCTGCTCCGTGGAGCTTTGCGCCAGCGCCGATCCTGACACCAGCAAGAGCGCTGCCGATAGCGCCTGACGGATCGTCATGACCTCTCCCCCGACTGACTAAGCGGTGATCCTATAGGCCGCTCTCTGCGGCGCATAGTCGCGGACGACGGGCTCAAGGTAGATTAGCTTTGCATCGATCAGCGTTCGCGGCAGGGCCGCTCGGCGAGGCGGGGTCATGATGAGGCTGCGGCCAAAGCTGGGCTCGGTTGAAGAGGAGCCGAAAGACAAGCTTCGCACGATGGTCGTGCAGCACCTAACTAAGGCCATCTGACCGGCGAAGACTCGAACAGGATCGGTTGTTTAACTGGTCCGCCAGATCAAAGGCCGATGGCGGGCTTACAACCAGCCGAGGTCGTTTGTGAGCTACCGCATCGAGATCAACGAGCAAGCAGGCCGAGTTGAGGTCGTGGTACATCGCGTGTGTGACCCACGAGAGATAGCCGAGGATGAGAGCCGGCTGCTCAAGGCGGCAGCACAAGCGCGGGCCGATCTCGGACGCCTTCGCCTCATCATCGACTCGCGTCAGGTCGGGCCATTGCCAAACGCCTCGGTCGAGAGGCTCATGTTGCTGGAAGAGAAGCTCGTTACCCGGGATGACGACCGGATTGCCGTTGTTGTCGAGTCCAGTCTGGCCAAGGTTCAGCTCGCGCGATTCTCCAAACACAAACAGGTCAACCGGTTTGTCTCTCCGACTGCTGCCGATACGTGGCTCTCCGCACATGATGGACATGGCTACCAAGCCCAAGCTTCAGTGCGCGCAATCGGACAACGACCATGATCAAAACCACGGCCGACGAGCTCTGGCGCTTCGACCTTGATACGCAGCTTCGGTTCCTGCGGATTACCTTGCGGGGCTTCTGGACCGAGGCTGTTCTGGATCGATACGAGCCGATCCTTGCGCAGCAGATGCGAGCCAACAAGCTGCTGGGCGGCGAGACATCGATTCTGGTCGACACACGAGAGCTTCAGATCCAGTCCTTGGCTGTTGCTGAACGGCAGCAAGCGCAGCTGGCTGAGTTGAAGCCTTTTCACGCTACCCGATGTGCGTTGCTCGTGCCTGGTGCGCTGGCCAAGATGCAGGCCTCGCGCATCGGCTCCCCTGTCGATCACAAGGTCTTCAGCGATGAAGACTCCGCAATGGCTTGGCTCGGATTAAAGACGAGTTGATCCGAGGACGTTCAGAACGGTGCACAGGATCGCCCGATGATCCGCTTCCCGGTCCACAACTGGTTGTTCTGGTACTTGACTGTGTCGAGTAAAGTAAACCTGATCACAGACACGATTCTGACAAGTTGACTGGCGGACAGCTCAGATACGGCGAGGAGTTGGTCGACGGCTTCGACAAGCTGCCCGCCACAGGCAGCATGGCGCGGGAGCTCGGCCCCAGGAACATCACCGTCAACTTGGTTCAGCCCAGGCCGATCAAAACCGACCTAAGATCGGCAGACGGCGACTAGAACATTTGAGAGAGGACTCGGGAGACTGACGCGCCGCCCACGCCAACGCCGCTCCCTTAAGCCCTCGCATCCGCCGCGTCACCTGGCCCACGGTGGCGACGGGGTGAACTCCTGGACTACCCGGTCCATGAAGAGTCGCGTCCTCGCCGGCAGCAGCCCGCCTGGCGGCCGAACGATCTGGACCGCCCCCTCGCGGTCGTACCGCCAGTCCGGCAGGACGCGGACCAGCCGCCCGTCCGCGAGTTCGCGGCAGCTCGACCATTCCGACGCGAGCACGATGCCGCCACCATCCACCGCGGCCTGCACCATCGCTCCACCATCGTCGAAGCGAAGCTGCCCCTGGACCCGCACGGACCTCCGCTCCACGCCACGTCGCATCCGCCATTCGGGCCAAAGATGGGGTTGGGTCAGGCCGAGGCAGCGGTGGCTCGGCAGGTCCTCAGGCCGTCGCGGCGCGCCGTGTTCGGCGAGGTAGCCGGGTGCGGCGCAGAGGACGGTTTCGAAGCTGGCGAGATGTCGCGCGATCAGGGAGCTGTCCGGGAGCTCGCCGATCCGGATCGCCAGATCGAACCCTCCAGCAACCAGATCGGCGAACTGGTCACCATGATTAAGCTCGACCTCGACAAGCGGGTGCCGCTCGAGAAAGCCGGGCAGCCAGGGAATGACCCAGAGGCGCGCGAAAGTGAGAGACGTCGAGATCCTTATGAGGCCTCGGGGCACCACGGCTCCCTCCATGGCCTCGCTCTCGGCGACCGCAAGCGCGGAAAGCCCGGTCCTGACCCGGTCAAGGTACAGCGCACCGGCTTCCGTGAGGGCGACCAGGCGCGTCGTACGCGAGAGCAGCTTCACGCCAAGCCTCGTCTCGAGCGCGTCTATCCGACGCGAGACGGCGGACGCGTCACGCCCCAGCAGCCTGCCCGCAGCAGCGAAGCCGCCCTGTTCCGCCACCGCCACGAACGCCTCGATTTGATCAAGCCGCACTCCGCCGGACCGTTGCATGTGACGCATGAGTGACCTGCCTCAGATTGCCATTATACTCATAACGCGCAGGTCTACCTCGCATCCAGCCAATCGCTGGAGTGAAATGATGAACCTGCTACCCCTTCTCCTAGCCGCCGCGGTCGTCTCGGTGCCGCCGGCGGCCGCCCAACCCGCGCCGCTGCACGCCACGGCGCAGGTGGCCGCCAACTACCGCCTCATGATCGGTGACGCGCGAGTGACCGCGCTATCCGACGGTACGGTGCCGATCGACCTGCACCAACTGCTCCGAGGGACGACGGAGCAGCGCATCGACGACCTCCTCCGCCAAAACTTTCAAACGAATCCCGCCGAGGCGTCGATTAACGCGTACCTGATTGAGCTCAGCGGACGCCGCATTCTCGTCGACGCCGGGGCGGGAGACGTTTTCGGTCCCGGCAATGGCGGCAGACTGCCCCAGGCCCTTGCCGCCGTCGGGGTAACTCCCGGCCAGATCACGGACATCCTGCTCACCCATGTCCATTCCGATCACAGCGGGGGCCTGGTCAGGAACGGCCGAATGCTCTTCCCGAACGCGATCGTGCATGCCGGACGACCCGACGTCGACTTCTTCCTTGACGCCGGCAACGCGAAGCGCACCGGCTACGACCAGCGGTACTTCGATGAGGCCCGCAAGACGCTGGGGCCATACGTGGACGCAGGTCGGGTCAGACCGTTCGAGGCCACGGGCGAGATCCTTCCAGGCATCGTAGCGGAACTGCACCCCGGCCACACGCCCGGAAGCGCCTTTTACGTCCTGACCAGCAAGGGAGAGAGGATCGTCTTCGTCGGCGACATCGTCCATGCCGCGGCGGTGCAGCTGCCCCAGCCGACCGTCACCATCACCTTCGACCAGGATCAGGACCGCGCCCGTGCGGTCAGGCGCGAGGCCTTGACACGCTTCGCAGCGGACGAGGTGCTGCTCGCCGCGCCCCACATTGCCTTTCCTGGAATCGGACACGTCACGCACGACGGAGCGGGCTACGGCTGGATCCCGGTCGAATTCGCGGACCGGCAACCTGGCTCGGCAGCGCCGGACCTGAAGGCCAAGCCGGTTCTAAGCACCTCCCGCTGACGGGTGCCGGAGCCAAGACCGCCAGCGCGCTGAGAAGCAGCCTCATTGCGCGTGCCCCCCGCTCGGACTGGTCTTCGGACGTCCGTCAAGCCGGCAGTGTGGGTCTCACCCATAACCGGCGTGATCGCAGCCGTGTGGACGAGGGGCCTCCCCCGCCTTCCTGGAGAGCGACCTCTTCACCTGCGCGGCCCCAGAAAGCCGGCGACATCGCCGTATTCCCGTTGGCCTTTCCGCTGGTCGCTGGTCCTGGCGCGCTGTGCGCGGCGGTGCTGCTGATGGGGAGAACCGCGGAATGGAGCGAGGGCGCGGGGGTGATCTCGATGATCGTCGTTTGTCTCGCGCTCACCTATGCGGCGATGCGCGCGGCCGAGCGGCTCGTGACGGTACTAGGCGCGACGGGCGCGGATGTGGTGCGCCGGATCTCGGGTGTGCTGCTGTCCGGTCTTGCCATCCAGTTCATCTTCGATGGGCTCGAAAGCGCGCCATTCCTGGCCTGAGAACCGGCAGTAAATTCAGGATATCGCATTGAGAGCCGCGCCGAGCCGGTCAAGCACGGCGGCGTTGGTAGCGGCTTTGGGCAGGTCACGGCGGACGAAGGTCTTCAGCCGGGACACATCGCGTAGCGGCAGCCGCAACTCGAGGAGAGTCCCGCCGAGCGTCGCCCGTTCGGTGCGCTGCGCCGCCTTGCCGGAGGCCAAGAAGTGATCAAGCAGCCGCTTGCGATCTGCGAAGCTCCAGCCGAGTTTTTCGAGCTCGGCCGGAGACAGGACCAGCAGCGCGAGTGCGATCTCCATGATGTCGTCGAATGCCAGCGCGAGACGAACGGTGCGGCCGCCGCGCTCGCGCCAGCGCTGTGACAGACCTCGCATCAACCCACCGCCAAATCTGGCGCGCTGCGTGCTGTAGTCAGCAGGCCCATGATCAATGCCAGGTTGCCTGTGGAGCGCCGTCCAGGACGCGCAGGGCCGCCAATACATCGTCGACGGGCACTGTCCGGCCGAGGTCGGCCGGACGCCGCAATGCCGGTTGGTCGGGCACTGCCGAAGCATCGGATGCCCAGGAGGCGAGTATGGCGCGCTTCACCTCGGGTTCGAGGGTCGGGTGGCGCGCAACATCGAAGGGATTGGTAAGACGCGAGACGGGCTGCGACACGGCTATTCCTCCTTTCCTGTCGCTATTTCTCGTGGCTCTTCGGGCCGATGGAAGAATTTGGAATGGCTCTGCAGTTCGTCAAGAACGACGGCTCAAAGTCGCCCTGCTAGCTCCGCGGCCATTCCGTCCAGATAGCTGCCGCTCAGAATGAGGTGCGTCGGTTGCGAGGGCGATGGTTGGTTCCGGTTTGCCCTGCCCCGTTTGGCTGACCTACTTCGCCTTTGCATAGGCGATCAGAGAGGTCGTCCGGCGCGTATCAGGAAGTAAGATTGCTGGCTCACGCTTTGAGCATGGCGGTCGGGTAGCTTGACCCAGCTGCGGACGCTCACAGCCGATTTCTCGCTTCCCAAGAGCGGACGTCTATCCAAGGCGCGTCGCGCGGCAGCAAGTGGGCCGATTGCCGACAGGCAGCCTTTTACGTGGATAGCGAAAAGCAGGTGTTTAGCAGGTGTCATAACCGGTCGGTTCTGACACTGCGCATTGGTGCACGGTTTCGCGCGGGGTCACGGGTGTCACAAACCCGCGTCAAACTGTTCCCGCCAGAGATGAGCGGCCGTGCGCTCCTATGCTGTCGTTGAGCCGCGTAGCTGACGTAAAAGCCGGCGCAAACCAATGGTCGTTTAAAGCGCTTCACCGCTCCAAGCCAGCCAGTCTGATTACGCCCTCGGCAGGCGATCGAGCCCGCTTTCCTGCTTCCTGAACAAGCGGCCGGTTTCTCGGTCGTCCGCCCAAAAGCGGCCAGGCCGAAATCCACCCAACACCGGACATTCGGCACGGCGCCGCTGGAAGAAGCGCCGGTCGACGACCGATCTACCAACGGGTCCGAAGGACCCAAGATCATCCTCGCTGACGATCGAGGAGGAAGCCGTCGTGGTCGCCTTCCGGCGCCACACGCTCTGCCGCAGCATTGCACGCGCAGACGAGAGGGTTTGGGCGTGGTCTTGGCGACGGCTCTTGCCTGGCTTTAGCCATTCAGCTCGGCGTGCCCGCCCTGACCGCCGATCGAGAGTGGAAGAAGGTAAAAGCCAAGAACCTGAAGGTAGAGCATATCCGCTGAGCCGACGGGCCGGTCCGGTTGCGGCTGCTACTGGATTAGCTCGCAAACTTCCCCTTTGAAATCTGCCTAGGCTATCGGTGTTTTATGGAACTCCATGGGTCAATCATCGACAACCTCAACAATGCTCTCGCAAGCGCTCGCCGGCTGCGCGGCCATCCCGTGTACCAAGACACGCTGACTTACTGGCGCGACCTGGTGCAGGAAGCCAGGCGCCTGCGACAAGACCCTGCATGCACGCAAACGGAAGCGCTTGGCGCTGCGATCGCCAGCCTCGAAAGCGAGTTGGCCGAACGTAACAGCCGGCAGCCAACCTAGACTGGGCTGTTGCAGAACTCAGGATATTCGCAACATGATTCTCGGGGCACTCGCGCTGACTGCAAGCATCTCAGGGGTGCCGGTGTGCTACATCAGTACGACGCTGCTGGTCGGCTGACAGCGAGCTTAGGCCGCAGTCAGGGTACCTTGTCGTCCAATTCTTGCGCGCCTTGCCGGTCTTGCCGGACTGGCTACAAGCATCCGCTTCTACGAACGACCGTTCCGATTGGCGTAGTGCGCCGATAAGGAAGAGAGAGCCCGAATGCCGAAGTACAGATTGGTTTTCTCCGGGCGAGAGCGTGACGAGCTTATGATCGATTGTGACGACGTCGATGCCGCGCAACGAAGCTGTGCGACAACTCGGTATGTACCTGGCAGAGCATCCCGGCTTCGCTGATGAGGGCCACTGGCGTGTTGAGGTCGAGAGCGAGCAGTGCGAGCCGTTGCTGCACGTCATAGTCGCGACCGTGACTGATCGGTCCCGGCAGTCGCGTTTGGAAACGAGACCGATCGAATAGAGAGCGACCTGACCGGGTCGGCAGCCCAACAGGGCAAAGCCAATGAACACGGCTTGGAGCGCTGGATTGTTCAGCCGCTCAACTTCGCCCCGCAAATCGGCAATGAACCGCCGGGAGCAGGTACCCGGTTCCGCCCGCCGGAGGACCATGCCCCAGTCGCCGAACTGCGGCGCATCGACTTTGCGATCGGTCACGACGTCGATCGCGTGATGACGGGGATCAGCGCAGATCCGCTTCATGGTTTGGCGAAGGACCGGCTCAGGACCCTCGATAGCCTGAAGAAAGCGGATGCCGTCATAGACGAGCAGGCCAGTGATTCCGTCATGGCTGTTATTAGTAGCTGCCTTGAGTTCAACGTCGGCGAGGGCCTGCTCGCTAAAGCGTTGGGTCGCCCGGCTAAGATAGACGATCTGGTGAGTGCTACTGACCATAGTTAAGCTCGGCTACTCCTGAGTTGCGGGACAGCAGCAATCTGCCGGTTAATCGAACCCGAACAGCGGATCCTGAGTTCCCGCTAGCAGAGTCTTGTAAAAAACAAGCGGACCAGCTGTGAACCTTTGGACTCCGCGCAATATGCACGCCTGTCCCGGCTGTGTGGCCGCTCTGCGTCAGCTACGACCTTCGGAAGGGCAGGCTCTGGTAAGCGACTACGCCGCTTGCCGCTCTTCTTCGAGGGCAAGATTGCGTAGAATGGTATGGAGGTCGTTGCCGTCGAAGTGTGCCGGGTCGAAGCCGCTGGCCGCAGCAACACCTGCGAAGCGACTTGCCGTCTCGTCAGACATGCCGACGAATCCCATCGCCCAGTTCGGGAAGCTACGGCGCTCGATCGGCTCCAGAGTAAGCAATGACACTTCGCCATGGCGTTCGTCCTGCTGAATACGCTCGAACGCCGCCTCTACCACGTCGAGTGGACCTTCCAGCACCTGCGCGAAGCAGCCTGCATTGAACATCAGTGCCCCGGTGATGCCATCGCGCACGTTGTTGGCGCGGCTCTTAGCCAGGATGTCGTCGACTTCAGCCGCGAAGGCGACCTCATCGAGCGCGACGTGATTGCGACTATAATAAACCAGGCGATAGATGGATGCCGACATCGGCGCCTCCTCAGGATGAAGTTAGATCAGTTGGTGACTTGAGCGATCGGCTGCTCTTGCAGGAACAGCTCGACCTGATCCGGCGCCATCGGGCGCCCGGTCAGGTAGCCCTGAACATGCGTGCAGCTTTGTTCGCGAATGCGACCCAGTTGCTCGGCCGTCTCGACGCCCTCAGCCGTGATCGCCATGCCAAGATTGCTGCCCAACCCTGATACCGCGCGTAGGATGGCCTCGCTGTCCGCGCCTCCACCGGACACGAAGGAGCGATCGATCTTGATCTTGTTGAAGGGAAACTTCTGGAGGTAGCTGAGCGACGAATAGCCGGTCCCGAAGTCGTCCATCGAGATCTTCACGCCGAGGGCTCGCAGCGAGTGCAGCGTGGCCAGCACGTTGTCCGTGTCGGCCAGCAGCGCGCCCTCGGTGATCTCAAGCTCTAGGCGCTCGGGTGCCAGTCCCGAACGTTCCAACGCAGTCGAAACCGTCGTCAGGAGCGTGTCCGCCTTGAACTGAAGCGGCGACACGTTGACGGCTACGATAAGATCACCGGGCCAGGACGCCGCAGCCATGCACGCGGTCATCAGCACCCACTCGCCAATCTTGACGATCAGGCCGTTCTCTTCGGCGACGGAGATGAACGACAATGGCGGCACCTTGCCGCGAACCGGATGGTTCCAGCGCAGCAACGCCTCGAACCCGATCACAGCATCGGTCGATAGGTCCAGGAACGGCTGGTAGGCCAACTCGAACTGCTTGAGCGCGAGCGCCCGGCGCAGATCGATCTCTAGTTCGCGCCGCTCATGCAGTTGCAGGTCCATGCCCTGCTCGAAGAAGCGATACCGGCCACGGCCGGCGCGCTTGGCCTCATATAGCGCGAGATCGGCGTTTCGAAGGAGGTCGCGCGATTGCAGGCCGGCATCTCGCAGTGCGACCCCGACGCTAACGCCTACGTTCACAGTGTGACCATTCAGGACATAGGTCCGCCCGATCAGGTCCACCAGGCGGGCAGCAAGCCTCTCTGCATCTGCAACGCCGGTGATGCCGCGCTGCAGGATCACGAACTCGTCCCCGCCAAAGCGCGCGATCAGATCCTCACGCCGGCATGCCGTCCGCAACCGATCCGCGACCTTCTTGAGCAGTTGGTCGCCAATCCCATGCCCGAGCGTGTCGTTGATTACCTTGAACCGGTCGAGATCGAGGCAGAGGACGGCTAGCGAGCCCGCCCGGTTGTCTGCGCCGGCAAGAGCATGGTCCAGTGCTGCCATGAATGGGTTGCGCAGGGCGAGGCCGGTCAGATCGTCGGCCCGCTCTGGCGTGCGCTCATCGAGAACGGCTGCGGCAGGCCACAGGCTCACGCATGTTTCGCCCTCTCCCAACGGGCTCAGCAGCGCCTCGAAAGCCTCACCCTTTTGCGTGGTCAGCCGGAGCGAAGTCGGATGATCACCAGCCGCTGGGGAGCGGAGGTAGTCGGGAAAGATGTCGGTTAGCGATAGCCCGACGATCCAGCCCCCAAAGCTGCCGGCCGCGGTTGCATTCGCGTAGATCAGTTCACCTGCCGCATCGAGGACCAGGACCGGATGCTGCAAGGACTCCAGGATGCGAGCGGAGGACGTCACAGCCTGTTCGGGATTGTGTCTGACGTCCTGCTTCATCGCCCTTGAGCCCCTGCCTTTCTCAGGGCCCTACGATGTTGTGAGGAAAGAAACCGTTACTGTCCGACTTGGCGCTTCTTGGTCCGGGCGCCTGTATTTCTTTGGTCTCGTCACAACCGAGCTCACGCTGCGAGCATCAGGAAGTGAGGTCGGCTGCCAATTGTTCATGCCGTCGGATCAGAAATGCTACAGATACCCATAGCTGCGCTTCGAGAGCGGTGCAGGGTGTAATCTGCTGAAACCTTGCCAGCGCGGCCGCAACGGTCGGCTCCGCCTCATCGGCCAGCTCGGCCGCCATCTCGATAACCTGTCCCCGCATATTTCCGCTCTACCCCGGCCCCGCTTGCCGTCGATGTTACAAGCATGGTGACCACCAGCTTAAGGCGGAATACCCCCGCCCTCAGCATCTTAACTCCTTGGTGACACGCGCTGGTTACTCCGCCGCTAACCAAGGGAGTACCTCGTGAGAAAGCGCAACCTACTGGGCGGACTTCTTCTCTTAGCCCTGCCATGGCAGGCCGGGGCGGAGCTGAACGTGCAGGTTGCGGCTCGCGTTGTGTCATTCCTGCAGCCACCGCCGAATGGCGCGGTGCAAGCTGCTATCGTGTTCCAGCCCGGCAATGCGGTGTCCGAAGCGGATGCCACCTCGATCGAGCGTGCGATCGGCGGGGGTGTGGCAGCCGGTCGCGCGTCCATTCGCACTCGTCGGGTGCCGATCAGCTCGTTG
The DNA here is from genome assembly GCF_014199305.1 of Sphingomonas aerophila. GTDB lineage: Bacteria > Pseudomonadota > Alphaproteobacteria > Sphingomonadales > Sphingomonadaceae > Sphingomonas > Sphingomonas aerophila. Next base: position 426,402 of record NZ_JACIJK010000002.1, read on the forward strand.
GGAACGCTGGGCAACTACCGCGCCGCTTTCGTAACGGCGGGCTTACGCGACGAACAACCTGGTATTGCGGCTGCGGCCGCCCGCGGATCGGTTGTGACGATCACCTCGGACCAGGCCTGCGTCCAGGCAGCGCGCTGTGTGGTTGGCATTTCGAGCACCCCGCGGGTGCAGATCACCGTTAGCCGTGCTGCCGCCCGAGCCGCCAATGTGCGGTTTGGCAGTGCTTTCCTCATGCTCGTGAAAGAGATTTGAGCGTGCGCCGATCCCTTATTGTTGCCCTGCTTCTTGCTAGCGCAACAACACCTTCGATGGCCGCGGCCCAGACCGTAGACTACTCGGCTTTGGCCGAGCTGATGGGTGAGCCCGTCACGACCAGCGTCATCGGCAAGCCCCAGCGCGCGTCGGAACTCCCGGCCAGCGCTGTGATCATCACCCGTGAGCAGATTGCCCGATCTCCCGCGCGTGACATCCCAGGGCTGCTGCAAACCTATTCCGGTATTGATGTGAACCGGTGGACCGCTGGGCAGAGCGACGTGGCGGTTCGGGGCGGGGTTCAAACCTATAACGCCCGGCTGCTCGTGCTGGTGGACGGCCGGCAGGTCTACCTGGACCATTACGGCATGACCAACTGGAACCTCCTGGGCGTTGCCTTGGAGGACATCCAGCAGATCGAGCTGATACGCGGACCCGCAAGCGCGCTCTTCGGCTTCAACGCTGCAAGCGGCGTCGTCAACATCATCACCCGCCGGTCATCAGACAAGGCTTCTCTGACTGCCAGCGCAGAGCTTGGCGGACATGATTATAGCCGCGTTGCTGGAGCCTTGCAGCTGCCCATCAGCGAGCAAATCGGTGTCAAACTGTCGGCCGGCCGCCTGCGTGAGGACGAACGCGCGATCCGTGCGCCCTTGCTTGCGCCCGAGATGGTGCCTGACGTCCAGTCGGATCATGTGGCAGGCTCGGTAACGGGCCGCTTCGATCAAACCGAAGTGACGCTGGACGGCGGTTATGCGGAGAACCGGCAAGCGGAATATCTCCCGAGCCAATATATCTCGAACCAGCACTATCGCATTGGTCACGCCTCAGCCGGCCTGAAGCACGATACCGATTGGGGCGGGCTGAGCTTTGGAGCCTACGCTAATTGGCTCCGCGCTGACTATGGCCTGAGCGAGGCTGCTCCTACCCGTGACGTCGACAACACCGCTGCCACAAAGTTCGCGAACCGGATCATTGTCGCCCAGGGCTCCGCGCTCATCCGCTTGGACGGCAACAACACCCTCCGAGTGGGCGCAGAATACCGCAACAACCGCCTGCGTTCGCCGGCCCAATTCTCGCAAACGGTGTCCTATGATGTAGGATCGGCTAACCTGATGGCTGACCTGCACCCCGCCGAGGCGATAACAGTGACACTGGCCGGTCGGCTTGACCGATTGTCGCTCAGCCAATCTGGCGTGATTGTCCAGCCAGCGTTCGATGCCCCATCTGCCTTCGATCGCGACCTCACCCGGTTCAGCTTCAACGCCGCCACGGTGATCCGGATGGGCGAAACGGGACAGCTCCGGCTGAACGGTGGGCGCGGGTATCAGCTGCCGCCTTTGGCAGACTTCGGCCTACGCATTCCGATCCAGACTCCCTCGCCCGTACCAGTGTTTATCGCCGGCCGGCCTGAAACACGTCCAGTTCCCGTGTGGAGTGCCGAGGTCGGGTACAACCGAGCCATTGGCGAGGTTCGCCTCGAAACGACCGCGTTCTGGACTCGAACCGAGGACGCCATCGCCACGCCCGGCGATGGGTTGCAGCTGGACCTGGTGCTGACCCCGGCGCCGCTCCTGGTGTCTCGTATCAGAGCGGTCGGTAGCTACACGACCTACGGCGCCGAAGCTGCTGTGTCGGGGCGCTACGGCCCGCTGTCCTGGCGGGCGAACTACAGATACACCCATACTGATCAAACCTTACCACCAATTACTGCGCCAGCTCCGTTTGCGCTCTCTCCCAAATCCACCACACCACGTCACAAGGCAAACCTGGAACTCGGCTATGATGCGGGGCGCTGGTATGCGACGGCAATCGGTCGGTATACATCGTCCACCCGGCAGTTTGCTTTTACTACCGCCCCTCAGCTTTTGCTGACCCCTGTGAACGAGGCGGTAGCGCTGGACGCACGCGCGGGCTTTAAGGTACACCCTGGCTTGGAGCTGTTCGCCGCGGGCGAAAACCTCACCCTCGCAGGGGGCGCTGCCGTTTCCCCGATTCCGGCCGATCGTCGCGTAAGAGGGGGGCTGCGGGTCTCCCTGTGATATGCTGAACCGACTTTCCGACGCGCTCGAACGCCGGGTTCGGCTGGCGGATCGGCCGATTGTGGTCAAAGTTGCGGCCGCTCCAGCGTTGATGCTGGCGCTCTTCGCAATCTTGGCCGCGCTCAGCATGGTGGGGCTGTTAGCAACGGCGAGCAGCATTGATCGCGTCGTCAAACGCGACATGCGCGACGTTGCGCAGCTAAACGCAGCGGCATCACGCTTCGAGCGGGCGGAAACCGACTTATACCGGCTTCTCGTCACCAAGGCGGTCTCTCCAGCAACCGACGTGCCTGCACGATCCGCACTCATCAAAGGAGAACTACAGGCGGTCCGAGGCGAGTTGATGGCCCTGCGCGATCGCGCCGACGACCAATCGCGCCCAGCACTGGCGAGGACCATTGTCGATGTTGAGCGCTATGCTTCTGCCGTCGAAGTGGTCACCTCGATGCTGGAACTCGACTTCGCTAGCAGTGCCAGCATGGTGGCCCCGTTCCGGGCTAACGCCAGCCAGGTTCAGGCCCGCATCAGGCAAGTCGCCCAGCGAGGCATTGCGCACGCCAATGCGAGCGCGGCCAGCACGATGTTCAGAACTCACCTGTTCATGGTTGTTCTGGCACTTGCGGTCGTGGCCGCAACCCTGGTCGGGCTGTTTTTGGCCTATGCCGTAGGCCGGACGACGGTGCGCTCGGTCACGCAAATTGCGGACGCGACTGCCGGAGTCATGCGGGGCGATAGCATCAACCTTGTCGCGCTGCGCCGCGGTGACGAACTAGGAGGGGTAGTCGCCGCGCTTGAGGCGTTTGAGGCAAAGAGACACGAAGCGCAGGCGCTGGATAAGCGCGCCAAGGACCTTCAGCACGAAGCACAGCTGGAGCAGGAGCGAAGTACCACGGAGGTTGAACATGTCCGGCAAAATGCCGATCGACAGCGCCGCGATACGCTGAGCACCCTGGCGCAGTCTTTCGACGCCAAGCTTGCAGCGGTCATCCGCGAAGCACAGCAGGCTATGGCCGAGCTGGAAGGCAATGCTGTGGCTTTGGACGCGACGGCTGAGGGCAGCCGCAGGCTAGCCGCCGCACTCGACACGGTTGCCGGATCCCTTGCCCGCGAGATGCGGGAGGCAAGCATAGCTGCCCGCTCCTTCGCAGGTGCGTTCACCCAGATCGACCACGAGGTCGCCGGAACCAGCGCAGCGGCACGGGCGATCAACGACCACGCCCGCATCGCGCGAGAAGCTGTGACCCTATCGCAGATGCGAGCAGCCGAGATCGAGCAGATCGTTGGTGTGATCGCAGCAGTGGCACAACAAACCAATCTGTTGGCGCTTAATGCCACGATCGAGGCAGCGCGCGCCGGCCAGAACGGAAGCGGCTTTGCGGTCGTGGCCGCTGAGGTCAAGTCGCTGGCCACTCGAACCGGCGCCTCGACCAATGACGTGCGCCACCAAATCGAAGCAGTGCAGCAGCAGATCGGCCGTGTCGTGCATAGCACGGATAATCTGAATACGCTCATAGCCAGCATGGATGATGCATGCGGCCGTGTAGCCAAGATGTCACGAGATCAGACCAAGGGAACGGATCGTCTCGACGCTCTGATGAGCGATGCGCACGAGCGTACTCGAACGCTCACCGAGGCCAGCAGCAGCATCAAGACTTCCGCCGAAGGCAATATGGCTGCGGTTCAGCGGCTACGTCTGGCAAGCGCAAGTCTAGATCGCATGCTAAAGGCCTTAGCTTTGGACGCACAGTCCTTCACTCGGCAGCTCAAGGCTAGCTAAAAGCCCGGACCGTCCTGAGCGAGCGTGGCTACTCTCCGACTGGCTCCAGTCGTTCGGTATCGACCAGGATTGAGTGGCCTTGTTCGAAAACATGTCAGACCGCTGGCGCAGCACTGGCACATACTCGTTGCGGGCCAATCGCTCCGCACATTGCCAGACAGGACCGTCGGCTAGCGCTGACTATGGCCGTGTCTGTGCTAAAAGGGCGACTTTCGAGGCGTTCGCAACTTTAAGGCATTCGCGACATGATACCGTGGCACTCTCGCTGGCATGGCTGCATCGCCGATTAGACATTCAACCGAGCTGCTTAGAAGCGCTTCGTATGGCGGGATGGCATGGAGGCGGCGGGATCACGCAGCTACCTTCGTTGCGTAAGCAACTGCGCGGGCCTCCAGGCCGACGAGCAGGTCGTTCACAGCGGAGAACCCATGGCCAAGCGTATCGATCTCTGCCGCCACAGCCTTGGTGTCTTCCCGGATACAAGCGATGTTGTTGGCCATGCTGTCGGCTGAGAGCGCGGTTTCGTCTACTGCGGCAGTGATAGCAGTGACGGTCTGCGCCTGAACCTCCATGGCCGCCCGGATCCGCTCCGAAGAGGCCTGAACCTCGGCGACGATCGCTTTGATTGATGCATTCTTTTGAACGGCATCGCGGGTTGCGGCCTGTATCGTGGAAATCGTTGCGGCAATGCTGTCAGTCGCGCGTGCCGTCTGGCTTGCGAGACTTTTGACCTCCTGGGCCACCACTGCGAAACCGCGGCCAGCGTCGCCGGCGCGAGCGGCCTCGATCGTTGCGTTCAGCGCGAGCAGGTTTGTCTGACCGGCAACGTCGCGGATGAGACCCAGGATGCTCTCGATCGATTTCGCGTGGGCAGAGAGCGCCGTCACCACGTCCTCTGCCTGCACTGCTTCATTTCTGGCTCGCGCGGCAATCTCCGCCGACGCCTCCACCTCTGTTCGTGCTTTCTCGATCGCCTGAATCAGTCCCCCCGGCAGTCGAAGCTGCGTCTCGCATCGCGATGGCGGACTGCTCGGCTGCTACCGCGACGTCATTAGCCTTCACGAGCATGCCGCGCGTAGAGGAGGACGCTCCTGCTGCATTGCTGCTCAGGGCGTTCCCGCCGCGAGACGCGGCCGCGACCGTCGCCCCGATGCCGTCCTGAAACTCCTCACTGAGGCGGTCACGCTCGCGGCGAGCCCCGAAGTCCACGTACCAGGCGTACAGGCTGGCATAGACATCGCACTCGAGTGAGCGAAGCCGGACAAACACGTCATTGAGCCTGTGTCGCTCCTCTTTCGAGCACTCGTAGCATCGACCGAGGATCTCAAGCGTGTCCGACGCCCAGACGCATGTCATGGAAAGCAGTACAGTGAGTGGTATGCCATTTGCGATGGCAGCGGCTACGGTGCGCTCTGCGAATTGCACCCACTCCGTGCCACCTACGCGCGTGTAGCGATTACAAAGGTGGTCGGTCCCGAGTTGCACGAGGCGCTGGCGATCAAGACCTAGGAAATGCTCTTGCTCGCCGATGGTGCGTAACCATTGCTGCCAGTGCGCCTCCGCAATGTGCTGTGCCTCGGGTTGCAGGATTTCCCAGATCTTTGCCGAAAGGGCGATCTCGTCAGCGCCAAAGCCGAACATCTCAAGCCTCGCGCCCAGGTCCATGGACGCGCTTGCATCTCCGAACGGTGGCACCTCCCGCGTCATGGAAGGGTTCGTCATGGCGGGTCCTCACCGAAATTTGCTCAACGATTCTCGTGTGGTTCTCGCACCTTATGATTTCCATCACGCTAATATCGAGAGAGCTGTAACCTCCCGATGCTTGCTAAGCTGCTGATAGGGTCAGAATGGTCGAGGTCAGGTTCGTCCTCCAAGGCGGCCAGCGAGCTTTGACAATCCCGTGGGCTTCCGCTCCCTCGCTGTTGCAGAAATCTGGAATTTCGAAACACGTTGGCTGTCCCGTAATTCCATCTCTCACCGCCAGTTGTGGGAAGAAGCAATCGGGAACAGATTTTGGGAAACGCCCCCGCTGGAGGCTGAGAGGCCCTGCCTTGGCTAGCCGGCAGTCTCGCTCGACCTTCGTTTTTGGGAATGAGGGCGCGGGCATCGAGCGCCGTAGAATTGCTCTTCGTAGTGGCTAGGATGCCGCCACCGTATGGGGGAGGCGCTCAGATGTTAGTGTTTGCAGCTTTGATGCTGGCCCAAGCGACAGCCGCCCCTATGGTCCAAAAGCGGGTGAACCTGTCCGAAACGCTGTATCATGCTAGTCTGGCGGCGAAAGGCAGTCGTCTTTGCGATCGTGACCGAAGCGCGCGCTATACAGCGCAATTCAACGAGCGTTACGGCGAGCGAGTACGCAGACTACTCGGATTTCATGACGCAACGGTGGGTCCTGATTCTGACTTCATCGTCACATCAAGCTGTACAATACCGCGGATGTCCGGGCGAAGCCAAGACCGTGACCATGCTATTGCCTTGGATCGTTTCGGAACGACGCTACGAAGACTTGAACAGGAGTTTGGTCCGGTAGGGGCTCGCTGACTGCCGTCTTGAGTATTCCTGTAGCCCGATCCCAATCGAGACAGCATCGCCGGTCCCGATCGCCGTTTCTTTGTGGAACGGTAGCTTTCGGCTCACCGGGGTCCTTCTTCCGAGTGCTGGCGACGAGCCACGCTCATCGCGTCAGTCTCGGTCAGATCGACGATATGGATCGATGGCTCGCCGGTGCGCTGAGAAACGTGACTACCGGTCGGCGTACCGAACGAGCCACGCACCGTGAACCGATCGATCCGGTACATGCCCGGCTGGCCAGGGGAAGCATCAAGCGGGACATACCGCCGTTGGCTTACCTGTTTCAGGATGGTGCGCGACCATTGGCCTAGGCCGGATGTACGGAGCACCTCGACCCCCGCGGTCCTCCCGTTTGGTTGGACCCAGTAACCCACATCGGCAAATCGAACTCGAGGGTCGTCCGCGAAAAGCAACTTCGAGTTCGGGTCGTCGATTGGCGGCGCGAACAGCAGGACGGGCGGCTTGGACGTCGACTGGCGCAACCGCGCCGCGAGCGCGTCAAGCGCACCGGCGTCGCCATGACGAATAGCGATCCGCGCACGCACAATTTCCCGCAAGTCAGCCATGGTCCGATCGGCGCTGCCAGCGATAAGGACCGCCTCGTCGGCAAGACGCGAAGCCTTCCGATCCTGCTGGCCGAGCAGCGCCAGCCAAGCGCGTCGGAACGCCGCGCTAGATGCAAGGCCGGTTCGGCCGCGCTCACCCGCGCTTCTCTGCACATCCTTGCACACGTCATCTGCGGCTGCCCGCTTTCCCAGCCCGATCAGCGTGTCGGCAAAGGCCAGCCGCTGCTCAAGAGTCGCATCACTACCCGCGCCAAGGTGGCGTCTCAGCACCCGAACATTGCTACGTGCTGATGAAAGCCAGAGTTCCTCGTCGCCCTGATGCTCCGCGATCGTTGCCAGCGTCGCGTACAGGCTGGATACCGGGCCGGGCAGTTCCGCTTGGTGATCGCGGTTCCGCCTGATCGCTCTCTGAAGTGTCCGCTGAGCATCGTTATAGCGGCCGTCCGCGAACTGCTCGACCGATGCCTGAAGCGACGCCTCCACCTCCTCGGCGGGCGAGCAGGCGCGGGCCAGACATTTGGCCAAATCATCCTCCGCGCGGTGCCCCACAACAACGACGTCGTTAGGAGGCGACGAGACTGGCTTGGCGACTTGGGGCAGCAGCAACAGGATACTGAGCATGGCTGAAGCTCGATATCGAGCCCCGTATATTGTCAAGAGTATTGGGAAGCCGCTGCCGTTCCCACTGGCCGATCCCAATCGGGACTGTTAGCGCGGCCGGAAGCGCCCACTTGCAGACATTGGGCGGACTTGTAGCATCGCAAAATGTTCGACGCCCAAGCCATCGACGAAACCGCATTACGGCGTGGCTTTCAACGTAAGGGCAAGACATACTGGATGCGCCGCACCGACGACTTCGTGCAGCTTGTAAACCTGCAAGGGTCGGCTTGGTCGAGCAGCCAAACCTACCTCAACTTCGGAATGTGGCCGCTAGCGCTCGGGGAGCCGAAGAGCCTCGCAGAAAGCAAGATGATGTTCCGCACCCGAGCCGAGGACCTTGGCGCGGCTGATCCAGATGCGCTGTTCGACGCGGCAGACCGACTACAATCGCTTCGGGACCTGCGGGCGGCCCTTGCTGCTCGTTCGGTGTCAGGCCTCGTCAGCGTGGAGCTGCGCCGTCTTCTCGACGGATGAGCAACGTCCGCTTCCCCCATTTTGCGACGTTCGCGCCCTCTGCGCCGACAGTCCCAAGATAGCATCCCAATCGAGACAGCTTATAACATCTCGCCGCTCCTTTGCGGGACAGTAGCTCTCGCCCTGAGTGAACTCTGGTCAGGGGTACTCGCGCTCAATGGCAGAGAGATCGAGGGCAAATTTCTGGAGGGCGGTCTCAAACTTCGCGCTCACGCTTTCAGTGGGTCGTGAGCATTGGCCCAATGCAATTGCGTCAAATCCGGGGTCTGCGCCCCATTTGGCCGTGTCTTTCCGCTTCAATGCCGCGATACGGGTGCCAAAGCGGCGATCGAACTCCCGTTGCTGCCGTTTTGCGATCCTGCGATCACATGAGATAGCACCCTGCTGATACAAGCCCGCATAGAAGAGGCGCTCACTTAGCCGCTGCGCTGGGGGCATTAAGCTCTGCGCCTGTAAAAAGAGAGCGAGCCCCACAAGCATGATCATCAATCATCCCCTCGATGAGGCATTCTAGTCGGCGATTGCTAACGGCAGCTTTCGCCGACAGCGGCGGCGTAAGGCGCATATGTCTAGGCGGAACGTCCTGTCTCCACCCAACCTCGAAATTCGGGATCGCGTACCGGTCGTCCCAAAACTCGATCCCAATCGGGACAACTAGCATGGCCGAAAGCGCCTGATTGCCGCTACAGGTTCGTGACGAACCAGACGATAAAAGCGGCCACGCCAGCGAGAACTAGCGCCAGCATGACCCGCACGATGGGCGGATCGACTGGAGCGGTATCCTGAGGCCATGGAGCAGTAAGAGCCCGAAGAGGGGCGACGAAGGCTGCGCTCGCGCCCACGACCCGAACCCAATCAAGTGTAACCCAGCGTTGGGCCATGGCGATCGACTGCGCGTCCGTGATCGTGTCTTTGGGCGAGCCAGTGCCGTGATAATAGAGCGCGGCGTTCATGGGCCAGAACGCGACCACAGTTAAAACCAGCAAGAGCAAAATACCGATCGAGGGCAAGCAGAGAAGCCAGCGATAGCGCCACGGTGTTCGCCATCCGGCTATAAGCGCTCCAAAGCCCGCGACCAGCATCGCGGCCGAAAACGGAATGAAGAACAAGCCCGTGTCGACAGGCCAGGCCTTCCCGTAGGGCATCATGGCAAGGGAGGCTGGCGGTCGAGCACTCCAGGCTCCAGCGAGAACTATGAGATCGAACAGCTTGGCGCCGAGCAGTGGTCCCCCAACTAGAACAGCAAGCCAGAGAAACGCACGGGTGACGCTCCGCCTCGAAACCATTTCACCTCCGCTTGGAGCGCTAGACTGTCCGATTTCGCAGTATCGCCCTAGAGCAGTCAGTCGGCAATCCACCCAAACCCGGACAGTCCCAAAATACCATCCCAAACGGGACGGCCTCGGCCGTCTCTCTGGCCCTTCCTTTGTGGGACGGCAGGAAACGGTCACCCCCCGCTCACGTCACCTTAACTGCTGCAGCTTAGGCAGACACTTACCGTACTGGATCAGCATGGGCGTGGTAGAGACAGGCAGGCCAAAGTATCGCATTGATCGGGAAGCAGGCGTCGAGCAGCTCCGGCTGCCTGCTCGACGGACGTGGTTTGGATCGGCCTTCCTAGGAGCTTGGTTACTCCTCTGGGCTTGGGCGGGCGGTAGAGCAGCGATGGCCCATATCGATGACCCTGCGACAGTAATCTGGCTGGCTATCTGGGTGCTAGTGTTAGTTGGGACATCGGTTTCGCTGGCCGGCCAACTCATAGGCGTAGACATCGTAACAGTGCGTCAAGGAGAGTTGGTGATTGTCAGGCGTGCTGGCCCGTTTTCCCGCACATGGCGATACCGGACCGGCCTGGTCGCGCAACTACGGATAGATGCACGTCAATGGACCGGAGACGGGATCGACGGAGCCCAGTATATGCCTTTCATTAAGCAGCAATGGGGTGCGGTACGCTTCGACTATGGCGCGGAGACGATCCACTTAGCACCCCATGTCGATGTTCCCGAAGCATCACGGGTTTTCGCGTGGCTCGGGCAGCGACTGCCCGGTTCGGCGTCGTCCCAAACGGGATGGCACGGGCAGGGCTAGTGATTGTCCGTAAGTCGGCATCGCAGCGGATCGAGCGAACAGCAGCAGGTCACCAAATCCGGAACGCCATTAATTACCCTATAATGGGTAGAAGGCGCGGCTGCGACCTGCTGATCTCTTGGCTCAGCCGGCGATCCAGCGTGATCGCCGCTGGCGATTGAGGCGAGGGACGCAATGACGATAGGCTCAGTTGCTAAGCATACTCCGGCCGCGATTAGTTCTGCGAAGCTGAATGTTGCCCGGGAGGCTCCGCGATCGGAGGGTGTCTCTTCGCCGTCCTCCACGAAAGTCACCTCAGCCGAAACCGCCAAGGCAAGTGGGGGTGGAGGGCTGTTAGCTCCGAGCAGCTTCACCGCGCTACTCGACATCACTGCCGGTCCTGCGGTGGATATGAATGGACTGACTAAGGCTCCATCTGCCCGAGACTGGATCAATCAAGCAGTTAAGAAGTCGCAAGCAGAATATGCGTCAGGCAAGGTTGAAAAGGCCACGTCCGGTCAAGTCGGCCCAGCCTCGCTCACAGATGCGTACAAGCAAAGTGACGTGGAAACCTTCAAGGCAATGACAGGATGGAATCTGGTCGTCCTGAATGGTGCGACAATGATCCTCGACGACGATGGCAACCCTCCCCCACCTGACTCGCCCCTCACCGACCGATTAGTCGATCTCTCAGGAGCAATCGGTAGCGACCGGCAGGACGGTAAGCTTACTGGCGATATTACGCCTGAATATCTCAACGACATCTTCGATCGGTTTGCAAATGTTGAGCGGGAGTTCTCAAGTGACTGGCTGGACAAGGCATTCAACTACCTTGAGGGTGACAGCGATCGAAAGGTAGCGAGCTCCTAGTTTTTCCTCGGGCAGCGATGTGCAGCGCTAAGAACGCAGGCTGATCCTTACCAGCTTGGGATTCCAAAACTCGATCCCAAATGGGACGGTGGGTGAGCGTCTCGTACGATCAAGAAGCGGGGCGGCCAATCTGGCGCCTGCGGACCTCGAACAAAACTATGACGTTCTCCCTACGGGAGTTGATCATGCTGAACCGGTTGCCGCCTCGCCTCCACATGTTTGTGCGTTTCCTTCTATACAGCGACCTTGGTTACCTTGCGGCTGTTGGAGCACACACCTTGTTGAAAGGCGGCGAAAGCGCGCCTCTCCTTTGGATAGTGGCCGTACTTTTGTTGGGCGGCGTCCTGGGATCGCTCGTTCGCAAACTGCCGCTCGATGTGGATCCAGCTAGACGCCAACGCGCATAGAGGCTCAACGTCTGCCTGTCGCTATCCTGCCGATCGCGATGAGGTACCGAGTCCCGAAACTCGATCCCTTGCGGGACGGCTCCGTCCGTCTCCATCGCCCTGCCCTTTCGAGGACGCGCGGCTTTCCGCTAGCGCGTCTTCGGAGGCTACTAGGCTTCCAACCCAAACTTCGCTTCACCTCGTACTGAGCGGTTACCGGCCGTTCGACGCACCATCGATCATCTTCCTGCCCCTCCAGAGAAAGAACGCGGTTCCTAGGCTGTATATCGCGAACAGGATCATGGTCTGCGTGAGCCAGCTAGCCCAGATCCCGTCCAGGTTTTGCCGGGGCACACCACCAGATGGCGAAGTGACGAAGAAGAGCGATGGATTCTTAGGATCGTAGACGATGCCGATCCGTGCGTCGGGCATCGGACGGGAGGAGATCCACCTCGTGTACTCGGCCGGCAGATCATCACTTACGCAGATACGCCGAGTTTTCTCGTTGGCAGGGGCAAACTGGACAACGGCATGCCAGCCTTTGCCCCCGCAGCGGCGTCCGCTCCTCGTTCCAGTAGATTTGTCCTTGCTGGAAAGGATGCCAGTTGTGCGCTCGCCATGTTTCGCAAGGTCAGCGCGCCGGTGATCATCTCTGATGTCGCTCAGGTTGAAGAGCGCTCCAACACCGCCGATCAAGACCAGCCACAGAAGTGACCAGAGCGCGACCTTGTACCAGAAAGATCGGATCAGGAAGGACAACGCACTACAACTCCGTCGAGTGAGTTCCGCGAGTTACTCAGCTCGCTCGGCCTTACTCACTCAGCGCTTAAGCAGACCTTTCGCTTTGCTGGATTCAGCAAGTGCCATCGGGCCTGACCGTTCCAGCGCCTTCATCCCAATTGGGACGGTTCGTAGCCTGCCGCCTCCAAAGCGGCCCTTCCGCATCCGCCCAGACTCTGCCCTAAGAACGGCAGATAAGGTTGCTCGATAGTGGTCACTCCTTCAGGTTGAGCGAATGAGGTCTCTGCTCCCTGTGGCATTGCTGACAATCGGTGCAGCACCCGTCGATCACCCTCGGACCTACCTGCTGTCGATCGGAACGATACCCCTCAGGAACACGGAAAGCGTCAGCGCTTTCGCGGTCCAGACCTGGGGCGTCAGATTTCGGTCGATCTGCCGTATTCCGAGCGGCTGGTGGATCAAAGCGGGAAGCGGCGCCACCCCGGACGGTGTTCTCGAGGGGAGCGGGAGCCAAGGAGCCACTTGGTTCAACCACGGCAGTCCCAGAAAGCTTCGTACGTTTGTACTCGTCACGCTAACTGCTCCGGTGCAGCGCGCGGACACTGGCTCTCCTGGCAACGGGGTTCCTGCTACTTTCAAAGGAGCGGCAACGATCAATACCGACGACGGCGACGTCCAGCGTGCTCTCTCGTACCGGAACATCACGTTGGTTCCAGCAAGCCGTTGCCCGTCCGGGTAACTCGAGGCCAGCGACTGTCTGCTTCCCGCAGGTCACGGCCCGAAAGCGGCCGGACCGCATTCCTCCCATTCGCACCCAAATCTGCCATTCCGCATTTCTTCCAAAGTCAGCCGCTCGCGCGGCCGAAGGCTATCCTTACCTGAGAATGCCTGGCCTGATTGGAGTTTGAACATTCTCGAACTAAGTACGTGCTTACCATGTCGGACGAAAAGACGCGCCGTAAGCGCATTTCACTCAATGAAGGCGACCTCTTCGAATTAGTCGTGCCTGACGGACGCCTCGGGTATGGCATCATAGTTAAGCGTGGGATCCTGAAGAATGGTGGTGCCCCATATATCGCCATATTTGGTTCTGTTCATGCCGGCCGCCCAGACCCTAACTGGGTGGTTCGTGATGACGTTGCTCTCGCAGGCTGGACGTTGGACTCCCTCTTCTACCACGGTCATTGGAATGTGATCGCACGCAGCCTGCCGCTGCCAAGCATTCCGTTCCCGAACTTCAAGGTAGAGCAGGATGGAAGAATTTATGTAACAGACGTGACTGGAGCATTCGTCGGCGAAGCTAGCCAAGCGGAAATCGAGCTACTCGACTATCAATTCAGCCGCACGCCACTTCTCTTCCAAGATGCATTTGAGGCGTTGCACGGTTTCCAGACTTGGAACCAGACCCACGACAAGCTTACACCCGCATATAGCAAGGTCCGGGCAACACGCTTGGGGCAATAACTCCCGTGTGTCCGCAGTGTGACCGGCTCCCACCGGTCAATCATGCAAGAGGCGGGCGACCGACTTTCCCAAGCGGGTGAGCCAGAAGCGCCCATTATCGGATCTTCACAAGTAGCCGCTTGGCGGCAGCAGAAGCACGAGCCACGCAGAGGCTAAGATCGTCCTCTCGCGCGGTGCACCGGCTAGTTCCGATGTGTCTACCATTGCGTTCGAAGCTTACCACGACACGGAGCCTACGACTTCGCAACGGCTCGATCTGCTCGACCAGGGCTCGTATCTGGCGGTCATTGTCGCTGGGCGGGATGTGGTGAGTGGCGGCTCGAAGCGCATGCGCAAAGCGCTGGGTCAGCTCATCATCGCCACCCGTCCAAACATCCACGGCAGTGCCCTGTGACACCATGAGCAGGATCAGGAGAGCTTGCGCCATGGTGGCACCTTAGCTGCTCTATGACCGCTTTCTACCCACACCCGGGCAGTCCCAAAATAGCATCCCAATTGGGACGGCAGCTAACGCCCCAGTCTCAGTCTTTCCGCGGCTTCCGCTTTGGCGTTACAACTGGACGCTCGTAGGCGGAGTAATATGTGGCCGACCATTCTTGGCTAAGCGCGTACGGCGAACCCTACGACCCCCGGCCCGCGGTAGAGGCTTGGCGCACCGGAAGGGCCGCAGAGGCTTCATTCGAACTCTGGGAACAGCTTTACCATCAGGGCACCGTCAACTCCGCCTCGTATGCAGCGGTTGGCGAGATAGTGCGATTGATGAAGGACCAAGACGCGCCCGACTGGAACGCCTACGCATTGGTGGCGTCGATCGAGGATGGGCGCCTGGCAAAGGGGAGCCCGCCGATCCCTTCCGAACTCGAACAGGATTACGAACGCGCCTGGACTGCTATACTCCCGATGGCGTTACGAGACCTCGGACAAGCACAGGATGAGCTTCTTGTCAGGGGTACTCTGGCCGTCATCGCCCATGCCAAAGGACAGCATACGCTGGCTGCCATAGCGCTCTGCACAGAGGACGAACGTGTAGAAATGCTGGGCGGGTAACGCCCGCTTCCACTTTTTTTCGTCTCGGGAGCCGGACCGCTTGCCACCCATTTCCGGTATTTGGGCGCCACCTGGTCGCGCCGCTGCCTGTCACACAATTGCTGCGGCGGTGACCTTTAGGGCAAAGTCGATCTTTGCCTTGGAGCCGTCACAACATGAGGGTCCTTCTTATGCTCGCTCTGGTCGCGCAGGCCAGCGCCCCCCAAGCCCCAATAGCCGCCGGACCTTTCGCGAGCATTGTGAAAGTTTTGCACGCCGCAAAGGCCTGCCGCATCACAGAACTACGCATCTCCATGTACCCCAGCGAGCAGCTAGGAGAGGCGCGACTGTTCCTTCAGGAACAGCCTGAACCATCTGCCCAAGCGTGTCTCAAGGCGTGGCTCGCGCGGCACGGAAGTCGGCTGCGGCTTCTGCCCGGCGGGTGGAGAGGCGCAATCAATCCAGGAAGCGGTTGACCCCGCATGTCAGCTGTCACCCTAACCCGGACCGTCCCAAAACAGCATGCTATTTCGGGACTGTCCGGATCTTGTCTCTCTAGTCGCCTTCGGGGCGGCGCCGGACCCTGTCGAGCGGTTTGTGTGGCGAAAGGGCGGACCAAATTGCCGCCGGAGCTAACAGGACCGGGTGATACAAGAAGGCCACCGCGAACAGCCAGAGCGGTACCGATGGCCCGTTCGGTCCCGGCGCATCGAGCAGTGAAAAGAAGGACAGCCCGTTAAAGGCGGTAAAGAACCACTGGAATGGGAGACCTGTCACGAGCCAGATCGCGAGCTCCCAGACATACCACCGTGGCACCTTCACCTTTAGTCCTCGAAACTCTGGAGCCGGCTGAGCAACAGCTTAGCCCAATCTCATACGTCTACTAGTAGGCGAGAGCTGCCATCCCAATTGAGATGGTGTTTTGGGATTGGTGAACTTGAGCCCGGCGCCATTTCCGCCAAGCGGGTTCGCACTCCCTTAGGGAACCGGGACGGCAACCAGCGGAGAGAAGTCTGATAGGTTGCCGAGGCAAGCCGCGAGAACCCGGACATCTTGTTGGCCGTGATCTGCATATAGGCGAGAGCAGTATCGAATGACGGTGGACCGCAGCTCCGGGTTTCGTGCAACCTCGAACTCCCGAGGTGATAGCTCACTTTGGTTGGCCATACTCTGCTGCGCTTTCGAGATTGTCAGAGCAAAGAAGACATTCTGGATGGCCTCGTCCTGCGCTCGCGCGCAATCTGGGCTGATGGTCCGGTTCTGGTAACAGTATATGTAGCCACGCCGCCTCAGTGCCTTGAGCCATGCCTGATTCTGGAACATGCCCGACCACATTCGCGGAAGAAGCCTGTCACCGATCTGTTGAGCCTCAGCAATCTCCTGCGATGTGGGTTCCGATAGGGGATCTGGTCTAGCGGTCTGGACGCCGAGCACGAAAGCGACAACCATTCCCAAGGTCAGCAACGCGAAGTGAGCGGCCTTCATCGATCAATTATGCAGGATCAAGGCGGCCCAGCAAGTCCTCGGCTGACGGGTCGATTCTGGATCAGCGATGAGGATTGAAGGCGACGTGCCCAATAAGCCGTCCCGATTGGAATCGGCCAGTGAGAACGAGCGCGGCTTACCAAAACTCGTTCTGCGCGCCGAAATAGGAACGAGTGGCACTCCGCGAAGGTCTTGTTGTAGATGATTAGCCGACGGTCCGCTTCCGACCGTCTTTTGCCCGCGTTAGAAAACCTTCCGCCTTCATGACTATTGCGAGCGCTTCCGCGGAGGTGGTTGGCGTCTCGGTGAACTGCAAAGCCGCAAGTGGCAGGCTTCGCAGCAAGACTGCGCAGCCATGAGAGCGCATCGAAGGCGGCGAACAGTACATTACATACCGGTTGCCGATTGCGATACGACGAGAGTCACGGGGATAACTAGAAAACCCAATCCAATAGCTACCATATAAACTCTTACCAGTGGTATGGCGCCCGAGATCGATGAAATAGCTCACCTTACTACCCGCCTGAGGAGCATCGAGCAATAATCGAGCATACGCGTTAGTCCATCCGGTAGAGCTTTCGCCTTTTCTAAAAGAGAGGTCGGCGCGCGAAGCGCTTTGTTCGATACGGGCGTCGACGGTGCCCTCCTGAAAATACAGTGTCTCGTCGAAGTAGCGAAATGGCGCGCTGTCTGGCAATTGAGTGCTGCTACCTCCTCCACCACAACTGGTCGTAGGTAGCGGCATTAAGGCTATAGCTAAGTACGACGTTAGGCAGCGGATCATTCGCAGGATGTCTCCCTCGGCTTCGACGATAATCGAGCAGCGAACGTCCGCAAGTGGGCGACGGCGGAACGGCAATCATGCTGAAAGCGGCTCGTTGCGGGTTTCCCGAAAAGGAAGGGTGAGCGAGACGCCAAAGCTGTCTCGATTGGGATGGTATTTTGGGACTGTCCGGGTTTGGGGGGAGAGCGGTCCGGCCGCTTTCGGGACCTCGCCATCGGAAAGCCGCCACTGGGTACCGCGTGGGACGCATCAGAGTTTCGCATCGGCGGACGGCGCGGTTCTCTGGCGTTCTTTGGTCGATGCAAAACCTTCGAGTTTTGCATAATGTCGCATATGGAATGATAGCAGGTGCCAGCTATTTGGTAAGGCTGGCCTGTGCTTCTATGACAATCTGCTCTTCAAGGTCCTCAGTATTAGTCCCGACGTAAGCCTCCATACGCCAGCGCCCATCAAGATAGTGCTTACCTACCGGGCTCTCTAAGAAGGTTACAATATCAGCAAGCTCGTTCTCGGTGAACTCCCAATTGACGTGGCTCTCATAGGCCTGCTGATATTCCAAACGATGCTTTGCGTAGGCTGTCTTGAGGGCACTCATACGCTTCTCAAAACCCTCTTTCAGGGTTTCGGTAAGCTGCGATCCAGATTGCACCTGCCACATCGCTCCCCCTAGCATAGCGTAGCGCTCAAGAAAGCTGCCTGTATCAAGTTGATCTTGCCGCCCGATCGCTCGGAGGAAACGTCGAATTAGGAGCAGCTTGGCGGCGCTTGGTGTCGCTTCTATTTGCGCAGCAACAGCAATTGTTGAGACTGGCGCATTCTTATCCGCCGGTCCTGTGCTTTGTATCGACATCAGCGCTGCCATACCGAATAATAAGAAGCTCATGCCGTCAATTTGGACCGGAATACCCAAGGTCCGCAACGGGCGATGCCGACCGACAGCTTGCCAAGCATGGCTGATGCAAAACTTTTTGATTTCTGCATCACCAATGGCGGATTTCAGGACCGAAAAGGTCGGTCTGAAACGACGGACTTTGGGCGAGATCTGCCGTCCCGATTGGGATGATATTCCGGGACTGTCGCAGTTGGATGGTTGGCGGTCCGGCCGCTTTGTAAGAGCGCCACTTGGACAGTCATGTTCCTAAGGCTAGCGTGTCGCCATGTATAGGAGCCTCCCCGAGCGAACCTATCCGCCGCGCTGGCGAGTTGCTGTGGCCTTCCTTTTCATCCCGGCCCTCGCAGCGCTCTCGGTCGCGCTCGCCATGCCGCTTTATGCTGGCCTCCCCACGATGACGGAACGGGTCTGGCGATCAACGCTGGTTTACGGGCTGGTGGGCGCATATCCCCCAGCACTGGTGCTCGGTGTTCCAGCTTACTTCATGCTCCGCCGACACTTCGAGCCGCGTTTGATTAGTTGCGCGCTCGCAGCGCCGATCGTCGCAGCGCTTCCATGGCTCTTCCTCACGTTGGTGAGCGCTCCCGATCAAGCAAGCATCGGTGACCACGCCACTATCATCAATGGATCTTTCACGGCTTACGGCTGGCTCATGAACGCCCAGTTTGTCGGCGGGATTGGGTTGGCGGGAGCAGCTGGCGGCGCGCTCTTCTGGGCCATAGCTGCGGCAGGAAGGGGCGTCGGCAAGCACCGGTTCTAGCGACCGCTTATGCGCCCAACGTCGTCTGCTATTGGCGATAGCCACCGTCCCAATTGGGATGCTATTTTGGGACTGTCCGGGGGTTGGCTGCTGGCGGACATTCAGCATCTCTGCTGTTAGAAGTCGGTCATGATCGGATCGGCTGACGAATTTGTCCGGCTCAGGACGAGCGACGAGCCTGACGAGTATCGTCGAGCAGCGATGGATGAGGCACCAGAAAGCGTTTGGTTGGAGGTAGTCCAAGCGTATCCAGAGATGCGCCGCTGGGTCGCTCACAATAAGACGGTACCCATGTCCGTCCTCAACCTTTTAGCTGCCGATCAGGACGAGGATGTACGGATCGCCGTGGCCCAGAAGGGTAAGCTGACGGCTGACTTATTTAGCCAGCTGTCTCGCGATCCGTCGCCAACCGTGCGGCAGCGCATCGCATCGAACGCGAAAACACCCACTGCTGTGCGTGAGCGTTTGGCTTCCGACGCAGATGAGAGCGTCGCAACCGAAGCGCGAACTCGGCTCGGCTGAATAGCCGCGAATGGGGCGTCAGCGGGCTTTGGTCCAAACCGGAAACACGGCGTTCGCGGTCGAGCCCATCGCTTTCACCATCTGCCCGTGATCGAAATCGGGAAGCCGCGAGAAGTAATCGAGCGCGCCGCTCTCCCCGGTCGCTCCTTGCGGAAACGCACACGCGAGCTGTCCCTCACATCCGAACAGGAGCCACCACACGTCAGCACTCCATGGACCTGTGTCGTTGGTCTCGATTGCCACTCCAATCATGTCGGACTTGGCCAATGTGGTTGTACGGCCCGCGTCGTCGGTGACTTGAACGTGGTAGGGCTCAACCGATACGACCCACAGTGCTTCGGGCTGTAGATGCTCCCTCCGTTTTCTAAACCAGCCGATCATCTAGCCCTTAGGCCGGTAAACCCTAAGGCGCCCCGCCGATGTCCGCTACTCGGCTTCTGGCCTCGCCAGCAGTCCCGAATGGGATGGTGATTTGGAACTGTCCTGGTTTGGATAATTAGCCGGCCTTCCCGTAAGCAAAGCGGGACCTCACCTTGCGACCGACGCGCTCCTCACGAGCCGTCAAAGCCCGGCCGATGATTAGGCCAAGAGGTTCGTCAGCGCCTTTTTTCCAACCGCCCAGCCGATGCACGTCATGCCGAGCAGAGCTTTCCGCCAAATCGAGGGCAGCTTCGTCCAAGCGATCCGCGCGCGAAATTGCCTGATTGTTCTTGTGGCGAACCTTCCGGCTCTCCAGCGCTTTCCGCAACGGGATTGCCTTTCGAGCGGCTTTTTGATTGTTGCCGTAGGTATTGCGGCAATCGCGAGCGAGGCTCAGCGCTTTTTTCTGCTGCGGAGTTTGAGGCGGCTTCTCTGGCATGATCCAATCATGCTCTCGATTACGAACGCCCGCAATTGGGCGCGAGTTGCCGTCCCGATTGGGATGCTATTTCGGGACTGTCCGGCTTTACGTGAATGAGCAGTCGTAATAACTACCCCAAAGGTGCCGACAGCTTACCAGATCTCCGTTGAACAATTTGGTAATGCGGTCAGGAGCGAGGAATCGACCAGACTTCGGATCGAAGCCTCTGGCAAGCGTCACATCACCGGTAGGATCGTATATGATGCCAGACCAATTATCGAGCATACCTGCTGGATTGAACGCAACCCGAACGGGAGGTCCCACATCAACTGAGTAAGTGACACCCTCGTCTTCTGCGAACCAGTCGGGCCTTGGGTGAGACTGAGCTTTTCTGATAATGGCTTCATATTGGCTCTTATTCACGAGCAGCCGCGAAAGACTTCCGCTGAAGCTACCAGCCGCAAGTGATGGCCAAGCTAGGGCTAATGTGCACACGAGACCAACAGGTGCAGCGGCAACAACTAAAACCTTTCTCCTTGGGGGATCGACTTGCCGCCCAAGTTGAACGCCTCTGACAAAAGAAACCAAAGCGTAGGTGAGTAGGATCAGGGCTGCTGCCGGGATCGCAAGAATGAAAAGCAGAAACCCCAACCCTGCCGACCATGACGACACAAACCCCACGATCGCGGGTACTGCCGCCAGCAGTGCGAACCGGGTTCCCAATCGTTTAAGATAATTGGCCATCCTAGCATTCAGCACACAGCTTCGGGTACCTGCAATGGGTCGATAGCCGACTCACTGCTTTGCACCTCTGCCGTGATGCACACCTTTTGATTCTTGCATCAGGAATGGCCGGCTTCGCATCCTCGTGATGAACGGGTGTCCGCTTTCGAGACTGCAAGTTTTTTACCGGAACGACCACAAGTGGGCGAGAGCTGCCGTCCCAAAACAGCATCCCAATTGGGACGGTCCCGGCCGTCTCGCTCCCCCTTTGCGGGAGAGAGGCAGCCGTCGGATTCGCTTAAATCTCGACGTCGACGAACCGTTCTAAACCTGATTGCAGTCGCAGGTTTGCTGCCTCACTATGCTCGCCGAGCCACGTCTCGAGAGGGCAGGCGATCATGCGCGTTTGCAAAGTGGCAATGGCTTTTCTGCTGCTGGGCGCGGCACCAGTCGAGGTGCCCGAGGGCCGGTTCCAGACTTGGTCCTCTTACAAGAAAGCACCGCTGGACTTCAGCTCGGGAGGCGTAAGCGTGCGCGTCGAGGCGCTGCCATGTCCCTCCCAACCCGTTGGCGACAGCACCTGCGCCTATGAGGGATACAACAATCAGGCCGCAGTGATTGTGACCGCGCCAGGCGTACCAAATTTTTCGGTCAGCACCGATCGGCAAAGCGCGTACGCGCGCGTAGCGGTCGTTCGTTTTCAGCGAAGCGACCCCCGCCCGGGTCTCATCGTCGAAAGCCAATATGGCGGCTCAGGTGGTGACATGACGGCTCAGATCTTGGTTCCGGGCGAACAAGGTTATCGAGCGATAGAATTCGACCGTCGCGACGGAGCTCATCTACAAGGTGCACTAGCGGACACGCCAACAGATCTATCCGGAGACGGTGTCCTCGATCTTAAATTGGAGGATGGCGCTTTCGACTCCCGCTTTGGCTGTAATGCTTGCACTCCTCGTCCTCCGAAGCTGTTCGCGGTTAAAGACGGTAAGCTCGTCGACGAAAGCCGCGATCCGGCACTGCGTCACGTGTTTGCCGCGGATATGAGACGGCTGGCACCGCTCTGCATGTCTAAGGACCCCGAGCGCAACGGCGCCTGTGCTGCCTATGTGGCCGATGCTGCGAGAGCAGGTCACTTCAAGGCGGCTTGGGCGGCAATGCTGAAACACTACGAACGCAATCGCGATCTTTGGCAGCATTGCGATGTACCGGTGTCAGCCTGGCCGAACGGCCGCTGCCCAAGGGAGCACCTCAGGCGCTTTCCCGATGCGCTTCGCGCATTCCTGAAGGCAACTGGCTATCTGCCGGCATAATCATCATCCGCTTCAACCAGTTGTCGAAAAACCCGGATTCCCGAAATACCATCCCAATCGGGACTGCCCCGGCCGTCTCGGTTGCCGTTCGTTTTCGGGACTGCGTCGATTGATGGCTAGCCAACATCGATGAGGTGTGTAACGAGGCACGTAACAGGTAACGGACATGGCACTTGGATGGTTGACTACATCGAGTCACACGGCAACGCATTCCTGGCGCACCGGCTACGCCGCTCGTCGGACCGTGTGGTCGATCAGGTTGGTACTATGCTTTCAGAGATGGGCCTCGACGTCCCTCCAAGAGGCGCTTCGATGCTGCTGCTGATCGATGACCAGCGACAGATCGGAGTTGTCGAGATCTCGCGACATCTTCGCTTATCCCACCCGCTCATCGTTCGCATGGCGCGCGAGTTCCAGGAGCGCGGCTTGGTCAACATAAACTCCGACCCGTCTGATGGAAGGAGGCGGGTCCTGAGCCCAACAGAAAAGGGGCGTCGCGAGGCGGTCGCGCTCAGGGACTTCAATTCGAAGATCGGCGCGATGTTTGATGACGTGTTTGCGGAGATCGGTGCGCCCGTGAGCTCAATCCTCGATCAATTTGACGCTGCGCTCGATGCCACACCGATCTCAAAACGTCTCGCAAAGCTCATCTGAACCGAAGGAGCAACACGTGTCTCGCCGTCGCAACCTCGTCCTAATGCCGCTACTCTTGCTAGCGATGCCCTCGCCTCCCGCGACTGCTCAGATGGCAACGGCGGCAGCAGGCTCTACCCTTGATGCGGCTACACGCCGCGAAATCGTAGAGGCGTTCGCACGCGCGATGCGCGATCAGTATGTCTTCCCTGAGCGCGGCGAGCTCGTGGCGTCAAAGATTACCGCCGCTTTGGCGGAAGGTAAATACAACGACGTCAAGACACCGGCAGAACTCGCCAGCCAGTTGTCCGCGGCCGCGTCCGCCGTCACGCATGACAAGCACTTGAACGTCGTCTCGATGGGTGCCCCCCCTCCCGAAGGCAAGCCACGCGAGATGCCTTCCGCTGAGGCAGGAGTGACGCGGGCGGATAAGCTGGCTGGCGGCGTAGGCTATATTGAGGTGGTCGGCTTCCCAGAGCTGAGCTTCTCGAAGCGAGTGCTCGATACGGCGATGTCCGCGTTGTCTGGAAGTCGCAGCCTTATCATTGATGTGCGTCGCAACGGGGGCGGTGACCCGGAGGCAGTCGCCTACCTTGTGAGTTTCCTGATCCCGCCGGATCGCCCGATCAACGATATCGTGTCGCGAACAGCGAAAACGACCAATCTGACCAGGCAGAGCTTCCGGAGCGTTCGCACTCCGGTCTCTTTCCTCAAAGTGCCTGTTTATGTGCTCACTAGCGGTGATACCTTTTCGGGGGGCGAGGAGTTCGCTTACGATGTTCAGGCGCTCAAGCGAGCAACCTTGATTGGCGAGACGACCGGGGGTGGCGCTAATCCGGTCGGCCCGGTCGACATCGGACACGGCATCACTGCCCTAATCCCATTTGGTCGAGCCGAAAACCCGATCACCAAGAAGAATTGGGAAGGTGTGGGCGTTCGGCCAGACGTTCCCGTTCCCGCCAATTTGGCGCTCGGCGCGGCGCTCACAAGAGCGGGGCTGAAGCCGGTTGCTGAAATTGCCTCAGCATCAACGGAGCGAGTCTTCGGTCCGCGGACGAATCCCCTGCCCGGGTCGGAGGCGGCGCTACGCAACCTGTTAGCCGCGATTGCAAGTGGTCGAACAATCCAAGGCATTGTGGTGCCGCAATTTGCCTCCGCTGTTGAAGCCGTGCTCCCCCGTTTTCGCGCTGAACTCGCCAGCCTCGGCGCGTTGCAATCGGCCAACTTCAATAAGCCCGACGCCCTCGGCGGGGATGAGTACAAGCTGACGTTTGCAAATGGCCGACGGAAAATGGCGCTCGTTGTGAGAGATGACGGCAAGATCGTGATAGCTTCATCGTTGGCGCCGCTAAGTCCGGGCGATTAACTGCCCTGACTTCGGCCAGGTGCGTTCACCTTGTTGGGCCCGATGTCGCCATTCCTGAGCGTTCCCCGAAACGCCCAGGATCGGCCATTCAGCCTCGCTCGTTTCTTGCTTAGGGCGTGAGCGGGCTCCGCTTCTGTCGATCGGCGTCCAGCCTTCTCGGACTGCTCACAAACCCGGACAGTCCCACACCATCCCAAACGGGACGCTGCTTCTAAGAGCGGCCGGTCGGCTCACGCCCAATTGCGGATATCAACATTGCGGACAACGCGTATAGGCGAGAGGTCAGGCGCTCATTTTGGCCCCGGCCTCTTCCTTGCGTCACGGACAAGTTCTGGAGAGAGCAGTCCAATGACATTTATCGCAATCGCTACGCTGATGATGACGCTAATTAGTGGTGGCACCGCCAGTGCGGTCCCACCCGCGCCGGTTCCGCGCGTGGGAAATGAGGCACCCGCCCTCGCGGGTGTAATGCCGCCCGCGGGCACTACGCTGGCTAACATGGACATCACCGTGAAGCCGCGCGCTCGCGGAGAGTCAGCCGTATATGGGCTGAGGAGCCCGCAAAGCGCGGCTGTCTTCAGAGATCAGTATGTTCTGAACGCTAGGCGTGCAGGGTATCAGGTCGTCGCTAAAGGGCTGCTCGTTGTGGGCGCGAGAAAAGACGGTACATCAATACGTTTGCGCGTGATCGAAGCTGATCGCGGGTCGGTGGCGGTCCTCACAGTCAAACCGCCCACGAACGATCGCACCTGACACGACCGTCAGCTGTCCACCCACCCTCAGACGTTTGGGTCCACCCCGATGCCCAAAGCGTCGTCAGCTCTGCTGTAGGCGCCGTAGTATGCATCATGGTACGTGCAGGCGCTGGAACGCTGCAGAGGACAGCTCCCGGAGTATACGGCCCGTTACAGGAGACGGCGTTGATCGACGTGCAGCAAGCCGAGGTCGCACCAGCGCAAGCGCCGCCTGAGACGATCAATCTGCTCGCCGCTCCCAAGCCGGGCTGTCCTGGTCCCTCGGACAATGACGACGTCGTGGTGTGTGGGCCGAGAGATAACGAGCAGTACCGCCTCCGCCCTCTTCCCCCGCCAAAGCAGGACGGTTTCCTGTCGAGGCCCTTGCGGGTCCAACTGGCCCCTGGGGTGTCGTTTGGTCTGCAGCGAGGCGGCGGTGTGGGCCTGCGAGCTGAGTTTGGGCCAGGCAAGAAGACGGACGAAAGAGAGGAGAAGTGAAGCCCTCGGCGCTGGCTTCCGCTAACGACCAATCCGCACAGTCCCAAAATACCATCCCAATTGAGACGGCATCGCCGGTCCTGATCGCCCTTCGTTTGCGGGAAGCGGAGACGGCAAAGCGGTGCTATGAACTACACCGCAACTGCTGGAAGTCGTGGCCGTGATTTCGCCAATCGTATTGGTTCTCCTCAGTGCGGCATCTGTGAACACCCCGATGGCGCCGGGCGTAGCGGCCTTTGTGAAGGACCACCACCTCACTCGGTACAGCGTCGCATTGGTTGACCTGAATGGCGATAACCGGCCCGAAGCAGTGGTATACGCTATGTCCACGTCCGCCGGGGGCCAGCAATCCGACCTCTGCGGGAGCGGAGGTTGCAACCTTTATGTTCTGTCCCTGACACCAGCCGGCTATCGACAAGTCTCGGATATTCCCATCACCCGTGCGCCGATCCGGGTCCTGCCGACCACCACGCACAGATGGCGCGATCTGGGCGTCACCGTCGCGGGTGGTGGGATCATCAAAGGTTACGAAGCGAGATTGCGATTTGATGGTCGGAGCTATCCAACGAACCCTACCGTCTCACCAGCCCTCCGATTGAAGACAACCGTTGGAAAGGTGTTGATCGCCAACGACCCGTCCTTGCCCTAAATTCCAAAATACGATCCCAATTGGGACGGCAGCTCTCGCCCACTTCCCGCCATTCCCGAGCCAATCCGCCAGGCCTGACCCCTGCCGTTGCCGCCCGTCCGCACATCGAGCACACTGCCGACATGGAAGTCTCGATCATCTTCGACGCCGCTTTTCAGGGGCAGGCGACAGGCGCAGTTTGGATCATGGATACTGACGAAAATCGTCGATGGTTTGACCGGCAATCCGACCTTGATGCTGGGAGTGCTGTGTTCACCCCGGAGGGCGGAGAGCTCAGCCGTGGAGCGATACTGCGGTCGATCTGGAACGTCCAAGAGCACTACCCGGATTGGTCTCGGATCATCGTCGCAGGTGCGCCCTCGATCAACGAGCTGAAGGACGAACTTCGCGACGAGGGGAACCTGACGATGACGGAACAGGGATTTGTGCTCGTCCGAGCATAGTCGATTGCCCTGTTCCGGCCATCCAGAGCTGCCCATCGCATATCCACCCGGAGCCGGAAATTGCGGGTATCGCATGGGTATCGGGCGCGAACGAGTCTTCTCAGACCACGCTTTCCCTTGCACTTTGGCGACCATGGCGGATGATGTCTCCGCCGCGGTCGTGACGTCTGATCACGCCCAAAGTCGGCCCTTCAGGATCAGTTTAGCGCTCCCCAGGTGCGGACTTTCGTTCAGCAGGTAACCCGCTCAGTGCTAAGCGGAAGAGGTCAATCTGAACCGACCGTATTTCCAAGCCGGTTGGGAAATGCATATGCTTCGACCCCCAGAGATACAGGAGTGGCACAATGAAGTTTTTCGTCGCCGCAATCTTCGCGATCAGCTCGATGTCATCGAGTGTGCAGGCTCAGAAGATTGAAAAGGCTCAACCGCAGCCCAAGCCTACGAAGTCGGCTAAGAAGATCTGCAAGTCCAGCAACAGCACCGGCAGCCGGGTTCCAGCCTCGGTCTGCCACACTCAAGCCGAGTGGGACGCGATCGAACAGCAGGGGGACTTTTCTTTGGCTCAGCAAAAATTTCAAATTATTGGAAACAAGTAACCGGAAACCCAGAAAAGCACTCTCAGCCTCTGAGGTCCGCATTCAGTACGTATGGCGTTAGGGGCTGAGCAGAGCAGGTGTGAAGATGGGCCGGATAGATGCTGACCAATCGCATCTGCGTGAGCCTGCGTTTGCACGCCTACGCGCCTCAAAGCGGCTCGTCAGCTATCCACCCAGTTGCGGACGTTCTCGGGCCGGCTATCTTGTTGACGGACCCTGACACGGTCGGCGTGGGCAAGCCTCGACGGGGAGCTTGTTTGGCGGGTTCGAATCCCGCTCATGGGTCTCGCCGAAGGTCGTGGCTCTCGAAACAGTCAGACAGCGGAGTCCTGTCTTTTTCAACAGCCCCCATCGTTTACGGGACAGTTTCAGCCGTCTTGATCGCCGTTCGTGGGAAAAGCGAGGAACAGCAGTGGCGAACACGAATGGCGACTTGCGTGCCTGGACCCAGAAAGCCGCCCGAACTTAATCAGAAGCCTGCGGTTAGGCGCACACCGATCGTCCGGGGTGGGCCCACCAAGTAAGAAAAGTAGCTGGTGGCCGTCGTGTTTCCCGGCGAGGTGGTGAACTCCTGACCGAATACCGGCACGGCGTCGAACAGGTTGGTGACGAAGAAGTCTACGCCCAAGCCGTTGCTGGTCCGAACACCGGCCGTGGCATCCACCAAGGTGTAGGCTGCGCGCGGCAGCACCTCGCCCTCTCCAAACCCACTGTTTGAGCTACCCACATGCCGAGCTGCCGCGAACAGGCTCGCGCGCAGGTCGGGGCCAATTGCGAATTCGTAGCTCCCTCGCGTGTTCCAGGTCCACCGCGGCACATCCAGAACCCGCGATCCAGCCGCCAGCAGCAGGTTGGGCACGTCATTGCGGTAGGTAGCGTCAGCGAAGGCGCCACCCGCCTGTAGCTCAAGTCCGTCGATCGGCGTGGCAACCACCTCCAGTTCGCCGCCACGACTGCGAACCCGGCCAGCGTTGACCGTGAAGGAGATTGTCGTGGCGTTGTTGATGCCGCACGCACCCTGAAAGGCTTGTTGGTAGTCCTTCCAATTGATCGCAAAGGCCGCGCCATGGACTCGCAGCCGCCCACCCCAAAGGCTGGTTTTCGCGCCGAGCTCGTAGTTGTCGGTCCGGTCACTGTCATAGGGAGGGGGGACGTCGGGGATGCCGGCTGCCTGGCGTTCGGCCGGCGAGCAGATATTATTGGTAATGGGCGCATTGACCCCGCCCGTGCGGAAACCCTGCGAGTAGCTGGCGTACAGCGTCGCGGCGCGACTTGGCTCGTAGCTGAGCGTGAAGCGCGGCGTGACGCCCTTCTCACGATTGCGCTCGTCATAGTCATAGGCAACCTCGCCGCCCGCCACCCCGCCGATCCCGTAACGCCGGCTCGCCTCGCGTTGGCGGTAGAAGAACACCCTGGCGCCCGCTGCCACCTTCAGACTGGGCACGATCGCGTAGGTCAGTTCGGCGAACGCAGCGAGCTCGCCTTCGGTAAAGCGGACAGTGGTGTCCTGGATGTAGGGCGGCATGCTTGCGCCGAGCGGATCCGGCGCAACGACGCCGAAGAGGTCTGAGACGGTGATGGTGCGCCCGGAGCGTTGGTGAAGGTCGCGATAAACGCCTCCAACAACATACTGTAGCGGACCCGAGCCGTCCGATACCGCCCGGACCTCCTGCGTGAACTGCTTGGTGCGCCCGAAATCCCGCAACGGCGTGGGGAACAGCCGCCCGCCCGGTCCAGGGCCGGCAGTCTCCTCGATGATCGGGCTGTCGAACGCGGTCACGTCGAACAACAGGCGGGATCTGCGATTGAGGTAGGAGGAATTGGAGATCAGGTTGAGCCCACCAAGGGCATCGAAGGAGTTCTCGACGAGCAGCGACCCGATGACAAACTCATCCTTGGCAAACGTATCCTGGTACCGCGCCTTAAGACGCGCCCGCTTGCCGAAGGTCACATCGTCGTGCGGACGATCCGCGTTGCTGAAGGCGCTCTGCCATACGAGCGATGGGGTGACCGCAAGACTGGGCGTCGGGGTCCAGCGCAGGGCGCCCCGAACGCTGCCGGTTTTCGTCCAATTGGCGTCCTTGCGGACCCTGCTGGTGCCCTGGTTCTCGGTAAGGTTGCCCGTAGTCGGCCGCAGGTCGTCGATCCACCCGCCTTGGCGCACAACGCTGCCGGAAAGGCGGAGGGCGAGCGTGTCGGCGACAATCGGCACGTTGAGCATGCCCTTTGCGTCCCAGCTCACTCCGCCGTCGCGAACCGTAGCCACGCTTCCTTCCGCCCGGGCCGCTACCTTGGATGCGTCCGGCTGGTTGCTCACGATCCGGACCAGGCCGCCCATCGACGATGAGCCGAAAAGAACACCCTGCGGTCCGCGCAGCACCTCCACGCGGGCAACATCGAACAATTGCGGATCGGGCTGCGAGAACCCGCGTAGCGCGCGTGTTTGCAGGGGTGTCTCGTCGAAGTAGACGCCGGTTGTGGGCGACTGGACAAACCCAACCCCGCCGATGCCGCGGATGATGTACTGCGAATTTCCAGGGCCGGTCGTCGCGAACGCGACCCCGGGCACTGCGTCTGCGACACGTGAGAAGTCGGTCGCGTTCAACTGATTGAGCAGTTCGTCCGATAGGACGCTAACGCTCGCCGGCACATCTTGAACAGTTTGCTGTCGTTTCAGGGCGGTGACGACGACATCGCGCTGGTAATCGGACGCGCCCTCATTCCCGATTGGCGCGCCTTGGTAAGCCGCCGTCTCGGGACGTACTGCATCGTTGGCGCGGTCCTGCGCAAGCGCGGGCACGGCGACCGTGGCGGCCACGGTCGCCAGGTAGATTGTTCTCATAATACCCCTTGCCGGCCTATGCCGGTCCTGATTGCGTCATTTGTGTGCTGACCGCCTGTCACGCGGGCGACCGCAGGACAGGCAGGCACACGGGCGCTCGCCTTGGAGCGCCGCTTGTCAGGTCAGGTATTCCGGGGTGGTCCGCGCAGGGGTGGGCGAAGGTGCAGCCCCGGGCCGGTCGGCTCCGTATCAACCGCGGTCCGAAAGGCCGTCCGAACGATAAAGACGATTGCCGCGGCCAGTAGCAGCGGATCGGCTCCGGCGAGGGAAGGTGCAGTCAGACCTGAGAAGGCGCACGGCATTTCGACTTTGCCGTGATCTTTAGAGTTGCCGTGGTCGGGCATGTGGTCGTGCAAGCCCGGCATCTCCATCGTCACGGAACTCGGCTCGACGCCTGGGCAGATCGTAATCGCAAACCGGCCATGGTCGCTGTCGATCATATAGCCGCTTGGTACGACGACTTTCAGCAGCAGCGTCGCCACGCAGAGGAGAATGGCGAAATGGCGTTGCGCCAGGAGGCTGCGGACTGCGAGCACCGAGCGCGATTACTCGTCCGGCGTTTGCCTGTCACTTTGACATTGTGTCTCAGCTAGCACTGGAAGCGTGTGCACCTGATCTGCGACCACGCCTGAGCGGCTCTCACAATGTCGGCGTCCAAAACTGGCGGCGTCACATGGAACGAGGTTATCCATCCTAGGTGTCTTAGCCATGTGACACAGCTTGGGTCAGGTGATAACGATCCTGGGCTGCAACCCGGGCACCCCTCGGAGGGCAGCAATCCATCAGTGGACACCTCGGCTGCAGATCTTTCGGGACCTGCAGCCGCCTTGTTTGACCAGAGAGGAGCGCACCAGAGATATGCGTACGGGCTGAATGTGCTTCCCGCACTCTTCGGACACACCTTGCTCGCCTCACCGGACCGGGTAGGCTCGTCTACTGCGATTTGCAGAACAGCAGGTGTGGCCGCGAACACAATGGCCACACGAGAACAGGGTGGGGATGCCGAACTACAGGTTCCGTTTTACCGGACGAGAGCGTGATGAAGTCGTCGTCGACTGCGAGGATGTCGACGCAGCTCGAAACGAGGCAGTGCGCAGCCTGGGAGCTTATCTGTCGGAGCACCCCGGCTTTGCCGACGAGGGGCACTGGCGCATCGAGGTGGAAAGCGAGCAGTGCGAGCCACTGCTTCACGTGATCGTCGCCACCGTAAACGTTCGACCACGAAGGTGACCGCGGTGGGAGTACCGGTCCTTGCCGGCCGGTACTCCCTACCCGCTAGATCATCATCGGGAAGTCTGGTCGTGATGCCAAGTCCGCAAGCCTAGCCCAGGGAAGGACCTTGTCGTCGGCCTCGCATCTTATGAAAAGACGGGAGCGCTCCTCCTCGGGACGAGCAAGAGCAGTGTTGATTGCTTCAAGAAACCTCCCGCGAAAGAGCTGTTGCGAAGCTATCCCGCGCTTGCCCGAGCGCCGGTAAAGACCTGCACCGGCCCACCAGTTTACCTCATCAATTGCCATCGCCGCCCCCCATGCAGCCGCTCAACGAGCTGCCATGAAGCCGGTATGCCGCGACCGTGACGGTAAGTGCCGTGTAAAGAAGGTGAATCCCGTTCCGGGACGCAAGTCACTGACGCTTGATCACATGAGTAGGTTAACACTGCCAGTTCCCGAAACTTTGGTAGTTCAGGTGGCCGCGTGTTTGGTGAGAGCGTTGAGCAAACATCGTATCAGGTCACTTTGCCCGTGGTGCTGAACAACATAGGGTGAGCGCATGAACAAAGCCGATGTGGAAACGCTCGAACGTGAACTTGCCCTCATGACCGATGTCGAGGTTAGATCAGCTTACCTTGCGACCGACCGGACGCTGGCGTCTGAAGTGGCAGACCTGCTCGCCGGAGAGTGCGAGCGCCGGCACATCGAGGTATGAGCCAGGAGGGCCCAAGCACGGTTGAACGCGCCGTTGAGTTGGCCAAGAGCGGTTCCTGCGCCACAATCGCTGATATTCGCAAGGCGCTAACCCGCGAGAAATACGACGGTGTCAATCAACACCTCAACGGGGCCGCCCTGAAAAAGCAGCTGGTCGCCCTAATGGCCGAGCGGAAGGCTTTGTCGGGGCCTAATCGCGCGCGCTGAGCCTGTGAGGGCGTCAGTTCGCTGGCGGGAGCAGCTATGCTTTCAGTGGTGGGTGCTATTAAGCGGCCTTCGCTTCCGTCATTGGGCAGTCTTCCGGGCCTGATGCCGAGGTCGCCGGCGTTGCGGGCGGGATCGTCAAAGGAGTTAGCGGGTCGCGCTAATACCAGGTGGAACTTCCACGATTATGTTGCGCTGTGATCCGGGTGCGGCGGGTAATATACATCAGCAAATCACGGGTCGGTTCTGATGTTGCCGAACTCGACGCGATCGTCGCGCGCTCCACCGCGCGCAATGAAGCTGCCGGCATCACTGGTATGTTATGGTCGAACGATGCTTGCTTCGCGCAAGTACTTGAAGGCGACCATGACGCGGTCGGCGAGACGGTGGATCGTATCCGGGTAGATCCAAGGCACTTCGACGTCGATATCGTATCGGACCGCACCATAATTCATAGAGTGTTTGGAGAATGGAGCATGATCCGGGCGATTGGCAAACCTGAAACCATGGCGGGCACAGCCTTTCTCGTCGGCTTCGCCATGGGTGAAAGGACTGCGTCAGCGCGACAGTTGTACGAGATCCTTGTTGAATCCGAGGGTGGTGGTTGACCCGCCGGGTCATATCGGGCGTCAACGCGGCCAGAGACCAGGGCACATTTTGTTCTGCCCACGCCCCGATCTCATTTGTCGAGGCTAACGGCGGCACGGCTACCTGATCGCACGACAGCTGTAGTTTCCTATTCCCTCGAAACTGTTAGCGTCATTTTGGCTGCCTTGCGGGGTGACGGGGCAACTAAATGGGTGCCGGATCTGATGCAAACTTCGTCGTTCACCAGCTTGGAAGCTGGTCCACTCAGACCGACTGAGCTTTTCGTTGGCGGCGCCAAAATGGCAGCTCGAATGCGAGCATTCGATTGGACCTGCTCACCGCTGGGGGAGCCGTCGAGCTGGCCGGCGGCGCTGCGATCTGCGGTGACGCTGATGCTCGGCTCGCGTTTTCCCATGTTCATCGCATGGGGGAGCGAACTGACGTTCCTCTACAATGATGCGTACTCCGAGATACTTGGCGAGAAGCACCCTGAAGCGTTGGGCAGCTCGTTCCAAGCAATCTGGGCGGAGATCTGGCCCGACATATCCTCCCTGGTAGACCAGTCTTTGGCGGGAAACGCGGTGTGGCTGGAGGACTTGCCACTACGCATGAACCGTCATGGGTACGACGAGGATACGACTTTCACATTTTCCTACTCGCCGGCGCGCAACGACGCCGGTGAAATCGTCGGCATCTTTTGCGCCTGTACGGAAACCACCAAACAGACTCAGGCAGAACGTGACGCTCGTGAACGCGAAGCACGTCTGCTATTCTTTGATCACCTGGAAGAGCAGCTTTTCCGGTCGGGAGATGCGGTTGACGCGATGCGGGCCGCTACGGAGATGCTGGGCTTGACCCTAGGTGCATCACGCTGCGCTTATGCCGATGTGGCGGCCGATGGGGACAAGTTCTGCATTCGCAGCGACTTCACCGCCCCCGGTGTCGCCAGCTCAGCTGGCGAGTACAGCCTTGACCTCTTTGGTCCGCGCGCCGCGGTGGAGATGCGTGCCGGCAGTACGCTGGTTGTTCACGACGTTGCTGCCGAACTTGAACCTGGCAAGGGTCGCGAGATGTTCCAGGCGATCGGCATCAACGCAATCATCTGCTGCCCTCTTATCAAGGAGGAGCGCCTGGCTGCCATGATGGCCGTTCATCAGGAGCGGCCACGCACATGGGCCGACAACGAGGTGGCCCTGGTCAAGGACGTAGTCGAGCGCTGCTGGGCCCATGTCGAGCGGGTCGGCGCCGAGGCTCGCCTTCGTGAAAGCGAAGAACGGCTTCGTCTTGCGGTAGACAACGCCGATATTGGTTTCTGGGATGTCGATCTGCTTCAAGACAAGCTGATATGGCCTCACCGCACCAAGGCCATGTTTGGTATCTCACCAGACGTGCCAGTGACGATGCAGGACTTCTATGATGGCCTGCATCCCGATGACCGGGACGCGACCAGTGCGGCCTTCGCCGCTGCAGCCGACCCTGCGGTACGCGCGCTCTACGACGTTCAATATCGCACAGTCGGCAAGGAGGACGGCGTTACGCGCTGGGTAGAAGCAAAGGGCCGGGGCGTGTTTGATCCTAGTGGCCGGTGCGTCCGGGTCACCGGAACAGCTATCCAGATAACGGCGCGCAAAGAGGCTGAAGAAGCGCTGTACGAGCTGAATGCCACCCTCGAAGCTCGGATTGCTACTGCCGTTGCTGAGCGCGAGGAGGTTCAGGAGGCCTTGCGCCAAAGCCAGAAGATGGAGGCCATGGGCCAGCTCACGGGCGGCGTTGCACATGACTTCAACAATCTCCTGACGCCGATCGTCGGAAGTCTTGACCTCCTTCAGCGAAAGGGAGTTGGCGGGGAGCGCGAACAGCGGCTCATTGCGGGCGCGGTGCAGTCAGCGGAGCGAGCGCGGACGCTCGTCCAACGGCTTCTAGCCTTCGCACGGCGCCAGCCATTGCGGGCGGTGCCGGTCGACCTCGCTCGGCTCGTCACCGGGATGGGCGAACTTGTCGCAAGCACGACGGGGCCGCAGATCAAGGTCACGGTTGAGATAATGGCTGATCTGCCAGCCGCCAATGCAGATCCCAACCAGTTAGAGATGGCGATCCTCAATCTGGCGGTAAATGCGCGGGACGCCATGCCGGATGGCGGCACGCTGCGCATCACGGCAAGGCGGGAGTCGATCAGAGCCGGCCACCGATCAAAGCTTAAACCAGGACATTATCTCTGCCTGTCAGTGGCCGATACCGGAGCCGGTATGGACGCTGCGACGCTGGCGCGGGCCGTTGAGCCGTTCTTCTCGACCAAGGGGATCGGGCAAGGAACAGGACTTGGTCTGTCCATGGTTCATGGTCTCGCCTCACAGCTCGGAGGCGCAATCACGATCCAGAGTCAGCCGGGACTGGGCACCAACGTCGAGCTGTGGCTTCCGCAAACGAGCGTGATCGCAGGAGAAGCTTCCTTAGTTGCTGATGAGACATCCAACCAGGTAAGAAGTGGTACTGTGTTGCTGGTCGATGACGAGGAACTCGTCCGGATCACTACGGCCGACATGCTGACCGATCTCGGCTACGAAGTAGTTGAAGCCACCTCCGGCGAAGATGCGTTGCGCTTGCTGGAGGCGGGGACACCTTGTGATCTTCTCGTCACCGATCACCTGATGCCGGGCATCTCGGGTGCCGATCTTATTCGGGAGGTTCGCTCGCGCAGGCCCGAAATCTCAGTACTTCTTGTGTCAGGCTACGCTGAGAACGCCGCGATCGACCCCGGCATACCTCGGCTGGCCAAGCCGTTTCGAAAAGACGAGCTTGCCTCCTCGCTGAGTGGCCTTTCCTGAGGCTCGCGCACGCAGGCCGTAACGTCGCCCGAGCCCCACCTGCGGCTTCATCAACACAATCACCAAATCTGCGCCAACGAGCATCCGATAAACGTCCACCACAACCAGACATTCGCGGGGGGCCATTCGATTCCCAATTCAGCAAGTGTAATGAGTTTTGAGAAGCCGCGCGCGTTCTCACTGGCCGATCCCAGTCGGGATGGCCCCGACCGTCTCGATTGCTCTCTCGTTTGGGTGAACTGTCCTAGCTTGTCGGAACGATCACTTGCGATCTCGCCAGCCTCATCGGGACGGGGGGCGACTGCGCCAATGTTCGGGTCGTAGTCTCGCAGCAGGACGAGCGCGTGTATGATCCCAAGGCGATGGCTCGGCTCCGGTCCCGCGGGTGCGGGGTGGACGAATTTACCGGCTATAGACATGAACAGGTCGACGAAGCGCCTGCGTTAGTTGCGCTTACAATTGAGCTGGTCCGGTCGGCCGCAATCGGTACCGGAGTTAGGCGCCAACTAGACGGTCCTCGCCAATGCCGATACAAGGCAGTCGCGTAGGTCGTCCGCTGGACCGGCCTATGTTCTCCGCGCCTTACGCAAGGCTTCTACGCCGTTTTCCCGAACTTATTGCAAGCGGCACGCCGCTCTTAGGGGTGGCCGGGCGCCTAACTCCCATCAGCGGAAGCGCAGGTCAGCCTTGTCGCATCCCAGGTGGCACGAGTGCGGCGCACCTGCTGGCAAACTGACCTCGCACTGCGGGTGAAGCTGCCGGGAACAGGCGCGTTTCGCCGTGATAAGAAGCCTTGATCGGCGCTCCGTCTCTGAATGCCTTCAGCATGTTGGTGCTGATCGGATAGGCGAACGAGAAGGCCGTCTGATCTCCGACCATCTGCAGATCGGGTTTAGCAGAATGCTGAACGGCGCCAAACGCGACAGTGAGAGTGGGTTGCGGCCACTGCTGAGCGGCATCGAAACCCCGGACCTGAATACTTGTTTGCGTGCCCTGGCAGGTCATCACAAACCAAGGGCGGCCGTTCTCGACGTAAGAGATGGCTGGACGTGTGGCGGTCATCCCCGCCGTATCCCAGCCCGTGTACTGCGTAGTGGTAGCCGCGGCCACAGCCAAGAACGTCGGGAGCAGAACGGTATTCAGGGACGCCTCCTATGATCATACCCCAGAGCATCCGATCGAACGCCGGTGCCGAGTTCGAAGGCTAACATCGAAGCCGGATCCTCGGCAAATCACCCAAACCCGGACAGTCCCGAAATAGCATCCCAAACGGGACGGCATCGCCGATCCTGATCGACCTTCCTTTGTGGGACGGCAGCTCTCGTCCACTGGCAGTCATTCGGCCGGCTTGGCATGGAGAGCTATTGCAGAGTTCGAGAGCTTAGAGGGTGACGATCGCTGGGATGGAGAGTTCGCCGAAGACTTGGTCGGCTGTACGCTTCTCGCGGGCCTCACCTATGTCGATCACGATAACCAGCTGCTTCGGCGTCAGCAGGTTTTTGGAACGGTCGTCTCAGTCGACCGGCAAGCCGGCATCTTGGTTCGGCAGGAAACAGGCGACGATTTCACGATCGCGCCGGTCCTCGACGCAATCGAGCCTGCGCAGCCCGGCATCTACCAGCTTGCTGACGAAGATACGGCTGTGGAGGACCCGGACTTCACCGCGCTTCTGACGATCCGAGCTCCGCTCCGTAGCTAGGCAGCCACGTCGGCTGTCGCCCGATTGTGTTGAAAAACTCGGCCTTGCAGTAGTTACGGTGGTCTGATTCAATCTTCGCGAGGCGAGCGGAGACGGACCCATGATGGGCGAGCGGACGGTGGCGCAGGAGCGCTGTTCTACAGCTTCAGCCTGGAGCGGCATGTGCCCGCGGAACACATGTTGCGGTCGATTGACCGGTTCGTGGAC
This sequence comes from Sphingomonas aerophila, assembly GCF_014199305.1. GTDB lineage: Bacteria > Pseudomonadota > Alphaproteobacteria > Sphingomonadales > Sphingomonadaceae > Sphingomonas > Sphingomonas aerophila. The sequence goes on from NZ_JACIJK010000002.1 coordinate 463,825, forward strand.
CTGTCGAGTATCCGCGAGCACCTGAAGCCTTTCTACAGCGAGGTGGGTCGTCCCTCGATTGACCCGGAGCTGATGATCCGGATGCTGATCATCGGCTACTGCATGGGTATCCGTTCCGAGCGCCGGTTATGCGACGAGGTGCATCTGAACCTTGCTTATCGCTGGTTCTGCCGACTGGGGCTGGAGGGCGACGTACCTGACCACTCGACCTTCTCGAAGAACCGTCACGGCCGCTTCCGCGAGAGCGATCTGCTGCGTCGCCTGTTCGAAACGACGGTTGAGCGCTGCATGGCGGAGGGGTTGGTCGGTGGCGAAGGGTTTGCGGTCGACGCCAGCCTGATCCGGGCCGATGCCAACCGTCAGACCGG
>NZ_JACIJK010000003.1 GCF_014199305.1 Sphingomonas aerophila
AGTGACCGAAAATCAACTTTGCGGGCCGACAGGTCGGCCGCCAGTTCGATCAGGCCCTGGATGGAGCGGCCAAGCCGATCGAGCTTCCAGATCACAGCGTGTCGCCCGCTCGGACAAAGTCGAGAGCTTCGGCAAGCCCCGGCCGGTTGACCCTCGCGCCGCTCGCCTTGTCAGTGAACAGCTTTTCGCATCCGGCCTTGGTCAGCGCATCCGTTTGCAGGGTCAGGTCCTGATCGGCTGTCGAAACGCGCGCGTAGCCGATCAGCATCTGTCCCAAAACTCCATCTCAAACCGGTAATTTCGGGACTCCTATTTCGGGAACAGGTTTTGGGAAAGCCAAAGCTGCCAGTTGGGCGCTTTTGCGCACTGGCCTCGACTGTCCCGTTGAAGGTTCGTTTGTGGGACGGCCGCTCACGCCGGGATACCTACGACAACGATACCGTCCAACGTCTCGACATCGGGCATTCATCCGGAGCGGGCGATAGCCGCCTCCTTTCGATGCTAGTGCTCAAGAGGCGGACGAGGCTCCTCATGGCTTGGACGATCGTTTTAGTGTTTGGGGTTACTGCATCATTGGTAGCCGCGATCGCGGAAGCGCAACTGGCTAGAAGCTCAGGCGGCCGCCAGCACATTTGGATAGCGGGCGGGTCAGCACTCCTCGCTCTAGTCTGCGCGTTTTACCTCGTGAAGGGGTGACCTAGACGTCGCAGCAGCACATGGTCCCGTATCTGATCTCTTGCGACGACAAGCGCGGTCGAAACCGCCCAATAGCGGATATCGCGCTTTGTCGATAAGCTACTAGGATGGCCATACAGTCGGACGATGACCGCGAACTTGAGTTGCGAGTTAGCGACGTCGCGTATGAGGTCGCGAAGTTCAGTTGGCCTGATCTCGCCGAGCGACTGCCCGTTGGCCGAATTTACGTAAGGCCGGAAAGTGAGGGCCCTTACATGGCCGTGACGTGGGATGCCGACTGGAAGGGTCGTAAGAATGGCCCGATCCTCATTCGCATCAACGGCTATCTTGATCGCGAGCATGCGAACCCTGTCTGGGGCGCGGGTGAGATCATCGAGCAACAGCCAAGTTGGCTTATGCGCTTGCTTAACCGCTTCGGCAGCTAACCACCAAACCCGGACAGTCCCGAAATAGCATACCAATTGAGACGGCTAATCTGCCGCCCTCGCCCACTTGCGAGCGCAGCCGCACCCCTACAAGGTGGTCGGATGAAGGAAGTTTGGATCGGTCGCTCGCAATGGTGGATGCCCTTTGTCGGAGCTGTTGTCGGTATAGCCATCCTGCGTGTCGCTGAAGCGTTACTCCAGGTGGAGGCTATTTGGTAAGGGCGGAGATGCGATTGAAACGTGCCTGGCCTGTCCTACTGGTCGTTCTGATTGTGCTGCAAGCACTCGTTCGCCCCGAAGCCAACGTTCTAAGCGTGAGAGACGACAGCTTCCATATCCTGCGGCGGATCTCAGCAGGAAGAGAAAGCCCGTGGCCTACCCAGACAGGTGTGCCGGAGTTGATGGTGCCCGACTACCAGTGCGGCTTTCCTGTAAAATTGGATCTTGTCGCGCCGCGCGTTTCCGAGATCGATGGGCCGCTCCGGTGGGCCTCGGAACGCATATACCAAGGCGATCTCGTTGATGCAGCCATCAAGGACCTGCCGCCTTGGCAAGTCAGGCTCTGGCAATTCCGTTACGGTCTGGGTTTATGGTCGGGTCAATTGGACGATGGTCCCGTTTCACCTAAAAAGGTGGAAGAGGCACGCCGCTTTGCCCTCCGCTACTATCAAATCCGCCTTCACCAAGTCGCATGCGACACTGCGCGCGGGCTACGCTGATCGACGGCTCTAATGAAAGCAGAATGTGTCGCGCTTCCGACCTTTATCGCTGAACCAGCTCACTGGGCATGTCGCCCTCGTTCTCCTAAGCGCCTGCCATCCGGAGCAGAGCCTTTGTGATAACAAAGATCCGAACTGGACATATAGACCCGTGCAAGCGGAACCTGTGGTGGACGTCGTTCTGGTCACGCGAGCAGGAGGCCTGCTGTGGAACGCTACGTCTATCGATCGAAAAGAGTTAGCAACCCGGCTTGATCTGAAGGCACGATCTGACGTCAGACCGACTACTCTCCTCCGCCATGAACAAGGCACCGACTGTTCAAAGGTCGCGGCTGCGCGTCGCCTCATAGCAAGCGCTTTAGGTTGTACGTCCGGCGGCTGCGCCGAGGGTGGCGAGTGGGATTCGATACCTGACAATGGGTTTAACGGATTTGACGGGGGAGGATAGGATGACACTTGGCGCCGCGGGACGGGCCCGAGCTGCCGGACAGTCGCCCAGAAAATTACCAGAGCGGGTACCTTGTCCGGCGCTTGCAACGCACTCGTTAAGGGTAAGCGTGCCAGGCTGCGGAGGATGGACACATAGGTGCGCTCCGGATACGATGAAGAAATAAGTTGAAAGCCGTTCAGGTCGTTCGCATGATCGCCGTCCTGCTAGGGCTGTCTGTATTCGCCCTCATCTGGCTGGCTGTGACAGCTCTGCTGTGGGGCGTGTTCACGGGACAACTCTTCGGGGCTCCACGAGCTGACCCGTCAAGCATGGTAATTATCTGTGCCGCACTCTCATACATCTATGTAGCTGCTCGCCTGTTTGGGGCCAGTTTGCGTCAGCGTTAAGCAGGCCAGCGCGTTGGCTCTACCTCACCAGCAGAACGTCTGCCAATTCATCCCCGGCGCCCGAAATCCGCCATTCCGCCTACCACCCAAAGCCGGACAGTCCCAAAATAGCATCCCAATCGGGACTGCCCCGTCCGTCTCGATTGCCGTTCCTTTGTGGGACGGTCGCTCACGCCCATTTGTAACCGTTGCCACGCTGGCCGTGTCCTGTTGCGGACGCGGCCTGTCAGGGGCATTAAGGCTGATCGGAGAAAGCTGATGTCTTGGAAGCTGGAGGCATGATCCTCGCGCTACTCACAACGCTATTCATGGAGCTCCCGATGATCATGTCGGGACCAGAGCAATCCTTGTCTCGTTTTCAAGCCGCCGCAAGGTCATGCGGTTATCCGCCACAGAGCGTTGTACGCGGCATCTTTAACGGCCAGCGCACGGTTATGCTGCCAGCGCGGGCTCCGAACTACGCCACGATTGCGTGCATGACAAAGTGGCTTGGATCGCATCCGCGGCTTCGGCTCAAGCAGATTGGGAGCTGATTGCAGTCACCTCCGGTCGTGATGGCAATGGCGACGCGAACGCCAGGCGCAGACACCAGTTGCCGATCTCACCGAACCGGGTAGGCCGACCCGCTCTGTTCTGCTGGCTGCCTTCACCAAACTCGGACCTTGAGGGGGTAGACCTCAGTTCCGAAAGCGGCCCTTCCGCTCTCGCCCAGTGTCGGACATCGGGGGACAGCGATAAGGTCTACTGACCTGGAGGCTAGATGTTCGGCTGGTTGGAAAAGCGGAGGAGGCGTCCACAACCGGAAGCACTGTGGGTCGTGTCGGTTGAGCCGGACCACGTTCAAGTCATCGACGACGCGGGCCGCACAACCAGATTGGCCAAGTCTGACATGATTGGCGTGGCAATCGAGACCAACGACACAGGTCCATGGGGTGCTGACGTTTGGTGGCTCTTGTTCGGATCAGAGGGACAGCTCGCGTGTGCATTTCCGCAAGGGGCAACCGGGGAAAGCGGCGCGCTCGATTACCTCACGCAACTTCCCGCCTTTGATTACGGGCAGGTGGCGAAAGCGATGGGCTCGACCGCGAAGGCCGTTTTTCCAGTTTGGGCCAAAGCCCGCTAACGCCCAGAATTTCGACATTCCGTCCCGGAAACGCCGTTGCCATTGCGGACATCGCCATCACGCTTAGGGTTAAGTGCGTGGACGAACATCGGCAACGGCTTGGTGAGCTTCTGAGGCGAAAACGACGGGCGAGCCGCGTTCCGGACGTTGTAGCGGCTTGGCGAGCTGTTGGCGTGGCATCGGCTCCGCTTTCGGCTGATCGGCAAGTAAGTCTAATAGACCAGTTGCGTTCCGCCGGTCTGCAGAGGTTCGGCGAGCTACCTCAACGATCAGGCGGGCCGCTTCTCTTTGCTGTCCGCGACTTTGCCGGACGTCGTGACGTGCTGGTCATTGTCGGGTGGGATGTAGAAGAGCCCGGCGTGCTCCTGTCATCCGAAGCGCTCATCCGCTCAGTATCGCACCTTCGGGCGTTGTATCCGGACGGCTTCGTGTTGATGGACCAGCCTCTAACGTCCGCCCTACTGGTCGACTTTGATGAGGGCGACCATGCAGCAACCTATGTGGAACATCGAATTCGGAACCCGGCCGGGTGACGTCGGAAATTGGCGTCCGTCGGCCGAAAGCTGCCCTTCCACTTTCCACCCAGAGCCGGACAGTCCTAAAAATAGCATCCCAATTGGGACGGCTGCCGCAGCGGGAGCGCCCACTGACAGTCGTTCAGCTTGCTCGAAACAAGCTTCCCGTCCAGATTTGTAGGCTAAGAGAACTGACATGTCGCTGCTCGATGAGAATGCCGAAATTCTGAAACGAATTGACGAGGGTGGGAACGATCTTAGCCTTTCGCGGGAGGTGGATTTTAGCCACCTCTTTGCTGACCGGCTCTCGGCAGAGGCCTTCGCTTCGGATGTTGAGCATCTTGGGTTCAGAGCAGCCGTCGAAAAAGTTGATCGCGACGAGGGCCATTGGGACGTGACAGCATCCAAGGAGCTGGTGCCCTCAGCGGCAAACGTGACCGCAGCAGAGGAGCAGTTGCACGCGCTGGCGCAAGTGTATGGCGGCCATGCAGACGGATGGGGCTTCATGAACCCTTAAGGTGCGAACGTCCGCTTATCTCTTCCGCACTCCCGAAAGCCGCTATTCCGTTCTCCACCAAGCTCGGCCATTCGGAGGCGGGACTACATCTACATGACTGAGGGGTGATCGCTTTCGACACGACCTCTTAGGCGCGCTCGACGCCATGCCGGGCTCGTGGCGGCCCGCCAACTTCCATCGGCGCGTTGCAATCGGCCAACTTCAATAAGCCCGACGCCCTCGGCGGGGATGAGTACAAGCTGACGTTTGCAAATGGCCGACGGAAAATGGCGCTCGTTGTGAGAGATGACGGCAAGATCGTGATAGCTTCATCGTTGGCGCCGCTAAGTACGGGCGATTAACTGCCCTGACTTCGGCCAGGTGCGTTCACCTTGTTGGGCCCGATGTCGCCATTCCTGAGCGTTCCCCGAAACGCCCAGGATCGGCCATTCAGCCTCGCTCGTTTCTTGCTTAGGGCGTGAGCGGGCTCCGCTTCTGTCGATCGGCGTCCAGCCTTCTCGGACTGCTCACAAACCCGGACAGTCCCACACCATCCCAAACGGGACGCTGCTTCTAAGAGCGGCCGGTCGGCTCACGCCCAATTGCGGATATCAACATTGCGGACAACGCGTATAGGCGAGAGGTCAGGCGCTCATTTTGGCCCCGATCTCTTCCTTGCGTCATGGACAAGTTCTGGAGAGAGCAGTCCAATGACATTTATCGCAATCGCTACGCTGATGATGACGCTGATTAGTGATGGCACCGCCAGTGCGGTCCCACCCGCGCCGGTTCCGCGCGTGGGAAATGAGGCACCCGCCCTCGCGGGTGTAATGCCGCCCGCGGGCACTACGCTGGCTAACATGGACATCACCGTGAAGCCGCGCGCTCGCGGAGAGACAGCCGTATATGAGCTGAGGAGCCAGCAAAGCGCGGCTGTCTTCAGAGATCAGTATGTTCTGAACGCCAGGCGTGCAGGGTATCAGGTCGTCGCTAAAGGGCTGCTCGTTGTGGGCGCGAGAAAAGACGGTACATCAATACGTTTGCGCGTGATCGAAGCTGATCGCGGGTCGGTGGCGGTCCTCACAGTCAAACCGCCCACGAACGATCGCACCTGACACGACCGTCCGCAATCCACCCGGTTGCGGACATCGGCCAGCCGTGCGAACCAAGAACATGGACGTTGTCTGCTGCTTTTGTTCAAGGCCAGTCCAAACCGGCGGCTTAGACCCCTGCACCCTTACTCTCTCGAAACGTGGCGAGGGCAGTCATGGCATGCCATCCGGCATGCTACCGGGAGCGACTTCACGACCTGCCTTACGGTGATGCGCTGTTTGAGGATCACGAGGGCTGACCCAGTGTCAGCGTTCGCCCAATCCGGACAGTCCCAAAATAGCATCCCAATCGGGACGGCAGCTCTCGCCCAGTTGCAGACGAACAATGTCTGATGCGATCATCTCCAGATGCGACGTTGGTTTGTGCTTTTCGCGACTGTGGGAGCTTCGGCCGCCATGATATCCTGTAGCGGTGCGGTAAGCCCGCCGCTCCCGCCCTTGGCGATGGGAGCCTTGACCACTGGCGGGAGCACCTCGTTGTGCGAGCCCAGTTCCGGACCGGGCTCTACGCCTGCCACAGCGTCTCACTCACCAGAGATAAATCTGCGGCTCGTCCGAGACTTTCCACCGGGATCACCCGCTGTTTTACTGCGACGTTCGCTCGTTCGGCAGGGCTTCAAGTTGGACGGCTTCTGCTCGCCGGACCGCAGCGTTAATTTGGCTGAGTTTCGCCAGCGCGGGGGGAATGGGATCACCGCGATGCCAGCTTTCGTGACCGTTTACTGGAAAGAAGACGGCGCGGCTCGGCTTGTTTGGGCAACCGGCGACATCGCGTTCACCGGCCTGTAGCGTCTGCTTTAGCGTCAGCGCGCCCGAAAGCTGCCGGACCGCTTGCCGAGGCGGGCCAGGCAGCGAGACGTCCGGCCTTTTTCAACAGCCCCGGTCGTTTACTAGTCGCTGCTGAGCAGCGTTGCATCCGCGCCGCCGCCCGGCCGGGGAGCGGCATGCACGACAAAGCGGCGCCGGCCAAGCGCGCCCGTCAACAGGTGCCGGCCCTGATCCTCGCCATGGTCGAACGCCAGACGGTCGCCGCGCGCGCGGGTAAAGAACCAGTCGATCACCCGGTCGGCCGGCGTCGCTGTCGCAAAGCTGACACACGCAGGTCGCATCCCGGCACGTCGGTTCCCGCCGCTTCCACGACGCGTGCGCCAGTGGGCAGGGGAAGGGTGGCCGGCAGCCGCTCGGCCCAGCCAGTGGCATAACGCAAGACCGCGACGCAGGCTGCGCTCGCGCGCTGACGCTCGGCAAAGGCGGCGAGGGTCAATGCCGACGCGGCAGCGGTGCAGCGAGGGCATTCGCCATTGGCTGCAGGCGCGTGCGCGAGCGCGGCAGGGTCGACCTTGTCCGCGACCATGCCGAGCGCGTCGGGTGGTATCGACATCGGTTCCGGCGCGGGTGGCGGACGGATGGCGTCGATGTTGGAGAGTTGGCCAAGGGCGGGGTCGATCATGATCGGCGCGTTGATCGCCGCCGCAATGGCGGGGTCGCCGATGCGGGCTCCCGGGCTGTCGCCTGGCCTGTCGGACGGCACCTGGTTGCCGGAACACGCTACCAGCAGCAGGCTGGCGGTTAGGATGCATCGGGGCAGGAGTGGCGCGCGGACCATGCGGCCCCATGCCACGGCATCATTTAACGGGCGGTTGCGCGGGCGAACGGTGTTGCGATCGGGGCGGGGCCGGGCCACTTGGCTGGTATGGCCAACATCCTCTCCATCCTGATCGGTCTTGTCGCACTGTTGCTCGGGATCGTGCCGTTCCTGCCGTTCATGGCTTGGGGATACTGGTTCGTGACCCCGATCACGCTGGTTGGTGCCGCTGTAGGCGCGCTGTCGCGCCACCGGTCGGGGCGCAACCTGAACCTGCTGCTGGCGATCATCTTCGCTATCCGCCTGGCCCTGGGCGGCGGCTTCATCTGACACGAGAAAGGGGCCCGACCATCGGCCGAGCCCCTTTCCGCGCGACGAACTGAAAGTCTTAGCGGCAGCGTACCTGGCCGCGGTCGACCGACTGGCCGAGCAGCGCGCCACCACCGGCGCCTACCAGCGTACCGAGCAGTTCCGAGCGGCCATTGGTCAGCGCATTACCGAGCAACCCACCCGCGATGCCGCCGATGATCAGGCCAGTGGTGCCGTCATTGCGGCGGCAATAATAGCGGCCGTTCGACCCGCGATAGATGCGGTCGTTACGGCTGAGGCGACGCTGCTGGTAATAGCGACCATCCCGGTAATAGCGATCCGCGAAGTACGCGCGCTGACCTGGCTCATTCCGGTTGTAGTCATAGGACCGGTAACGACGAAAATCATTGCGGCCGTCGCGCCGGTCATCTCGGCGGTCGTTGCGGTCGTCGCGCCGATCCTGGCGATAGTCGCGGCGGTCTTCGCGATAGGATTGGGCGGCTGCCGGGAATCCGGCGAGCGTGGTGGCCGCCAGCACGGCGGACAAGATTGATTTACGCATCAGCTACTCCTCCCATGAGGGCGCCGGGAGCGTTGGTTCCCTGCGCCGTCGAGGCCAGGTTGGCGGGGCGGCACGGTGCCACCCCGCCAGCCGGCATTAGCGGCAGCGACGCTTGCTGGAGCCGCGGTCGATCTCACGGCCCGCCAGCGCGCCCGCTGCGGCGCCGCCCAGCGTCCCAATGGTGCGATCGCCACGCGTGTCGATCGTACGGCCGAGCAGGGCGCCAGCGACGCCGCCGACGACCAGGCCGGTGGTGCCATCCGCCTTGCGGCAACGCGTGCGGCCGCGATCGTCGCGCCACTCGCGATACTTGTAGCGGCGCTGTGCGTCAGCGGCGGTCACCGGCAGAACAAGCGTCGGGGCAACCATCGCGGCACAACCCAGTGCAAGCATCATCTTACGCATCACATCGCTCCATTTGTTTCCAAACACTGCGGGGGTAACGTCGCGGCTCGCGCGGGGGTTGCATGAACCGCAAACAACGTTTCGTTCAGATAACGACAGGGTTGGGCGGAGCGGCCTTGCCCGGCCTGGCGCAGGCGTTCATTCACCGGTCCGATGTTGCATCCTGCCGCCATCCTTCCCGCCTTTGCGCCATGGTTCGACCTCGCCGGGCTTGCGGTGTTCGCGGCGTCGGGCGCGCTGGCGGCGGCGCGCGCCGGGCAGACGGCAGTCACGCTCGCCTTTTTCGCCCTGGTAACGGGTGTCGGTGGGGGGACACTGCGCGACCTGCTGATCGGCGCGCCGGTGTTCTGGGTTCACGACGCACGGGCGGCGGCGGTGTGCCTGGCGGCGGCGGCGGCGATCTGGGCCACGCCAGAGCGTTGGTGGCGGGGGCAGGCACTGGACTGGTTCGACGCGGTGGGCCTTGCGGCCTATGCCGTGTTCGGGGCCGCAAAGGCGCTGCGCTATGACGTGCCGCCGGTGCCAGCCTTTGTCATGGGCGTGGTCACCGCCTGCGTTGGCGGCATCGTGCGCGACGTGTTGGCGGGCGAGCCGTCCATCCTGATGCGGCCCGAACTTTACGTCACCGCCGCGGCGCTTGCCTCCGCAACCCATGTCGGGCTGGTCGCGGCGGGTGTTCCGGTGGGGATCGCGGCCGGGATCGCGGCGGCAGCGGGCTTCGCCTTGCGCGCGGCGGCCATTCGCTGGCGCCTGGCGCTGCCGGCGTATCCGGGGCGGCGCTGAGGCGGGTCAGGGTTCGAGGACGAGCAGGCCGGTGACGGGCAGCGGCTCGGCCGGGGGCAGGGCCGCAGGCGCCAGGGCCCGCTGCCAATAGCCCACATCGGCCCATTGCCCCAGCTTGTACCCCACCGCCGCCAGGGTGCCGGCATGAACAAAGCCCAGCGTTTCATGTAGCGCGACCGAGCCGGGATTGGGTAGCGCGATCGCGCCGATCGCCTGGGTGAAGCCCTGCCGGGTCAGGGTTGCGATGAGCGCTTCATAGAGCTGCCGCCCGATCCCGCGGCGGTGGGCATGACTAGCCAGATAAATAGTTGTTTCGACTGTCCAGCGATAAGCCTCCCGCTCACGGAAGCGCCCGGCATAGGCGTAGCCGAGCACCGCGCCGTCCGGTCCCTCCGTGGCGACCAGCCACGGGTAAAGCTCGCCCGCGGACGCCATCCGCGCCGCCATGATCGCCGCATCGGGAGCCTCCAGCTCAAACGATGCGATGCCGGCCGTCACATGCGGCGCATAGATGGCGGCGATCGCGCCCGCGTCGTCCGGCGTCGCGGCGCGCAAGGCGATCACCGGTCAGAAGCCGAGGCGGGAGAGCAGCAATTGCGTCAGCCCGACATCCTCGGCGCTGGGCGTTGCGGGGGCGATGGCCGCGCATTCCAGGCAGCGTGCCTGCACCGCCGCGCCGGTCGCGAGCCGCCGCGCATCGCCGACCGCCTGGATCAGCGCGGCGCGTCGCATGGTCGACAGGCGGCTGAACGCGTCGCCCGCGCCCGCATCGTCGTCGCGGTTGCGATCGGCAAAGGCGCGGGCGAACTGTTCAAAGGCGCCCGGCTTCTTTTCCAGATATTCGGCATGGACCTTGGCGGGATCGAGTTTGGCGCGTTTTGCTGCTTCAGCGATGGCATCCGACAGGGTCCCGAAACGGTCCACCAGCCCGATCTGGCGCGCGGTGCCGCCGTCCCACACGCGACCCTGGCCGATCTCGTCCACCCGCGCGGGGGTCATGCGCCGCGCCTGTGCTACCCGGCTGATGAACTGGCGATAGCCGCCCTCGATCCCCGCCTGGAACAGCTTGTCGACGATCGGAGTGGTGCCGGCCATGATGTCGGGCTGGCCCGACAGGGCGGTGGTGCGAACGCCGTCGCTGGTCAGTCCAACCTTGGCCAACGCCTTTTCAAAAGTCGGGACGATGCCGAAAATCCCGATCGAGCCGGTGATCGTAGACGGCTCCGCGAAGATCGTATCGCCCGCGGTGGCGACCCAATAGCCGCCCGATGCCGCGACCGACCCCATCGAGATGACAACCGGTAGCCCACGCTTCTTGGCCTGCATCACCGCATCGCGGATCTGTTCGGAGGCAAGGGCGGATCCCCCGGGCGAATCGACGCGAACCACCAGCGCCTTCAGGTTCTTTTCCGCCAGACCCTTCAGCATCAGCTGGACCAGCGTTTCGCCACCAGCGGTGCCAGCCGGCGCCTTGCCGTCGACGATGTCGCCCGCGACCGTCAACACGCCGACCGCGTCGCCCGCAGTCGGCAGCGGGTGGGCGGCAACATAGTTGTCGTAGGTGATCTTGTTGAACCAGCCCGCTGGCCGCTTAGCATCGCCACCGGCAATCTGCGCGACGCGCTGGCCAAAGGCGATGCGATCGCCAAGCTTGTCGACCACGCCGGTTTGCAGGTCGGCCTTGGCGAAATCACCCGCGGTGCGGGCGACCAATTGGGCGGGATCGGTCAGCCAGGCCGCGATCTGCGCCTTGGGCCGGGCATGGGAGACCGCCTGCTTCCAGTTCTCGAATAGCGAGCCGTAGAGTGCGGTCGCTGCCGCGCGTGCATCCGGGCTCTGGTCGGCACGGGTATAGGGTTCGACGAACGACTTGTAGCGGCCGACACGGTACACGTGAACGTTGACGCCCAGCTTGTCGATCAGCCCCTTGTAATAGAGCGTGGTGCCGCCCGGCCCGGTGAACAGCGTCTGCCCCAGCGGGTGCATCCAGATCTCGGAAGCGTTGGCCGCGATGCGATAGCCAGCGTCGGTATAGCCGTTGGAGAAGGCGAGCACCGGCTTGCCGCCCGCGCGAACCCGGGCCAGCGCCTCGCCCACTTCGTTCAGCGCCGCCGGATAACCGCCGCCAAAGCCGTCAAGGTCAACCACCACCGCCTTGACGCGAGTATCGTCGCGCGCGGCATCGATCGTGCGGACCACGTCGCGCAGGCGGAACTGGCGGGGGCCCGCATTGCCCGCCAGGGTCGCAAAGGCCTGTGCCTCGGCCGGCTGCTCGACGATGGTGCCGTCCAGGTCCAGGACCAGTGCCCCGTTCGTGATCGCGGCAGGATTTGGCCGGGCGTTCAGCGCCGCGTAGAGGAGGCCAAAGAACAACAACATCGCAATCAGGACGAGACCGTCCTTGATCGCCACCAACAGCTTCCACGCACCCCGAACCAGCTTCACCCGCGTCGCTCCACGACCTGCATCATGCGTCAGGGCTAAAGCATGGTTGAACAAGGAGCAATGCCCTGTATTAATCCGGTAATACAGGGCGAGGCTTTCCTTGGCCGCCGGACCTGCTAGCGACGCGGGGCCATGTCCGCGCCCGCCGCCCTGATGCCGCTCGCCGGTCCCAAGCCCGCCACCTGGCCGGATGAAATGCGCGCGCTGGTCGCGCTCGCTGCGCCGCTGGTCGGCGGCAACCTGCTGCAGATGGCGATCTATTCCGTCGATGTGCTGTTCGTGGCGCACTTGGGCCAGGTTGCCTTCGCCTCCGCGACGCTGGGCGTGTACCTGTATTCGCTGTTCATGTGGGCGCTGTCCGGCATGGTCGGCGCGGCGGCCGCGCTGATCGCGGCGGAGCTTGGCCGGCGGCGCCATGCGGTGCGCGAAGTGCGGCGCTCGTTTCGCATGGCGATGTGGCTGTGCGTGATGGCGGGGATACCTGCCATGCTTCTGTTGTGGCACGGCGAATGGCTGTTCACCCTCGCGCGTCAGGACCCGCGCGTGGCGGCGGAGGGTGGCCGGTTCCTGCGCGTGCTGTTCGTCGCGATGGTGCCGGCGCTGGTCAGCACCGTGATGCGCCAGACGGTCGCGGCGCTGGGCAAGCCCGGTTATGCCATGCTGGTCAATGGCGTGGCGCTGGGCTTGTCCTTGCTTGCCAACTGGGCGCTGGTGTTCGGGCATCTCGGCCTGCCCGCTCTCGGGCTGATCGGGTCGGCGCTGGCCAGTGTGATCACCAGCATCGCGATCATGATCGCCTATGTTGCCATCCTGCTGCGCGATCGGCGCATTCGCCGGTACCGGCTGCTGGGGCGTTGGTGGCGCAGCGACTGGGAGCGGCTGGGCGAGCTTGTCCGGCTGGGCGTGCCGATCGCGCTGACGCTGATCTTTGAGGCCGGGCTGTTTGGCGGGGCCGGGTTCCTGATGGGGCTGATCGGCGTCACGGAGGTCGCCGCCCACGCGGTGGCGCTGAACCTTGCATCCTTCACCTTTCAGGTCGCGATGGGGGTGGGGCAGGCTGCGACGATCCGCGTCGGCATGGCCTTTGGCGCGCAGGACCGGGAATGGGTCGCACGGGCGGGGTGGACGGCGCTGGTGCTCGGCACCGGGTTCATGGGGCTGACCGCGCTGGTGATGGCATCGGTGCCGCGGCCGTTCATCGGCATCTACCTTGACCTTGCCGACCCCGCCAATGCGCGTGCGATCGCGCTGGCGGTGCAGTTCCTGATCCTGGCCGCGGCATTCCAGCTGTTCGACGGGGCACAGGCGGTCGCCGCGGGCATCCTGCGCGGGCTTCAGGATACTCGGGTGCCGATGTTGTTCGCCCTTGCAAGCTACTGGATCGTCGGGTTCGGTGTCGCGGTCTGGCTGGGGTTCGGGGCAGGGTGGAACGGGGTCGGCATCTGGATCGGCCTGCTCGCCGGGCTGGTGGTGGCGTCAGGCGCGCTGGTGAGCCGCTGGACCATGCGCGGGCGATTGAACCTGATGGCACGCACGATCTGACATTTGGTTCATTTTTCTCGTGCCGTGCAGTTGACGACAGGCAGGAGCCGCCACATATCCGGGCCGCTGGCACTCCGGATAACCGAGTGCCAAATTAGTGTCACACGACCTGAAAAGAGGGCTTCAGCAATGAACTTTCGTCCGTTGCACGACCGCGTTCTCGTCCGCCGCGTTGAGGCGGAAGAGAAGACGGCCGGCGGGATCATCATTCCCGACACCGCCAAGGAAAAGCCGCAGGAAGGCGAAGTCGTCGCTGCCGGCACCGGTGCCCGCGCCGAAAACGGCACGATCACCCCGCTCGACGTCAAGGCTGGCGACCGCATCCTGTTCGGCAAGTGGTCGGGCACCGAGGTCAAGGTCGATGGCGAAGACCTGCTCATCATGAAGGAGTCGGACATCCTGGGCATCATCGCCTGAGATCGTTCGGTTCTACAGTTTCTCCACTTACACATCTGAAAGGGTAGCCACATGGCAGCCAAGGACGTGAAATTCGGCCGCGACGCGCGCGAGCGCATCCTGCGCGGCGTCGACATCCTCGCCGACGCGGTAAAGGTCACGCTGGGGCCGAAGGGCCGCAACGTCGTGATCGACAAGAGCTTCGGCGCACCGCGCATCACCAAGGACGGCGTCACCGTCGCCAAGGAGATCGAGCTCAAGGACAAGTTCGAGAACATGGGCGCGCAGATGGTGCGCGAAGTGGCCTCGAAGACCAACGACATCGCTGGCGACGGCACCACCACCGCGACCGTTCTCGCCCAGGCGATCGTTCGCGAGGGCATGAAGTCGGTAGCGGCCGGCATGAACCCGATGGACCTGAAGCGCGGCATCGACCTCGCTGTCACCAAGGTCGTCGAGGACGTGAAGGCCCGTTCCAAGCCCGTGTCGGGTTCGGCGGAAGTTGCCCAGGTCGGCATCATCTCCGCCAATGGTGACCGTGAAGTCGGCGAGAAGATCGCCGAGGCCATGGAAAAGGTCGGTAAGGAAGGCGTCATCACCGTCGAAGAGGCCAAGGGTCTCGATTTCGAGCTGGACGTCGTCGAAGGCATGCAGTTCGACCGCGGCTACCTGTCGCCCTACTTCATCACCAACCCGGAAAAGATGACGGTCGAACTCAACGACCCGTACATCCTGATCCACGAAAAGAAGCTCAGCAACCTGCAGGCGATGCTTCCGATTCTGGAAGCGGTTGTTCAGTCGGGTCGCCCGCTCCTGATCATCGCCGAGGACATCGAGGGTGAGGCTCTGGCCACGCTCGTGGTGAACAAGCTGCGCGGCGGCCTGAAGGTCGCAGCCGTGAAGGCGCCGGGCTTTGGTGATCGCCGCAAGGCGATGCTGGAAGACATCGCGATCCTGACCCAGGGCGAGATGATTTCCGAGGACTTGGGCATCAAGCTCGAGAACGTCACCGTTGGCATGCTCGGCACTGCCAAGCGCGTGTCGATCGACAAGGACAACACCACCATCGTCGATGGTGCTGGTGCAGCCGACTCGATCAAGGCGCGTACCGAAGCGATCCGTGCGCAGATCGAGAACACCACGTCCGACTACGATCGCGAGAAGCTCCAGGAGCGTCTGGCGAAGCTCGCAGGCGGCGTTGCAGTGATCAAGGTCGGCGGCGCGTCCGAGGTCGAGGTCAAGGAGCGCAAGGACCGCGTTGATGACGCGCTCCACGCGACCCGCGCAGCCGTTGAAGAGGGCATTGTCCCGGGCGGCGGCACGGCCCTGCTCTATGCCACCAAGGCGCTCGAAGGGCTCCAGGGCGGCAACGAGGACCAGACCCGCGGTGTGGACATCGTTCGCAAGTCGCTGACCGCGCTGGTTCGCCAGATCGCCAGCAATGCGGGCCATGACGGTGCGGTTGTGTCGGGCAAGCTGCTCGACGGCAACGACACCACGCTCGGCTTCAACGCTGCGACCGACACCTATGAGAACCTGGTCCAGGCCGGCGTGATCGACCCGACCAAGGTCGTTCGCACCGCGCTCCAGAACGCAGCATCGGTGGCGGGCCTGCTCATCACCACCGAGGCGACCGTGTCCGAACTGCCCGATGACAAGGCGTCCGCGCCTGCCATGGGCGGCGGCGGCATGGGCGGCATGGGCGGCATGGACTTCTGATCCCGGACGGGGGCAGTCCGCTGCCCCCGACACGGAATCAGATTGGCCAGCCGGTCGGCTCCGCCGAACCGGTCTGACGTCTGGCAGCGGCTCCGCCGCTGTTGGCCCGATCCAAAGCAAGGGGCCGGTGGGATCATCCCGCCGGCCCTTTTGCTTGCCGCTTTACCGCGCTGTTAACCAACCGGCGTGCAGGTTGCGCGCAGATGCGCCGCCTCCTTGTCCCGCTTGCCCTGACGGCGCTCACGCTTGCCCTGTTCTGCTGGTGGGTGCACCCGGAGGTGCTCGACATCCTGAACGTTGGTTGGACGCTGAACGGGAAGGATTGGGGGCCGAACGCGCTGGGGCTTGCCGCCTATCTGCGGGCGGGCAACTGGCCGGGTTCCACCACGCCGCTGGTGATGGCGCCCGAGGGCATCCACCTGCTGATGATGGACAGCAATCCGCTGGCCGCGCTGCTGCTCAAGCCTTTCGCCGGATGGCTGCTGCCGGCACCGATACAGGTGATCGGCTGGGTGATGCTGATCAATCTGGCCCTGCATGTCACCTTTGCATGGCTGCTGGTACGGGAACGGGCGCCGAATACGGGCATGGCGCTGGCGGGAACGGCGCTGCTGTCGCTGCTGCCCACGTTGTACAACCGCTTCCCCCATCCGAACCTCACCGCGCATTGGCTGATCCTGTGGTCCTTGTGGCTGTTCGTCGATCGCGACCGGGCGCGGCGTTGGGGGCAGTGGTTCCTCGTGGTGGCATTGGCAGGGCTGATCCACAGCTACCTGTTGCTGATGGTGCTCGCTTTCTGGAGCAGCGCTTTCCTGCGCGAGGTGGTGCTGGGAGACGACCGCCGCGGTCCGCTGGCGAGCTTTGCGGCCATGGCCGGCCTGGGCGTCGCGCTGGCGCTGTTCCACGGGCTGACCGACACGCCGGTATCGACCGGCACATACGGCAGCTTTCCGATGGCGCTGGACGCCCTGTGGAACCCGTTGGTGGCCACGAACAGCGTGTTCCTGCCGGCAAGCATGTACAGCCCCAATCAGGGGTTCGAGGGATTTCAGTATCTGGGTGCCGGGCTGCTGCTGCTGGTCGTGGCGGGCGCGCTGCTCGGCCTGAAGCAACGGCCCGGGCGAGACGGACTGGTCTGGCTGACCCCTGCGCTGTTCGTGCTGGCAGCGGTCGCGGTCAGCGATGTGGTGGTTTGGGGCGATGCGCGGCTGGTGCATGCCCGGCCACCGCAGGGGGTGATCGACGCGCTTGACCTGGTGCGGGCTTCTGGCCGGCTGTTTTGGCCGACCAGCTATGTGCTGGTCTACGCCGCACTCACAGCTTCGATGCGCTGGAACAAGGCGCGCCTGCTGATCACTGCCGCGCTGGTGCTGCAAGTGGCTGACATGGTGCCGATGATGGCCACGATCCGGGGGGAAACAGCACGGGCGACCGACCCGTCGGTGTTCGAGCGTACGCGCGACCCACGCTGGGCGACGCTGATTGCAGGCGCCGGAGCAATCGACATCCAGCCACCCGAAGCCTTTCGTGATGCGAAATTGCTGGAAGAGATTGGCTGGCACGCGATGCTCGGCTGCCGGCCGATGCGCTTCATGTACGTGTCACGCGTCTCGCGAGCGGCAACGGCGCGGCTCGCAGCGGAGCGACAGGACTTCCTGGCCGGAAAAGTGCCGGCCGATCGCCTGGTCGTGCTGTACCCCGGCGAGCGCGTGCCGAACCCGCTTCAGGCGCGGTCGCGGGTGCTGGACGGGGTATCTGTGGTGATCCCCGTTGCACCCGCACCGCCGCTTAGCTGTTCTTCATCGCCTCGATCAGCTTCTTGACCTCCTGGCTGCGGCCGCGCGGCAGCACCAGGACATCGTTGCCGCTCGCGACGACGATCAGGTCGGACACACCGACCATTGCGATGCGAACGCCATCCGAGCGGGCGAGACAATTCTGGGTGTCGATCGCCAGCACCTCACCCGTGCCAGTCTGGCGATGGGCGTTGCCCGCACTGTCCGTGTCGCTGATCGCATGGAGCGCATCCCAGCTGCCGACATCGCTCCAGCCCATCGCAACCGGCACGACCGCGACCTTGTCGGCGCGCTCCATGACCGCATAGTCGATCGAATCAGACGGGGAGGCGCCGAACGCGGCGGCATCGGGGTAGATCCGAACGCCATCGCGCCGGGCCTTGTCCATGGCGTCCTGTGCAGCGGTCAGCATGCCGGGCGCATAGGTTGCGAGCGCGGACAGGTAGGTATCGGCGCGGAACAGGAAGATGCCGCCATTCCAGACATGGTCGCCCGCTGCCAGCATCTCTTCCGCCTTGTCGAGCGGCGGCTTTTCCACGAAGCGCGCCACGCGGTGGACGCCCGTGTCGATCTCGTCACCGACCTGGATCCAGCCATAGCCGGTTTCGGGCGCGTCAGGCGCAATCCCGAAGGTGACCAGCCACCCGGCCTCGACCTTGGGCAGTGCCTTCGCAATGGCATCGTGAAAGGCCGCTACGTCGGCAATGACGTGGTCGGATGGCATGATCAGCAGCGCCGCCGAACCGCCGCCTGCCGCTAAGGCAGCGAGCGCGATGGCGGGCGCGGTGTTGCGGCCCGCGGGCTCCAGCACCAGCGCTGACGGCGCGCTGTCGCTGTCCGCCAATTGCTGCTCGATCAGGTCGGCATGCTGGGCGTTGGCCACCACGATCGGCGCCGAATACCGCTCACCCCGGGCGCGCTGCGCGGTCAGCTGGAGCATGGTCTGCTCTGCCGTGAGGGCGAGCATCTGCTTGGGCATTTCGGGCCGCGACATCGGCCACAGCCGGGTGCCCGATCCGCCGGACAAGATCACGGGAACGATGGTGGTCATTAATACTCCCCCTTGCGACGCTGCCCCTTAACGAGATTGATCGAGATAAAACAGCGGGGCGCAGAACAGCGCGTTTCTTCAGCCTTTGTTTGCCAATTCCTGCGACAGCGGTGTGTCGGAAAAGCTTACACAAGGCTGGACAGGGAAGAAGCAGGTTGGTTCGTCTGTTCAAGCACTATGTTCCGCACGCGGTGCTGCTGCTGGGCGCCGTCGATTGCGTGTTGCTGCTCGCTGCTGCCAACATCGGTTGGGTCGTGCGCGCGGGCCAGATCGGCATGATGCCGGGGCCGTTGGTTGAGCGGCTGCCGCAACTGGTCGTGTTCGCCTTTGCCATGCAGATCGCCCTGGTTGCCGTCGGCGCTTACGGGGCCGCGTCCTTCCTGTCGTTGCGCTTCGCCGCGGCAAGGTTGCTGGTCGCGATCTCGCTCGGCACCATCGTGCTGGCGTTGGTCTTCTTTGTGGTGCCGGCGCTCAGCCTGTGGCGGTCGAACCTGCTGTACGCGATGATCACCGCGGCGGTGCTCCTGGTCACGGTGCGGGCGCTGCTCGGGCGGACGCTGGGCGGTGACCGGTTCAAGCGGCGGGTCGTGGTGCTTGGCGCCGGTGCCCGCGCTGCCCGCATCGCGGCCTTGGCCGGCGAGCCGGGAGTCAATTTCATCGCCGCTGGTTTCGTCGCATCGGGCGACGCCGCACCGACAGTCGACCGGGCCGTTCCGCGTGACGCGATCGGCAACCTGGCGGATCACGTGGTCTCGCTGGACGCGAGCGAACTGGTGCTGGCGCTGGAAGAACGGCGCGGGGCGCTGCCGCTGAAGGACCTGTTGCGGGTTCGTACGACGGGCGTGCAGGTGAGCGACCTGTCGACCTTTCTGGAGCGCGAAACGGGACGCATCGACCTTGGCAGCGTAAACCCGTCCTGGCTGATCTTCTCCGACGGCTTCGCATCGGGGCGCATGTTGTCGAGCGCCAGCAAGCGCGCGTTCGATATCGCGGCCAGCCTGTTTCTGCTAATCCTGATGCTCCCGGTGCTGGCCATCACCGCGCTTGCAATCAAGCTCGAGTCGCGTGGCCCCGCACTCTACCGCCAGCGTCGTGTCGGCCTGTACGGCGAACCATTCGATATTCTGAAGCTGCGCTCCATGCGTCAGGACGCGGAGGTGGGCGGCAAGGCCGTTTGGGCCGCAGAGCGTGACCCGCGCGTCACCCGTGTCGGTCGTTTCATCCGCAAGGTCCGCATCGACGAGCTGCCGCAATGCTGGACCGTGCTGAAGGGGGAGATGAGCTTTGTCGGCCCGCGACCCGAACGCCCGACCTTTGTTGAAGACCTGGAGAAACAACTGCCCTTCTATGCCGAGCGGCACATGGTGAAGCCCGGCATCACTGGCTGGGCGCAGATCAACTACCCTTATGGCGCCTCGATCGAGGATGCCCGGCACAAGCTGGAATTCGACCTCTACTACGCCAAGAACTACTCGCCGTTCCTAGACCTGTTGATCATGCTCCAGACGCTGCGGGTTGTCCTGTGGCCGACCGGCGCGCGGTGAGGCAGGTCACGTGACCTCTGCCGTCACCATCTGGACCCACGCGCTGATCGCGCTGCTGTTCATGGCCGCGGCCGGGCAGCCGGGCGACGCGGTGGGATTGCCACGCCGCCGCTTTGCCCTGGCGCTCGGCAGCACGGCGCTATGGGCGCTGGCGGTGGCCGGAATCGGCGCGGGGGATCTTGCCGCCCGCATGACGGAAAGTGCCCGAAACATCGCATGGCTCGTGTTCATGCTGGCGCTGGTCAGGCGGCGGCAGGGCAGCCGCGGTTGGGGACCGGTGCTGGTTCATGGCGTCGCCATTGCCGTGGCGCTGGTCGCGGCGGCCCTGGCCCTGCTCGCGAGCGTGGTAAGGGACCCGCAATCGGCGGATTTGCTGATCGAAACCATGGTGGTGTTCCGCATGATCACCGCCGCGAGTGCCCTCGTGCTGTCGCGCGACTTGCTTGCCGCGGCGCCAGGACCGGCGCCGGGCGGGGTGCGGCTGGTCAGTTGGGCCATTGCGGGCCTGTGGGCGCTCGACCTGTTCGCCTTCTCGCTGCGATATGCCGTCCCCGACGCCATGCCTTGGCTGGTCGCGGGGCGAGGGGCGGCGATGATTCCTGTCGGCCTGCTGATCCTTGCTGGCGTCAGGCGTGGGGGCAACTGGACACTGACGCCGTCGCGAACCGTCGCGGTGCGATCGGTCGCGGCGATCGCGGTCGCCGCCTATGCGGGATCAGTCGTGTTGGCGACAACGCTGGCCAGCCAGGTCTGGGGCGAGGACGCGCGCGCGGCACAGGCCGCGATCGTCCTGGGCGCGACCACAGCGCTGTTCACGCTGCTGTCCACCCCTTGGCTGCGATCATGGACGCGGGTGATGGTGGCCAAGCACCTGTTCTCCCATCGCTATGATTATCGCGCCGAGTGGCTGCGCTTCGCCGAAACGCTTGGCCGGCCGGATGAGGAATCGACGTCGCTGTCGACCCGGATCGTAAAGGCCGTGGCGGAGCTTACCGGATCGCCGGCCGGATTGTTGCTGCTCGCCGACCAGGCTGGGCTGGTGCCCGGGACGGCATGGGCGTGGGGCGGCGATGACATGCCCGCGGGAAGCACGGACGCGGCCATTGCCGCCCACCTGTCCGCTACCGGCCGCATCGTCGAGGTCGATGCGGTGCGCGCCGACACGGCCCCCCCAGGGGAAGCGGCCGCCATGCCGCAATGGATGCTGGACCGTGCCGACGCATGGGCGCTGGTGCCCCTGTTCCATGCCAATATGCTGGTTGGCGCTATCCTGCTTGCCCGCCCGGTGGTCGACCGGCCGCTCGACTGGGAAGACCTGGACCTGCTTCGCGTCGCAGGAAGGCAGGCAGCAAGCTACCTCGCCGAAGAGCGGGCGCACCAGGCGCTGGCCGACGCCCGCCGCTTCGACGAATTCAACCGGCGGTTCGCGTTCATCCTGCACGACATCAAGAACCTGGCCAGCCAACTGAGCCTGGTGGCGCGCAATGCCGAGCGTCACGCCGACAATCCCGAATTCCGCGCAGACATGATCGATACGCTTCGGAGCTCCGCCGACCAGATGACTACCCTGCTTGCCCGCTTGTCCCGTCAGGCGACGCCCCGTGCCGAGGTGCCGCGTGCCACCGATGTTGCCGCCGTTGCCGCCAGTATCGCGGCAGAGCAGCGGGCCGGCCACCCGGTCGTCTGCCAGTCAACCGGGCCGGTTTGGGCCGCGGCCGACCCGGCGCGATTGGAGCAGGTTTTGCGCCATCTGGTCCAGAATGCGGCGGAGGCGAGCCCGCCCGCCGAGCCGGTCATGCTGTCGGCCATCCAAGAAGGCGCGTGCGCTGTCATCGAAGTTGTTGATCGGGGCTGCGGCATGAGCCCGGCCTTTGTGCGCGACCAGTTGTTCCGTCCCTTTGCCTCCACCAAGAACGGCGGGTTCGGCATCGGAGCGTTCGAGGCGCGGCAGTTGGTGACTGCCATGGGCGGGCGGCTTGAGGTTGCGAGCCGGGAGGGTGAAGGCACCCGCTTTCGTGTGCTTCTGCCCGCCGTGCATGATCTGGAGGCCGCCGCATGAGCACCGCCGCGCCACGCCCTGTGTTGTTGGTGGTGGAGGATGACCCGAACCTGGGTCGCCAGCTCCGCTGGGCGTATGAGGATTATGAGGTCGTGATCGCGACCGACCGCGCCGGCGCCATCGATGCGCTGAGGCTTCATGAACCGGCGGTGGTGACGCTGGACCTCGGCCTCCCGCCAGATCCGGACGGGACTGCGGAGGGCTTCGCGACATTGGCCGACATGCTGGCGCTTAAGCCCGATACCAAGGTGATCGTTGCGTCGGGTCATGGCGAGCGGGCGTCGGCGCTGCGGGCGATCGGCGACGGTGCCTGGGATTTCTACGCCAAGCCGATCGACTTTGACGCGCTCGGCATGATCGTCGCGCGCGCATTTCATGTTCACGCACTCGAGGCGGAAAACAGGCGGCTGGCGAGCGGCGGTGGCGCGGATGCGCTGGGCGGCCTGATCACCGCCGCGCCCGAAATGGCCAAGGTGATCCGTACGGTTGAGCGTGTCGCACCGGCGCAGGTGTCGGTGATGCTGCTGGGCGCCAGCGGAACGGGCAAGGAACTGCTCGCCCGCGCGCTCCACGACCGGTCGCCGCGCGCCAAGGGCGCCTTTGTGGCGATCAACTGTGCCGCCATTCCCGAGGCGCTGCTGGAAAGCGAGCTGTTCGGGCATGAAAAGGGGGCGTTCACCGGTGCGGTCCGCACGGTCGAGGGCAAGATTGAGCAGGCGGCCGGCGGCACGCTGTTCCTGGACGAGATCGGTGACGTCCCCCTGCCGTTGCAGGTGAAGCTGCTCCGCTTCCTGCAGGAGCGCGTGATCGAGCGGGTCGGCGGGCGCAAGGCGATCCCGGTGGACACGCGCGTGGTGTGCGCCACGCACCAGTCGGTCGATGCGATGGTGGCGGAAGGACGTTTTCGCGAGGACCTTTATTACCGCCTTGCGGAGATCGTGATCGCTATCCCATCGCTCGCCGAACGGACCGGGGACGCGGCGCTGCTCGCCAAGGCATTCGTGACGCGATACGCCAAGACCATGAACCCGGCCGTCACCGGCCTCAGCCCCGATGCGCGGGCGGCGGTGGAGGGCTGGACCTGGCCCGGCAACGTCCGTGAACTGGAAAACCGGATCAAGCGGGCGGTGATCATGGCAGATGGTCGCTTGGTCACCGCGGCCGATCTCGACCTGCCGGAGCCCGAAGGAGAGGCTAACAACGACGCGCTGAACCTGCGCGCTGTTCGAGAGGCGGCGGACCGGCAGGCGATCGGGCGGGCGCTGGCGCGGGCCGAGGGCAACATCTCGGGCGCGTCGCGGATGCTGGGGATCAGCCGGCCTACCCTGTACGACCTGCTGAAGGGCTATGGCCTGCATGGCTGACGCAGCGGCCTACCCGCTGTTGAAACGAAGCCGGCGGCGATCACGTCGTCCGGCCAACCTGACACGCTGGGCTGCAGCGGCGATCCTGTTTGCCCTGCTTGCGCTGGTCGGGCGCGCGCTGTTGTCGCCGCCTCGCATTGATCCGGTGCAGGAGCGGCAACTCGCCAGGGAAGCGCTGGCCGCTCACCGGTGGAGCGTGGCGCGCGATGCGGCGCAGCGGGCGCTGAGCGTGGAACCACGATCCGCGCCGGCCCAGTTGATGCTCGCTCGCGCGCTGGTCGAGCTGGAGGAAGGGGCCGCTGCGGATGCGGCGGTCAGCCGTGCGGCGACGTTGGGCGTGCCTGCGGCCCGCCTTCACGCGCTTCGTGCCGCGGCGCGGTTGCTTAAGGGTGACGACGACGGCGCGTTTGCCGAGGCTGCGGCGGCGGACGGGCGCGACCGGACGGAAGCAGTGCGGGTGCAGGCGCGCGCTCTGGCGGCATCGGGGCAGGGCGGACGGGCACAGGCGCTGCTGCGCAACCTGCTGGCGCAGCACCCGCGAGAGGCGGCGGCATGGGTCGACCTCGGCCGGTTGCGCTTGGCTGCCGGCGATGTTGGTGCGGCATCGGAAGCGGTGGCGCGGGCGGTGGCACTTAGTCCCACCGATCCGGCCGCAATGGTGTTGCAGGGCGAGGTGTTGCGGTCGCGGCTGGGGTTGGCAGCGGCCTTGCCGTGGTTCGCCGAGGCGGCGCGACGCGATCCGGGCTACCACCCGGCGCTGATCGAGCAGGCCGCAAGCCTGGGCGACCTGGGCCGATACCGCGAGATGCTGGCCACCAGTCGCCAGGCGCTGGCCGCGCGGCCGGGGAGCCCACAGGCCCTTTACCTGCAAGCGGTGCTGGCCGGGCGCGCCGGACGGCCGGCGCTGGCACGGGCGCTGCTGGACGCGGCGGGGCCGGCCCTCGGCAACGTACCGGGCGCGCAACTGCTGAGCGGCGCGGTGGCGCTGCTGGACGGCAATGCCGAACAGGCCGTCGTGACCTGGAGGGACCTGGTTGCGGAGCAGCCCGACAATGTCGCTGCGCGCCGGCTTCTCGCGGCGGCTCTGTTGCGATCCGACGATGCGGCGGGGGCGCTGGCGACCATTCGTCCGGTTGCCACTCGCGCCGATGCCGACAGCTATTCGCTGGAGATTGCCGCCCGGGCGATCGCCGCGACCGGGGATAGGGCCACCGCCGCCATCCTGCACGACCGCGCCATGAAGGGAGCTTCGGCACCCTCTGCCCCCTTCGCCAGCGACGTGGTGCTGGGCACGTTGCAGGCAGCGGTGGCGGCCCAGCCGACCAACCCGTCGCTTGTCCTTGCGCTGTTGCGCGGGCAACTCGCGACGGGGCAGGGAGCCATGGCAAGGCAGGGTGTTCGGGGGCTGGCGACGCAGGGACCGGGCGCACCGGCGGCGCAGCAGGCGCTGGGGGACGTGCTGATGTCGACTGGCGACACGGCGGGTGCCGCATCAGCCTTTGCGCGGGCGGCGGACCTGCGGTTCGATGAGCCGGCCATGCTGCGCCTGATCGACGCGGATGGTCGGGCGGGCCGAGCGGGCGCGGCGGCAGGGGTTCTGGCGGCCTATCTGTCGCAGAACGGGGACAGTCTGCAGGCGCTGCGACTGGTCGGCCACTGGCAGGTCGCTGCCCGGCAATGGCCGGCGGCGATCCGGTCTCTCGAACGCGTGCGCCGACGTGCGGGTGAGCGGGATGCGGCACTGCTCGCCGACCTGGCGCTGGCCTATGCGGGCGCGGGCCGGGCGGCGGAGGGCCGCGCTGCTGGTGCGGCGGCGTACCGGATCGCGCCCGGTAACTTTGCAGTGTGCGGTGCCTACGCGGTCGCGCTTGCGGTAGCTGGTGACCGGGACGGTGCGCGCCAATTGTACACAAAGGTGCGGCAACTGAGCGTGAGCGGCTGACCCGGGGCGCCCGGCGCGCTACAGGCGCCGCCATGTCCGACGCTCTTGACCGTATCGCCGCCGCGCTGGAGCGGCTGGCCCCACCGCCGCCCGAACCGATCGACCCCGCCGCGCACCTCGCGCTGGTGTGGCGCGCGGGCGCGCTGGTACCGGTGGAGCGGTTCGCGCCGCTGCCGCTTGATGCGCTGGTCGGGATCGACCGGCAGAAGGAGGCGCTGCTTGCGACGCTGCACCGCCACGCTGC
Source organism: Sphingomonas aerophila (assembly GCF_014199305.1). GTDB lineage: Bacteria > Pseudomonadota > Alphaproteobacteria > Sphingomonadales > Sphingomonadaceae > Sphingomonas > Sphingomonas aerophila. Next base: position 25,670 of record NZ_JACIJK010000003.1, read on the forward strand.
CGGCCATGCCGCGCATGATGTGCTGTTGTGGGGTGCGCGGGGCGCTGGCAAGTCGGCGCTGGTCAAGAGCGCGGTCGCGGCGGTGCAGGCTGAGAATGCCAGACTGTCCCTGATCGAAGTGGCGAGCGTCGATACGCTGCCCGACCTGTTCGCATTGATCGCACCGATGCCGCACCGCTTCGCGCTGTTCCTGGACGATCTGGGCGTCGATGATCCGGGGGAGGCGCGAGTGCTGCGATCATTGCTGCAAGGGGGGACGCAGGAGCGGCCCGCCAATGCGCGGTTGCTGGTCACCGCCAATCGCCGCCATCTGGTGCCACGCGACATGGAGGAACAGGCAAGCGCGATCAATCCGCGCGATGCCGCCGACGATCACCTGGCACTGGCGGACCGCTTCGGGCTCAGCTTCGGCTTTCATGTCGCCGACCAGGACACCTATCTGGCGATCGTGGAGCGTTACGTTGGCGATCGCGACCTGCCCTTTGACCCGGCCGATGCGATTGCCTGGGCGATGAAGCGCGGCAGCCGGTCCGGCCGGGTGGCGTGGCAATATGTCGTTGAACTCGCCGGCCGCGAAGGGCGCACGCTGTGACCCCGCGCGAGTTGATCGGGAGCGCGCGGGTGCCGGGCGGCGGCGAAGAATTGCGCCTGTTCCGCCGGGGCAGCGACTTCATCATCGCGCTCGACCGCAATGAACTGATGAATAGCCGTATGAGCGGCTCGGAAGAAGCGCTCGCGACCATGACGATCGAGCGGCTGGGGCAGGACGCCCCGCGGCTGCTGATCGGCGGCTATGGCATGGGGTTCACGCTGCGCGCGGCCTTGGCGCGGCTTGGGCCGGGAGCGGAGCTGGTGGTGGCCGAGCTGGTGCCGGAAATCATCGATTGGGCGCGCGGGCCGATGGCGGAGCTGGCGGCGGGGTGCCTGGACGACCCGCGCGTGCGGGTGCTTGAGATCGACGTCGGCACCGTCATTGTCGAGCCGGGAAAGCCGTTCGACGCCATCCTGCTGGACGTCGATAATGGCCCGGACGGGCTGACCCGCCTGGCCAATGATCGCCTGTATACCAGGGCTGGGCTGGCGGCAGCGCGGCAGGCGCTGAAGCCGGGCGGGATCCTGGCCGTCTGGTCGGCGGCGCCCGATCCGGCGTTCACGCGGCGGCTGGGCGGCGCCGGCTTCGACGTGGACGAGGTGGTGGTCCGCGCCCGCAGCAACGGCAAGGGTCCGCGCCACGTCATCTGGTTTGCGCGGCGCCGCTGACCGGATCTTCGGCGCAGACTCGTGGGTGCGGTAAGGCGGACTTCCAGCGAGCTTGTGACAGGCTTTGCCAGATAAGGTCGCCGCGTTGACGACTGACCGCCACCTTGGCGGATCAAGCCTGTGTGACTTTGGCGGATGCCTTCAAAGCTTCGTTGATCTGCCATTGTTCGCAGTTCAGGCGAGCAACGGGCGCAGCGGCCAGGCCATTCGCCGGAACCGCGGCCAACGCCATGGTCGTGCGTGGGCCAAACTACTTGATCGGGCAGGGCGATGGCCAGTTGTCTGACCGCACTGCTGCCGTTGCGGTTTGCATCTGTAGTACCCGATGCCCGGGACGCAGGGCGGCAAGTTTCCGCCCGAGTAGCGCGATTTTAAGGATCAGCCCGCCGCCGGTAACCTCAGCCGGACGAGCAGGCCGCCAAGGTCTTCGCTCTCCTCCAGCCCTACGGTGCCGCCATAGATCTCCGCCACGTCCCGCACGATGGCAAGTCCCAGCCCGGTGCCGGGTTTGCCGGTGTCGAGGCGGACGCCGCGATCGAAGATGCGAACGCGCTCTTCCTCGGGGATACCGGCACCGTCGTCCTCGACCAGGAACTCCACAAAGCCGGCCTGCGCGGCCACGGTCACGAAGACGCTGCCGCCGCCATATTTGGCCGCATTCTCGATCAGGTTGCCGAGCATTTCGTCCAGGTCCTGTCGTTCGACATGGACCTGCAGGTCCTTGGGCCCGTCCACGTCGATGCGGACATGGCGGTAAAGGCGGGCGACGGCCCGCTCCACCGACTCGAGGCTCGGCCACACATCGGCCCGGCTGTGCGCGGAGCCGCGGCGGCCGACCGCACGGGCGCGGGCGAGGTGGTGGTCGACCTGGCGCCGCATCGTTCGCGCCTCCCGCACCACCGTCTCGGACAAGTCCTCGGCATTCGCCGTGGCTGCGTTCATGATGACGGTGAGAGGCGTCTTCAACGCATGGGCGAGGTTGCCGGCGTGCCGCCGCGCTTCTTCTGCCTGACGCTCATTGTGTTCGATCAGGGCGTTGAGTTCCTCCACCAGCGGCGCGACCTCGACCGGCTTGGCGGCGGAGATGCGGGATGCGCGGCCTTCGCGCAGCCGGATAATCTCCCGGCGGACCTGACGGAGAGGCAACAGGCCGTAGAAAGTCTGCAACGCCGCGAGCACCACCAGCCCGAGGCCGAGCAACAGGAAGCTGCGAACCAGCGTCCGGCGCAGGACGTCGATCTGGTCGTCCAGCCCGCCGCGGTTCTCCGCGACCTGGAAACGCCACACCACGGGCGAGCCGGGCAGCTTCGCATCACGCTCAACGATGCGCAGCTTCTCACCGCCGAGTTGGACCGAGTCGTAATAATGCGGCTGCGCATCCCGATGGCGCATGCCGTACCGCAGTTTCTGGTCCCACAAGGACCGCGAGATGAACGGCTCCTGCCCGGGCGCCGACACCTGCCAATACAGCCCCGACCCGGGTTCCAGGAAACGCTGGTCGGCAAGCTCACGGGTAAAGGTAACCTCGCCCTCCGGCCCGATCTCCGAGGTCAGGAGCCGTGATTCGAGCACATAGTCGAGCTGGGCGTCGAAATTGCGGGTGACGGCGGTGACCAGCACACGGTCGAGCGCATAGCCACCGACACCCAGCAGCAGCGCGATCCACGCTGCGGCGATCAGGATCATCCGCCGCGACAGCGAGCCCGTCGAGCGCGCGGCAGGAGCGGGCCCGACGCCCGGCGCGGCGCCCGGCGCTGCGGTCACGGCGACATTGTCGGGCGCGTGCAAATCCTGTTCCGTCATGTCAGCGGCCAGGCGAACAGGTCGGCACGCGCAAGGTTCGTTCAGGCCGGCTCGTCGAGGCTGTAGCCAAGCCCGCGAATGGTGGTGATCACGTCCTGGCCCAGCTTTTTGCGGATGCGGGTCACGAACACCTCGATGGTGTTCGAATCACGATCGAAATCCTGGTCATAGATATGCTCGATCAGCTCGGTACGGCTGACCACCTTGCCCTTGTGGTGAAGCAGGTAGCTCAGCAGCTTGTATTCCTGCGCCGTCAGCTTCACCGGCTCGCCCGCGCGGGTGACCTTGCCCGAACGGGTGTCGAGGCGGACGTCGCCGGCGGTCAGTTCGGACGAGGCATTGCCGGACGCACGGCGGATCAGCGCGCGCAGCCGCGCGATCAGCTCCTCCGTCTGGAACGGCTTGGCGACGTAATCGTCGGCGCCCGCATCAAGCCCTGCGACCTTGTCCGACCAGCTGTCGCGCGCCGTCAGCACCAGCACGGGGGCGGTGCGCCCTTCCTTGCGCCAGCGGTCCAGCACCGTCAGCCCGTCGACCTCTGGCAGGCCCAGGTCGAGCACGATCGCATCATAGCTTTCGGTCGAGCCGAGGAAGTGCCCTTCCTCGCCATCGGTCGCCAGGTCGATGGCATAGCCCGCGCCTTCCAGCGTGTTCTTCAGCTGTTGGCCGAGATTGGGCTCGTCCTCGACGATCAAAACGCGCATTCGGCTTCCCCCTCCGTTAGCGACCGCTGCGGCCGAGGATTTGCCCCGACCGGCCGTCGACTTCGACCCAGATCACTTCGCCATCGCGCAGGAACTTGAGCGTGTAAACCGCCGAGTCCAGGTCGAAGTCGAAGCCGAGATATTGCGCGCCCCGCATGGTCGGGATTACCCGGCCCTCGATCTCGCGACGGGGCAGTAGGTGACCGTTCCGGCGCGCTTCCAGCGCATCGCGCTGTTCGCTGCGACGCTGTGGCGGCTCGCCCATGACCGGACCGGCCAGTGCGATAAGCAGAAGGGGCGCAAGCATTCTCACGGGTGCTGCCATAGGGGTGTCCCATTGAACAGCCTCTGAATAAGCCGGTCAGCCACGCGCAACTTGCCCGCACCACCCGGGCGCCCTACTTCGCCTGTCTATGGCAGCACCTATTTTGGCCTTCGAGGACCTTGGCGTGATCCAGGGTTCCGGTTGGCTGTTCCGACATCTGGACGTGTTTATCGGCCCGCGCGACAGACTGGCGCTGATCGGGCGCAATGGCGCGGGCAAGACGACTTTTCTTAAGCTTCTCGCCGGGCGCATCGACGCGGACGAGGGGCGGCGCACCATCGTGCCCGGCACCAATGTCGTGTTGCTGGAGCAGGACCCCGACGTATCCCGCTTCGCGACGCTGGCCGACTATGTGCTGAGCGGGGACCGCCCGCCCGAGCCGCACGAGGCCGAGGCGATCGCCGGGCAGCTTGGTATCGACCTGTCGCGCGAGGCGGCGACCGCAAGCGGGGGTGAACGCCGGCGCGCAGCAATCGTGCGTGCCCTGGCCCAGGAGCCCGACGTGCTGCTGCTCGACGAGCCGACCAACCACCTCGACATCCATGCGATCGAGTGGCTGGAGAGTTGGCTCGGGCGGTTCAACGGCGCGTTCGTGGTGATCAGCCATGACCGCACGTTCCTGACGCGGCTGACAAGGCAGACATTGTGGCTCGATCGTGGGCAGGTGCGCCGGGCGGAGGTGGGCTTTGGTGGCTTCGACGCCTGGACCGAGCAGGTTTACGCCGAGGAAGAGCGCAACGCCCAGCGGCTCGATGCCAAGCTGAAGATCGAGGAGCACTGGCTGCAACGCGGCGTCACGGGGCGCCGTCGCCGCAACCAGGGGCGGCTAGCCAAGCTGCACGAGATGCGGGCCCAGCGCGCGGCCATGATGGGGCCGCAGGGCGCGGCGGCGCTGGCGCTGGGCAATGACGACACCAAGAGCAAGGTGGTGATCGACGTCGAGCATGTGTCCAAGAGCTTTGGCGACCGCACCGTCATCCGCGACCTGAACCTGCGCGTGACCCGTGGCGACCGGATCGGCATCGTCGGGCAGAACGGTGCGGGCAAGACCACGCTGCTCCGGTTGCTGACGGGCGAACTCGAGCCTGACGCCGGCAAGGTAAAGCGGGCCAAGACGCTGGACGGCATCGTCATCGACCAGCAACGCAAGCTGATGGCGCCCGAGAAGCGCGTGCGCGAGGTTCTGGCGGACGGCGGCGACTGGATCGACGTGCTGGGCGTCCGCAAGCACGTTCACGGCTACCTCAAGGAGTTTCTGTTCGATCCCTCCATCGCGGAAGCCAAGATCGGGTCGCTGTCGGGGGGCGAGCGGTCACGGCTGTTGCTGGCGCGCGAGTTCGCGCGGCATTCAAACCTGCTGATCTTGGACGAGCCGACCAACGACCTGGACCTGGAAACGCTGGACCTGCTGCAGGAGGTGATCTCCGACTATGACGGCACGGTGCTGATCGTCAGCCACGACCGCGACTTCCTGGACCGGACCGTCACGGTTACGCTGGGGCTCGACGGATCGGGCAAGGTCGACGTGGTCCCCGGCGGTTATGCCGATTGGGAGAGCAAGCGCGCGCCCAAGGTCGAGAAGAGGGCCGCTACATCAAAGCCGTCGCCCACGGCTGAGCCGCCGGCGCGGCCTGGGCGGGTGAAACTCAGCTACAAGGACCAGCGCGACTTCGAGCTGTTACCAAAGCGCATCGACCAGCTCGACGCGCAGGTGGCGGAGAATGAGGCCAAGCTGGCGGATCCGGGGCTGTACTCCCGCGATCCGGCCATGTTTGCCCGGCTGAGCGCAGCGATCGACGCCGCGCGCGCGGAAAAGGAAGTGGCAGAGATGCGCTGGCTCGAACTGGCGGAGCAGGTCGAAGCCGCCGCCTGACGTCAGGCGGCGAGCTTCAGCTCCGCCATCGCCTCTGCCGCGATCGCGATCGAACGCTTGCGCGCCTGATGATCGTAGATCGCGCTGGTGACCATCACCTCGTCCACACCCGTGCGACGGACGAAGTCGGACAGGCCGCGCGCGACCGTCGACGGGCTGCCGGTCGCCGAGCAGGACAGGACATGATCCAGGATTTGCGCGTGGCTCGGCGGCAGGCTGTCGCGATAGCCCGGCACGGGCGGGGGCAGCTGGCGCGGGTTGCCGGTACGCAGCGCCACAAACGCCTGCTGCTGGGATGAGGCGAGCAGTTGCGCTTCCTCGTCGGTGTCGGCCGCGAACACGTTGAAGCCAGCCATGGCATAAGGCTTGTCGAGCTGCGCCGAGGGGCGGAAGTCCCTGCGATAGAGCGCCAGCGCCTGGTCGAGCGCGTCCGGCGCGAAGTGCGAGGCAAAGGCATAGGGCAGGCCCAGCATCGCCGCGAGCTGCGCGCCGAACATGCTGGAACCGAGAATCCAGATCGGCACGTTCGCGCCTGCACCCGGCGTTGCCTGGATACCGGTGCGACCGTCATTGGCGAAGTAGCTCATCACCTCCAGCACGTCCTGCGGGAAGGCATTGGGATCGGTCTCCAGCGTCCGGCGCATCGCGCGCGCGACCTTCTGGTCCGACCCTGGCGCGCGCCCAAAGCCCAAGTCGATGCGGCCGGGAAACAGGGCTTCTAGCGTGCCAAATTGCTCGGCAATGACCAGGGGCGCGTGATTGGGCAGCATGATGCCGCCCGCGCCGACGCGAATGGTACGCGTCGCGGCCGCGACATGCGCGATCACCACGGCGGTGGCGGCACTGGCGATGCCGGCCATGCCGTGGTGCTCGGCCACCCAGTAGCGGTTATAGCCAAGCGCCTCCGCATGGGCGGCAAGGTCGGCGGCATTGGCAAGCGCACCGGCAACGGTGCCGCCCTCGGTCACGGGCACCAGGTCGAGCAGGGAAAAGCGTGTCATGCCCGTGGAAGTGGGGAGCGGGCACGGCCGGTGCAATCAGGAAGCGTGCAATCAGAAGGGGCGCGAGTAGCGCACGGCCAGTCCCTGGTCGTCCGGGACCGCTGCGATGTTGCCGGGATCGCGCCGCCAGTACAGGTTGCCCTCCACCCAGCCACCCGCAAGCGGGCGGCCGTAGCGCATCTCCGCATCCAGTTCGCGACCGTTCGGTGCCAAATCGATCCGCTGAGTGGTCCAGCCGGTCACCTGACGCGTGCGGTAATCCCAGCCGGTTGGCAGCGTCAGGTCGGCGGCGCCGGTTGCGACGCGCAGCGGTTGCGCGACCCTGAGCTCGATGCTGTCCCCGCCGAACACGCCGTCCTTGCCAATGTTCGCCGCGAACGCCGCGGTGCGAAGCCGGCCCGCCGCGGACAGGGAGCCGGCGATCTGCGTCCAGCCACTGCGGAGCGAGCCGCCCAGTGACCAGCCGGCGGGCAGGTCCAGCCGCGCGCGCGCGTCGGCGAACCAGCTGATTGCGGACAATCCGCCCAGCGACGGGTCGAACTGAGCGCCGAGCACCGTGGCGCGTTCCGACAGCCGAGCGGTGCCGATCGACCACCACAGCGAGCCGGCCTGACCGTCCAGCGCGACCCCGGCGCGGGTGTAGCCCGCCCGGTTCCAGCCATTGAGGCCAGCGATCAACGGGTCGCGGCGGGCAAGCGCGTCGCCATTCTCGACCGACGTCGTGATGCCGATCCGCCCGACCTCGGCGCGCATGGCCGTCGCGGTGCGGGGGACTGCATCGAAGCCCAGGCCGTCATCGCGCGCGACGAGAAAGGCGGGGCGACGCTGCCCGGCCAGCTGAACGGCAAGCCCGTCCGCGCCGCTGCGAACCGCAAAGCCGAACCGGGCGCGGCTGCCAAGCGCCTGCGTCAAGCTTGCGGCAAGCACCCGCGCCGAGCGGGCGTCGGCAGGGGAAAGCTGCGCGCTGCCGAGCGACACGCCGCCTCGGGCTGTCGGGGCCAGGGTCATCGCGGCGCTCATGCCACCGGCGGCCAGCGACACGGCCCGTCCACCGACTTCCAGCGCCGGGGCAAGCATCGGCGTCGGGCGGTAGCGCGCGATGGTGTTGGCCAGATCGATCGCGAATGCCCGGTCATAGCCGTCGAGGATCACCGCGCCGAGCGAGCCCATGCGCGCGTCGCCCATCGCCGATGACAGCACGCCGTTGCCGGTCAGCGATGCCCCCGCTCCAGACCCGGCGACCGTGGTCGTGCCGATCGGCTGGAACGCTCGCGTCAGGTCGAGCACGCCGCGGCCAAAGGTCGCATCGACCCCGGCCGTGCCCGCATCGCGGGCGGAGCGGAACAGGATGTCGACGATCTGCGCACCTGACAGGTTCGGGAAGGCCTGGGCCAGCAGCGCCGCCGCACCCGCGATCTGCGGCGCCGAGACGGAGGTGCCCGACCAGAGAAAGGCGGTGCTCGCTGCGTCGGGCGCTCGCACCCTCTCCCCCACCGCAGTCAGGTAATGCGCTGCGCTGTCGCCCGCGCGATTGCTGAAGGAGGAAATGGCGTCGCCCGCGCCGACGGACCCGGCGATCACGACCAGTCCGCGCGACACCGCGTCGTTGTTGGCGAAAGCGGCAGATGCGGAGGGGTTCGCCTTCCCCTCGTTACCGGCCGAGATCACGACCACAACGCCCGCTGCGGTAGCGCGGCTGATCGCAGCGAGAAGCGTGGACGGGGCGGCATCCTCCCCGCCCAGGGAGATATTGATGACCCGCGCGCCGGCGGTGCGGGCCAGGTCCACGCCCCTGGCGATATTGTCGTCATTGAACGAGCAGGCACTCTCACCGCCCGTGGCCGGGGCGGCGCAACTGCCGGGCGTGTCGCTGCGCGCGACCACCAGGGTGGCATCAAAGGCGACGCCATGCGTGCCGCCATCGTTGCGGCGGCCAGCCAAGGTGAAGGCCACCGCTGTGCCGTGGCCGTTCTCGTCGTCCACGGTCGTGCCGCCGGCGACGTTCGCGGACTGCGCCGCGATCCGCCCGGTGAACTCGGGGCTCTCCACGTCGATGCCCGAATCGATCACGCCGACCGTTACTCCGGCGCCCGTGGCCCCGCGCTGGTACGCGGCAAGCGCGTCCATCGACACCGCGCCCACCGTCGCGCGGTATTCGGCAGTGTCGTAGTTGGCGGCCGGGGTGGGCGTGGGGGTGGGCGTGGGCGTGGGCGTGGGCGCGGGGGTCGGAGCCGGCGTTGGCGTCGGCACCGGCGTTGGCGTGGGGGGCGGGACGGTGCCGGTCGGCGGCGTCGGCGTGCTGTTCACGCCGCCGCCCCCGCCGCAACCGGCGAGCAACAGGCACCCCAGCGCCGTTGATCCGCACCATTGCTTGATGCTGTTTCTGCCCGCCTCGCCCATGCCGCCCCTATGGCACGATATTGTTGGACGGGAACTTAACACTGTCACTTCCCGGGTCGCTTGCCCGTCCGGCCCGCCCTGCCTACAGGATCGCCGCGATGCTCGCGCGCCTTTCCCATGTTCGCAACTGGATCTTCGACCTCGACAACACGCTGTATCCCGCGCGTAGCAACCTGTTCGCCCGGATCGACAAGCGCATGACCCGCTTCGTTGCCGACCTGCTCGGCGTCGACGATGCGGAAGCGTTCCAGGTGCAGAAGGCCTACTTCCTCGGCCATGGCACCACGCTGGCCGGGCTGATGGCCAACCACCATGTCGATCCGCATGAGTTCCTGGCCTATGTCCACGATATCGAGATGGACGTGCTGGAGGAGGACGCGCCGCTTGCCGCCGCCATCGCGCGGTTGCCGGGCAGGAAGCTGGTCTTCACCAACGGCGACAAACCCTATGCGTTGAAGGTGCTAGACCGGCTAGGGCTGGGCGGCAGCTTCGAAGCGGTGCACGACCTGCACGCGATGAACCTGGTCCCCAAGCCCGCCGCAAGCGCCTATCAAGAGCTGTGCGAGGCGTGGGACATCGACCCCGCCCAGAGCCTGTTCGTTGAGGACATGGCGCGCAATCTTGCCCCCGCCAAGGCAATCGGCATGACCACCGTCTGGGTCGACAACGGGTCCGAACAGGCCCCCGAGGTCGACCGCAGCTTCATCGATTTCACCACGGCGGACCTGTCCGCGTGGCTTCACCATGTCCTGGAGGCAGAATGACCGACCTTGCAGCAACGATCGACCAGGCCTGGGAGGATCGCGCCGCGCTCGGCTTCGAAACGACGGGCGAGGCGCGGGACGCGGTGGAGCGAGCGCTGGCGTTGCTCGACCGGGGTGAGGCGCGCGTCGCCGAGCCGGACGGCAATGGCGGTTGGCGGGTCAACCAATGGCTCAAGAAGGCGGTTCTGCTGTCCTTTCGCCTGAATGACAACCAGCTGATCGACGGCGGGCCGGGCGCGGGCCATTGGTTCGACAAGGTGCCCTCCAAGTTCTCGGGCTGGGACGAGGCAGCGTTCCGCGACGCAGGTTTTCGTGCGGTGCCGGGGTCGGTGGTGCGGCGCGGCGCCTTTGTCGGCAAGGGCGCGATCCTGATGCCAAGCTTCGTCAACATCGGCGCCTATGTGGGCGAGGGCACGATGGTGGACACCTGGGCGACCGTGGGGTCCTGCGCGCAGATCGGTCGCAACGTGCACCTGTCGGGCGGCGCGGGCATTGGTGGCGTGCTGGAGCCGCTACAGGCGGACCCGGTGATCATCGGCGATGGCGCGTTCATCGGTGCACGCGCGGAAGTGGCCGAGGGCGTCCGCGTGGGTGAGGGTGCGGTGCTGTCCATGGGCGTGTATCTTGGGGCCTCGACCAAGATCATCGACCGCGACACGGGCGAGGTGTTTCGGGGCGAAGTGCCCCCCTATGCCGTGGTGGTGCCCGGCTCGACTGGCGGCGAGAACGGCAAGCCGTCACTCTATTGCGCAGTGATCGTGAAGCGGGTCGACGAGCGCACCCGCTCCAAGACCAGCATCAACGAGCTTCTGCGCGACTGAGGATGGCGGCGACCAGCGCGATCCGGTCAACATTTGCATAGGCTGGCTCTTCCAGCTCCTCGCCGAACACGTCCGGGTCGATCTCACGATAGGAAAGGTGGAGGCCCAGCGCCTCCGCCTTCTCGCGTAGCGCCTCGCACAGCGGATCACGTCCGCCGATGATCGCACTGCCAGTATAAAGCAGCACGCGGCCGCCGGGCGCGAGCCGCCCTGCCGCTTCGCTCGCGAGGTCGAGCGACAACTGCCCGCCATGCATCCCGCCGCCATCGCGATAGGCACGTCCCGCTTCATCGATGATGTAGGGGGGGTTGATGGTGACAAGGTCGAACAGGCCCGGCACGTCGCCCAGGCCCGACCCTTCCGTCATGGTGATATCCACCCCGGCAGCGGCCGCGTTGACCGCTGCCAGGCGCAGCGCCGCTGCATTGATATCGGTCAGGAACACTTCGCACGCCCCGCAGCGATGCGCAGCTACAATCGCGCCGACTCCAGAACCGCCGCCAATGTCGAGGATGCGCCCGCCGTCCCGCAGCGGCACGCGGTCGAGCTCGGCGGCGATCAGGTCGGCGAAGCGATAGCTGTCGGGGCCGAAAAAGACCGAATTTTCCGCCAGGGTCGGATAGGCCGAATGAACGAACAGGTCGCGATGCAGCGACGATACGCGCACCGTGCTGCGCCACCGGTCACCCTCGCGCACCAGCACGCCTGCCGCACGCAGCAGGTCGACGATGTCGCCGCCGATCGCGCCATCCTGGAACGGCAGGCTCCAGCCCAACACATCCTCCACGCAGGTCCCGAGCGACCGGTCGGGCCGGGCAACGACACGCGCATGAGTCGCGGGCGTCGGGGTCACGAAATGGTAGCCTTGCGCCGCCAGGTGGCGGAGCAGGTCAACCAGGGAATGGTCAGCGGCGGTTTCTACTGGGGTTTTCACGCCCGCTCGCTGCCTTACCCGGCGGCGCGACGCAACCGCTGGCCAAGTAGGAACCGGACGGCCATAGGCTTTGCCAACATCAAACAACGGGAAGGGGAGCGATATGACGGCCGCCAGCAAGGTGCTCGACCGAGTGCTCGTGCTCGAAATGGTGAGGGTCACCGAAGCCGCCGCCATCGCCGCGTCGACGTTGGTCGGGCGCGGGGATGAAGAGGCGGCCGACGCTGCCGCCGTGGAGGCCATGCGCGCCGCGCTTAACGAACTCGACATGGACGGCACGGTGGTGATCGGTGAGGGCGAACGCGACGAGGCGCCCATGTTGTTCATTGGCGAGAAGGTCGGCACCGGGACCGGCCCCGCCATCGACATTGCGCTCGACCCGCTGGAAGGAACCACCATCTGCGCCAAGGCCGGGCCGAACAGCCTTGCGGTGCTGGCGATCGCGGAAGGCGGCGGGCTGCTCAACGCGCCCGACGTGTACATGCAGAAGATCGCGGTCGGGCCGGGTTATCCGGAGGGGATCATCGATCTCGATCGCTCACCCACCGAGAATGTCCGTGCAGTTGCCGAGGCGAAGGGCGTGGCGCCGGGCGACATCATCGTCTGCGTGCTCGACCGTCCCCGCCATCAGGAGATGATCGCCGAATTGCGGGCGCTGGGCTGTGGCGTGATGCTGATCGGCGATGGTGACGTCGCGGGCGTGATCGCGACCACCGATCCCGACACCACTATCGACATGTACATGGGGTCCGGGGGCGCCCCCGAAGGTGTGCTGGCCTGCGCGGCGCTTCGTTGTGTCGGCGGCCAGTTCAAGGGCCGGCTGCTGTTCCGCAACGACGATGAGCGCGCCCGTGCAGCCAAGTGGGGGGTCACCGACCTCGACCGCCAATATGACCTGTGCGAGCTGGCGCGTGGCGATGTCATCTTCGCCGCGACGGGCGTCACCAATGGGTCGCTGCTGGCGGGGGTGAAGCGCCGTGGCGGCCGCATGACCACCGAAAGCGTGGTCATGCGTGCGTCGTCCGGCACCGTCCGTTGGGTGAAGGGCGAACACCGCCTGGATCGTTGATGCCGTCACTTGCCGTCATCCTGGCGGCGTTGTTGCTGGCCCTGCCATGGGCCATGCGGCGGCGGTGGAGATGGGGACCGCACCCCCTGGCGCGGGTCGCTGGCCGCATCCTGGTCTTTTTCGGCCTGACCGCGGCTGCTGCCCTGTTGCTTGCCGGGCGGCCGGAAGCGGCCGTCAGGATGCCGGGCGAGTTCGCGCCTGCGGCCGTCTTCGCGGCTGTCTGGACGGGCATCCCGTTCCCGGTCGCGCTGCCCGTGTCGTTCCTCGTCCTGGCGATGATCGGTGGCGGGGTGGTCGCCGGGCTGATTGCACGCGTGCGTCGGCGCGAGCCGATGACGCTGGGCGACGTCAGCGGCATGGTGCCGCGCCGGGTGAGCGATCTGGGCTGGGGCGCTCTCGTGTCAGTGGTGGCGGGCGTCGGGGAGGAGCTGTATTTCCGCCTGGCCCTGCCGCTTGTGCTGTCGTTGCTTGGTATCGGCGCGATCTGGGCGTTTGTCGGCAGCGCGCTGCTGTTCGGTTGGGCGCACCGCTACCAGGGCGTCCTTGGCATAACGGCCACAGCCGTCATCGCGCTGCTACTGAGCGCGACCTATCTGCTGACGGGCCAGCTATGGATCGCGACGGTGCTCCACGTCGCATTGGACCTGAATGGCCTGATCGTGCGACCGCTGGTGGCGGGAATGATCCGGCGTTAGCGGGCGCGGGCCGCGGTCACGGCCCTCTGCAATTCCTCGAGCGGCAGGGTTCCGGTCAGCACGCGGTCGCCGATCACCCAGCTTGGCGTGCCGGTTACGCCTAATCCCGCCGCGGTGCGCAGGTTGTTGTCGATCTCCGCTTCATTTTCGGAGCTGTTTGCAGCTGTCAGGTCGACGCCCGCGCCCTTGGCAGCGGCAGCGATTGTCTCGTTCGTGACGCGACCGCCGGTATAAAGAGCATCGTGGAACGCCGGCCAGCGGCCCTGGCGCGCCGCGGCCAGGCTGGCGCGCGCGGCGGCACGGCTCGTTTCGGCCAGGATCGGCATCTCGCGATACACGATGCGCACATTCGGATCCGCCTTCACCAGCGCCGCGACGATCGGCAAGCTGGCACGACAATAGCCGCAATTGTAGTCAAAGAACTCGACCACGCTGACATCGCCCTTGGCATTACCAGCAAAGGCGTTGCCGACCGGCTGGGTCAGCGTCCTGCCTAAGGCCGCGACCTGTCGCCCGGTTTCGCGATCCTGCAGCTTCTGCATCGCTTCGGTGATGATTTCGGGGTGCGCCATCAGGGTGCGGCGGACCAGTGCTTCGTCACCCCGCGTCGAGGCGGGGCCCAGCGCCCACATCGCGACCGCGCCGATCAGTCCGCCAACAAGGGCGGTCAGCAACAGGGTCAGGCGCTTCACTTGCGGCGGCGCTTCGACTTGGGATCGTCGTCGATCGCGTTCTGGGAGGCCATGGCAATGTCCTGCGCCCGCAACCAGTCGGGCGTGTTCGCGGGGATGCCGACCATGGCGGCGCGCGCGCTCTGGGCGGCGGTGCGGTTGTCGCCGGTCATGCTGGCGCGCTCGGCCGTGGCCAGCGCCGCGCGTGCGGTGTCGCCGGTCCGTTCGTACACGGTACCGAGCTGATACCAGGCAAACGGGTTCTCATCGTCCCGAACGATCGCGGTACGCAGCACGCGCTTGGCTTCCTCGTAATTCGCCTTGTCCTCCGTCGCGATCAGCGCGTGACCGAACGTGGTGGCGATCAAGGGATTGTTGTTGGTGCCGGCGGTGGCGGCGCGAAGCGGCACCAGCGCCTGGTCGGGATGGCCCGCTTCCAGCAGGATCTGCCCCTGTATCTCCTGGAAATACGGGTCGTTCGGCTGCGCCTTGACCAGGGCGGCAGCTTCCGCGTCGGCTTTGTCGGGATAGCCGGCCTTATGATAGGCATAGGCGCGCGCGTAATGGGCGTAGATCGAATTGTCGCCCTCGGGATAGGCCCCCAGCGTCTTGGCAGGCGTGGCGACATAACCGATCAGCTTGGCCTTCACGCGCTTGAACCGTTCCTCCAGCGCAGCGTCGGGCTTGGCATTGAACGAAGGCGAGGCCTGAAGGTCGGCGGTAAGCGTCTGGATGCGCTCGCCCGACAGGGGGTGTGATTGCATGAACGGGTCGATGTTCTCGACGCCGTAGCGATATTCCTGCTGCTGCAGCTTCTTGAAGAAGGTGAGCATCCCCTTGCCCGACACGCCGGCGGTGTTGAGGTACTTGGCCCCGCTCGCGTCGGCGGTGGACTCCTGGACACGGCTAAAGGCGAGGTATTTGCCCATCGCGGCCTGCTGGCCCGCGGCCATGATGCCCGCGCCGGCTTCACCGCTGCCCGCCGCCATGGCTGCCAGCCCCAGAACCATGGACAACAGGTACATGCCCATGGCGGGCTTGGCGGCCTGCGCGCCCGTCAGCACGTGGCCATCGGCGATGTGGCCCAGTTCGTGCGCGATCACGCCCTGCACTTGGTTGGCGTTGTCGGCGGCCTCGATCAGCCCGGTATGGACATACACGGTCTGCCCGCCCGCAACGAAGGCGTTGATCGAGTCATCGTTGATCAGCACGACCTTGACGTTCTTGGGCGACAGTCCAGCGGCCTTGATCAGGCCGGCGGACATGTCGGCGAACATCGTTTCGGTTTCGGCGTCGCGCAGGATGGACTGTGCGGCCGCAGGCTGCGCCGCGAGCAGCAAGGCCACCGAGATCGCCCCGACCACACGCCGAAGTGTAAGCGACCCGCCAGATTGCCCGGCAGCGGGGCGACGCTCCCCGAACAAGCGACGGATCAGCCGGTTGGGCGCAAGCTCGATCAAGGCTGCCATGTCAGCAGATCCCAGGGCGGTGGAGCAGGAAAGGGTCTGGATTGCACGCCAACATGAACCACGAGATTCGCCCGCCAGGACTTAACCTTGGCTGAAGCCACGCGTGGCGGCGCGCCCCGCCGGCCCGTGTGGGCGGCAGGGCGCGTCTCCATCATGCGCCGAAGGTGCGCTGCCACCAGCCCCGACGCGGCGGAGCGGACGGCTCATCCGGGTTGTTGCTGCCAGCTTCCGCATCATTGGCGGCTCCCGCAGGAGCGGCACCGTCCTGCGTTACCGTCAGCGACGCTTCGGTCGCTGCCTCGTCCGAACCGCCGGCCTCAGCGGGAGCGGTGGGCGCTTCGGCGGCGATCGGCAGTTCCGGCTCGGCAGTCACCGGCTCTGCAACAGTCGCCTCGGTCGCAGCCGGTGTTGCCTTGCGACGCGTGCGGCGCGGCTTGGGCGCGGGCTCCGCCGGAGCAGCGTCCGCCTCGGCAGTCGCAGCCTCGGCCTCCGTTGCCGCTACCGGCTCGGTTGCCGTTGGCGTTGCCTTGCGACGGGTGCGGCGCGGCTTGGCGGGAGGAGCAGCCTCCTCCGCGACGGGCAGCTCGGCCTGCGCGTCGGGCGCTTCAGCCTGAGCAGGCTCGGCTGCTTCCGCCTCGACCGGCGCAGCGCGACGCGCGCGCGAACGGCGACGCGGGGCAGGGGCCTCCTCGGGCGTGTCCGTCACCTCCGGTGCCACCGCCTGCGCTCCTGCCGGCTCGCTGTCGAGCGGCACGGGCTCGGAACCGAGCGGATTGGCAGGGGCAGCATCGGCCGCTTCCACCAGCACCGGCTCGTCAGCGTCGGCTTCAGGTGCGTCGTTGCCTTCTAGCTCAGCGCCGCCCTCGGCGCCCTGCTGGCCACGACGACCACCGCGACGACCGCGGCGGTTGCGACGACGACGGCTCTCGCCGGCGCTTTCCGCTTCGCCGACTTCGGCGGTGACCTGCGCGTCGCCTGCGTCATCAGCGACGACGGCCTCGTCCTCGCTTCCGTCCTGCGGCTCTTCGCCGTCCGCGGTCGGCCCCTCGCCAGCGAACTCCTCGGTTGAGGTTTCGCCGTTCTCGTTGGGCCGATTGCCACGGCCGCGACGACGGCGACGGCGCTTGCGGCCGTTCCCTTCGCCTTCCCGGTCGCCCTCGCTCCGGCCTTCGCCGCGGTCGGCGCGACGCGGCTCGGCGACGACTTCCTCTTCTTCCTCGATCTCGTCGATCTCGTCCTCGATGTCGTCCTCGGGCTCTTCGATGATCGGCGCGTCGAAGCGGGGGGCGTGGGCGGGCGGCGGCCCGGAAGCCTCCACCGTCATCCGCGCGCCTTCCTGCTCGCCGCCCGGCAGAACCTCGACGATGACGCCGTAGCGATCCTCGATCTCGGCGATATCCGCGCGCTTGCGGTTGAGGACGTAGAAGGCAGCTTCCTGGCTGGCGCGCAGGGTCAGGCACGATCCGCGACCGCGTGCGGCCTCATCCTCGATCAGGCGAAGCGCGGACAGGCCCGCCGATGACGCGGTGCGGACCAGGCCGGTGCCCTCGCAATGCGGGCACTGGCGCGTGGAAGCTTCCAGCACGCCCGTGCGCAGGCGCTGCCGGCTCATTTCCATCAGGCCGAAGGACGAGATGCGGCCGACCTGGATGCGGGCGCGATCGTTCTTCAACGCCTCCTTCATTGCCTTCTCGACCTTCCGGACGTTGGACCCGTTGTCCATGTCGATGAAGTCGATGACGACCAGGCCTGCCATGTCGCGCAGGCGCAGCTGGCGCGCGATTTCATGCGCGGCTTCCAGGTTGGTCGCGGTGGCGGTCTGTTCGATATTGTGTTCGCGGGTCGACCGGCCGGAGTTGATGTCGATCGACACCAGCGCCTCGGTCGGGTTGATGACCAGGTAACCGCCCGATTTCAGCTGCACGACCGGATTGTACATCGCGGCCAGCTGGTCCTCGACATGGGACCGCTGGAACAGCGGGATCGGGTCGGAATAGTGCAGGACCTTCTTTGCGTGGCTGGGCATCAGCAGCCGCATGAAGTCCTTTGCGTGGCGATAGCCTTCCTCGCCCTCGACGATCACCTCGTCGATGTCGCGATTATAGATGTCGCGGATCGCGCGCTTGATCAGGTCGCTGTCGCCATAGACTAGCGCCGGGGCGGCCGAACTCAGCGTCTTGTCGCGGATCTCGTCCCACAGTCGCGCAAGATAGTCGAAGTCCCGCTTGATCTCGGTCTTGGTGCGCTGAAGCCCGGCGGTGCGGACGATGCAGCCCATCGAGGAGGGCAGCTGCATCTCTGCCATGATGGTCTTCAACCGCTTGCGGTCCGCGGCCGAGCTGATCTTGCGGCTGATCCCGCCGCCATGCGACGTGTTGGGCATCAACACGCAATAACGGCCGGCGAGGCTCAGATAGGTGGTCAGCGCCGCGCCCTTATTACCGCGCTCTTCCTTGACGACCTGAACCAGCAGCACCTGGCGGCGGCGGATCACGTCCTGGATCTTGTACCGGCGGCGCAGGTTCATGCGGCGCTGGCGCAGGGCCTCCACCTGGTCGTCATTGTTGCCGCGCGGGCGCTTGGACGTGCCGCGAGCTTCCTCGCCGCCTTCGCCCTGCTCGTCGCCGTCGCCGTCCTCGTCATGGTCGGCGGCGTTCAGATCGTCGGAGCGCCCGTCCTCGTCGCCCGAGTCGCTGTCCATCTCGACGCTGTCGTCATCATCATCGTCGTCATGCTCGGCGCGCAGCGCTGCCTCTTCGGCGGCGTGCTCGGCCTCTTCGCGCAACAGCGCTTCGCGATCCTCCTTGGGGATCTGGTAATAATCGGGATGAATTTCGGAAAAAGCGAGGAAGCCATGCCGGTTGCCGCCGTAATCGACGAACGCCGCCTGCAGCGACGGCTCAACGCGCGTCACCTTGGCGAGGTAGATATTTCCCTTGAGCTGCTTGCGCTCGGCGGATTCGAAGTCGAATTCCTCGATCCGGTTACCCTTGACGACGGCTACCCGGGTCTCTTCCCGGTGGCGCGCATCGATCAGCATACGCATGGTCATGTGTTGGTCTCCACGCGCGCGCCCTGGCCATAGGCGGGCGCGCGCGGCGATTGGTCGCGTCAGGGCAGTGCCCCGGACCGCGGTTGGTTATGGAAGATGCGTCTGCTCGTACGGCGCGAAGGGCGCGAAAACACCGCGGCCCCTCGACCCGCGTCGCGCATCCGCCGGCAAAGGCCGGTCGGTATGGCGGGGGCGGGAATGGCATCATGCGAGCGTCAACCTGGCTGACGGCGCCCGAGCGGCGCCGCGGCATCGCAGGGCCCGCGCTTGTCAGGCGCGTGGGTAGCCCACCGATGCAACCAAGGTGCTAGCAAAGCCGCAAAGGAACCGCAACCGGCGCAGCTTTGCCGCGGCGCGGCAATCCAGTGCCGAACACCGAGTTAACCATGCCGCGAAAGCCCGTCTTCGGGCGGGGCCGCTAGAAGGAACCCGGGGGCCAGCCAGTCGGGTCGGTCGCGCGCGTTCGGGGGTTGTGTGATGGGTTTTCGCTGGACCGGCATCGTGCCGGCACGGCATGAACGCGGCGTGCTTGCGTTCCTCGCCTTTGCGCTGTGCTGGCTCGGGGGCTCGCCCGCCCTGGCGGCGGCGATCACCGGCATCGCGCTGTCGGCGGATCGGCTCGCCATCCGTTTCGACGCGCCGGTGGCCAGCGCAAGCGCCCGGCTGACCACCGATCCGCGGCGGCTGGTGGTCAGCCTGCCGGACACGGCTCCGGGTCGGCCAACCGCACCATTCGGTATCGCCAGCGCCGTTCGGCAGGTTCGCCGTGCCGGCGCGACGCGGGTCGAGCTTGACCTGACACGCCCCGTCACAGTGGCTGATGGCTCGTTCGAGCGGGACGGGCGCGAACTGGTGATCAAGTTGAAACAGGCTGACGCTCCCGCTTTCGTGGCGGCGAGCCTGGCCGGCCCGCTCGACTTTTTTCCGTTCAACTTGCGCAGCTTTTCGCGCTCGCCCCGCATCAAACTGTCGATCCCCGTTCCGGCGCGCGCCAGATCGGCGGCGCTGCCCCGCGTCTCGGGTGAGGAGGGCCGGCCGCTGGTCGTGATCGACGCTGGCCATGGCGGGTTTGATCCGGGCGCGGTCAGCCCGACGTCCGGATTGCGCGAAAAGGACGTGACGCTGCGGATCGCGCAGGCGATCCGCGATGACTTGGTAGCGTCGGGCCGCGTCCGTGTCGCGCTCACCCGTGACGACGACCGCTACCTGGTGCTGCGCGAGCGATTCGGGATCGCACGCCGCCTGCGCGCCGACCTGTTCATCTCCATCCATTGCGACAGCACGGGCACGCAGGACGCGTCCGGCGCGTCAGTTTATACCCTGTCAGAAGTTGCGTCGGACAAGGAAGCCGCCCGCCTTGCCGCGCGGGAGAACAAGGCGGACGTGATCCAGGGCGTCAATTTGGGAGAGGCGGGATCCGACGTATCGTCCATCCTGATCGACCTGACCCAGCGCGAGACGATGAATGCGTCAGCCACCTTTGCCCGGCTGTTGTGGCGGGAGGCCAAGCCGCTGATCCCGGTCAAGCCGGTGTTCCACCGCATGGCGTCGCTGATGGTGCTGAAAGCGCCCGACATGCCGTCCATCCTGTTCGAAACCGGGTATATCTCCAATCCTGCGGATGCCGGGTTCCTGGACAGCAACGGCGGGCGTGAACGGATCGCGGGCGCGGTACGGCGCGCGGTGGAGGCGAACTTCGCGCGGCGGATGGCGGCACGCTAACCTGCAACCGCTGCTCGCGCGCTGCGTTCGATGGTGCATGACGAGGATAGGGTGAGCGGGCGCTGGCCGGCGCGGTTGTGGATCGCGCGACACGGAGAGAGCGCGGGCAATCTGGCGCGACAGGCTGCTTATGCGGCGGGCTCCCTTCGAATCGAGCTGAGCATGCGCGACAACGACGTGCCGTTGTCGTCGCAAGGGCAGGAGCAGGCGGCTGCTCTGGGTCGATGGTTCGCCCGCAACGAACCTGACGAGCGTCCTGACGTGCTGCTTGCGTCGCCTTATCTGCGCGCGCGGGAGACGGCGCGGCTGTTCCGGGACGCCGGCGGGTGCGCTCGCGACCAGCCGCTCTGCCTGGACGAACGGCTGCGCGAAAAGGAATTCGGCATCCTTGATGGCCTGACCACCGCCGGCATCGCCGCGCTGGAGCCCCAGCAAGCCGAGCTGCGCCGCCTGAACGGAAAGTTCTACCATCGCCCGCCGGGCGGTGAGAGCTGGTGCGATGTCATCCTGCGATTGCGGTCGCTGATGGACACCGTATCGCTTCACCACGCGGGCAAACGGGTGATGATCGTGGCCCATCAGGTGGTGGTGCTGTGCCTGCGTTACGTCATCGAGAATCTGGACGAGGAGGGCATCCTGGCGATCGATCGGGCGGGAACCCTCGCCAACTGCTCGATCACCGAATACCGCTTCGACCCGGGCCTGGGCGCCGATGGCGGACTGATGCTGGAACGCTTCAACGCGGTCGCGCCGATGATCGAGGAGGACGCCCCCGTCACGGTCGAGCCGCGCCGAAAGATGGCCTCGTGATCGAGATTGACGCCGACTGGCGCGCCGCGCACCCGCTGCCTGGCCTGACCGGAGAGGCAAGCAAGACCAGCCGCCGCCTGCTGGTGATTGGGGGGTCGCGACGCGTGCCGGGCGCGATCCGCCTGACCGGAGAGGCGGCGCTGCGCGTCGGCGCGGGCCGGGTGCGGATCGCGACGCTGGAATCCGCCGCGGCCTTGATCGGGGTGGCATTTCCCGAATCGGGCGTCGTCGGCCTTGCCGAAGCAGAGGGCGAGATCGCAAAGGAAGCGGCGGGCATCGTCGCTGAGCAGGCCGCAATCCACCATGCGATTGTACTTGGCCCGGGCATGGGCGACCAGGAAGCGGTGGCGCATCTGGTCCGTGCGCTGGCCGATGCGCCGAACGACCAGGCAGTGCTGGTTCTGGATGCGGCCGCCGTCGCCTGTGCGGGACCGCTCGAGAAGGTGTTGAAGGGCTGGGCCGGACGGCTGATCCTGACGCCGCACCACGGCGAAATGGCTGCGCTGGCCGGGTGTGAGGTCGAGGATGTCGACCGCGATTGCGAAAACATCGCCCGGGAAATGGCGGCGCGCTTTGGTGCGGTGGTGGCGCTGAAGGGAGTCGAAACGCTGGTGGCGGCGCCGGACGGCACGGTCCTCCACTACCCCGGCGGCGGTCGCGGGCTGGGTGTGGCTGGGTCGGGTGACGTGCTGGCCGGCGTGATCGGCGGGCTGCTGTCGCGCGGAGTCGATCCGCTCGCCGCGACCGGTTGGGGCGTGTGGCTGCACGGACAAGCCGGGCGGACGCTGGCCGACAAAGTGGCGCCGCTCGGTTTCCTGTCGCGCGAACTGCTGCCGGAGCTGCCTGCATTGCTGCCACGCTGATCGCATGGAGGCCTGACGAGGCTGGCGCTCGAACAGGGCGAACCCCGGCCCGCCCTGGACCAGCGACGGGCCGAGCGGCCAAGCGGCTTTCCCCAGCCTGCGAACCTGCTAGATGACTGCGCCGAGTATGGCGTCCGATCCCTCCACCGTCGCAAGATCCCGCTTTCCCCTGCCCGCATGGGCCCGGGGCCGCTGGGGTCGTCGATTCGGGTTGGCGCTGGCCGCGCTGCTGGCGCTGGCGGTCATCGGCTATGCGGTAGTGTGGGTGACGGTGATCCGCACTTTGCCCTCGGTGGACCAGTTGCGCGCATACGAGCCGCCGCTGCCGACCAATGTTCGCGGCGTGGATGGCACCCCGATCCAGAGCTATGCCCGCGAACGGCGGGTCGAGCTGTCCTTTGCCGAATATCCGCAGAACATGGTCCACGCGATCCTGTCGGCGGAGGACAAGACGTTTTTTGAGCATCACGGGCTCGACTATCCCGGCCTGGTGCGCGCGGCATATCAGGGCATCGTCAAGGGTTCGACCCCGCGCGGCACCTCCACCATCACGCAACAGGTCGCCAAGAACCTGCTGGTCGGCAACGAGGTGAGCTATGGCCGCAAGCTGAAGGAGGCGATCCTCGCCTGGAAGATCGAGGATACGCTGACCAAGCCGCAAATCCTGGAGCTATACCTCAACCAGATCGGGCTCGGTCGCAACGCGTTCGGCGTCGAGGCGGCGGCGCACGCGTATTTCGACAAGGAGCTGGAGCAACTGGACCTGGCGCAGCTCGCGTACCTCGCGATCCTGCCCAAGGGCCCGTCCAACTACGATCCGTTCCGCCACACCGAACGCGCGCTGGAACGGCGCAACTGGGTGCTGGGTGAGATGGAGAAGAATGGCTGGGTCACCGCCAGCCAGCGTGCCGAAGCCCAGGCCGAGCCGATCGGCGCGGTGCTGCGCCGCAAGCCCAAGTTCGAGGCGCGGGGCGGCTATTTCGTCGAGGAAGTGCGCCGCCAGCTGGTCGGAAAGTTCGGCGAGACGGCGCGCGACGGGCCGTACAGCGTCTATTCGGGCGGGCTGTGGGTCCGCTCGTCGCTCGACGGCCGTTTGCAGGACCTGGCGGCCGAGGCGCTTCGCGACGGCCTGCTCCGCTATGATCGCGGGCGTGGCTGGGCAGGGCCGATCGACAAGAAGCCATTCGAGGACGGGCGCTGGCAGCAGGCGCTGCTCAACACCAATATCGGGCTGGATTACCGCGACTGGCGCGCCGGCATCGTGGTCGACAAGAGCGCGGAAGAGGCGACAATCGGGTTCGCCAACGGCCAGACGGGCACCTTACCGCGATCTGGCGCGCAGATGCCGGTGCGCGGGACCAATGGCACCGCCTTTGCCGCGTTGAAGACCGGCGACATCATCGCGGTTGCGCCGGAAGGCAGCGGCTTTGGGCTGCGGGCCATTCCCAAGATTTCGGGCGGCTTCGTGGTGGAGGAGCCCTCGACCGGCCGAGTGCTGGCGATGCAGGGCGGGTTCGACAACCGGCTACAGGCTTTCAACCGCGCGACCCAGGCGATGCGCCAGCCGGGTTCGACCATCAAGCCGATCGTTTATTCCGCGGCGCTCGACAACGGCTTCACCCCGGCCTCGATCATCGTCGATGGGCCGTTCTGCGTCTACCAGGGCGCGCGGCTGGGCAACAAATGCTTCCGCAACTTCACTGGGGGCGGCTCGGGGCCGCACACGCTGCGCTGGGGTATCGAGCAGAGCCGCAACCTGATGACCGTCCGCGCCGCCGCCACCACCGGTATGCCCAAGGTGGTGGAGCGGATGAAGCGCATGGGCGTGGGCGACTACCCGGCCTATCTGTCCTTTGCGCTGGGGGCTGGGGAGACGACCGTCAGCCGCATGGTCAATGCGTACGCGATCCTGGAGAATAATGGTCGCGGCAACACGCCGACCCTGATCGACTTCGTGCAGGACCGGCACGGCAAGGTCATCATGCCGGAGAACTGGCGCGCTTGCGACGGGTGCAACGCACGCGACTGGGACGGAAAGGCGATGCCCCGCCCGGCAAGCCGGATGCGTCAGGTCATCGATCCCATGACCGCCTACCAGATGGTGCACATCACCGAGGGCGTGGTCCAGCGCGGCACCGCCACCATCTTGCGCGATCTCGACCGACCGATGTTCGGCAAGACGGGCACGAATTCCGGACCGACCGACGTGTGGTTCATCGGCGGGGCGCCACAGTTCATCGGCGGCGTGTACATCGGCTATGATTCGCCTCGCAGCCTTGGCGGCTATGCACAGGGCGGCACGTTGGCGGCGCCGATCTTCAAGCAGTTCGCGGCCAAAGCTTATGACGGGCTGGACAAGCTGCCCTTCCGTGCGCCCGCCGGCATCCGCATGGTGCGTATCGATCGCGCAAGCGGCCGGCCGGTATTCGGCGCCTGGCCGACCAGCGACCCCAAGGCGCCGGTGATCTGGGAAGCGTTCAAGCCCGAAAGCGAACCACGCCGTGCCGCCCGGCACACCGGAATCGTGCCCACCGCCGCTCCAACAACGGCTGCGCCCCGTGCACGACCGACACAGGACAGCGACTTCTTGCAAAGGGAAGGCGGAATCTACTAGCCGCACACCCTATATCGGTTCCGGCCGGGACGGGACGTTACCGGTCCACCGGCACCATGGAGAGAATGCAATGCGCGCCGAAGCGCAGGCTCATGTCGACGACATCAACGATGCGCTCCAGCTGCTGCGCCGATTCCTTGATTGGGATCGCGCGCTCAGGCGCCTGGATGAGCTCAACGCGCGGGTCGAGGACCCGACGCTCTGGAACGACGCCAAGGCCGCGCAGGAGGTCATGCGCGAGCGTCGGCGGCTGGACGAGGCGATCAGCGCCACCCGCGCGATCGAAAAGGAGCTGGCGGGCACTGTCGAGCTGATCGAGCTTGCCGACGCCGAGGGCGACGCCGAGCTGGCTGACGAGGGCACGCGCGCGCTGGCAGAGCTTGCCGAGCGTGCGACCCGCGACAAGGTCAAGGCGCTGCTGGCGGGCGAGGCTGACGCGAACGACAGCTATGTCGAGATCAACGCGGGCGCCGGCGGCACCGAAAGCCAGGATTGGGCAGAGATGCTGCAGCGCATGTACACGCGCTGGGCCGAACGCCACGGCATGAAGGTGGAGCTGGTCGACTATCATGCCGGCGAACAGGCGGGCATTAAGTCGGCGACGCTGCTGCTGAAGGGCGAAAACGCCTATGGTTATGCCAAGACCGAAAGCGGCGTGCATCGGCTGGTGCGGATCAGCCCATATGACTCGTCCGCGCGTCGGCACACCAGTTTTTCGAGCGTCTGGGTTTACCCGGTGATCGACGACAATATCGAGGTCGAGGTCAACGAAAGCGATCTGCGCATCGACACTTATCGTGCGTCGGGCGCCGGTGGACAGCACATCAACACGACCGATTCGGCAGTGCGCATCACCCACCTTCCGACCGGAATCGTGGTGCAGTGCCAGAACCAGCGTTCGCAGCACAAGAACAAGGCGGAAGCGTACAACCAGCTGCGCGCCCGCTTGTACGAGCGCGAGTTGCAGGTGCGCGAAGCCGCGGCCAGCGCGGAAAACGCCAGCAAGACCGATATCGGCTGGGGCCACCAGATCCGCTCCTATGTTCTCCAGCCTTATCAGCAGGTGAAGGACCTGCGCACGGGCGTGGTCTCCACCTCCCCAGGCGACGTTCTGGATGGTGACCTGGACGCGTTCATGGCCGCCGCGCTTTCGCAACGCGTGACCGGCGAAACCGTGGCGGTGGAGGATGTCGACTAGGTGCGCCTGCGCACCATGTTTCTAAGCCCGGTCGTGGTGGCCGCGATGCTGCTTGCGAGCGGGTGCGACGGGTCCAAGCCGCTCATCCGCAAGAAACAGGGGGAGCAGCCGGGCCCGTTCCCGGCCGCCGACCGCCCGGTCGCCAGCATCGTCTCCGCCCGTTGGTCCACCGAGGAAGCGCGCGACCGGTTGAACGAGGCCGGCACGGTGATGAAGCAGGCCGGGATCGCGCCCGGCATGACGGTCGCCGACATCGGCGCGGGCGAAGGCTATTACACCATCCGCTTGTCGGCGCAGGTCGGCAAGACGGGCCGCGTACTGGCCGAGGACATCGTCGCGGCAACCCGCGACGCGCTGGCCGAACGTGTCGCACGCGAGCGGCTGGACAATGTGTCGGTGCGCCTGGGTGCGCCATCTGATCCCAAGCTGCCGGCCAAGAGCTTCGACCGGGTGTTGATGGTGCACATGTACCATGAGATCGAGCAGCCCTATGAGTTCCTTTGGCGCCTGCGCCCCTCGGTAAAGCCGGACGGGCTGGTCGTGGTGGTTGACGCCAATCGCCCGACCCAGGCGCATGGCACGCCACCACAACTGCTGCGCTGCGAGTTCGCCGCGGTCGGCTATCGCCAGGTCTCGACCACGGAAATGCCCTCGGCCGGCGGGTATCTGGCGGCGTTCCGCCCGGTTGGGCCTCGTCCCGATCCCGCCAAGATCCGCGCCTGTCGGATCTAGCGGCGAGCGGAGCGGGTCAAAGGACGCCTTCTGCCCGCAAGCTTGTTATTCGGTCTGCCGCGATCACGAGATGGTCGAGCAGGTGGATGTCCATCGCGTCCAGGCAAAGGGCGAGGCGGCGCGTAAAGCTGAGGTCCGCTGCGCTTGGCTCTGCATGACCGCTCGGATGATTATGCGCCATCACCACGCCCCGCGCGTCGAGCGACAGGGCGTCGCGCACGATCGAACGGATCGGAAAATGCAGCCAGCTTCGTGCACCGGCCACATGGCGCATGCCGATCAGCCCGTGCGCCGCATCCAGATAGGCAACAGCCGCCACCTCGCTCGCCAGGCGGCCGAGCGGCATGAACAAACGGCCGGCAGCAAGATCGTGGGGGAGCAGCACCGTTCAGCTTCTGCCCAGCGGATCTGAACAGGGCGAGCGCTACAACGTCCGTTTTGGTGGCGCCCGTTCGCTGGACGCAGTAGGCAGCGGTCATGCGCCAGTATCTCGATCTGATGGAGGGTGTGCTCCAGACCGGCACGCGGCAGATGGACCGCACCGGCACGGGCACGCTCAGCGTGTTCGGCCACCAGATGCGCTTCGATTTGGCGCAGGGCTTTCCGGTGCTGACCACCAAGAAGCTTCATCTGCGATCGATCATCGTGGAGCTTCTGTGGTTCCTGCGCGGCGACACCAATGTCCGCTGGTTGCAGGATCGCCGCGTCAGCATCTGGGATGAGTGGGCGGACGAGGCGGGGGAGCTCGGCCCCGTTTACGGCAAGCAATGGCGTGACTGGGTCGCCGCGGACGGCCGCCACATCGACCAGATCCGCGGGTTGGTGGAGGACCTGCGCACCAACCCCGCATCACGCCGGCACATCGTCACGGCGTGGAACCCCGGCGAACTCCACGCCATGGCGCTCGCCCCATGCCATTGCCTGTTCCAGTGCCACGTCGCCGATGGGCGGCTGAGCCTGCAGCTTTACCAGCGGTCGGCGGACATCTTTCTGGGCGTCCCCTTCAACATCGCTTCCTACGCGCTGCTGACGCACATGCTGGCCCAGCAAGCCGGTTTGGAAGTGGGCGAGTTCATCTGGACGGGCGGTGACTGCCACCTGTACCTCAACCACCTCGACCAGGCGCGCACACAGCTTGTCCGGCAGCCCGGCCCGCTGCCCCGGCTGGAGATCGTTCGACGGGCACCCGCGATCGACGGGTACGAGCCCGAGGACTTCGTGCTGCACGGCTATGAAGCACTGCCGCACATCAAGGCGCCGGTGGCGGTGTGATCGTCTTTTATCTCGCGCGCGCCGACAATGGCGTGGTTGGCCGCGATGGCGGCATTCCCTGGCACATCCCCGGCGAGCAGAAGCGCTTCAAGGCCATGACCATGGGCAAGCCGATGGTGATGGGCCGGCGCACCTTCGACAGCTTCCCGGCGCCATTGCCAGCTCGCCGTCACATTGTCCTGACCCGTGACCCGGCCTGGAGCGCAACGGGCGCGGAGGTCGCGCACTCGCCCGAACAGGCCCTGGCGATGGCGGGGCAGGGGGAGGTTGCGGTGATCGGCGGTGCGGAGATCTTTGCGCTGTTCACGCCGGATCGGGTCGAACTGACGGAGGTGCATTGCGCGCCCGATGGTAACGCATCGGTGCCCCCCTTCACCGGCCTCACCGAAGTCGCGCGGGAGGATCGTCCCGCCGCTGACGGGGTACCCGCCTACAGCTTCGTTAGCCTGATTCGCGGCTGAGCCTTCGCGGGGCCAAGCCGGCTGGCATCGTTCAACCTCGCCCCTTATAGCGCGACCCACGATGGAGCGGCTGGACGGCAGCGCGGCCATTCCCGCCCATCTCGCCGGCGGGATTGTTGCGCTCGGAAACTTTGATGGCTTTCACCTTGGTCACCAGGCGGTGGTCGGGGCGGCGGTGGCGCGCGCACGGGCGGAAGGGCGGCCGGCGGTAGTCGCGACCTTCGATCCGCATCCCGTGCGATTCTTCCGCCCCGATGCCGAGGCCTTTCGCCTGACCACGCTGGATCAGCGCGAGCGGCTGTTCGCCCGGGCCGGCGCCGACGCAATGGTCGTCTTTCGCTTCGAAGCGGAGCTCGCCGGCCTCAGCGCGGACGCGTTCATCGCCGAGCGCCTGGTGGCGGCGCTGAAGGTCGGCGGCGTGGTGACGGGCGAGGATTTCACCTTCGGCCGGGCAAAGGCCGGGAATGTCACGGCGCTGGCGGCGGCGGGGCAGGTGCTGGGCTTCAGCGCGGACGCGGTCGGGCCGGTGTCGCTGGACGGTGAGCCGGTGTCCTCCAGTCGCATCCGGGCTGCCCTGCGCGCTGGCGACTGCCAGACGGCGGCACGGCTGTTGACGCGACCCTTCGCGATCGAGGGCGAGGTTCAGCATGGCGACAAGGTCGGCCGCACGATCGGCTACCCGACCGCGAACATCGACATGGGCAAGTATCTGCGCCCCGCCTACGGCATCTACGCCGTGCGCGGGCGGCTGGCGGATGGGCGGGTGCTGAACGGGGCCGCGAACCTTGGCATCCGCCCCCAGTTCACGCCGCCGAAGGAACTGCTGGAGCCCTATTTCTTCGACTTCGACGGGGACCTGTACGGGCAGATGATAGAGGTCGAACTGGTCGAGTTCCTGCGCCCCGAAGCCCGGTTCGACAGCCTGGACGCGTTGCAGGCGCAGATGGCAGCGGATTGCGAGCGGGCGCGGGACATATTGCGCTGACCTGATCCTTCGGCCGCGCGCCGTGGAACTGGTTTTAACCGCTGCGCTCGGCTACAGCGCGCCCACCCATGACCGACGCGCCCGACTATCGAGACACCGTCTTCCTGCCGAAGACCGATTTCCCCATGAAAGCGGGCCTCGCCGCCAAGGAGCCCGCGATCCTGGAGCGCTGGGCGCGGATCGGGCTGTACCAGCGGCTGCGCGAACAGCGCGCGGGGGCGGAACGCTTTATCCTTCACGACGGCCCGCCCTACGCCAATGGCGACATCCACATGGGCCATGCGATGAACAAGGTGCTGAAGGACATCATCGTCCGCAGCCAGTCGCTGATGGGCAAGGACGCGCCCTATATTCCCGGCTGGGACTGCCACGGCCTGCCGATCGAGTGGAAGGTCGAGGAAGCCTATCGCGCGAAGAAGCAGAACAAGGACGACGTTCCCGTTGACCAGTTCCGCGCCGAATGCCGCGCCTATGCCGACAAGTGGGTCGCGGTGCAGCGAGCCGAGTTCGAGCGGCTGGGCGTGATGGGAGACTGGGAAGATCCCTACCTCACCATGAACTACGACGCGGAGGCGACGATCGTCAGCGAACTGCTGAAGTTCGCGGAGTCGGGCCAGCTTTATCGCGGGGCCAAGCCGGTGATGTGGTCCCCGGTCGAGAAGACCGCGCTCGCCGAGGCCGAGGTCGAGTATGAGGACGTCGTGTCGACCCAGATCGACGTCGCGTTCGAGATCGTCGAGGCCCCGAACGCGCCCGAACTGGTCGGCGCACATGCGGTGATCTGGACGACCACGCCGTGGACGATCCCGGTGAACCAGGCTTTGGCCTACGGGCCTGACGTTCACTATCACCTGTTTCAGGGCGCTAACGGAAAGCGTTACTTGATTGCCTTCGATCTAAAGGAGGCATTCGAGCGCCGTAGCGGCATTACACTCTCCACCCTTCCGGAGACTACGGGCGACAACCAAGCAGACTTGCAGCAGATCGTTGACCGCCAGATCAACGGCACGCACCTGCAGGACGCCGTCGCCCGCCACCCGATGCACCACCTCGGCGGCTTCTTCGCCAAGCCGCGGCCGATGCTGCCGGGCGACTTCGTCACGACCGACGCCGGCACCGGCCTCGTCCATATGTCGCCCGACCATGGTGAGGACGACTTCCTGCTGTGCAAGCAACACGGGATTGATCCCGTGTTCGCGGTTGATGGCGCGGGCTTCTACCGTTCCGACTGGCCGTGGCTGGGCGGGCAGGGCAGCGTCATCAACAAGAAGTTCGTCGCCAGCGACGGCCCGATCTGTTCGGACCTGCGCGACGCGGGCGCGCTGCTCGCGGCGTCGGACGACTTCGCGCACAGCTATCCGCATTCCTGGCGCTCAAAGGCGAAGCTGATCCAGCGCGCGACCCCGCAATGGTTCATCCCGATGGACCGCGAGATCAGCGACCGCGCGCCGTCCGACGAGGGGCAGGGCGACGTGATCGGCAACGGCGCGTCGCTGCGAGAGGTTGCGCTGGACGCCATCGCCCGGACCCGCTGGGTGCCCCCGCGCGCCGAGAACCGCATCACGTCCATGGTGCAGGGGCGGCCCGACTGGGTCATCAGCCGCCAGCGTGCCTGGGGCGTGCCGATCGCGCTCTACGTCCACCGCCAGACGGGCGAGTATCTGAACGACCCGGCCGTCAACGCGCGGATCGTGGCAGCCTTTCGCCAGGGCGGCGCGGACGCGTGGTTCACCGCCGATCACCAGGCGCTGCTCGGTTCCGACTACGCGGTCGCCGACTACCAGCCGGTCAACGACATCCTCGACGTGTGGTTCGACTCGGGGTCCACCCATGCCTTCACGATCGAGGCGCGCTATGGCGAGGGCGTCCGGGCCAACCTGTATGTCGAGGGCTCCGACCAGCATCGCGGCTGGTTCCAGTCGTCGCTGCTCGAAAGCTGCGGCACGCGCGGGCGTGCGCCCTATGACGCGGTCTTGACCCATGGCTTCGCGCTGGACGGGCAGGGACGCAAGATGTCCAAGAGCCTCGGCAACGTCGTCGATCCACTGAAGATCATCGGCGAATCGGGCGCGGACATCCTGCGCATGTGGGTCGCCTCCACCGACTATTTCGACGACGTGAAAATCGGCAAGGAGGTGCTGGCGACGGCGTCCGACGCGTATCGCAAGCTCCGCAATACGTTCCGCTATCTGCTTGGTGCGCTGGACGGGTTCAGCGAGGCCGAAACCGTGCCGGTCCGCGACCTGCCGGAGCTGGAGCGCTACATCATCCACCGCCTCGGCATGATCGATGCGGAGCTGAAGGAGGCGGCGAACGGGTTCGAGTTCAACCGCTACCTGCGCCTGCTGACCGACTTCGCGCAGGACGACCTGTCGGCCTTCTTCTTCGATATCCGCAAGGACTCGCTGTATTGCGACGCGCCGACGGACGTTAAGCGGCGCGCCTATCGTTCCGTGCTCGACACGCTGTTCCACGCGCTGGTGCGCTGGGCCGCGCCGATCATCCCCTTCACCGCCGAAGAGGTGTGGCAGGCCCGCTTCCCAAGCGAAGACGGGTCCGTGCACTTCCTGACCTGGCCCGAACTGCCCAGCCTGCCGGGAGACGCGATGCTTGGCACCGACTGGCAGGAAGTGCGCGCGCTGCGGGTGCGGGTAACGGAGGCGATCGAGCCGCTGCGTCGCGAAAAGACGGTCCGCTCCAGCCTGGAAGCGGCGGTGACCGTGCCCGAGCTGCCGTTGCCCGCCGCCGACCTGACCGAGCTGTTCATCGTGGCGAAGGTGTCGCACGCCGATGATGTGTCCGTGACCCGGACCGATTACGATAAATGCGGCCGCTGCTGGCGCCACCTGCCCGAAGTGACGCAGGACGGCGCATTGTGCGACCGTTGTACGGGAGTGGTGGCCCATGCGTAACCTGCCGCGTGCCGGGCTGGGGGTGGCGGCACTGCTGCTCGGCCTCGACCAGCTTACCAAGTGGATTGTTACCGGCCCGCTCGGGATCGCGTGGGAGGGCGCCGCGCGGGAGCTGACCGGCTTCTTCGCGCTACGTTTCGTGCCCAACTATGGCGTGTCTCTGGGCCTGCTCACCGCGAACAGCCACACCTCGCGCTGGCTGCTGGTCGCCATGACCGGCGCCATCGCGGCCGCGGTGGCGGTGTGGATGACGCGTGAAAAGACGCGTGCGGACCAGATCGCGCTCGGCGCGGTGCTGGGCGGTGCGCTGGGCAACATCATTGATCGCGTCCGCCTGGGCTATGTCACCGACTTCTGTGACCTGCATTTCGGTGAATGGCGCCCCTTCCTGGTCTTCAATGTCGCGGACGGAGCGATTACGCTGGGTGTGCTGGTCCTGCTTGTTCGGGCGCTTTTGATGCGCGAGAAGCCGAAAAAAGCGCCTGTGGAGAATGTTAATGCGTAAGATCGTGCCGATTGCCCTGGGCCTTGCTGGCGTGGCCCTGTTGTCGGGCTGCGGCAAGCGTGGCTATGACCGCGCCCGTCCCGATGAGTTTGCCGTGGCGCGCCAGGCGCCGCTGGTGATTCCGCCCGATTTCGCGCTGACCCCGCCGCAGCCGGGCGCCGCGCGTCCGCAGGACAGCACCAGCAACGCCCAGACGCTGGAGGCGCTGTTCGGCGCACAGACTGGTCGCAGCGCAGGCGAGACGGCGGCCTTGAACGCTGCTGGCGGCGACTCGGCGGATGCGGGCGTACGCTCCACCGCCGGTGATCCCGCGACCCCGGTGGTCGACAAGGGCGCGACCACCCGTGACATCGTGGCAGCGCCCGAGGGCGACGGGCAGGACGCGCGGGCGGCTACGCCCGGCAAGTAAGGGCAGGGCGGCTGCAGGCCGCCCTCCACCTCGTCAGGAAAGGCTTTCCCGGTATCGGGAAAGCCCCGCGTCCAGGTCGGCGATCAGGTCGTCCGGGTCCTCCAGTCCAATCTGCAACCGGATCATCGGGCCCGCATCCTCGCGGCGCGTCGCCGTGCGATAGCGGGCGGGGTCGATCGGCAGGGCCAGGCTTTCGAAGCCGCCCCAGCTATAGCCGATCCCGAAATGGCGCAGCCCGTCGATCAACGCGGCGCGGGCCGGCTCCCAACGTGACCGATCCTCGTCTCCCTCCAGCACCACCCCGAACAGCCCGGATGCGCCCAGGAAGTCGCGGCGGAACAGGTCGTGGCCCGGGCAGGATGGCAGCGCCGGGTGCAGCACCCGCGCGACGCCCGGCTGCTCGGCGAACCATTGCGCGATCCGGAGCGCGCTCTCGCCATGCTGGCGCAGACGGAGGGCGAGCGTCCGCAACCCGCGGCTGCCGAGCCATGCATCGTCCGGGCTGATCACCTGGCCCAGCTGGAAACTTGTTTCCTGCAATCGGGCGAAATGGCCGGGTCCCGCCGTCACCGATCCCATCATCACGTCCGAATGGCCGACGATATACTTGGTCGCGGCCAGGATGGTGAGGTCCACGCCATGCCTGATGGCCGGGAACAGCAGGGGTGTCGCCCAGGTATTGTCGAGCAGCGTCACGACACCGCGCGCCTTGGCCGCCGCGACGATGGCGGGCACGTCCTGTACCTCGAACGTCAGGCTGCCTGGACTTTCCATCATGATCGCCCGCGTGCGCTCGCCGATCAGCTCGGCGATGCCCGCACCGATGGTTGGGTCGTAAAAGCGCGTGGTGATGCCAAAGCGCTTCAGCAGCGTGTTCGCCAGGTTGCGGGTCGGGTCATAGGCGCTGTCGACGCACAAAAGCTCATCGCCAGGTGCCAGGACCGACATCAGCGCCGCCGCGATCGCGGCCACGCCCGACGGGTACAGGAACGTCCCCTCCGCCCCGGGCTCCAGCTCTGTCAGGGCGTCGGCAAGCGACCATTGCGTGGGCGTGCCGCGGCGACCGTAGAACAGGCGGTGGTGGGTGTCCCGTCCCCCCGCCGCGCGCAGGTCCGCAACCGTGTCGTACAGGATGGTGGACGCGCGCCAGACCGGCGGGTTGACGATCCCGCCGGTCCATTCGGGGCGGCGCCCGGCCTGCGCGACGAGCGTGGCGGGGCGGCGTGGCGGCTGGTCGGGGTCATGGGCCATGACGCCCGCTTAGCGCACGACCGCCCGCGCGCCAGCCCCCGACAGCGTCAGGCGGAGGTGGTCGCCTTTGGCGTGTCCGGCCGCGATCCCCATTCTGACCAGCTGCCGTCATACACCGCCGCAGGTTGCCCGATCAGGTGCGCCGCCACCGCAAGCGTGCTGGCGGTGATCCCCGACCCACAGGTCAGGGCCAAGGGGCGGTCGGGCCTGACTCCCGCCTGGCTGAACGCCGCGCGCAGCTCGTCTGCTGTCTTGAAGGTGCCGTCGGGCCTGAACAGCTGCGGATAGGGCAGGTTGACCGAACCCGGGATGTGCCCGGCCGCCGTATCGGGCCGCGGATCGGCCTCTACGCCGCTGAACCGCGACGCGGATCGCGCATCGACGATCTGTTCGGCGCCGGTCGTGACCAGGTTACGCATCTGCCCCAGCGAGCGCAGGACGCTCGGGTCGAAACGCACGGTCAGGTGGGTCGGCTCGGGCTTCGCTTCGGTGCCGCTGCGGACCGGCCGGCCCTCTCGCTGCCACTTGGCCAGACCGCCGTCCAGGATGCTCACCCGCGTGACCCCGAACACTCGGCACATCCACCAGGCCCGCGAACCGGTGCGATGCGGCGCCTGATCATAGATGACGATATGCGTGTCGTCGCCGACGCCAAGCCCGCCCAGCCGCGCCGCAAACGCGTCGGCGCTGGGCAGCATCATGGGCAGGTTGCTGGCCGTGTCGCGCAACGAGGCAAGGTCGAGGAATTGCGCGCCGGCAATGTGCGCGGCGGCACATTCGGCCGCGGCATCGCGCGGCGGCTCACCCGGAAAGTTCGGATGGTATGTCGCATCCAGGATGCGGATGTCGCTCGCACCCATGTGCGCGGCGAGCCACTCAGTCGAAACCAGCGTGTCCATCCGCCAATCCTAACGGCTGCGTTGCGGTGGGGAAGGGCTGTCGTGACCACGGCTCGGGGCCCCTCAGTACCCGTCAGCCCCGCTCGCATCCAGGTTGGCCAGGAACACCGCCGCTTGCCCCCGTGTAGCGGCCCGGGCTTCCGCCGATTGCTTGTCCCAGGTCCGGTACGGCATGGCGAGCCGGCGATTGGGCCGCAGCTTCTCCTCATGCCGGGCGAGAAAGTCCCAGTAGAGCGCGTTGAACGGGCACGCCTCCTCGCCGACCCGCTTTGTCACGTCATAGCGGCAATGGCCGCAGTAATCCGACATGCGGTTGATGTACGCTCCCGACGACACGTACGGCTTGGACCCGAGCAGGCCGCCGTCGCCGAACTGGCTCATTCCCAACGTGTTGGGCAATTCCACCCATTCATATGCGTCGAGATAGCATTCCAGGTACCACAGGTGCACCTGCTTCGGGTCCGCACCGATCAGCAGCGCGAAGTTGCCGGTCACCATCAAGCGCTGGATGTGATGCGCGTGTGCCGTAGCCAGCGTCTGCCCGAGCGCCTGCGCCATGCAGTGCATGTCGGTGTCGCCCGTCCAGTACCAGCCGGGCAGCGCACGGGTGTGGCCGAAATAGTTGCGGTCCACATAGTCTGGCCCCTCGCGCCAGTAGATGCCGCGCATGTACTCGCGCCATCCCAGGATCTGGCGAACATAGCCCTCCACCGAATTGAGCGGCGCACGACCCGCGCGATACTCCGCCTCCGCACGACGGCACAGGTCCAGCGGATCGAGCAGGCCCGAGTTGAGGTAAGGCGAAAGGATCGAGTGCCACAGAAAGCGCTCCCCCGTCAGCATCGCGTCCTCATAGTCGCCGAACCGGGGCAGCGCATTGGCCATGAAGCTGGCGGCCTGCCGCTCCGCGTCCGCCGCCGTCACCGCATAATCGAACCCGTCCAGCCCGCCCGGATTATTGCCAAAGCGGCTTTGGACCAGCGCGATAACCTCCTGCGTGATCGCGTCGGGTGCGAAGGAAAGCGGGCGCGGCATCAACAGGTCGCGTTGGGCGGGCTTGCGATTCTCCTTGTCGAAGTTCCAGCGGGCGCCCGTGGGCTTGCCGCCGTCCATCAGCAGCCCGGTCTTTGCGCGCATCTCCCGATAGAAATATTCCATGGTCAGCTCGCTGCGGCGGCTGGCCCAGGTCTCGAACTCGGCATGGGTGGCAATGAAGCGGGTGTCGGTCCGGATCTCGACGGGCAGGCCGAACAGCGTTTCCCAACTGTCGATCATGGCCACCACGCGCCATTCGCCAGCTTCGGTCACGACGATGCGGTCGGGCGCGTGGCGTGCGATCGCGCGCGCCATCTCGCCTGTGAAGCTGCCTTGGTTGTCCGGGTCGTCCAGCCGGACATAGTCGACCCGCCACCCGGCCTGCTCCAGCGCCTGCGCATGGTGCCGCATCGCGGACAGG
This sequence comes from Sphingomonas aerophila, assembly GCF_014199305.1. Taxonomy (GTDB): domain Bacteria; phylum Pseudomonadota; class Alphaproteobacteria; order Sphingomonadales; family Sphingomonadaceae; genus Sphingomonas; species Sphingomonas aerophila. The sequence continues at coordinate 62,600 of NZ_JACIJK010000003.1, forward strand.
ATATAGGCGAGCTTGGTCTTGTGATGGCGGACATAGGCGGTCTCGTCCGCCACCTCCATCATCAGCAACACCGTGTCCGACTGGTCCGCCCCGGTCAGCGAGGACAAGGTTGGCGACAGCTGGTCACCGAGCACGGGGATAAGCGTGGTCATGCCCGCGTCATAGCCGACCCGTACGGCCCTGTCCGGATGAAGGCGCGCCGCGGGTCGATCGACGGTGGCACGCGCGGCGTGGGCGCCCTACATGGCGGCGCATGACCCCCATGCATCTCGGACAGACCAGCTCGCTTCCCGCCACGCCGGAAGAGGCCGTGCTGGATTATGTGCCCAACCCGCGCACGGGCCGAACCTATCTGGTCCGGTTTGCCGTGCCGGAATTCACGTCATTGTGTCCGGTCACCGGCCAGCCCGACTTCGCTCATCTCGTCATCGACTATGTGCCGGGCGACACCATTGTCGAATCCAAGTCGCTGAAGCTGTTCCTTGGCTCCTTCCGCAACCACTGCGCCTTTCACGAGGATTGCACGGTGGGGATCGGGGAGCGCTTGGTCACGGAAATGGCGCCTGTGTGGCTGCGCATCGGGGGGTACTGGTACCCGCGGGGTGGCATTCCGATCGACGTCTTCTGGCAGTCCGGCCCGCCGCCATCGTCCCTGTGGCTGCCCGACCAGGGGGTGCAATCCTATCGCGGCCGCGGTTGAGCGCAGATTCTGAACCGATCGTCAGATTCTTTGCTGCACTGCGGCGGATTTTGAAACTTAATCCTAAGCAAGTCGTTGGATGAATTGGCTGCCCATGGGCGCAGTGATCCACATCAGAGGGTTCGATGGCGAAGGTGCTGGGGCACGAAATCAATCATCTCGCGCTTATCGGTAACTTCTTGCCGCGAAAGTGCGGGATCGCGACCTTCACCACCGACGTCTATTCCGCACTGCGCCAGCGTTTCCCAGAAATGTCGGTCGACGTGTGGGCGATGGACGACAAGCCCGGCCGCTACTCCTACCCGGCCGACGTAACCGGCTCGATCGACCAGCACGACCTGTCTGCCTATCTGGAAACTGCCCGCAAGATCGAGGCGAGCGGCGCGCAGGCGATCTGGGTCCAGCACGAATACGGCATTTTTGGCGGATCGGCTGGTGACCACCTGCTGGCGCTGCTCGACCGCAGCTCGCTGCCCGTCATCGTCACCCTGCATACCATCCTCGAACGGCCCAATCCCGATGAGCGCCGCGTGATGGAAGCGCTGCTGCGCCGTGCCGACCGCGTGATCGTGATGGCCGAGCGCGGGCGTGAGATCCTGCGCCGCGTCTACGGCGCCAACACCCGCCAGATCGTCAACATCCCGCACGGTGTTCCCGACCGTCCGCTGGTCGATCCCGATTCGATGAAGGACCGTTTCGGCTGGCAGGGCCGGGAAGTCGTGCTGACGTTCGGGCTGCTTGCGCCCAACAAGGGCATCGAGACGCTGATCGAGGCGCTGCCAGCGATCGCGTCGCGGCACCCGTCGCTGCTGTACGTGGTGCTCGGCGCCACCCACCCGCACCTGGTCGAGCATGAGGGCGAGGCCTATCGTGACCGTCTGAAGGCGCAGGCAGAGCGGCTGGGCGTCGGCAACAACATCGCGTTCATCGACGAGTTCGTCGAATATGACGCGCTGATCGACTATCTGCAGGCGGCGGACATCTACGCTACGCCCTACAACAACCCCGCCCAGATCACGAGCGGAACGCTCAGCTACGCGGTCGGCGTCGGCAAGGCGGTTGTTTCCACACCTTATGTCCATGCGACCGAAATCCTGGCCGACGGCCATGGTGTGCTGGTCGACTTCGGCGACAGCAGCGCTTTCGCGCGTGAGATCGACCGCCTGCTGTCCAGCGGCCGCGACCGCCGCCGACTGCAGGAGCGCGCTTATGCCCGCGGCCGCACGATGATCTGGCCGCGCCTGGCCGAAGCGGCGATGGTGGAGATCGAGGCCATTGTCGACGCGCGTCCGCGTCGCCTTCCCAACGCGACCAAACCCACCCGCCTGTTGCCGCCCGACTTCTCCGCCGTTGAGCGGATGAGCGATTCGACCGGCATGTACCAGCATGCGATCTTCTCGATCCCCGATCGCCGCCACGGCTATTGCATCGACGACAATGCCCGCGCGCTGATGCTGGTGTCGGCGATGGACAAGCTTGATCCGACGCTGCGCGACAAATGGATGACGACCTACGCGTCGTTCGTCCAATATGCGTGGAACCCGGACGAGCGCCGTTATCGCAACTTCATGCGCTTCGATCGTAGCTGGTGCGAGGATGTCGGGTCTGAGGACTCGAACGGCCGCACCTTGTGGGCGCTGGGTGTGACCGCGCGCGATGCCGTCGACAAGAAGCATCGCGACTGGGCGCGCATGTTCTTTGACGCGACCGCCTCGATCGGACTTGAGCTCCAGTCCCTGCGCGCGCAGTCGTTCGCCATGCTTGGCGCCGCCGCCATGCTGGAGGCGAGCCCCGGCCACACCCTGTCGCGCCAGATCCTGGAGCGCTTCCCCGACCAGCACCTTCGCCTGATGGAAGAAGCGCGTCGTCCCGAGTGGCGCTGGTTCGAAATCGTGCTGGCCTATGACAATGCGCGCCTGCCACAGGCGCTGATCGTCGCGGGCCAGGCGCTGGGCCGCGAGGATTACGTCCGGGTCGGGCTGGATACGCTGGACTGGATCATTGAAAAGCAGACCAGCCCCGAAGGTCGCTTCCGCGCCGTCGGCCACGAAAGCTTCGGTCGTCCCTATGCGGAGCCGCTGCCCTTCGACCAGCAACCGCTGGAGGCTCAGGCGACCGTTGAAGCCTGTGCCGCTGCCTTTCATGCGACCGGTGACACGCGCTGGATCGCGGAGGCGGAGCGGGCCTATGGCTGGTTCCTGGGTGCCAACGACCTCAACCTGCCGCTCGCGACGGCGGCTGACGGTGGGTGCTTTGACGGACTGACTCCTACCGGCTTGAACCGCAATCAGGGCGCTGAGTCGATTTTGGCCCTTCAACTTGCAAGCTGTGCGATTTCAGGGCTTTCAAAGGCGACGCAAGGCGTGGCAGGAGCGCCGCGGGCGGTCGCTTAATTATTCGCGACAAGACCCTTAGACGGTAACAAGGGTCTTCAGTTCGCGATGGATCTGTTCAACCACCGCCTCCGGCTGCACGCCGATCCCTCGCGGGTCGTCGTGCGCCCGTTTCATATTGCCAGCACGTCCAACGGCGTGGTGCCCAGCCGTGTTGAACGGTTGGTCGGCGAAGTCCTGGAAATGACGATCGAGGAGGCTCGCGACGAGCTGGAGATCGTGCTCAAGGATTTCGAGGCGCGTCATTGGCAGACCCGGCGCGTGTTCATGACGCGCTATGCGGAGATCGAGGAACAGCTCCAGCTCGACGGCAGCCAGATCAGCGATGAAAGGCGGCAGCTGATCGGCGCCTATTTCTGCCACGAATACAGCTACGCCGCCGCCGCGCTGATGAACCCCAGCGCGGTGCCGCATTTCGACCAGTCCGGTATGTCCGAAGGGTCGATGCGTATCCTGATGTCGATGCGGTCCGTGGGTGAAGGGCACATCAGCTCCGTCGCCTTCCGCGAAGGCATCATCACCGACGATCATCAGCTGAAGCTCGCGCCAGAGCCGCCCTTTGCGACGTCCGCCGACATCCACAACCGTCCCGATGACGGGGTGGTTGATGGGCCGGTCACCGTGCACCGTCACCGCGATTCCACCTTGTCGGGGACGGTGATCTTCCCGATCACGATCGCCCAGTCAAAGGGGCTGGAAGACCTGCGCATCGTGCATTTCACGCACGACAATGGCCAGCAGGAATGGATCGGCACGTACACCGCCTATAACGGGTCGGTGATCCAGTCGGAGCTGATGCGCACCCGCGATTTCCGCGCGTTCGACCTGGTGCCGATGACCGGCCCTGCCGCGCGCAACAAGGGCATGGCCCTGTTCCCGCGCAAGGTCGGCGGCCAGTACATGATGATCGGCCGGCAGGATGGCGAGAACCTGTTCCTGCTCAAATCCGACACGCTGGAACATTGGGACGAGGGCGAGCGGATCCTGACGCCCGTGTTCCCGTGGGAGCTGGTCCAGATCGGCAATTGCGGGCCGCCCATCGAGCTGGACGAGGGCTGGCTGTTGCTGACCCACGGCGTCGGCGCGATGCGGAAATACTCGATCGGCGCCGCGCTGCTCGACAAGAACGACCCGTCCAAGGTGCTCGGCCGCACCCGTGAACCGATCCTCGCCGCCAAGGATCAGGATCGTGAGGGCTATGTGCCCAACGTTGTTTACTCCTGCGGGGCGATCAGGCACGGCAACGCCCTTTTCCTTCCCTATGGCATCGCGGACAGCTCGATCGGCTTCGCCTTTGTCGGCATCGACGATCTGCTGCGCGCCATGGCCTGAGCGCCCGCGTGGTCCGGGGCGGCGGATTGCATCCCCGACCCGCTGCCGATCAGTGCTGCTGCTTTGCCAGAGAGCGTTCGGTCACGCTCGGTACCATGTCGAGCGCCGCCTTGGCCGACGCGTGTTCCTCTTCGACCGACGTCTCGATCCACGACATGTAATTTGTTGAAGTCCGCCGCCTTCGCGATCACGCGAGTGAGGTATAGCGGGCGATCATCTCGCCCTGGAAAGCGCAACCGGCTGACCCGCCAGCCACGTCGCGAAACGCCCCTGCGTCAGCAAACAGCAGCACAGGAAACCAAGCGCGCTTTTCGCTCACGACAGGCGAACGTCGCGGCGGGTGCGCGAGTAAAGCCACCCCACCAGCGCCGCGAACAGGATCGTGCCGCCGATCAGCGCAGGCGTTTCGAACGATGCGCCGACAAGCGCCAGCGGGGCGTCGTTGCCGGCGAGATAGACGATCAGCGCGAACAGCACGCCCCACAGGCTTTCACCCACGATCATGCCCGTCGCCATCAGCACGCCCATCCGCCGCGCCGTTTCCGGCTCACGCTGGCGGTCGGCCCAGCCCTCATACCAATGACCCAGCACCGCGCCGATCACGACGGGCAGCGTCACCGCCATGGGCAGGTATATGCCGAGCCCGATGCCGAGCGGGGGCAGGCGCAAGCGGCCTGCACGGCCCAGCAGCTCGTCCACGACCACCACGCCGACGCCGACCAATGCGCCGATCCCGATCACCGACCAGTTGAGATCACCGCCAAGCACGCCCTTGGCCAATGCAGAGATCAGCGCGGCCTGGGGCGCGGCGAGCGCGTTAGGACCGGCGCCGGGCATCCCCGCAAAGCCGAAGGATGTCGCCATCAGGTCCAGCACCGGCGGTACCACCAGCGACCCGAACACCACCCCGAGCAGCAGCGCGACTTGCTGTTTCCACGGCGTCGCCCCAACCAGCTGGCCTGTCTTCAGGTCCTGGAGATTGTCGTTGGAGATCGTCGCGACGCCGAACACCACGCCGGTGACGATCAGGGCATAAGCGACCAGCGCCTGGGTCGTCTCCGGCGGCGTGCCGCGGCCGAACAGCCCGACCAGCATCAGGCTGGCGGCGAGGACGGACAGGATGCCGATGCCCGACACGGGGCTGTTCGACGCGCCGATCAGCCCCGCCATATAGCCGCACACCGCCGCGATCACGAGCCCCAGCACCGCCACGAACAACAGCGCGCCGGCGATCAGCGGTATCGCGGACCCGGCAAGCGGCCCCCCGGCGATGCTGCTCCACAACAGCCAGGCGATGGGGATCAGGATCAGCAGCGAACCACCGACGACGATGCCGAACGACAGGTCGCGCTCCTCGATGGCAACCACTTCATCCCGGCCCCGCGCCCGCGACGCGGCGAGCGAGCTGCGGATGCCGCCGATCACCGGGCCGGCGATGCGCACCAGCGTCCACACCGCCGCGACACCGATCACGCCCGCGCCGAGGAAACGGACGTCGTTGCGGAACACGGTGCCGACCCAATCGGCAACGCCGGTCGGCAGCGGATTGCCCGCGGTCAGCATCGGCAGCGCCACGCCATAACCGATGACGATGCCCGCCAGCATCGCCATGCCGACTGACAGGCCAACCAGGTGCCCGACCCCGACCAGCGCAAAGCTGAGCCCGGTCGATACGGTGGACGCGCCCGATCCGACGCGGAAAAACGTCGTTGCTTCCGCCACGGCGAGCCGGGTCTGCGTCAGGATGGCGAACGCGGCCGAGGCGAGCGAGTTGAGCGCAATGATCCGGAGGCCGCGCGCGCTTTCCTCCTCGCCCTCCCGGCTTCCCGCGCCGACCTTCAACACTTCGGCCGCCGCGTGTCCCTCGGGATAAGGCAGGTCGGTATCAACGACGAGCGCGCGGCGAAGCGGGACGGAGAACATGACGCCCAGCAGGCCGCCCGTGGCGGTAATGCCGGCCGTCAGGAAATAGGGAAAGCCGTTCCACCAGCCGATCATGACTAGGCCGGGCAGAACAAAGATGATCGCCGCCAGCGTGCCCGCGGCAGAGGCTACCGTCTGGACGATATTGTTCTCCAGGATGGTCGCGCCCGGCAGATAGCGCAGGATCGCCATGGAGATCACCGCCGCGGGGATCGACGTCGCAAAGGTCAGCCCGACCTTCAGTCCCAGATACACATTGGCGGCCGTGAACAGCAGCGTGATCGCCGCGCCCAGCAGCACACCGCGAATCGTCAGCTCGGCGGGCGAGGATGTCTTTGTGGCGCTCATGCCCGAACGGTCCGCCGGTTGCTGCAGGGCGCCCAACCGCCCGCCTCCGCTCGGCCTCCAGCGCTTGGCGGAACGGCAGGCGAGGGGACGGTGGCTCGGATCATGCGATGCACCCTGCCAGAGCGGATCGGTGTAGGACAGCATTTCATGCGCGCTGATTTGGGCCGTCGCTTGGCGGCAGGAACGATCCCGCCCGGTGCCGGTTTTCCTGTTCACAGGCGATGACCTGCGGTGAGGAGATGATGGCATGTTGTGGACGATCGTCGTTATCCTGGTGATCCTGTGGCTGCTCGGCTTCTCGCTCCATGTCGGTGCCGGCCTGATCCATCTGCTGCTGGTGGTTGCGGTGGTGATTGGCCTGATCCAGCTCTTCTCGGGCCGCCGCCGCATCTGACGCGCTCCGGCGCCTCCTCACGCCAATCGCATGTGGGCGACGCGCCCAAACGCGCCTCGACAGGGGCGCCCCCGTTCCGCTAGCCCCCACCCCCAAGCGGAGGGCAGGACATGGCAGACGCGTTGCGGGTGGCATTGGCGGGGTTGGGCACGGTTGGCGCGGGGGTCGTGCGCGTGCTCGATGCCAATCGCGATCTGATCGCACGGCGGGCGGGTCGCCCGATCGAGGTCGTCGCGGTATCCGCGCGCGACCGGCACAAGGACCGCGGCATCGACCTCAATCGCTTCGATTGGGTCGATGACACCGGGGCGTTGGCCCATGCCGATGCCGATGTGGTGGTGGAGCTGATCGGCGGCTCGGACGGCCCGGCACTGGCGCTGGCCCGTGCGACGCTGGCGGCCGGCAAGGGCTTTGTCACCGCCAACAAGGCGATGCTGGCGCATCACGGCTATGAGCTGGCGCAGGCGGCGGAGGCGGCGGGCGCACCGCTGAAATTCGAAGCGGCGGTCGCGGGCGGCATCCCGGTCATCAAGGGGCTGCGCGAGGGCGCGGCCGCGAACGCAATCGCCCGCGTCTATGGCGTGCTGAATGGCACCTGCAATTTCATCCTGTCGACCATGGAGGCCGAAGGCCGCGACTTTGCGGAGGTGCTGGCAGAGGCGCAGGCGCTGGGCTTTGCGGAAGCGGACCCGTCCTTTGACATCGACGGCGTGGACGCGGCGCACAAGCTGTCGATCCTTGCCGCTATCGCCTTTGGCTCGCGACCGGCGTTCGACGCAGTCGAGGCACATGGGATTCGCGGCGTGCTGGCCGCCGACATCGCGGAGGCGGCGGCGCTGGGCTATCGCGTGCGCCTGTTGGGCGTGGCGGAGGCGGGGGCGTCCGGGCTATTCCAGCGGGTGCACCCGCATCTCGTACCGGTCAGCCACCCGCTGGCGCACGTCACCGGATCAACCAACGCCGTCGTGGCGGAGGGCAACTTCGTGGGGCGGCTGCTGTTCCAGGGCGCGGGCGCCGGGGAGGGGCCAACGGCGAGCGCCGTCGTCGCCGACCTGATCGATATCGCGCGGCGGGAGTTCGGCCCGCCCTTCGCCATGCCCGCCGCTTCACTCGAGACGCCCGAGCCGGCCGATGGCGGTTCGCGTCGGGGCCGCGCCTATGTCCGCTTCAGCGTGGTCGACAAGGTTGGCGTGCTGGCGGAGATCGCGGCGGCGATGCGCGACGCCGGCGTGTCGATCGAAAGCCTGATCCAGCGCGGCGCGGCGGTGGACGGCAGTGTGCTGGTCGCGATCGTGACGCATGAAGGCCCCGAGCGCTCGGTCGCACAGGCGCTGGAGCGGCTGCGCGGCTCGCAAAGCCTGACCGGCGAGCCATTGTGGATGCACATCCTGGGCTGAGGCCCGGCCCGGCGGGGCTTTAAGGCAGGACGCGCCCCTTTGTGTTTACTGGTACCGCCGGGTCGTCCAGCGGTATCGCGACCCGCTGCCCAGCGGTGTCGCGGCGGGCGCGGCGGACCTTTCGATCGGCGATTCCGTCCGATACGGCGGTGAACAGGCCCTTCACTGCCGCGGCGACCAGCGGTTGGCCAAAGCCGACCTGGCATCCGCCAATTGAGGCGGCGCAGGGCGTGGAACTGGCATTCAGCGCGCCGATGCCCGTCTTGTTCGGGTTCGACGCCGTGGGGCCGGTCGGCTCGCGTTCGTCGGGCAGCGGCAGGCGGCGGGTATCCGCGCCCTTGCCGCACACCACCACGTCGTTGCCGACCGGGGTAGTGCCGCTGCGGGCGCATGGGTCGGCCAGGATCGAAAAGCTGTTGCCGCTGGGTGCCGAACTGGCGCGCGTAACCGGTGCCGTGGGCTGGGCAGGTATGGCGGCGGCGGCGGCCTGAAGCAACAAGGGTAAGATCATGGGGCGAGCGGCCTCAAGGTTTCGGCATGGACGCCGCCCGCGCCGGCCTTGACCGTGGCACCGGCCATGCCACCCCCGACCAGGAAGGGTGAGAGTTCCTGTACGGGGTTGGTCCGTAGAAGCAGGCGATCGCGCTCGACCAGGACCGCCTCGTGGCGCGGATCGCCCGGCGTGACGGTCAGGTAAGGCACGCGAAAGCGATCGGCGCGACGACGGGCGCAAACGGTTACCACATCCGGGTCGGACGGGTTGAGGCTGCACGGCTGTTCGGGGGCAAGCCGCGCCTGCGCCCGGGCGAGCGCAGGGTCGTCAGCCGCCGCGGCGAGCAGGAGCAGCGCGATCATGGGTGGAGCCTAGACCTCCCCGCCAATCTGTCCAGCGTGGAAAACGCGCGCAAACGGATCAGCCCGCGTCCACCCTGGCGACGCCCAATCTGGGGATGTCGATGGCGGGGCAGCGATCCATCACGACCTTCAGCCCAGCGGCCTCGGCGCGTGCAGCGGCCGCATGGTTGATGACACCCAGTTGCATCCACACGGCCTTTGCCCCGATCGCGATCGCCTCGTCCACCGCTTCCCCGGCCGCCTCTGGCCGGCGAAAGATGTCGACGATGTCGATGGGATCGCCAAGCTGGTGCAGATCGCGGAACACGAACTCGCCATGAACATGCTCGCCCGTGATCTGCGGGTTGATCGGGATGACGCGATAGCCATGCCCCTGGAGGAACCGCATCACGCCATAGGAAGGGCGACTGGGGCGATCGGACGCGCCAACCAGCGCGATGGTGCGGGCGCCCTCCAGCAGGGCCTTGATATCCTCGTCGCGGGTCAGCGGCATGCGTGATCTCCCATTCGGACAGGAAACGCGCATGGGCCGCGGCGGTTCAGCCGCGAAGGGCGGGCTCATAAGCGAACAGGCCGGGTAAGCCGCCGGTCATCACGAACAGCAGCGGCCCGCCCTCGCGCCACTCACCACTATCGATGGCGGCGAGGAGGCCCGCAAAGGCCTTTCCGCCATAAACCGGGTCTAGCAGCAGCCCCTCCGTGCGCGCGACCAGCCGCACCGCGTCGAACATCGCCTCAGTCGGGACGCCATAGCCGCCGCCGAGTTGGTCGCCCCGCACGACAATGTCCGCCTCCTGGATAGCTGCGTCGGGGTCGAGGAGGTGCAGCGTCCGCTCGGCAAGCTGGCGGCTGTTCTCGATCGCATTGCAAAGCGGCGCCAGCACGGTGAATGAGGTCACGCGCGCAGGGTCGTCCCCCAGCGCCTTCAGCCCGGCAGCAAGCCCGGCATGGGTGCCCGAGCTGCCATTGGGGATCACAACACGGGCAAAGCGGAGACCGAGTTCCCCTTCCTGGCGCTTGATCTCCGCAGCGCAGGCAGCATAGCCAAGGCAGCCGAGCGGGGAGGAACCGCCCGATCCTACGACATAGGGTCGCCTGCCGGCCACCGTCAGCGCGGCGGCCCGATCCTGCGCCGCGGCGAGCGCGTCGGTACCGGCGGGGTGGCGGTGAACGGTTGCGCCGAACAGCCGGTCGAGCAGGACGTTGCCGTTGCGGCGATAAGCCTCATCGTCCCGGGGCACCGTGTCGGTCAGCACCAGTTCGCAAGCCATTCCGGCGCGTGCTGAGGCGGCGGCGCTGAGCCGGGCATGGTTCGATTGCCGCGCGCCGGTGGTGATGAAGGTGTCGCAACCCTGCGCCCGCGCTTCGCCAAGCAGATACTCAAGCTTGCGCAGCTTGTTGCCCCCGCCACCCAGGCCCATCAGGTCGTCGCGCTTCACGTACAGCCCGGGCCCGTCCGCAACACCCAGCGCGTGTTCGAGGCGGGACAGGCGCTGGATCGGCGTCGGCCCCTCCAGCAGGGGGAGGCGGGGGTGGCGGACCAGCTGCACGGGTCGGCCTCCTCGATCAGCTGGCAGCCAGCCACTCCGCCACGCGCTCCGCGATCGGGGCGAACACGCGGTCATCGGGATCGGCGGCGGGGGGCTTGCCCGCGTCGGACGCGGTGCGGATGTCGATGGACAGGGGCACACGGCCAAGGAAGGGCACGCCGAGTCGCGCCGCTTCCGCTTCCGCTCCTCCACGGCCGAACGGGTCGGATATCTCGCCGCAATGGGGACACGCATAGCCCGCCATGTTCTCGATCACGCCGATGATAGGCACGCCGGCCTTGGCGAACAGGTCGATCGCGCGGGTGGCGTCGATCAAGGCAAGGTCCTGCGGTGTCGACACGATCACCGCGCCGGCCGGGCGGTGTTTCTGGATCATGGTCAGCTGCACGTCGCCGGTGCCGGGCGGCAGGTCGACGACCAGCGTGTCGGTCGCGCCCCAATCGGCGTCCACCAGCTGCCCAAGCGCGCCCGCGGTCATCGGCCCGCGCCAGGCGATCGCGCGCCCCGGCTCCACCAGCTGCCCCATCGACAACATGGGTACGCCATAAGGGGTCGGAACGGGGTCGAGCCGCTGGTCACGAGCGGTCGGGCGCTCCCCCTCCGCCATCATCAGCCGGGGCTGCGAAGGGCCGTATATGTCCGCGTCGACCAGTCCGACTCGCCGGCCCGCGCGGGCGAGCGCGATGGCCAGGTTGGCGGCGACCGTGGATTTGCCGACCCCGCCCTTGCCCGACGCAACCGCGATCAGGCGCCGGTCCAGACGTTCGGCGGTGACCACGACGCGAACCTCTGCGCCCCGCACGCTGGCGGCGGCGCGGGCGTTGGCTTCCAGTGCATCGCGTTCGGGCGCGGACAGCCCCGTCGCATCGATCACGACACCGACACGCGAGCCCTCGATCCGGACGCTTGCCCGCCGGCCTGCCACTGCGGCGACTGCCGCTTCCACTTCTGCCCGATCGACCATGGCGACCGCATAAGGCCGGTGCGGACGCTTGGCACTGTTTTTGTGCCGGGCCCGTTCCTATAGAAGTCAGCATGACGAACCTGACGGGCTGGCTGCGCCGCCCTTTTTCCCTGCCCTCCATCCTGCGTGCCGAGCCCAAGGGTCCTTGGGGCGGCGGCGGCACTGGCGGTGACGATGGCGCGGGGCCGCGCAATCCGTGGTCGGTTCCGCCCGGCGGGCGCAAGGGGCCGACGACCAGGCCAAGTGCCCTGGACGAGTTCCTGAAGCGCGCCCGCGGCACTGGCGGCGGTGGCGGTGGAAACGGCAGCTCCGGTGGCGGCGGCCTGCCGTCCGGCAACGCGCGGGCGTTGTGGGGCATCGGTGCCGGCATCATCGCGGTGCTGTGGATCGCGCTCACCTCCATCCACGCGATCGGGCCGCAGCAGCAGGGCGTGGTCAGCTATCTTGGCGCTTATGCGGGAACCCTTGATCCCGGCATTCGGCTGACGCTGCCAGCGCCGATTGCCACGGTGCGCAAGGTCGACGTGCAGAAGATCCGCACCGACGATTTCCCCAAGGACAATGGGGAAAACCTGATGCTGACCGGCGACCGCAACATTGTCGACCTGGCCTATGCGGTGCGCTGGGACATCAGCAGCCCGCAGAATTTCGTGTTCCAGCTAGCCGAGCCGCAGCAGACGGTGCGCGATGCCGCCGAAAGCGCCATGCGCGCGGTGCTGGCAACGACGACGTTCCAGCAGGCGACGGGCAACGGCCGCACCCTGGTCGAAAGCCGGGTCGCCGACCTGACGCAGGAGATCCTGAACAGCTACAAGTCCGGCGTTCGCGTTCAGGGCGTGTCGATCAAGCAGGCGTCGGCGCCCGCGCGGATCATCGAGGATTTCAACGCGGTCACCGCCGCCCAGCAGGAAGCGTCCGCCAACATCCAGGCGGCGCGTTCCTATGCCAGCCAGGTCGTCGCGCGCGCGCAGGGCGAGGCGGCGGCGTTCGACAAATACTACGATCAGTACAAGCTGTCGCCGGAGGTGACCCGTCGCCGGCTGTACTACGAGACCATGGAGGCCGTGCTGGCGCGCAGTGACAAAACCGTGATCGCGGCGCCCGGTGTGATGCCATACCTGTCGCTGAAGGGGGCGCAGCCCTTGCCGTTGCCGCCCACGGAAACGACGGTGCAGCCCTCCGCTCCGCCTGCCCCCCCGGCGGGAGGCGCACAATGAGCGCTTGGTCCTGGCGTAACCCGGTCTTTATCGGGATCGCGGCGCTGATCGCCGTCATCATCGCGGCGGCGACCTTCGCCATCGTGCCCGAAACGCAGCAGGCGGTGATCCTTCGGTTCGAACAGCCGGTGGGTGACGCGATCAACCGTTACCAGCCCGGGCAAGCCATTGGGCGATCGGGCGCGGGGCTGATCGTGCGTGTGCCGTTCATCGACCGCATCGTCTGGGTCGATAAGCGCGTACTGAACCTGGACCTGGAGGACACGCCCGTGCTGTCCACCGACCAGATCCGCGTCAACGTCGATGCTTTTGCCCGCTTCCGCGTGGTCGACCCGCTGCGCATGGTGGTGACGGCCGGGAGCGAGCTGGGGGTGGAGAACCAGCTGAAGCCGATCTTCGGCTCCGCGCTGCGCAACGAGCTTGGCAAGCGGCAGTTCGCCGAATTGCTCAGCCCCGAGCGCGGACGGCTGATGGACAACATCCAGGCCGGGCTGCAGCGCGACGCGCAGAAGTACGGCGTGGAGATCGTCGACGTTCGCATCAAGCATGCGGATCTGCCGGTCGGATCGCCGCTCGACAGCGCGCTGCGCGGCATGCAGGTTCAGCGCCAGCAGGAGGCGAACACGATCCGCGCCCGCGGCCAGCGTGACGCGCAGATCGTGCGGGCCCAGTCGGACGCCGATGCGGCGCGCATCTATGCCGACGCGTTCGGTCGCGATCCGGAATTCTACAACTTTTATCGCGCGATGCAGTCTTACCGCCGCACGTTCGGTGCAGACGGTAATCCGCCGCCATCGGGATCGACCAGTTTCGTGCTGGGGCCGGACAACGCCTATCTCAAGGAATTTGCCGGGCGTGACCGGTAAAGGGCTGGCGAGCGGCACGGGGCGTTCCCACCTGTGCTGCAACCGCCGGCATCATCCGGTCATATTCAATCAGCGTTCAGCCTGTTTACGTCAGTAAACGCGGCAAATTGACGATCAAACGAGAGGAATAGATCCCCTTGCGCAATGCTTACACCCTTACAGGTGCTCTTCTTCTCGGCGGCGCGACCGCAGCACTCGCGCTCCAGCCAGCACCGCCCCAGACGGCCCAGAATGATCCGGGCCAGATTGCCTCGGCCGTGCCGCGCGCCGGTGCGCCAGCGAGCTTCGCCGACCTGGTGGCCAAGTTGCAGCCGGCGGTGGTGAACATCTCCACCACCCAGCGCGTCCAGGTTCAGCAGCAGCAGAACCCGTTCGCCGGCACGCCGTTCGGCGAGCTATTCGGCCAACAGTTCGGCCAGGGCGGCGGCGCGCCAGCGACGCGGGAGGCACAGTCGCTGGGGTCAGGCTTCATCATCTCCGCCGACGGGTATGTGGTCACCAACAACCACGTGATCGCGGCGGGCACCCGCGGCGCGACCGTCGAATCGATCACGGTCACCCTGCAGGATCGCAAGGAGTACAAGGCCCGGCTGATCGGGCGTGACCCGACGTCCGACCTGGCGCTGCTGAAGATCGATGCGACCAACCTGCCGTTCGTGCGGCTGGGTGATTCGACCCGTGCGCGCGTTGGCGACTGGGTGGTCGCGATCGGCCAGCCGTTCGGCCTGGGCGGCACGGTGACGGCGGGCATCGTGTCTGCGGTCCATCGCCAAACCGGCCAGCCGGGCCCGTTCGACACCTTCATCCAGACCGATGCTGCCATCAACCAAGGCAACAGCGGCGGCCCGATGTTCAACATGGCTGGCGACGTGATCGGCATCAACAGCCAGATCTTTTCGCAGTCCGGCGGTAACATCGGCATCGGTTTCGCGATCCCCGCGACCGAGGCGAAGCCGATCATCGACAAGCTGCGCGCTGGCCAGAAAATCCAGCGCGGGTATCTGGGCGTTGGCATCCAGCGCCTGAACGAGGACTTTGCGGCCGCTACCGGCGTCAGCAAGGACCAGGGCGAAATCATCGGTTCGATCGAGCCGGGCGGTCCCGCGTCGCGCTCTGGCCTGCGGGTCGGCGACATCGTGACGAAGGTGAACGGCAAGCAGGTGAATCCAGACCAGACGCTGTCGTCACTGGTGGCGAACACCGCGCCAGGGTCGACGGTTCGCCTGGACGTGATCCGCGAGAACAAGCCGGTGGCCGTGACTGCGACGGTGGGCACCCGCCCATCCGAAGACCAGCTGGCTGCGTTGCAGGGCGGCGGTGACGATGGCGACGGGATCCCTGACGACGACAGCGGTTCGGGCACGGCGCAAACCGCGCCGGGTTCGCTGGGCCTCAGCGTCCAGCCGCTGACCCCGCAGATCGCGCGGTCGCTGGGTGTGGACTCGACCATACAGGGCGTGGTCGTCGCCCAGGCCGATCCGTCGAGCGACGCCGGTCAGAAGCTGAAGCGCGGCGACGTGATCCAGTCGATCAACTCGGTGCCGGTGCGGACGGCAGCGGACCTCGCGCGCGGCGTGGCGTCGGCGAAGGCTGCCGGGCGTGCGCAGGTCTTGCTGCTGGTCAGCCGGGGCCGTGGCAATGCAATCTTCGTTCCGGTGAAGATCAAGAACTGATCGGACCTGATCGGTGGGAGGGGCCGTTGCGGGGAACCGCGGCGGCCCTTTTCTTTTGGTCGTGGCGGATCGATAGCGGGGCGTAGCGGAGGACACTGGATGAGCGACGTTATCCTGATCGGCGCGGGCGTGGGCGGGGCGGATCCGCAGGCGTTGCAATTGCGGCTCGCCAATCGGCACGGACTGATCGCGGGCGCGACGGGCACCGGGAAGACGGTGACCTTGCAGCGCATCGTTGAGGGTTTCTCCGCAGCCGGGGTGCCGTGCTTCGTCGCGGATGTGAAGGGCGACCTCGCGGGGCTCGCCATGGCGGGATCGGCGACGGCCAAGACCTATGCCGCGTTCAGCGCGCGCGCGGCGGAGGTGGGCGATACCGACTGGCGCTCTCGCGACAATCCGACGCAGTTCTGGGATCTGTTCGGCGAGCAGGGGCATCCCATTCGCACAACCGCGACAGAGATGGGGCCATTGCTGCTGCCGCGCCTGCTCGACCTCAGCGAAGCGCAGGAGGGCGTGCTCGCGATCGCCTTTCACGTGGCGGACGAGGAGGGGTTGCCGCTGATCGACCTGGACGACCTCCAGGCGATGCTGGCGGATGTCGCGGGTCGAGCGGGGGAACTGACCACCACCTATGGCAATGTGACCAAGCAGTCGGTGGGCGCGATCCAGCGCGCGCTGTTGCAGTTGCGCAGCCAGGGCGCGGACCACTTCTTTGGTGAGCCGGCGCTGGACCTCGACGACTTCATCGCCGTGGACGACAAGGGGCGGGGCGTCGTCAACGTGCTCGCCGCCGACAAGCTGATGGCGAGCCCACAGCTTTATGCGACGTTCCTGTTGTGGCTGCTGAGCGAGTTGTTCGAGGCGCTGCCGGAGGTGGGCGACCCCGACAAGCCCAAGCTGTGCTTCTTCTTCGACGAAGCGCACCTGCTGTTCGACAACGCACCCGCGGCGCTGCTGACCAAGATCGAACAGGTCGTGCGGCTGATCCGGTCCAAGGGCGTGGGCGTGTACTTCATCACCCAGAACCCGCTCGACATCCCGGACAAGGTGGCCGGGCAGCTCGGCAACCGGGTGCAGCATGCCCTGCGTGCCTTTACCCCGCGCGACCAGGCGGCGGTGCGCGCGGCGGCCGAAACCTTCCGGCCGCGGCCCGGGCTGGACGTGGCGGCGGCGATCACCGAGCTGAAGGTCGGAGAGGCGTTGGTGTCGCTGTTGCAGCCCGATGGCTCGCCGGCGCCGGTCGCCCGTACGCTGATCGCGCCGCCGGGCAGCCGTGTCGGCCCGATCACGCCCGAGGAACGGGGCGTGCTGATCGAGACGGACGCGGTCGGGGACAAGTACGACCACGCCGTCGACCGGGAATCGGCCGAAGAGATGCTCGCTGCCAAGACGCAGGAATCGGCAGCGGCGGCGGCGGAGTCAAAGGCAGCAGGCGCGGCGGAGAAAACGGCGGCTGCCCAGGCCAAGGAGGACGCGCGGGCCGAGCGCGCGCGGTTGGCGGTGGAGCGGGCGGTGCAGCGCGATCAGGAACGCGCGGAAGCTGCGGCACGGCGCGAGGCGGGTCGGGCGCAGACGAGCGACCCCTGGGCCAAGATGGCAACCAGCGCTGCGCGCTCCGCCTCAAGCTCGATTGGGCGGCAGGTCGCCAACGAGATCGGGCGCGAGGTGTTCGGCACCAGCTCGCGCCGGCGGTCGTCGGCCTCGTCGGGCGGTGGGCTGATCGGCAGCGTCGCCCGGTCCATCCTGGGGAACCTGCTGCGGGGTCGATAAGCGCTTGGACCCTGCTGCATGGCGTTCGGCCGCAGGCGCGATCGGGCTTACCAAGGGCGGGCGAGGGCGTTAGTCTGCGGCCCTCACGCGTCGCCGGAGCCCACCATGACCTATCAATCCGATACTAACTGGACCGCGATCGGGGAGGCTGGGCTGGCCGATACGGTGGCGCTGCGACGTGCGATCCATGCGGACCCTGAGATCGGGCTGCAAACGCCACGCACCACGGCCAAGGTGAAGGCGGCAATAGAGGGCCTGCCGCTGGAGTTCCGGGAAGGGCCGTCGACCACCGGGCTGATCGCGATCCTGCGCGGCGGACGTGCCGGTGGCGTGGGTGAGGGCAGCAACGGGCGCACGGTGTTGCTGCGCGGCGACATGGACGCGCTGCCGATGACAGAGGAAACGGGGCTCGACTTCGCGAGCCGAACCCCCGGCGCGATGCATGCCTGTGGCCATGACACGCACACGGCGATGCTGGTCGGCGCGGCCAAGGCGCTGTGCGCGCGGAAGGAAGAGCTGCCGGGCACGATCGTGTTCATGTTCCAGCCGGGTGAGGAGGGCTATCACGGCGCCCGCTTCATGATGGAGGACGGGCTGCTGGCAGACCCGGCACCCGAGGCGGCGTTCGCGCTCCACATCAGCCCCAACATGCCATCGGGCGTGGTGGTGACGCGGCCGGGGCCGCTGCTCGCCTCCGCCAACACGGTGCATGCGCGGGTCAACGGGCGCGGCGGCCACGCCGCCATGCCGCACGAGAATATCGATCCCGTACCGATCGCGTGCGAGATCGTGGGCGCGTTGCAGACATTCATCGCCAGGCGGGTTCCGGTGAGCGACCCCGCCGTGCTGTCGATCACGCGGATGCTGGCGGATGGCGGCGCGCACAACATCGTGCCCGACAGCGTCGAAATGCTGGGAACATTGCGCACCCTGTCGGAGCCGACCCGGGCGTTGATGTTCGACGCGTTCAAGCGGATAGTGACCAACATTGCGGCGGCGCATGGGGCCACGGCGGAAGCGTGGATCGACGACGGCTATCCCGTCACCATGAACGATCCGCGCGCCATCGACTTGGTACGCGGCTGTGCAACGGCGCTGGGCGGTGAAGGCGCCTACAGCACCATGAAGGCGCCGATGATGGGCGGCGAGGATTTTTCCTATGTCCTGCGCGACGTGCCGGGCGCCATGTCATTCATCGGCGTTGCCCCTCCCGGAACGGACCCTGCCACCAACCCGCCGCTCCACAATACCCGCATGACGGTGGACGAGGCGATCATGGCCCGCGGGATCGCATTGCATTGCGCGGTGGCGGAGCGGTTCCTGGCAAACGGCTTCAGCTGACGGCCGCCGCGTCGCCTTTCAGGCGACGAGCAGGCTGGTGAGCTGACTGGCCGTATAGGGTTTGGGCAGGAACGAGGCCGATGCCGGCAGCGTGCGCTGCGCCGTTTCGGGCGATCCGGAGGTGATGAACACGGGGATGTCAGGACGGCGTCGGCTGACCTCCTCCGCCAGCGCCACGCCGTCGATCGGCCCGGGCATGATCACGTCGGTGAACAGGGCGCTCACCTCAGGTCGTGCGTCGAGCAACTCCAGCGCCTGCAAGGCGTCATTGGCGACCAGCACCGACAGCCCCGCATTCTCTAGCAGGATGCGGGCGTTCAGAAGGATCAGGTGGTCATCTTCGACCACGAGAACGGTACGCTGGTTTACTGGCATGACGATAGAACCGAGATTAAGCCAGGTCGTTCCAAAAAAGGAAATGTTTACAGTTTGTTAACCTTGTTTCGGGCTCGCTGGCCCTCGACAAGCTGGATCGCACGTTCGACTGACGCCTCGATCGACAGGAAGCTGGTGTCGAGCAGCGCGGCGTCGTCCGCCATGGCCAGCGGCGCAGTGGAGCGGCTGGCGTCACGCTGATCGCGGGCACGGATGTCGGCCAGGACCCGGTCGAAGCTGACGGTGGAACCGTGGGATTGCAGCTCCGCGTGACGGCGCTTGGCGCGGATCTGCGGCGTTGCTTTCACAAAGAGCTTAGCGTCCGCGTCGGGTGCGATCACCGTGCCGATGTCCCGCCCGTCGAGAACCGCGCCGCCCGGCTGATGGGCGAACCGCTTCTGCCGGGCGAGCAACGCCGCACGGACGAGCGGGTGGGCCGAGACGAGGGAAGCAAGCTGCCCGACCTCGTCCGACCGCAGAACGGGATCCGCTAGCGTCAGTTCATCGAAATCGCATGCCGCGACGGCATCGGCTTCCTTGGAGGGGTCGAGTTCCAGGCGGCGCACGGTAGCCGCGACGGCGCGATAAAGCAGGCCGGTGTCGAGGTGCGGCAGGTTGTAGTGGCGGGCCAGTGCCTTGGCCACCGTGCCCTTGCCCGATGCGGCGGGTCCGTCGACGGCGATAATCATGCTGTGAGTCTTTCGGTCATGCGTCGTGCCGTTCCAGCCAGCCCGACACGATGCCGAGTGTTTCGGTGGGACGATCGCCGAACAGGCCATGGGCGGCGCCAGGCACGGTGGCGAATTCAGCGCCGGCTACACGAGCAGCGAACCCGGCGAGGGTGGAAGGGCGAGCCTCATCATATTGGCCGCCCAGAAACAAGGTTTGGTCGCCGTCCAGCCGCGCGAGCAGCGGTTCCCCATCATAGTCGCGCAGGCTGCCGGTCGAACTGAACTCCGACCCGCCCCACATCGCGCGGTACATGTCGTCGTTGGTCCCGCGACCGCTCACGGTCCGGGCATAGGCGATCGCTGCCGGGGAGGGGGGCTCCCGACCGTTGAACGCGCCGTAGAAGGCGCCGGTGGCCGCGGTGCAGGCGGGGGCAGGGCGTGCGTCGCAAGCGGTCAGTACTTTCTGCACCGCCTCCGGCAATTGTCGGCGGAGTGCGTCGGCATCGGCGATCCAGGCGCGGGTCGATACGAGCGGGCTGGCGAGCACAGTGCTGAGGAGGCCGGCAGGGCGCCGCGCGGCATATTCCAGCGCAACCGTGCCGCCCCAGCTATGGCCGAGCAGGTGCAGCCGGGCGAGACCCAAGGCCTGGCGGATCGCGTCAACCTCGCTGACGAAGTGCGGCACGGTCCACCAGCCGCGCCCGGCGGGACGGTCCGAGCGGCCGCAGCCGAGCTGGTCGTAGAGGATCACGGCGCGATCGGTCGCGAGCGCGGTGGCAGGCATCAGCGATCCGTGCGTGCCGCCCGGACCGCCATGAACCAGGATCAGCGGAGGAAGGGCAGCTGACAGGTCGCCGTTGACCCGGACATAGACTCGGCCGCCGTCAGGGACGGGCACCATCAACTCACGCGTCGGTGCAGGCCAGGTGGCCGGCTGAAGCGGCGCCCGCCGAAAGGACAGGGCGGGCGCCGCTGCGGTGATCGCCAGCCCGGCGATCAGCCCGCGGCGGCTGATCAGCACGCCGCCCCAACTGTCCGCAACAAGGGCAGAAAGTTAGGAAAACTGGTGGCGATCGGCGCTGCGTCGTCGATCTCCACGGGCGCCGAGGCATGAAGCCCGGCCACCGCGAAGCTCATCGCGATGCGGTGGTCCAGCCGGGTCGCGATCGGGCCACCGCCGGCAAAGGGCTCGCCATCGCGGCCATGGACGACGAGGCCGTCGGGCAACTCCTCCACCGAAACGCCGATCGCGGTCAGGCCAGCGGCCATTGTCGCGATCCGGTCCGATTCCTTCACCCGCATCTCCTCGATGCCCGCGATGCGGCTGGTGCCCTTTGCCAGAGCGGCAGCGACGAACAGGACAGGGAACTCGTCGATCATCGACGGCGCGGCGGCGGGGTCGGGATCGCAGGCGGTCAGGCGGGCATGGCGGACGCGCAGGTCTGCGACCGGCTCGCCGCCAACAGTGCGGGGCGACACCTCCTCGATGTCGGCGCCCATCGCCCGGAGCGCCGCGAACAGGCCGGACCGGGTCGGGTTCAGCCCGACATTCAGGATAGTGATGTCGCTGCCGGGCACGATTGTGGCCGCGACCGCGAAGAAGGCCGCGGAGGACGGGTCGCCCGGTACGACAATGGTCTGCGGTTTCAGCTCCGCTTCGCCGGTGAGCATGATCACCCGGCCTTCTGGCGTGGGCTCCACCGTGAGCTGCGCGCCGAAACCGGCGAGCATGCGCTCGCTATGATCGCGGGTCGGCACAGGCTCGATAACCGTGGTCGTGCCGGGCGTGTTGAGGCCGGCGAGCAGGATCGCGGACTTCACTTGCGCGGACGCGACGGGGAGCGTGTAGCGAATCGGCACGGCGGGGTAGAGACCGCGGACGGTCAGCGGCAGGCGGCCGCCCGGTGCCGGCGTGATATCAGCGCCCATGTCCGACAAGGGAGCAATGACGCGCCCCATCGGCCGGCCGGACAAGGATGCATCGCCAACAAAGGTCGCGGTGATTGGGTGCGAGGCGACAAGCCCCATCAGCAGGCGCGTGGACGTGCCCGAATTACCCATGTCGAGCGCCTGTGTGGGCTGAAGCAGCCCGCCGACGCCAACGCCGCTGACTCGCCATTCGCCCGGGCCCAGCCGCTCTGCCTGTGCGCCCATCGCCCGTACCGCGGCGGCCGTGGCGATCACATCCTCCCCCTCCAGCAGCCCCGAAATCTGGCTTGTCCCGACGGCCAGCGCGGACAGCATCAGCGATCGGTGGCTGATCGACTTATCACCCGGCACGGCGACCTCGCCCCGCAAAGGCCCGCTGGCGCGGATCGACAATGGCTGCGCAGCGGCGTGCGATGAGTGCGGGGAGGAAGGTGCTGACATGAGGGAAGCGGGCTTTTGACAGCGCCCTTGCGCTATGGCAAGGCGCCCCCCACGTCGCGGGAGCGGGCATCAGCCCGCCTCCCGCATACCCGTATCCGAAAGGCTTTCTGCGGCATGATCAAGCCGGAATGGGGCACGAAGCGCACGTGCCCGAAATGCGCGACGCGCTTTTACGACCTTCAGAAGGACGACCCCGTCACCTGCATCAACTGCGGGTATGGCTGGGAGCCCGAGCCTATCCTCAAGTCCAAGCAGCCCCTCGCATTCGAGGTGGTCAAGGCCGACACACAGAAGCCCGATGCGGACCTGGAAGGGGACGATGAGGATCTGGCGGCAATCACGGCCGAGGACGAAGAGCCGTCGGCCGATGACGAGGTCGATCTGGGCGGCGACGACGATTTGGGCGTCGAAACCAACAACGACGAAGACGAACATTGATTTGGTCTGGCAAGCGGCGCGAAAGCCCGCTTGCCAAGCCCGGCGCGCCCCGCTAGTGGGGCCGCCTTCCCGGGGTGTGGGGCCGTAGCTCAGCTGGGAGAGCGTCGCAATGGCATTGCGAAGGTCAGGGGTTCGATCCCCCTCGGCTCCACCATTCTAGAATCCCACCCTCAATGTTTTCGGGATCGCCGGCCGCGCGCCATTGGCGGTCTGTACCGACCGGCGGTTCGCGCACGTTCGCAGAGGCGACTTTCTTCAGAAGAAGCCCCGCTCTGGCAGGGAGCTGCTCCGCCTTGGCGGGAAGCGCGACGCGTCGTCTAGAATGACGGGCCGGACTAGGTAGCTTTCGCTCTATCATTGTCCTTCGGGCACCGCCGAACGTCGGCGCACTTTAGGACGAAGATACACTCAGGCCGAGCACTGCTCCTCCCAGTGCAGGCTGATCGTGCTCGCAGTCAGCCTGTCCGCCGCTGAACGGAAAGTCGTCACTGGTCGCCGCTAAGTTTCAAGCCGATAGGCCGACCGACCATAACGGCGTTGAGTGAGCTGTCGCTTTTGACCGAGCCCCGCCCCAAAGATCGTGATCCAAGACGGCTCAGCGAGTGCTCGGAAAAATCCGAGCAAGTGCGTCAAAGGTCCGATCGACCGTAAAAGACAGAACTGGCTAGCTCGGCGATGCCAACGGTGAAACAGCGTGCAAAGGCAGCCCAAGCTAGTATCGGATGAAGTAAATATACGTATCAGACTGTCCAGCACTCGATACAAACTCGACACTTCTCCAGCCCTATGCCAGCCTGCTCTCCGTCATGATGGCGCCGTTCTCAAACGGCGTAAGCCGGGGGGCTATGATGGATCGCCGTTACTTTGTGAGAGCCATGGTCGCGACCGTTGCGGTCGGGCTGCCCAAGACTTTGTTCGCACAAGGTGCAAAGCCGCCGCTGGCGAAAACCGGGTCAGCCGTCGACACACGGCTCGGCTTCACGCTGCCGGACCCGTATCGGTGGATGGAAGATCCGAAAGATCCGGCGTGGGAACCCTGGATGCGCGCGCAGGCAGCATATGCGCGAAAGGCGCTGGACGCGCTGCCGGATCGTGACGCGATAGCTCGTCGTATTAGCGCCCTCACTGGTGATCTGCCTGTCACCTCCAGGGTCGAGCGCGCTGGCGACAAGGTCTTCGTCGAGTTTCGCCCGGGCGGTGCCAGTGTCGCCAAGCTCTATGTCATCGACAATGTGGGCGGCGAGAAGCGACTGCTGGTCGATCCCGAGGCGATCAAGAATCCCGATGGAGCCCATACCAGCCTCGACTGGTGGCACGCGTCCAATGACGGCGCGCTGATCGCCTATGGCCTGTCGCCGGCAGGATCCGAAGAGTCGGTGCTGCGCGTGCTCCGGGTGGCGGACGGGTCGCACTTTCCCGAAGCGATCGACCGGGCACGGTTCGCCAATCCGCAATGGCTGCCCGACGGGTCTGGATTCTTCTACGTCCGGGTGCGCGAGGGCGCGGTGCGTGGCGCGCCAGACTATTACCTCAACACCGTCGCCTGGCTTCACCGGCTCGGCACTGACCCGAAGGAGGACAGCCGAATCGTCGGCGGGGGCGACACGGTGGATGGGTACAAGGTGCTGCCCATTGATTTCCCGTTCGTGTTCACCGCGCCCGGATCAGACTTCGCGGCTCTTGTCCCCTATGGCGGAGTGCGGCGGGAGAACAGCGTCCTGGTCGCGCCATTGGCCGATGTCGCTGCCGGGCGAGCACGCTGGAAGGCCGCTGCACGGTTGGAGGACCAGGCGACCGCATTCACGATGCACGGCAGCGATCTGTACCTCCTAAGCGAGAAAGGGGCTCCTCTTGGCCGTATCCTGAAGCTGGACGCGGCAAACCCGGACATCACGCGCGCGCTGGTAGTGGTGCCTGAAGCAAGAACGCCGGTCGAAACGGCGGATGTGGGGTTGGTCGCCGCAAGCGACGGCGTCTACTTCGCGCGTCAGAATGGTGGGCCGATGACGCTCCACCGGGTGGCGCCGAGTGGCGCGGTGAGCGACATCGCCATGCCGTTCGATGCTGGCATCTTTGCCGCCTACGGCTCGCCCGATAAGCCTGGTGTAGACGTGCGAATGGCGGGATGGGTGCAGCCCTTCGGCATCTGGCGCGCGCAGCCTGATGGCAGGTTGATCGACACGGGGCTGAGCCCCAAGCCAAGCTTTTCGACTGCGGCTTACAAATCCACGCGCCTGATCGCGACCGCGCGCGACGGAACCAAGGTGCCGGTGTCGATCATCGCGAAGCGCGGACTGAAGCGCGACGGGTCGGCCCCGGCGCTCGGTCAATGCTATTCCAGCTACGGGATATCGGCATCGCCCGTGTTCTCGCCTCGGTTTCTGGCATTTCTGGAGCGAGGGGGCGTCCTGTTCGAGGTGCACGCACGCGGTGGCGGCGAGTTCGGGGCCCCCTGGTGGCGCGCGGGCCAGAAGGCCAACAAGCACCATACGTGGCAGGACTTCATCGACGGAACCGAAGCGGTGATCCGCGCCGGCTGGACCTCGACGCCGCGTTTGACGATCATGGGCACGTCCGCCGGAGGGATCGCGGTCGGCAACGCGCTGGCTGAGCGGCCCGATCTGTTCGCCGCTGCGGTCGACAACGTCGGCTGGACCAATACGTCCCGCGCGGGCGTGGAGCAGAACTCCGCGCCCAACTTCCCTGAATTTGGCGATCCGACCAACGATGCCGAGTACCGGGGACTGGTGGCGATGGATGCCTACCAAAAGATCAAGGATGGGGTGCGCTACCCGGCCGTGCTCGCCATCACAGGGATGACCGATCCTCGGGTCGCACCATGGCACCCGGCCAAATTCGCGGCACGGTTGCAAAAGGCGTCCGTCGGCGGTCCGGTGCTGCTCCGCGTGACTTTCGATGCAGGACATGGCGTTGGATCGACACGGCAACAGTCGGACGACCAATGGGCGGATATCTTTGCCTTCGCCTTGTCGCAGGGGCGCGCACGGGGCCTTCAACGGCCAGCGTGATTGACCTGAGCTGACGCCCCCCGTCGCCGGGTGGCAAGCTAGTACGCGTCGCCGAATCGCGCGTGGTCGGCGATTGGTGGGCAGCCCGGTTGCGCGTGCATGCAGCGACGTGGCGAGCGCCAGCGTAGAAACACGTAGTGGCGCGCGAACCCCGTCCCCGCTTTTGCTTTCTGTTATGAAATTGAGAGCTTGCGGTGACTGGCCGATCCTCATCGGGGTCACACCCAGGCGAACCTAGCAGCCAGCAATCGGCAAGCTTCTTGGAGAGAACATGGCGCGCTCGCATTTCCAAGGTGATCATCGTGGCTTGGCGGCTGCGGCAGATGGCGAATTCGGGCGCTTCGGCCGGATGTTCGGGGGGCTGGAGGGGCCGGAGTTCGACGAAGGGGCCCTGGCCGCCCTGGCAACGTCGATGATCAAGGACGACGCCGGCCAGTTCTTCAACGTCGCGGACAGCGACGAGAATGTACGATTGCCGGCGGGGTACACGTATTTCGGACAGTTCGTCGATCACGACCTGACGCTCGACAAGACTTCGATCGGGGATGCCGAGGCCGATCCTGAAGCTATCTCGAACTTCAGGACGGCCGCGCTCGATCTCGACTGCGTCTATGGGAACGGGCCGGGCGGGGATGTCATCCTGTATGACGAGAAGTATCGTTTCCGGCTTTCAAGCCACCGCATCGGTCCTGCGCCAAGCGGGCCGAACGCCACGCGAACCCAGTTCGACCATCGCCGCGACAAGGACGGTGTCGCGCTGATCGGCGACCCGCGAAACGACGAGAACACGCTGGTCGCGCAGATCCACCAGGCTTTCACGGTGTTCCACAATAGGATCCTGGGAACCGACGCGCTGATGAACGGCGTGCAAAGCACCAGCGAGCGCTTCCGCAGGGCAGCTCGCCTGGCCCGATGGCATTATCAATGGGTGGTCCTGCACGACTATCTGAAGCGCATCTGCCAGCCGGAGGTATATCGAGACATCGTCAACCCTGGCGGTACCCCGCGCCTTCGGCTCTATCCCAAGCCGGGCGACGTCGCCGCATACCCCTATATGCCGATCGAGTTCGCAGCGGCCGCCTACCGGTTCGGTCACTCGATGGTTCGCCCATCCTATGCCCTTAATGCGGTTGTCGGCACCCAGCAAGCTCCGCCCCCGCACACGAGGGTTCCGATCTTCCGCGCGGATACGACAAACAAGCTTAAAGACCTTCGAGGGTTCCGGCGCATACCTGAACATTGGGGCATCGATTGGAGCTATTTCCTCGAACTTGAAGGCGAGGCGCCCGACGTCCAGGGCGGCGAGGGACTGCTCCAGCCGGCTTATCGGATCGATACAATGCTCGTCGATCCGCTGCGGCTGCTGGTGAACCCGGATCTACAGGGCCGCAAACCAATCGAACGAAACCTCGCGTACCTGAACCTGTTGCGGGGCTCGCGATTGCGGCTTCCGACCGCGGAGCAGGTTGGCCAGGCTATGAGCGTCGGCAGCTTTCCCGCTGCACGGTTCCCGATGCTGACCCCAGAGCAGATCTGGTCCGCCGGCTCGCGGAACAATGCTTCCTTCTCCGGCAGCACGGGCGATGCCGGCATCGACGCCGCGCGCGATGCCCGACGTCCCCTGCTCGACAGTTTCGGCGCGAACACGCCACTCTGGTACTACGTGCTGCGCGAAGCGGAATGGTATGGCACCTGGGATCCCGGCGACACCGACGATATGCCCGCGGCTGAGCGTGGCGGGAACGACAAGCTGGGTGGCCATCACCTCGGTCCGATCGGCAGCACCATCGTGCTGGAAAGCTTTCTTGGCCTGTTGCTGGGTGACCCTGGCTCCTTCATCCACCAGGCGGGCTGGCGCCCCATGGCGCCGATCGCGCCAACCGGTACGGACAATTTTGAACTGAAGCATCTTATTCACTGGGCGCTTGGCTGATCTGGTGTCCTTTGGTCTGCCTGCCGTGACCAGGCACAGTTTGCTCGAACCTAGCGTTTTACCCGGCCCGATCAGCGAGGGACCAAATCGCGGGGCGCCAGAAGAACAGATCAGTTCGAGGTGTGGCGCGGGATTGAGTTGACCGCCGGTAATCATGAACGGTTGGCCAATGGTGGCGAACCAAACTGCCAGCGTGAATGTCTGGATGTGGGCTCTTCAAGACACGGCCTGTCGAGCAGTTCCGCTAGGTTCGCGCCGCGCGCGCTAGTTGTGCGCGACACGGGAAACAGACACCCTCTCGCAAGCTGTCCGAGGAACATGACGATGCGAGGAGTCCTTGTTGCTCTTGCTGCGATAAGCGCTTTCGCGGTGCCAAGCGTTGCAGGCGCTCAGGCAACCACGCGCCCATGCGGCGCGGCCGAGGAGCCCGGACCGGCCTGCTTGCTCGCCCGCCAGGTAATCACGTCACTTCCGGCGGGCGATGTCTACTGGCACCTCGACCGCTTTTCGTCCCGGACCGCCGCTTCCGCCGCAGGCATCAGGTCGAGCGTCGTCGTCGAGGCTTTCGGATCCACTTGGCTGTTCACCGTGGCAAGCAAAGGCTGGCGGGCCAGGAAAGGGAAGCACGTGGCAGATGTCGGGCCACTTCAGGTCGCGCCAGCGTCGACCTACACCGCGGAGTATCTTCGGTCGGTGTTCCTTCCGGGCACGACGGCGCCGTTGCACACGCACTCGGGGCCGGAAGCCTTCTTCGCCCTCACCGGGGACACGTGCCTCGAAAGCCCCAATCGGGCGAGAGTCGCGCGCGGGCGGGGCAACAGCTTGATGATCGAGGCAGGGCCGCCCATGCTGCTCATGGCGATCGGCAAGGTGTCCCGACGAGGCTTCGCACTCATCCTGCACGATGCGAACCAGCCAGCGACCACGATGACCAAGGCGTGGCAACCGCAAGGGCTTTGTGCAGCAAGGTTTGCAGCCGACCAGACCCAGTAAGTCCGCACCAGCAAAGGAGTTGCGATGCTCGGGAGAATGGCACTGTGCATGGCTCTAAGCGCCTGCCTCCCCGTTGCCGGGGCTGCTGCCCAGCAACATGATCATGCTGCACCGGAAAAGTTGGGCACGGTTTCGTTCAGAACCTCCTGCTCACAGCCGGTGGCAGTGCAGTTCAACACCGCTGTAGCGCTCATGCACTCGTTCCAGTTTGGGCGGGCGATTGAGACGTTTAGAGCCGTTCTCAAGCAGGATCCGCAATGCGCGATGGCTTATTGGGGCATCGCGCTCAGCAGTTGGGGCAATCCGTTCGCCGGGTTCAAGTCACCGGCGCAACTCGCGAGTGGATCAGAGGCCGTGCGGCGGGCGCGTGCAG
The DNA here is from genome assembly GCF_014199305.1 of Sphingomonas aerophila. GTDB lineage: Bacteria > Pseudomonadota > Alphaproteobacteria > Sphingomonadales > Sphingomonadaceae > Sphingomonas > Sphingomonas aerophila. The sequence continues at coordinate 91,505 of NZ_JACIJK010000003.1, forward strand.
TGGGTGCTCGAACCGCACGGGAACGGACCTATATCGATGCGGTCGGGCAGCTTTACGTCGAGGACACCCGCGTACTTCAGCCCGCCCGCATGCAGGCGTATGAGGCCGCGATGGGGTCGGTAGCTGCGGCGAACCCGACTGATACGGAAGCCACCATCTTCTACGCGCTGGCACTTGCGGCCGCTGCTGATCCTGGTGACAAGTCCTACGCGAGGCAGATCAAGGCGGGGGCGCTGCTGGAGCGGTTGTTCGTCCGCTTCCCTGATCATCCAGGCTTGGCCCACTACATCATTCACGCCTATGACGAGCCGGCGCTGGCCGCGCACGCAGCCGAGGCGGCGCGACGCTACGCGGCAATCGCGCCCTCGACGCCGCACGCCCTGCACATGCCCTCCCATACCTTCACCCGTGTCGGCGACTGGGAAGCTTCCATAAAGGCCAATTTGAGCTCCGCTTCGGCGGCGCAGGCCGCCGGTCAGCCTGCCGATGTGCTGCACGCGAACGACTATCTGGTCTATGCCTATCTCCAGACCGGGCAGGATCGCCTGGCCGAGGATCTGGTCAGAAGTTCCGCCGAAATCTTTCAAGCGTTTGATCCGGCGCACGCTACAGGTGCGGCTCCGCCTTCCGCCGCCTTCTACGCGCATGCGGCCATACCGGCGCGCTACACCCTTGAACGGCATGCCTGGGCCGAGGCGGCGCACGTCGCCAGTGTGTCGAGCCCATTCGGTAACGCGAACGCCATCTCCTACTTCGCCCGCGGCATGGGTGCGGCGCAACTTCGAGATGACGTTGCCGCAACCGAGGCCGTGGTTGCGCTGGGTCAGATCCGGGACACCCTGGCCCGCTCTCACGACGACTACTGGGCAGGCCAGGTCGAGATCCAGCGCCAAAAGGTCGCTGCGATGCAAGCTCGCGCCCGAGGCGAGGTTGCCGGCGCAATCGCAGGACTGCGGGCGGCGGCTACACTGGAGGACCGCACAGAACTCGCGTCCGTCACGCCTGGGCCGTTTCTGCCCGCGAGGGAGATGCTCGGCGAGTTGCTGCTCGAACATGACAAGCCCGGCGAGGCGCTGACCGAATTTCGCGCTAGCCTGGTCAGAGAGCCGAACCGGTTCTGGTCGCTGTACGGGGCGGCCAAGGCGGCGAAGCTGGCAGGGCAACCGGGCGTGGCTCGGTCCTATGCTGAGCAGTTGCTCCGGATCACGGCGGGATCAACCCGTCCCGAACTTGGTGAACTGCGCTATAGAAAGTAACCGCGCCCTACCTCCGTCAGGGCGCTGGCACCCTTGCACGCTTGGGCGAGGCTATCCCGCCGGCTGCAGGCGGGCAGAACAGCGAGCCTCGCCTTTTGTTTTTGGGCGAATAAGCAGCGCGCGATCGGTCTGGCTCAACGCGCATCCGCTTTTGGCAATCCGCCAAGTGCCATGAAAGGTCCGCTTGGGGATCTGGTCAGGCGCCGGGGCGGGGTCGAGCGGAGATGATCACCGAAGCTGACTGTCCTTGCTGCCCCGCCGATTGAACGCTGCCGCTAAAGGCCGGTCGCGGCCGCTCTGGCACGACACGCAGGTGCGCACCCCGGGCATCGCGCGTCGGCGACCTTCAGGAATATCGTCGCCGCAAACTGCACAATATGGCTCGCTCGCCCCGGTAGGCATGCTTGCCCGGGCGGCTAGCACCGCGTCCGCCACTGTATCGTCGATCTGATCCTGAACCGCGCCATCGCGCGTCCAACCGCCGGCCATCTGCCTCTCCTTGCCTGAAGCATATGGGTGACGTCGCGCACCGGTGCCACCGGGATCGCGTCGATGCATGTCCATCTGCGAGTCCAGGCCATGTTCGTGCAGCATTCGATCGGACGAACGCGGTAGGCTGAAGGCTGACCCTCGATCGGACCGAGCGGCGACCGGGACCGGCTAAGCCGTTCCGCAATCTGGTGGTTCGGGCCCTGCCAGCCTTTATGGGAGACGATGTCGTCTCAGCCAGCTCGCCACTCCTCGGCGAGGAGGCCGTAGATCAGCGAATCGCGCACACCGATATGGGTCTGCCACTCGGCGCGAAGTCGGCCCTCAAGCGAAAAGCCGAGAGCCTTCAGCAGCGCGATCGACGCACTGTTGTCTGGATCGGTATCGGCAAAGATCCGACGATCTCCTTCCGCGAAGAGGTTGTCGATCAACAGCGCGACGGCTTCGCGGGCATAGCCCTGTCCGTGTGCGTCCTGGGCGAGGAGGTAGCCAATCTCCGAGACACCGTCCCGCTTTCGCCCCGCTGACACGAAGCCGATTGCCTGCTCCTCACCGCTTCGGACAATGGCCCAGGACCGCCAGCCTGATCCATCTGCAGGTGCAAAGTAGCCGCGTAGTTCCTCGACGCTGCCGAATGGAGCGCGTGACCACCACCGCATCGCCTGCGTATCAGCCATGGTCGAAAAAAGCGCTTCAGCGTCAGCTTCCCGGCGCGATCGCAGCCTTAGGCGGCTTGGAGCGCTGCTCATACCGCTGCGACCAGCCTGCGTATAGGCACCGCTTTCATCGCCGGCTCCCGTGTTGTTGGGCGGACATCCTAGCGTACCGGCGCGCACCCACAATCCTGAGGCCGGCAAGAGCCCGAGAGCGTGGCCACGGCCTATCATCGATGTGCCCTGAACCCAGGTGTTAACGTCACCTTAGCTGGTTCGTGAGATGTACCTCCGCTAGAGGTGGAGTGATAGGATGCCGTTCATAAGCCGGACGCCGGTCGAGGCGAAATGTTTCGCGTAATATCTCGCGCGAAGGCTGTGCCGTCATCGCTCAGGCCCGAAATGGCATTTCTGGCGCTTCTCATCCTCACGTTACTGGCGATCGTGTGTAGGGATCCCCTTTTGAGCCGATCTCTCGTCTTTGATGCGCAGAGCGGCAACTTCACGACCCTTTTGTACGGCGATTCCAACATGGGCGGTCGTTCCACCGCTTGGAAAGAGAAGTCGAAGCCGCTTTCCTGGTCGTGCGATTTACACGCGGAGTATGAATACCCCTATTGCGGGTTCGAGCTCTTGCTGGACGGCAGCCGACGGCAGAACGGAATCGATTTACGCAAGTATAGTGAGGTTAAGCTCGACCTCTCATACGACGGGCCTTCTGGAACGCTGCGTCTGCACTTCAAGAACCACGATGCTCGCTACAGTCACCCCAGCATCGGCGACGGCGACAAGTTCAACAGGTTCGAGTTTGTGCCCAAGGGCCATAATGGCGTAATCACCCTTGCCTTGAGCGAAGCTACCGTGCCCGAATGGTGGCTCGTTCGGAATCATGTACCGCCTGAACTTGCCCAGCCCGATCTGAACAACGTGGTCGCGCTTGATATTCAGACAGGGGGCGGGCGGCCATTGGGGCTGCATCGCTTTCAGCTACATTCCATCCGCCTCGAAGGCGTGCTGCTGAGCACCGAACAATTCTATCTCTCAATTCTCGGAATTTGGGTTACGGCCATCGGCCTGTTCTTTATTCACCGCATTTCCAACCTGAAGAAAGACGTCGAGGCTCGTCGCCGGCTCCATGCCGCGGTCCAGCGTCAAGCCGAGGAGGCGGAGCGTGCGGCGAAGATCGATCCGCTCACGCGCCTGCTAAACCGCGCAGGCATTGCGGAAAAGCACGCGGAACTGGCTGAAAAGGAGATGGGTCCGCTCACAGCAATGTTGATCGACATCGACCATTTCAAATCGGTCAACGATACGCTGGGCCACAGTTACGGTGATGAGGTGCTCGCGTCCTTCGCGGGAATCCTGAAGCGCAACGCCCGGGATTGCGACGTGGTCGGTCGCTGGGGCGGTGAAGAGTTCCTGGTCCTCTGTGCAGGGCTGGATGAACAACAGGCCCTCTGCCTCGCAAATGGCTTGCGCAACCGCATCACCCATTTCCACTTCGGAGAGCGGGAGACGTTGACCGCCAGCTTTGGCCTGCGCATCCGCCACGACGGAACGCTGGCCGATCTCGTCACTGATGCAGACATCGCCCTTTACGCAGCCAAGGCGCGAGGCCGTAATCGGGTGGAAATGTTCGGCAGCGGGCTGCGCGAAGCCGCCTAGGTCGAAGCCGCCTAGGTCGAAGCCGCCTAGGTCGAAGCCGGTTGAGCGCAGCCAGGACGAGTGCGGCGTGCAAAATCGGGTCGAAGAGCATCGGCGGCTGGCAAGCAGGTGACGCGCCCAACCACCGGCATTTGGGCAAAACGCAGCGCCGTACGGCAGATGATCGCGCACAAGACGGCGATCGCGGATGCGCGGTAGCGAGGGCACAGCGGACAACTCATCCGTCATGGTGCGCCGAGGCCACGCAAATGCGCCCCGTCCCAAGGTCAGCGCTGCTGCAAGATCCGCTTCATATCAGTCACGGCCTGCTTACCGTATCTTAAGCAGACCGAAGTATCGTCCTCCGAAGTGGAGCGCGACAGCCAATGGACTTGCAGAGTGTAAATCCGCGCAATCGGGGCGCCAGAGCGCTTGGGAGCCAGCTCTCCTCTGATACGCGCGGCGCCACCATCATTGAGTTCGCCATCGTCGCCGCGCCGCTGATCGCGCTCATCATCGCTATTCTTCAGACCAGCATTGTCTTCTTTTCGCAGCAGACGCTGGAGAGCGCGGCTGAACAGGCTTCAAGGCTCATCCTGACCAATCAGGCCCAGAAAGCGGCCATGTCGCAATCGGCATTCAAGCAGCAGGCCTGCAAGGCTCTTCCGCCATATATGAAGTGCGCCAACCTCATTGTTGACGTCAGAACAGCTGCTTCCTTTGCAGCTGCAGATACTTCCATGCCTACTCTGCATTACGACGCTTCCGGCAACGTCGACAACAGCTGGAGCTACCAATTGGCTGGCTCAGAAAAGATCACAACCATGCGCCTGATGTATCCGTTACCCGTCGTATCGGCGCCGCTTGGGTTCAAGCTTTCCAACATTGGTGGCGGCAAGCGACTGCTTATCGCAACAGCCGTTTTCCAGCCGGAGCCGCTGTCGTGATGAAGCTGTTGCGTCATCTTCGAAAGCTGCGCGCCGATACCCGGGGCGTCGGAGCGATCGAATTCGCTGCGGCCGCGCCAGTGCTGATCCTGCTTTACTGTGGCGGGTACCAATTGATGGACGCGATCTCTGCCTATCGCAAGGTGACCGTTACCGCCCGCTCACTGAGCGACCTGACCACCCGCCAGGAAGAGATAACGGACGACAAAGCTCAGGAGTTCATGAACGCAGCGCAGCAGGTGATGTCACCCTATTCGGCCAGCAACATCGACATGCGCATTACGCAGATCTTCATCAACGGCGGTGGTGTTCCGAAACTCAGTTGGACCCGCACAACTGACAGCATCAGTCTGAAAAGCAAGAACCTTACGGTCCCGCCGTCCATGAGAGTGCCGAACACGTACTTGATACAAAGCACAGTGACGTACCACTACGACCCAGTGGTGGCACCATCGCTGATTGGACCGCTAACCTTCACTGACAGCATTTTCATGAGTCCGCGCCGATCAACATCGATCCCGATGTCTGGGAGCTGCAGTTCTCTCCGCTGCCAGATCGTAGACCTACTGACCGACAGCTGAGGCAAGTTCCGCCATGGTAATTACGCTTCCTAGCCTGCTTTCCCGGCTCCGCGCGGACCGCCGTGGGAACGTTTCTATGATAGTGGGCTTTGCGATCCTGCCGATGGTCTTCGCGACCGGCATGGGAATAGACTATTCCCGGGCCGCGCGGCTGCGCACAAAGCTCAACTCTCTGGCAGATGCGGCAGCGCTTGCGGCGGTTACCAAGCCGATGATGAACAAGACAGCGACCGAAGCTCGCGATCTTGCAGCAACGACCTTCACAGCCCAGGTCGCGTTGCTGTCCGATCTTGCAGGCGCGCCACAGCTGCAGGTGGACATGCATGGTGCGACCGACGCCTCGGCAGAGCGCACGGTCACCGTGAGTTACACGGCGGAGTCCGTGAACATCTTTGCCGGCATCCTGGGCCTGCGAACGCTGAGCATCGGGGGGTCTTCGACCGCGAACGCGATGAAGGCGCCCAACATGGATTTTTACATCACCCTCGATACGTCGCCCTCGATGGCCCTGCCGACAACCAGCGCCGGCATCGCCACCATGGATACCAAGCTAAAGTGCTCCTTTGCCTGCCACACCAACAGGATCGAGGGACACACCCCAGGAGAGCTGCCCAGTCTGATCCTGGACGACGCGAAGTTCGCGATCGTCAAAGGCACGTCATACGGAACCAGCGGCTTCGGATCCGACCAGAAGACGATCATCGATGCCAACGGCAGCTACATCTATGCCAACCGCACCGCGACGGATTCCAAGTGCCGCGTCAGCGCATCCCAAAACAATGACATCTGCGTCTACAACGCTGATGGCACCTTTGTGGACAGCTATTGGTACACCAACAACCAGGGGATCCGGACCCGCATCACCGACGAGAGGGGCGCAATCGTCGACCTGATGGCGCTGGCTCAGACCTATGCCACCAAGAACAATCGCAAGTACCGGGCTGGTCTGTGGACCTTTGACCACAGCACCAACCTTCAGGAGATCGCGACCTTCCCCAGTCCTTTGACGAGTGTGAGCGCCCTGGCCGGGAAGGTCGACGCCGTTCTCGTAAACGACAAGGCGGGTGGAGGTCGTCCGCCCAACGGAACGGGTGGAAGCGAGTATCTATTCACCAGCTACAAGAGCATCCTGGACAGGATGGCGGCCAATGTCCTGCCAACAAAGTCAGGCCAGGGAACTGACGCGCCAGGCGATACTCCACAGGCGTTCCTGTTCATGGTTACGGACGGGATGAGCGACGAGAACATCGGCGCTGGTCGCACCCGAAATGCGATGCAGCAGGCGCAGATCGACACGTGTACGGCGATCAAGGCGCGCGGCATCAAGATCGCGATCTTGTACACCGAGTATACGGTTGAATCGATCAAGGATGATGAGCCAGGTCAGCGTGCCATCGCCACCGCAGCCATCCCTAAGATCGCACCTGCACTGACGAAATGCGCGTCGCCGGGGCTGATGTACACTGTGTCCACCGACGAGAGCATTTCGGCCAAGCTGCAGGAACTGTTCACCAACGCAATCGCCAGCGCACACCTGACACAATAAGCCCGCCAGTCGGTTCTCCTCTTATGCTTGCCTGCGGACGATCGGTGGCCCCGACCGCACGGCCCGGAAGTGTCGCTCACATAGCCCACCCAGGCGGTTAGCGGAGTGCCGACGCTGGAACGAAAGTCAGCTGCGCCTCGCCGCTAGGTGGGTACCCGGTCAAAGGCTTGCGGTGGCCGAGGCGCCCGTTGTTGCCCGTGGGCGCCGCGGCGGCACGTGGCTTCGAGAAATAGCCAGCCCGTGGTACTCGCGGTACCATTGAACGAAGCGGGGAACACCGATCTCGATAGAGACGCTGGGCTCGAAGCCCAGATCGCGGCGGATCGCGTCGATGTCGGCGTAGGTGGCGGGCACGTCTCCGGGCTGCATCGGCTGCAGATCTCGTATCGCCTTGCGACCGCAGGCTTGCTCAACAACGTCGATCAGGTGCCCCAGCTGCTCGCAGCGGTGGTTGCCGATGTTGTAGATCGCATGCGGGGCGATGCTGCCGCCTGCATGAGGCACTCCCGTGTCAGCGGGAGGATGGTCGAGGCAGGCGACCACGCCTGACACGATATCATCGACATAGGTGAAGTCACGACGCATCTCGCCATGGTTGAACACCGCAATGGGCCGGCCCTCCAGGATTGCTTTGGTGAACAGCCAGACGGCCATGTCCGGGCGCCCCCATGGGCCATAGACGGTGAAAAACCGCAGGCCGGTCAGCGGCAGCCGATAGAGATGGGCGTATGTCTCGCTCATGAGTTCGTCCGCCTTCTTGGTGGCGGCGTAGAGCGACAAGGGGTGGTCCACGCGATCGTCGACGCTGAAAGGGGTCTTGGCGTTGGCGCCATAGACCGATGAGGACGAGGCATAGACCATGTGCTCGACGCCTCGATCGCGGGCGAGCTCCAGCATGTTCGCATGGCCAACAAGGTTCGACTGGATATAGGCCCGCGGGTTCTCGATCGAGTAGCGCACGCCCGGTTGCGCGCCCAGATGCGCGATCCGGTCAAAGGTCGCGCCGTGAAGGACGCTGTCGAGCCGTTTGTGATCGGCAAAGTCGACCTGATGAAACCGGAACCGGTCGCCACCCTCGTCCATCAAAACCGCCAGCCGGTCATGCTTCAGCTGGGGTGAGTAGTAATCGTTGATGTTGTCGATGCCGATCACGGTATCGCCGCGGGCAAGCAGGCGGCGGGCCAGGCTCATGCCGATGAAGCCGGCTACTCCAGTGACTAGGATGCGCATGGATTGCTCCGCTGTAAGGTAGCACGCAGGGGTGGAGATGTCGTGGCCGCGGTGGTCACCTTGGGTCTCCCACCAGGTAGCTGACGATGAGGTTTGCGGCCTCGGCAGGTGTGACGGCCGCGGTGTCGATCCGGAGTTCCGGATCGTCGGGCGGCTCATAAGGGCTGTCGATGCCGGTAAAGTTCTTCAGTTCGCCCGCCCGCGCCCTGGCATACAGACCCTTGGGATCGCGCGCTTCGGCAAGGGCGAGCGGCGTATCGATGTGCACTTCCACGAACTCGCCCGGCGCCGTCATGCTGCGCACCAGGTCACGATCGGCGCGGAACGGACTGATGAAGGCCGCGATCACGATCAGGCCGGCGTCGGTCATCAGCTTCGCGACCTCACCGACGCGGCGGATGTTCTCGATCCGGTCGACCTCGGTAAAGCCAAGGTCGCGGTTGAGGCCGTGGCGGATGTTGTCGCCATCGAGCAGGAAGGTGTGCCGGTTCATCCATGCCAGCCGCTTTTCGACCAGGTTGGCGATCGTCGACTTCCCCGCCCCGGACAGGCCCGTCAGCCAAAGAACCGCCGGCTTCTGATTCTTGATCCGGGCATGATGCTCGCGCGATATGTCGAGCGGTTGCCATTGGACGTTCTGTGCGCGGTTGAGGGCGAAATGGAGGGTGCCGGCCGCGACGGTGGCGTTTGTCAGCCGGTCGATGAGGATGAAGCCGCCCATGGTCCGGTTGTCGGCATAAGGCTCGAACACGAGCGGCCGGTCCGTTGCCAGGTTCACGACGCCGATCGCGTTCAACTCTAGCTTCTTCGCGGCCAGCCGCTCGCCCGTGACGACATTCACCTCATATTTCGTGGTCTGAATGGTGGCAGCGACCTGTTGCGCGCCGAGCTTCAGCCAATAAGCGCGGCCGGGAAGCATCGGTTCGTCGGCCATCCAGACGAGTGTCGCCTCGAACTGGTCAGCCGCCTGCGGCGGATCGCCGGCACTGGCGATGACGTCACCGCGCGAGCAATCGACCTCGTCCGACAGGGTCAGCGTGACGGACTGGCCGGCAACGGCCACGGGCAGGTCGCCGCCCTCCGTCACGATGCGGGAAATGGTCGATCGCCTGGCCGAAGGGAGCACGGAAACCTGGTCGCCGGGCCGGACGGTGCCGCTTGCGATCAGGCCCGAAAAGCCGCGAAAGTCATGGTGCGGCCGGTTGACCCATTGGACGGGCATACGGAACGGCCGCGTCCGGGAGGAGAACTGGTCCAGCTCCACCGCTTCCAGGTGTTCGATCAGCGCGGGCCCGGTGTACCAGGGCGTGTTCACGCTTGCTGTGGTGATGTTGTCGCCCTTGAACCCCGATACCGGGACGGCGATTACCCCTGTGATGCCGATGCCCCCGGCAAAGTCGACATAATCCGCGACGATCCGGTCAAAAGTCGCCTGGTCATAATCGACCAGGTCCATCTTGTTCACGGCGAGGACGAGGTGCCGAACCCCGATGAGATGGACGAGATGGCTGTGGCGTCGGGTCTGGGGCAGCACGCCCTTGCGCGCATCCACCAGGATTACGGCCAGGTCGGCGGTGGACGCACCAGTGACCATGTTGCGCGTATATTGTTCGTGTCCCGGGCAATCCGCGACGATGAACTTGCGGGCCGGGGTCGAGAAGAAGCGGTAGGCGACGTCGATCGTGATGCCCTGCTCGCGCTCCGCGGCGAGGCCATCGACCAGCAGGGCGAAGTCGATTGCGTCCCCCTGCGTACCAAGGCGCGCGGACTCCGCGGTTAGCGTGTCGAGTTGGTCTTCGAAGATGGTGTGCGATTCGTACAGGAGCCGGCCGATCAGCGTCGACTTTCCGTCATCGACCGAACCGCACGTGATGAGGCGAAGCAGCGTCTTGCGCTCATGCCGGGCGAGATAGGCGTCGATGTCCTCCGCGATCAGCGCTTCGGGACGGTAAGCGTCGGAACGGGCATGGGGCGGCATCAGAAATAGCCCTCCTGCTTCTTGCGTTCCATGCTGGCGCCACCCGTTTCCGTGTCGATCGCGCGGCCCTGACGCTCCGAGCTGGTGGTGAGCAGCGTTTCCTGGATCACCTCCGCGACGGTCCGCGCGGTGCTTTCGACCGCGCCGGTCAGGGGATAGCAGCCGAGCGTCCGAAAGCGGACGGAGCGCTCCACCGGCCGCTCGCCTGGCCGGAGCGGGAAGCGATCATCGTCCACCATCAGGATCAGACCGTCGCGTTCCACCGTGGGGCGGGGTGCGGCGAAGTAGAGGGGGACCACGGGAATGTCCTCGCGCCGGATATACTGCCAGACGTCTAGTTCGGTCCAGTTGGAAAGCGGAAAAACGCGGATCGTCTCGCCCTTGTTCTTGCGGGCGTTGTAGAGGTTCCAGACCTCCGGCCGCTGGTTCTTCGGGTCCCAGCGATGGTGGGCCGAGCGGAAGGAGAAGATGCGCTCCTTTGCCCGGCTCTTCTCCTCATCGCGCCGCGCGCCGCCGAATGCAGCGTCGAAGCGGTGCTGGTCGAGCGCTTGCTTCAAACCTTCGGTCTTCCACATGTCGGTGTGTAGCGCGCCATGGTCGAACGGGTTGATGCCGCGCGCGAGAGCCTCTGGATTGCGATGGACGATCAGGTTCATCCGGCTTTCGGCCGCCATGCGGTCGCGCATCTCGTACATGGCACGGAACTTCCACGTCGTGTCCACGTGCAGCAGCGGGAAGGGCGGTGCGCTCGGGTAAAATGCCTTGCGCGCCAGGTGCAGCATCACGGCAGAGTCTTTGCCGACGGAGTAGAGCATCACCGGTTGCTCCGCTTCGGCAGCAACCTCTCGCATGATATGGATGCTTTCCGCTTCGAGAGCCTCTAAATGCGTGAGAGGCTCTATCGCCGCGACACTCTCATCGACATGAGGAAAGTCTCTACGTATTGTTGACAGTGCTGGTGCCGACATCTGTGTCATCGTACCATATCCTCTCGCAAGGGGGAGGTGACCGGGTGAATACTGGAACGAGTCAGGATGCGGCGCGGTGCGAGCTCATCGGGCATCTTGCCAAAACCGCTGTGAGCGCCGGCCTGACGATCATGCGGCATTACGAGGCGGGTTGCGCAGTGAAGACCAAGCCCGATCAGTCGCCGGTCACCGCCGCCGACGCCGATGCCGAGGCGATCATCCTGCGGGACCTGGCTGAACTCGCGCCCGATGTGCCGGTAATCGCTGAGGAGGCGATGGCGGCGGGAGACGTTCCCGACACAGCCGGCCGTTTTTTCCTGGTCGACCCGCTCGACGGCACCAAGGAGTTTGTTGAGCGGCGCGACGACTTCACCGTCAACATCGCCCTTGTCGAGCACCATTCGCCAAGCCTGGGCGTGGTCTATGCGCCGGCCCACCGCCAATTGTACGTCGGCGATGTCATGGCGGGCGTGGCCTGGACCGCAACGGTCGATGCGGATGGGACGATCGGCAAACCGGCGCCGTTGCGCATCCGCGCCTGTCCGACGGGTGACCTGTCCGTGGTGGCATCCAAGTCGCACAACACGCCGGAGACGGACGCTTATCTCGCCCAGTTCCAGGTCGGGGAGCGGGTGTCCTGTGGCTCCTCGCTGAAGATCTGCCGCATCGCGGAAGGGCGTGCAGACCTTTACCCGCGGCTTGGCCCCACCTGTGAGTGGGACATCGGCGCAGGCGATGCAGTGCTGCGCGCCGCTGGCGGCCGGCTGCTTGCGCCGGACGGGGAATTGATGCGCTATGGCAAGCCGGACTTCTTCAACCCCGGGTTCGTGGCAGCGGGTGACCTTGCCCCCACGCCGATCGAGCCTTTCATGCGTGTTCAGGCGCGGGCGCCCTATCCCTAGGGGGTAGGCTTGAAGCCCGCTCACGGGGCGGGCGTGCGAGCGGCTACGCTCCCCTTCATACAATGGCGGAGAAAAGGGGCGCGTATGGCGGCGGTTCAGGCTGTGGGAGGCGAAAAGGCGGACGGCGACGAACCCCGGCATATCGCTTTCGTGATCGCCGGCCTGAGCGCGGGCGGGGCGGAGCGGGTGATCAGCATCATTGCCGGCCATTGGGTCGCGCAGGGCCGCCGTGTCACGGTGGTCACCTTTGACCGGGATGGCGACCCGATCTTCCACCCGCTCGATCCGCGAGTGCGGCTTGTTCGACTCGGCCTGCCGCCCGAAGCCGGCCGTCCGTGGCGCGTCGTCGCGAGGGTCGCGGCCTTGCGTCGCGCGCTCGCGTCGGTGCGGCCGGACGTCACCATATCCTTCCTGACCAAGATCAACGTCCTGACACTCCTCGCCAGCATCGGCACCGGACGGCGCGTGATCGTGTCGGAGCGCAACAACCCGCGCGCCCAGAACGCCGCCCCAGTCTGGAACCGCCTGCTCGCCGGCCTGCACTGGCGCGCGGAGACAATCGTGATGCAGACCGAAGCGAGTCTCGCTTGCCTCGCTCCGCGGGCTCGCAAACGCGCCCGCGTGATCGCAAACCCGATCGCGGTGCCGGCCAACGGCGACCGGCAGACCGACAGCCATGTCCTGACCGCCGTAGGGCGGCTTACCCATCAGAAGGGCTTTGACCTGCTGATCAGGGCATTCGGAGCAGTGGCCGACAAACACCCGGACTGGCGTCTGCGTATCTGGGGTGAGGGGGAGATGCGCCCGCTTCTTGAGGCGGAGGTGGCCGAGGGGCGGCTTGGCGAACGCGTCGACCTGCCCGGGAACAGCAACGGTCCCGCCGAATGGATCGGTGACGCCGGCGCCTTTGTGCTCAGTTCCCGATACGAAGGTTTCACCAACGTGCTGGGCGAGGCAATGGCGGCCGGCCTTCCCGCTGTATCGTTCGACTGCGATTATGGCCCCGCCGTGCTGATCCGGGATGAAGTCGATGGCCTGCTGGTTGAGCCGGGCGACGTTGCCGCCCTGGGGCGCGCGCTGGATCGGCTGATGGGGGACGCTGCACTCAGGGCGCGGCTCGGCCAGGCCGCACGGACCAGCGCGCAGCGATTCGCCCCGGCTCGGATCACTGCCGAATGGGACAAGCTGCTGCCGCGGCGCCAGGGCAGGCTCAATAAGCAAGGGTCACCCCCAGCGTCAGTTGCCAGCGCTTGAAACGGTTGTCCGCAAGGTCCGCGCGCCGTCGCGTGTAGTCGGCGGCCGCGACAAGCGTCACCAGCCGGTTCACGAGGTAGCGTGTCTCCAGTTCCCCACGCAGGAAACGCTGGTCCTGCGTCGGAGCGCCCCGATAACTGACATTCCGCAGGCCGGCCCCGGCATGGAACAGCAGATTATGGTAGACCTCCTGATCGACGCTTAACGAATAGCGCGAGTCGACCCTCCCGATCGCGCCGATGCGGATCGTTGCGACGTCGCCTCGAGAAGCGTCCAGGATCACCGCGGTCCGTACGCGAGGGCGCCAGAGCATGCGGCCGCTCACCGCCAAGCCGGAGAAGCTTTCGAGGCCGGGAGCGTCGGGGTTGGCCCGAAAGATGCCGCCGCCCAGTTCCCCCTGCAAGCGGTCGGTCAGGTCGAAGGAAACGCCTGCCAGGCCGCTGATGGTGCTGACGTCGCGGTCGATTCCACTGCGATCCACGGCCAGGCGCGCGTCGCGGCGCGTGAACGCTCCTTGCACAAAGGTGCCGATCCGGTTGCCGATAGGAAGGGTAGCACGCAGCGAGCCCCGGTAGGATGAGACGTCACGGTCCGCATCCTCCCGCGTCAGGTAATTGACGTTCAGCACGCCGGCACTCGCCACCAGCCCGAACTTGGGTCCGTCGTAGCGGTAATCGAATGAGCCATCGGCGACGTTGATCTTGACGGGCCGAAGGGCGCGGTCGACGTCTGCCTCCGGATCGCTGCGGCGTTGAAAGGTGCGATCCACGCTGACGCGAGCGCTGACGCCCTGGCGTGAGCCGATCGACCGGCGCCCGTCGGCCGAAATCCCGAACTCGTTGGCATTCTCCCGGCTGTTGTCCGCGTAACGGTACAGCCGTGCATAGCCGCGTGCGCGCGTACTGAATTTCGGGCTGTCTCGGCGCGCTTCCACGGACGGCTGCACCGCGAAGATCACGTCGCCGACGCGCCGCCTGTCGGTTGCGAAAATGTTGCTGTTGTAGGTGGCCGTCGTCTCCAGCGCCGGCACGATGACGATATTGCCCATGCGCAGGTTGCGAGGTTCATAGCCGGGCCTCGGCAGGTTCGCGATCGACGGATCGCGGCGAACCTCCTGGGGCAGGGCGGCCGTGGCCGTCAGCGCGGTGCACGCAATCCCCAGGCGGGCAATGCGGCGCGAATAGCGGGCGATGCGGGGCGTCATCGGTGCGAGCTGTGCTCAGAACAATGTCTCGCGGATCTGGACGATGTCCCCCGGCAGGACCGGCGTGTCGCTGGTCGCGCGTCCTTCCGTGGAAGCGCGCTTGATGATCGCGGTCTTGGTGTTGGCCCGGAAGGTGTAGCCGCCCGCCAGCGACGCCGCGGTCATGACCGACATGCCCGGAACATAGGGATACGCCCCTGGACGCTGCACTTCGCCCAGAACGAAAAACGGGCGATAGGTCTGGATCTGCGCGGTGACCTTCGGCTCCAGCACGATCTTGCGCTCGAGCAGGCGCGACGCGATCGCCACCTCCAGCTCGCGTATCGTCTTGCCCTCGGCCGGAACCACATCGACCAGCGGCATCGCGATCGCGCCGGTGTCACCGATAGTGTAGGTGTTGTTCATCGCGTCCAGGCCCTGAACGCTGATGCGCAACTGGTCGCCCGGCCCAAGGCGGTAGGCTGCTGGCGCGGCCGCGGAAAGCTGCGGCAGGTTTCCAGCGCCGCCTGCACATCCGCTCGCCGCGATGCAGATCAGCATCGCGATCGTGCCGCCACCAACCCTGTTCATATCCCTTCCCCCTCCAAAGCCACGCATTGCCATCAGGCCGCAGCCGCTTCTGGCACTCCGTCGTCGTCGTCCAGCCACCGATCCAGATTGCGCCCCAGCAGGTCGGCGGTGCGGCCAATGTCGTCCCGGTAGTAGCTGCGCAGCCGCGCGCGCAGGTCCGGGGTGAGCGGCGGGTAGTGTACGGGCGCCACCATCGAGCGACGCAGCCGGGCAAGCACGGGGTTGGTCCGCAGCGGGTCAAGCAATGGCCGGAAGGGCCGCAACGCGCGTCGCATGGTCAGCGGCAGCATCGGCGCGGTGCTGTCGTTCTTGCGCTCGGCCAGCGCACTTTGCTGGAAACGAGGTTCGACCCCGATATGCCGGCAGACCTGTCCGATTACGCCGGCCGGATCGGCCTCGATCTCTTCGACCAGGATGGCGAGGATGCGGGCGGCGGGAAAGTGATCGCGCCAGCGCCGGATATGCTCGGCATACAGGCCGCCTTCGAGGAAGCGTGTCTCGGCCGGGCCGGGCCGGGTCAGCGAGCGTTCGATATTGGCGCTTACCATGCCGCGCCGGAACAGCATGCAGTAATCGGAATAAGCGCGCTCGATCGGGTTGCGCAGCTGGGCAATCAGTGCCGCATGGGGAAGCATCCGTGCCAGCCGAACGGGCGCGTCCGGATGCGCCAGATAGTCGGCGGACTTCTCCCCCAGGATGCGTCCCACGGGCGCGTCCGAAAACAGGCCGCGATACCAGTCGGAGCCACGATCATATTCGCTGCTGAAATAATGCGGCTCCGCATCCGGCAGCCAGAGCTGGGGATGCTGGCGCAGTTGGTGCGCGGTCCAGGTGGTGGCCGCCTTGACGGCCCCGATCACCACGAAGCGCGGGAGAGTGGGATCGGACACCCTAATGGCTCGCTTTCAGGCAGGTGGCCGCCAGAACCTGTCCCATGTAGCGACATTCCTCTTCGGCCAGGGTCTGGTCGAGGGGCAGCATGATGCTCGTTTCGCCAAGAAGCCTCGCCACAGGGAGAGGGTGCTGCGGGCCGAGTCCAGCCTCGACGAAAGCGCGCTCGCGATAGATTTCGGGACAACTGCCGGTGTGGCAGGGCACCCCCTGTCGTTGCGCGGTCTCGACGATGCGTTCGCGGCTCCAGTCGGCGCGCAGCAGCATGGGGTCGATGAATGCGTAGAACTTGTACCAGGCGGGCACCGCGCCAGCGCGTAATCGCGGGAGGCGGAGCAGGGGCACGGCATGAAGCGCGTCGGACAGAACCGACGCGTTCCGGCGCCGCGCTGCGAGCCAGCGGGGCAGCTTGCGTAGTTGGGCAAGTCCGATCGCGGCCTGCATCTCGGTCAGGCGATAGTTGCTGCCGAATGAGTCGTGCAGCCAGCGGAAGGCGGCGCCCGGCGGCCCGCCACCTAGCGTCCGGCGATCCTTGCCATGATCCTTCAGCGACCAGGCGCGCAGATAGGTGGCCTCGTCGCGAAACAGGAGCATGCCCCCTTCACCGCCCGTCGACATGATCTTGTCCGTGCAGAATGAGAAGGCCGATGCGTCGCCGAAGCAACCCACCGGTCGTCCGTTCAGCGTGGCACCATGCGCCTGGGCGCAATCCTCGACCAAGGCGAGGCCGCGCCGGGCACACAGGGCTGCAAGTTCGTCCGCGTCGGCGGGGCAGCCGCCAAGATGGACCACGATCACGGCGCGGGTTAGGGGCGTGATGCAGGGCTCGATGGTAGCGGCACTCAGACCCTGGGTCTGCGCATCGACGTCGGCGAAGACAGGCCGGGCGCCGACCGCAACGACACAGCTTGCCGTGGCGACAAAGCTGCGCGCGGGCACGATGACCTCGTCCCCAACGCCAACGCCGAGCGCTCGCAGCGCAATCTCGAGGGCCACCGTCCCGTTGGCGACCGCCACACCATGAGGCATGCCGAACCTGTCGGCAAACGCGGTCTCGAAGGCGGCGGTTCGTTCGCCATGATGCAGCCCGTTGACGCGGCCGGAGCGGAGCACGTCCACAACCGCGGCAATCTCATCCTCGTCATGGCGCGGCCAGCGTGACGCTACCGAACGGATCGCGCGGGCCGGCGCCGGCCGGGGAATGGCCGCCGGCGCCGGTTCAAGTGACCCGAGTGAGGTGTTGAGCGGCGTCAACGGGTCGGCCCTCCCGCCATGGCCGCGGGTCGCGGGGTGATCGAGGGCGACGCATCATTCGCCGGGTTAGGCCCGTACGCGGCTTCCACGACGCGCGGGGTCGCCGTGATGGTATCGCGGGACGCGTCGACCATGTCGAACAGGAGTTCGCGCACGCGATCCTCGTCGTGCATCAGGATAGCCTGCTCCAGCCGCGCAAAGCTGCTCTTGAAGGTGTCGAGCGGCACGGGAAGCGGCTCTGCCTCGAATACGCCGTCAATGGCGGAGGGCAGCCGATGCTCGCCCTCGTCGAACAACTCCTCATACAATTTCTCGCCCGGACGAAGCCCGACGATTTCGATCGGCACGTCGCGGTCTGGCACCAGTCCGGCAAGGGTGATCATGCGCCGGGCGATGTCGATAATCTTCACCGGATCGCCCATGTCGAGCACCACGATGCGCCCACGCTTGAGGTCGCCTTCCATGGCCCGCGCCATGCTGTGAAGCACCAGCTGGACCGCTTCGTGCACCGTCATGAAGTAACGGGTTATCTCCGGGTGCGTGACCGTCAGCGGCGCGCGGCGGGCCAACTGGCGCTCGAACAGCGGGATCAGCGACCCACTCGATCCGAGCACGTTGCCAAATCGCACCGTCATGAATCGCGGCGCGTCGGGCAGGCCCGCCCCCTCCAGGTCGAGCGCCTGGGTATAGAGCTCGCCAAGCCGCTTGGTTGCGCCCATAGCACCGACCGGGTTCACGGCCTTGTCGGTCGATACCTGCACCATGGCAAGGACGCCGGCGGCCTTTGCCGCGTCCGCGACGTTGCGGGTGCCGATGACGTTGGTCTGGACGCCCGCACAGATGTTGAGCTCGACCAGCGGAACATGTTTCAGCGCAGCGGCGTGGAACACATATTCGGGACGGTGCTTCTGGAACACCGCCATGACGTGCTGGCGCTGACGGATCGAGCAAAGCAGCGCCTTGCAGGACACGTCCGGGTAGTTCTCCCGGATCTCCATATCGACCGAATAAAGGTTGAACTCGCCACAATCGAGCAGCACGAGCTCGGCCGGGCCCGCGGCCGCGATCTGGCGCGCCAGCTCGCGGCCAATCGTCCCGCCGGCGCCGGTCACCATCACCCGGCGGCCCTGGAGGGCCCGGATCACGACGCTTTCGTCCAGCCTTGCCTGGGGCCGGTCAAGCAGGTCGGCAAGGTTGATCGGCTCCAGCTCGAAGGGCTCATGGATCCGGGCGGGGGAGGGCGCGCGCATGACGGACAGGCCGAGCGCATGCGCCGCGGTGACGAGTTGCACCTTGGTGCGTCCGGGAAAGCCGTCGGGTCCCTCGGCCAGGATGATACAGGACGGCCGCTCGTTACGCGCGGTCAGCTTGTCGATGACGTGCTCGATCGCGTCGGCACCGCCCAGGATCGGCACCCGGCGCAACCGCGTGTCCAGATCACGGCTGTCGACATCGAGGATGCCGACCGGCCGATAGGCGGGGTCCGGCGAAACCTCGAAATGGCGCAGCACCAGGTCGACATGTTCGGGGCGGCCGACAACGAGCGCGCGTTGCTGGCTGACCACCCGGTCCTGACGATGGGTCGTGCGGCCGATCGGGCTCCAGCCGAGGGCCAGTTGCCGCCGGCTTTCCCGGACGATCCGCTGCCAACCACGCCCTGCGACCAACAGCGTCGTGAGCAGCAGGGTGTCGATCACCGGGACCGAGGCGGGGAGCCAGCGTGCGTCCGAGGTGATGACCAGCGCGAACACGCCGACCATCACGGATGCCATGGCGGCCTCCGCCACCCGCAGGACATCGCTGACGGAAGCGAGCCGCCAGATGCGGGAATACAGCCCCGTGAAGTGGAAAATGGTCAGGCCGCTGCAAAGAAAGATGGGAATGGCATGGCTTAGGCTGGCCATCATGCCCGACGGCACCTGCCCGTTCATCCGGAGCGCCACCGCACCCGTCAAAGCAACGGTGATCGCCGCCGCGTCATACGCCGTGTAGGCGATCCGCCGCCTGGAAAGACGACGAACTCGAAGCCAGTTTTCGTCCATGGCTGCCACGTGCCCCCATTCAGCCGAGGCGTCCCGACCTTGGTAGTTCGGGGCGTTGTCCATCGAGGCGGCGATTTCGCCCGATCTCCAACGGGATAATAGCGCTGCAGCGACAAGGTGGGGGCGGGCAAATGGAGCGAACCAAGGTGGGTAGAGCCGGCCGCCAGCGGTGGTCGGGCGCGACCAAAGGGGTAGTGGCTACCCCCGAAGTAGAGGCGAGAGTTACCCGCCCGCGCAAGGATTAGCTGGACGAGGCTGCGCAGAATTGCCGTCGCAGCCCCGAAGCACACGCGGCTACCCTCCGGGGCAGGGAACTGGGGGAATGCCCGTCACATCGGCGCGCGATCTCCGTCGCAGCGGGTCATTGATGCGGGTACTTCATGTAATTACCGGGCTAAACGTCGGCGGCGCGGAGACGATGCTCTCCCGCTTGCTAGAGCGGCAGGACGTGGCACCAGACCTGAGGCCACGCGTCGCAACGCTGATGCCTCCCGGGTTCATGGGCGGGCGGATCGCCGCGACGGGAACGCCGATTCACCAGCTCGGCATGAAAACCGCTGCGTCAGGGTTTCGGGCGGTGGGCCGACTGGCATCCCTGTTGCGGAAGGATCGGCCGGACCTGGTGATCGGCTGGATGCACCATGCCCAGCTTGCCGCCAGCATTGCCGTGCGCTTGTCCGGGACGGGCGTGCCGGTGATCTGGAACGTGCGCCATTCGCTTGGCGCGTACAGCAGCGAAAAGCCCGCCACCCGCGCTATCCTAACGGTTCAGGCGCGCCTGTCCAGCACGCCGGCCGCGTTGATCTTCAACGCGCACCAGGCGCGGCAGCAATATGAAGCGTTCGGGTTTCGCAACGCACGGGTGGAGGTGATCCCGAACGGCTTTGCACTAAGCCCACCGCCCGATCGGGCCGCGGCGAGGGCGCGATTGCAGGCGCTGTTCGGGATCCCGAGAACTCCTTTGCTGGTCGGCATGGTTGCCCGCGCACACCCGATGAAGGACGTGCCGAACCTGGTCACCGCCTTTGCGCGGATGCTGGACAGGGGAACGGACGTTCACCTGTTCCTGGCGGGCGATGGGATGGACCGGCCGACCAAGGCCGTCGCTGCGGCCCTGGCGGTACTGCCGCGCGACCGGTGGACGCTGACTGGCCAGCGCAGCGATGTTGGCGTGTGGCTTGGCGGGCTCGACATGCTGGCGCTGCCGTCCGCCTGGGGAGAAGGTTTTCCCAACATCGTAGGCGAAGCGATGCTCGCAGCCGTGCCTTGCGTCGCGACCGATGTGGGCGATACGCGGTGGATCATTGATGATGCCGGGCGCGTGGTGCCGCCGGGCGATCCGGAAGCGCTAGCCCGCGCGTTGCTCGATCTTGCTTCGCTCAGGGCCGCGGGGCGCGCTGCGTTGGGCAAGGCGGCGCGCCGACGGATCGAGACCGAATACGACCTCGACCGGATAGCCGGCCGCTATGCCGCGCTTTGCCGATCGATTGTGCGAAGCCCTCGACCGGCCATGGCTGCTGCAGCCATGCTTCGGGTGGAGGGATCGCGGTGAAGGTGGTGGTTGTCGCGAGCCTGGCGTTTTCGCTCACCAACTTCCGCGGACGCTTGCTTGGGGCAATGGTGGACGCGGGGCATCAGGTGATCGCTTGCGCACCGGACCGTGACCCGAAGGTGGAGGCTGCGCTCACCACGATGGGCGTCACCTTTCGTCACATGCCCATGAAGCGAACAGGGCTGAACCCGCTGGTCGACCTGCTGACGCTTGGCTGGCTGGTCCGGCTGTTCGCCGCCGAGCGACCGGGCATCGTTCTGGCCTACACCCAGAAACCCATCGTCTATTCCGGCATCGCGGCGCGGCTGGTGGGACGAGTGCGGTTCTTTCCCATGGTCACGGGCCTCGGCCATGCCTTTGCCGAGGGTGGATCGAGGGTCCTGCGCGTGATCGTGTCGGCGCTCTACCGACTGGCGCTGGCCCGTGCAGAGGCGGTGTTCGTCTATAACGAGGCAGACGCGGCCGACCTCGACCCACGTGGACGCAGGTCGCTGCCGCTGGTGATGGTGCCTGGGTCCGGCGTCGACCTGGCCCGGTTCACCCATGAGCCGGTGCCAATCGATCCGCCGACCTTCCTGATGATCGCCCGCCTGTTGCGAAGCAAAGGGTTGTTCGAGTTCGTCGAGGCGGCGCGCCTGGTCAGGCGAACGCGGCCGGACACCCGGTTCGAAATACTAGGACCGCTCGATCCCAATCCGGCAGGCATCGGGCCGGACGAGTTGGCGGCTTGGCAACGGGAGGGCGTGGTTTCCTATCTCGGTGAGACGCGGGACGTGCGTCCCTTTCTGGCCGGGGCAAGCGTTTTCGTGCTGCCGACCTGGTACCGCGAAGGGCTTCCCCGCACGATCCTGGAGGCGATGGCAACCGGCCGCGCCGTCATCACTACCGACATGCCGGGCTGTCGCGACGCCGTGACGCATTGTGTCACCGGCCTGTTGGTGCCGCCGCGCGACGCCGTCGCGCTGGCGGACGCGATGCTGGCCATGATCGAAGTACCGGAAACGGTCGTCCAGATGGGACACAATGCACGGCACGCTGCGGAGGAGCGGTTCACAGTTGAGCGTATCAACACGATCCTGCTTGGAACGATGGGGCTCGGACGAACCGCTCCCGCGAGTGGCCTTCCATCCGCCGAACCAGTGGGCAGCGTGCCCACCATTGTCGAGGGTATGGCGTGACGCTTCGCCGCGCGGTCGACATTGCAGTGGGGCTGGGTGGTCTCGTGTTGGCGCTGCCCGTGATGGCGGTCGTTGCCGCTTATCTGCGGGTCACGGCAGGAAGTCCCGTCCTGTTCGTTCAACGACGCGCTACCCTGCGCGGTCGTACGTTCCGGCTGCGGAAGTTCCGGACAATGAACACGCATCGCGAGGCCGATGGCCGGCTGCGCCCCGACGCGCAGCGCCTGGTAAGGGGTGGAAAGTTCCTGCGCGCGACGCGGCTGGATGAGTTACCGCAGTTGTGGCACGTGCTGGTCGGTGACATGAGCCTGATCGGGCCGCGGCCGCTGCTGCCCGAGACGATCGAGGAAGCGGGCTCGATCGGCGTTGCGCGCGGGCTGGTCCGTCCGGGACTGACCGGTTGGGCACAGGTGAATGGCAATACGCGACTGAGCGATTCCGAGAAGTTCGCGCTCGACCTTTGGTACGCGCGCAACCGTACCCTTCGGCTCGACCTCCGGATCCTGGTGCAGACGCTGCTCGTGGCTGTCAGGGGGGAGCGCCGCAACCCGGTCGCGATAAGGAGGGCGCATGCGGGCGATCATCGTCGGCGCGGTTGACAGCACGCGCGTCGCCATCCGATGCCTTGCAGCGTCGCCCCGATGGCAGCTTGCCGCTGTTGTAACCCTTCCGTCAGAGGCCGCTGGCCGGCATTCCGACTTTGTCGACCTCACCGAGGATGCGGCCACAGCGGGCGCAGAACTGGTCCACGCAAAGGACGTCAACGCGGACGAGGTGATCGAGCGCATCGCCGCGATCGCGCCCGACTATCTGTTCGTGATCGGATGGTCGCAGCTGTGTGGGGAGCGGTTCCTGCAATCGGCGCCGGGCGGAGCGATCGGCTACCACCCCGCTCCGCTGCCCAGGCTGCGCGGGCGAGGGGTGATCCCCTGGACCATCCTGCTGCAGGAGCCGATCTCGGCCGGCACCTTGTTCCTGATCGACGAGGGCACCGACAGCGGCGGCATCCTGGCCCAGCACTTCTTTCACGTGGCGGCCGACGAGACCGCCGCCGGCCTTTATGCGACGCACATGAGCGTGTTGGGCGAGATGCTGCCAGACCTGCTCGAGCGGCTCGCTTCGGGAACGGCGGTGCCGCGGGTGCAGGATGGGCGGTACGCCACCTGGGCCGCGCGGCGACGGCCCGACGATGCGGAAATCGACTGGTCTCGCCCGGCGGATGAGATCTGGCGCCTCGTGCGCGCCTGCGGTCATCCTTACCCGGGCGCGCGCACGACCTGCGGGGGCGAGATGCTGACAATCGACCAGGCGCAGCCGGTCCCGCTCGCGCACCACGATGCCTCGCTGGTCGGGCAGGTCGTGGCGCGCGACGCTGACGCTTTCACGGTACGGTGTGGGGACAGGGCGGGGCTGCGGGTCACTCGGTGGCGGCGGGAGCGGGACGGGCCACCCCCTATCCACGCACGGCTAGGGCGAAAGGGGGCGGGCGCTTGACGATCATCTCACGCATTCAGCGCGCGCTGGTTCTGGCGCCGCATCCGGACGACGAGGTGCTCGGGTGCGGCGGGACCATGGCGCGACTGGTCGAGGCGGGCGCGCATGTCGAGGTCGCGGTGGTGACGCGGGGGCGGCCGCCGATGTTCGACGCGCAGCAGGCCGAGCAGGTGCGGGCGGAGGCGGAGAGCGCGCACGCCCTGCTTGGCGTAGCGACGCGCTTCATGGACCTGCCCGCCGCTGCCCTGGACGGTGTCGCCCATGCCGAGTTGAACCGGGCTGTCGCTTCGGTGCTGGCGGAGGTTCGACCCGATACGCTGTTCGTGCCCTTTGCCGGCGACCTTCACCTTGACCACCAGCTGGTCTTCCAGTCGGCAATGGTCGCGGCGCGACCGCGCGGCACGGCCTATCCACGGCGTATCCTGGCCTATGAGACCGTGTCGGAAACCAATTGGTCGGCACCGCACATCGCGCCGAATTTCCAGCCCAACGTGTTCGTCGACATCGACGGATTTCTCGATCGCAAGCTGGAGGCGTTTGCGGCCTTCGCCTCTCAATGCCAGCCGTTTCCCGACGAGCGGTCGCTGGAAACATTGCGTGCACTCGCGCTGGTCAGGGGATCAACCGTGACGCGAGCCGCCGCGGAGGCGTTCATGCTGATTCGCGAGGTCGGGTGACATGGGCGGTGGCAACGGTACGCACCGGATCCTGATCAGCTCGGCCGGGCGGCGGGTTGCGCTGCTGCGCTGCTTTCAAGCCGCCGGCCGCGAACTGGGCATCGATCTGCGCATCCTGGCATGCGATCTCGATCCGCAATGGAGCGCCGCCTGTCTGGAGGCGGACGCTGCCTTTGCAACGCCACCGGCGGGTTCGGACGAGTTCGTCGAAACAATGCTGGCGTTGTGCGAGCGTGAGCGCGTCGCCTTGGTCGTACCGACCATCGATACCGAACTGATCGCCTATGCCCATGCGGCGCACCGGTTCGAGGCGATCGGCACCCACGTCGCGATCGGCTCGCCCGCGCTGGTCGAGATGGCGCGCGACAAGTATGAAACCGCGCGATTCCTGGCCGCCGCCGGCGTGACGTCGCCCCGAACGGCGCGTGCGGCCGAGATTGTTGGCGACGGAGCGGACTGGTCGTGGCCGCTGCTCGCCAAGCCGCGTCATGGCAGCTCGAGTCGCGGCATCGCAGCCGTGTCCTGCCCCTCGGAGCTCGCGGCGCTTGATCGACAGGAACCCTATATCGTGCAGGAGATGCTGCGCGGGCGCGAGTTCACGGTCAGCCTGTACTTCGATCGCGAAGGCACGCTGCGCTGTGCGATCCCGCACGAGCGGCTGAGGGTGCGGGCCGGCGAGGTGGAGAAGGGCGTCACGATCCGGCATCCCGGGTTGGAGGACGCCGCGCGCAGACTTGCCGCAGCCCTGCCGGCGCCGCGTGGCGTGAAGTGCTTTCAGGCGATCATGCCACCGGACGAAGAGCCATCGGTGTTCGAGATCAACGCCCGGTTCGGCGGGGGTTATCCGCTGGCCCATCGGGCTGGGGCGACTTTCGCGCGATGGCTGCTCGAGGAGCGGTTCGGCCGTCAGTCGACCGCCACGAACGACTGGGAAGCATCGGTGAAGATGCTGCGTTTCGACGATGCCGTCTTTCTGTGACCAGGAGCAAATCCGGCGCGTCGTCGTATTCGACCTGGACGACACGCTGTATCTGGAGCGGGACTACGCGATTAGTGGGCTCGCCGCGGTGGGCGTGTGGGCGGGTTGCCAATTAGGGCTGACCGGCCTGGGCGCCAACATGCTGGCCCGGTTCCAGCGTGGTGAGCGGACCGGGATCTTCGATGCTGCTCTGGCGGAGCTTGGCCACCCGGCATCCCCCGACCTGATTGGCAGTATGCTGGCCGTGTACCGGCAGCACCGGCCCCGAATTTCGCTCACGCCCGATGCGGCGGAGCTGCTGGACGACCCCCCTAGAGAGACGGCGTTCGCGATCATCACCGACGGCTATCTCGATGCGCAGCGTCGCAAACTGCGCGCTTTGAAAGTTGGGCGGCGCGGCGTGCGGCTCGCAGTGTGCACCGACCGATGGGGTCGTGACGCGTGGAAGCCGAATGTCCGCGCGTTTGAACACGTCCAGCAGGCGTTTGGGCTGGGACCTGACCGGTACACCTATGTGGCGGACAATCCGGCAAAGGACTTCCACGCGCCCCTGCGGCTCGGTTGGCAGACTGTTCGCGTCATGCGCCCCGAACGCTTGCACCAGGCGATCCGGCCCGGCGATGTCGAGGCGGATCGTACGATCCTCGACCTCTGGCAATTGTGAGGGGGCGGGCAGGGCGCTTCGTGCGATCTGACGCTGAGCCGCCCGCGCCAAATCCATTGATCCAGCGCTGCGCTGGCCTTTCCACCAGGAAGAAGCTCGCCGCGCCCAGTGCGACCGCGGCCGGAATCAGCACCAATGCCGAAATCTTGTCGCTCAGCATATAGGCCGGCTGCTGCCAAAGGTAGATCGAATAGGACAGCAGGCCAAAGGCGGTCAGGACCCGGGCCGACAAGAGTCGCAGCAGCCAGGCAGGCGAGAGGTCGAGCATGTTGACCGACACCGCCAATAACAGGGCCGATGCGGTATACGCGAGAGGAAAGGGCGCCACGAAGAACAGCACCGCCGTCAGCACGGTGCATGGCACCGGAAGCCAGCCAAGCACACGCGCCAATTTCCCCTCGCCCAGTTCGGCATCACGGAGCCAAAGAAACAGCGCTGCTGACAGGAATATCGGCGCCAGACGCACATCGCTACGCCAGTAGATCG
This sequence comes from Sphingomonas aerophila, assembly GCF_014199305.1. Lineage (GTDB taxonomy): Bacteria > Pseudomonadota > Alphaproteobacteria > Sphingomonadales > Sphingomonadaceae > Sphingomonas > Sphingomonas aerophila. The sequence goes on from NZ_JACIJK010000003.1 coordinate 117,944, forward strand.
CATGAGCACCCCCTGCGCCGATTGCCCAAAGGCGCGCCCCGTTCAACAATCCCGCTATGCCAGCCAGCGTCAGCACCCATTTGGCCGGGCCGATCTGCCGGGACAGGAGGAATGCGATCAGCGCGAGCGCGACGTAGCAATGCTCCTCGACCGAGAGTGACCAGATATGCCCCAGCGCCAGGGAAGAACCACCGCTGACCGCCGGAACATAGTTCATCGTGAACGTGACCGCCGTCAAATACTCCCAAGTCTCGATGACGGGGGCTCCGCGCAGGGCGAGGGAAATGAACGAGAACAGCGCCATTGCGGCCGTGAAGACTGCGAGAGCCGGGAAGATGCGGGCGACGCGTCGACGGAAGAAATCCGGAAGCGGGTGACGCGAGACGAACAGGATGCTGGCCATCAAGCGGCCGCTAAGCACGAAGAACAGGTCCACGCCGAACCCGCCCAGTACATAAAGCCGACCGAAATAAGCACTGCCGAAATGGGCAGCGAGCACCATGATGATGGCCAGCCCCCTCCAGCCATCAAGATAGGCGGCGCGTGGTGCCGTCCCGCGGTTCGACTGCCGTGCGGGTTCGGGAAAGGCTATGCCGTCCGCAGATCGGTTCACGTGTCCTCTTGACCTTTGTCCTGACAAGCATGGCCGTTAGGGCCAGGCTAGGTACGCCGCACCTTGCGCGTCAACAGACCGAAAGGATGATGCGGGACGTCCTTTGGGGAGGGGCGAATTGATCGAGCCTGCTGCAGAAGAGAGGCGCCGCTCCACGACGCCGTGCCGTCTACCGCCTGGATACCATGCGTAAGGCCATCTGAATGCAATAGAACCAGCCGCCAGGATACTTGGCCGCACAGACTCTGTTCCAATACTTACCTACGTAGCTTCTCCATGCTTCATCCGTGGTACTTTTGGCGATTAGAAGGTATGTTGATCGCAAATAAGTGGTGGGCGGAAAAAGAGGGGGCGGCTGTGCGTGAAAACATCGCAATAGCAATTATGAATCGTAATGAGATCGAAGGTGAGGGGCTGAAGCGAATCCTGGTAGATCGTCAGTTCCAGACGGTTGATGTATGCCGAGATCTTCGCGCTCTGACAGAAATCGGACGAAATATTTCGGATAATATTCTGGTCATTGTAACCGCGCCGGCCGACTCTACCAGCATCGACCTCTGCCGCCAGATCCGCACCGAACTGGCGGGCGCCAAAATACTTCTGTTGGCGCATTCTTGCGCAAGTGGCCTAGTTGCCGAGGCCTTCCGTGAAGGTGCGGATGGTTATGTCAGCAAGGACACGTCCTGCGCCAGCCTCGTTCAGATGATCCGACTGGTGGCGCTCGGAGAAAAGATCATCCCCTCACAGGTCGTGTTCGAGCTGGCCGAGGTCAGGAGCGACCCCAGGTGGGTGGACGGGGACAACCGGGTGGACAAGGCCAAAATCTCTGAGCGGGAGGTCGAAATCCTGCGCGGGCTGGTCAACGGTGAACCCAACAAGGTCATCTCCCGCCGCCTTGGCATCAGGGAGGCCACGGTAAAGGTCCATATCAAGTCGATCCTGCGCAAGCTGCACGTCGCGAACCGTACACAGGCCGCCATCTGGGCGCTGAGCCGAGGCGTCGTGAAGAGGAGCACGACGGCCCTGCTGCCAAAGGCCGGCCTGGAAGGCGAGCGGCCGGTGGAGCGGCCAGGCGCGGGGGACGGCATGGCAGGCGCGCAGATCGCGGCACTGAAAGCCGCCTTCACCCCGATCGAGGCGTCCGCGGGACACCATTGAACGACACCAGAAATCCCGCCGGTCGCCGGCGGAGGGGGTAGGCCCATGCCAAGTGACGCTCTCGCACCTGCCGACATGGCGATGCGCCCTGTTCCGCTGTTTCCGCTGCGGGCCGAGGTCGCCGAAACGGGGCGACCAGGTTACCTTGGCATCGCAGAGTTCTTCCGCGTCCTGCGCCGGCGCGCGTCCCTGATCCTCTTGGTCGCGGTGCTCGGCACGATCGCGGCCATGGTGGTGATCGCGAAGACAGTGCCGGTGTACAGCAGTTCGGCAACTGTCATGGTCAAGCTGCCGGACCAGGGCGTCGATGCCGCCAACCCGAACGTTGTGCTGACGCCCAACGAAGAAACCGAGATCCAGACCAAGGTTGAGCTGCTGCAATCGCGCAACCTAGCCCGTGCGACTGCCAAGTCCCTCCGCCTTGCTGACGATCCCGAGTTTGCCGCCGAAAAGACCCGTCACGTTGGACCGTTTCGCTGGGTCCTGCAGCATCTGGTTACCGCGCCTGCCATCTCAACCGATCCCGAGGAACAGCGTAAGCAGGCCGAAAGGGCGCGGACCGAGGAAATCGTCAACAAGCTGATCAACCGGCTCGACGTGGCGCGTGTCGCTCGGTCAAGCCTGATCAAGGTCACCGCTTCGTCGACCGATCCACAAAAGGCAGCGCGCATCGCGAACCGGACAGTGGAAACCTATATCCGGGGCCAGGTCGATGATGCTCGCGAGGGCCGCGAACAGGACATCAAGAGCCTTTCCCAACGGGTCAGGGAAGTTGGTGGCCATCTCCACAATGCCGACTTCGCCGTCGCCCAATACCGCAAGCAGCACGGGCTGATCGATGCTCAACCGGACGCCAGCGGCGTGATCCAGTCGAACCAGCTCAACGGCCTTCTCGCCCAGGCCAGGGCCGACAATGCCGTCAGCGCCCGGCGTGCAGCGTCCCAGGCAAGCGGAGCAACGACGTCGCCACTGCTTGCCGGCTTGCAGGAACAGGAGACCGCTCTGGAACGTCGGCTGAGCGAGCTGAAGACCTTTTACGGCCCCGGCTATTCGGAAGTTACCAGGACCAATGCCGAACTTGCCGCCCTGCGTGGACGGATCAGCCTCGAAAGGCAGCGGATTGGCGCGGACCTGAGGAACGAGGCGGCAGCGGGGGGCGCGCGTGTTGCCACGATCCAATCGGACCTTGGTGGTGTTCGGTCGCAGACCTTCCAGGCAGGGGCAGCAGCCGTTCCGCTGCGCGCGCTTCAGCGCAATGCGGAGGCGGTGAACGGGCTTTATATCTCGCTGCTCAACCAGCTGAACCAGAAGATCGGAACTCCGGCAGACGTGCAGCCCGACCTGGCGATCGTATCCCGCGCGCCCGTTCCCGACGTGCCGAGCAGGCCCGTGCCGGGTCGTGCGCTCGCTATGGCGCTGCCCGGTTCGCTCGCGCTCGGCATCATGCTGGCCTTTGCGGTCGAAGCGATGGACACCAAGCTGCGCACGGCCGAGCAGGCGGAGCGGATCCTTGGCCTGCCGACGCTCGCCATGGTGCCCGACGTGTCTGACGAGGCCGGCCCCGGCATGCCGATCTCCTCGCTGGTGACCCAACGGCCCATATCGCGCTTTGCCGAGGCGATACGAAACCTGTTGATAGAGGTGGAAACGCGAGGACCACGGGGGCGATCACGTGTCGTGGTGGTCACGTCACCGAGCGGTGGTGAAGGAAAGAACACCATCGCCACCAGCCTTGCCGCTGCCGCTGCCAGCGTCGGGCGGGTCGCCGTGGTAGTCGACTTCGACCTGCGGCGTCCCAAGCTGGGCGCGCAGGCCGGTGCAAAGCCGGGCACGGGCGTGGTCGCCTATCTGTCAGGCGGGGCGGCGGTGGACGAGCTGCCCGTGACGGAGAACGAGGGGCACTTCGCCGTGATCGGCGTTGGGGAGGTGCCGATGGATCCGGGCGTCCTGATCACATCGCCGCGGCTGCCGGGCCTGATCGATCAGCTGCGCGACCGCTATGACCTGATCATCCTCAATGCGCCGCCGATCCTGCCCGTGCGCGATGCCAAGACCCTGGCCGACCTGGGCGATGCCACGCTGTTGGTGCTGAAATGGGGAAAGACCAACCCGGAGGCGGCTCGCGTGGCCATGGAGATGTTCGACCGGCCGGTCACCGGCGCGGTGATGAACATGGTTGATTATGCCGTTCACGCGAAGCGCCGGCATGGCGACGCCATTCACCACATCGCGAACCTGAACGACTATTTCGATGGTCCGGCCCCGCCAGCCGGCCCCTTCGGGATCACCCGGCTGGCGCGGAAGCTCCGGCGTTCGGTGGAGCGAGCGGCATAGTCCGGACGGCCGGAATCGGGCAGCGATCGGCCCCTACCGTTGCCCCGCCACGGCGAGCGCGCCTTCACGCGGGGCGGGCCAATGCCGGAGGGTGCGGCGGAGGGACAGACTGAGCCCGGTCAACCAGATCGCCGCAAAAACGACATGGGCGATATTGGCGCCCATCGCGCCGATCACGGTAACCAGGGGCGGGGCCGCAAGGTAGAACCCGGCCGTTGCCATCATCACGGTTCGCATCACCGCGGGCTGTTTGCCCAGCGCAAGCAGGGCCGCGCGGCTGGCGGCGCCGCTGATGCCGAGGGAGACGGCGAAGACCTGTACCGTGAGCAGGGGCGCAGCAGCGGCAAAGGCGGGGCCCGCCGTCCAGCTGAGCAGCCGCTCCCCCGTCAGCAGCAGCGCGGCGACGCACGCGGCACCATAGATGGCGAGCAGGATCTCGGTCTGCAGCACCACCCGGACCAACGCCTTGCGCTGGCCCTGTGCGGCCATGCGGCTCAGCTCCGGATAGATCACCGCCTCGACCTGCGATCCAACCTGCTGGATTACGCGGCTGACGCGCTTGGCAATGTGGTAGAGCCCGGCCGATGCCGGGCTCGCCAGCCATCCAACGATCAGCGTGTCGATCTGCTGGACGCTCGATGAAAGGGTGAGGGCGGCATTCGCACCCCATGTGAAGCGCCAGAGGCCGGGAAAGCGGTCGGAGATGCCGCGGACCGGAGCCCGGAGCAGGCCGGTGATGCGGGCCTTCGTCCGAAGGATCACGCACGCAGCGGCGAAGTTGGTCAGCGAGCCCTGGATCTGGGTGATGGCCCACAGGATCACGAAGCCGCGCAGCCCCGCGCCGTACGAGATTGCGATGATCACAAGCGCCAGCCGAACCAGCGCATTGGCGATCTGGATACGGGCCATTGTATGAAAATGACCGTACAGCCGGAAGATCGCCGTCGAGACGCCATTCACCGTGAACAGAAGCGACGTCATGTAGATCAGCGCCAGTCCCGCCATCCTAAGGGGTAAGCCCGTGACCCAATGCGCGGCGAGGCTCAGGATGGAGGCGGCCGCCCAGGCGGTCGCGCCACCGGCCAGATCCAGCAACAGGCCAAACTTGAACAACGAACGAAGGTCGGCGCGGTCAGCCTCCGCGTTCAATGTCGCGCCATAACGGATCAGCGGCTGCCACGATTGAAAGCTGAGCAACCGCTCGCTCGCCTGCCCCAGGGTGAGGATCAGCGCGAGGATGCCGTAACTGGCGGGCCCAAGCGCGCGTGCGGTGACGGCGACCGATACCAGGCTGATCGCCGCGGTCGCGGCCGTGCCGGTGAGTAGCGAGCCGACGGCCCGGGATCGGCGATGAAGGACTGCCTGCCGCACCCGTTCCCACGTCGGCAGCCGCCGCACCGTGTTCCTCACGTGCTCCATCATGCGCCCAGCGCCCTCCCCCGTCATGGCGGCGACCCTGCTTTATCGGGGATGGTCGCGCACTCGCCCAGCCGACGTACTTCAAAAGAGCAACGTCCCAACGCCGGAGTGGCACGCTACCAAGGCGGGGGGAGGGCTGCCTTCGTGATCACTGCGGCGCGTTTCTTTGCTGGTCCTGGTGGCGACTCGGTCGAACTGGAAGACCGATTCTTCACCGACCTGAAAACCCGTAACGCCACCTTCAAGCGAACCGCGACCGACCGGTTCGGCGACCTGGACGACGTGTGCATCCGCTGTTTCGCGGCCGCCGAGACATCGATCCGGGACGTGCTCGACATTGGCATCTCGTCGGGCGGTGCGACGCTGGCCCTGTCGGAACGGCTGCACAAGGCCGGGTATGATGCGGCCGTGACGGGGACCGACCTGTCGTTGACCGCGCACATCGTGCCGGTGCTGCCGGGCGTCAGAGCGCTGGTCGATGACGCGGGCTTTCCGCTGCAGCATGACGTGCTCGGGCTTGCCGTCCGGCCCTGGCGGCGGCGCGCCGATTACCTGACGGGAATGTTGTTCGTCCGCAACCTCCTGAACAGGATAGCCGGAAATCGCGCGCGGCGGGAGTTGCAGCGCGGCACCGATCAGGTTCGCTCCGTCCGACTGGTCAGCCCGCGGCTGGCGAACGATCGCCGGGTTTCGGTGGAACAGAACGACATCCTGGTACCCACCGAACAGTATCGCAACAGGTTCAACTTCGTCCGGGTCGCCAACGTCCTGAACCGCGATTACTTCAATGAGCCCGACCTGCGACGGGCGCTGCACAATTGCGTCAGCTACCTGTCCGGCCCGGGCGCCTGGCTTCTGGTGGTGCGGTCAACGGGCGGTCACCATGTCGCGACCTTGTTCCAGGTGTCCGCCGATGGGCGGCGGCTGACGGCCGTTGATCGTTTTGGCGGCGGGTCGGAGGTCGAATGGCTGGTGTTCCAGACGCCCCTGCCGGGTGAATGGGCGCGGTGACGGATCGTGCCCCCACCGTGGTCGCCTTCCCATTCGTGGGCGAACTGGTCGGCGGCAGCCATATCTCCGCCTGCGGGCTGATCCGGGCGCTGGACCGCAGCCGGTTCACGCCGCTGGTGCTCCTGCAGCATCCCGACGGCGCGGTCGGCCGATTGTTCCGCGAGGCTGGCGTCGAGGTCGAACGGGCTCCCGCTTCTGCGGAGCTGGCGCATGGCCGGCGGCTTGGGCCCGGACCGGTGCTGTCGGTTGCAGCGCGTTCGTTGCACCTCGCCCGGTTCCTGCGCGAGCGGCAGGTCGGGATCGTTCACTGCAACGATGGGCGAAGCTCTGCCACCTGGGGGCTTGCCGCGCGCCTGAGCGGGGCACGTCTCGTCTGGCACCATCGCAGCAGTCCGGACAGCGCCGGCTTGCGGCTGGTCGCCCCCTTGCTCGCGGACCGGGTGATCGCAGTGTCGCATTTTGCGTCACCGCGGCCAGGCCGGTTCTCTGCGGCAAGCCGCGCAACGGTGATCCACAGCCCCTTCGACGTGACCCAGCAGCATGGTCGGGCGGCGGCACGCACGGCCTTGCTGCACGCCGTGCCAGACGCTCGCAACTCCTGTTTTGTCGCGTTTTCCGGCGTGCTGATCGATCGCAAGCGGCCCCTGCTGTTCGTTGAAGCCATTGCTGCGCTTCGTCGCAAGGCGTCGGAGCTCGACGTGCGCGGCGTGATCCTGGGCGAAGCGCTGGATGACATGGACGCGCAGGTGCGGCGCAAGGCGGAAGCGCTCGGAGTGACGGACGCGGTTCACCTTCTGGGGTTCCGTGCGCCGGGGCCGTTCTGGCTGGCCGGGTGTGACCTGTTGATGGTGCCTGCCGTCGAGGAGCCCTTTGGCCGAACGCTGATCGAGGCGATGCTGGTAGGCACGCCGGTGGTGGCGACCCGGTCCGGTGGCAATGTCGAGGCGATCGATCACGAGCGGACCGGCCTGCTGGTACCGCCCGAAAATCCGGAGGCGTTGGCAGATGCGTGTCTCTCGCTGCTGCTCGATCGCGGGCGCAGGGCGGAGATGGCATCAACAGCGCAGATCCAGGCGCGCAAGCGGTTCGGCATCGAAACGCACGCAGCGGGTGTGATGGCGATCTATGACGAGCTTCTACAGTCGGGCTTCGGTGGGCGCCCAGTCCATCGCAGCGTTGGACGACGTGCCGCCTGAGCAGCTTCAGGCGGGACGCGCGCCGGTGGTGCCGCGCCATTCCTTGCCGTTGATTGTCGACCTGGATGGCACCCTTGTCCGGACGGACACGTTGCACGAATCGCTGCTAGCGCTCGCCTTTCGCCGGCCCTGGCATCTGGTCGGGGCGGTGGCGGCGATGCGTAGGGGGCGGGCCGTGTTCAAGCGACATGTTGGGCGAGTCTCGGTCCTGGACTGGGCGGCCTTGCCGTTCGACCCGCATGTGCTGAGCCTTATCGAACGACGTCGTGCAGCAGGCGACCCGGTGCATCTGGTGACGGCGGCAGACCAGTCCATCGCGGACGGCGTCGGTTCGGCGTTGAAGCTGTTCGAGACCGCTACGGGCAGCGACGGATCACACAATCTGCGTGGCAGTGCCAAGGCCGCATACCTCGCCGAACGCTTCCCGGACGGTTTCGACTATGTCGGCGATTGCGTGTCCGACATCGCCGTCTGGCGCGAAACGGGCAGGGCAACGCTGGCCGGCGGATCGAAACGGCTGGCGATGCGGCTGGAAGGGGAGGGGCTGACCACCACGATGCTCCCGTGTCATCGCGCGCGCGCAAGTGACTGGGTCAGGTTGATGCGTCCGCGTCGCTGGCTTGCAAACCTGCTGCTGTTTCTGCCCTTGTTGACGGCGCCGGAGGACGGACGCGCGGATCTGGTGCTGCGCTTCGGGATCGCATGGTTGCTGTTCGGCATGGCCGGCAGCGCCGCCAACATGCTCGGCGAGCTTGGCGACCTGGCCTTGGAGCGGCGCCATCCGATCAGGCGTTCGGGCCCGCTCGCCGCTGGCAGGATCGGGATCGGCACGGCCCTGACACTATCGTTTGTCCTGCTTGCCGCCGCATTGGCCGGCGGGGCCTTACTGGGCGGCACGATTGCCGTCGCGCTTCTGGGCTATGCGGGGCTTCTGCTGGTATGCCATCCCCGTCCGGGTCGCATGCTTGCTGGCCTGCTTGGAGCTGCCGGAATGGCCGCCATCCTGCTTTCCGCCGGGCTGATGCTGGCCGGTCATCCGCTGGTATAGTGGACGGGGACCAATCGGCCCGGCCAGCTACCTCGGGAGGAGTATAGAACCGCTTCGGCATCACTTTATTCTCGCCATGCTCGGGCGGGAGGAAGCAAGGTGGCCACGGCATTCAAAATTTCGGAAGCGGCTCGGTCGAACGAGGCCGGCGGAGCGCTGTTGACGCTCGAGCAAAGCCTCGACCTTTCCAGCGCGGAAGCGAACGAGCTCTACAAGCGCCACCTCAACAAATACATGCTCCAGCTATTCGATGTTCTCGGCCTTGCCGACATGGATATCGTGAGCGCTCAAGGCGCGGAGATCGAGCTGCGCGACGGCAGGCGCATCCTGGATTTTCACACGGGCTTGGGGGTCGTGGGGCTGGGGCACAACCATCCGCGCATCATTGCGGCGGAGCGGGCGTGCCACGACCGCCACATCCTCGATTCCATCAAGCTTGCACCGCACAAGCTACAGGGCGCACTGGCTTATAACCTCGCCCAAATGCTTCCCGATCCGCTGGGCGTCTCTTTCTTCGCGGTGTCCGGCGCGGAAGCGAACGAAGCGGCAATGAAGCTGAGCGAGCGCATCCAGACCCCCAAGGGCAAGCGCAAGTTCCTGTGCATGCGCGGCGCCTTTCATGGCAAAACGCATGGCGCGCTGTCGCTGACCACGGCGACCGATGTGCAGAGCGGCTTCCTGCTCGGCGTCCCGCGCGAGAACATCATCTATACCGAATACGGCAACATCGACGCGATGCGCGACGCGATCCGAGCGGAAACGGACGCAAAGGGCCGCAACACGATCATCGCCGCCATTGTTGAAACGATGCGCGGCACGTCATGCGAGGTGCTGCCCCCCGGCTATCTGTCGTCCTTCACCCGCATCTGCCGAGAGAACGACATCGTGTCTATCTTCGACGAGGTAAAGGTCGGGATGGGCAGGACGGGCCGGTTCTGTGCCTTCCAGCACGACCAGGGCACTGTGCCGGATATCGTCACGCTGGCCAAGACGCTGGGCGGCGGCAAGCGTGAGGTCGCGGCGATGGTCACGTCGCAGCGGTTGTTCGACCTGGCATACGGCAACAAGCAGGACTGCAACCTGCACAGCTCCACCTTCAGCGGTCTTGGCGAAAGCTGCGCGGTGGCGATCGAGACGCTAAACGTCTTGCGTGACGAAAAGCTGATCGAAAACGCCGAGAAGATGGGCGTCCATCTGTCCGGTCAGCTGCAGGAACTCCAGCGCAAACATCCCCGCACGATATTGGACGTGCGCGGACGCGGCCTGTTTCAGGCGATCCGCCTGAACTTTGGACAAGCGCTGGCGGCGAAGCTGGTCGACATCAGCAGCAACCCGATGTTCCGCACCTATCAGACGGTGTTGATCGGGGCGCTCGCCCGGGAGCTCTACGAGCGCCACGATATCCTGGTCCATTTCCAGCCGGGTGCGCGCGACATCCTGCACTTCATGCCACCCTTCACCATCGGGACGGCGGAAGTCGACCGGCTGGTCGCGGCACTGGACGACACGCTGACCAGGGGCATCGCGGATGCGACCGTGCGCTTCGTGGCCAAGAACATCGCCCGTGTCTTCTGACGTTTCAGCGGTTGATGGGCGGCTCGCATTCGCTCCGCCCGCGGAACCTGGCGAGAGTTCGACCGGGCGGTACGGCTTGGTCGCGACGCCCGGTGCATGGACGGCGGGCGCCCTGGGCGCGATCGCCATATCGGCGGCGTTGTTCCTGACGGGCACGCGGCTGGGCATCGGCGTTCTTCCGGACACCACTCGATACATGGGGATGAACGAAGTCCCCTATGACGCGCCGCTTTATGCCTGGACGCTGGCGTTGGCGGTGCAGACGGGTCTTGGCATGGCGGCTGCGGCCAAGTGGGTCGGGCTGGCGCTGGTGGTCGCGAACAGCGCGCTGGTATGGCACCTGTTAGCCCGCACGACCGGCCGTATCGTCCCGACCGCTATCGGTACCGGGCTGATCATCCTTTCCCCGCAATTCGTCTACCTCCACGCGCTCGCTCTGTCGGAGCCGCTGTTCCTGTTCTTCATACTTGCGACCTTGCTCGCATTTCTGAGATACTTGGGCACGGGAAGCTGGGGCGGCCTTGTCGGCTGTGCCGTGCTGCTGGGGCTATGCTCGCTCGTCCGGTTCACCGCGCCGCCGCTGGGTGCGGCGCTCGCGCTGACGTTGCTGGTCAGGCGTGAACATGCCTGGCCCCGGCGGCTGGCCGAGGTGGCCGTCCTGGGCATCGTCGCAGGTGTCTTGTTTGTCGGCTGGGCCGCCGCGAGCGAGGCCAGTGCCGGCCACTCACTGGGCCGTGAGTTCGCCTTCAACGGGACCATGGGCCCGGCCGAGTGGTGGAGGAGCCTGGCGGTCATGACCGCGTGGCTCTTGCCCGACCAAGTACCCTTCGCGCTGCGTGTGACATTGCTGGCGGCAGTGCTGGTCGCTGGCACTTGGCTGACGGCCCGGATCACCCGCCGGGCGCTGGCGTCACCAGCTCAGGGGCAAGACGCCGCGGTGCAGTTGATGCCAATGACGCTGGCCGCGTTTTTCGTCGCCTACCTCCTCTTCATGGTGCTCGCGACCGCGATCGAGGCCAACCTGGCGCTAAGCGGTCGGTACGCCTTTCCGCCCTATGTCGCGGCCGTGCTGCTGATGACGATCGTGACGAGTACGGCCTCGCCGGGCGGTGCGGCGCGCGAGCCCCTGACGCTCGCGCTGGCCTGCCTCGGCGTCCTGGTGCTGGGCGGCCATGTCGTGCGGACCACGCTCAGAACGTGGGAAATGCGCGGCACCGGCATTGGCTATGCGGCGCGCACCTGGAAGGAGTCGCCCACGGTCCAGCACCTTTCAAGGCTGCCCGCAGGCGCTGAAATCTGGAGCAACGCGCCCGACGCGGTCACATTCCTGACGGCACGGCCGGCGCATTGGCTTCCTGTGCGCGCGCTGCAACGAACGGGGAAGCCCGATCCAGCGCACCCTTATCCGGCTCAGATCGATGATCTGCGCCGCCAACTCGACCGCCGGCCGGGATATCTGGTGTTTTTCGACCAGGTCCAGTGGCGCCCTTATTACCGGAACAGCGAGGCGGAGCTGGCCCAGGCACTGAACCTGCGCCTCGCTGACCGCGCCTCCGACGGGCGCATCTACACCGCCGGCGCTTCGCTCAGGGAGAAACAGCCGTGAGGACGGATGCACAATTCTCGACCGGCACCGCGGGGGCGCCGGACTATCCAGCGATGGCCGTTCCCGTCGGCGAACGATCAAGTGCATCGTTCCGCGACTACCTCGCGATCGCGCGCCTCGATCACATGACCAAGCACGTCTTTATCGTGCCCGGCATCATCCTGGCATCCGTTCTGCGCGGGTCGTACCTGGAGATCGAACCCCTCCTGATCCTGCTCGGCCTTGCCAGCGCGGTGGCGATTGCGGGTGGGAACTACGTCATCAACGAATGGCTGGACCGGGAGTTCGACGCGTTCCACCCGGAGAAGTCGAAGCGCTCCGCGGTACAGCGTCAGCTATCGCCCGCGCTCATCTACCTTGAATATGCGGTGCTGATCGGCGGAGGCCTGCTGCTCGCCAGCCTCGTCAACACGGCCTTTCTGCTGACCGCAGCGACCTTCGCGCTGTCCGGCGTCTTCTACAACGTACGCCCGTTCCGGACCAAGGACCGGGCCTATGTCGACGTGATCTCGGAATCGATCAACAACCCGATCCGGCTGACGCTGGGCTGGACCATGGTCGACCCGACGACCCTGCCGCCGGCCAGCCTTTTTCTCGCCTATTGGGCGGCAGGCGCATTCCTGATGGGCGCCAAGCGGCTGTCGGAATATCGCGACATCGCCTCCCGGGTCGGGATCGACATGCTGTGCCGCTACCGCAGGTCATTCGCGGGTTACACGGCAGAGAGCCTGACCGTGTCATGCTTCCTGTACGCAATGGTGTCCGCGTTCTTCCTGGCGGTGTTCCTGATCCGCTACCGCCTCGAATACCTGCTGGCGTTCCCATTCATCGCGGGCCTGTTCGCCTCGTACCTGTGGCTGTCGCTGCTCAGCAATTCGGTCGCCCAACGGCCCGAGCGACTGTTCCGGTCGAAGCGGCTGATGCTCGCATCCGGCGTGACCGCCGCGGTGCTGCTGGTGACCTCCTTCGTCAACATTCCCGTCCTCGGGACCCTGTCGGCGCCCAGCTTCATGCCGGCATCGCCACGCTGATGGGCCCGGACTTCGCGGCGTGCGTTCGGGCGCTCTCGGCGACGCTGCTGGCGGAGCAGTCCGTGCTGCCCGTCACAGAGCGGGAGAAGGAGGCGGTTGCCGATCATCTGCTTTCGACGGCCGGACGTATGCCCGATCATCTGCGCCTGGCGTTGCGCGCTGCAACGCTGTTCTTCGATGCACTTGCGTATCCGGTCAGCGGCAGGCCGTTTCACCAGCTTGGGCTGGCAAGGCAGCAGGCGCAGGTGCGCCGCCTCAACCGCCTGCCGATCGGACCGATCCGGAGCCTGACCGGCTTTTACCGCATCTTGTCCGTACACGCCCTGTGGAGCTTGGCGGAAAGCAGGGCGGCCTTGCCACGCCATGGCTGAACCCGTCCGCACCGATGTTCTGGTGATCGGCTCGGGACCGGGCGGCGCCGTCACGGGCCTGTTGTGCGCCGAAGCCGGGCGGTCGGTGCTGATGATGGAGGACGGGCCGGACCTGCCGGTCGACTCGGCACCGCCATTCTCGCTCCAGGAGATCGCGCAGAAATACCGGGGCGGCGGTATCGGCGTTGCGTTCGGGCCGGCCAAGCTCGCCTATGTCGAGGGGCGCTGTGTCGGCGGCGGGAGCGAGGTCAATCGCGGCTTGTATCACCGCGCGCCGGCCAGCCTGCTCGACCGGTGGCATCGTGACTTCCAGGTTCGTGACCTGTCGCCGGAGGTGATGGCGGCGCATTTCGAGGCGTGCGAGGCGATCGCCCGAGTCGAGTATCTGCCCGGTGAAGCGCCAGGCATCTCGACCCGCCTGCGCGACGGAGCCGAGGCGCTGGGCTGGGCAGCGGTGGAGGCCCGGCGCCTTTATTGTTACGGCGGGGAAAGCGCCGGCAAACAGTCCATGTCGCGCACCTTCGTTCCCCGATTCCGCGCGGCGGGCGGGGAGCTGCGAGCCGGGTTGCGTGCGGTGCGCCTGGCGCGATCGGGCAATGGCTGGCAGGTCGAGGCTGTGCAGCAGGCCGACGGGCAGGCTTCACGCCCCGTTTCCATTCGAGCCGACACGGTGTTTGTCGCGTGCGGGGCCGTGCAGACCCCGGCGCTGTTGAGGCGGTCGGGCATGCGTCGCAACATTGGCTCGTCGCTCCGCTTTCATCCGATGCTGAAGATGGTGGCGGAGTTTCCCGAGGAGGTGAACAAGCCGGGCGACCTCGATCCGGTGCATCAGGTCAAGCAGTTCGAGCCAGATGTCGGCATGGGCTGCTCGGTCAGCACGCCCTCGACACTGGCACTGGCGCTCAACGCCGATGCGGAGGCTCAGGCGAGGATCGCAAGCTGTTGGCGGCGCATGGGCATGTACTATGTACAGTCGACTGGGGGACAGGCGAAGGTGCGCAACCTGCCCTTTTTCCGCGATCCCCTGGTCACGTTTCAGTTCGATCGGGCCGACAGGGCGCGGCTGGTGCAGGGTCTGAAGGATCTCGGCCGGGCATTATTCGCAGCGGGAGCGGTCCGGGTCTATCCGGCCGTTGCGGGATGCCCGGCGGTGACGTCGCAGCGGGAGCTGGACGACCTGTCCGACGCCATCGTCCGGCAAGAAGGCAGCCTCAGTTCGGTGCATGTCTTCTCCTCGTGCCCGATGGGGGAGGATGAGGAACGGTGTGCGACCGATTCCTATGGGCGGGTTCGCGGGGCCGAAGGACTCCATATCGCGGACGCGTCGCTGTTGTGCACCCCCACTTCGGTCAACCCGCAGGGCACGGTAATGGCGATCGCACGTCGCAACGTCCTGCACCTGCTCGACGCCGGGGTCGGGCGTGGTCACCGGGCACAGCCCAGCCGGGTTCGCGAGTTGGTGGAATGAAGCATCTGATCACCGGCGGGTCCGGTTTCATCGGCAACCTGGTCGCGCGGCGTCTGCGGGCGAGGGGTGATGAGGTCCGCATTCTAGATTTGTGGTCCGACCCGTCCCGTCCGGCCGAAATCGAGTTCATCCAGGGCAGCATCACCGACCCTGCGATCGTCGGGTCGGCGATGAAGGACGTGGATGTCGTCCATCACGGCGCCGCGCTGGTCGCGCAAACGGGCGCGGGCAGGGCGTACCAGGCGGTCAATGTCGAGGGGAGCAGGATCGTCGCAGAAGCCGCCGCGCGCGCCGGGGTGGCGGCGGTCGTCGATATCAGTTCCACCTCCGTTTACGGCATGCCGCCCGATGGTGCGATCACCGCCACGACACCGGAGCAGCCGTTCGAGCCCTATGGACGCTCAAAGCTTGCCGGCGAGCGGGTCATTCGGGAGGTGTGCGGGCGCGCGGGCATCCCCCTCATCACCATCAGGCCGCGCGTCACGCTTGGCGCGGGACGACTCGGCATCTTCGAACTGCTGTTCCAGTGGATAGCGCAGGGGCGGCGCGTATGGATGCTGGGGTCGGGCAACAACGCGATGCAGTTCGTCCACGCCGATGACCTGATCGACTTCTACATGCTCGCGCTCGAGGCCGGGCGGCCCGGCACGTACAATGTCGGGACCGACCGTTTCGGGACGCTCAGGGGTGATCTTCAGGCCTTGATCGATTACGCAGGGAGCCGGTCCAAATTGACCTCTGTTCCGAAGGCTCAGGCCGCTGCCGTGCTGAGCCTACTATACCACATCGGTCTGTCGCCGCTCGTCCCCTGGCATTATCGGACGTACGATCGGCCCTGCCACTTCGATGTCGCGCCACTGTTGGGAATGGGGTGGCGGCCGCGTTATTCTAACGTCGAGATGCTGCGGGAAAGCTATGACTGGTTCTGCCGCCAGCGCGGGTTTGCAACGCCCGGTGCCATGTCACCGCACCGGTTGCCCCTGAAGCGCGGTATCTTTCGGCTCACGGCGGGTGCGCCCGGCCACGCTTCCGTCCACCAGCAGCCATAGCACCGCAAACAGGGCAGTCGGTGCCCATAGGATGAGGTGCGCGACCAGGATGACGGCCGTCGCGAAGGAGCGGTCCACACCGGCATAGGCAAAGGCCTGTACGCCTGCGAACTCAAAGGCGCCGAAGTGCCCTGGCAGGCTGGGAACAAGGGTGCCCAGTGTCGCGAAGGTAAAGGCGAAGGCGGGCGGCGCGAGATCGGCCGGCGAGCCACCCAGGCCGACCCACGCGCCCCACATGACCCCGGCTTCCAGCATCCACAGGAACACCGACAAGCCGAACAGTGCAAACAGCCGGCTGCCCGTTCCGATCTGCCGGATCGCGCCGGCAATTGTCGCGACAAGGCCCGAAGCCGTCCTGGCAAGCGGCCGTGGCGAACGCTCCAGCAGCGGCAGTGCGAGGCGGGTCGCCAGCGCTGGCATGAACAACACGGCCAGGGCGGCCGCGATACCGATCGCCGCCGCAAGCCGAATTCCCCGGCCAAGCCCGGCGGATCCGGCACTTCCAACCCAGGCGAAGGCGACATATCCGACCACCAGCAGCGAGATGACGTCGAGCACGCGTTCGACGATCATGGCCCCTACCACCGCGCCCGCGGGCAGATCGAAGCGTCGCGAGAACCACAGCACGCGCAGGCCGTCGCCCATCCGTAGCGGCAGGATGTCGCTCATCCCGAAACTCGCCACGAAGGGTGCGACGCTCGGCAGCATGGGTAATCGTCGGGCGACCACGATCTCCAGCATCAGCCAGAAACGAACAGCCCGCAAAAAGAAGTCCAGCGCCAGCGCGACCAGCGCGCCGATCAGCGGCCCGGCTGACGCTTGGCCAAGCGTGTGCGCAAGCACGCGGAGGTCGATCGCACGGGCGAGTAGGACAAGAAGGATCACGCCGGCTGCGGTGCTCAATGCCATGCGAAGCATCAGGCGTCGGCGGTTCGGCGTTGCTCGCGGGTCGCTCATTGCACCTTTCCGCGCTCGAACCGGGAGATCAGGCCGTCGAGCGCCCAGGCCATGCGCCGCAACGGTGATGCATCGACCGCAACCGCATTGCCGTGAAGATCAAAGCCCCTTTGCTGAGTTGACCGGCGCAGACTGGCCCGAAAGAGCCCCCAGCCGAGCGCCATCTGGGCACCCAAGCGGCGGCCCGGGCCTGCCCTCGCCGCCCATGCCGCGTGGAGGGGCGCAGCAACGAATCCTATAAAGCCGACCCATTGCTCGACCACTCGGTCCTCGGTGACATCAGCTGCCCGTAGCTGCGCACGCTCGATAAGCTGCTGAAAGAGAGCGGGGTTCTCGCGAAGCCGCCTTAGTTGCGCCAGCACTTCCGCCGGCGAACCAACGGGTATGAAGTCGAGGTCGGAATTGTGATGATGGAAGAAGGCCGGCTCATTCCCAACAAAGGCGGGGCAGCCGGCAAGCCAAGCGTTGAACAGCTTAGTAGCGGGTTTCGCGGCGAGGAAACGCGGCGTTCCGTCGCGGACGGCAAGCACCATGTCGATGTCGCTGTAATCGCCCCACTCCGCGGGATCGTCGCGGACCACCAACTCGACGCCCGACGCGGCGAGCTCCAAGAGGAAGTGCGGATCGCGATAGCCGGCGGCAAGGTTCTTCAACTCGCCAAAATAGCCTAGTCGCTCGAGCCGCGTGCCTCGTGAGGGGTCACGCGGCCGAAGGCCGGGTTGAGGCCAGTGCAGGATGTAGAACGCGTTGGGAGTTTCGATGGACGCGGGGCTCTGGACAATCTCGAGGTCGCACGTGAACGTCCGCTCGCGATCGGCCCGCACTGACACGATGAACGATCGCCAAAGCGTGGAAACACTTCGCCGCACATCATCG
This sequence comes from Sphingomonas aerophila, assembly GCF_014199305.1. Classification (GTDB taxonomy): domain Bacteria; phylum Pseudomonadota; class Alphaproteobacteria; order Sphingomonadales; family Sphingomonadaceae; genus Sphingomonas; species Sphingomonas aerophila. The sequence continues at coordinate 135,656 of NZ_JACIJK010000003.1, forward strand.
CGATGAGCGATACAGAGCGCGCCCGCGCGGAAATCATTGGCGAGTTCGACGTCGAGCCCCTTCCGGCGCAGCCGGAGGTACGTTCCCAGGATCCACACGTCCGGGCCACCGCGAAGGTTCATCAGAGATCGTTCGACATCGGCGGGCAGGCCGTCGTCGCGGAGGTCGAGCCGGTCGCGGCCGCCCGGCCGGACGAACAGCGCGGGCCCGGATGGCAAGGCAGAACGGAGCCGCCCCTCCTTTGCGCTGGCGAGAGCCACCGCCCCCGGCCGGTCCCCGTCCATCATCATACGGCTCTTCCCCCGAGACCGTTCGAAACGCACCCGCGCGGCTGCACCGACACTATGGAGGCGAAATCCAGACCGCAACGGAGCGGAAGGGGTAGTGACACCTGCCGGCCGCAGCGCCGTGGCCGTCAGCGATGCGCGTGCCGCTCAGCCTACCCCTTTCGAGTGCCGTTCTGCTCCGAATGGCCCCGACCGCGTGCCGGGGCGGAAGGCTATGCTGCGTGCGGCGGAGCCAGCGAGCTCATGCCGTGGGAGCGGGAGACAAAGGGGGTCATGGCTGCAGACCAGGCATCAGCGATCCCCGGCGGCTTTTCGCCGTCGCAGACAACCGAACCTGCGCCCTTGGCCGATGCGCCCCTGGCCGACGCGATCGCGGCGAGCCGATTCAACGCGGCCGCGCATGGACTACGCGGGATCGCGGCCTTCCTGGTGCTATGCGCGCACATCCTTGGGGGCACAGCGCGGCATATCTATGCCAGCGACACCGCCTATGTCGCTGCGGTAAAGCCCGCCTGGTATCTTGGCACGTTCGGCGTCCAGCTGTTCTTCATCATCAGCGGCTTCGTGATCCTCCCGAGTGCGATCCGGTACAAACCCGAAGAGTTCGCGCTGCGGCGGGCGCTTCGCATCTACCCTCTCTTTTTCGTGCTCTCGTTGCTGTTCATCCTGTTGAACGCCCACACCAATGCCTATCCGGACATCAACTCCGCAACGGCGATCATATCGGGCCTGCTGTTCCTCAACCTGTTTACGGGAACCGAACAGCTCACGCCCAACGCCTGGAGCCTGTCGTTCGAAGTGATGTTCTATGCGCTGACCTGCGCCATCGTGCATTTCGGTGTACGTCACCGGCGCAGGCTGCCGGCAGCCGTCGCGATCGCCGCGGCGGCCATATTCATCGCGGCTTTTCCGATCGCACTCTACTTCGTCGCGGGCGTGGTGATCCGTATCTTGTACTCGCGACGGCCTGGCACGGCCGCTGCGCCGCGTTGGGAGCTTGCCTCGCTCGCGCTGATGATCGGCTTCGCCAGCCGCGGCCACTTCGAATATCGTTGGAGCGACTTCGCCAACCCGGTCCTGGTGCCGATCATGCTGTCGTCATGGGCCTATTTCTATTTCGCCGTCGCCCCTGGCAGTCTCACCAGCCGGCTCGGGCGTAACCGGTTCGTCGCCTATACCGGGACGGTCAGCTACAGCCTCTACCTGGTCCATCCCTACGTATATCTGGGGCTGCGGAAGATCTTTGCGGCGAACGGCCTTTTCACCGAACACAGCGCGGTGTCCGTCATGATATTCGCCGTCCCGGTGATCCTGTTGTCCTTTGCCGCGGCGCACTGGGTTAATCGGGGCCTTGAGCAATGGCCCTATCGCTGGTTCTTCCACCAACAGGTCTATCGCACACGAAAGGGAGCGCCGGGCAAAACCGAGCCGATGCTGGTGGAGCGGCGCGCTTGAACCAGGCAGCAACGCTGAGCGCCCGGCGCGGCTGGCGCGCGATTCCCGACCGCGACCGGGTTCCTCTTCCGATCGCGATGGCGGTGTTCCTGGCCTGTTACCTGTCGTGGCGCCCATCGCGCGACATCATGTTCACGGCGAGCGACATGCTGTTCCTGCTTGGCGGCTGGATATTGCTCACCCGAAAGCGGCTGCCGGCCGAGCCGCTGGGGCCGTTCACGGCGCCCTGGCTGATCGCGTTCACGACCATGCTGGCCGGGCTGCTGATCGGATCAGTGGCGAGCGGCAGTCCCGACCGTTGGACGATCGTTGCCGTTCAATACATCTTCGCCTGGATCGTGCTGCCGTTTCTGCTCATCGGCCACGGGCATCGCTATACGATGATACTGGCCAGGATGTGGTTGCTGGGCGTGGTCGCGATGGAGCTGGTCGGCATCATCGTTTACTCCACGTTCGACATGTCATTTGAGACGGCACGTCAGGTGTTGGGGCTCGATTTCATCTCGGGCAGCCGTCGGCTTGGTGTGTTTGCCACCGACGCCAACTGGAACGGCGCGGTGATCGCAATGACGCTTCCGTTCGCCTTTTACCTGGCGAGCAAAAAGCTCATCGGCCCCATCTTCACGGTCGTGTCGGTTGCGATCCTGGTCTCCGCACTGACCTTTTCGGCGTCCTTCACCGCTTTCACCGCGAGCGTCATGGCGATCGTGATCTTCCTCACGGTTGGCGCGGTTCGGCCCAAGCCATGGGCGATCCTGCTCGTGCTCGCGGCGGGATCGCTCGTTGTGACGGGCGAATATACGCCTGAGATCTTTCAGAAGCGGGTGGGCGACGCCATCGAAACGGGGGACATCAGCGAAGCCGGCACGTTCACCGGCCGCGTCGCCCTGATAGCGGATGCGTGGGAAATGGCGGGCGACCATCTGCTTGTGGGGATCGGCGTGGATCAGGATCGCGTGGTCAGCAAACTGCGCGCCCCCGTGCACAACATGTACCTGCTGGTGCTGGTCGAAGGAGGGATCACCGCGCTGCTGGGCTGGGTGGGGATGATGCTCGTTGGACTGGCCACCGCGATCAGCGCGTTTCGCCACGACCGCCTGGTGGCCGCAGTTGCGTTGTCCGTGCTGACCACGTTTTTCATCTTTTCCACCGCCAGCCCGCACATGTACGCCAGGCTGTGGGCCGTCCCTGTGCTGGTCGCCCTGGCAGTCGCGCGCGATGTCTCGATGCAGGCAGAGGGGGGCGAGCCAACGCGGAGTGGACGCCGCTTCGCAACCCGTTTCCGCCCGGCGGATGCCCGGCTTTCGTCGACGGCGCGGTAGCCCAGGTGAACACACCCGCCGCGCGGCGCACGCCAATGCCAGCCATGTCATTCGGCCTCGTCCTGCTGGTCCTGTCGAGCATCGCCGGATGTGGCGAAGCGCAGCCCGCACCCAATCACAACGGCCTCGCGGAGGCGACGGCACCGTGCGATCACGCGGGAGATGCGCCGGCAACGCAGGTCGCCTTCCCAGCCGCCCAGGGATTCGGGCGCTTTGCCCGTGGGGGGCGAGGGGGCGCGGTGTTCCAGGTCACGTCGCTCGATGATTCAGGCCCCGGAACGCTGCGCGACTGTGCCGAAGCGAGCGGCCCGCGCACCTGCATCTTTCGGGTGAGTGGCACGATCGCGCTCGACGACTGGATCAAGGTCAAGCATCCCTTCCTGACGATCGCAGGCCAAACCTCGCCGGGCGGGATCGCCCTCAGGATCCGAAATGCCACCGACTCGCCCATGCTGGTCCAGACACATGATGTCGTGATCCGCTATTTGCGGCTGCGTCCTGGGCCGTCGGCGATCCGATCCACCAATGTCGACACGATACAGGTCAGCGGTGGTGCGCACGACGTCATCCTCGACCACCTGTCGACATCATGGCCTACGGACGAGGGGATCAACATCGTCGGTCCGGGCCACGGCCCCGCACCGTGCGGCCCGACCCGCAACGTGACGGTGCAATGGTCGATCTTGTCCGAAGGGCTGAACGTGGCGAACCGCGAAGCGCACAGCCGCGGGACCTATTTCGGTTACGGAGCGGAAAACGTCAGCTTCATCCACAACCTCATCGCCAGCAACATGCGGCGAAACCCGCTGATCAACACCCGCGGTCAGTTCGACATGATCAACAACGTGATCTACAATTCTGGCGCGTATAATGGCGAGTTCTACACGCGCTTTGGCGACCTGAAGGTTAATGTGATCGGCAACGCCGCAATCGCCGGACCTTCGTCGCGCAAGAACACGCAGCTGTACCTGGTCAACTACTTCCGTGACTATCCTGCCGACTTTTCCATCTACCTCAGTGGCAACCTCGATCTGCACCGCCGCACGGACAGCGGTGATCAGCGCCTGGTTCTTGAACCGAGCGATTGGAAATATGTCAGCTCGTCGCCAGTCGGCCAGCTATCGGTACCTGCCTCCGCCATCACCGGGCCTTCCGAAGCCTATCGAGCAATAGCCGTCGCATCTGGCGCGACCCGGCCCAGGCGCGACGCCGTTGATCGCCGGGTGATCGGAGAGATGCTGGCGTGCCGTGGAGCGATCATCAACGATCCGGCGGAGGTCGGCGGCTGGCCGGACCTGTCCGGCCCCGCAGCGCCGCCCGATCGCGACCAGGACGGAATGCCCGACACCTGGGAAGTGAAGCACGGTCTCTCACCCACGAACCCCGCCGACCGCAACGGAACCGGGCAGGCGAGCTATACCAACCTGGAGAGTTATCTAAACGAGTTGGCCGGCGATGGAACCGACATGGCAATGGCGGACCTGCCGGTGGTGACACCCGATCCGACCTGCGGCTTTGCCATCGCGGCGGCTCCACCACTGCCCAGCGTGTCTCTGACGGTGTCCCCCGCCAGCATCGTTTCTGGCGGCAGCGCGGAACTGCGCTGGAGCGGCAGCGACCTGCTGGCGTGCAAAGTGGAGGGGGAGGGCCCGACCCCGTTCGGGTCCATGGTCGTCAGTCCCAAGGTGACAACCGCGTATCAGGTGTCGTGCATCGGGCGAGGGGGCGGCGACGCGATCGATTCGGTATTGCTGAGGGTGACGCCCAGGGCCGCCAGCTAGGAATTTTTGCCTCGACCTGTTGCGTCACCCGAAAGGGGTAGGCCCATCTTCCCGAGAGAGTGATTTGGCCCGGAATGGTCCATTCTGGGATGGGTCTCTCATGATAGGCTCGGTCGACAATCGCCATTCTCGTCGACCACTTGTCCTGGGGATAAGGCATGACCAGCCAAGCCTATGTGGAGCGCAGGAGTGAGACGCTCGTCAACTCGTCGGTTACAGGTCGCCAAAGCGAAGTAGCCGTCACGGCGCTGGCATCGGGCGGCTTTCTTGCGACCTGGACCGACGCCAGCCTGAGCGGGGGCGATGCGAGCGGCACGAGTATCAAGGGGCGGCTGTTCGATGCCAATGGCGACCCGCTGGGGGGCGAGTTCCTGGTCAACACGGCAACCCAGAACAACCAAAGCGACTCAGCGGTGACCGCGCTCGCCTCGGGCGGCTTTGCGGTGACGTGGACCGACACCAGCGGTGTCGGGGGCGACGCTGATGCCACCGCCGTAAAAACCCAGCTGTTCGATGCCAACGGCACAAGGATCGGGACCGAGCAACTCGTCAACACGGCAACGCGGTTCAACCAGGAACTGCCCTCGATCACCAGCCTTGCTTCGGGCGGGTACGTCATCAGCTGGACCGATGGCAGTGCGACCGCCCCGGACGCGAAGGGCAATGGTGTTCGCGCGCAAATCTACTCGGCAGGGGGCGCAAAGGTCGGGGGCGAGTTCCTGATCAACTCGACGATCACCAACAGCCAGTTGTCACCCGCCCTGACCAGCCTGTCGTCCGGCGGGTTCGTGGCGACCTGGGTGGACTTCAGCGGCACGGGTGGTGACGCGAGCGCGACTGGGATCAAGGCACAGATCTTTTCCGCAACCGGCGGCAAGGTCGGTGGTGAGTTCCTGGTCAACACCGCCACGAATGCGACGCAGGACATGCCAACGATCACGACCCTGTCGGGCGGCGGCTTCGTGGTGGTGTGGCGTGACCTGAGCGGACAGGGCGACACCAGTGGGGCGGGGCTGAAAGCCCAGATTTTCAACGACGCCGGCGTCCGGGTCGGGGGGGAGTTCCAGGTCAACAACACGACCTTCAACACGCAGGACATGCCAACCGTCGTGGCCATGCCGGATGGCGGCTTCACCGTGAGCTGGGAAGATAACAGCAACGTTTCGAACGATGCTAGCGGCTTTGGCATCAAGTCGCAGATGTTCGATGCGACCGGGAATCGGATCGGCAGCGAGTTCCTGGTGAACACGGCCACGACCGGCGATCAGCAGGCGCCCGCCCTCGCCGCGCTCAAGTCGGGATCGCTGGTGTATGCCTGGACTGACTATAGCAAGACCGGCGGCGACGTGGATGGCGGCATCAAGATGCGCATCCTGCAGCCCTCGCCCGACGCCATCACCGGGCTGTCGCTCGCGCCGCTCAACCTGTCCGAGGCGGCGGTCGAGAATACACCCATCGCGACCCTGGCAGCGTCCGGCGCGCTGAACGCGAGCTATACCTACCAGATCGTCAACGATCCCACCGGCGGAGCGTTCGAGATCAAGGGCAATGCACTGGTGGTCAAGGACAGCCTGGCGCTGGATTTCGAGACCTCGCCCACCGTTTCGCTGACCATTCGCGTCACCGACACGTTCGGTGGCTCCTATCAGCAGACGTTCACGCTCCAGCTATCAGATGCTGCCATCGAGACGCGTTACGCCGCCAGCGAGGAGCGGACGGGGAACCAGACGACCGCTGGATCGCAATCGCAGCCAAACCTCACGAGCCTGCAGGACGGGCGATACCTCCTGGCATGGAGCGACAGCAGCGGCGTCGGTGGCGATGCCAGCAGCTATGGGGTCAAGGGGCAGATCCTGGCGGCGAACGGTTCAAAGATCGGCAGCGAGTTCCTGGTGAACGCGGCAACCGGCAACTCGCAGGACAGCCCCGCGGCGGCCGGCCTTACATCGGGCGGGTTCGTGCTGACATGGACCGACGCGAGCGGCACGGGCGGCGATGCATCGGGCACCGGGATCAAGATGCAGCTGTTCAACGCATCCGGCGCAAAGGTCGGTGCGGAGCTGCTGGTCAACCAGTCCACCGCCAACGCGCAGCAAACGCCCACCGTCGCGGCGCTTTCGTTCGGCGGGTATGTCGTATCCTGGTCGGACTCGAGCCGGCAGGGCGGTGACACGGACGCGTCGGCCATAAAGGCTCAGATGTTCGACGCCAATGGCGCCCGGCTTGGCGGCGAGTTCCTGGTGAACAGCGTCACCGCGGGCATACAGGATGCGCCGAAAGTGACCGGGCTCGCTTCGGGCGGCTTTGTGATCAGCTGGCGTGACACCAGTGCGGTGGGCGGCGACAACAACAAGGACGGCGTCAAGGCGCAGATCTATGACGCCGTCGGCGCGCGGGTCGGCGGTGAGTTCCTGGTCAACACCGAAACCTATGGCAAGCAGCAGCAGCCGACGATCAGCGCGCTGTCGTCGGGTGGCTTCGTCGTCGCCTGGGCCGATGCGTCGCAGCGTGGTGTCGACACGGATTATTTCGGCATCAAGGTGCAAGTATTCGACGGCGCGGGGACGAAGGTGGGCGGCGAGGCCCTGGTCAACACCACGACGGCGGCGGGCCAGCTGGCACCGGCGATCACCACCCTGTCCAGCGGCGGCTTTGTCGTCAGCTGGGCCGATTACAGCGGGGCTGGGCCAGAGGCGGGAACGGCCGGCATCAAGGGGCAGATATTCACCGCCTCCGGCGCAAAGGTCGGCGGTGAGTTCCTAGTCAATAACCAGTTGCTCGGCGCCCAGGCAGAGCCGGCGATCGCGGCTGGATCGGATGGCAGCTTCGCGATCGCATGGACCGACTATGGCGGGCAGGGCGGCGACAATGTCGGCACCGGCATCAGCTATCGCTTGTTCAACCCCTTGCCCGACCAGGGTGGGCCGCCGCCATTGAACGCCCTTGCCGACACGGTGGGCGGGACCGAGGATCAGGCGCTGACGATCGACCCGGGATTGCTGATCGCCAACGACACCAGTTCCAGCAATACGCCCATCCACCTCACCAGCGTCAGCGCCCCCGTCGGCGGGGCCGTGGCGTTGCAGGCGGACGGGACTATCCTGTTCACGCCGGGCGCGAACGTCAGTGGTGCCGCGTCCTTCAGCTATGCTATCGAGGATGGAAGCGGTGCGACTGCGACCGGCAGGGTCATGGTCAACTTGGCGCCAGTCAACGACGCCCCGACTGCGCGCGCCGATCAGGTCGGCGTCGGACAGAATGGCGGAAGCATCAACGTTGCGACGTTGCTCGGCAACGACACGGACCCGGACCCGGGTGATCGCCTGGCCTTGTCGGGCATCCCGTCCACCAGCGCGGCGGGGGTGCTGCTGTCGATCACCAACGGCACGATCAATTACGCGCCCGGCGTGTTGTTCCGGTCACTGGCCGCCGGAGAAAGCGCAACCGACAGCTTCACCTATTCGATCGTCGACAGCAATGGCGCGACGTCGAGCGCGACCGTGAACGTCACGATAGCGGGGGTGAACGACGCACCTTTCGCGCCGACCCTGTCGAACGCATCGATCGACGAGAATGCGCAGACCGGCACCGTGCTGGGTACGGTCACGGCAAGCGATCCCGACCATGGCGATCAACTGAGGTATAGCCTGATCAACAACGCTGCCGGCCGCTTCGCCATCGACGCCGTCACCGGGGTCATCACCTATGCCGGCGGTGCGCCCCTCGACTACGAAGCGAACGCGTCGCACCAGATTGGCGTCCGTGTCACAGACAACGGCGGCCTGTCCGTGGACCAGAGTTTCACCGTCGCTTTGAACAACCTGCCTGAGCCGAAGAGCTACAATGGCGACAACGGCGCAAACACCTTCACTGCCTCAACGAATGACCTGTGGACGATCAACGGCAATGGCGGCAACGACATCCTGACCGGCAACGCCAGCGCGGATTCGATCTATGGCGGGTCGGGGAATGACGTGATCGACGGCGGCGGTGGCGCGGACACGATGTACGGCGGCACGGGCAATGACACCTTCTACGTCGACCAGGCAGGCGACACGGTGATCGAAGCCTATGGCGAGGGGACCGATCTCGTTTACGCGTCGATCGATTTCGTCATGCCGGAAAATGTCGAAAAGCTAACCCAGACAGGCGTCGCCAATATCGGAGCGACCGGGAACAGCTTTGACAACACCATAACGGGCAACAATGGTGACAACGCCTTCTATGGCGCTGGCGGGCGCGATCTCATCATGGGGATGGACGGGAACGATACGCTGTTCGGCGAGGCCGGGGGTGATTATCTGCAGGGCGGAAACGGTGATGACGTCCTTGTCGGCGGCGCCGGGTCCGACGAATTGACGGGCGGGGCGGGGGCCGACCGGTTCGTCTTCGACTCGCTCACAGTCTCGGCGGATCGCGACACGGTGAAGGATTTCACCCCGGGCGAGGATCTGTTCGCGCTCGACCGGTCCGTATTCAGTGCCCTGTCCAGCCTGGCGGCAGGCGCCCTCCCGAATTCGGCCTTTATCAACGGGCCCGCAGCGCTGACGACCGACCAGCGCCTGGTTTATACCAAAGGCAATGGTGCACTGTACTACGACCCGGACGGATCGGGCTCGGCCGCGATGATCCAGATCGCGGTTCTGAACACGAAGCCCGACCTGACCGCTCACGACTTTGTCCTGATCTGACCCGCGGTTCGGCGGGCCAGCAGGGTCAAGCAAACAGGAAGTCGGCGGCCGAGAAGCTGGCCGCGCTCAGCGTACCCGCAGGGTCGGCGACGCTGATGGCGAATGTCGCGCCGCTGGCGGTCGTCGCGGCCAGCACGACGCTGCCATCGGGCACGTCATAGGCGAAGATCGATCCGGCCCCGCCGCCCGGCGCATAGGTGGTGATGCCCAGCCCTTCGATCCGGATATAGTCCTTCCCATCCTCAAAATCCTGGATGGTATCGACGCCGTCCAGCGCGCCGGTAGCGGTGAAGCCGAACCAGTCGGCACCCGCCCCGCCCCAGAGCTGGTCCTGCCCGGCACCGCCGTACAGCCGGTCGAAACCGCTGTCGCCATAGAGCAGGTCGTTGCCCTCATTGCCTTCCAATCGGTCGTCGCCACGCCCGCCGGAAAGGGAATCGTTGCCGGCCTCACCATAAAGCATGTCGGCGTTGGCTCCTCCATAGAGCTGATCGTCGCCCGCGCCCGCTTCCAGCAGGTCGTTGCCGTCGCCGCCGTCGAGCACGTCGATGCCGTCCTCTGCCGAGAGCACGTCATCTCCCGGGCCGCCGTCCAGGTAATTGTTGCCGTTGCCCCCGTCGACATCGTCGTTGCCGTCGCCGCCGAACACATGATCGTTATCGGCCTGGCCCTTCAGCTTGTCGTTGCCGCCTTCGCCATAGATCCAGTCGTCTCCCGCCCCACCGCCGACAGCCTGGGTCGTGAGCTTGCCCGTTGCGGGGCTGATTTCCTTGTAGAAGCCATCGTCACCCTCGCCGGCGTGGATGATGTCGTTGCCGGGGCCTCCGTCCAGGTAATCTCGGCCGCCGCCCGCGAAGATAACGTCATCGCCGGTATCGCCCAGGATCTGGTCATGCCCGTCACCGGACTCGATCACGTCGTTTCCATCACCGCCCGAGAACGTGTTGTTGCCGTACAGGTCGGTCAGATGGTCGTCTTCCCAGCCCCCATCCAGCAGGTCATTGCCAACGCCGCCGTCGAGCCAGTCTGCGCCATGTCCTCCCTTCAGGAAGTCGTTCCCCGCCTGGCCATAAAGTGTGTCATCGCCGTCGCCGCCCTCAACGTAATCGTCGCCATTGCCGGCCCAGATGCGGTCATTCCCCCCCAGGCCATAGATCTCGTCGGCTACAGTGGTGCCGGTGATGTCGTCGGCGATCGTCCGTCCCTTGAGATTGGCCATGGAAACCTCTCCGGCAAAGCGGTCCGGCCCGGTGGGCTGGGCCGGACGGCATGAAAGCGGAAGTGTAATCCGGCCAGGACCTGATCGAGCCATGCTTGGCGGCGGTACTCCCAATGCGCCGATAACAAGCCGAACGGGCCATGGGTGGCCCATGCCGACGCGAACCGATCGGCATGCCGCCATACGACCTACCGCTTTGTACGCGGGTAATCACCGGCCCTTTCCCAAGCTTTGCTCCATGCCAGATATAGATGTGATCTCAGCTGATGCTGCAACGAACGGCCAAACCTGTGCCGACGTCCTATCTGACTTTAGAAGGTACAGAAGAACAGCGGCTCTCCGAAACGCCCGCGACTGTGCGTGTACGTCAGGTCGAGCGAGGACCTGTCAAACTCGGTCCCAATCTAGAACATAAGTCCGGCAATGACTTTGAGATCGCGTTATAGAACGGTATGGACAACTCAATCATCAGTTGATAACTTATGATAACGAAGCCTGATCCGGGGCTGGCTTCTGCGAATGGGGTGGTGATGGCGAACGACCTGGCTTCGGAGCTTACCGGATATATCGTTCAGCATTGCGGACTTTCCGCATCAAGGATCAATGACGAGGCGCTGCTATTTTCAACGGGCGCGCTGGACTCTTTCTCCTTGATCGACATTGTGACATTTCTTGAGCAGAGAACGGGCGTGAAGGTGAGGCCCCGCGACCTGGAATTGGGTAACTTCGATTCCGTGTCGCGGATGGTCGCTTATGTCGCCCGCCACGGATAGCGGCACGGATCTGAGGGCGTCGATCCGGGCGGCGCTGGAGGGTCGGTCGGGTTTCGAGGCGACCGATGGCGACACGGCCTTTTCCGCTGTGCCCGTCCAGGACTGGGCGGCTTATGCCCGGCAGTTCCTGTTCTGGAAGACGAGCAACAGCCTGATCGCAGTGCGTCACTTGCTCGAGGCGATCGACGCGGGCGTCGTCCCGATCCTGGTTCCGCCACGCATCCCAGCTCACAAGCTCTCCACGTTGCGCCTCGACCATCCTGGCTTCGGCTATTTCGACGGGGAGGAAATCGAGCCGGTGCCGGCACCGGTGCATGTGCACGCGGACGCGATCCTGTGCGTGTTGACGAGTGGATCGACGGGAAAGCCCAAATTGGTCGCCGCCAGCGATGCCGGGCTGACGGCAGGCATCCGCGCCATTCACGCATCGCAGCATTTGGAGGAAATCGCGAGCACGGGCGTGGTGTTGCCGCTGGCCTATTCCTTTGCGCTCGTGAACCAGCTCCTTTGGGCGGTGTTGTTCGAGCGACGTCTGGTGCTGCTGCCGGGAATGGTCGATCCGGCCAGCACTTTGGACATGGCTCGCCGCGAGCATGTCGCGATGCTGTGCATGGTGGCCGCACAGGTTCAAACCCTTGCAGCGCTCGGCTTCGATGCGGAAGAAGCGCTGGCGTCGGTCAAGATCGTCAACCTGGCCGGCAGCACTTTTCCCCTCTCTCATCTTGGATCGCTGCGGGCGATGTTCCCCTCGGCCCGCTTCTTCAACAATTATGGTTGTACCGAAGCCATGCCACGTTTGACGGCGGCCGAGGTCGTCAGCGATGACCATCCCGTGACGCTCGTCGGTCGCCCCATCGCCGGCGTATCGATACGCATTGCCGGCGAAGATCCCGACGTCGGACCCATCGAGTTCAAGTCGGCTTCGGCCTCGATTGGGCTGCTTCGGCCAGACGGCACGGTCGAACCCCATGGCGAATGGATCGCGTCGGGCGACCTTGGCCGTTTCGACAACGGCGACCTGCACGTCTTGGGCCGGCATGATCAGGTGGTGAAGCTTGGCGGTGAGCGGGTCAGCCTGCTGGAAATCGAGTACGCCCTGCAGTCGGCCGACATGTCGAGCATTGCTGCTTGGGCAGAGCCTGGGGATCGCGAGGGTGAGGCCGTGCTGGTCGCGGTAATGGCGGGGCAAGAGCCCCCGACCACGGCAGAGCTGATGCGCCACCTTCGCGAAAGGCTGCCCCGGCCGATGTGGCCAAGCCGCATGCTTTGGGCGGAGGAATGGCCCCTATTGCCAAATGGCAAGACGGACCGCGTGGAGTTGCAGCGCCTGGTCCGCAGCGACAGCCTGCCCAGGCTGTATCCGGCGAACTGAGGAATGAGCGATGATCCCGCCGTCGGCCCAACGACCCTTGGGCGGTCGTTCCTGGCGGGGCTGCTTCGTCCCTCTGCATTGGGGCTGGGCACAACGCTGATCGTCACACTCGCGCTGTTTGCGGCTTTGTCGCAGATCACCGCGGAGCAGGTTCAGCGACTTGCCGGCTGGATGGGGGGTGATCGCACTTCACAGTCGATCGACGTCTATCTCGTGACCAGCCGTGCGTTGGGGCTGGCGATGTCCCGTACTCGGGAGCCGAGCCTGGTGCTGCTCGGCGGATCAACAACTCGTGAGAGTTTCGACGAACGCCTGGCCAGTCAACTGCTCGGGTTCGGCGCGAGCGGCCACCGGGTCACCAATCTTTCCGGCAGCGGCCAAACGATCATTGAGTCGGTTGCGCTGGCCGACATGCTTCCCCCACAATTCCGCGGCGTCGTGGTCCTGGGCGTCAATCCGATCCGGTTGGGCAAAGCAAACGACCCGGAGTCCGTCCTGCACCCCCGGTACGGCGTCTCTTCCCCGTTCATGGCCGAACAAGCGCGGCGGCTGGGCGTGCGGCCCGATCCGATCACCGGGCGCTTTGCGATAGACCAGCGCGCCTTTCTGCATCGCATGTGGGGCGACCTGACCGCCAATCCGGGGACGCTGATGCGCGCACGTGAAGAAAACCCCAGGCGGCATTGGTATTACGACAAGTAGCCCCTGCCCGAGGCCATTCTGCGCCAGAATCTGCAACTGACCAGCCGTGATCTGGCCGGATACGACCGCGTAGCTCGCGACAACATGGAAGCACTGGCGGGTCTGATCGCGCGGTTGAGGTCGCACAACATCAGCATCGTCCTGCTGGAGGCGCCGGTGAGCCCGCGCTTCGTCAGGGAAGGTATCGGGCCCGCAGCCTATCAACACCACCTCGGCACGATGCGAGCCTTCGCCGCGCGTGAGGGCGTCCCGTACCTCAACAACAATGCTGATGCGGATCTTCGCACCCAGGACTTCTTCGACTGGGGGCATCTTCGCAACCCGGCGGTAACTGATCGGCTGACGCGAAGGCTGATCACCCAGATCCAGCCCATATTTCGCGCGCAGGAGCAGAGCCGATGAACAAGACAGCCAGACGAGTCGGGGCATTGATCCAGGGCGCGGTGCTGGGCCTGGCACTCACCCATTCGATCCTGACGCTGACGTTGATCGCCAGTGGTATCCGCCTGTTCCGATACCAGGGCTTCTAGGCGAATGATCCAGAGCCTTCTTTTCTGGGAAGTGCTGTTCGGTGCCGTTGTCGGCTATTGGTTGCTGCCGCCGCGATTGCGGGACGGCTTTCTGTTCTTCGTGTCCGCGGGCTATCTTGCGACACTGGCGCCGTGGAGCGTGGCGGGGCTGATCGGCCTGACGGCCTTGTTCAAGCTGCTTTCCCCACGTCTTGTCGGCGAAACGCGCACCGCGGAGCGTATCCTGGTCGTGTCGGTGCTCGCGGTCAGCGCATCGCTCGCCTTTTTCAAATTCGCGCCCCCGATCCTCACCGCCCTGCACGGCAGCAGGGTTGAAAGCATGGTGCTGGTCCCGCTCGGCATAAGCTATTACAGTTTCAAGCTGATCCACTATGCGGTCGAGGTCGCCCGCGAGAACATCGAGCCTGCGCCCTGGGACACGTTCCTTGCGTACATGTTCCTGTTCCCGACCTTCACCGCGGGCCCGATCGAGCGGTACGACCACCTTCTCGCCCATCGGGAGAGCCGGCTGTCCCGCGACATGGTCGTGGAAGGCGGAACGCGGATCGTCATCGGCCTGATCAAGACCGGCTTCGTGAGCGAATTGGTTCGACAGGTGATGAGCCTTGGTATCCCGAATAACGCTTTTCTTCTCGATCACCTGGCGACCACGTCGACGCCGCAGGTCTGGCTGGTGATCCTGCGGACATACCTGCTCGTCTATCTGGGTTTCAGCGGCTACACCGACGTGGCGATCGGGGCGAGCCGACTGTTCGGCATCGGCATCATGGAGAACTTCAACTTCCCCATCTTTGCTCGCAGCATCAGCGAATACTGGTCCCGTTGGCACATGTCGCTGTCGCGCTGGTGTCAGGCCTATGTGTACATGCCAACACTGGCACGCGCCCGCAGCCCATATCTGGCGCTGAATGCCTAGTTTTTCGTCATGGGGATGTGGCATTCGGGCACGATCACGCGCCTGCTTTGGGGATTATGGCACGCCTGGGGATCGATCGCGTACATGGTGTGGTCGCGCAACCGGCGCAAACGGGGTTGGACGGTGTTCGACCGTCGCATCTTCGTAGTGCCTGCGATCCTGCTCACCCAGGCTTACGTGCTTGGAAGCTGGGCGATCCTGGTCGGCGAGGACAGCACCGGTTTCACCCAGGGGCTGCGCGTGCTGGCCAAGATGGCCTTTATCAACCTGCCGCAGTGACTTGGCGGCCCTCAGCCTTACCGTCTGAGGCTACAGCCCGGCTTTCTCCAGGGCCGCAGCAAGCTCGGCCTCGATAACCGTACTCGGTTCAGGCGGCAGCCGGTTCAGGGCAGTCTGCACCCGCTTCTGCGCTACCTGCAGCGTCTTGTGCCGGACCGTGCGGATCGAGTTGGTCCGCCATGATGGGCTTTCACCCAACAGAGCGGCCCATTTCGCCTCTTCCGCGGCGAGGATAGCCAGGGCGAGCCGCAGCCCGTCCCGCCGGCCGCGGGCATAGTCATCCGACATGGACAAGGTCACGTGACTTACCGGTCACTCTCAATCGTCTTCCTCGATTTCGCGATCGACGCTGTTCATGAAGTCGCGGGCCGCATCCCGATCCGCTTCGTCCTTGAACGCGACGTCCAGTTCAGGGGCCGCGCCCAGCATGTACAACAGGCACCAGAGAGCAAAGCGGCGTCCGCTGTCCCGTTCCAACCCGAGTTGGATGTGGAGGCGGTCGATGCCGGCGCCGAGCTCCTCCGAAGAGAGATTGCCGATGTCGGCCGTGCCGAAATAATGTGAAAGCAGTTGGTCGAAGTCCATGGCCGTCCGTACCCCAGCCGCGCGCAACACCCAAGCCTCGGTCGTCTCCGCCGCCAGGGCGGAACGCCACGGCGGCTGCTTCGCTGTACGCGGCAGATGACATGGCCGGGAACAGGAGTGCCGCATGAATGAGATCGAGGAGGCGAGCAGGGCGGGTGGACTGTCCCGTCCGGCGGCATTGGCCATCGTGGTGGCAGCACTAGGCGTTAGCGCCGTTGTGGGGCGGCGAAACGCGCCCGATCCGTCCCACCCCCAAATCCGGCGATGGTATAAACGGCTTTCCAAGCCCAGCTACACGCCGCCCGACGCCGCCTTTGGCGCTGTCTGGCCCGTTCTCGAAACAGGGCTGGGCGTCGGCGCATACCGACTGCTGCGCCAGCCGGCTGGTGACGCGCGCAACACGGCTGTGGCGCTCTGGCTGGTCAACATCGCCCTGATCGGTGGCTGGACGCAGTTGTTCTTCAAGGAAAAGGCGTTGGGGCCGAGTGCGATCACATCTGCGGCGATGATCGCGACAGGCACCGCTTACGGCGTGACCGCGGCCAAGGTCGACAAGGTCGCCGCAGCTTCAGCCGTGCCGTTCGTGGGATGGCTGGGCTTCGCAACGTTGCTGGCCGAACAGATCTGGGTGCGGAACGACGCTTCTGCTGCGTCGGCGTGACCCTGACAGTTTGGCATGACGGATCATGCCCGCTTTGCCGGCGGGAGATCGCCCTGATGCGCCGGTTAGACCGTCGCGGTGCGATCAGCTTTATCGACGCAAGCGACCCGGCGCTTGGCTGCCCTGCCGATCGGGAAGCCATGCTGGCGCGATTCCATGCCGAAGAGAACGGCCGCCTCCTGTCCGGGGCGGCTGCCTTTGCCGCGATGTGGCGCGCCATTCCGGTGCTGCGGCCGCTGGGCGTCGCGGCTCGCAACCCGCTGCTGCTTGCGGGGCTTGAGCGGCTTTATCGAGGGTTCTTGCGGATCCGACCGCAACTGCAGGCCTTGGCGCGCCAGTTGGAGCGACGGCGGAGACGATCGCGGGCGATGTAGGGACGCCCGACCCCCCGGTCAGGCCGGGTTGGCCGGCTCACGCCGTAACGATGGAGCAAGGCCGACCCGGGTGTCCAGCGCCGTGCCATCCTCACGGGCGGAGATCACCATTTCGTTCACCCAGCCGAGCAGCAACGAAGCATAGCTTTGCTGCCAGGGGAGATCCGACAATGCATGATCCGCGCCTTCGATCACGCGGAAGGTCAGCGACCGCACGCCGCCCAGAGCGGCCAGGTAATTGCGGATCACCGGATCGGGGATGACCTCGTCGCACCCTGACTTGACCAGAAGCACGTCACCCTTGAACGCGGCGCAGGCGCCGAGCGCCCTGTTCTCCTGCGCACTCACCTGGCCCAGGCGGAATTCCTCCAGCCCATGGTCGCGCAGTTCCTGCTTCGGAATGAACCAGTCCTCGTCCTTATAGAGGGCCGGCACGCGCATGCCCAACCAGCGGATCGGGCGCACGGCGGTCAGCACCGCTGCCAGGTAGCCGCCATAGCTGCTGCCCACCACAGCGATGGCGGCGGGATCGACCAGGGGGTGGGCGGCCAATTGGTCATAGGCCGCGATCACGTCGTTCAGATTGTCCTCACGTGTGACTTCATCGCGCTGGTCAACCGTTGCCGCGTGCCCGCGCATGTCGAACAGCAGGCATATGCAGCCCAGCGCGGCGATCTCTCGAGCACGGTTCAGATAGGTCTCCCGGTCGACTCCCCAGCCGTGGATGAAGAGCACGCCCGGTATCAGGGTCTGCGGCACGACCATGGTGGCTTCGATCTGTTGATCGTCCACGACGATGTCGAATACCTGGTCAGTCATGGGATGCCACCGTTGCATACCGGGACATGGGACCGATGCGGTCGTCCACCCCGTGGAAATAGATGATCGACCCGGATGGTGGCTCCACGCCGCCATAGGCCTCGAACGACGACGCACGCACAGCGCGCAGGGTCGGGTCGGCGCGAAAGGCGTCAAGTGCGGCCAGTTCCGCCGCGCTGGCACCGCCCATGCGCCAGGATTGCTCCAGCACGCCTGTCCGACGCGCGCCCTGGCTGTCCGTGCCGCTCACCACGTCATAGTTGCGCCGGGATGCAAACAGGCCGGGAAAGGCCTCGAACGCCGCATGATCATAGGTGCGCGCTTGCGACACGGCGAGGCGGACCTGTTCAGGCAGATCGAGCGACAGGAGATTGTCGAACTCACCGGGCGCGACCAGCAGGTCCGTGCCGCCGTAAACGGCACCGCCGAAGTTATCCGTCGTCATCCGCTGAACACCGAAATAGCTGGCGACATGGCCGGCGATGCGGACCTGGCCGACGCTGTACGTTTCGACGTCGACGAGGTTCTCCTCGATTACCAGCCCGTTCGCGACCACATGCTCGTCCATGGCATCTAGTATCTGGTCCAGCTCCGACAGGTCGGCGGCAACCATCTGATCGCGTCCCGCCGAGGCGTAGGCCGGCTTGGTGCGCACGGCGCCCTTCGCGAGCAGTTGGCCGCCGGCGCGGCGCGCGTCGTCGCGGCTGAAAACCGAGAAGCCGTTCAGCGTCGCCTCCGCCAAACGGGAGCCGAGCTGGTGTGACCAGCCCGCCGGCGCGGCCGCGCTAGGGTCCAGCAGTGAATGGGTTATCGACTTGGTGGCGACGAAATGTTCGGGCACCACGCCCCCGAACAGGTCCGCTTCGCCCAGGATCCCGAGCATGGCCGCCGTGTCAGCGTGGAGGGTGTCGCCCGGAATGAAATAAGCCTGGCCGGCATGGCCGCGGGCAGGCGAGTACTCCCCCTCGAACGGGCAACCGACGAAGCTGGCGATCCGATGGCCGAGCTCCTGCCGGGCTATCCTGATATGCTGGTCTGCCGGCCGGTCCGGGTCGATTTCGTAAGTGAGCACGGCGGCACAGGGCATGGAAGAATTAGATCCTTTCGGGAAATCCGCCACAGCGGATCGAGGGTGCTTAACGGTTCAGCGATCAACAGGATGCCTGCTCCTGACCAGGCCCGTGTTCTATCGCTGAGAAAACGGCAGGGTTGCGACGAACCTGCGATGTCGATCGCCCTGCCGTGTAAGCTGCATAAGCGTCTTGGCAACCGTGGTGCTCTGGCAAACCGGCCAGGGCGGAGGTGGCTCGCGGGGCATCCGAGCTTGCGATCTGGCGCGCAAAGGGCCACATACACGACACTGGGGCCGTGACCTGAGCATATCCCAGCTGAGAGACCATTCGCGCTCCCGCTTGATCGAGGAGCCGCTATGTCCCGGGCCATCAACGTCAACATAACTGAAGCAGAAGTGCTGACCGCATGCCGCAAGCGCGGTGCCACCATCAGCGCAATCGAGACATTGGCGTCCGGCGGGACCCGCGTGGTGCTGACCAACGCGGACGCGGCGGAAACCATGAAGCAGGCGTTTGGGCGTAAGGTTATTGCCGGTCCTGTGACCAGGACGCCGTTGCGGCTTTGGTCGCGCTGAGCCCGACGGGCCGGCCCTGTCCCACTCGGGCATGGCTAAACCGGCCGCCCGTCCCTATATGAATGGGATCGTTGCCACCGGGTTCGTGAGCGGCAGCGGCTGAGAGACCCAGTGTGCTCCCGCTTGCGCGCAGGAGACCTGACATGGCCCTGAACTATCTTCTTCACCGGCATCAGGTATCGCTAATGCGCGCCGATGCAGCGTCCTGCGTTTCCGCCAGGAGCAGCCACCGTGCCTTGGCCAACGGCTATGCCCGACAGATAGAGCTGATGGTTCAGCCCGCACGCCAAGCGTCGACGCCGCTGGTCGCGCTCTCTTGAGCGGCGAGGAAGCCCCGCCTGAAAAGGCGAAGCGCCAGACCCAGCAATTCAAGCGATCGGGCAGCAAGTCGGTCCTGTCCCCGGACCAGAAGCGGCGGCAGGCTGCGGTGACCGACAAGGCGTGGCGGTTCTTTGGCAGCGGGACCGGCATGATCGCTTTCCTGAACGAACAACATGCCGAACTTGGCGGCCGGCCCCTGGACCTTGCCGTCAACAGCGAGGAGGGTCTGCACGCGGTGCTGGCCGTCCTAGATCCCGCGTCCAAGCCGCTGGGATCCGGGCAGTGAATACGGGTGACCTCGTCGCCACTGCCGATATTCCAGGTGGCGGTCAGCTTCACCTGATGCAGTCCGGGCAGGATTTCGAGATCGTGTTCGAAGGCGAACAGCTGATGGGCAGCTGGTGCCATGGATCCGAACGCGCGCTGGCGACGCTGGCCTATGCAGAGATCGGGGACCGCGCGGGCGAGGTTCTTGTCGGCGGGCTTGGCATGGGGTTCACGCTCGCCGCCGCGCTGGAGGTCATGCCCGAGCGCGCAACGATCACCGTGGCGGAACTGGTGCCCGATATCGTCGCATGGGCGCGCGGGCCCCTGGCGCATATTCACGGTACATCGCTGGACGATCCACGGGTCACACTGGAGGTGCGCGACGTCCACGACCTGATCGCCGAGCGGGAAGGGCGGTTCGACGCTATCCTGCTGGACGTGGACAATGGGCCCGACGGCCTCATCCAGCTCGCCAACGAGCGCTTGTATTGCTCCTGGGGCATACGGGCGGCAAGGGCGGCACTGAAGCCTGGCGGCGTGCTGGCGATCTGGTCCGCTTATGGCGATCCGACGTTTCGTAGCCGGTTGGCTGAGGCAGGTTTCGACGTGAGCGAAGCCGTGTTCGACGAAGACCCGGACAACGGGCCCCATACCATCTGGCTCGCGGCAAAGACGGATTGATCTACTGCCCCGATACGGCATCGGCGACCCACGCCGATGCGACGCCGGGGGATGAGAGTCATCCCTTATCCAGAAGTCTCGCCTGTTGTTCCTCAGGCGCGCCATAACCGCTTGCAGCCAACGCCAGCAGCGCGGGAACGTCCAGGATGGTCACCAGTCCGCGGCGCGACGAGATCATCCCGTGGCCCTCCATTTCGTGCAGGGCCGCCGTGACGCCGGTTCGTTGAACGCCCACCATGGCGGCCATGTCCTTGTGCGTGACCGGCAACTGGTCCGATCGCATCCTGTCGCGGTACATGAGCAGCCATCTTGCCAGCCGTTGGTTCAGCCGCTGCCGCGCATTGCTGATCAGGCTCTCCGAGGCCTGCACCAGCCTGACCTGGACGGCTCCCAGCAGAATGCGGCGTAGCACGGCATCATCAGCCATCAGGTGTTGAAGTGTGGCGGCGGCGATCTCGACGCCGGTTAGATGATCGGCCTGTACGATCACCTGGTAGGGCCAGCTCTCGCCCCCGAGCACAATCGGGATGCCGCAAAAGCCTTCGTGCCCAACAAGGGCGACTTCCGTGTCGGGAGGGCCGCCCACCTTGAATAACGACGCGACCCCGTTTTCCACAAATACGGCAGACGTAATCGGCCGATCCGCCTCGCTTATCACGTCGCCCATGCGCAGGGACACGCGAGAGCAGTGCGGCGCCATGCGGTTCAGCGTTGCTTCCGGCAGTATTGCCAAAAGATCGTTGCCGCCCCGGCGCAGGGAGGTAGCGTCCATATTCAATCAATCCAGGGCAGCAGTGTTCACGAACGTGGTTCAAAGGATGAATGATCGTGTCAGGGTTTGCCCGGCTTCGTACTAACCAGTGTTAGGAGCGGGCTGGATCGTAAACCTGGGTTCGTTCGCGTGACCAACGGTGCAGTTGAAAGTGTCGCAAAATGTCCCACTACGGGAACATTGATTATAATCATTGAACTCAGCTTTTTATAGCAACATTGGGCGGCTACTCAGGAGCACGAGATGCCGCGGTTCTATCTTCATGTGTTCAACGATGCTTCTGTCCTCGATACGGAGGGGAGCGAACTGCCCGACCTTGAGGCCGCGGCGCGAGATGCTGTTCAGGGGATTCGGGAGCTGATTGCCGAAGAAGTCGTGGCTGGTCGCCCCATCTCCCGCCAACATCGCATCGAGATACAGGACGAGGATGGAGCGCATCTACGCACCGTCTTCTTCGGCGATGTGCTCCGCCTTCGGGACTGACGCTCTCGCCTCACGCGAGTGCCTCTTCACCATCGGGATCCCGGCCGTGGGAGCGGTCCAGGGATCGCATGATGGGCGTGACCGTCAGGCCATGAAGCAGGATGGAGAATAGGACAACCAGGCCGACAATGCCCCACAGGCGCGCTGGATCGGGTACGTCCATATGGTTGATGCCATAGGCCATGTAATAGATCGACCCAACGCCCCTGATACCAAAGAACGACAGGGTCAGCCTCTCCCCCGCTGCAACAGGATAACGGAGCAGCCCGATCCAGCCGGTAAGCGGGCGCACGACAACCAGGATGATGGCCGCGGCCACGGCATCCATCCAGGTCACCGAGGCGAGCAGGCCGGAGACCAACGCGCCGCCAAACAGGAGCAGCAGGATCATCATCGCAAGCCGCTCCACCTGCTCGGTAATGGCATGCATGTCCGCCTGGAAATCATGCTCTCGATGGGTGTGGCGGAACGTCAAGGCTGTGACGAACACCGCCAGAAAGCCGTACCCATGGACGATCTCGGTCAGTCCATAGGACACCAGGGTCGCCGACAGCGCGATCAAACCGTCGCCGGTCTTGGCGAGCTTTGTCTCCGCCGGGACGTGGAAGGTCAGCCAGCCAAAGGCGCGGCCGATCAGCCATCCCGCGCCCACGCCCGCGCCGATCTCCCATAGAACACGGTAGCCGAGCCAATGGGTGAGGGTCTCCGTGTCGGCGGTGGAGGCAGCAGCGAGCAGGATCGCAAGGTGAACAAAGGGAAAGGCTGCCCCGTCGTTCAAGCCGGCCTCTGACGTCAGCCCGAAACGGACATCATCTTCTTCCCCGGTTCTGGGTGGTCCCACCTGCACATCGGACGCCAGCACAGGATCCGTTGGCGCAAGGCTGGCGGCGAGAAGGAGGGCGATAGGCCACGCAAGCCCCAGCATCCAGCCCGACAGCAAGGTAATGGCCGCAATGCCGAGCGGCATGGTGATCGCCAGCAGCCGCCAGGTTACGGCCCAGCGCCGCCATCCGAAGACCCGGTCGATCTTCAGCCCAGCTCCCATAAGAGCGATGATCACGACCAGTTCGGTGAAGCGTTCGGTAAGGTGCGGGTATTGGATCGGCAACGGTGCCAACGTCACGCGGGGCAGCAGGAATACGAGCGCGCCGATGCCGATGCACACGATCGGCAGGGAGAGGGGTAGCCGCTTCAGCGCGAGCGGCAGCCAGGCAACAAGCGCGATCAGCAGACCCATCCCGGCCAGAACAAGAATGTAGGGCTGGTCGAGCGAAAGCTGGTCAATCATCCCGGGTGAACATGTGGGAGCGAGAGGCAGACCCGTTCGGCCATCAAAAAGGTTCGCCGCAGGGCTTAATCGCGAAGAGCGATGGTCCGGGTCGATCGCAGCGAGCCTTGTACGGAAACGCTGCGCACCCATCTGTTGTGCGGTGCAGCAAGATGGTCAAAGCCATGCCTGTGCAGGCTAACTCCATCACAGGGCATCACCATGCGAAAGCTTTCTGACACGGTTGCGCGTCTGGCCGCACTGCGCGTCGCTCCGGCCGCGGACGGCATCAGCCGTTTGACGCGTTTGCGGGATTTCGGGTCGAACCCGGGCGCGTTAGGCGCCCATGTCTATGTGCCGCCGGGCCTTCCCAGCGGCGCGGCGCTCGTCGTAGTCCTGCATGGCTGCACACAGACCGCGGCCGGATATGATATGGGGGCTGGCTGGTCCCAGATGGCCGATCGGCATGGCTTTGCCGTCCTGTTTCCTGAACAGCAGCGGCAGAACAACCCCAATCTGTGCTTCAACTGGTTTGTGCCGGAGCATAGCCGCCGCGAGTCGGGTGAGGCGCTGTCGGTCCGACAGATGGTTGCGGCGGTCACTCAATCGCATTCCATTGATCCGGAGCGGGTCTTCGTGACCGGCCTCTCGGCAGGCGGCGCAATGGCGTCGGTGATGCTGGCGACCTATCCCGAGGTGTTCGCCGGCGGCGCCATCATCGCAGGCCTTCCCTTTGGCTGTGCCAGCACGATCCCCCAGGCCTTTGACCGAATGCGAGGGGCTGGACTGCCCAGCGATGCCGAACTGACGGCGATGGTTCGCGACGCTTCGGACCATCATGGGCCCTGGCCGACTATTTCCATCTGGCATGGAAACGCTGACTCGACCGTCAATCCTTCGAATGTCCAGGCCATCATCGGCCAATGGCGCGCGCTGCACGGGATCGGGACCACCCCCGACCGGATCGAGGCGGTCGACGGATACCCACGCCGGGTCTGGTTCGACCGTGCCGGCCGGGAGGTCATTGAAGAGTTCAGCATTATCGGCATGGGGCACGGAACGCCGCTGGACAGCCTGGGCGCGGACGGGTGCGGCAAGAGCGGCCCTTATATGCTTGAAGCGAGTATCTCCTCAACCCAGCACATCTGCCGCTTCTGGGGCATCGATGGAGAGATGGTCGAAGTCGAAGGGGACAGCGTTGCTGCTCGGCACCCGGATGCGCCGGTCACGGCACCAGTCCTTCCATCCGCTTCACCAGCTTCAATCGTCCCGCCGACCTCGTCTGCGCTGTTCGGCTCGCCATCAGGGCGGTCAGGCATGGGCGATACCGGGCCAACGGGCGTGGGCAAGGTAATCGAGGACGCGCTCCGCGCAGCTGGGTTGATGCGATAGGCGTGAGCCGGGCTGGGCTCGCTGGCCCGGCTCACGCCTATCGCAGGTTTGCGGACGCCAACGCCATAAAGCAAAAGGCCGCCCCCTCTCGGGGACGGCCTTTCCATTGTCAGCCGTTCGCGGCTTTCGTCAGGCGACGAACCCCACGGCGGAGGTCGCACCCATCAGGCTTGCCACGAGCGGCATGGGACAATGAGACATTCGACCACCTCCTTTCAGTTGTTGAACAGTGATCGCGATATGGGAGAGGATCGCGTTCTTTCAACAGCTTAGTTGAACAATTTTGTCGCCCGGACATCATGGTTGTTGATGTCGGGCGCGGCGCCCTTCCGGGCCTGTCCTACCACTCGATGCCAATCTTGCCGAAATGGCCCGCCGCCGCCTGAACGCGGAACGCCTCGGGCAGTTGGTCGAGGGGGAAACGCTGGTCGACCACCGGCCGGATGCCAACGGTGTCGATGGCGCGAACGAAGTCCTGCTGCTGCCGGCGCGATCCGACGATCAGGCCTTGCAGCCGCGCTTGCTTGCCCATCAGGGCAGCGGTGGGCACGTCACCCGTCACTCCGGCAACAGTGCCGATCAGGGCGATGTGGCCGCCGACCCGAACCGCTTCGATCGAGTTCGACAGCGTTCCCGCACCGCCGAGCTCCAGCACCTGATCGACGCCGCGCCCACCGGTCCAGTCCCGTACGGCCCGACCCCAGTCGCGCACCTCGCGATAGTTGACCACGTGATCGGCGCCGAGCTCGCGTGCCCGGTCCAGCTTCGCGCCAGAGGAAGATGTCAGCAACACGGTCGCGCCCATCGCCTTGGCGATCTGAAGCGCCCAGATGGACACGCCGCCAGTGCCGAGCAGCAGCACCACATCGCCGGCCTTCAGCCCGCCTTCCCCGACCAGCGCACGCCATGCGGTCAGCCCGGCCGTGGTGATCGTTGCCGCCTCAACCGCGTCATAGCCCTTGGGAACGTGGGTGAAAGCGGTCGCAGGGGCGACAACCACCTCCGTCGCGAAGCCGTCGATACCGTCCCCCGGCGTGCGCGAGAAATCACCGATCGTCGGGGCGCCATCCTGCCAGTCCGGGAAGAAGCAGGACACGACATTGTCCCCGACCGCGAACTCGGTGACGCCCTCTCCAACGGCCTCTACGGTGCCGCTGCCGTCCGCCAGGGCGATGCGGCCCGCACTGGCCGGCATGTGGCCAGTGACGACGCCAAGGTCGTGGTAGTTGAGCGAGCTACCGTGCAGCGCCACGCGGATAGCGCCCCGGCCGGGTGCGCCCGGATCGGGACGCTCCGAAAAGCCGAGCGTGTCCAGCGTTGCTGGGGAACCTACGGTCATCGCCTTCACGTGTTGCTCCTGTACCCGGATCGCTGCCGTCGGTGGCGGGATGGCGAGCCCCATGTCGGGCCTGTGTTGCCGGATTCAACTCGCAGGGTCGAGCATGGCCGCGGAACGTTGCGGATCGACCGGCACCAATTCCAGCCAGTTCGCCATCCGCTGGAGCTCCGCCCAGAGCGCGGCGGCGGCATGGGGCGGGGCATCGGGTTCCAGGCTCGCCTGCTGGACGAGCAGGCGGCCGGTGACGCGATCAGCCTTCAGGTCCGCGCGGCCGACCAGTGCACCGTCGAGCAGGAACGGCAGGACGTAATAGCCATGCTCGCGCTGGTCGGCTGGCGTGTAGATCTCAAGCCGGTAGCGGAAGTTGAACAAGCGCTCCGTCCGTTCGCGACGCCAGACGAGCGGGTCGAAGGGGGACAGCAATACACCACGCCCCAGGCGCCGGCCGGCAACCGCATCGCGATGGAGAAAGGCCGTCTGGCGCCAGCCGCGCACCTGTACAGGGGTGATCGTGCCCGCTTCGACCAGTTCGCCAAGCAGAGTCGCGACGTCACTGACAGGCAGGCGATAGTAATCGCGCAGGTCCCCCGCCGTTGCGACACCGAGAGCCCGGGCGGCGCGGGCGAGCAGGTCGCGTTGCCCATCGCGCGCCGACGGGGTGGGCAGGGCCAGCACAGCGGCGGGCAACACCCGCTCGGGCAGGTCATAAACCCGCTCGAAACTGGTGCGGCGGTGAGTGGCGGCCACGAGGCCAGACCAGAACAGCCATTCCAGTGCGTGCTTGGCCTCGCTCCACTCCCACATCCCCTTGCCCTGCACGGCGGCGGACACGTCGGAGGCGGCAAGCGGGCCATTGTTGGCGATGCGGGCGAGCAGCGCGTCGGCTTCACCGCGTCGGTCGCCGGCGAAGGGCGCCAGCCGTTGCCAGATGCCTTGGCCGTCCCGGGCGCGCTCCATGCGCCAGCGAAACAGTGGATGCGCCTCGACGGGCAGCAGCGACGCTTCGTGACCCCAATATTCGAAGAAGCGGCGCGGCCGCTCGACGCTGACCTGATCCAGGATCGGTCGATGGTAGCTGCCAAGGCGTGAGAAGAGCGGCAGGTAGTGTGCCCGGACCAGGACGTTGACGCTGTCGATCTGCAACAGGCCAAGGTGTCGAATCGTGCGGCGGACGCGTGCCGCATTCACCGACGCGTCCCGGTCGATGCCGTTGAACCCTTGCGCGGTGAGGGCGATCCGGCGCGCCTCACCCGGGGATAGGGTCAGCACTGCGTAGTCGCCCCAGCTCGGGGCAGCGCTGGTCGTGGCGGCATCGTTTCTCGGAAGCTCACGCCTGCGCCATCGTCCGACGGCGGCACGGGATCAAGTGCGTCGCGTCAGCCAGACGTAGCGGGGGTGAGTACCGGCGTGTCGGCGGTGGTCGATGCCGGGCTGGTCAGCAGCCCCTCTCGCTTCGCAACGATCAGCGGCACAAGCATCTGACCCGCGACGTTGACGGCGGTGCGGCCCATGTCGAGGATCGGATCGATCGCGAGCAGCAGCCCGGCTCCTTCCAAGGGCAGGCCGAGCGTCGAGAGCGTCAGGGTCAACATCACCGTCGCCCCGGTCAGCCCGGCAGTCGCGGCCGATCCGAAAACCGACACAAAGACGATCAGCGCGTAATCGGAGGGGTGGAGCGTGATGCCGAAGAACTGCGCGACGAAGATCGCCGACACTGCCGGATAAATGGCGGCGCAGCCGTCCATCTTGGTGGTCGCGGCCAACGGCACGGCAAAGCTGGCGTAGCCGCGGGGCACGCCCAGCGCGCGCTCGGTCACTTCCTCCGTCACCGGCAGCGTCCCGATCGAGGAGCGCGACACAAAGCCGAGCTGGATCGCGGCCCAAGCCGCGGAGAAAAAGCGCGCCGGGCTCAAGCCATTGGCCATCAGCAACAATGGGTAAACGACGAACAAGACCAGCGCGAGGCCGAGGTATACCGCGCCTGCAAAGGCGCCAAGGCTCGACAGGGTGGTCCAGCCATAGCGCACCACGGCATCGCCGATCAGCGCGGCGGACCCGATCGGCGTCAGCGCGATCACCCAGCGCAGCAGCCGGCGGAAGATGGCGAGCGCCGACGCGTTGAAGGCTAGAAACGGCTCACCCGCTGCACCGACACGCACCGCTGCGGCTCCCGTCGCGACGGCGGCAACGATGATCTGGAGGACGTTGAACGACAGGGTGGTCGACAACCGCGCATCCGCCTGGCTGGTCGACGCCGTCAGCCCCAGGAAGTTGGCCGGGACCAGCCCCTTCAGGAAGTCAACCCAGCTGCCTGTGGTGGACGGCATCACGCCCGCCGCCCGGTCAACACCGGCATGGATGCCGGGCTGCAGCGTGACACCAAGTACCAGGCCGATAGACACGGCGATCAGGGCAGTGATGGCAAACCAGGCGAGCGTGCGCGCCACCAGCCGCGCCGCATTATCCAGGTCGCGCAACGCGGCGATCGAGCTGACGATGGCGGTAAACACCAGCGGCGGCACCAACGCTTTCAGCAATTGCACAAAGCTTTGGCCAAGCGTGTGCAGCATCTGGGCGAGCCACCCGGCTTCGCCACCCGGGAGATCCCGGGCGATCAGGCCGAGCAGCAGGCCGGCAATCATGCCGAGAAGGACCTGACCGCCAAAGGACATGCGGCGCGGAAGAAGACGTGTCATGCCAGCCCAGTTGGCCCCGCGCCGCCGCCAGCCCAACAAAGCATTATTGCTGATACGCAAAGCCCGGCCATGCCCAGCGATGCGGCATTGCGGGTCAGCGCGGCCCGAAGGGGCGGTCGCCAGCAATGGTGACCCGCTCCATCCGCCGGCGCGCGGGCCAGTAATCGGCAACGGGATAATGCTGCGTCGCGCGGTTGTCCCAGATGGCGATCGCGTTCGGCGTCCAGCGAAAGCGCACCTGGTATTCGGGCACCTTGAACCGATCGAGCAGGTGGGACAGCAGCTTCGCGCCCTCAACCTCGTCCATCTCGTCGATCCGGCTGGTGAAGCTTGCGTTGACGAACAGGACGCTTGCACCCGTTTCGGGGTGGATGCGGACGATGGGGTGGTGTTGCGGCGGGAACTCCGCCGCCATTGCTGCACGACGCTCTGGCGCGATGCGGTCACCGAAATCGAACAACAGATCATGGGTCGCCGTGCGGCCCTCGATGCGCGCCTTCACCTCGTCCGACAGGCCATCAAAAGCGGCGGCGGCATCAGCCCACAGCGTGTCACCGCCGCTCGCCGGCAGCTCCCGCGCGCGCAACACCGCCCCCATCGACGGCGCGGCGCGGAAGGTGACGTCGGCGTGCCATTTGTCGAGCACGCGAAAGCGTTGATCGGTGGCGGCGTCCTCCACCCGGCCTTCCGATCCGCGAATGTCCAGGATCTCGGGATAGCCCGGAACGTGCTTGATGACCGGATGGCCCTCTAGTTCTCCCCAGACCCGTGCCAGCGCAAGGTGCTGTTCGTGGCTGGGGTCGAGGTCGCGCAGGAACAACACCTTGTGGCGCAGCAGCAGGGCACGAAGCGCACTCGCGACGTCCGGCTCGATCGGGTCGGAGAGGTGGACGCCCGCCACCTCGGCGCCGATCACCGGGCCACAGGGCACGACGTCGAGGCCAAGCCCGCCTGCCAAATCCCCCGCAAGTTCCGCATCGGTCACCGTCATATCCTCAATTCACTCTAGATCACTGGCTGCCGCGTAGATGGCGGCGATTGAACGTCAAAGCGCCACCGCAGCGTGAGGTCGACATTAAACGAGCTATTGCGCGTGCAACTTCTTCTTTCAATTCCTACCGCAATGATAGGGTATGTTGCTGTCCGGAGGTGGCGAGATGACTCGTTCAATGGTGGATAGCGCAACAGTGCGCCCCGTCTCGTCAGCAACAGGCGGCCTGGCCCGCGTCCGTCCCACCATTTACCCTGTGGACGGGGGTGGCGCACGGCAGTGGCCGGCATTTCCGATCAACAACGAAGGAAAACCTATGAAGAAGACGATCGTCCTGCTCGCAGCCGCCGGCCTGTCCCTCGCTGCCTGCGGCAAGGGGGAGGCTGGCAGCAACAGCTCCGCCGACACCGGCGTGGTAGCCAACGAAGCCGGTGCGGGCGACGACTTCGCCGGAAATAGCGAATTCACGGGCAACAGCGATCTCCTGTCCGACAACACGGCCCTGCCGGCGGACGAGGGCAACGGAACGCTTGAAGCCGACAACAGCGCGACCCTCAGCAACGCGCAATAACTTCCGCTGCCCACGGGCAGCCGACACGCATCGCCAGGTGAGCTCCCTGAGCGCCCCTACGGCCCGGCGTTATCGTCGGGCCGCTTTGTGTCTGGCGCGCGCGCCAATACGCTGTTGAAGCCGCCACGGATCGTCTATGCAGGCGCTTATGTCTGATGGTCGCCGGATCGTGATTGTGGGTGGCGGGACCGCTGGTTGGTTGACCGCGGCCTATCTTGCCAAGGCGCTGGGCCAGTCAGTTCGGATCACGCTGCTCGAATCGCCTGAGATCGGCATCATCGGGGTCGGGGAGGGGACGTTTCCGACCATCCGTGACACGCTGCGCTTCCTTGGCATCGACGAGGGCAGCTTCGTTCGCGACGCATCGGCCACTTTCAAGCAAGGCGTGCGGTTCACCGACTGGCAGCCGGCAACGGGCGATCAGCCGCACAGCTATTTTCACCCCTTCGAGCCGCCCTTCCATGCAGAGGGCACCAGCTTGGTCCCGTACTGGCTCCTGCAGGACGAAGAGGCGAGGCCGCCATTCGCGGAGGCGGTGACGATCCAGAACCGCGTTGCCGAAGCCAAACGAGCGCCCAAGCAACCGGGCGAAGGGGACTTCGCAGGTCCTCTCAACTATGCATTCCACTTCGACGCGGTTCGGCTGGCGTCCGTCCTGGCAGCGCGGGCACGGGAATTGGGCGTGGAGCACCTGTCCGGGCGGTTGCAGGAAGTTGTCATCGGCGACGACGGCCGTATTGCCCGGCTCGACACGGATGCGGGCGATCTGACTGCGGACCTGTTCATCGACTGCACCGGCTTTCGCGCCGAACTGATCGGGCGGGCGCTGGGTTCGCCCTTTCACTCCATCAAGAATCAGCTGTTCACCGATCGGGCGCTTACCTGCAAGCTGCCCTACGATCGGCCGGATGCGCCGATCGAGAGCTACACCGTGGCGACCGCGCACCAGGCGGGATGGATCTGGGACATCGGCCTTCCCGGGGCACGGGGCATCGGCTGTGTCTACGCGAGCGGTTACGTCGACGACGAGCGCGCGGCGGAGATCCTGGCGGAGTATCTGGGCGCCGCGGCGGGCGAGGTAACCCCGCGCCGGCTGTCGTTCGAGGCGGGATGGCGTGAGCGGCCCTGGATTGGCAACTGCGTCGCTGTGGGCCTGGCCGCCGGCTTCCTTGAACCGCTCGAGTCGACAGGCGTGGTGCTGATCGAGGCAGCGATCGGCATGATTGCCGAGCTGTTCCCGCACCACGGGCCCGTTGACCTGCCCGCGCGACGCTTCAACGCGCTGATGACCGCGCGCTATGCCAACATCGTCAACTTTCTGAAGCTTCATTATTGCCTCAGTCGGCGACCGGAGCCGTTCTGGCGGGACAATGCCGATCCGGCGAGCATACCGGAGTCGTTGCGCGAGCTGCTGGAACAGTGGCGCTTCCGCCCGCCCAGCCGGTTCGACTTCCTGCTCGATGTCGAATCCTTCGCGTTCTTCAACTACCAGTATATCCTATACGGCATGGGCTTCCGGACCGACTTGTCGGCCGGCCGCGCCGACTTCCCTGATATGGCGGAAGCGCAGCGCTTGTTTGCGCGGGTGCGAAGCTTTGGCGAACGGGCGACGCGCGACCTGCCGTCGCACCGATCGCTGGTGGAGCAGTTCGCCGCGGCGCCGGTTAGCCGCGCACGAACAGGTTCTTGAGCCACGGGCCGCGGCTGGCCTGGCGCCAGTCGTCATCGTCCTCGACCGCCTCTGGCGTATAGCCCCAGGGATTGACCGTCTTGACCTTGCCCAGGCGGAACGTGGCCGGGCTACGGGTC
Organism: Sphingomonas aerophila; assembly: GCF_014199305.1. Taxonomy (GTDB): domain Bacteria; phylum Pseudomonadota; class Alphaproteobacteria; order Sphingomonadales; family Sphingomonadaceae; genus Sphingomonas; species Sphingomonas aerophila. Next base: position 167,659 of record NZ_JACIJK010000003.1, read on the forward strand.
GCGAGCGTCAGGCCATGTTCCAGCGCGGTTGCGGCGATCAGGCCGTCGCGCAGGGCAGGGTAGCCGAGCTGGGTCGCGCGCCGTGCGACCGCGGCGTCCACCGCCAGCACGCGCCCGTCAAAGGCGGAAACGACCCGCTCGTCGATCCAGCGCCGGACCGCGGCGGCTGCGGCCTTGTCGCTTCGTTCAATCTGCGCCGCGGCCGCGCCGAGTTCGGCAAGGGTCAGGGCGGACAGAAACAACTGGGTGCGGGACTGGGCGGCGGCCCAGGCCGCCAGCGCGGGATCGCTGCGCCCAACGCGGATATTGCGCAGTTCCCACAGCACGGCGGTGTCGAGCAAATGCATCAGCGCCCCCACAATGCGGGCGAGCCCCAGGCAGGCTCTGCAACGACGGGATCGTCCATCGCGAGCAGGTCCCCGAGCGATTCACCGCCGCCGGCAAGCTGCCGGAACGAATCGTAGCTCATCAGCACGTGGGTCGGCCGACCCCGGTCCGTCACAAACACCGGCTCTGCCCGCGCTAGGCGTTTTGCCTGGCTGACATCCTGGTTGAATGCGCGACTGGTGACAACTTTCATGTACCTACCTGCCTACTTGTGCCACGATCCGATGTAGGCACGTTACTACGTTGTGGCTCGTTGGCAACGGTTCTGCTTACGGGCCTGAAAATCGTCGGTGAGTGTCGCATTGGGCCATTGCGAAGCCTGCGATTGCTCTGCTTCCTGTCGGCCGGGAACGATCTGAAAAGGTCGGCAAGGGAGGGGTGAGTGATGATCGGCTGGCTGGAAAGCCTTCAAAAAACCGCGCTGGGGACATTCGCTCCGCATGGACCGGCGACACAGGCTGCCGCCCAAAGCTACACGCCCGGCGATTTCAGCGTTCATTTCTTTCTTCAGCTCGCCGTGATCCTAGTGACGTGTCGAGTGGTGGGTTGGCTGGGCAAGAAGCTGCTCGGCCAGCCGCAAGTGGTGGGCGAAATGATCGCTGGCGTAGTGTTGGGGCCGTCGCTGCTCGGCCTCCTGTTCCCCGGCATTCAGGGCGCTATTTTCCCGAAGGAAACCAAGAGCGTCCTGTACGCCGGCGCGCAGCTGGGCGTGGGGCTGTACATGTTCCTGGTCGGCACCACTCTGCGCCTTGACCATTTCAAGACCAAGGCCAGGAGCGCGTCAATGGTGTCGCTGGCCGGTATCGCTGCGCCGTTTGCGATCGCCGTGCTGATTACGCCGATGCTGCTGGACGTGCCCGGCCTGTTCGCGGTCGGGATAAGCCAGTTCAACGCAACGCTGTTCCTGGGCGCGTGTATCGCGCTGACGGCGTTCCCGATGCTGGCGCGGATCATCAACGAGCGTGGGTTGGCGGACAGCGCCCTTGGCACTTTGTCGCTCACCGCGGGCGCCTTTGACGACGCGTGCTCATGGTGCGTGCTTGCCATCGTGCTCGCGACCTTTGGCGGCGGTCCGGGCGTGGCGATCCTGGCGATCGGTGGCGGGGTCGCCTGGGCGGCGTTCGTGATCCTGGTCGGCCCGCGCCTGCTCGCGCCGCTCGGCCGGATGGTGGAGCGCGAAGGCGAGCTCAGCATCACGGCGTTCGCCATCGTCATGATTGCGTTCTGCATTTCGGCATTGCTGATGGACGTGGTCGGGATCCACGCGATCTTCGGCGGCTTCATCCTTGGTGCGGTGATGCCACGGGGCAAGCTGACCCAGGAGATCAAGCGCAAGCTGGAGCCGCTTACGGTTGTCCTGCTGCTGCCGATGTTCTTCACCTATTCGGGGCTGAACACCCGCATGGACATGGTGAACTCGCCCTCGTTGCTGCTGATCGCGCTTGGCATCCTGGCAGCGTCCGTGCTTGCCAAGGGTGGCGCCTGCTACTTGGCAGCGCGGCTGTCGGGTGAAGATAATCGCACAGCGCTCGGCATCGGCGCGCTGATGAACTCGCGCGGGCTGATGGAACTCATCATCATCAACATCGGCCTGCAGAAGGGGATTATCGGCCCCACGCTGTTTTCCATGCTGGTGTTGATGGCAATCATCACGACCATGATGGCCAGCCCATTGTTTGAAGTCTTCTATGGACGCCGCGGGCGGGAAACGGGCGAACTGGGCGCCCTTGGTTCCGGCATCGCCAAAGCGGCCTGACTTTTCGGTCCCCCCTGGCGGCTCGCTTCTACGGAAGCGGGCCGCTTTTTTTGTGCGCATCCATGTCGGCGCTTTGCAGCCCCTGGCGCGGCGAGTTCCCATGCAAAGCACGTTGTGGCCCATGCTAGTGCGAATGACTTGCAATAGCGCGGGGTGGAGGTTAGGGCGGCGGCGACCAGGGAGACAATTAGAATGACCGCCATCTTGGCGCTGCTCGCAACGGCAGCAACGGCCACGGTACCGGCCGCTGCGACCGCTTCGGCCCCCGACATGATGACCGATCCGCAGCGGGGCACGGACGCGCCGAGTGCCGACGACGTGATCGTTACGGGCGCGCAAACGGCGGGCAGTGATGATTACACCATCAATGGCCAGACCACTGCGACGCGTTTGCCCCTGAGCCTGCGTGACACGCCGCAATCGGTCAGCATCGTCACCCGCGCCCAGATCGAAGATTTCCAGCTGAACGACGTCAACGCGCTGTTGTCGACGGTGCCGGGCGTCAACGTCCAGTTTTCCGACACCGATCGCGTCTACTATTCGGCGCGCGGCTTCGACATCCAGACATTTCAGATCGACGGCATCGGCGTGCCGTTCGCGTTCGGCATCCAGACCGGGTCGATCGATACGGCCATCTATGATCACATCGAGGTTCTGCGCGGCGCGCCGGGGCTGCTGTCGTCAACGGGCAACCCGTCGGCCGTGATCAACTTCATCCGCAAGCGCCCGACCCGTGACCTGAAGGCGTCGGCCAGCGCCCAGTACGGCTCTTACGACAACCTGCGCCTGGACGCCGATATCAGCGTGCCGCTGACCAGCGATGGAAGCGTACGCGCGCGCGCCGTGGGCGCGTACTTCGATACGGACAGCTATCTCGACCGCAATCACCTGCGCCGCTGGACCGGATATGGCGTGGTGGAAGCAGACCTTGGCCCCGACACGGTGATCAGTGCCGGTTACGGGCATCAGGACCATAAGAGCAACGGCGCCCTGTGGGGCGCGCTGCCGCTGCTTTATTCGGATGGAACGCGGATCAGCTATGACCGGTCGTCGAGCACGGCGCCCGACTGGTCGAGCTGGGGCGTGATCGACCGGCAGATCTTTGGCGACCTGACTCACAAGTTCGGCAATGGCTGGGTCGCCCGGCTCAGCGCGATCCGTCGCGCGACGGATGAGACGAACGAGCTGTTCTACGTTTATGGCAACCCAGACCGGACAAGTGGCGCCGGGCTGTTCGACTATCCCGGTGCGTTCAAGGCACCAACGCGTAACCTGACGCTGGAAGCCTATCTGACCGGTCCCGTGTCGCTGTTCGGGCGGGAGCATGAGTTGATGCTGGGCGTGAACCGCAGCGCGCAGAGCTACCGGCAATATTCCAGCTATGGCGCGATCAATCAGCCGGTGTTGCTCGACACGATCCTGGCCGGCGGTGCGGTTCGGCCAGACTTCCCGGCGCAATACGACCTGAGTCTCGACCGGCATACGCGGCGAGAGACGGCCTATGGCATGGTCCGGTTCAACCTGGCCGATCCGTTGAAGCTTATGGTCGGCGGCAATGTGACGCACGCGGTCAGCAGCGGCACGTCGTACGGGGTGCCAGTGAACTTCGACAATATGCGGTTCCTGCCGTTCGTCGGCGCGACACTGGACCTCAACGAGAATATCAGCGCCTATGCGAGCTATTCCACCATCTTCAATCCGCAAACGGAGGTGGACCGGCTGAACCGCGTGCTCGACCCGATCAAGGGCAACAACCTTGAAGCGGGCGTGAAGGGGGAATGGTTTAACGGACGCTTCAACGCGTCGGCCGCGCTGTTCCAGACACGGCAGGACAACACGGCGCAGAACGCCGGCTTTGCAAACGGCGTTACCTTCTATGAAGGGGTGAATGCCAAATCACAGGGCATAGAGCTGGAAGTCGGGGGGCGCCTTGCACCCGGACTGCAGGTGACCGGCGGTTACACGCTGATGCGGGTCGATGATGAGCAGGGAGATCCGGCGCGCACCTTTGTGCCGCGCAACACCGGCCGCCTGAACGTCAGCTACTCCCCGCCAGCGCTCCAGCAGTTCAAGGTCGGCGCGTCGGTGCAGTATCAAAGCCGCATCTATTACAACGCGACCACCGCGACGGGTGTCGCCGCGCGCATCACGCAGGGCGACTATGCGCTGGTGGATCTGCTCGCGAGCTATCGCCTGACCGACAAGCTGTCGCTGAGCGCCAACCTGCGCAACGTGACCAACAGCCGCTATCTGACCGGACTGACCTATGACCAGGGCTATTACGGGGCGCCGCGCACCGTCCTGGGTACGATCCGGATCGCCTATTGATGGTGATCGCCGCGGCCCTGGTTGCGATGCTGGTCGCGATGACGCTGGTCCGCCTTGGCTGGGGCGCGCAGCGCGCCATGGCTGTCGGCGGTTGGAGCCTGGCCGCGCTTTCGCTTGTCGTTCTGGCCGGGCAGGCAGGCGCATGGGGGCTAGCGACCGGAACGCTTGCCGCAATGATCGCGTCGGTTGCCATGGTGTTGAGAGCCGGTTGGAGCGCGCCTGTTCGCGTCCGGCGGCCGGCGCGCGAGCCCGCGTCCGTCACCATGCCCCGGCGACCGCGTGACCTTGCGCGCCGGCTGGCCGTGTTCACGCTCGTCGTGCCCGGCGCGTTCGTTGGCGCCCAGGCGCTGGCATTCGGAGCGCAAGCGCTGGTGCGCCAGGCGGGGGGAGGGGAGGCAAATGCGATCGTGCTGATGCTGTTCCTTCAGCCCCTGCTTTGGGGCGGCCTGATGACATGGCAGATGACACGTAGCGGTCCCATACAGATGATCGGGGCGCCAGTTGGCGCAAGCGCGCTTGGTGCGTTGATGTGGAGCCTTGGATGACCGTGAAAGGGCAGCTTCTGGTTCGGCGGGCGCTGGGCGGTCACGCGGCGCTGGGACTGTTAGCCGGCGCGCTGCTCTACATCATCGCGCTGACCGGAACGGTGGTGGTGATCCATGACCGCCTGCAGCGCTGGGAACAGCCGAGCATCGCAGAAGTCGCGACGCTGTCGCCTGCGGCTGCGCAATCGGCAATGGTCGCGGCGATGGCCCAGGGTGCGGGCAAGCCGGCGACCACCCACCTGTACCTGCGCATGCCCAACGTCGACCTGCCCCGTGCGGTGGTGACCACCGACACGGGCGCCTGGTACGTTGACGAGGGCGGGCGGCTCGCGGGGCGGGAGGCCCATGCCTGGACCGAGATGGTCATCAGCCTGCACGAATATCTCCACCTGCCCGTGAACTGGGGCATGATCCTGGTGGGCATGCTGGGCGTGGTTCTGGCGGCGCTGGCGATAACGGGCGTGCTGGCGCATCCACGCATCGTCCGAGACGCCTTTTGCCTGCGCGCGCGCCACGACCCGCAGATCGCGCGGGCCGACTGGCACAACCGGCTTGGCGTCTGGACGCTGCCCTTTGTTCTTGCCGTAACGCTGACGGGTTCATTCATCGGCCTGTCGAGTGTCGGTTATTCCGTGCTGGCCAAGGCGTACACAGGTGGTGATCTGGAGCGCGTTTATGCCCCGATCTATGGCGCCGAGGCCAAGTCCGATCCGGCGTCTGCAGCGCTGCCGGACATCCGAACGGCGCTGACCACGCTCGCCGCGCGCGTGCCCTCCGCCCGTCCGACCTATGTCATCGTGCATGAGCCCGGCACCCGCGGTCAGCATGTTCAGGTGCTGGGTGAGCTCCCGCGGCGGCTGGTCTATGGCGACAGCTACAGCTTCGACGCAGCGGGGCGCTGGATGGGGCCGGCAGGCCTGTCAGACGGCGCAATCGGTCGGCAGTTCGCGGCGTCCACCTATAACCTGCACTTCGGCAATTTCGGCGGGCTGATGGTGGAGGTCGCATACATGCTGCTCGGCCTGGCGCTGTGCGTGGTGACCGCAACGGGCACCACCTTGTGGCTGACCAAGCGCCGCCGTCGCGGAATGGGCAGCGATCGGCTGGACGCTAGCTGGACGGCGCTGGTGTGGGGGACGCCGCTGGCGCTGATCGCGACGCTGTGGTTGCGCGCCGCGGCAGGCGCCGATGCGCCATTGGTCGCAGGGTTCTGGGGCGGGCTGGCGTTGCTGCTGGTGGCGGCGATCGTGTGGCCGCTGGCGGTGACCCCGGTGCGGCTGCGCGGAGCGACACTGGCTGGGTTAGTCGCGACGGCCCTGGGCCATGCGATGCTGTTGCGACCCGCGGTGCCGGCGGTGCTTGCCATCGACGTGGTGCTGGTTGCCGGCCCCGTGCTGGTGTGGGCCGTCTATCGCCGCTTCCAGCGCGCGCCCGAACGACAAACGTTCGACAAGCCCGTGGCGGTGCTGAAACCCAAGGTGCAGGCCTGACCCGATCAGGGACGCCCGGACAGAAGCTCGAACGGCACCCGCAGAACGGTTCGCATGTCCGGCGCATCCTGAGTCGCGCCGACTTCGACCGACCAGTTGAGCGTCAGCCTCTGCGTGGCGCGATAGCTGACGCCGAACAGCAGCCGCCCGATTTGCAGGTCGCGTGACGTCATCTCCAGCACCGGACTGTTTGCCGGCTCCAGCGGGCGGGTCCGGGTGAAGGTGCCGAGGCTCCATGTATGCGCGTAGCCGAGATTGAAGGAGGTCCGCTCGTTCAGGGACAGGCCGATACCGGCGCTGGCGGAAATCTGGTCGCCCGGATTGACGTAAAGCACCTGGATGCCGCCGACCTGCGCATCAACGGAGCGGCCGAAGTTACGGCCATAGCCGATCGTGCCGAACAGCACCGCCGGGTCGGTTGGCAGGATGGCGGTAACGCTGGGCGATACGCTCCAGAAGCCCGCGCCCGTGGCGGCCTCCAGCGGATTGCCCGTGGCGCTGCGCCGGATCTTGAACGGATCGGTGCCGGTCGGCGCCACCGCCTGAAGGTTCGCGACCAGGAAGGCGCGGCCCGGCCGGGCGCGGGTCAGCTGATAGCGCGCCTGGAACTCGATATCGCCGATGCCATTGTCCCGCGCTGTCCTGGGCGGGTCAAAGGCCTGCGACGGCGTACCGGACGACTGCACGGGTGCCAGGATCGTGGTGTCGGCACGGTACACATAAGGCACGCGCACGCCGATCTCGAACCGGCGTGACAGGCCGTATCGGGCCGCGATTGAGGCGGTGAGGATGTCCTGGCGCGATTCGTTGATGTCATAGGCGCCGATCAGCACTGCCTCGGCAATGGAAATGCCCCGGAACAGCGCGCGGTTGCGGTCGAGGCGGGTATAGTCGGCCTGGAACTCGGTGGTGAGCTGCCCCGCCCGCGTCAGCACGCTGCCCTGATCGCCCAGAACGGCGACGGAGGGAGGCTGGTCGAAGTCGTCAGGGGCGGCGCCGACCTGTTCCACCGGGCCGCCAAGCTGGGTGCCCGGGATGGCTCCTGGAACCGGCGGCACGGGCGCAGTCGCGGCTGACCCGGACGCGGCCACCTGATCCAGCCTCGCCTCCAGCGCGCGAAGTCGCTCCTCCTGCCGGGCGATCTGCGCCTTCGCCGCCGCCAGTTCGTGCCGTAGCGAGTCGACGTCACCCGGAGGCGGCGTTTGCGCCTGCACGGCGGGAGCCGCCAAAAGGCTGAGCAATGCTGGACCGGTCCAGATAAAGAGCGCGCGTGTTCCCCCCTGCATTCATCCCCCATGTTGTTCAGCGAGCGAGGCGTATGGCAGCCTCCGCAGCGACATTGTTGACCGCGCTCATCCCGCCGCCGAGCAGCTCGGGGCGGACGCCGCCGACCGTGATGTCCAGGGTGGTTTGCACGTCGATGGTCCGGTTGTCGGCGCTGTTCGCGACGACGCTGCCCAGCGCCGTGCCGATCAGGTGCGACACGTCCAGGCCCGCACCCGATAATTGCACCGTACCCGCGCCATTGTTCACGCGGACGTTGCCGAGCGCGGTCTGGACGCCGTCGAGAGCCTGCTGCGTTGGGACAAGTACCAGGCCGTTGCCGGTGTCGGCATAGGTGGCGAGCGTCTGTTCCGGGCCATTCACCTTCAGCACGGTGCGCAGCGCCTCGCGGCCGTCGACGCTGGTCAGTGTCGTCACGCCCATGGTCAGGATCATGCCGTTCGGCAGGTCAAAGCCCCCGCGCATCTGGTCGAGCGTTTCGGGGGGCAGGGCCTGCTGGCTCGGAAAGGCTTGCGGACGCGCCTGTGCCGAAACCGGAAGGGCTAGGAGCGAACCGGCCAGCATGGCGGTGATGATCGAGCGCGACATGGCTCAGAACTCCCCATAACCGGGCATGGCGAGCTGCAAGGATTGCTGATCCAGCGCTCCGGCGGCCCGGCTGAAGGGCGAACGGGGATAGGCGGCCCACCGTGCCGGCTGATTAAACACCGCCTTGCCGCGAGGAACGGCCGAGTCGAGCACGAACAACACCCCGTTCCATTGTTCCTGGAAGCGGTCCTGCTGTTCCACGCGGAGGCCCAGCGACGGGTCGGCGACCAGCACCTCGCCGTTGCGCACACCCTGGATGATGACGAAGTGGCGGTAACCCTGGCGGTTGATCAGCGCGATCCCGGGAACACCGGCCTGCCGGATCGCATCCAGCGAGACCTTGTACCCGTTCCCGGCGATGCCCCGCGCCTTGAGATAGCGCTGCATGTCGAGCAGGGAGAATCCGAGCTTGCGGATCTGGGCGCGATCACCCTCTGCCCACATGCCGCGGAAGGCCGCGATCTCGTCATGCGGGTCGCCGTACATCCGCAGCAATGTCGCGAGCGCAGCGGAGCCGCAGCTGAAATCGTAGCGCTGACGGACAACGCCGGCGAACCGCATCGCCTGCATCGAACGAACGGGAACGCTGATATCGTAGAGCTGGCTGGTGCCGAGAAAGCGCTTGCTCTCCTCGCCGCCGAACGCGGGGGCGGCTGTACCGACCAGCGCGAGCGCGACGACAACGCGGATCATGGCGCCGGGTTGAAGTAGATGTTGACGTTCATGGCGGAGTTCACCGCGACGTTGTTGCCGGAGTTGGCGTTGACGACGGTCAGCCCTCGGACGCCCTGAAAGGCGGAGTCGCTGAACGTGACGGAGCCCGTCTGCGAGTTGCCGTTGACGCTGTTGTGCGACACGCTTGCCGCCTGGTTCGCCTGCGCGATCTGCGCCAGGTCCTCGCGTGCGGTTTCCTGGCCCAAGGCTTTCGCCTCGAGTGGGGTGGCGGAGGCAAACGCGCTCGTTTGCACGGGGGCGGCAGGCGTCGTCTGGTCGGTTGGTACGACCGGCAAGTCCAGCGTGGCCGGAAGAGTTTCTTGTGGAGTGGCCGCAGCGGCGGCCATGGCGGCGACAAACGAGAGCAACATTACCTTGAGCTCCCAAGAGAAAAGGCCGCGGGCGAGCGTCAGGCCCGCCCGCGGTTCAGGTTAACGAATGGTCAGTGTCCCGACACTGGCGGAGACGTTGACATTCGCATTCTGGTTCACGCCAGGCGCGGTGCTCTGGTTCTGGGCCTGGATGCCGGCAAAGTACTGGTAAGCGCCGGCACCGCTGTTAATCGCGCCGCTGGACGAGCGGTCCGATCCTTCGCCCCGGCCATAGCTGACCTCGATTCCCGACACCGTGCCCGACAGGCTGGCGCTGGAAATCTGGGCAGTGTCGCCGAACACACCGTGGATCCCGCCCGGGCCGGTGGTCGAGTTGTCACTGGCGTCATTCGAGTAGGTGATCGTGCCGCCATTATTCGCCGCGATGGTTCCGCTCGCGGAGCTGCGATCCGATTGATCACGGCTGTCCGTATTGTTCGAATCGTTCGTATTGTTCGAGTAGTTGGTGGAGTTGTCCGACTGGTCACGGCTGTCGGGATTGTAGGACCCGTTCGCGTTGTACGAGTCGTTGGTCGAGTTGTTCGACTGATCCCGGTTGTCCGATTGGTCGCGACTGTCGGCGTTGTACGACCCGGTCGCGTTGTACGAGTCGTTGGTCGAGCTGTTCGACTGGTCGCGGCTGTCGGCGTTGTACGACCCGGTCGCATTATACGATCCGCTGGTCGACCGGTCGGAGCTGTCGTTGTTCGAGTCGTTCGTCGAAGAGTTCGACGAGGTGCCCCCGTTATTGGCAGCGTAAGGGCCGTCAGCCGTGCTGTTGTTGGAGTTGTCGGTCGTGGTGCTGCCGTTGTTGGCGGCATAGGCGCCGTTGGCCGAGCTCCTGTTGGACGCATCGGTGGTGGTGGTGGTCGTCGTGATCGGATTGTTTGAATCGTTTGTCGACGAGTTGGTCGAGGTGCCGCCATTGTTGGAGGCGTATGCCCCGTCAGCGGTGCTGTTGTTCGAGTTGTCCGTCGTGGTCACGGGATTGTTCGAACCGTTGGTCGACGAGTTGGTCGAGGTGCCGCCGTTGTTCGAAGCATAAGTCCCGTCAGCGGAGCTGCGATTCGACCCATCCGTATTCGTCGTGGTCGTTGTCCGGGTATCCGTCGAATTGTCCGAACTGTCGTTCTGACTGTTGGTCAGCGAGTTGTCCGTTGGCGTGCTGGTGTTCGTCGTCGTGTTGTTGGCATTGTTGGTGTTTGCGCTGTCAGTCCAAGCATTGCTGCCATTGTTGGCTTGGCCCGCCGAGCTTGAGTCCTGGGCGTGCGCCACTGAGGGCAGAACCATGCACAACGCCAGAGCGCTGGCTGCAGTGTACAGCTTAGTCTTCATCAGAACATCCTCCTGTTAATCTCACTATCAATGTCGGGAGTCGCCCGTTGCTGGCGGATCTTGCCCGAGCTTAGCTGTGAGACCTTGATTGGATTTGATGTACCCCCAGCTTCGCGCAAGCTGTTCCCCCAAGATCTTGGTAATCACTCCCCCTATTTGGGGGCGAGGTGCAGAACGCTGGTTTTGGGGGAAAAAGGGCGGCTGCGCACGGCCGACGTCAGCAGCATCCGGACGAGGTCCACCTGCCGACGGACGTTGAGTTTGGCGAATATCTGCTTCAGGTAACTACGTGCCGTTTGTTCCTTGATCCGCAGCGCCTTGGACGCGTCGCCCAGCGAGGCTCCACGCACAAGATGGCAGGCCAGGCGTGTCTCAACTGGAGATAAGCCGTAAAGGCGGCACAGGGGCTGAACCAGGCGGTCGGGATCGTAAGCCGGATCGATCAGGATCAGCATGGCCGCACAGTCGCCGGGCAGCTCAGCCCGTGAGTCCAGCGGTACGGCGGCGCAGATCAGCCGGTGCTCCTGTGCGCCAAGCTTCAGCAGTGATCCGCCATCCGATGGCCCGATCTCGGCCATGGATCTGTCGCTGGCGGCGATGGCGGACGCCAGGGATGATTGCAGCATCATGTTTTCGGCAAGCTTTGCCGCGACCAGTACGCCACCGCGCCGGCGCACCGCATGGCCGGCGTCCAGCATCTTGTCCGCCGCATCGTTGACGAAGCAGGCATGTCCCGCGCGCGTGACCAGGACCACGCCGAAATCGAGCAGGTTCAGAGCGGCCTCGGTTGCCAAGGTGCGCCCGCGCCAATGTCGCTCACCCTGCCAGCAGCGGAAATAGCCGTCGAGCAGGGGCCAGCAGTCGTGCAACGCCGCCCTGATACCCCGCCGCTGTGGCATGGCGCCGTTGAAGGTCATGGATAACATGATGCGGCTGGATGAAGCCCTGCTGACAAAGGGCAGCACCAGAACATCGCCCGCCTGGGTCCAGCACGCAGTATGCTGCGCGGCATGGCCGACGGTGTGATCATCCGAGGGGGCCGCCGCGGCCGCCGCTTCCAGCAGCGCATCCAGGCCTGCCACGGAAAGCGGAACGCCCAGCGACGACAGGATCGTGGGCCGTGCGCCGGTATCGGGGTGAAATGTGAGAAGTGCCGAACACGCACCCAGTTCGGCCATCAGGGCAAGAATGGTGGAATGGGCAGGCGACAGATCGCTTTGGCCCATGATGGAAGCCGAGCATGCCGCATGAGCGCGCCACCCGTCGTTCCGGCCCAGATCCTGTCCGAGGTCCAGCAAATGTCTCTCCTTACCGGGGCGTCATGCGCCATGCCGGCCAGCGCCTTGTCCTCCAGTAACTGCCTGTCGCAAACTCGGTATTATCGGGTCGTAGTTCTCTGCGCGGCTTGATCCGAAACCGTTACGGCTGTCCTGGGCAAAGCATCGGGGCAGACCGGAAACTCCCACCCGCTTTGACCTAGGTTGCTAACACCCTCTGAATTCCTAGCCTGTTGGGGGTAAGGGCGACGGAAGGACGAGCAGGATGGGGTCTGTACTGACCCGCTACTTCGAACGTCTCGCCGATCTTGACAGCAGTGATCGTGCGGCGCTGGACAGCCTTGCCCTGTTTCCACACCGTCATCTTCGCGCGCGTGAGGACTCGTTTCGGGAGGGTGACCCTTGCTCGTCCGTATCGGTGCTGATCTCCGGCTGGGCCTGCCTGTCAAAGATGACGGAGCGTGGCGACCGCCAGATCATCTCCTTCGTGCTGCCTGGAGAGCCGTGCGATTGCGAAGACTATCTTCTGGGGGTCCACGGCGTCACCTTGCAGGCGATCACCGACATCGAGCAGTTGTCCATCCCGGCGGAACGGCTGGAACTGGCTTTCGAGGACCGGCCAAAGCTTCTTCTCGCGTTCCGCCGGGCAGGGGCGATACGACTGGCCTCGGTTGAAGACCGCATGTTGACGGTCGGAAGAAGGCCGGCAAGCGCTCGGCTCGGGCTGCTGTTCCTGGATATCATGGCGCGCGCAAAGCGAGCGGGTATCGGAACGGACGACGGATGCGAGTTCCCGGTGACGCAGCTCGACCTGGCCGACGCTTGCGGGCTAACGTCCGTTCACGTGAACCGGACATTGAAGACGATGCGCAAGGCCGGGATTATCGACCTTCGCTACCGGCACCTTAGCATCCTGAAGGCGGATGAACTGCGAGCCTTGGTAGCGTTCTCACCATCGCCAGTAGACCTTGTGATCGAAACTAACTTGAACTAGTGTTCAACACAGTTCAGCAGTAATTTGGAACGCGTGACTTGCTCGGCTTCTATGGCAAGGGCGGTATCGTCGCCGCAAACTCGGGTTGGGCGTACCTGATACTGACCCAGTCGATCCTTGGACTCGTGGGCATCTGGCTCGCGCTGACTGTCACTGGCCGAACCAATCCGGAAGCACGCCACATGATCGGCGGCGTCGCGCTGTTCATCGCGACCTGCCTCCCGATCACCTATTCGCTATTCTCGATCAAGACCGCCGGCATGCTCTGGGCCGTCTACGGTATTGCGATCGCACGCCAAAACCTGACAAAGTCGGCTCCAAGTAAAAACGGCAAGCTTGTTGCCTTAACCGAGACTCAACTATGTTCTTACCTTGAATTGCCATGAATCATGCTGCGTTCAACATACGTTACAGTCAGAGTGGTTTCACAATGGTAGAAGTCGGGCGTCGAATACGCCTGGTAAATCGACAACGGGAGGACGGGCTATGAACTCGTTGGAGGAAGTCGAGCCGCAGTTGACGGATCGAGAGCTTCGTATTCTGAGCTTGGTGGCGAGGGGGTACTCAGCCAAGCAAGCAGCACTGGAGCTCGGCATCGCGCCGCGGACAGTTGAAAAGCATATCGACCATGTGCGTCTGAAAATTCGGGCCAAGAACCGCACCCACATGGTAGCGCAGGCGATTGCGCGTCAGCTGATCTGACGCGCTACCAGAGCGAGGGCTGGCCGAAGTGTCGGCCCGGCGCTTCACGGACTTTCTCGACTGTTACCGCAAACATCAAGCGGCCGTTTCATCTTTAGGCGGGAAAACCGTAACTTGGGCCAAGGCAGGGGCATCGTGGTATTCACGGCTTTGTCGTGAATCCCGATCGGGCCAAGTCAGTAGAGTGAAGCGGTGACTTGGCGGCCGGACCGTCACAATTGATCGTGACTTGTGTTGGTCCGTGCGCCGTAGCGCAAGTGGCCATGTACCCGAACATTGTCACGGAGGCGCGGTCATCGCGCGGCCGTGCTAATCGGGCTGGCGGGAGGCGTCGATGGTCGTGGAGGTCGGTGGCACGGACGCGATCAGTGTCGCGCAAAAGGCGTTGCAGGTCGAAGGCTTCGCAACGCTGGATCAGGCTTTCACGCCCGACTCGCTCCGGATCGTCGAACGATTGTTCGACGAGCTGGTGCACCAGGCGAAGCGCGTGGACGCGCGGTCAAGGGCTTCCAAGCTGATCTATGACATGCTGCCGGGCAACCAGCTTGGTGCTTCGTCCGGCGAGGAATGGGATCGACTGGAGATCCAGCATGCGGGCGCCCTGCAGCCTGTGCTGCTCGACACGGAGGTGTTTCGCCAGTGCGTTGGGCTAGCCAAACCCCTGGTGGGCGGTTCGTCCTACAGCTTCGACCATTTCATCTGTAAGTCGCCCTGCAACGCCGCCGAGACCCCGTGGCATCAGGACGCAGCTTTTATGCGTTTCGCGCCGTCGCGGATGGGCGCGCTGCATTTCTGGATCCCGTTTCAGGACGCGACGGTCGATAATGGGTGCATGCGCTTCGTACCGGGTAGCCATCGGATGCCGTTGTTGCCCCACCAGCCATTTTCGCGCGAAAAGGGCCCGCAAGGGTGGCGCTGTGACAGCGTCGACAACGATGACGCGATTCCATGTCGGTTCCGTTGGGCGGCGTGGCGATCCATACACCCTATACCTTGCACCAGGCTGGCCGGAACGCGACGGATCTGCCGCGAAAGGCGTGGATTATCCAGTTCAGCCGTTGGGGGCGTATCCAGCACGACGTCAGGCGTTATCTGCGCCGATTGCCGGGGCCGTTGAAGACGGCAACCCTGCAGCCGACGCTGGCCTGATCCTTGGGGGATCAGGCCAACGCCGCCCGTTACTTTGTACGGGTGAGCGCCTTTTACCCCGGGCAGTGATCGCCAGAGGCCGTCTCACGCAAGGCCGCACCCGACATTTCCAGGCCGAGCGGCTGGGCGCTGTCGATGCGGATCGCGTTCAGCTTGGTCAGGTCGGCGCCCTTCTGCGCGAAGCACCGTAGCGGCACGCGCAGCACCCGCCAGTCGGAGGGGCGGGCCAGCTCGCCGCCGATCGGCAGCGCGGTGCCGTCGACGGACAGCGACACGGGGCCACCTGCTGCACGGACCACTCGCAGCTCGAGCTCCAGCACCATGGCCCCATTGGCCTCGCGCGACAGGTCGACAGGCGCGGTGCGGTCCAGCGCCAGCCAGGCGCGGCTTGCCCCCGACCAGGTTGCGGCCCAGGCATCCTCCTGCCGGCGACGGTCGACGCGGCGAAGGGTCAGAGCCTCGCTGCCATAGGTCGCGACCCGCGAACCAACCGCTGCGATGTGTGGCGACTGTGCATCGCCGATGGTCAGGCGAAAGCCGTTTGTGCCGGTGCCGTCCTTCAGGAACACGCCGGGCGCCGCCGTGTCGGCCGCTACCGCCGCTTCGACCAGGGTGCCGACGCGGGCAGGGCGCGCGTAGCTCAGCCCATAGCCAAAGGCGAACTGCGGGTCATAGTTCGCCTGTCCCTTGTTCAGCGGCGTCTGGTCAGGCCGCCGCGGCCAGGAGAAGGACAGAGTGCCCGTGAAATCACGCGCGGGTGAGCCGCCCGGCCTGGCGATCAGCACGTCCGCGACTCCGGCGCCCTCTGACCCCGGCAGCCAGGCGGCCACGAAGGCGTCTGCCGCGTTGATCTGCGGGTTGAGGTAGAGGGGGCGCCCGGACAGCAGCACGGCAGCCGTCGGCACGCCCGCAGCGCGCAACTGGCGCAGCATGGCAAGGGTTTCCGCATTCTCGCTGTGCAGCGCGACATCGGCCTGATCGCCCTGGAACTCGGCATACGGATTTTCACCGAACACCACGATCGCTCCGTCGGGTTTTGGCCCGGTAAACCGACCGTCGGGGCTGAGCACGGCGGTGCCACCGCCTGCTTCCACCGCTGCCCTGATTCCGCCCCAGATGGACGTCGCGCCGGGGAAGTCTGTGTTGCTGTTGTCGTTACCCTGCCACGACAAAGTCCAGCCGCCAGTCTGCTTGGTGATGCTGTCCGCGCCCGCGCCTGCAACCATGATGCGGTGGCCGCGCGGGTCGATCGGCAGTACCCGCGTGTCGTTCTTCAGCAGTACGAGCGATTTCGCCACCGCTTCGCGCGCGACCGCGCGGTGGGCGGGCGCGCCGAGCAGCGCTTCGTTGCCCGCGTGGGGGCGGGAGGATGGGAGGCCGTGGTCGAACACGCCCGCGCGCATCTTGACCCGCAGCACGCGACGAACCGCATCGTCCAGGCGGGCCATTGGAATGGTGCCGTCCTTCACCTCGCGAACCATGCTGGCGTAGAGCGCCTTCCAGTCTTCGGGCACGTTGAACACGTCTACGCCCGCGTTGAAGGCGGCCGGGCAGTCGCCCTTGGCACAGCCCGGCACCTGGCCGTGCGCGTTCCAGTCGCCGATCACGAGGCCGTCGAAGCCGATCCTGTCCTTCAGCACGTCGGTCAGCAGGCCCCGGCTCGCATGGAGCTTTTGACCCTGCCATGACGAAAAGCTCGCCATCACCGACTGAACTCCGCCGTTCACCGCGGCCGGGTAGCCAGCGCCGTGCACGTCGCGCAGCACCTCTTCGCTGGCGCGATTGTCGCCCTGGTCGCGGCCCCCATCCGTGCCGCCGTCACCCAGGAAGTGCTTGGCGGTCGAGATTACATGGTCCTTGTCCAGGAACTGCGCGCCCGTGCCCTGAAGCCCTTCCACCATCGCCGTGGCATATTGGGCGACGATCGACGGGTCCTCCGAATAGCTCTCATAGGTGCGGCCCCAGCGGTCGTCCTGCACGACGGCGAGCGTTGGCGCGAAGCTCCAGTCCATGCCGAGGACGCGCACTTCAACGGCGGTTGCCGCGCCGATGCGGCGGACGAGGTCCGCGTCACGCGCGGCACCAAGGCCGATATTGTGCGGGAATAACGTCGCGCGAAACACGTTGTTGTGGCCGTGCACCGCGTCCGATGCCCACATTATCGGAATACGGACGCCCTTGTTCGCCGGGTCCACCGACGCCTTCCAATAGCCGTCGATCTTGGCCAGCCATGCCGACACGGGCGCATGCTTGTCGCCGTTCGGCACGGAGCCGCCGCCATTCTCGATCGAGCCGATGTGATAGGTGCGGACGTCGTCAGGCGTGATCGACTTCATCTCGGGCTGCAGCGTCTGGCCGACCTTCTCCTCCACACTCATGCGCGAGAGCAGGGCGGTGATCCGCGCCTCCGTCTTGGGATCGCGGCGGACGGGGCTGTGCGCGACAGGCCAGCGGTCGGGATGCACGACCGGTGCCGGCAGGGTTGGTTGTGGAGGAATGGCCTGACCCGGGCTGTTCTGGGCGGCTACTGCCTGCCCCAGCACCAGGGGCGAGCAGGCAAGGGCTAGGAGACGGGCGCGGCGAAGCACGGGCAGGCGGATCCTCTCGACAATGATTGCCCGCTAGCGTGGCGGGCGCGTCACCGCTTGGGAAGCGCTTTCTGCGTCGCGACTCCGGGCGTCAGTTCAATCAACGTCACGCCCGATCGCGGCGCCGTCAGGTGCAAGGTGGCCTGGCCAGCTTTGACGCCGGCCCGCACCGTCTCCGCAACCAGGTGCGATGCCTCGATCAACCGCGCGCGCTGTTCGGTCGTCGGGGCCTGGGGCGATCCCATTGCCAGCCATGCAGCATAGCTGTTGGCGTGGGTTCGATCGACCCGCCAGCGGGTGACGTTCGCGCCCGAACCGAAGCGACTTCCCAGGCCACTGATCGTCAGGCGCACATCGGCATCGGCGCCGGGTAGATCGTCGTCGTGATAGTGCCACACCAGCACCGTCACCTTTTCGCCGTCACGCGCGGCAATAACGCCAATGTCGGGCGCGTTGCGCACCCCCGCGATCATCACCTCGGCCAATCGCCGCTGGTGGTCGGACGAGGCGGGCAGGGTGCGGCCCCCTATCCTCGCGAACAGCTTGAAGACGTTTATGACGGGGAGATCGATACCCGCAGAGGTTAACTGGCGGAACCCGGCAAAGATCGGCTGGTCTTCATATTCGAATGCCCAACTTAGCACGCCTTCCAGCTTCAATCCCCGCGCATCGGCCAAGGCTTGCAACCGCGGAAACACCGCGGCGGTGTAGCTCGAATACATGGTGCCGTTGCGATAGGCGTTGGCGGGACCCTGGCATGCGGCGCAGCCCTCCGGATCGGACTCGCCGATCACGATCGGCTTGGTTCGGAACATCGGGTCGGCCGCGATCTGTGCAAACTCATGGTCCGCGGCCTTCAGGTGGGTGGCAATTCCCATGCGTACGTGACCGCCACCCGGAGTCTCGATGAACTGCGGCTGGCCCTTGGCGTGGAAGGACAGGAAGTCGGTGGGCGTGCCCGCCGCCTTAACATGCGCCAAGAAGGCGGACATGAAATCGTCGCCGGCGCCCGCAATGTCAGGGCCGCCGACCCGTGCCTCGGGCAAAGCGCGCCGGACGCCTCGGATGGCTGTATCGTGAAGGCGAAAGAACTCCTCGCGCGTGCCGCCCCAATAATATTGCGGCAGGTTGGGCTCGTTCCAGGTCTGGAAGTACCAGCTCGCCACCTCCGCACGGCCATACCGTTCGACACAATGGCGGACCCACTGGAACACCAGCTCTTCCCACTTGGCATAATCGCGCGGCGGAAAGGCCCAGCCGGTACGCAGGTCGCCGCTGCCGGGCCGCCAATCATGCTGGTAGGGCCGGGCGCGCGTGGAGAGAGCCTCGGGCATGAAGCCTATTTCAACGTAGGGCTTCACCCGCCGCTCGCGGTAAGTATCGAAGATGCGATCGACGATCGTCCAGTTGTACACCGGCCGCCCCGCCGCCTCCTCGATATAGGCGTTGGTGGAGCCCCATTTCAGCGCGGGCGTGCCGTCGCCGCTGGTGAGCAGGTTGTGGGCGCGAAAATATACCCGGTCGGGGGCAAGCTGGCCCAGCGTTGCCAGTGTCGTGCGCCCATCCTTCATGGTCGCGTAATTGGGCTCGTCCGCACCAAAGAAGCGCCACACGGGCTCCACCGGCTTTCCGGGCTGGCCGGCGTTGACGGTGATCGTCACCGAGATCGGCGCGTCGCCCTGCTGCGCGGGCGCACCTGCGGTGGCGAACAGGGCGGCAAGCGCGAGGGCGCGGCGCCAGGTCATGCGCGAACGGGCTTAGGGCCGGCTGGCTCCAGGCTACGCACGCCATAGATGACGGCGTCACCCTTGCGCGCGGTCAGCTTCACCGTCGACGTGGCCGCGGCCGTCGGGGGCAGGGCGTAGTCCACCACGACCCATTCCTCCGCCGAGGGCTGCTCTCGCCTTTCCGTCGCGACCAGCTTGCCGTCCACTTCAATCTCGACCGTTCGGCCCGTGTCGCGGCCCCAATAGGTAAGCTGGAGCAGGGCGGGACCGGGGCGCCGGGCAACGGTGAAGCGGACCGAACTGCCTTCCGGGATTGCACGATTGTGGCGGCCATAGAACTCGCCGGCCTTTCCGGTTGCGGCGACAAGCGCGTGGTCGACCTCCGGCTGTTGTTCGCCGATGTGGAAGATGTCGATCGTGCGCCTGACCAGGTCGGCGCGCTTCGCCTCCGCCGCCAGATAGGCGTCCTTGCCCGCCGCCCAGCTGCCGGGCGTGAAGGTGCGGAAGTACACGGCGGTGCGCCGGTCATACATGGGGAAAAACGGCCCAATCTCCCGCTCGTGCCCGAGCACGTCGGTGACGCGATAGCGGTGCGTTGCCCCCGCGACCGGCGTCAGGGCAGCCTCCGGTCTTCCTGACGCAAGCAGGGCCGGCGCGGGATCATCGAAGCGCTGCGTCGCAGAACCCAGGTCGGCGGCGAGCACCAGCGGGCCGCTCAGAAAGGCATGGGTCCCAGGTGCGCCGGCCAACGGCTCGGCACGCAAGGTCATCGGCAGGGTGACGGCGATCCGGTCCCCTGCTTTCCAGCGTCTCGCTATTTGCCAATAGCCGTTGCGCGGTTCTTGCCTGAACGGCTGCTCGTTGATCAGCAACGTAGCACCCTCCGCCCAAGCAGGGCGACGGATCGCGATCGCCTGTCCGGCCTTGGGCGCGCGCGCGACGGTCAGCTGAACCTGCCCGTCCTGCGGGTAACGCGTGTCGAGTTCGATCCGCGGGCCGCCCGGCACGTCCAGCGTCGACGGAATGAACAGGTTGAGGAACAACGTGTCCGGCCGCTGCCAATAGATCGAGTCAGCGTGCTTGGCATGACTTTCCATGCCGGACCCGACACAGCACCAGAAGCTGTCCTCGGGCTTTGAATAATCGCGCTTTGCGCCGGCCTCCATCGGCATGAAATAGACGAACTGGCCGGTATCGGGGCGCTGGTGCGCCATGATGTGGTTGAGCTGGGTGCGCTCATAATAGTCGAACCAGTCGCCCTGTGGTTGCCAGGCATAAAGATGGCGGGTGAGCTTGAGCATGTTGTAGCTGTTGCAGGCCTCACAGGTCGCCGTGGTCAGCTGTTCGCCCTGATGGTCGGGTTGCCCGAAATGCTCGCGCTCCGAATTGCCGCCGACCGCATAACTGTGGTGGTGCCGAACCGTGTCATGGAAGAACAAGGCCGCCTTGGCGTCCGCCGGGTTGCCGGCGACCTCATGCAGGCGGGCATGGCCGACGAGCTTGGGGATCTGCGTGTTGGCGTGGAGGCCGGCCAATTTGTCCTGCCCAGCCGCCAGCGGCTCGAACACGGCACGGTGGCGAAGCCGCCCTGCAAGGCCGTGCCAGCGCTGGTCCCCCGTGATCGCATACAGCTCGGCATAGGATTCCAGGATGCCGCCATGCTCCACGGAGAGCACCTGCTGCATCTGCGCCTCCGACAGCGCATCGAACACGCCGCCCATATAGCCCGCCAGGCCGGTCGCGATCGGCAGGGCGGCGCGCTTGCCGGCCAACTGGTTCGCGTCGATCAGCCCGGCAAGGACCTTGTGCTGGGCATAGATTGGAACCCAGCCGGCATTCAGCGTCCAGTCGGTGCGGATGTCGCCGCGACGGACCTCCTCGAAGATGACCTTGCCGGGCACCGTCTTGCCCCCGCGAGGCGCGGTGATGCCGCCGAGATAGCCGTCACCTTCAGTCGCCTGGATGCGCGCCATGGACGTAAGCGTCCGGTCCAGCGCTGCCGACAACGCCGCGTCGCCGGTATTGGCCACCATCAGCGATGCGGCCGACATCCAATGGCCAAGCGTGTGACCCGCAATCCCCTGCGCTTCCCAGCCCCCATACATCTCGCCCCGTGGCGGCAGGCCGGCGGAGGTGTAGAAGTTGTGCAGCAGCCGTTCGGGGTCGAGCGACAAGAGGTATCGGCGATTGGCGGCCATCGCGTCGGCAAAGATCGACGGCTTGAGCGTGACATAGCGTGCCGGCACCGGCTCAGCCCGGCCCGTGGCCTGAGCGGCGAACGCAGGTCCAAATGCGGGCATCAGCGCCAGGGTGCTGGCGGAACCGAGAAAGCGGCGGCGGGTGACGATCATGGCTTGGCGTCCGGTACGATCACGTCCGCTGGCAGGGCGGACAGGGTGAAGCTGTCGATGTCTAGGTGCCCGCCGCTCGCGCCGGGATTGTAGCAAGACAGCGCGAACTGTTGGCCCTGGAAGGTGCCGGTGCGCCAGTCGAACCGCAGCGGAAAGGCGCCGCCCACCGCCGCCCAGCGCGCGCCGTCGCTGCTATAGGCGACCTGTCCGGTGGATCTCCCAAAATCGGTATCGACGCGCAGCCACAACTGCCTGCCCGTGAACGGGATCGCAGGGACGCGCGTTTCGGTCTTTGGTCCCGCCTCGGTCGAGTCCGTCACCTTCATGGTCAGGCTTCGCGAGCCATTGCCCCCGACGATCGACAATTGCGCGCTGATCTTGCCAAAGGTGCCAAAGCCGCAGACATCGCCGGGGCGGATGCCGGCCAGGTCCAGCTTCACGGTCGCGCGCCCGCGCGGGCCCTGAGTCTTCTGCGTCAGCGTGTTGCGCGCGCTCCACAGATCGGCGGCTCTGGTCGCATGCAGGCGCAGGAACCCGGGCCGCTGGGTCAGGGACCAGCGTGTATCGTCAGGGTTATGGTTCCACTGCCATTGCGGCCCGAGCTTTGCGCTGGCGAAATCGTCGGAGCTGGGCGGTTCGGCGAAGGGCTGGCCGGAGATCGGCTTTGGTGCGCGGTCGGGGACGCGGTTCGGCGCGTCCGGCGTGCCCCATATCGGCCAGTCGTCCTTCCAGAACACCGGACTGATGTTGGTCATGCGCCCGATCGCGCCGGCGTCCACCATGACGAACCCATACCAGCCGCCATCAGGCAGATCGACCAGTGCACCCTGGTGCCCGCCGCTCTTGTCGTCGATCTGCGGCCGGGTTTCCCACGGCCCGCGCAGCGTGCGCGCCCGCGAGACGGTCATCCCCAGCCGGTTCGGGATGGCGTTGAACAGGTAATACCAGCCGGCGCGTTTAATCAATTTGGAGCCTTCGGCGCCCTTGTGGAAGTGGATAACCCGCGAACTCGCGACCGCGGAATAGTCCTTGTTCAGCGTCAGCAGCGTGATCGTGCCGTCCGATCCGATCGATGTCGCAATGTAGCCGGTGCCGTCATCGTCGAAGAACAGCCCTGGGTCGAACGCCTGCAGGTCGAGCTCCGTAAAGGTCCATGGGCCATTGATGCTGGTGGCGGAGTACAGGCGCGTGTTCATGCCGACGGGAGTGACGGCAAGGAAGAACCGCCCGCCATGGTGGCGCAGGCTCGCGGCAAAGAACCCCTGCCGGTACACGCCGCCATCCCGAAGGTCGAAGCGCCTGTCGCCGTCCAGCCGGGGAAGCACGTGGCCTGAGATCCGCCAGTTCACCAGGTCACGCGAATGCAGGATGGTGATGCCGGGCACGTTGGCAAAGGTCGTGCTGGCGAAATAGAAATCCTGCCCGACGCGGATGATGTCCGGGTCGGGATAGTCGGCGAACAGCACCGGGTTGCGATAGGTGCCGTCGCCCTGGTCGGCGCGCCAGACCTGTGCGTCGGCTGCTCCTGCCAGCGCAAGCAGCCCCGCGGCGATCGCGCCGATACTCTTCTCTCCGCACAGCACGTCTTGAACGACGCCCCTATTAGTCTGAGTTATCGCTCTTGTGCGCTCTCCGTCGCAGCAGGGCAATACCGACTTGGGTCCAGCGCGCGGCTCTGTCCCACATCACCCGATCAGCAGCCTTGTTCCCAGCGCGGCGGCGAGCGCCAGCGGCATGGCGATGATGCCCACCCGCAGGAAGCCGAGGAAGCTCACATCCTCTCCCTCGCGCCGGATCGCCTGAAGCCACAAAATGGTCGCGAGCGATCCGGTGACGGACAGGTTGGGGCCAAGATCCACGCCGATCAGCAGGGCATCCGTCAGCAGACGCGTGGGTTGCGCCTGGGAGAGCGCCGTGCCCGCGAGCAGTCCTGCGGGCAGGTTGTTGATCGCGTTGCACAGGAATGCGAGCGCCGTTCCCGCCGCCGCGGCCCCACCAGGGTCGCGTCCTGCTTGCCGCAACCAGAGGGCGACCTGTGCGATCGCGCCCGTACTGTTCAGCGCGTCAACCAGGACGAACAGCCCAGCCACCAGCGGCAGCACGCCCCAGGAGACATGGCGGACGAGCGCCAGCGGCGATTGTCGACGCAGCAAACTGACGCCCAGCGCCGTCGCAACCCCGGCAACGGCGGTCGGCAGGCCGAGCGGTTCATCAAGCGCAGAGATCACGATCAGTAACGCCGCCGTCAGCAGCACGCCCGCAAGCGACAGCCGCCCACCCGCGCTTAGCGGTTCGCGCGCGATCCCGGCCGCACATGCGCCCGCCAACCGGCGGCGCTCGACGACGCGCAGTACGCCATAGGTGACCACGATCGCCGCGACGGAGGGTAGGGCGAACGAGCGAACCCAGCCGCCAAGCGGCGGCATGTGCCCGCCATACAGGACAAGGTTGGCGGGGTTGGAGATCGGCAACACAAAGCTCGCCGCGTTGGCGACCATGGCACAGGCGAAAAGCATGGGCAGCGGATCGGCCCTGGCTTTGCGCGCTGCGGCGAATACGGCGGGGGTGAGCACCACGGCGGTCGCGTCGTTGGACATCAGCGCCGTCACCAACGTGCCGGTGGCATAGATCAGCAGGAACAGGCGCGCGGTTGAACCCCGGGCGTGGTTGACCGCCAGGGTAGCCGCCCAGTCGAACACGCCATGTGCCCGCGCCACCTCGCTGAGCAGCATGATGCCGGTCAGGAACAGGTACACGTCCAGCCCCTTTGCGACCGCCCGGCCCGCATCGGTCGGGGCAATCAGGTCGAACAGGAGCAGCAATATGGCACCGCCAATTGCCCAAACCCATTCGGGCGAACGCATGGGCCGGGTGATGACGCCTGCGGTGGCCAACCCCGCGATCAGCCAGGTCGCAGCGATCACGAGCGGGAGCGGCCCAGGGATAGAGCCGCCCAGCGCGCATCAGGAACCCCCAGGATACAAAATCCTGCTGCCCGCATCCACCTGGGGTTCACCATGCATTGGGCCTGTCGCAGCATCCCAAGGCTGTGCAACGCCGCCCCAATCGCGTCCAGCCCGCGATCATTCAAAGTGGGGAAGCGGCATCACTGCCGCTCCCCCCTTTAATCAACGCTGTTGCGGCGCGGTCGCGGGAGGCGGTGGAGCGTCGCTGTTGACGGGCGGTGTCGGGGCGCCCCCCGCCTTGTCGCCCGCGCCGACCGGCGGTGGCGGCGGGGCCGAGTCCATTCCGGCGTGCGGAGGCGGCGGAGGAGCGCCGGGGCCGCCGGGTGGATGAGGGGGTGGACCGCCATTGCCGTGCGGCGGCGGTGCGCCGACTTCCTGGATGTCGCCGGCTTGGTCCACTAAAAAGCGGGCCCTCAATTGGCCATCGTCGAAGCGACCCTGGACCAGCACCGGCGCGCCTGCCGCCACCGTAACGCCGTGCCGGCCGGTATCGACCAGCATGCGCCCGGTGCCGTCTTCGACCAGAAAGCGGTTTCCGTACACGGCCGTCACGCGGCCGCGAACGTTCACGATGCCGCTGCTGGACGACAGCCTGGACACGGCAGTCGGAACAGTGGGTGCCATTTCAATGTTGGGCCGGGTCAGCGCCACCGCGCTTGCCCCGCCCGCCGCGCCGATGGCGAGCAACGCTGCCGCCCCGATGCCGACACGCTGCCGACCGGACAAGCGGATGATGTTGTGAAAGGCCATGAGCGTTCTCCTCGATAGTGATCGCGCCCTTTTACCGACGCCCACGCCATCCAGGCTGAACCGGTCCGTTCAGTTTCGGTTTAAGCGGCGTTCCTAGGAGTGGCCGATGCGTATCCTGCTCGTCGAAGATGACCGCGACCTGGGTCCCACGCTCGCCGCGGCGTTGCGGGCGGAAAATTTCGCCGTGGATCTTGCCGCCAACGGCATCGACGGCGGTCATCTGGGCGAAACGGAAGCTTATGACGCGGCGGTTCTCGACCTGGGCCTGCCCGGCCGCGACGGGATCGGCGTGCTTCAAGGCTGGCGCGCGGCGGGGCGAAACGTGCCGGTGCTGGTGCTGACCGCGCGGGAGGGCTGGTCCGACAAGGTCGCCGGGTTCAAGGCTGGGGCCGACGACTTCCTGCTAAAGCCCGTTCGCATCGAGGAACTGGTCATGCGCCTGCGCGCCCTGATCCGCCGCTCTGCCGGTCATGGTCAGCCACGGCTCGACTGCGGCCCGCTCAGCTTCGATACCCAGACCGGCAGTTTCGAACTCGATGGCCTGCCGATCCGGCTCACCGCGTTCGAATGGCGCGTCCTGTCGCAGCTCATGTTGCGCAAGGAGGCGGTGGTGGAACGGCTCGACCTGCTGGAGCGGGTTTATGAAGGCGATGCGGATGTAGACTCGAACAGCCTGGAGGTCATCGTGGGCCGGTTACGCAAGAAGATCGGTGCATCGCTGATCGAGACGGTTCGCGGCCGCGGCTATCGCCTGACCTGCGGAGGCTGACCGGTGCGGCTCGCGCCTCGGTCGCTTCACGGGCGAATGCTGCTGGTCTCGGCAGTCGCGACCGTCGTGGCATTGGTACTAGCAGGCAGCGTAGTCGCGGGGCTTCTTGGCCGCTTCGTAGTCGAAGGGCTCGACCGCCGGCTCGACGCCGAACTGACGCTGCTGGCGAGTGCGGTGGATGGAGAGGGGCGGATCGATCGCGCCCGTTTGGCCGAGCACGCGTCGGTACTGGATGGCGGGCCGGGTTGGCGATGGCGGATAGCGGGACCTGACGGCAATGTCGGCTCGGCCGACTTCTCCGCGCTCGACGTGGGGCCGCCCCCTCCACATGGGCGCGGTCCCGATCGGTTCAACAAAGGCCCACGCCCGATGGAGGGCGCCAGTGAGCAAGGCGTTCCGGTTCATGCCCGGCAGGTCTCCCTGGAAACGCGGCGCGGCGGGGTGACGATCACCGCGGCGGCGCCGCGCGACGTGGTCCGTCGGCCGATACGTGGCGCCGTCGTTCCGCTGCTGGCTGCCCTGGCTGGAATCGCTGCCCTGCTGACTGCGGCCATGCTGGTCCAGTTACGGATCGGCCTTCGCCCCCTGCGCCGACTGCAAGAGCAGGTTGCGGCGATACGCGACGGCCGCGCCAGCCGCGTTGACGAAGACCAGCCGACAGAGCTGCAGCCCCTCGCCGCCGAACTCAACGCGCTCGCCGCCGACACGCGGGCCGCGCTCTCTGCGGCGCGCGGGTCCGCGGCCAACATGTCACATGCGTTGAAGACGCCCGTGGCGACGCTGGCGATCGCCCTGCGCGATCAGCCCGGGCCCGCGGAGCAGGTCGCACGGATCCATCGGACGATCCGCCACCACCTAGCCCGGGCCCGCGCCGACGCAGTGAACCGGCGTACCGCGACGCCGCTGTGCGCGACAGTAACGGACGTGATGGCGGCGGTGACGGCGATCCATCGGGACAGGCACTTTCAGGTCGCCAACGAGGTCGCCGATGATCTTAGCGTCGCGATCGACGCCCAGGATCTGGAGGAATTGCTCGGCAACGTCCTCGACAACGCGGCCCGCTTTGCCGAGGCTCGGATCGCTATTGTCGCCGTTCGCGAAGGGCGACGGGTCATCGTAACCGTGTCGGACGACGGCCCCGGCATCCCTCCATCGGAGCGCGGCCGGGTGGCCCAGCCCGGGATGCGGCTGGATGAGCAAGGTCAGGGCCACGGCTTTGGCCTGTCGATCGTGGCCGAACTGGTCGCGCTGTATGGCGGTTCGCTGATGCTGGGGGAGGTTGCCGGCGGCGGGCTGGCGGTCAGTTTGACCCTGCCCGCCGCCGACTGACAGCCCGTTCCTGCCCCCCCGATCAGCGCGCCCGCTTGGATGCCGGGGAGGGCAGGGGCGCTCCCGCCTTGCCCCCCGTCATCTCCCGCGCCGCGTTGGCCAGCGCGATCCACATCGACCCTTCCGGGATCACATATTCGTTCTCGCCCCAGAAGAAGGGCCAGTCCTCATGGTTCTCCGGATAGTCGGGCTTCAGCACCAGCACGCCCGGCACGACCCCGCCCGCGATAAAGGAAAAGTCAGCGCGGTTGTTGCCGTATGCCACTTCCTTGGCGACCGTGCCGACGCCCGACACGAACGACACGTCAGATGCCGGATGATGGCCGAGCAGGAAGTCGACGCCGCGCTGCACGCCGCGCCCGTCGACGATCTCCGGGAAATGCTTATGGAGGATGTAGCTGGTCAGGCCATAGTTCAACACCGCGCCGCTGCCGGCCCATCCCGTCGTCGTGACCGGCACACCAAACGGGTTTGCCGCTTCGAGCTTGTTGGCATCAGCCTGCCAGGCCTGGACCGCAGGTACCATTGCCGCGCGATAGCTGGCCGGCATGAAGGGGATGGCATCGGCAGCGGTCCAGGCGATCATGCCGAAACGCGGCGCCAGGGTCGGCCACAGGGCGCTGATGCGGTCGGCGTAGCGCTGGTCACGTGTCGTCTTTAGCAATTCCACCGCAGCGGTGAACTCTTCCACTTCGATCGGCCCGCCGGTCGTGTTGCCGTGGCTGAACGTGTCGGGCGCGTGGGAATGCTCCTCCGTCCAGACCCGCTCGGCGATGCTACGCGCCTTCGCCGCCAGCGCATCGTCATAGCCTGTCATCACCCGGCTTGCCGCGGCCAGTGCAGCAATGGAGCCATAGTTGAGTGCGGTCGCCTTGCTGGTGAAGGCCCAGCGATCGTCCGGGATCCCGCTGCGCCCGTCCTTCTGCTCTTCGGGCTTCAGGCGGGGGTCGTAGACGAGGCGATCGGTCTTGCTGCCGGCGTCGCCCAGGTGGGTGTACTCACCCACGTCCGGCTCAACGATACCATGAATGGCATGGCCGACGGCGTCGAATTGCGCGACGAGTTGCAGGGTGCCGTGGCGGACCTGCTGCACCAGATCGGGCACGCCGTCTGGCAGGTGCATTTCGACCTGTCGGCGGGCATCGTCGACGCTGACGGTGTCCCGGTCGAGGCCCCAACGCTCCCGCGCGGCGGCGAGCTGTACCACGACCTGGTATTGCGACTGGGTGCGGATATCGAAATCGCCCGCATCGAACCAGCCGCCAACATTCAGGCCGGGGATATGCTCGCCCGGCTTGAACTTTGTATCGGTGGTCGGCCCCTGCCGGTACAGATCGATATGCTCGTGGTTGACAGGCGCCTGACGCGCGTCGTCGAGGTGGGCGGGGCCGTGCCAGACGCGATACGCCTCGTTCACCGCCATATGGTCCATCGCGACGGGAAAATAGACGTCGTTGGTCGGATGCCACGCATCGGCATAAACATCGTCCGCGATGCGGAATGTCGCGGTGCGCGTGCCGTTATAGTCGAGCAGATAGGTACCCGGCTGCCGCACCGCGCTGAAGTCGAGCTGGCGGTAGTTGTAGCGCAGGTAGCTGCCCCAGGCCTTTGTCGCGGGCACGGCGACCGGGGTTAGTCGGCCGTCCTCACCGACGCGCAACAGCTTCACCTGACCTGGCCGGCGATCGGCCTTGTCGAGTTCCACCGTGGCTACCTTTGACGCGCCGGGTGCATAGCCCAGCTGCGAGTGTGCGATTACCGGGGTACGGAGCCAGCCCGCGACGCTGTTCGCCTCCACCGTCCATTCGAGCAGCTTGCCCGTCCGTCCCGCGGGCAACAGCGAACGCGCGACGAACCAGCCATTTTGCGACTGGTTGCGGCCATCGAACAGCTGCACGGGAACGCTTGTGCTCTGGATGGTCATGCGCCGACCCGCATCCTCGGGGGCCAGCACCAGGCGGCTACCCGATGCGATCGGGGTCGGCTCGGCGCCCGGTCCCTCGCTCCGGCCGCTTGCCATGTTGCGCTCTGGCGTGCGGACCATTGCGTCCGCAGGGTAGATCGGCATTGCGCCGGGCCGACCATCGATGGCAAAGCTTTTGTGGAAATAGGCGGCGGGCAAGAATTCGAGATTGAAGCCTGCCTTGTTGGCCAGTGCCGCGGGCAGGGGTTGGGCAGTGCTGACGGTGATCGCCACGGCCTTGCCGCGCGGCTCCGTCCGGATCGTGTAGCGCCACTTGTAATCGGGATATTCCAGCGTCGTTTCGACTACCCCGGTTCTGGCATCAACCGTGCGCGACACCAGCTGCGCGGCAGGATCCCATTGCCCCGGCGTCGCGGCCAGGCGCACGTCGCCGTTGGTTGCGGTGCGCACGCCCTGGTGGATGATCTCTACCCCGCTGATCTTGGCGTCGGCAAACAGCCCGTCATTTGTGTTGCTGAACACCAGCACGTCGACGCCGTCGGCATGAAGATAGCCGGGCTCCGTCCAGCGAAGCGCGGTGCCGCCATTGGCTGGCCTGGCACTCGTTGCCGTGTTCGCCTGCGCAAACGCGGTGACCGGCAGCGCAGCCCCCAGCAGAGCCGTCGCCAGCACGAGCCGCTTTCCCCTGGAACCCATTAAATCCTCTCCGATTCTTGCGGCGGTGAGCCGTCCCCGCCATTGTGCCGATAGCGCTAACAACATCAACCCATGCCGTTATGAGATTTTGTCGTACAACTTGCTCCGATCCGGGGATGGTGCGAACACGGCCTAGTACGCCGCGCCGTGATGCTGTCGGCGCTGATAGAGGATCCTGAAGCCATGACCCTGTCACTCCTCCAATTTGCCCGCGCTGACGACACCCGCGGCCTCGCCCTGCTAGATGATCAGGGTGCGGCGATCGTGTCTGGTTATTCGGACACGCTGTCGCTCGCCCGCGCAGCTCTGGCGCAGGGGGTAGGGCTCGCAGCGCTTGCCCAGCAACACCGATCGGAAGAGCAGATCGATATGGCCGAGGTCACGCTACTGGCGCCGATCAGCCATCCCGATCCCGCCCACCTGCTTCTGACTGGTACCGGGCTCACCCATCTCGGCTCGGCTGAAGGGCGTGACAAGATGCACCGTGCCGCGGCCGAGAACCCGGCACCCACAGACTCGATGAAGATGTTCATGATGGGCGTCGAAGGTGGCAAGCCCGCAGCCGATGAGGTCGGGGTCCAGCCCGAATGGTTCTACAAGGGCGATGGTTCGCAGCTGGTCGGACCAGGCCAGCCGCTACGTTCGCCTGCCTTCGCCAAGGATGCGGGCGAAGAGCCCGAGATCGCCGGCATTTACCTGATCGACGAAGACGGCAGCCCCGTGCGGCTTGGCTTCGCGCTCGCGAACGAGTTTTCGGACCATGTGACGGAGCGGGGCAATTACCTGTGGCTGGCGCATAGCAAGCTGCGCAACGCGGCGCTCGGCCCCGAATTGCTGCTGGGGGACCTGCCCCAGGACGTGCGTGGCGCCAGCCGCATCCTGCGCGACGAGCAGGTGATCTGGGACAAGCCTTTCCTGTCGGGGGAGGCGAACATGTCGCACTCGATCGCCAATCTGGAGCACCACCACTTCAAGTACGACCTGTTCCGTCGCCCCGGTGACCTCCACGTCCATTTCTTCGGGACCGCGACTTTGTCGTTCAGCGAAGGACTGACAACGCAGGAGGGCGACGTGTTCGAGATCGAGGCAGCGCCGTTCCGCCTTCCCGTGCGCAACCCGATCGCGATTGATCGGCCGACGCCGGTAACCGTGCGAAGCATCTAGGACCCAAGACTGCCGTGACCCCGGCACATGCCGGGGTCACGGCCAAGCCGCTGGGCCCTGGTTTAGTGATTGTCGCGGGGCAGTCCCATGGTTTGCGCGACGCGCTGGTACTTCTCTGCGCCTTCCAGGATGGCGCCGGTGTTCATCTGGCCGACCAGCGCGCGCTGGATCTCCTGCCAGGGCGTCTGCGAAGCGGGATAAGGGAAGCCACCAGCTGCCTCCAACGCGCGCCGGCGCTCGGCCAGTTCCTCGTCCGGGATAAGCACGTCGGCCGTACCACGCTTCAAGTCGATGCGTACGCGGTCGCCGGTCTTGAGCAGCGCCAGGCCGCCCATCGCCGCCGCTTCGGGCGAGGCATTCAGGATTGATGGCGACCCGCTGGTCCCGGACTGGCGACCGTCGCCGATGCAGGGCAGCGCATGGACGCCTTCGGTGATCAGATAGGCGGGCGGGCGCATGTTCACGACCTCTGCCGCGCCCGGATACCCGATCGGCCCCGCGCCGCGCATGAACATCAGCGTCCGGGATGTGATGCCGAGCGAGGGGTCGTCGATGCGGTGATGATAATCTTCCGGTCCATCGAACACGATCGCCGGCCCCTCGAACGCCTCCGGATCGTCCGGGTTGGACAGATAGCGTTGACGGAATTCGTCGGAGATGACGCTGGTTTTCATGATCGCAGCGTCGAAAAGGTTGCCCGACAGGACGATGAAGCCCGCATCCTGCTTCAACGGCTGCTCGAAGCGACGAATGACCTTTTCGTCCTCGATCGTCGCCTCGCGGCAGTTGTCGCCCATAGTGTGGCCGTTGACGGTCATAACGCCTTCATGGATCAGTCCCTGGCCCATCAGCTGGTTGACCACGGCGGGCACGCCGCCGGCGCGGTAATAGTCCTCGCCCAGATACTCGCCTGCGGGCTGCAGGTTGACCAGCAGTGGGATCCTGTGCCCCTCCGTCTCCCAATCCTTCAGCGGCAGGTCGACGCCGATATGGCGGGCGAGTGCGGCAAGGTGGATGGGCGCGTTGGTCGATCCGCCGATCGCCGAATTCACCCGGATGGCGTTGTGGAACGCTTCCTTGGTCAGGATGTCCGACGGTTTCAGGTCCTCGGCGACCAGCTCCACCGCGCGCTTGCCGGTGATGTACGCGACCTCCTGCCGGTCACGGTACGGCGCCGGGATGGCGGCGGAACCTGGCAACGACATGCCGAGCGCCTCGCACAGCGAGTTCATCGTCGTGGCGGTGCCCATGGTGTTGCAATAGCCGGTCGACGGCGCGGAGGAGGCGACGAGGCGGATGAACTCCTTGTCGTCGATCTCGCCAGCGGCCAGCATCTGGCGCGCCTTCCACACAATGGTGCCCGACCCGGTACGCTCACCCTTGTGCCAGCCGTTCAGCATCGGGCCGACCGACAGCGCGATGGCGGGGATGTTGACGGTCGCCGCAGCCATCAGCGCGGCAGGGGTCGTCTTGTCGCACCCGATCGTCAGCACTACGCCATCGAGCGGGTAACCGTACAGCACCTCGACCAGGCCGAGATAAGCAAGGTTGCGGTCCAGCCCGGCCGTCGGGCGCTTGCCGGTTTCCTGGATCGGGTGAACCGGGAATTCGAGCGCAATACCGCCGGCCTCGCGAATGCCTTCCCGCACACGCTCCGCGAGCACCAGGTGGTGGCGATTGCACGGGGACAGGTCCGACCCTGTCTGGGCGATGCCGATGATAGGCTTGCCGGACTGCAACTCCGCAAGGCTCAACCCGAAGTTGAGGTAACGCTCCAGGTAGAGCGCCGTCATGTCGATGTTGGAGGGGTTGTCGAACCAGGCCTGGCTGCGCAGGCGTGGCTGGGTGGGGGCGGGGATGTCGGTCAAGTCAGGCTCCAACTCACCGGGCTACCGATACGCGGTAGATCATGCGGTGGTGATAAGGCTTGCCCGGATCGACCCGCGCGGAGCCGAAGGCAGGCTGGTTGGGAGTATCCGGGAATTTCTGTGGTTCAAGGGCCAGGCCGTCGCCCATGCGGTACAGGTGGCCCTGCTTGCCGATCAGCGTGCCGTCCAGGAAGTTGCCGGCATAGAATTGCACGCCGGGTTCGGTGGACAGCACCTCCAGCACGCGCCCGGATGCCGGGTCTTCCAACCGCGCGGCAAGGCCGGGCGTGGCGGTCGCGCCCTTGTCGAGCACGAAATTATGATCCCAGCCATGGGCGATCACGATCTGCTCGTCATGCCCGTCGCGCAGCCCGTCCGACAGCAACCGCGCCCGGGTGAAGTCGAACACGGTGCTGGCCACGGCACGCATCTCTCCTGTCGGGATCAGCGTCGCGTTGACGGGGGTGTAGCGGCTGGCCGGGATGGTGAGCTTCTGCGCCAGGATACCCGTGCCCGAACCCTCGCCGGCCATGTCGAACAGCGCGTGGTTGGTCATGTTGACGATCGTCGGCGCATCGGTCGTCGCGTCATAGTCGATCGTCAGCGAACCCTTGTCGTCGAGGCTATAGGTGACCTTCGCCTGCAGCGTGCCGGGATAACCCTGGTCGCCAGCCGGGCTTGTCGCGGTCAGCACCACGCGCGCGGTCGGGCCGGATGACACGGACTCGACCCGCCATACCTTCTTGTCGAAACCGCCAAGTCCGCCGTGGAGCGAGTTGCCCTTGTCGTTCTGGTTCAGCTGATATGTCTTGCCGTCTAGCGCGAAGCGTCCCTGCGCGATCCGGTTAGCGTAGCGGCCGATTGTCTGGCCCCAATAATTCGGCTTCTTCTCATAGCTCGCCAGGTCATCATAACCGAGCGTCACGTCCGCGACCTTGCCGTTGCGGTCGGGCGCGTTCAGTGCCTGCAGCGTCGCGCCATAGGTGATGATACGCGCGCTGACGCCATTGCTGCCGGCCAGCGTCACCGCCTCCACGACCGTTCCGTTCGACAATTGTCCAAAGCGTTCGCGCTTAACCGTAGCGGCCTGTGCGCTCAGGGGCGCGACTGCCACGCCGAGCAGGATCAACGAGGCGGCCATTCTGGCGTGGATCATCAAATAAGCCTTGCGAAGCGGGACGTTGACGGACACGTCGTTCCACCTATGCTCCTACAAATATAAGAGCAAGCCCGGCAATGGTCGGTGACAGAGAGAGGAAGTACATGCCAGCCGTTGCCTCAACCCGCGCAGCCAGCGGCGCTGCCGGTCCCGGGACGAACTACCGATCGGCGCTGACGCTGCTCGCCAGCCTGTTCTTCATGTGGGGCTTCATCACCGTCATCAACGGCACGTTGCTGCCCCATCTGCGCAGCGTGTTCGAGCTCAGTTACTTTCAGGCGTCGCTCATCGAAAGCGTTTGGTTCATCGCCTATTTCTTCGCCTCGATCCCGTCGGCGAAGCTGATCGAGCGGATCGGATACCAGAAGTCGCTTGTGACCGGCCTGCTGATCATGGCGGTTGGCGCGCTCGGCATGGTGCTCGCCGCGAGCCTGCCCTCCTATGGCGTGACGCTGGCCATGTTGTTCGTGATCGCCAGCGGCATCACGCTGCTGCAGGTCGCGGCCAACCCCTATGTGGCGGTGATCGGCCCGGCCGAAACCTCGTCCTCGCGCCTTAATCTCGTTCAGGCGATGAACTCGGCGGGGACCATGCTCGCGCCGCTGTTCGGTGCGTACCTGATCCTTGGCCGGTCAAAGGGCGGCACGGCCCAGTCCGGGACCGTGCTGACCCAGGCGGAGCGGCTGGCCGATGCGCAGTCGGTGATGCTGCCCTATGTGCTCGTTGCCGTGGTGCTGGTCGTGCTGGCGGTAGTGATCGCGCGCTTCAAGCTGCCCGCGATGGGTTCAGCCACCAGCCGCGCCGCCAAGGAGGATCGCAAGAACCACTCGCTGTGGCGCCACCGCAACCTGGTGTTAGGCGTTCCGGCGATCTTCATCTACCTGATCGCGGAGATCGGCGTCGGCAACCTGTTCGTCAACTTCATCAGCCAGCCGCAGATCGCGGACCTGACCACCGAACAGGCCGGGCGCTACCTGACCCTGTTGTGGGGCGGGATGATGGTTGGCCGCTTCCTGGGTTCTGCGATCATGCAGAAGATCCCGGCGGAAACGGTGCTGGCGGCCTTTTCCATCGGCGCGTTCATCGTGATGCTCGTCACCGTGTTCTCCACCGGGCACGTGGCGATGTGGGCGCTGATCAGCGTCGGGCTGTTCCATTCGATCATGTTCCCGACGATCTTCACCCTCGGCATCCGGGGCCTGGGGCCGTTGACCGAAGAAGGGTCGGGGCTGCTGATCATGGCGATCGCAGGCGGTGCGCTAGTGTTCGTGCAGGGCAAGATCGCCGACGTGTACGGGTTGCAGATCTCGTTTCTGCTGACCGCCGTGTGCGAGCTCTATGTGCTGTTCTACGCACTGTGGGGCAGCAAGCCGACCAACGCTGTCCCTGACGAGGCGGCGGTTCAGGCCGAGCTTGCCTGATCGCCAGGGCAGGGGCGGGGCGCATTGGCCCCGCCCGGTCCCGATCAGGATACCGGCACTTCGAACGTGCCGATCGGCAGTTGAGCCTCGTCGACCAGGTTGGTCGCAGGAGAGTCTGCCCAGGCATAGCGGACGCGCGTGACTGGCTGACCGTCGCTGGCAAGCTTGACCTCCTGCCCCGCAACCGTCGCGGCGGTGTAGCGGCAGCTGCCCACGGCCGGCCCGCACAGTTCAAACCCGATCGCGTTTGCCGCGCCCACAGCATGTAGCTGACCCGTTATGCCTGAAAAACGCAGCGTGACGCTGCCGTCCGCGGCCCGGCTCGCGCCCGCGATGGCGGGGCCGGCGGGCGCGATCTGCTCCCCATAGGCATAGGCGCGCATCACGCGGGCCAGCCGCTGGCCGACTTCGTGCTTCTCGCCCGGATGAATGTCGAGCGGGTCACCCAGGTCATAGCTGACCGCGATGCCAGAATGGCCGTCGTCCACCGTGACCCGGCGCTGCGCTTCACGCACATCACCCCAGCCGCTTTCTCCCGCCGCGAACGAACGCGCGCCATAGGCCGACAGCTGCACCACCGCGAAGGGCAGGTCGGGGCGGCCGAACTGGCGGCGCCAGTCCTTCATCATCGCAGCCAGGCGCTTGTCATAGCCCGGAAGGCCCGTGTCGGACTCGCCCTGGTACCATGCGGCACCCGCCAGCTTGATCGGCCCAAGCGGCGCAATCATGGCGTTGTAGAGCGTGCCCGCGCCGTTGATATCGTCCCAGGGCACGCGCGGCGCGCTGCCCTGCACGGGGCGGGCGACCGCATATCGCCAGCCTTCGCCCAGCGGCAGGCTGGTACCATCGGCAAAGGTGATCTTCATCGCCTCGACAGGGCCGGTCATGCCGCCATTGGCGTACACATCGTCGTCATTGACGGTGACGACATTACGTCCCGCTTTCAGCGTCCCCGCGGGCAGGGCATAGACCCGCGCCTGTCCGGCCAGGCTTGATCCGCCGACGCCGACCCCGTTCACCCAGGTGCGGTCAGCGTCATCGACCGTGCCGATCGCCAACGTCGCGGCACCGCGAGCCTGTTCGGGCGTCACCTCCACCTCGCGGCGGTACCATATCATACCGTTGTAGTTGGCGAGCGCGGGCACGCCCCAGTTCTCGATATTGTCGATCTTGGGTACCGGCTTCCAATCGAGCGCGGCGGCAGGCTGCCATGGCTCGCGACCCGGCTGGTCGCCCGAAGCCTTGCGCCACCACGCCTCCCATACAGCCGACGCGCCGCGGTTGCCGGCAGCGGCATCGCGGGCGTAGAGCGCAAGCAGATCCGCTTCATCCTTCAGGCCCGCACTCCGCTGCCCCGCATCGGCCATCCACGCGCTGATCCGGGAACCTCCCCAACTGGAATGGATGGCGCCGATCGGCACGTTCGCGGTGCGCCGCAGCGCCTGCACCATGTAATAGCAGGCCGCCGAGAAGCTTTCGACGCTGTCCGGCTGCGCCAGCGCCCAATGCGGCTCCTGGTTGAAGCGTGATTGCGGCGTCAGCCCCGTCGCTTTGGCGACCGTCAGCAGCCTTAGCTGCGGGTCGGGCGCGGCATGAGCGTCAGGAATCAGGTCTTGCGCGGACTGGACCTGCAATTCCATGTTGCTCTGGCCCGAACACAGGAACACGTCGCCGACCAGTATGTCGCGGAACGTGCTTGCGCCGCTGGGTGCCGCCAGCGTCAGGTCATAGGGACCGCCCGCGGGCAGCGCCGGCATGGTCACGCTGAACCGTCCGTTCTTCCCCGCGCGCGCCGTCACGCTGCGGCCGGCAAAGCCGATCATCACCGTTTCGCCGGGCGCGGCGCTGCCCTCCAGCACAATCGTCTGGCCGCGCTGGATCACGGCATGGTCGCCGATCACACCGTCCAGCGTGGGCGCGGCGAGAGCGGGCGTGGCAGCGAGCAAGACGGGCAGCGCCCAGGACAGGCGAAGCGCGGTGTTCAGCATGGATGATTGCCCTTGTGTCAGTTGAACTGGCGTCAGATGCGAGGCAGGCGATGTGCCCTGCGCCGGTGTGGCCGTTCGAAAGGCCATTCCGTGCAGGTCCGATTGGTAGCTCGCCGACGCAGGAAGAGATCGGTTTGCGAGATGTTCATGCGACGAACCATGGCGCGTAGCGTCGGCCACGTGCCTTCACAGCCGGTGATGAGCCAAGCCCTGGGTGTCTCAACCGGCCCAACGGCGATGCCGTGCGGCCGGCAGCGCTGATGCCTTGCGGTGATGACGCCGGCGGCCAACGAGCCTGCTGTTCCGCCCTCGCCAACAACAACGTTTTTGATCGGACGCATGTGGAGAAAGCATCCAAAAAAGCCCGTGCTGTCAACCGGTGATCGACAGCATTTTCATGAAGAATTCGTGCGTTAGCGCGGGGCGTGACCGGGCGCACCAGGTTCGGCCGCCGGTCCGGTTCGGCACCTGGTCGCAGATCGCGTGCGACCAAGACGCGGCGGACAATGTTGCCAGTGCTGCTGACGGTCGCCACTAACGCAGCTCTCTCAACGCGGCAGTACCACCCCCGTGCGGGTCGTGAACCGTTCAGAGCGGCCCGGAACGCCAGTGCCGGGCTGGCCCGACCCGACGCTGACCCGATAGGCGCCAGGCGCCACGATCCGCGTACCGTCCAGCGCGACACTGCTGAGGTCGCGTGGCGACAGGGCAAAGGTCAGGGTTCGCCGCTCACCGGCAGCAAGCCTCACCCGTTGCAGGCCACGCAGTGCAATTCGCGGGGCGCCCGGCGTTTCGGGGAAATCCAGGTACAGCTGCGCGACTTCCTCACCCGGCCGATCGCCGACGTTGCGCAATTCGGTGGTGACCCGCACCCCGCTCTCCGCGCCACCGTTAACAGGCTGCACCGTCAACGGCGCATAGTCAAAACGCGCGTAGCTGAGGCCGTGGCCGAACGGGAAAACGGGCGTGCCTTCGAAATAGCGATAGGTCCGACCCTTCATCTCGTAATTGCCGAATGGCGGCAGGTCCGCCGTGCTCCGGTAGAAGGTGAGGGGAAGGCGCCCCGCCGGGTTTGTCAGGCCGCTCAGCACATTGCCGATCGCGGCGCCGCCCGCCTGACCGGGGTACCAGGCCTCCAGGATCGCGTTCGCATTGTCCTTCGCCCAGGCGAGGTTGATCGGGCTGCCGTTCATGGCAACGACGACCAGCGGCTTGCCGGTCGCCTTTGCCTGCGCCAGCATCGTGCGCTGGTCCTCTGGCAGGTCCAGCGTGGTCTTGTCGCCACCCTCGAAACCCGGAACCTTCACCCCGGTTTCCTCGGCTTCGAGGTCGGAGGTGAGGCCCACCGTCGCAACCACCACGTCGGCATTCGCCGTGGCCTGCTTCAACGCAGCAGCGGGATCGGCGGAGATGCGCTTCCAGACCAGGTCGCCCCCGGTCCCCTCCACCGTGATCGGATAGCGGCGCCCCGCCTGCAGCTCCATCGTGGTGAAGGTCGGCAGGTCGTTCCAGCGCGCCTTGCGCCGGTCCGCGACAATTTGCCCGTTCACACGCGCGACGCTGCCGCCACCGGACAGTCCCACGCGGTAGGTGCCGCTGTCGGCCGGAACCAGGAAGCCGGTAAACACGACGCGGTGGATCTCGGCGATTTTGGCCAGCTCCAGTTGCCGCTCGCCAATGTCGGGCTCCATCCGGGTCACCACCGGCTTGGGCTGATAGGATATCGCTGCGATCGCAGCCTCTCGCGTACCCGGCGCGAAACTGGTCGGCGGGGTGCGGACCGGGTTATAGTACCGCGCCTGGATGCCTGGCCTGCCATCGGGCGTGCGCAGAGCACTGGTCGGCACACGGTCGCCGTCGGTCAGGGACGCGCCGAACGGCACAAGCGTGATCTGCGCGCCCGGCATGGCGCGGCGCAAGCCGTCGATCACGGACACGCGCGGGCCGGTCAGGCCGGAGGAATAGTTGCCGCGCAGCACGCGGGTGGCGTCACCAAAGGGCCCGACCACCGCGACGCGCAGTGTGGGCTTCAGCGGAAGCACGCCGTCGTTCTTCAGCAGCACCAGGCTCTTCTCCGCCGCCGTGAGCGCCAGTGCCTGATGCTCTCGACTGCCGATCGCGCCGACAGGCACGGCGGGCGGCGCGCCGGTCAGGCCAGGCAGGTCGCCATTGCGGAATCGGGCGGAGAACAAACGCACCAGCGCGCGGTCGACGTCGCCCACCGTGATCAAGTTGCGCGCCAACGCCTCGCGATAGCGATCCGCCAGGCCCGCCGTATCGCTGAGCGTCGCACCGTTGCATTCATTGTCGACACCGGCCCGCATCGCTGCCGCGACAGCGGCGGCAGCGTCGGGCGCATATTTGTGGTTGTCGGCGATGTCCTTCACCGCGTCGCAATCCGATACAACATAACCCTGGAAGCCCCAGGCGCCGCGCAGATGTTCCTTCAACAACAGATCGTTGGCGCAGGCGGGCTGCCCGTCGATGCGGTTATAGGCGCACATGATCGACCCGGCCCGCCCCTCCGTCACTGCAGCGCGGAAGGCGGGAAGGTAGGTGTCCTCCAGATCGTGCATCGAGACGTACACGTTTGCCTCGTGCCGGGTCGATTCCGGGCCGCTGTGCACGGCATAATGTTTCGGCGTCGCGATCACGTAAGGCCGGTCGGGATCAGGGCCCTGCATGCCCTGCACGAAAGCGACACCCATGTGCGCGGTGAGGAATGGATCCTCGCCATAGGTTTCCTGGCCACGTCCCCAGCGCGGGTCGCGAAAAATGTTGATGTTAGGCGACCATGTATCGAGCCCGGTGCCGATCCGTCCGTAACGCCCGGTCTGGCGCGCCATCGTGTGTAACGCGCGCACCTCCGTCCCGATCGCGCCTGCAACGTCATGGACCAGGGCAGGGTCGAACGTCGCGGCGAGCCCGATCGGTTCGGGGTAGTTGGTGGTGTCCACAGGGCCGAGTGCCCCGTGGAGCGACTCCGTCCACCAATTGTAGCGCGGGATCTTCAGTCGGGGGATGGCCGGCGCGACATTCAGGAGCTGCTCGACCTTTTCGTCCAGCGTCATCTTGGCGACGAGGTCGGCGGCCAGGCGGTCGGCTTCGCCCCGGGCGGGGCTGATGGCCGATGGTTCGGGCGCGAACTGCTGGGGCGGAGCGACAGCGCCGGACAGAGCGGCAGCCGCCGAGAGCAACAGGACGGATTTCCACTTCGGCACGGTCGCACCCTCCCCCATTCCGCCCTTATCAGGCGCGTTCAGTCGGACTAATGCGACCAAACCGGCCAGTGTCAAGCGAACGCTGGTCGAATACGGGTGCTAGACGTCCATTGCGGCCCGCGTGTCGTCCAGAGCCAACTGGACCAGCGCGCCCATGGCTTGCCCGGCCGCTTCAGCATCGCCGGCAGCGATGGCGTCGAACACCCGCACATGGTCGGGAATAGGATCACGGGGCAGGGCACGCGCGCGTTGCTTGAACGAAGTGGTCCAGCTGACCGCCGCGCCGATGCTTGCGCTAAGGAACATCAATGCGTCGTTTCGCGTCGCCCCGAGCAAAGCGGCGTGGAATTCGCGATCAGCGATGCGGCCCTGTTCGGTGGCCAGGGTATGACGACGCATGGCGGTCAGTGCGGCCTTCATCAGCTTCACGTCGTCGCGGGTTCGCCGCTCGGCGGCAAGGCGCGCAGCACCGGGTTCGATGATGGCTCGTAATTCAAACAGGCTGCGGACCAGTTGCACGTCCGGTTCGCCCGAGAAGGCCCAGGCCAGTACATCGGGATCCAGCAGGTTCCACCGGTCGCGCGGCAGCACGCGTGTGCCGGTCTTGGGCCGGCTTTCGACCAGCCCCTTGGCGGCGAGCGTCTGCAAAGCCTCGCGAAAGGCGGTGCGGGACACGTTCAGGGCTTCGGCGAACGCCACTTCGCCCGACAATGTCGTGCCCGGCGGATATTCCCCGGCCAGAATGGCGGTGCCAAGCTTGAAGGCGATGGCGCCGCGATAGCGCCGGCCAGTGTCGCGTGGTCCCTTCGAGATGGGGGTATCGAGGGATGGCGCTAAGGCGTCGGGGTCGATCTTACTCTCCTGCACGATGCCCGCTTAGCATTGCCTTATCTTACGGGCCATGAAAAGCGCAGCGCGCGTTGACTTGGCGCTGTCCAACAAATACTCGTCGCAGGTGGCCGGCGTGCTGGTCGCTGAACGAGATCAAGAACAGGGAGAGTATTGTGCTGAAGCGTTGGGGTCTCTCCTTGTGCCTGTCCGTGGCAAGCCTCGCTCTTGCCTCCCCGGCTTTGTCGCAGTCGACGGCAGCGCCCGCGCCGGGAAGTGCCACCGCTACCCTCCGCGCGGATCAGCCAGGGCCGCGGATGCACCGCGACGTGTTCGGCCAGTTTGCCGAGCATCTGGGCCACGGCATCTATGACGGCATATGGGTCGGCCCGCGTTCGCGCATTCCGAATGATGCCGGCTACCGCCGCGACGTGCTGGACGCGCTGAAGGCGATCAACGTGCCCATGGTGCGCTGGCCCGGTGGCTGTTTCGCGGACGAATATCATTGGCGTGACGGCATCGGCCCGGCGTCCAAGCGCCCGGTCAAGGTCAACACCAACTGGGGCGGGATTAACGAAGATAACAGCTTCGGCACGCATGAATTCATGGGCTTCGTCGAACGCCTTGGCGCGAAGGCCTATGTGTCGGCCAATGTCGGCAGCGCACCGCCATCCGAAACCGCGCAATGGGTCGAGTATATCACCGCGCCCGCCAACACGTCCGTGCTCGCCAAGGAGCGCGGGAAGAACGGACATGCGGGTCCCTGGAAGCTCCAATATCTGGGCATCGGCAACGAGCTGTGGGGTTGCGGCGGCAACATGCGCGCGGAATATGCGGCAGACCTGACCAACCGCTATGCCCAGTTCGCCAAGTCAGCGAACGGCCCGATGCTGAAGATCGCGAGCGGGCCGAGCGACGAAAATTACGAGTGGACGCGCGACCTGATGCGCATCGCCGGCAAGAACATCGATGGCTTGGCGCTGCACTATTATACTCGCCCGCGCGACAAGGACTGGAACGACAAGGGTCCTGCGATCGGCTTTTCCGAGCGGGAATGGGCGACCACCATGGCGCACACGCTGCGCATGGAGGAGTTCATCACCAAGCACTCCAAGATCATGGATGAAACCGACCCCGCGAAGAAGGTCATGCTGGCGGTGGATGAATGGGGAACCTGGTACGACCCGACGCCGGGCACCAACCCGGGGTTCCTGATGCAGCAGAACTCGCTGCGGGACGCGGTGGTCGCGGGGCTCAACCTCAACATCTTCGCACACCATGCCGACCGCGTCCGCATGGCGGCAATCGCGCAGATGGTGAATGTGCTCCAGGCGATGCTGCTGACCGATGGGCCTCGCATGGTGAAGACGCCGACCTACCACGTGTTCGATCTGTACAAGCCGTGGCAGGACGCAACGACGCTGCCGATCGAGGTAACGTCGCCCTGGTATCACCTGGACGAGGTGGCGGTGCCCGCCGTCAGCGCATCGGCGGTGAAGGATGCGGCCGGGCGTGTGCATGTCGCGCTGGTGAACCTCGACCCCAATCGCGCTGTACCACTTTCGGTTGCGATACAGGGTGTGCAGGCAAGCACCGCGAGCGGACGGATCATCACGGCCGCAACCATGGACGCGCACAACAGCTTCGACCAGCCGAACGCAGTGGCCCCGGCGCCGTTTAACGGGGCGCAGGTGGCGAACGGTGCGCTCACCGTCACGCTTCCGGCCAAGTCGGTCGTCGTCCTCGACCTGCAATGATCGCGTGAGCGCTTCGGACATGTCACCTCCTGCCGGCCTGACCCGGCGTGCGGTGATGGAGGGCGGCGTGGCGGTGGCGGGGGCTGCCGCTCTCGCCGGCCCGGCCGAGGGTGCAGGCGGACGCGGCGACCGCCTCTGGTACCAACAGCCGGCGACCGCGTGGACGGAAGCGCTGCCCGTCGGAAACGGCCGGCTTGGCGCGATGGTCTTCGGCGGCACGGCGCAGGAGCGGTTGCAACTCAACGAGGACACGTTCTGGGCGGGCGGGCCGTACAATCCCGTCAACACCGACGCGCGCGCTGCCCTGCCCGAAGTGCGCCGCTTGATAGCTGCGGGCCGTTATGCCGAGGCGCAAACGCTCGCCAACGAGCGCGTGATGGCCAGGCCGCTCAAGCAGATGCCTTACCAGACCATCGGCGACCTGCTGATCGACAGGGCGGGAGCACATGCCTCAGCGGCGGTGAGCGGCTATTATCGCGAGCTCGACCTCGATGCAGCGATCGCAACGACGCGCTTCACCGCCGACGGCATCACGTTCGAACGGCAGGTCATCGCGTCGCCCATCGATCAGGTCATTGCCATCCGCATCACAGCCAGCCGCCACGGCGCAATCGACATCGACCTGTCGTTCCGTACGTCTCAGGCTTCCCGCGT
This sequence comes from Sphingomonas aerophila, assembly GCF_014199305.1. Lineage (GTDB taxonomy): Bacteria > Pseudomonadota > Alphaproteobacteria > Sphingomonadales > Sphingomonadaceae > Sphingomonas > Sphingomonas aerophila. Next base: position 211,739 of record NZ_JACIJK010000003.1, read on the forward strand.
TGTTGCGACCGATCGGCAGCTTTCGCTGCAAGGCACTGGCCCCGACCGGCTCGGCATCAAGGGCGCGCTCCGCTTCGCGGTACAATTGCGCGTGTTGCCGGTTGGCGGACGGGTGATCGCGGCCCGCGACCGATTGCAGGTTCGGGGGTCCGATGAAGTTGTTCTGCTTCTCGCCATGGCGACCAGCTTCCGCCGGTTCGATGATCTTGGGGGAGAGCCCGGGTCGATCGTCGCAGGGCAACTCGACCGGGCGAGCCGGCGGCCGTTCGCGGACCTGTCGCGCGATGCCACAAGCGCCCACCGCCAGCTATACCGACGCGTTCGCCTGGATCTGGGGACGAGCGACGCTACGGCCTTGCCGACCGATCGCCGTATTGTGGCGGCGCAAACGCGCGACGATCCGGGGCTGGCGGCGCTGTATTTCGATTTCGCCCGCTACCTGCTGATCTGTTCCTCCCGGCCCGGCACGCAGCCGGCAAACCTTCAGGGCATATGGAACGATAGCCCGGACCCGCCCTGGGACTCCAAGTACACGATCAACATCAACACGGAGATGAACTACTGGCCGGCGGAAGTTGCCGCCCTCCCGGAGTGCGTCGAGCCGCTGGTCGCGATGGTGCGCGATCTGGCTGTCACGGGCGAGCGTACCGCGCGTGAGATGTACGGCGCGCGCGGCTGGGTGGCGCATCACAACACCGACCTGTGGCGCGCGACCGCACCGATCGACGGCGCGCAATGGGGGCTGTGGCCAACCGGCGGCGCGTGGCTGTGCATGCATTTGTGGGACCACTACGATTATGGCCGGGACCGCGCGTTCCTGGCTAGCGTATACCCGCTGATGAAGGGGGCCGCGACCTTCTTCCTCGACACGCTGGTGACCGATCCCGCGACGGGACGATTGATGACCAGCCCGTCGCTGTCGCCTGAAAATGCGCATCCGATGGGCGCGTCGATCTGCGCGGGGCCGGCGATGGATCAGCAGATCCTGCGCGACCTGTTCGACCGGACCGCCAGGGCCGCCGCGATCCTGAACACGGACGCCGACTTCGCGGCAGAGGTCACCGCGGCCCGCGCCCGGCTCGCGCCCGACAAGATCGGGGCGCAGGGGCAGTTGCAGGAATGGCAGGCCGACTGGGATGCTGGCGCACCCGAGCCGAAGCACCGGCACGTGTCGCATCTTTACGGCCTGTTCCCGAGCGAGCAGATCGACATGGACGCGACACCCGCACTGGCCGCTGCCGCGCGCCGTTCGCTGGAACTACGCGGCGATGAGTCGACTGGCTGGGCGACCGCGTGGCGCGCGGCGCTGTGGGCGCGGCTGCGCGATGGCGAGCACGCGCACCGCATCCTGCGATTCCTGTTAGGTCCGGGCCGCACCTATCCTAATATGTTCGACGCACACCCGCCCTTTCAGATCGACGGTAACTTCGGCGGCGCACGCGCAATGGCAGAGATGCTGCTGCAGAGCCGGGGCGATGACATCCTGCTCTTGCCCGCGCTGCCTTCGGCTTGGCCGACCGGGTCGGTCAGCGGCCTGCGCGCGAGGGGACGGTGCCGGGTCGACCTGAACTGGCGCGGTGGCAGTCTTCGTGAGGTCGTGTTGACCGCTGACGAACCGGGCGAGCGGGTGGTTCGGTACGGCACGACACGCCAGACGGTGCAATTGCTGCCCGGTACTCCCGTGCGGCTGAGCGCAGCGGAACTGACAGGCGCATGAAAAGGGGAACACACATGGCTATGGGCTGGATGCGAACGGGAATTGCGCTGGCAGCGTTGTTGACGGCGGCGGCGCCGGCACAGGTGGCGACCAACGTCCCGGCTCCCGTCGCGAATGCAAAACCGGTCACGATCGAACGGATCAAGGTGCACTCGCCCGCGCTGGAGGGCAGTTTGGAAGGGGATTCGGCGGCTCGCGACGTGATGGTCGTACTGCCGCCCGGCTACGGCCTCAACCGAAGCCGCCGTTACCCGGTGCTCTACGCACTTCATGGTTACTCGATCGGGGCGGAGCAGTGGACACGCGAGATCCATGTGCCGCAGACGATCGAGGGCGCATTTGCCAAGGGCGCGGGTGAGTTCATCGTCGTGCTGCCCGACAGCAAGACGGTGCATAACGGGTCAATGTATTCGAGCTCGGTCACGACCGGCGACTTTGAGACATTTATCGCCCGCGATCTGGTTCGCTACATCGACGGTCATTACCGCACGCTTGCCGACCGCCGCAGCCGCGGGCTCGCCGGGCACTCGATGGGCGGCTATGGCACGACCCGGATCGGGCTCAAGCACCCCGACGTCTTTGGCGCGCTCTACATGATGAGCCCGTGCTGTTTGTCCGCGCGATCGGCCGCACAGATCGACACGGCGATGATCGAGCGGTTGGGGAAACTCACGTCGCCCAAGCAATCTGAAGGGCTGCCCTTCATGGATCGCGCCACGCTGGCCAGCGCCGCCGCCTGGTCACCCAATCCCGCCCGTGCGCCGCTGTATCTCGACCTGCCGGTGAAGGACGGTGCGGTGCAGCCCGACGTGCTCGCGCGCTGGGCGGCTAACGCGCCGCTCGCCATGGTCGACCAATATGTTGGCAACCTGCGCCGTTATGCCGCGATTGCTATCGACGTTGGTGACCGCGACGGCCTGCGCGATGACGCTCGCACGCTGCACGAGGCGCTGGATCGTTATCGCATCGCCAACAGCTTCGAGGTTTATTCAGGCGACCACACCAGCGGCGTCGCTGGCCGTTTCCAGGATCACGTCATGCCCTTCTTTTCCGAGCATCTCGTCGGGGCCACAAAGTGACGCGCGCGCGTTTGTTCGGCCTTTTCGGCACCGCCCTGTCGCTTGCCGCGCCGGCGATGGCCTTCGCGCAGGCTGCGGACCCGCTTGCGCCGACTGGCCAGTGGAGCGCCAACACGGCGGGACAGGCGGCAACGCCCGTGATGGGCTGGAACTCCTGGAACGCCTTCAACAGCGACGTGGACGAGGAGAAGGTGCTCGCTTCTGCCCAGGCTCTGGTCACCACCGGACTAGCCAAGCAGGGCTACAGATACGTCAACATCGACGATGGCTGGTGGCTGCGGCGGCGGCAGCCCGATGGCCGCCTGATGATCCGGGCCGAGCGCTTTCCTTCCGCGAAAGTGAAGGGGGTTGCTGATCCCAGCTTCCGCCCGCTCACGACCAAGCTGCACGCGATGGGGCTGAAGGCCGGCATCTATTCGGACATCGGCCGCAACACCTGCGGCCAGATCTATACGCCCGACTTCAAGAACCAGCCGGAAGGCAGCGTGGCGGAGCGGGAGGTCGGGCTGTACGGCCACACCGACCAGGACATCCGCCTCTTCTTCGCCGATTGGGGATTCGACCTGATCAAGGTGGACGGGTGCGGGATACGCGGCCTGCCCGCCGATGCGCCGCGTGTGCAAAACGGGCTTTACCGCGCGCTGACGCCGCTGGTCGACATGCAATCGCTCGGCCGCACCAATGTGCCGGCGGTGCAGGCATTGTATCGCGATGTCGCGAGCGCGCTGCGTCGCTACAATCCCGACGGCGACTATGTCCTGTCGCTTTGCCTGTGGGGCTCTTCCGACGTGCGCGCCTGGGGCAAGGACATGGGCAACACCTCCCGCACCAGCGATGACATCACGCCGCACTGGACGCGGATGCTGACCAACTTTGATACCGCCGCGACGCGATCGCTGTATGCGCATCCGGGCTCGTGGAACGATGCGGACATGCTGTTCGTCGGCACGGGCGACTTCGACGCCAATCACCTGACGGAAGCGCGCTCGCATTTCGCGCTGTGGGCGATGATCAACTCGCCGCTGATCATCGGCTTCGACCTGCGGAAGCTGACGCCGGAGTTGCAGGCGATCTTTGGCAATGGCGACCTTATCGCGCTGAACCAGGATCCTGCCGGCAATCAGGCGGTGATCGCATACCAGTCTGATGATTACCAACTGCTGGTGAAGACGCTGGCGAACGGCGACAAGGCAGCCGCGCTGTTCAACCGCAGCGCCGCGCCGACTGACGTCGTGCTGACCGCGGCGCAGTTGAAAATGAGCGACGGTGCACCCGTCCAGCTGACCGATCTGTGGAGCAAGGCCCGCAGCAGCTTCACCAAGGAACAAGGTTTCAACTTGGCGCCGCACGAAACCAGGGTCTTCCGTGTCAGCGGCACGCGGCGGCTGCCCAACGGGCTGTTCCTGTCCGAACAGCCCGGCAGCGTGAACCCGGCGGTGGACGGCGTTACCGTGCCGCGGGCAGACCCCACGATCCACCATTCGGTCACCAGCTGGTTCGGTTCGCGCGGACCGGGCGAACATGTTCAATATGGCGGCTGGGGCGGCGCGCAGCCGGATCGTGCCGCTTACGGGCAGACGATGCGGGTGGCGGGAACGCTGTACGACACCGGCATCGGCCTCCTTGCGGGATCGCGGTTGGAGGTGCGCAACAAGGGCTTCAGGCGCTTTACGGCAAAGGTAGGCATTGACGACTCTTCGCTCGCGGCAAGCGGGCCTGTGCAGTTCGAGGTCTATGGCGACGGCAAGCTTCTCGCCTCCTCTCAGCCGATGCGGTTCGACCAGGCTGCGCAGCCGATCAGCGCCGATGTGAGCAAGGTTCGCATTGTCGAACTCGTCGCGCGGCCGGTCACGGCGAGGCAGGGCGACGGGCCAGCAGTCGCCTGGGCAGACGCAGCTCTGACCCGCTAACGTCTGGCAGGGGACAGTGACCTTGGCCTCCTGCATCAACGGCCTGCCGCCGCGACAGGGGCAAGCAGTCGGTTGAAACTAAGCAGCCGGATCAGGCCTTTGTGCGACGTTTAATGACTTTTGCGCAGCCGTTTGGCCGTTTACAGCGGTTGCGATCGACACAAAAGGTTGCCCGTGCCCAACAGACAATCTTCGGAAGAGAGCCTCCGCGAGGAGCAGCGGATCTCAACGGAAATCGCGGGACTGGACCGTCATACTGACCCGTTCGTAGCGGCGGTTCACGCGACGCGCATGCCGATGATCATCACCAACCCCCGGCTGCACGACAATCCGATCGTCTTCGCGAATGACTCGTTTTGCGCCCTGACCGGTTACACTCGCGGTGAGCTTCTGGGTCGCAATTGCCGCTTCCTCCAGGGACCGGAAACCGATCCCCGTACGGTGCAACAGATCAGGGATGCCGTAGAACGGGCCGAACCGCTCGAGATCGACGTGCGCAACCATCGCAAGGACGGCACGTCGTTCTGGAACCGGCTGCTGTTTGCGCCCGTCTATGATGCCGACCAGCAGCTCGCCTACTTCTTTGCCAGCCAGATGGACGTGACGCTGGAGCGTGAGCGGCTGGCGGGGCTGGAAAGCAGCAATGCAGCGCTGATGGCTGAACTGACCGAACGGTTGCGGACGCAAAAGGAGCGCGAGCGCGAGCTCGATTTCGCGCTCAAGGTCGGACGCTTTGGCACCTGGACCATAGACCTTACCGAACGCACGCTGACGTCGTCCGACCAGTGCAAGGCCTTGTTCGGCCTTGCTCCCGACGCGCCGTTCACGCTCGAGGATCGCATGGCCGCGATCGTCGACGAGGATCGGGAGCGCGCGCGCGCGGCGCTTGACCGCACCATCGCGATCGGCGCGGATTACGAGGTTGAATACCAGATCAGGACGCCCGACGGCATCCAACGCTGGCTGACGTCGCGCGGCCAGCCCTTTTTCGATGCGGACGGGCGGCCCCTGCGCCTGACGGGGGTGTCGTTGGACCTGACGGCGGTGAAGCGGGCCGAGCTGCGCCGGTTGGCGCTGGCTGAACTTGGCGACAAGCTGCGCGATCTCGACGACGCGGTCGACATCTCCTTTGTTGCGGCCCAGGTGATCGGGCGGACGCTGGAGGTGTCGCGCGCCGGCTACGGCAGCGTCGACGCGGTGGCCGAAACCATCACCATTGAACGCGACTGGAATGCGGAAGGCGTCGTCACTCTTGCGGGCACGCTCTCCTTTCGCGACTACGGTTCCTATATCGAGGATATCAATCGCGGGGAGACGGCGGTCGTAACAGACGCCCGGACCGATCCGCGCACGATGGCAAGCGCTTCGGCGCTGGAAGCTATATCGGCCCGCTCGTTCATCAACATGCCCGTGATCGAACAGGGGGAGACCGTGGCCCTCCTGTTCGTCAATCACGAGGCGCCCCGGGTCTGGCAGCCAGAAGATATCCAGTTCCTGAGCGAGGTCGCTGGCCGTACCAGGGCCGCGGTGGAGCGCCGCCGTGCGGAGCGTGAGCTCGCGGAACTCGCGGCGTCGCTCGAACGTCAAGTGACAGAGCGCACTGCCGAGCTGATGACCGCCGAAGAGGCGCTGCGCCAGTCGCAGAAGATGGAGGCCGTGGGTCAGCTTACCGGCGGCCTTGCGCACGATTTCAACAATCTCCTGACCGTGATCCGCGGCTCCGTCGACCTGTTGCGCCGGAACGATATCAGCGAGGATCGTCGGCAGCGCTATATCGACGCCATTGCCGACACCGCCGATCGTGCGTCGCGCCTGACCAGTCAGTTGCTCGCCTTTGCCCGGCGGCAGGCACTGAAGCCCGAGGCGTTCGACGCCGGCGAGAGTGTCAACGCGATCCAGCCGATGATCCGCACGTTGCTCGGCTCCCGCGTTGCGGTGCAGATGGAGCTGCCCGACGCGCCGTGCGTGGTCTGCGCCGATCGCAGCCAGTTCGATACGGCGCTGGTCAACCTTGCTGTCAACGCGCGCGACGCGATGGACGGGGAAGGAACACTAAGCATCGCCGTCGGGGTGGCGGATGCCATGCCCGCCGTGCGCGCGCATCCCGCGGTAAAGGGCCGCTACGTGACCATTATGGTCCGTGACACGGGTACCGGCATCGAGGCGGACAAGATCGACAAGATCTTTGAACCCTTTTTCACCACTAAAGGGGTGGGTGAGGGCACCGGACTGGGGCTCAGCCAGGTATTCGGCTTTACCAAGCAGTCGGGCGGCGAGGTCCTGGTCGACAGCGAGGAAGGGCGGGGCGCAACCTTCACCATGTACCTGCCCGCCTTTGACGGGACGGCGGAGGCCGCCACAACGACGGCCGACGCTTCACCCGCACTGGCGGAGGGGGCGTGCATCCTGGTCGTGGAGGACAATCCAGAGGTCGGTGAATTCGCGACCGAGGCACTGACCGAGATGGGCTACAACACGGTGCTGGCCACCAATGGCCAGGAAGCGCTGAACCATCTGGCGAGCGATGCTCGCTTCGACGTGGTTTTCTCGGACGTGGTGATGCCTGGCCTGACCGGGGTCGAACTGGGCCAGGAGATCCAGCGGCGTCATCCGGGGCTGCCGGTAATCCTGACCAGCGGTTACAGCCGGGTGCTCGCGTCTGGCGGCGCACATGGCTTCGAGCTTCTGCACAAGCCGTATTCGATCGAGGAACTCGCGCGGGTGCTACGAAAGATCTCTGACTCTCCCGCTGCCAGCTAAGCGACCGGCAGCTGGGCGTCCGCCGGCTCGCGGGACCATTGCTCCCGTTCGGCCAGCACGCGCCCGACCTCGACCATGTTGTCGCTGCCCCAGGCGCACAAGGGGGCGAGCGCGCCGGCCAGGCTGCGGCCGAGCGGCGTCAGCGTGTAATCCACCCGCGGGGGCACTTCCTTGTAGTCATGGCGGTGAACGATGCCGTCCGCCTCCAGCTCCTTGAGCTGCTGGATCAGCATCTTGTCGCTTACGCCCTTCACCGCACGCCTGAGTTCGCCATACCGGTTCGATGACAGCGACAGGAAGTACACGATCAGCGGCTTCCACTTGCCCGCAATAATGCGGAGCGTCGCGTCCAGCCCGCAGGTGAAGCTCGGCTCGATTGAGGAATTTTCTGCCATGGCCTGATACTTACTAAAAGGTGCATACTTGTTCAATAGTTGGTGCCCCGCCAGCTAGGCGGCTCCTGAAGATAAGGAGTTTGAAGCATGGACAGATTGGCAGGCAGAATCGCGGTGGTGACGGGTGGTGGTTCGGGCATCGGGCTCGCATCGGCACGACGCTTCATTGAGGAGGGCGCGACAGTTTACCTTTTCGGGCGGCGTCAGGACGCACTGGACGCGGCCGTCGCCTCGCTCGGGGATCGCGCGCGCGCCGTGCAGGGTTCCGTCACCGACCAGGCCGACCTTGACCGCCTGTTTGCGACGGTGAAGGACGAGGCGGGGCACCTCGACATCCTGTTCGCCAACGCTGGCGGGGGTTCGTTCGCGCCGCTGGGGCGGATTACGCGCGAACAGTACGACGCGACCTTCGACGTCAACGTGAAGGGACTGATCTTCACGGTCCAGGGTGGCCTTCCGCTGATGCGCGCGGGTGGTTCGATCATCCTGACCGGATCGACCACGGGAGAAATGGGAACGCCGCAGTTCAGCATCTACAGCGCGACAAAGGGCGCGGTTCGCAATCTGGCGCGCAGCTGGGCGCAGGACCTGCGCGGTACCGGCATTCGCGTCAACGTCCTCTCACCTGGACCGACCCGCACCGACCTGGCGCTAGAGGTCGTTGGCGAGGCAGAGTTCGAAGCGCTGGGCGCTACGACCCCGCTCGGTCGTTTGGGAGAACCCAGCGAAACCGCCGGCGCGGCTGCGTTCCTGGCGTCGGACGACAGCAGCTACATGACCGGTAGCGAAATCTTCGTCGACGGTGGTCTGGCGCAGATATGATGGATCAACCGGGCGGGGGATGCCTCGCCCGGTCAGGCCGCGCCAGGATCGCCAATTCGTGCCAGTGGACAGGTTCGGACGCCCGTTCTAGCACCCTGCCCGGATAGCGCGCCAAGGGAGCGGAGTGATGGCCAGCACGGTTGGGAATGCAGCGCCGGGTAAACCGATCGCGATCGCGGTTGTTGGCATCGGCAAGATCGCGCGGGACCAGCACCTGCCGACGATCGCCGGCAACGATCGCTTCCGGTTTGCCGCGACGGTGTCGCTGAGTGGCGCAAACGAAGGCGTGCCGACATTCAAAACGATTCCGGAGATGGTTGCAGCGTGTCCGGACGTGAGCGCGGTGGCAATCTGCACTCCGCCCCGCGGCCGGCTTGCCCTCATACGCGAAGCACTGGCGCATGGGCTCGACGTGCTCGTTGAAAAGCCGCCCGCCGCGACGCTGAGTGAGGCCGAAGCGATTGCAGCGGCCGCATCGGGCAGCGGGCGTGTCCTTTATGCAACCTGGCATTCGCGCGCTGCTCCGGGCGTTGAGCCTGCCCGCGAGTGGGTGAGCGGGCGCAACCTCGACAAGGTCACCGTTGCCTGGAAGGAGGACGTTCGCGTCTGGCATCCGGGCCAGGAATGGATCTGGGAGCCGGGCATCGGTGTGTTCGATCCCGGCATCAACGCCCTGTCGATCCTGACCCGCGTTCTGCCCGCGCCGTTGCTGCTGGATGAGGCGACGCTGGGCTTCCCCGAAAACAAGGCTGCCCCGATCGAGGCGGCCCTGAAGCTGACCGACGCGGCGGGCGTGCCGGTGGAGGTCGACTTCAACTTCGACCAGCGCGGCCCCCAGACCTGGGAAATCGCGATCACCAGCGGTGACGATACGCTGCGCCTGACCCATGGCGGGGGTAAGATGGAGTTGAACGCAGTCGAACAGCCATTGAGCAGCGAGGGTGAGTATCCACGCCTTTACGCCCGGTTCGCCGAACTCATCGATGCACGGCAGAGTGAAGTCGACCTGTCGCCTTTTCGCCTGGTGGCCGACGCCTTTCTGCTCGGTCGCCGGACCACGCTTGCCGCGTTCGACTGGAACGGCTGATCGGTCAGCGCTGCCGGGCGAGCTGGCGGGACAGGCTTTCGGCCGCAAGCACATAGGCCGGTCCCCCACATACTGTCCACGCTTGCGGCAGGCGCAGACGCGGCGTGGAGCGGAGAACGGGGTGGTGCAGCATCTCCGTTCCCTGGTCGACCACGCCCTCGCTGTCGCTCTCGATCAGCAGGAAGTCTGGGCGGGCCAGCGCCATTTGTTCGAGCGGCACCCGCGCCAGCATCGGCTTGCCCAGTCGGGCGGCAAGGTTGACCAGCCCGACGCGCATCATCAGTTCGTCGGTCAGGGTCCCCGTGCCGGTCAGGTATCCGCGCCGCTGGTACGAGGCGGCGATCCGGCCCCGGCCCGTGCGGGCGATGCGGGCCAGCCGCGCGTCCATGCGGCGGATCAGCGCCTCGCCACGGTCGGGATGCCCCACGGCTGCCGCGACCGTACGCACCTGCCCGACGATGTCGGCATAGCGATCGGCCGGGGGCAGATCGACCTCCACATACCGGCCGCGCAGGTGCGCCATGGTGGCGCTGCTTGTGCCGGGGCTGGCGAGCAGCAGATCGGGCCGCAATGCCAGCACCGCCTCCGCCGCCCCGCGCGCAACGGGAAGCGTTGCCGCTCGCCGAGCCACCGCCGACATGGCCGGATCGCGCGACAGGTCGGTCAGCGCGGCGATCTGGCCGGGGTCCGCCAGCGCCACCAGCAACTGGTCGGCGCAGAGGTTTAGCGACACGATCCGGTGGGGGGGCGCGCCAACGGGCGGCGCAGCGCCGAGCAGCATGAGAAAGGCGAGGGCGAACAGGCGGCGCACCCTTTGCCTTTGCCCCGCCGCCCCGCCGCGCGCTAGAGGCCGGATCATGAGGGGCGGGACGAAAGGCTGGCTGTGGCCGGCGCTGATTGCGGCGGTGCTGATCGGGGCCGTGCTGTCAATTGGCGTGGGCAGCGCCGCCATCCCGCCCGCCCGCGCGTTTGCGGCCCTGCTCGGGCGGGGCGACCCGGTAGAGCGCGCGATCTTGGTTGAATTGCGCCTGCCCCGCGCCATGCTGGGTCTCGCTATCGGCGCGATCCTGGGTCTGTCGGGCGCGGCGTTGCAAGGCTACCTGCGCAATCCGCTGGCTGAACCGTCCGTGCTGGGCGCCTCCAACGGCGCGGCACTCGGCGCGGTGGTGGCAATCTATTTCGGGCTGGCGAGTTCGAGCGCGGCGCTGCTGCCATTGCTCGCAATCGCGGGCGCGCTGGTCGCCCTTGCCTTGTTGTCGCTGCTGGCGGGCAGGTCCGAAAGCGCGCTGACCTTGATCCTGGCGGGCGTCGCCGTGTCGACCCTGGCGGGGGCGGGGATCAGCCTGGCGCTGAACCTGTCGCCCAATCCGTTTGCTGCCATGGAGATCACCAATTGGTTGCTCGGCAGTCTGGAAGACCGCGCTTTCAGCCATGTCCTGCTTGCCCTGCCGCCCATCGCGCTGGGTGCGGCGCTGCTCGCCTGGGACGCCCGCGCGTTCGACGCGCTGACATTGGGGGAGGACGGAGCGGCGGCGCTGGGCGTCGACCTCGCGCGGACCCGGCTGCGCGTGCTGCTGGGCATCGGCATCGGCGTTGGTGGCGCGGTGGCGGTCTCAGGCGCGATCGGGTTCGTCGGCTTGATCGTGCCGCATCTGGTGCGCCCGCTGACAGATCGCAGCCCGTCCGCGATCCTGTGGCCCAGCGCGGCGGCAGGCGCGGCATTGCTCCTGCTGGCCGATGTTGCGGTGCGAGTGATACCGACCACCAATGAACTGAAGCTCGGCGTCGTGACCGCTTTCCTTGGCGTCCCCGTGTTCCTTGTCTTCCTGATGCGGGAGCGACGGCTGTGGTGACGCTCGCTGCCGAGCAACTGTCGGTCGCGCTGCGCGGGCGTGAGGTGGTGCGCGGCGTGTCGTTCACGCTGGATGCGGGGCAGTTCGTTGGCGTGCTCGGCCCCAATGGCGCGGGCAAGTCCACCTTGATCCGGGCGCTTCTCGGCCTGCTGCCAGCGAGCGGGCGAGCCCTGCTCAATGGTCAGCCCGTGGCGGCGCTGCCGCGTGCGGCCACCGCGCGCCAGATCGCGTATCTGCCGCAGGGACAGGCGCTGCACTGGCCGCTGAGCGTCGAACGGCTGGTGGCGCTCGGCCGACTGCCCCACCTCGCGCCGTTCTCCCGATTGTCCGCAGCCGATGAAGCTGCCGTCGCGCGCGCCATGCGGCTGGCGGAGGTCGAGCATCTCGCCCATCGCACCGCCACCGAACTGTCTGGCGGTGAGCGCGCCCGCGTGCTGCTGGCCCGCGCGCTGGCGGTCGAGGCGCCCGCGCTGATTGCCGACGAGCCGCTCGCCAGCCTCGATCCCGAACACCAGTTGCACGGCATGGAGCTGTTGCGGGCCCAGGCGCATGGGGGCGGGCTGGTCGTGGCGGTGCTGCACGACCTGGCCCTGGCGGCGCGGTTCTGCGATCGGGTGCTGGTGCTGGTTGACGGTCGCCTGGTCGCGGACGGAGCGCCGCCAACGGTGTTGACGCCTGCGTTGCTGGAGCAGGTGTACCGGGTCCATGCGCGCCTGATCGGCGACCCGCCGGTGCCGGTGATCACCAAACGCATCATCGCTGATCGTTGACGGGACGGCGCGCGGTGCCTAGAGGCCCCGCCCGCGACAGGTTCCCGAAAGGGATCAAAAGGGAACGGGGTTCAAGACCCCGGCTGCCCCTGCAACTGTGAGCGGTGAGCCACCACGCCACATGCCATTGGGAGTTTCTCCTGAGAAGGCGGCGAGGAGGGTGCAGACCCGCAAGCCAGGAGACCTGCCCGTCGCGGTCGTCCTTCGACCGGCCAGGGTGTGCCGGACGGGCGGGGTGTGAACCCGAGTGACGACAAGAATGGCCACGGCGCATCGCGCGCCGGGGCGTGTTGTTGTTCGGGAGTTCGCATGTCCAAATTTTCGTTTCTCGCCGGTCTCGCGCTGATCGCGCCGGCTGCCCTGCACGCGCAGCAGATCGAGGCGCCCCGGCCCGACGCCGCTGCCACCCCGGACGCGACGGAGGCCGGCGACAGCGTCGCTTCGTCGCCCGACACGGTGGTGGTCGTCGCCAATCGCGCGCCGACGTCGATCGATCGTGTGACGGCCTCCGTGACCGTTCTCGACAAGGCGGCGATTGATCGCGCCGGTGATTTCGCCATTGCCGATCTGCTGGTTCGCACGCCGGGCGTCAGCCTGTCGCGCAACGGCGGCTATGGCACCGTCACCTCGCTGCGCATCCGCGGCGCGGAGGCGGACCAGACCGCGGTGGTGATCGACGGCGTGAAGCTGAACGACCCGTCGTCCCCAGGTGGTGGCTTTGATTTCGGCAATCTGCTGACCAACGACGCGACCCGGGTGGAGGTGCTGCGCGGGCCCCAGTCGATCCTGTGGGGCAGCCAGGCCATCGGCGGCGTCGTCAACATCGTCACGCCCCTGCCCGGCGAAACATTGGAGGGCAGCGCCGACGTGGAAGCGGGCAGCCGCGACACGGTGAGCGGCCGCGCCGCGATCGGCGGGCGAACGGGCCCGCTCTCGTTCCGCATCGGCGCACAGGCGTTCACCACCGATGGGATCTCCGCCATCGCACCGGGCTTCGGCGGCGGTGAGCGCGACGGCTATACCAACCAGTCGGTTGCCGGCCGCGCATTGCTGGAACTTGCGCCGGGACTTTCCGCCGATGTCCGCGGCTATTACTCGAACGGGCGCATCGAACTGGACGGCTTCGCCGGCGACAGCTTCGAATATTCTAAGGCTCGCGAGTTCGTCGGCTATGCGGGGCTGAACCTCGACCTGTTCGATGGCCGGTTCCGCAACCGCGTCGGATATGGCTACACCAATGTCGACCGCGACAATTTCGATCCGCAGTCGCAGCCTGACAAAACGTTCGAGTCCAACGGCCGCAACGAGCGTTTCGAATACCAAGGTAGCGTCGCGATCACGAACGGCATCGACGCGACCTTTGGCGCGGAGAACGAGGTCAGCCGATTCCGCAGCGCCTCGCCCGCCTTCGGCACCGCTACCGATCGTGGCCGCGCTGAGGTGACGAGCTTCTACGGCCAGCTCAACGCGACGGTGGCGCAGGGACTGACGCTCACCGGCGGCGTGCGCAACGACGATCATAACCGCTTTGGCAGCCAGACGCTGTTCGCGGCGGGCGGTGTCTATACCGCGCCCTGGGGCACGGTGATCCGCGCTAGCTATTCCGAAGGGTTCAAGGCGCCGACGCTGTACCAGCTCTTTTCCGAGTACGGGAACCAGAGCCTCGATCCCGAGCGCGCCAAAGGCTGGGAGGCAGGCGCCGAGCAACGCTTCCTGGACGGCCGCGTCGCCGTGGGCGCGACCTATTTCGAACGTCGCTCCCGCGACCTGATCAGCTTTGCGAGCTGCTTTGCACCCACGACCGACCCGCTCTGCCTGGTGCCGGGCAGCACCACCGCGCAGCGCTTTGGCTATTACTCGAACATAGCGCGCGCGTTTGCGCACGGCGTGGAGGCGGCGGGCCGTGTCGCGATCACAAGCCGCCTGTTGGTCGACGGCAACTATAGCTGGATCGCCTCGGAAGACCGTTCGGCGGGATCGGCCAGCTTCGGCAACCAGCTTGCGCGCCGTCCGCGCCATAGCTGGAATGCCGGCGCGAGCTATTCGCTCCCTGCAGGCGCCTCGATCGGGGCGAATGTGCGCTGGTCGGGTGAAACGTTCGAAAATGTCAGCAACACGATACGGCTGAAGCCATACACGCTGGTGGACGCCCGCGTCGAACTGCCCGTTCTCACCAATGTCCGCTTGTTCGTGCGCGGCGAAAACCTGTTCGATAGGAAATATCAGACCGCCTATGGCTTCGGAACGCTCGGTCGTAGCATCTATGCCGGTTTCCGTGGTCGCTTCTAACCGGGCGAGCGGGCGGGGCGTCGCGACACTCTGGGTCGCGATGCTTGCCGGGGTCAGCGCAGCGGTGACGCTGGGCCTGGCCTGTGCCACGCCATTCGTGGCATTGGCCGCCTTGGCAGGGATGCGCCTGCGCCTCCGCGACGCTATGGCGCTTATGGTAATCGCCTGGGCATCGAGCCAGCTGATCGGCTTTGCGGTTCTCCATTACCCAAACGATCCGGTCACGATCGCATGGGGCGGGGCGATGTTGAGCGCCGCACTGGCGGCGCTGGGCGCGGCACGCTGGGGCGGGGGAAAGGCGCGGGCCGGCGGCGTTGCGATGGCGACCGGCTTTGGCGCGGGCTTTGTGGCGTACAAGCTTGTGCTGCTCGGCTGGTCCTTCGTGCTGGGCGGCGTCCACACCGCGCTGTCGCCTTACTGGACGGCGCAGCAATTCGGGCGGGAGGCGCTGATACTGGTTGGTCTGGCGACGGGCTGGCGGTTGCTGGTGCGGGCGGGAGTGCCCGCGCCAAAGCTGCCGCTGCTTGACCCGGCGCAGTGACAGAGGTCGCTTGCACGCCTAAGCGGCACGGGTGACCTGGCTTCGCTCCCTTGTTCGGGTTCACCCGTTGCTGGCAGTGCTGCTCGTTACCGCGGCCTTGTTGGTACGGCTTGCTGTGCCCGCGGGCTTCATGCCCGTACCGGGGGGCGGCTTCGCAATCACCATCTGTACAGGGTACGGCCCGCTTTCCCCTGCCACCGCAGTGATGCCGGCCACGCCCCACGCCATGTCCGACATGCACCACGGCAATGCCGGGGATGATGGCGGCAGCGTCGTGTCCAGCCCCTGCGCGTTCGCCGACCTGGCGATGCCCGCCCTGTCGGCCGCCGATCCGGTGCTGCTGGCCGCGGCGCTGTTGTTCATCCTTGCCGCCGCACTGGTCCGCGCGCCGGATCTGCCGGTCCGCGCTTACTCGCGGGTTCGCCCACCGCTCAGGGGTCCGCCGCTCCTCGCCTGATCCGACGTCGTCGTCATTCAGGGCCGGCCGCGATTGCGCGCCGGCGATCAGGAGCATCCACCATGTACACGTCCCCGCGCCGGCGCCTGCCGGCTGCGATCGCGACGGCATCTTTCGCCGTCTCCGCCTGCCTTCTCGCGCCTGCTGCCCTCGCCCAAGCGGCACAGGCTGACCCCGACGTCATCGTAACTGCGCAAAAGGGGAGCGACGATCCGCCGGTGGTTGCCCGCGCACGCGATCGCCTGTCCCGCACACCCGGATCGGTGTCGGTCGTCGCTGCGGAAACCTATGTCGACCGACAGGTAGTCGGCCTGCCCGACTTGCTGCGCGACGTTCCGGGCGTCCTGTCGAACAAGCGCTATGGCGAGGAGTCCCGGCTGTCGATCCGCGGGTCGGGCCTAGACCAGAGCTATCACCAACGCGGCGTGCTGCTGGCACAGGACGGGGTGCCCTTCGCCGATGCGGACGGCTTTTCCGACTTCCAGAAGGTCGACCCGCTCGGCGCCCGTTTCATCGAGGTGTACAAGGGCGGCAACGCGCTGCGCTTTGGCGGGGCGCAGCTGGGCGGGGCGGTGAACCTCGTCACCCCCAACGGCAAGACGGCGGCCACGCCCTTTTCGCTGCGGCTGGAGGGCGGCAGTTGGGACAGCCTGCGCGGCCAGGCAAGTGGCGCCGGCAAGGCGGGGGCGTTCGACTGGTATGGCAGCTTCAACGCTTATCGGTCGGACGGCTATCGGCAGCAGTCCGCGTCAGACCAGATCCGAGGCACGCTCAATCTCGGCTATAGTTTCGGGGAGGAGAATGAGGTCCGGCTGATCGGCTATGCCGCCGACATCAACCAGCAGGTACCCGGCGCGCTCAGTCTGACGGACGCGCTCAACAACCCGCGTTTCGCAGGCGCGGGGGTGGCGGACCGGCGGCAGGCGCGCGACCAGGACGTCGAACGAGTCACCGTGCAAACACACCTCCGCTTGTCCGATGGGCTGGTGTTCGAAGGCGGAATCTACGTCACGCAGACCGACCTTCATCACCCGATCTCGATCGTGATCGACCAGGATACCGACACGCAGGGCGCGTTTGGTCGTTTCGACCTGTCGGGCGAGATCGCCGGGCACAGGGCCGACTTGTTCTTCGGGGCCTATTACCGGCAGGGCGGGACCAAACAGGACCTGTTCGTCAACATCGGCGGCAATAACGGGCCGCGCATCGGCGACACGCGCCAGGTGGCAAGCGGCCTGGACGTGTTCGGCGAAGGGCGCTTCTTCGTGGTGCCGAACCTCGCCCTGGTAGCGGGCGCATCCTGGGGCAGGGCTACTCGCGATTACACCAACCGTCTGGCAAGCAGCGCCGACACTGCCGATTTCGATTGGTTTGCCCCGCGCGTCGGATTGTTGTTCGAGCGCGGCACGGTGCAGGTTTATGCCAACTACACCCGATCGGTGGAGCCGCCCCAGTTCGGGGCGCTGACCCAGACCAATACGAGCGAACAGGTCTTCGCGCCCGTCGACAGCCAGCGGGCCTGGACGGCGGAGGTCGGCACCCGTGGGCGTGCGGGGCCCGTGACCTGGGACCTGACCTATTACCGCGCGACGGTCGCTGGAGAGTTGCTCAGCTATCTGCCGAGCGCAAACCTGCCTGCCACGATCTTCAACGCGGACCGCACGCGACACCAGGGCGTGGAGGCGAGCATCGACCTGCGCCTGCTCGACGGGCCCGTCGGGCGGCTCCGCCTACGGCAGACCTATGGCTGGTCCGACTTCCGCTTCCGCGGCGACCGCGTTCATGGCGACAATCGCCTGCCGGTTGCGCCCGAACACCAGTATCGCGTGTCGCTTCGCTATGATGGCCGGGGCGGCGTATTCCTCGAGCCGTTCCTGGACTGGCGGCCCAAGGACGTGTGGGTAGATTATGCCAACACGCTGAAGGCGCCCGGCTATGCGGTGGTCAGCGTATCGGGCGGGGTGCGGGTCGGCCCAGCGACGCTCTTCGTGGACGCACGCAACCTTGCCGACAGGCGCTACACGGCAGAGTTCGCGGCGGTGACGGATGCACGCAGCGCCAGCACTTCGGTGTTCTTTCCGGGCGAAGGGCGCGCCGTATTCGCGGGTGTTCGGTTCGGCTTGTAAGCGCTCGACCTCCCCTTGGTAGATGGTCGGTCATCGGCTAGCGACGCGTCGTGGACAGCAACTATATTCTCGTCCGGGTCACCGCGGCCGATGTCGGCCTGTTCGCGGCGGTTGCGGACGATGTCTTCGACGCGCCGATCCGGCCCAAGCGGCTGCGAGCCTTCTTGCGGGAGCCGCGCCACCTGATGATGGTGGCGCTGCATGAAGGACGCATTGTCGGGCAGGCGAGGGGGCAGATCCACCTGAGCCCTGACCAGGCCGACTCGTTCTTCCTCGACAATCTGGGCGTCGCGCCGTCGATGCAGCGGCTCGGCATCGGACGGGAGCTTGTTGACGGAATGTTTGCCTGGGCAAAGGAGCGCGGCTGTCAAAGCGGATGGCTTGGGACCGACCCGGGCAACCATGCCGCCCGCGCGCTATATGCCGACCGGGGCGGATTGGCGCTGCATATGGTGCGGGTCGCCTTCGACCAGCTTTAGGCAGGTCAGCCCGGCTCTCCCCCGATCAACGCCTGGATGCGCGCGGCGAGTGCGGACATCGCAAACGGCTTGGTGATCATCGCCATTCCGGGCTCCAGGAAGCCGGACGCCATCGCCGCAGTTTCCGCATAGCCCGTCACGAACAGGACCCGCAGGCCTGGCCGCAGCGATCGTGCGGCATCCGCCAGTTCCTGCCCGCCCATGCCGGGCAGGCCCATATCGGTGACAAGCAGATCGATGTGCTCCATCGATCGGATCAACTGGAGCCCTTCGGGACCGTCGGCCGCGGACAGCACGGCGTAGCCGAGCTCCGTTAGTTCCTCCACGATCAGGTCGCGCACCACGGCCTGATCCTCCACCACCAGCACCACTTCGCCATGTCCGGCATGGGTTGGCTCCGTCAGGACAGCGGCATCGTCGCCCACCGTGCCTTCGCCATGGTGGCGGGGCAGGTAAACGGAGACGGTGGTGCCGCGACCCGGCCGGCTCTCGATGCCGGCATAGCCCTCTGACTGCTGGGCAAAGCCATAGATCATCGACAGGCCCAGCCCCGTCCCCTTGCCGATCGGCTTGGTGGTGAAGAAGGGTTCAAACGCGCGTGCTGCAACGTCGGCGTCCATGCCCGTGCCGGTGTCGGTCACGCTGACACGCACGTAATGACCGGCCTTGACCGGACGACGACGCCCCGCGCCCGCATGATCTAGGCGCACGTTGTCGGTCTCAACGGTCAGGGTGCCGCCCTCCGGCATCGCATCGCGGGCGTTGATGACCAGGTTGAGGATGGAGCTTTCGAGTTGGTTGGGATCGCACTTTGTCACCCAGAGCGCGTCGTGGAGCGCAAGGCGAAGCTGGACCTGCTCGCCCAGCGTGCGTTGCAGCAGGTCCTCCATCGACCCGATCAGGGCATTGGCCCGCACCGGCCGGGGATCAAGCGGCTGTCGTCTGGAAAAGGCGAGCAATCGATGGGTTAGTGACGCAGCGCGATGCGCAGCGCCCGCCGCGCCAGCGATGAAGCGGTCGAGGCTGTCGGTGCGTCCTTCGGCGATACGGCGCTGCATGATCTCCAGGCTGCCCGTGATGCCCTGGAGCAGGTTGTTGAAGTCGTGAGCGATGCCGCCGGTCAGCTGACCGACCGCCTCCATCTTTTGCGCCTGTCGTAGCGCTTCTTCCGTTTCGGCCAGCGCTGCGGCGGCTTCGCGTTCGGCGGTCACATCGCGGCCGAACCCATAGAAGGTGCCACCTTCGGGAACGGTGGTCCAATGGATCAGCCGCTGCTCCCCATCACGCGTCCGCAGCACGGTCTGGTAGCTTGGCAGCGAGTCGCCTGATTTCAGGGTTTCCACCCGCTCGCGCCATGCTGACTCGTCCCCGACCATGAAGTCGGTGCTGCGCCGGCCCAGCGTTTCTTCCCGCGTCCAGCCTAGCGTCGCGGTCCAGGACGGGTTGACGTCCGTCACGATCCCGTCGCGGTTGGTCACCACCTTCAGCACGGGCGACAGCTTCCAGATCCGCTCCCGGTCGCGGGCAAGCTGGCGTTCGGCGGTGATGTCGCGGCCGATCGCGTGGATACGGCCGGCATCGGGCACCGCCGTCCAGGCGAGCACCCGATAATCTCCGTCGCGCGTACGGTACCGGTTTTCAAAGGCCAGCGTCGTCGCGCCGGCGCGCAGCCGCCCGACCTCGGCCGCCGTGCCGTTCTGGTCGTCGGGATGGATGAACTCGGCAATGGATCGGCCGACCATCTCGTCCTCCGTCCAGCCGAGCATCCGCCCGGCGGAAGGATTGACGGCCGTGATCGTGCCTTCGGTCGTGCAGACCAGCAGCAGGTCCTGCGACATGGTCCACAGGCGGTCGCGATCCCCCACCAGCGCACGATTGGCGAGCACGCGATCCGTTGTCTCGATCACCACCGCCACCACGCCCAGTGGCCGGCCATGTTCGTCCACCGCCGGGGAATATTCCAGGTCCGTCCACAGCACGCGGGGCGTGCCGTCACGCACCAGCGTCAGCTCCTGATCCTTGTAGGACAGGGTGCCGCCTTCCCTGAATACCTTTTGCATGACGTTGGCGTTGAAGTCGGCAACCTCATGCCAGCCGAGCAGCACCTCGGTTCCCAGCAATTCAGGATGCCGTCCGCCCGCGAACTGACGATATGCGTCGTTATAGATCATGACGCCCTTGTCGCCCCACAGCGTGACGACCGGCACCGGGGAGCGCAGGATCAGCGCCAGCGTCGCCCGCATCGCGGTAGGCCAGCTCTCGATGGGACCGATGGCCGTGCGGCTCCAGTCGAAGCGGTTGATCCGCTCCCCGAGTTCACCGCCATGTTGCAGGAACGGTCGGGCGTCCAGGGCGGCGCCCGTGCTTTCCTCCATCATTGCTCGCCTTTGATCCTCATCGCGTCCCATGCCCTTTGCAACCTGACGCCGCTAACGCGCAACGGTCCGAATGGTCACGCAATGATGAAAAAGCTTGGCAACAACCTGCAACTTCACGCGATGGCGAAGAAGCCGGTGATGGTCAGCCGCCCGACGGACGGATCGGCCGACAGCGCGGCATCGGGTGCAATTGCGCCGCTGTGCAAGCTCCAGCTGCGGTACAGCAGGGCCCGGTTGAAGCGTGCCTCGGCCCGGGCGATGCAACTGAATTGGGGGGTGTCGCCCGCGACATAAGCAGGTGGCGGTGGGGCCTTGGCCAGTTCAGCGTCGAGGGCGGCGGTGTAGGCGGGCGCCCGTTCCGCGGTGATCGTCTCAAACCCTGTCGCGCGGTGGCGGAAAAAGGCGGTGCCGTCACCATCCTCGGGCGACAGGTAGTGAACCATGGCGATCCGCTCCGCGCCATACGCATCGACATGGGGCAGCCGCTGCGGGACGGAGAGCTGCCCGGGCGCGGTGGTGACGATCGAGAAGCTCGCATCGACTACCCGGACCTGCCGGCAAGACCCCAGGTGCCGTCCGATCAGCCTCGCGATCAGCGGCATCTGCTGTTGCATATAGCCCCCGGGCAGGGCCGCGCGGACGCCGGGGTAGTGCTGGTCGGCCGCCCCGAATCGCGCCGTCATTGCCGCCGCGCGTAGTGCATCCGGGTCGGGGGCGAAGTCGTCCACGCTGACCAGCACCTGCCCCTCCTCGCCGAACTTCGTGGCGACGGCGGTGGGGCGGGGGCGATCAGTGTGAACGTTCACGCCGAACAGGGTAGCGCGGGCCGATGGCCCCTGCAAAGGCCCTTGCCGGTCCGGTCCGCTGTGCTAGCACGCTGGCCAGAACAGATGGAGAGGGGACACATGGTCGGCGCAACCACGCGAAACGACACGGGGACGAGGGCAGGCAGCGCCGGCAGCGGGGCAGGTGCAGCCTTTGCCATCGTCACGACCCTTTTCTTCGCATGGGGCTTCATCACGTCGCTGGTGGACCCGCTGGTCGCGGCGGTGAAGGGGATCTTCACCCTGTCCAACCTTCAGGCTCAGGCGAGCGCGTCGGCGTTCTTCTTCGCTTATTTCGTTGTGTCGCTACCCGCCGCCGCGCTGGTGTCGCGGATGCGCGCGACCACGGCGGTGCTGCTGGCGCTTGGCACCATGGTTGCCGGCTGCCTCATCATGCTGGGCGCGGCCAATATCGCCAACTACTGGCTGGTACTGCTCGGGCTGTTCGTGCTGGCAAGCGGCATCACGGTGCTTCAGGTCGCGGCCAACCCGCTCGCCGCTGCGTTGGGCGACCCGTCGCGAAGCCATTTCCGGCTGGTGTTAAGCCAGACCTTCAACTCGCTCGGTACATTCCTCGGGCCGCTGCTCGGCGCACACCTGTTCCTGAAGGGGGTCGAGGTGAAGGGCGGCGCGGCGCTGGATCCGGCCGTGCGGGCGCAGGCGCTGGCCGGTATCGACCAGGCCTATTTGTGGCTGTCGGGGCTGCTTGCTGTCCTGGCGCTGTTTTTCTGGTTGGGCCGTGGCACCGTGGCGCGCGCTGCCCCTGCACCGCAGGGAGCATCGGGCGGGGTCGGCTCCGCGATTGCCTCACGCTGGGCGCTGTTCGGCGCGCTGGCGATCTTCCTGTATGTCGGCGCGGAAGTGTCGATCGGCACGCAGATGGCGCTGTTCCTCAATTCCGACGCTGTGTGGGGCCATTCGGACGCGGCGTTCGGCGTGCCGCTGCTCGGCTGGACCATGGGGTCGGACGGCACGCCTGGCGTGTCGTTGCAGGAAGCGGGCAAGGCCGTCGCCTTCTATTGGGGTGGCGCGATGGCCGGCCGCGCGGTCGGCTCCGCGCTGCTCGCCCGGTTCGATGCGGCACGGCTGCTGGCGCTGTTCACCGCGGTAGCTGGGGCGATATGCCTGTACGTCGTGTTCGTAGGCGGCGTCAGCGCCGGGTTCGTGGCCCTGTCGATCGGGCTGTTCAACTCCATCATGTTCCCGGTCATCTTTACCCTGACGCTGGAGCGATCTAGCGCGAGTGCGGAGGCGACCTCGGGCCTTCTCTGCACCGCCATTGTCGGCGGCGCGCTGGTGCCGCTGCTGGTCGGCGGGCTGGCGGATGCGAGCAGCTATGGTTTTGCACTGATCGTGCCGGCGGCCTGTTATGCGGTGCTGTGCGTCTTTGCCGTCGCGGCCGGGCGTGCGCCCGTTCATGCGGTGGGAGAGCCAGCAGCGGCGTCGATCCATTGAGCGCCAACCCGACCCGGCGGGCGGTGCTGGCGGCGGGCGCAGCGGTGACGCTTGCCCCGCGCACGCTTGCCGCCGGGCGCGAGCCGGATTTCGGGCCCAACATTCTGGTCATTGACCCCGCTCAGCCTGCGCGCGCGGCACAGGCCCGGGTGGACGCGATCTTCAAGGAGACCGAGCGCGCCCATTTCGCCGACGCGCGCCATGCGGTGCTGCTGAAGCCGGGCCGGCACAAGCTCGACATCAATGTCGGATTCTTCACGCAGGTTGCGGGGCTGGGCCTGCTACCCGCGGATGCGACTGTTGATGGCCATGTCCATGCCGAGGCGGACTGGGCCAAGGGCATGGCGCTGGTGAACTTCTGGCGCGGGGTCGAGAACTTGGGTGTGCGGCCGCCCGACCGGGTCGATCGCTGGGCTGTATCGCAGGCCGCGCCGTATCGCCGGATGGACCTGCAGGGCGACCTGCTGCTGGACGATGGCGGCTGGTCGAGCGGCGGGTTGCTGGCGGACAGCCGGGTTGCTGGCACCATAAAATCCGGCACCCAGCAGCAATGGTTCACCCGCAACAGCCAGATCGCCGGCTGGCAGGGCAGCAACTGGAACATGATGTTCGCCGGGGTCGCCGGTGCGCCCGCAACGAGCTTTCCGGAGCCGCCTTATACCAGCCTGCCGTCGGTACCGGTTATCCGTGAGAAGCCGTTCCTCCACGTCACGCGCGGCGGCGACTGGGCGGTGTTCGTTCCCGCGCTGCGCCGTGATGCATCCGGGCCGAGCTGGACCGCGGGCACCCCGGCCGGGCGGTCGGGTCCGTTGTCCGACTTCCTGATCGCGCGGCCTGACACGCCGCTGCGCCAGATCAACGCCGCGCTGGCCGCGGGGCGGCACCTGTTGCTCACGCCCGGCATCTATCCGCTGGACGAGCCGATCCGGGTCGCGCGCGCCGACACGGTCGTGCTGGGTCTTGGCCTCGCCACGCTGCTGCCGGTGAAAGGCACCCCTGCGCTGACGATTGCGGACGTGCCTGGCGTCAGTGTCGCGGGGCTGCTGGTCGATGCCGGCCCTGTCAATTCGCCGGTGCTGGTGGAGGTTGGCCCGCGCGGTAGCAGCGAAGACCATCGCGGAAACCCGACGCTACTCGCCGACCTCTATGTCCGTGTCGGCGGCGCGACGATCGGCAAGGTTGAATGCGGGGTGGAGGTCAACAGCCGCGGCGTGATCGGCGACCATCTGTGGCTCTGGCGCGCCGACCATGGCGATCGCGAGGCGGGCCGCATCCACACCGCCTGGACCGAGAGCACGGGGGGCGAGGGGCTGATCGTCAACGGCGACGACGTGTCGATGTACGGCCTGTTCGTGGAGCATTTCCAGCGTCACAACACGTTGTGGCGCGGGGAGCGCGGCCGCACATATTTCTATCAGAACGAGTTGCCTTATGACCCGCCAGGCCAAGCGGCATGGCGCGCGGATTCAGCTCGTGGCTGGGCAGCGTACAAGGTCGATGACGCTGTTCGTGAGCATGAGGCGACCGGGCTCGGCATCTACGCCAACTTCACCGCCGACCCGTCGATCGTGCTGGAAAGCGGGATCGAGGTACCCCGCCAGCCGGGCGTCCGTATCGCCAGCGCGACCACCATCTCCCTGGGCGGCGGCAAGGGCACCATCGCGCATATCGTCAACGATGCGGGCGCGGCGGCGCGGCCCGGTGCCATCCGCCAGACGCTGAGGAGCTATCCATGACCGTCCTTCTTTTCGCGCTTCAGGCAGCAACGCTGGGCGCCACCAACTATGCCGTGGACGCAGCCATGCCGGCGCCAGCCGGCAAGCCCAGCGTCGCGGATGAGTTCAACACGCTCGATCTGTCGAAGTGGCGCTTCGACATCGACCGCAACCCGATGGGTTGGCCGAACAACGAGAAGCAATATTACGCCCATGACGACCGGCGCGAGAATGCGCGGATCGAAAAGGGCGCATTGGTGATCGAGGCCCGCAAGGAGGTGCTCGACAAGAAGCGGTTCGCCGATTGGGGCGGGCAGGGCTACACCTCCGCCCGGCTGATCTCAAAGCCCGGCATGGGCTATGGCTTCTACGAAGTGCGCGCCAAGCTGCCGTGCGGGCGCGGGATATGGCCCGCCATCTGGCTGCTGCCCAATGGCGGGAAATGGCCCGACGAGGGTGAAATCGACATCATGGAAATGGTCGGCTGGGATCCGAACGTGATCCACGCGACCATCCACAGCGGAACCTATAATCATCGCCTGGGCACGCAGCGCGGCGCACAGAAGCCGGTCGCGACGAGTTGCACCGCGTTCCACAACTACCAGCTCGACTGGCGCGCGGATTCGATCACCATCGGCGTCGATGGCCGCGCCTATATGCGGGTCGTCAACAATCAGCCTGGCGACAAGGGCGCATGGCCCTTTACCCGGCCCTACCAGATGATCCTGAACGTCGCGGTGGGTGGTGACTGGGGCGGCCAAAAGGGCATCGACGATGCTACGTTCCCGCAATCGATGCGGGTCGACTATGTCCGTTACTGGGCTCGCTAGGCCGGACGGGATGCTGGACGGGCGGCGAGCAGGGTCAGTCCGCCTGCGAGCGTGAGCGCGGCGAGGAGCAGCATCAGCTTTTCAAAATCGCGCGGGCTCGCCAGCCACCAGGTGAGAAGTGGCCCGGCGAGCGCCGGCAGGGTGTTGGTCAGGTTCAACAGTCCCAGATCGCGCCCACGGTGCCGCACGCTCGGCAGCAGCTGCATGGCATAGGCCGAGTGCAGCGCCAAAAACACCGCCGACCCGACCGCATAGGTGGTGAAGGCCAACGCACCCTCTATCCAACTCGCCGCCGCCGCCATGCCGCACAGCCCCAACGCGGCGGCCGCGGCGGCCGCAAGCAGCACCGGCCGTCGTCGGCCGCTGCGATCTGACAAACGGCCCGCGATCAGCGCAACTGGCAGCGGCAACAGATAGGACAGGGTGAGCAGGTGCCCCGTCCGTGTCTGCAACTCAGTGCGCGGCAGATCCGCGGCGATACTCTCGAAATAATAGAGCAGGTACAGGAACAGCACATTACCCGCGACCTGCACGAGCAGCCGGGCCGCCCAAGCCACCGCCATGTCGCGCGTCCGCCCCGGCAGGGGGCGCTCGTCCTCGGCGTCGATCGGCGTTGAGGGCGGCAGCAGCGCGAGCAGAGGCACGACACAAGCGATCATGGCAAGCGGCACCAGCAGCAACCGCCCCGTCTCACCCAGCGCAGGGGTCGCGACCAGCCCAGCCGACAGGCCGGCGGCGACCGGGTTTGCAAACGCCAGCAGGCCACCAAGCGTGCCCTTCTGCGCGTCCGGCACCTCGTCCGCCATCATCGCGATCAGCGGGGCGAGCGCGGCGTTGACCGCGACCTGGAACAGGATCACCGCCGCGATCACCTGTGCTGGCGTGGCAGCGGCCGCTATGCCGGCATAGGCCAGCGCCGTTCCGGCGACCCCGCCGATCAGCCACCCGCGACGGCCCTGCCCACGCGCGACCGATCGGTCGCTAAGCCAGCCCCACAGGATGTTGCTGGCACTCGCCACGATCGCACCGCTGATGACAATCGCTGTCAGCACGTCCAGTCGCGCATCGCCAGCCAGGGCTTCCACCTTGACCGGCAGCAACAGGGTGAGCAGCGGCAGATACCCGATTACCCCGCCGGCATAGGCCAGGGCGAACAGGATCAGCGTTGCCGTCGAGCGGCGGGGAAGCACGGCGGCAGGCATGGACGATCAGACCCTGCCCGCCGCCCGCGATGACGGCAACCGTTCAGGGCTTGATGAACTGCTCATCCAGCGTGGTGGTCAGCATCAACGAACGGTCCTGCGCGTCACGTGCGAGCGCCACGCGATAACGGCCCGGCTTGATGTGCCAGCCCGGACGCGCGGTGTCATAGTCGGCGATCACGCGCGGTTCGGCCGTCAACGTTACCCGGCGGGCCTGACCGGGGGCCAGCGTCACCTTGCCGAAGGCGGCGAGGCGCATGGGGCCAGCCTGGCCGTCACGAGCCACATAGACCTGCGGTACGTCGCTGCCGGCGCGCTTGCCCGTGTTGACGACCTCGACCGAGACGGACAGCGACTTGCCCCCGGTCACCACAGGATTGCGGTATGCGAAGCCCGTGTAGCTGAGGCCGTGACCGAACGGAAACAGCGGCCTTTGCCCCTGCTTCTCGTACCAGCGATAGCCGACATCGGCGCCTTCGCGGTATTCCACTGGAAAGCTTTGAAGCTGGAAGTTCGACGCGTTCGCCGGATTGGCAGCCGCCTGCGCTTCCAGCGAGGTCAACTTGTCGAGGCCGACCGGGGTGGGGCGGGGTGCCTGGGTCGCGGCGGCGGGGAAGGTGATCGGCAGACGGCCCGACGGATTGACGCGCCCGGTCAGCACGCCCGCGATCGCCTCTCCCCCGCGCTGCCCGGGGTACCAGGCCTGCACCACCGCGCGAACCTGATTGAGCCAGGGCATCAGCACCGGCCCGCCCGTCTCCATCACCGTCACCGTGTTCGGCTGTGCCGATGCCACCGCCGTGATTAGCGCGTCCTGGTCATAGGGGAGCGACAGGTCAGGCACATCCTGCGCCTCCGTCGTCCACTGGGTCGCGAATACGATCGCGACGTCTGCTGCCCGCGCCGCTGCCGCCGCCGCCGCCGGATCGCGCCCGTCTACAAAGCTGATCTGCGCGTTCGGCAGTTCTTTCCGCAGCGCCTTCAGCGGCGAGGACGCATGGTAGGTGATGCGCGCGAAGGAGGCCGCAGCGCCGCTGGTCAGCGGGATCTCCACGGGTGCGCCACCAACGGATCGTACCTGGCTCGATCCGCCGCCCGACAGCACGCCCACATCGGCGCGTCCGCCGATCAGCACAATGCGCTTGGCCGTGCGTGCGAGGGGTAGCGCGTTCCCCTCGTTGCGCAGCAGCACGATGCCTTGTTCCGCGGCGCGCTGGGCGACCTTGGCGTGCTCGGCATAGGGGATTGGCTGCGCGCGCGCCGGTGCGGGGGTGTCGTACGCGCCCGTTTCGATCAGCCCGGTGAGGTAGCGCGCCACCATGTCGTCGATCCGCGCCTGGCTGACCTCACCCGAGGCGACTGCCGCCTTTAGCGGTTCGGCGAAATACAGCGCCTCGTCGAGTTCCTGGCCCGATTGCTGGTCCAGCCCGGCATTCGCGGCCTTGGCCGTGGAGTGCACCGCGCCCCAGTCGCTCATGACAAAGCCACGATAGCCCCAGTCGCGGCGTAGCACGTCGGTCAGCAGGAACTTGTTCTCGCACGCCCAGTCGCCGTTGACCTTGTTGTACGCGCACATGACCGATCCCGGCTGGCCCTTTTCGATCGCGATCTGGAAAGCGAGAAGGTCGCTCATCCTGAACGCCGCCTCGTCGATCCGCGCGTCAACGATTGAGCGGCCAGTCTCCTGCGCGTTGAGTGCGAAGTGCTTCACCGTGGACACGATCCGGTTCGACTGAACGCCCGCGATATGTTCGCCGGCCAACGTACCGGCCAGCAGCGGGTCTTCGCCGAGATATTCGAAGTTGCGCCCGTTCCACGGATCGCGCGTCAGGTTGACGCCACCCGCGAGCAGAACGTTGAAGCGCTTGGCCCGCGCTTCCGCGCCGATCATCGCGCCGCCGGCCCGCGCTATTGCGGGATCGAAGCTGGCGGCGGTGGCCAGGCTGGAAGGGAGGGCGGTTGCCACGTCGCCGCGGCGCTGCTCCACCTGATTGGCAACGCCCAGCGACGCATCGCTTTCGCGGATCAAGGGCACGCCCAGGCGCGGTATGCCGTCGATATGCCCGGCGGAGGGAATGAGTTCGTTGGCGGACTTGCCCTTCGCCATGGGAGGGAAAAGCCCGTGCAGCAGCGCGATCTTTTCGTCCGCACTCATGCGGGCAACGATCGAGTCGGCGCGGGCGCGGGCGTCCGTTGTGGCCGATGTCCGGTCGGCGGCCAACGCTGGCACAATGGCGAGCAGCGTGGAGGCGAACAGCGCCGTTTTGATCCTGGTATTCATGGCAATCCCCTCTTGCCGGCGCTGCGGCATTGTTGCGTCCCTGCCACACAGTGGGAACGTTCTCAACCTTCCGTGCCAATGTTAGCGATAACCTGTATCAGGCCGTGTTCCTGCCGCTTGACAGCCCACAATGGCCCGCGCAGGTGAACGTTCTCACGAAAGCGCGGGTCAGCCGCGCTGGACGTTTTTCAGGGGAGAGGGTTTATGCGGGGCTTTACGGCTCGGTCGATTTCGCGATTGGTTCTTGGGGCCTCGACGCTGGCGATCGCCGCCGTCCCCGGGCTAGCCTACGCACAGGATGCAGCCAGCACGGCCGGCAATCCCGGTCCCGCCGAAACACAGACCGCTCCCGCTACAGACGCTGCCAGCCCCGCCGAAACGACCGAGGACGTCGTGGTCACCGGCATCCGCGCCTCCTTGCGCGCATCGATCGACCTGAAGCGTGACGCGCAGGGCGTCGTGGACGCGATCTCGGCCGAGGACATCGGCAAGTTCCCCGACACCAACCTGGCTGAATCGCTTCAGCGCATCACCGGCGTGTCGATCGACCGTTCCAACGGCGAAGGCCAGTTCGTCACCGTTCGCGGCTTCGGTCCCGAATACAACCTGGTCGTGCTGAACGGCCGCCAGATGCCGACATCCACTATCGGCGACGGTAACGGCGCACCTGGATCGCGTTCCTTCGACTTCGCGAACCTCGCGTCCGAAGGCGTCGCGGCGCTGGAGGTCTATAAGTCCGGTCGCGCCACCGTGCCATCGGGCGGCATCGGTTCCACCATCAACATCCGCACCCCGCGTCCGTTCGACAAGATGGGCCTGCGCGGCTCGATTGCGGCGCGTGGCGTCATCGATACCTCGCAGAACGGCAAGAACGACATCACGCCTGAAGTGTCGGGCATCATTTCCGACACCTTTGCCGACGGCCGCATCGGCGTGCTCGTCACCGGCGCCTATCAGAAGCGCAACTTTTCCGTGAACACCGCCAGCGCCGGCTGGCGCGACGGTTATCTCGGCAACGAGAACAACTGGGGCTCGCTGGCCCAGCCGGGTACGCCGGGCGCTGCCAACATCACGAACCGTCCCGACGCGACGGACGTGTACCAGGTGCCGCAGAACGGCAGCTACGACTTTGCGGATGGAAAGCGTGAGCGCATCAACGGCCAGGCGGTTCTGCAATTCCGCCCGATCGACGAGCTGACCGCGACGGTCGACTACACCTATTCGCGCAATCGCGTGAACGTCCGCGATAACAGCGTGGGTATCTGGTATAACCACAACAACACGTCGAGTTCATGGACGGACGGCCCGGTCGCCGGCCCCGTCTTCTACAGCGAGACCTTTGGCCCGAACGAGGCAAAGGACCTCAGCTACTCCGCCGCCCAGACTGCGTATCAGAGCGAGAACAAGTCGATCGGCGGCAACCTGACCTGGGAAGCGCCGGGCGGCGTCACCGTCGCGCTCGACGCACATCATTCAACCGCGCAGTCGAACCCGACCAGCAAGTACGGCAACTCCAACTCGCTTGGTACGGCGGTATTTGGTGTGCGTACGCAGACGCTGAATTTCGACAACGACCTGCCGGTCATGTCGTACACGATGCAGCCGGGGATCGATCCGCTGAACGCTGCTTTGATCACGCCGACCGGCAGCGCGTTCCGCAACTCCTTCTTCCGCGACCGGATCAACCAGGTGCAGCTGAAGGGTCATTACGACCATGACGGCGGCTTCCTGGACAGCCTCGATTTCGGCGTGCAGTACACCGACAACAAGGTGCGCTCTGCCTATAGCGTGCTGCAGAACGACACCTGGGGCGGTACCGGCGGCGACAGTGCCGCTCAGCGCGCCGCCGCGGCCGCGCTGCTGCCGGACGACATCTTCAAGCTGACCAGCATCCCCAACCTGTTCAAGGGGCTGAGCGGCGCGAACGACCCGAGCATTGTTCAGCAGTTCTATTCGTTCGACTTCGAGCGCGTGGTCGGGTTGCTCGACAACGCCTACAAGATCTGCGGCGGCGACGGGGATTGCCGGATCCCGTTCACGACCGACTCGCGCGTGCGGGAAAAGACGGTTTCGCCGTACTTCCAGTTCAACGGCAAGTTCGACCTGCTGGCCGGCACCGGGCACCTGATCGCGGGCATCCGTTACGAGAACACGAACGTCCTCGCCTCCGCGTTGGTCCCGACCCCGTCGGGTGCGCGTCAGAACTCGCAGAACGAATTCAACATCCTGTTCACCGGAAGCGGGTTCACGACCTACAAGGGCACCTACGAGAACTGGTTGCCGTCGGTTGACATCGACATCCAGCCGATCCGGGACGTGAAGCTGCGCGCGTCATACAGCCACACGATTACCCGCTCGGACTACAACAACCTGCAGGGCGGGCTTAACCTCGACACGCTGTTCCGACCCGGCAACGGCGCGGGCGTGGGTGCATTCGGCAATGGCACGGGCCGCCTCGGCAACCCGAACCTGATCCCGTACAAGTCGAAGAACATCGACCTGTCGGCTGAGTGGTATTACGGCAACGAGAGCTACATTTCGGTCGGTTACTTCCACAAGGATGTGTCGAATTACATCGGCAGCACCCAGGTGAATACGATCGTGCCGGCGGTGACTACTCCGCTTGGCGGCCCTCGTTACCAGGCCGCGATTGCGGCGCTGGGCGCGAACGCGACCTTTGGGCAAATCCGCGACTATTTCGCGGCCAATTACCCCGGTTCGGTCGTGAACGGCACCATTATCGCCCAGCCGAATGATCCGGCCGTCAACTTCGTGATCTCCACGCCGTTCAACAGCGATCAGACTGCGGCGGTCAACGGCTTCGAGTTCGCGATCCAGCACAACTTCTGGGACACGGGCTTTGGCACGATCCTGAACTACACGATCGTCAACGGTAACCGTAAGTACGACAACACGCTCCCTTCCACCGTGTCGCAGTTCGCGATCACCGGCCTGTCGGACAGCGCCAACGCGGTTCTGTTCTTTGACAAGTACGGCTTCCAGGCGCGTGCCGCGTATAACTGGCGCAAGGGGTATCTGTCGGGCGCGGGCACCAACCCGACCTACATCAATACCTATGGCCAGCTGGACGCCAGCGCGAGCTATGCGATCACGCCAAACATCGCGGTGTTCGGTGAAGCGATCAACCTGACCGGGTCGGATCGTGGTGGTCACCTGCGTTCGGAGCGCAACATCACCTTCGCGACCAAGCAGGACGCGCGCTACTCGGCCGGCGTGCGGTTTACCTTCTAAGGCTCCGGAACGGGCCATCCTTCCGTTGGGAGGGTGGCTTTTTCCAGCGTCGGGCGGCACAAGCGGCATCGCGGCATGCCGCTCGACACATGGCTGAACGGTAGGACGGGCACGGTGAAGCAGCCCATGACCCGGGCCGATAACCGGCCCGTTTCCCGGATCGTGATCGTCGGCGGTGGTACCGCCGGCTGGTTGGCCGCGTGCCGGATCGCCGCGGCGGCCGACCCCGCTGCCGAGCACCCGGTCGAAGTCACGCTGATCGAGTCGCCCGACGTCGCGACCATCGGCGTGGGCGAGGGCACATGGCCGACGATGCGTGCGACGCTGGAGAAGATCGGCATCGCAGAGGCGGAATTCCTGCTCGCCTGCGACGCATCGTTCAAGCAAGGGTCTCGCTTCATCGGCTGGGCGACCGGCGCGGAGGGGGATGCGTATCTCCATCCCTTTACGCCGCCCACGGATGCGGATCCCCGGGCGCTTGTCAGTGCCTGGCAGTCCCAGGCGGGCGGGCGTTCCTTTGCCGAAGCCGTGACGCCGCAGGCGGGGGTGACGCAGCGTCGGCTTGCACCGCGCCAGCGATCGATGCCCGGTTATGCCGGCGCGCTGAATTATGGCTATCACCTCGACGCGACCAAGTTGGCGGGCCTGTTGGCGCGTCACGCGACAGGGCGGCTGGGCGTGCGCCATCTGCGCGACCATATGACCGAGGTCGAGCGGGCGGAGGACGGCGACGTGCTGGCGGTGCACACCCGTTCGCATGGCCCGATCGACGGTGACTTCTTCCTCGACTGCACCGGCCATGCCGCGCTGCTGGTGGCGGACGTGCCCTGGATCGATCGCAGCGGCACCTTGTTCAACGATCGCGCACTCGCGGTGCAGGTGCCGGTAGCGCCCGACAGCCCGATCGCCGCCCAGACTGACGCCACCGCGCATCGTGCCGGCTGGATCTGGGACATTGGCCTTCCGACCCGGCGAGGGGTGGGCTGTGTGTACGCGTCCAGCCACATGAGCGACGACGAGGCGGCCGCGACGCTTGCCGGATATCTTGGCACTGCCGAGGTTCCGACCGCGCGGCGGCTGATGTTCCGGTCGGGCCATCGCGAGCGGTTCTGGGTCGGTAACTGCCTGGCGGTGGGATTGTCGGCGGGCTTCCTTGAGCCTTTGGAGGCGTCGGCGATCGTCACGGTGGAGTTGTCGATCGACGCGCTGCTCGGCGACTGGCCCACGCGCGCCGCGCTGGCGATCCAGGCAAAGCGGTTCAATGAGCTGTTTCGGTACCGCTGGGACCGGATCGTCGAGTTCCTGAAGCTCCATTATGCGCTGAGCCGGCGGCAGGAGCCGTATTGGCGCGATCACCGGGCGGCCGAAACAATGCCCGACCGCCTCGCTGACCTGATCGCGCTGTGGACGCATCGCCCGCCCAGCAGCGACGACCTCCCCATGGTCGATGAGGTGTTCCCGGCCGCCAGCTATCAATATGTGCTGTACGGCATGACCGATGCCGTACAGACGGCGGGGCAGTTCCGGCCCGAACCCGCACCCAATCTTGCCGCGGTGGAGCAGCGCGCCCGCGCCCTGTTCGCCTCGCTTCCCACCAATCGCGCTTATCTTGATGCGCTGCGGGCCGCGCATGGCCCGGCCGCGCTGGAGCAACAATCCTGATGTCGAACCATACCATTCTCACCAGCGAGGAACATCGCGAACTGCGCGTGTCGACCACGCGCGAAGCCGGGGCAGGCGATGCCGTGATGTCGGCACTGGTCGTGCCGGACGAGTTCCGGCGTGTGCAGAACGAATACCCGATCCTGTTCCGTCTGAACCTAGAGCGGGACCGGTACACCGCGCTCGCCCTGTTCGGGTTCGAGAACGGCGAGAACCTGTTCCTGGACGGCGACCGCTGGGACGCGCGCTACAGGCCGCTCTCCATCGACATCCAGCCGTTCCTGATCGGGCGCCCCGCGACCGAGGGTGGCGAGGCGCAGGTCCATGTCGACCTGGACAGCCCGCGGATCGCGACGGGCGGGGAGGGCGTGCGCGTGTTCGACGAGGACGGCCGCCCGACGCCTTATCTGGAGACAATCGCCGAGCAGTTGGGCGCGCTGGATGCGGGCTGGCGTGGCAGCGACGATTTCTTCGCCGCGCTGACCCGGTACGACCTGATCGAGCCGCTGACGATTGACGTGACCCTGGACAGCGGGTCCGAGCATCGGCTGGCCGGGTATCACGGGATCGACGAGGATCGGCTGCAGGCGCTGGACGCGAGCGAATTGGGCGACCTGCACGAGGCGGGGCACCTGATGCCGATCTTCATGGCGCTGGCATCCTTGTCGAACCTGGCCAAGCTGATCGCGCGCAAGAACGCGGTGGTTGCGCGTGGCTGAAGCCGATCCCGGCCTTTCCATGCGCCTGCCAAGCGTGCCGGAAGTGTCGGTCACCGATGCGGGCGATCTTGATGCGCGGTTGCGCGAGGCGACCGAGCCGTTCGTGGTGCGCGGGCTTGTCGCCGATTGGCCGTTGGTAGAGGCCGGGCGCCGCTCTGGCCGCGAAGCGCGCGACTACCTGTTGCGCCGTCGTCGCGATGTGCCCTTCACCGTATCGGTCGGCGCGCCCGCGACCGACGGCGGACGGCTGTTCTACGATGATGCCATGGGCATGAACTTCCGCACGCTTCGCGCGAAACTGCCGGAGATATTCGCGCAGATCGACACACTGGAAGAGCGGGCGGACGCGCCGCCAATCTATCTCGCCTCCATTGACGTGCATGGCTTCTTCCAGGGGCTGCACGAGGCGAACCATGTCGACCTTGGCGCGCGTGAGCCGATGGCGAGCATCTGGATGGGCACGCGCACCCGCGTCGCGGCGCATAACGACATGCCCGACAATCTTGCCTGTGTGGCGGTCGGGCGGCGGCGCTTCACGATCTTTCCGCGCGACCAGTTCCGCAACCTGTACCTGGGGCCAGTCGACAACACGCCCGCCGGCAGGGCTGTCAGCATGGTCGATTTCCACGACCCCGATTTCGAGCGTCACCCGCGTTTTCGCGAGGCGCTAGCGCATGCACAGGTGGCGGAGCTGGAGGCGGGCGATGCGGTGTTCGTGCCCTCCATGTGGTGGCACCATGTCGAGGGGCTGGAGCCCTTCAATGTGCTGGTAAACTATTGGTGGAAGGAAACGCCGCGATGGCTGGGCGTGCCGCAGGATGCGCTGAACCACGCCATGCTTGCCATTCGCGACCTGCCGGCCGACCAGAAGCAGCACTGGCGCGACCTGTTCGAGTATTATGTGTTCAACAATGGGGATGACGTGGTGAGCCATATCCCGCCGGGCGCCCGCAGCGTGCTCGACCCGCTGACGCCGGAAAGCGCCGGACGACTGCGCGCGTATCTTGTTGGGCAGCTCAGCCGATGAGCGGCGGGGAAGGGCGCCTGCGACGCATCGTGGTGGCGGGCGGGGGCACTGCCGGCTGGATGGCCGCTGCCGCCATTGCGCGCACCATGGGTCATGCGGTGGAGCTGACCCTGGTCGAATCCGACGCCATCGGCACGATCGGGGTTGGCGAGTCCACCATCCCGCCGCTCGCCATTTTCAATCGCCTGCTCGGCATCAATGAAGCCGACTTCATGCGGGCGACGGGCGCCACCTTCAAGCTCGGCATCCTGTTCAATGGCTGGAAGACGGAGGGTTCCTCCTACTTCCATTCCTTTGGCCTGACGGGGAAGGATCATTGGTCCGCCGGCTTCCAGCATTTCTGGATGTACGGGCAGAGCAAGGGCCATACCCAATCCTACGACGACTACTGCCTGGAACTGGTCGCGGCGATGCAGGGCCGGTTTGCGCACCTGCCCAATGACGGCACGAATTACGCCTATCAGCTCGACTCCGGGCTATATGCCCGTTTCCTGCGGCAGATGGCGGAGGCCGACGGCACGAAGCGGGTCGAGGGTCGCATCGCGCGGGTGGAACTGGACGGCGAGAGCGGCGACATCGCCGCGCTGCATCTCGACTCCGGCCAGCGGATCGAGGGCGACCTGTTCCTGGACTGCACCGGCTTTCGCGCGCTGCTGATGGAGGGTGCCCTTCATACCGGGTTCGACGACTGGACCCACTGGCTGCCGTGCGACAGCGCGATCGCGGTGCAGACTGACAACGTTGGCCCACCCGTGCCCTATACCCGCGCCACCGCGCATGACGCGGGCTGGCAGTGGCGCATCCCGCTGCAACACCGCACGGGCAACGGCATCGTGTATTGCAGCCGGTACCTTGCCCAGGACGCCGCGCTCGAGCGGTTGCTGGCGAATGTCGAGGGGCCGGTGCTGACCGAGCCCAACCGCATCCGCTTCACCACCGGCGTGCGCCGCCAGCAGTGGCACCGCAACTGCGTTGCGATCGGACTGTCGGGCGGGTTCATGGAGCCGCTGGAGTCGACCAGCATTCACCTGATCCAGCGCTCGGTGCTGAGGCTGATCCGGATGCTGCCGTTGCGCCAGGTGTCGGCCCGTGACATCGCCGAGTTCAACGACCAGCAGTTCCAGGACATGGAGCAGATCCGCGATTTCCTGATCCTGCATTATTGCGTGACCGACCGCCGCGACAGTGCGTTCTGGCGGCAGGTCAGCTCCATGTCGATCCCTGACAGCCTGGCCCAGAAAATCGAGCTGTTCCGCGAAACCGGCCGCGTGTTTCGCCGCAACGAAGAGTTGTTCGCGGAGAATAGCTGGATCCAGGTCCTGATGGGGCAGGGCATCACGCCCGCTGCCTGGCACCCGGTCGCCGAGAAGCTGCGCGACGACGAGCTCGACCAGTTCCTCCGCTCGATCCGGGAACAGGTCGCCCGCACGGTCGCGACCATGCCCGACCACGGCACCTATGTTGCGCGCTATTGCGGCGCGGCGCGGGCGGAGGCTGCCTGATGGCGCGTCGTCGCCAGGCGGTCACGATCAAGCACGTTGCCGCCGATGCCGGCGTGTCGCTGCAGACCGTCAGCCGCGTGATCAACAAGGAGCCGAACGTCCGCCCGGAGATGATGGCGCGGGTGCAGGAGGCCATCGAGCGGCTGGGCTATGTCCCCTCCATCGCCGCGCAACGGATGGGCGGCTCGCGCTCCTACCTGATCGTCGCGCTCAACGATCGCGAGCGCACGATTGCGGGCTGGCGCAATCATGAGGGGACCGACTGGGTCGACCAGATGCTGCTCGGCGGGATGCTGAAATGCGCGGAGCATGGCTATCGCCTGATCGTCGAGCTGGTGGATACGCACAGCGACCATATCGAGCGTGAGCTGTCCGCCGCGCTCGCCGCCTTGCAACCCGACGGCGTGATCCTGACGCCACCGCATTCGCAGAACCCGCTGATTACCGGCCTGCTGGAGCGTGAGGGGATCAGCTTTGCCCGCATCGGCTCCCTGGCGCCGGGGCGTGGCTTCGCGCTGACCATGGGTGACACGGGCGCGGCGGAGATGGCGACCGATCACCTGTTCGCGCTGGGGCATCGCCGCATCGGCCTGATCGCCGGGCCGGACGAATATGAGCTGAGCGCATGGCGTGTCGCGGGCTGGCGCGCGGCAATGGCGGCGCACGACCTGCCCACGGACGACCTGATGTTTCAGGGCGACTTTTCCTATGAGTCCGGGCGGCAGGGGGCGGAAGCGCTGCTGGAGGCGGGTGCGACCGCCATTATCGCCAGCAACGACCAGATGTCGCTCGCAACGCTGCTGCTGGCGAGGGATCGGGGCCTGGACGTGCCGGGCGACCTGTCGCTGGTCAGCTTCGACGACACGCCGATCGCCCGCTTTGCGCACCCGCCGCTGACATCGGTGGTGCAGCCCATCGCGGAGGTCACGTCCCGTGCGGTGGAGCTGATCATTGCCGAGCGGGCGGGCCGGGATGCACCGACCGATCCGATCGAGATCGCCGCCAGCCTGGCCGTTCGGGGGTCCACGGCACCGCCGCGTTGATTAGCAAATGTCCCGTTCGGGGACGGAGCCGGCTTAACCCTCTTTGTGGCTGGGCGGAATCGTAAACGAGGCGTTAACGTCTCGCTATGACCAGACGACTTGTCCTGACCAATGAGGCCGCCCGCCACCCCTTCCGCCGAAGCCTGCCGCCGCCCGACACGGGCGCGCAGCGCCAGCGCGAGGAAGATCATCTGAAGCTCTTTGCCTTGAGCTTCGCGGCGTTCTTCACCTGCTTCTACACGTTCCTGTTCTGACGGGCTTCAGTCGCAGGCGCGATGGAGCTTCTGGGCCAGCCACGCGCTGACCAGGCACATCGCCGCCACGATGAACAACATGTCCTCGGGCGTCACGCCCATCGCGCTGGCG
The DNA here is from genome assembly GCF_014199305.1 of Sphingomonas aerophila. Classification (GTDB taxonomy): domain Bacteria; phylum Pseudomonadota; class Alphaproteobacteria; order Sphingomonadales; family Sphingomonadaceae; genus Sphingomonas; species Sphingomonas aerophila. The sequence continues at coordinate 250,280 of NZ_JACIJK010000003.1, forward strand.
CCGGTAACCGCGCCCGCGCCGATCGCCATCGCGGCGGAGTTGACGACGTTGTTCGCGGCCACGGTTCGCGCTGTCTGATCCTGGCTGACCGTGGTGGTGAGAAAGGCATAGAGCGGCACCACGAACATGCCGCCGGTGACCGCGATCGCCAGCAGGGTAAGCATGACCAGCACGGCGCGCGGTTGCGCGATGAATTCGGCCCAGTCGTAAAGCTCGCCGTGGGGCGCGGGATCCCAACTGCGCACCAGGAATGAAAACGCGACGACGCACGCGCCCATCGCGATCACCGAGGCGGGCGCATATTTGGCCGAGATCTTGCCCTTCAGCAGCGTGTTGATGACCACCGACCCGATCGCGATCCCGACGGACAGCGTTGCCGTGAACAGGCTCGCGACCTCTTGCGTGGTGGTCAGCACGTTTTTCACCAGGGGCGGGAAGATGATGATCAGCACCGCGCCGATGGTCCAGAAAAAGCTGATTGCGCAGATCGCCAGGAACAGCCGCGGGATGTGCAGCGTAGCACTGATCAGTCGCCAGGAGGAGGAGAACGGGTCCCAGTTTAGTCGGAGCGGGGGCCCCTGGCGGGGCGCCGGGTCGACCTGTCGCCCGGAATACCAGCCAATCAGCGCCACCCCGATCACGCCGAACGCGGCGGCCTCGATCGAGATATAGCCGGCGATGATCGTGCCGGTCAGGATGGCGAGATAGGTGCCCGCTTCCACAAGGCCCGTACCACCCAGCACGTCGCGCTTGTCCAGATGCTGGGGCAGGATCGCGTATTTGATCGGCCCGAAGAACGTCGAATGGACGCCGAGCAGGAACACGGTCCCCAGCATCATCGCAATGCCGAAATTGGTGTATCCGGCGCGCGCCGCCATCAGCCCGCCGGCGCCGACCAGCATGATGCCGATCTCCGCCGTCTTCACGATGCGGATGATGCGCGCCTTGTCATGGCTGTCCGCCAACTGACCGGCCAATGCCGACAGGAACACAAAGGGCAACGTCGACAGGGCGGTGGCGATGGCGTTGAAGCGCTGTTCGACCTGCGGGTCGTTGAACACCGTATAGGTGGCGAACAGCACCATCGCCTGTTTGAACAGGTTGTCGTTGAACGCACCCAGGAACTGAGTGGTGAACAGTGGTGCAAATCGCCGCTGCTTGAGCAGCCCGAGCGCATTGATCATGTGCGGCGGCGGCTCAGGTCGTTGCCCATGAGGCGCCGCATAGCGAAGGCTTTCCGTGCCCGCAAACAACCAATCGCATTCAAATGGGACGATTTGTGCCGTTTGCGGCTTGTAGGGGAAGGGACTAGGGGTGCCGAATGTTGACCCTGCCCAACCTGCTGACGCTTTCGCGGATCGTCGCGGTGCCGTTGCTGGTTGCGCTGTTGTGGTGGCCACAATGGGAGGCAGGCTATGCCTTTGCCTTCGCGCTCTACTGCCTGATGGGGGTCACCGACTATTTCGACGGCTACCTTGCCCGCGCGCAGGGGGCGGTGTCGCGACTGGGCATCTTCCTTGATCCGATTGCGGACAAGATCATGGTCGCGGCCGTGATCCTGATGCTGGTCGGCACCCGGTTCGAGGACCGAGCGATCATCACCGGCATCCACCTGATCGCCGCGCTGGTGATCCTGCTGCGGGAGATCACCGTGTCGGGCCTGCGCGAGTTCCTGGGTGGCATCCAGGTGTCGGTGCCGGTGTCCCAACTGGCGAAGTGGAAGACGACGTTGCAGCTTGTCGCCTTTGGCGCGCTGATCCTGGCGGGGGCGCTGCCGGCGGCGGAGTGGATCAAGCTGGTGGGCCTGGCGACCCTGTGGGGGGCGGCGGTTCTGACGCTGATCACCGGCTGGGACTATTTGCGCGTCGGCCTGAAGCACATGGACTGACGATGCGCCTGGTTTACTTCGCCTGGGTGCGTGAACGGATCGGGACGGGCGAAGAGCAGGTGGCCCCGCCTGCTGATGTAGCCACGGTGGCCCAACTGATCGACTGGCTTGCGGCAAACAGCGCCGGCCATGCCGCAGCCTTTGCCGAACGCGACCGCCTGCGCGCGGCGGTGGATGGCGTCTTCGTCGGCCTGGATGCCAGCGTCGTGGGCGTGGACGAGGTCGCGATCTTTCCACCGGTGACTGGCGGATGATCCGCATCATTGTCTCCCCCGAGCCGATCGACCTGACCGCCGAAATAGAGCGGGCGGAGGCAGCGGGTGTCGGCGCGGTGGCGACCTTTACCGGCATCGTCCGCGCCGATGACGGGGTCGGCGAGTTGGAGTTGGAGCATTATCCCGGCGTTACCGAACGGGCGCTGACGGGCCTGACGCAGGAAGCGCTGCGGCGCTGGTCGCTGGCCGGAGCGACCGTGGTACACCGGGTCGGGCCGATGCGGCCGGGCGAGCGCATCGTGTTCGTCGCGGCAACGGCCGCCCACCGCGCGGCCGCGCTGGAGGCCTGCGCCTTCCTGATCGATCGGTTGAAGACGGAAGCGCCGTTCTGGAAACGGGAGCGGCGCGGGGACGAGGCGCATTGGGTCGAGCAGCGCGAAACGGACGTCGGCGCGGCTGCTCGCTGGGACTGAACGAAAAAGCTGTCCTACAGGGAGGGTCCGCTGGCAGATACTGGTGGATGCCACGCCAGCAACTCTCCTCCACACAGTCCCGACTCGCTCACTTGGCCGCAGCGGCCGGTCAGAAAACGCGAAGGCGCAAGGCCCTGGGCCTCTGGCGCTGCCTAGCGCGCCTTTGCGAGCGTATCGGCCAAAAGGCGAAAGTCGGCTTCCCGCGGCGAAGCGCGTCGCCATACCAGCGCGATGCGACGCACGGCGTCGGGCGATGCGAGCGGGCGCGCCTCGATACCGGTATGGTCCAGGATGCCGGCCTTTACCGCCATTTCGGGCAGCATGGTGACGCCCAGCCCGTTGTCGACCATTTGCACGATCGTGTGAAGCGAGGTGCCGAGCATGGTCGCCTCCGCCCGCAATTCGGGCCGCGCACAGGCGGCGAGAGCGTGGTCGCGCAGGCAGTGGCCGTCCTCCAGCAGCAGCAGCCGCTCGGGATTAATCGCGTCGGGGGAGACTTCCGCATCGTCAGGCAGTTCCCCCGGCGGGCCCGCCAGGAACAACCGGTCTTCAAACAATTCGGCCGCCGTCACCTCGCCACAGCCATAGGGCAGCGCGAGCAGCACACAGTCGGCGCGGCCGTTGTTCAGCGCCTCGCACGCCGCAGCGCTCGGCTCTTCACGCAGGTAGAGCTGCAGGTCGGGATAGTCGGCGCGCAGGCGGGGCAGGATGTGCGGCAGCATGAACGGGGCGATGGTGGGAATGACGCTCATCCGCATTACCCCCGAAAGCGGCCGTCCGGCGGCGCGCGCCAGATCGCCCAGTTCCTCCGCCTCTCGCAACACCCGGCGTGCCTTGTCCGCGATCCGTTCGCCGAGCGGGGTGAAGCGGACCACCCGGCGCGTGCGCTCCACCAGCACCAGCCCGATCAGCGTTTCGAGCTCCCGCAGGCCGGCGGACAGGGTCGACTGGGTGACGAAGCACGCCTCCGCCGCCCGACCGAAATGACCATGATCGCGCAGGGCGACCAGGTATTGGAGCTGCTTCAGGGTGGGGAGGTAGGTTGCCGCCATCGCACCGCAACAACCACCAACCCGCCCGCGGCGCAACCGTGGCGTGGATCAGGGGTTCTGGTAATCATTACGCAGGCAGCCTAGATGCCGGACGCTCAAGGGGACCACGCGCCGATGTTCAGCCGGTTGGCTGCCTATCTTGATTCCATTCGCGCCCGCGACCCGGCGCCCCATTCGCGTGCCGAAATCATGCTGTACCCCGGCGTCTGGGCGCTGGGGTTCCACAAGGTCGCGCATCGGCTGTATCGACGGCGCCAGTTTTTCCTGGCGCGGCTGGTCAACCATATCAGCCGCTGGGCAACCGCGATCGACATTCATCCCGGCGCGACGATCGGGCACCGCTTCTTTATCGACCATGGCTTTACCGTGATCGGCGAAACCGCGCACATCGGCGATGATGTCACCATCTATCAGTGCGTGACGTTGGGCGGAACCAGCCCGGACAATGGCGTCGCGGGCAAGCGGCATCCGACGATCGGTGATGGCGTCATCATCGGATCGGGAGCGCAGGTGCTGGGCCCGATCCATATCGGCGCGCGGTCGCGCATCGGCGCCAACGCGGTGGTGACCCGCGAGGTGCCGGAGGGTGCGGTGATGGTCGGCATTCCCGCGCGCCCGACAATGGTCGACGGCGGCGCGGCGGAAAGCCCGCGCTTCGTGCCCTATGGTACCCCGTGCAGCGCGCAGTTCGACCCGCAGACCCAGCGGATCGAGCTGCTACGCTGTGAGCTGGAAACGCTGCGTCGCCGCCTGGACGCGCTGCTGGCCGAACAGGACGAATCGCAAAAAGAGGTCGGTCGCGGCTGATGGGGACGGTCACACCGTTTCCGCTCGCCCCCGGTCGACCAAGCCAGGTTGGGTTCGAGCGGTTGGAGCTCAACCGCATCCTGGACCTGTACGGCCGCATGGTGGCGGCGGGTCATTGGCGGGACTATGCCATGGACCTGGGGCGGGAGGCCGCCGTGTTTGCCGCGTTTCGCCGGACGGCCGAGCGGCCGGAGTTCCGCATCGAGAAGCGTCCCGCCCTGCGCGCGCGCCAGGGCATGTGGGCGCTGATCGGCGAACATGGCGCGATTGTGAAGCGGGGCCACGAACTCGGCCCCGTGCTGGCGCCCGTCGAGCGCCGCCTCTTGAAGCTGGTGGAGGGGTAAAGGCCGCCGGCGTCACACCGGCGACCTTTGTCCGTCAGGCGGTCGCGAGTGCGACCGGGGGCAAGCGCCGTCCCATCGCGCCCAGCCGTGCCACTGCGGCCCGGCGCATCGGCTGCCAAAAGGCAGACATGATCAGCAGCGCCGATCCGATCACCAGCGCGGTGAGTGACGCGCCCAACTCTACCGCCCCGGCGCTGCGGAACAGGGCGTAAAGGGCGTAAAGGACATAGACGAGCCCGGACACCAGCAATGCCCGGCGATCCACCGCCAGCGCCACAAAGGCGAAGGCGACGTAGAGCGCCAGCACCACCAGCGCGACGGGCCAGCCGATATCCCCGTTGAACACGCCGAGCATCTGGAAGGTCGAATGCGCGATCATCGGTGCGGCCGCGAGGTGGAGCCAGAACGCGACGTCCGACCGACGCGTCCGCCGTTCGCGATCCGACAGGTCCCACCGCATCGCCACCGCGAACACGCCGGCACCGGCGATCAGCAGCACCGGCCAGACCAGCTTGTTCGCCAGGTCCGGCATTGCGGCCGCGACCAGCGCGACGAGCAGTCCGACCAGCGTGACGGCGCCGGCAGCGACCGTGATCGGCACCGCAAACCGCCGCCAATGGAGATTCGCCGCAACCGCCCCGACCGTGGCGGTGCCCGCGCCGATCAGCGCCTGCAGCTGTGGCGAGGGCTGTGCGTCGGACCCGATCGCCTGGATCCAGCCGCTCGCCACCGTACCCGCGCACCCGCCGACAAAGGCGAGCAACAGGATGATGCTGGGCAGCGCCATGCGCCGGCGCGCCGTGAAGAAGGTTGCCAGCGCCCAGGCCGTCACCGCAACGGCCACGCCGCCCAACGGGACGGCGATACGCTGCCCGATCTGCTCCACCGCCGCGAGCAACAGCACCACCGCGATCGACACGAAGATGTCGTTGAACCCGGTCAGCAACCGGAAATGCTCCTCGTCGACCGCCGGCGCGCGATGCGCCGCGGCGACGTGATCCCGAAATGCCGCCGCCGCAGCGGGGCTGATCGCCCCCGCTGCTACGGCGCCGTCGATGTCGCTTTCGCTGTACATGGCCGTTCCCTCCTGTTCGGCCATGATGTCACGGGTGTCTTGCTGGTGCAATACACCAAAGCGGTCAGGCGAATGGCCGGCCAGCATCCGCGAGCGTGCGGCCGATCAGCATCGCCTGTTCGCCGCCGGAGGTGGGAATGATCTCGCGCTCGCGGCTGGCGATTGCGCCCCAATGGTCAGCGACAGCATCGGGGGTCAGATCGTCGTCGGACAGCGCGACCCCCGGAGTCAGCGTGACGTAGCTGGCCTGCACCACGCCTGCTCCCGCACCGACGATCTGCCCGGACGGCGCATCGCGAGATACCAGGAACAGCGCGGCCGGGGTCACTCGTTCGGGCGAGAAAGCGTCGAATGCCTGGTCCGGCAGCAGCCCCTGCGTCATCCGCGTGCCGGCCGTGGGCGCAATAGTGTTGACCCGGATGTCGTGTCGGGCACCTTCGAGGTGCAGCGTCTTTGCCAGGCCGACGACGCCCATCTTTGCGGCCGCATAGTTGGCCTGGCCGAAGTTGCCGAACAACCCGCTGGAGGAGGCTGTCATCAGGACGCGGCCGTAGTTCTGGTCGCGAAACCCGTCCCAGCAAGCCTTGGTGACGAAGGCGGAGCCGAGAAGATGTACCCGGACGACGAACTCGAAATCGGCAGGGTCCATCTTTGCGAAGGTCTTGTCGCGCAAAACTCCGGCGTTGTTGATCAGGATGTGGACGCCGCCCCAGCGCTCCTTGGCGCCCGCGACCAACTCCGTAACTTGGTCATAGTCGGCGACGTCGGCACCGTTCGCCATCGCTTGCCCGCCGGCAGCGCTTATCTCCTCGACGACCTGGGTTGCCGCATCGGAACTGCCGGTGCCATCGCTGCTGACGCCAAGATCGTTGACGACGACGCGCGCACCGCGTGAGGCAAGGGCGAGTGCATAGGCGCGGCCGAGCCCCCCGCCGGCACCGGTGACAATGGCAACATGGTCGTCAAAGCGGATAGGCATGGAAAAGGCGCTCCTCGGGTGAGAAGCGCCTCTTCTTAGATGGCTGGATGCGCCGCGCAATCGCGACGCGATCCAACTTACGAGCGCCGGCGACGCGCCTTGGCGCGCTTGCCCGAACCGCTGGCCTGCATGCAGTTGTCGTACTGGCCGGACTTGCACACCGGATAGCTGGCGAGCGGGGCCGGGGCCGGGAATGCCTGCGACGGGCTCATCGACCCCATGGTGTTCGACGAGGGCGCATAGCCGCCCGCGGGGTCGGTATCGGTCGCGCTGGGTGCGGGGGCAGGCGTCGCAGCCGCCATCGCGCCGCCCGTCGCCGCACCACTGGTGGATGCGTCACCGCCGGTCGACATGGCGCCGCCGGTGGCCGAACCCGCCGTGGTGGACGTGTCCGTTCCGCCGGTGGTCGTGGCGGTCCCAGCCGTGCCGGCCTGGGTCGTCGAGGACGGGTCGCCAGCCTGGGTGGCGCTGCCTGCAGCGCTGCCATCCTGCTGCGGCGTCGTGGTCGAGTCGGTCGGGGTCGTGGCAGGCACGGTCGAGGGCGCCGTCGAGTCGGTCGCCGGCGTGCCCGTCGTGGTCTGGGCAAAGGCGGGCACCGCGATCAGGGCGGCGGCGGCCAGCAGAACATGCTTCATTGAAAATCTCCTGTTTCAGCCAGGAAGGCGACCCCCGAACGCGCGAAGGTCCGCTTGGGTCCCGTTACTCTGCCGTATCGAGTGAATAGCCGGCTGAGCGGACGGTGCGGATCAGATCGGGTGCGCCGGGCAGGTTGATTGCTTTGCGCAAGCGTCGAATGTGCACGTCAACAGTGCGGCTTTCGATGTCACTGTCGTGCCCCCACACCGCATCAAGCAGTCGTTCGCGCGAAAATACCCACCCGGGATGTTCCAGGAAGTGGCGCAACAAGCGAAACTCAGTCGGACCAAGCGGCACTACTTGCCCACCGCGCCGTACCTTGTGACCGACCGTGTCCATTTCGATGTCGGCAAAGGTCAACGATTCACCTGCAAGCGCCGGGCGCACCCGCCGCAACACGGCACCGACGCGCGCCACCAGTTCGCGGGGGGAAAATGGTTTCGTGACGTAATCATCCGCCCCGGTTTCCAGGCCCCGAACCCGATCCTCTTCCTCGCCACGGGCGGTCAGCATGATGATGGGCACGTTCTGGGTTTCGGGCAGCCGGCGCAGGCGACGGCATACCTCCAGCCCCGACAAACCCTCTATCATCCAGTCGAGCAGGACGATGTCGGGCGCCGCCTCGCGCGCCATCAGCAGCGCTTCCTCACCATCCACGGTCTGGCGCACCTCGAAATCCTCGCGGCGGAAGTGCCAGGCGACCAGTTCGGCCAGCGCGGCGTCATCTTCGACCAGCAGCATGCGTGCTTTTGGCAAGGCTCAGTTCTCCTCGTCCGCGCCGCGTTCGGGCATCCGTGTCCCGGCAGCGGCGAAATAGACCATTTCGGCGACGTTGGTGGCATGGTCGCCGACCCGTTCCAGGTTCTTGGCAACGAACAGCAGCTGCGCGACCTGGCTGATCGTGCGCGGGTTCTCGACCATATAGGTCACCAGCGTGCGAAAGATGCTGTCGTAGAAGTCGTCCAGCGCCGTATCGCGGCGGCGCACTTCCAGCGCGGCGGCAGGGTCGCGCGCGCCGAACGCATCGAGCGCGTCATGCACCATCTCCTGCGCCATGCGGGCCATGGCGGGCAGCGTCGACACGGGCTCGATCCGATGCTCGCTTTCGACGGAGGGTACGCGGCGGGCGATGTTCTTGGCGTAATCGCCAATGCGCTCCACCACGCCCGCGATCTTCAGCGCGGCGACCACCTCTCGCAAGTCGTCGGCCATGGGCGCGCGCAGGGCGATGATGCGGACGGCCGTGCGCTCCACCTCTGCTTCCAGGGCGTCGATGGTCCGGTCGGCCGCGCTGACCTGTTCAGCCAGCGCCAGATCGCCGCGCTGCAACGCCAGCATGGCCTGGCCGACCGCCTGTTCGGCAAGGCCACCCATCTGGGCGACGAGGCCACGCAGCTGCCCGATCTCCTGATCAAAGGCGGACACGGTGTGGGTGGCGTGGGGGTTGCGGGAATCAGCCATAGCGACCGGTGATGTAATCCTTGGTGCTGGTGGCACGCGGGTTGGTGAAGATGTCCGACGTGTCGCCATATTCGACGAGGCGGCCAGCGTAGAAAAAGGCGGTTCGCTGCGACACGCGCGCTGCCTGTTGCATGTTGTGGGTCACAATCGCGATGGCGTAGCGGCCGCGCAGCGCGCCGATCAGCTCCTCGATCCGCGCGGTGGCGATCGGGTCCAGCGCGGAGCAGGGCTCATCCATCAGGATGACTTCGGGATCGACCGCCAGCGCGCGCGCGATGCACAGGCGCTGTTGCTGGCCGCCGGACAAGGCGGTGCCGCGATCGTCGAGCCGGTCCTTTACCTCATCCCACAATCCCGCGCGCCGAAGAGAGGTTTCGACCACTGCGTCCAGCTCACCGCGTCCGCGCGCCAGGCCGTGGATGCGCGGGCCATAGGCGACATTGTCGTAGATCGACTTGGGGAACGGGTTGGGCTTCTGGAACACCATGCCGACCCGGGCGCGTAGCTCCACCACGTCCATGTCGCGGGCGTGGATGTCCTGGCCGTCGAGCTCGATGGAGCCCTCCACACGGGCGCCGGGCACCGCGTCGTTCATGCGGTTGAGCAGGCGCAGCAGGGTGGACTTACCGCAGCCCGACGGGCCGATCAGCGCGGTGACGTGCTGCGTGTCGATGTCGATCGACACGTCGTCGAGTGCGCGCAGGTCGCCATAATAGGCACTGACGTGGCGGGCGGACATCTTCACCGTCATGAGCGCCGCTCCGCCCGTGCGCGCCAATAAACCGCGCCGCCGTTGAGCACGAGAAGCAGCAACAACAGCACGATGATCGCGGCGGAGGTGTTTTCCACAAAGCCGCCGTCGACCTGATCCGACCAGAGAAAGATCTGGACGGGCAGGGCGGTGGCGGGACGGGTCAGCCCGTCGGGAGCCGCCGCGATAAAGGCGCGCATCCCGATCAGCAGCAGGGGCGCGGTTTCCCCCAATGCGCGCGCGCCGCCGATGATGGCGCCGGTGAGGATACCAGGCGCGGCGAGCGGCAGGACGTGGTGGAAGACGAGCTGGACCGGCGATGCGCCGACCCCCATCGCAGCCTCCCGCAACGAAGGCGGCACCTGCCGGATCGCGCCGCGCGCGGTGATCACGATCACGGGCAGCGTCATCAGCGCCAGTGTCAGCCCACCGACCAGCGGGGCCGAACGCGGCATTCCGAGCGTGCCCAGGAACAGCGCGAGCCCCAGCAGCCCGAAGATGATGGAGGGGACAGCGGCAAGGTTGTTGATCGACACCTCTATCAGCCCGGTCCAGCGGCTCGGCCGGGCGAACTCCTCGAGGTACACGGCCGCGGCTACCCCGATCGGGGTAGCGAGCAGCAGGGTCACGGCGATGGTCAGCAACGAGCCTTTCAGTGCGCCCCAGATCCCGGCGCGGGTCGGATCGGTCGCATCGGAGGAGGTGAAGAAGTCCCGATCGAACTCGCTGTCGAGTGCGGGCTTCAGCTGCTGCATTCGGGCAAGGACGGGCCCGCTTCCCGTGCCATGTTTATAGGCGATGTCGATTGCGCTCGTGACGGGCACATGGATGACAAAGGGCCGGGCAAGCAGGTCAGGGTGCCGACGCACGGCATCGCGTACCGTTAGCCATGCGCCATCGCCCAGCAGGGTGGGGCCATCACTGCCGAAGGCGCGGGTTGCGGCGGCATCGACGCTTCGCTCCAGGCCGGCGCCGGTCAGAGCCAAGTTGGCGCTTCTTCCCGTAAGGGTGCGGGCATCGACGGGCAGGTGGGTGAGGTCGACCGGCAACGCCACCGTGGTCCGCACAAAGCCCGTGACCCCGTCCACGGCGATCGTGGCGACCAGAAAAGCCAGGCACGCGAGCGCGATCATCACCGCACCCTGGCAGGCGAGGCGAAAGCGGCGCTCGGCCGCGTGGCGGCGCGCAAGGCGGGCGCGGGACCTAGTCATAGCGTTCACGATAGCGACGCACGAGGCCGAGCGCCGCGAGATTGAGGCACAAGGTCACACCGAACAGCGCCAGTCCGAGCGCAAAGGCGGCCAGCGTCTTGGGACTGTCGAACGTCTGTTCCCCGGTGAGGAGGTCGACGATCTGACGGGTCACGGTGCTGGTGCTGGCAAAGGGGTTTGCGGTTAGGGTCGCGACGCCGGACGCCGCCATGACGACGATCATGGTTTCGCCAATCGCCCGGCTGACGGCGAGCATGATGCCGCCGGCGATGCCGGGCAGCGCGGCCGGCAACAGGACGTGGCGCACCGTTTCCGCGGGCGTCGCGCCGAGCGCCAGGCTAGCCTCCCGCATGGCAGACGGGACGGCGGCGAGGCTGTCGTCCGAGACAGAGGAGATGAAGGGCACGATCATGATGCCCATCACGAGCCCCGCCGCCAGGGCGCTTTCGCCCGACGCGTCGGCATAGCCAAGAGCCATGCCGAGATGCCTGACCGCAGGGGCGACGGTCAGCGCCGCGAAATAGCCGTAGACCACCGTTGGCACGCCCGCGAGCACTTCCAGAGCGGGCTTCAACACCCGCCGCGTCGTCGACGCTGCATATTGCGAAAGGTAGATGGCGCTGAGCAGGCCCAGTGGTACCGCCACGGCCATCGCGATTCCGGCGCCGATGAAGAAGGTGCCCCAGAACAGCGGCAGGGATCCCAGCGAGTCGCCGGGCGCGGCCGGGTCGATCGACTGCGGGCTCCAATGCGTGCCCAGCAGGAACTGCCCGGGCGAAACCAGGCTGAAGAACCGGCCCGACTCCCAGAACAGGCTGGCGAGGATGCCGGCCGTGGTCAGGATCGCGACCAACGACGCGCCGAGCAGCAGCAGTGTGACCAGTCGCTCTACCTGGCTGCGGGCGCGGAACCCTGAATGGACCTTGGCCAGCGCCGCAAAGCCGGCGCTGAGCGCGAGGCCGAGCGTCGCCGCCGTGGCGATCCAGTTGAAGCGGACCTGCACGGTAGCGTAGCGTCGGGCGAGATCGCGGGCGAGGCCGTGGAACGCGCCCGTCGCCGTCCCGTTCGCCAGCGCTCGCGCCTCGGCCAGCAGCGACGCGCGTGTGAGCCCCGTGGGCGGCAGCGCGGCTGCGGCAGGGTCGCGCAGCACCGCATCGGTGACCATGCCCGGTGCATTGATCTGCCAGGCGGCCAGGAAGGCAAGCGAGGGGAGCAGAACCCACAGCGCGGCAAACCAGCCATGTTGGGCAGGAAGCGATCCGAACTTGCCCGACCCGCCGAACTGGTAAGCGCGCGCGCGGGCTACCTGCCAGAACAGCACTGCCAGCCCGACAACCAGGATAACGAGCGTTGATCCTTTCACGATGGTAGGCCCATCGGGTCGAGCGGCGTTTCGCGCTGGATCGCCGACAAGGATTGCGCCTGCACAGCCGGGCTTGCCGGGATCAGCCCGCGCCGGGCAAGCGCACCGCCATCGCCCCAATTGGCGGCGTACAAACGCAAAAAGGTACGCAGGCCCGGCACTGCCGCCAGATGCGCCGCCTTGACGTACAGAAACAAGGGGCGGGCACCGGGATAGCGGCCGGCGGAGATCGACGCGCGGGTGGGCTCGACACCGTTGATCGGCACCCCGGCAAGCGTTCCCCCGTTTTCGGCAAGGTAGCTCCAGCCGAAGATGCCGAGCGCGGCCGGGTTGGCGGACAATTTGCGCACGATCAGATTGTCGTTCTCACCCGCGTCGGCATAGGCGCCATCTTCACGCAGGCGGGTGCACGCCGGACCTGATCGCCCTTCCACCGCGCGGCAGCCAGGCAGCAGGATGAGCTCCGCAAAGGCATCACGAGTGCCGCTGGTGGCGGGCGGGCCATAGACCAGGATCTGGCTGGCAGGGAGGGCCGGATCCACATCCGACCAGCGACGCGCGGTGTTGGGCCGTCCGCCCGGTGCCTGCGCCAGTGCGCGATAGAGTTGGGCCGGGGTGAGCGCGATCGGCGGGCCGGCGCGGGAGCGACCGATGGCGATGCCGTCCAGGCCCAGTTGCACCTCGACCAGCCGGTCGACGCCATGGGCGGCGCAGTTGCGATATTCGCTCAACCGGATGCGGCGGGATGCGTCCACGATGTCGGGATAGGCGGCACCGACGCCGGCGCAGAATAGCCGCATGCCAGCGCCCGTGCCGGTTTCCTCTATCACCGGTGGCTCGGCATCAACGTTGGCCGCGAGATACTGTTCGGCGACGGTCGTGGTGAAGGGATAGACGGTGGACGAGCCAACGGCCGAGATCGAGTCGCGCGTACCGAGCCCCCCGCTCGCCTGATCGTGGCAGGCGGCGAGCAGCAGCAGGATTGCAGGCAGGAGTTGGCGGAAGCCCATGATCGTTTCCGCCAGTGTGACACGGGCGTTACCGGATCATGACAGCGCGGCCGGAGCGGCCGGCAGTGTCACGGTGACGGTGGTGCCTTCGCCCACCCGGCTGGCGATGCGCAGACGCCCGCGGTGCCGCTCCACGATGTGCTTGCAGATGGCGAGGCCCAGCCCCGTTCCCCCGACGGAGCGGCTGCGCCCGGCATCGACGCGATAAAAGCGCTCGGTCAGGCGTGGCAGGTGTTCGGGCGCGATGCCCTCGCCACGATCGACCACCGTCAGGCGCACCCCAGCCTCGCCATCGCGGGCGAGGACGGCGGTGACGGGAGTGCCGGTGCGGCCGTATTTCAGCGCGTTGCCAAGCAGGTTGTGGAACAGCTGTGACAATTGCGGCCGGTCGCCGATGACGGAGGGCAGCGTGGGGTCGAGCTGCACCTCCAGATCGTCCGCCCGCCCGTCCTGCGCCGCGCGAAGCTCGACCTCCACTTCTTTCAGCAACCCGCGAAGGTCGACCCTGGCGGAGGGTGGGCGATGTTTGTCCGCTTCGATCCGCGACAGGCTGATCAGGTCGCCGACCAGCCGCTGCATCCGGCTCGCCTCGTTGCCCATGATTTCCAGGAAGCGGTGACGGGTCGGAGGATCGTCGCCCGCCTCGTCCTGCAAGGTTTCCACGAAGCCGAGGATGGAGGCGAGCGGGGTGCGCAGTTCGTGGCTGGCGTTGGCGACGAAATCGACCCGCATCTTTTCGGCGGCGTGCTGGGCGGTGCGATCGCGCAGGTGAACGATGCGGCGGGCATCGGCCGTGGCCCCGACCCGCATTTCCCAGCGCTGGTCGATGCCGCCAAGGCCGGCGAGTTCCACCGCCTCGCCGGGCTGGCCGTCAGCGATCAGTTCGGCCGCGGCGGGGTGACGGATGGCGAGCCGTGGGTCCTCGCCCACGATATGCTGCCCCAGCGCGTCGCGCGCGGCACGGTTGGCGGCGGCGATCCGGCCGTCGCCGACCACCAGCACCGGTTCGGCGATCGCATCCAGCACATCGGGCAGCAGGGGCGTTGCCTCCGCAGTAGGGGTGGCCGGCGCGGCGCCAGTGTCGAGCGGACCTGCCGCGGCGAGGGCGGCGATGGCGCTGCCGACCAGGATCACAGCGGCGACATCGATGCTCGCGCCTACCGCCAGCGCAGCGACGGCAGTGGCAAGGGCGGCCAGCAAGCCCCAGCGAACACGGGGGGCGAAGCCGGTCAGCACGGGCGCGCGTTGCGCGTCAGTGGCCATGGCCCCGCCGCCTTCCATGTCCCAGGCCAAGCCTGTTGACCTGATAAACTCCCGTTCATGACCTGCGTCATAGGCGATCAACAGCTATTCGCCCAGCCAGCCACGATCAGCGGCGTTGCGCAGCGCCATTTACCGACCCATAGCAGCACCCGCTGCCAACGCTGGAACCTTGCCGTGTCGCGCCATCACGCCTTTGCCGCAGTTCGGGTACCTATGTGAGCGAGCAGCCTGTATTCTTCGACCCCTCGGGCCGGCGGCGGCGCCGGTTTCTTCTGGCCAGCCTGGCATTCGCGACCTTGTTGATCGTGTCGCTGGTGGCGTTCGCGGCGACGATCCTGGCCGTCGCGACGCCCCGGCCGCTGCCCTTCACCGTGGAGCGCCCGCCCATGCACGGCGCGGCGGTGCCGGGGGTTGGCGGGCATCAGCCGGTGCGGGCGATCGGGCGTGCGCTGGGTTACATGGGGCATTTGTGGCGCGGGCCGAGCGGATCGGCCGCGACGCCGCTCGCCATCGCCTTTCATGCGCCCTGGGACGAGGCGAGCACGGCATCGCTCCGCCGCCATGTGAACCAGCTCGATTGGGTGGTGCCGGGCTGGATGTCGATCACCGGGCAAGACCACCGGATTACCGACTTCCCTGATCCGGCGGGCAAGGCGATCCTGTCACAGGCGACGCATCGACCGCTGGTGCTGCCGATGGTGCAGAACGCGTTGAATGGTGAGTGGGACACGGCCGGGACCGTCGCGCTTTTCGCCGATCCGGCGGCCAGGGCGCGGACGCTTTCACGGGTCGAGGCGTTGCTGGCGGCGAACCACGCGGACGGCGCCTTTTTCGATTTCGAGCAGCTGCCCGCCGCCGCGCAGCAGAATTACCGGCGATTCTTGTCCGAAGCGCATGACCGCTTTGCCAAGCGCGGCTGGACGGTGGCGATCGCGGTGCCAGCGGATGACCCGGCCTGGAACCTGCGCGCCTATGCGCGGGTCACCGACAAGCTGTTCCTGATGGCGTATGACGAGCATTACCAGGGCGGCGACCCCGGTGCGATCGCGTCGCAGCGTTGGTTCGAGACGGTGGTCGCGCGGGCGGCCCGAACGGTGCCACCAGCCAAGCTGGTCGTCGCGGTCGCGTCCTATGCCTATGACTGGAAAAAGGGCGGCGACACCGACGCGCTGTCGGTGGAGGAAGCCTGGCTTGCCGCGCGCGATTCCAGCGTGACGCCGACCTTCGACAAGGCGACGGGCGAGTCGCATTTCGGCTATTCCGAAGCGGGTGCCGATCACCAGGTGTGGATCGCGGACGCGCCCGCCGCCTACAACCAGCTTGCCGCGCTGGGTCGGGCCGGTATCCGCCAGGTCGCGCTTTGGCGGCTGGGCAGCGAGGACCCCGGCCTGTGGCGGTTCTTTGGTCGCCATCACCCGACACTGCCGCCCGCAACCGTGATGGGCGCGATCCCGGCCGGCACCGAGGTCGATATCGAGGGAGCAGGCGAGATCTTGCGTATCGGGGCGACCCCGGTTGCCGGGCAGCGGCGGATCGCAACGGCGCGCGACGGCACGGTGTCGGACGTGCGCTTCGAGCGGCTGCCATCGCCGTTCCTGATCCAGCGGACGGGCTACAAGCCGGGGCTGGTTGCCCTGACCTTTGACGATGGACCCGACCCGACCTGGACACCGCGCATTCTCAATATTCTGAAGGCAAAGGGCGTTCCGGCGACTTTCTTCGTCATCGGCGAGAATGCGCTTACGGAGCGCCGCCTGCTCGACCGCGAAGTTGCGGAAGGAAATGAGGTAGGCAGCCACACCTATACCCACCCCAACCTTGCCACCGTGTCCGAGGGGACGACCGCGGTCGAGCTGAACGCGACGCAACGGCTGTTCCAGGCCTTTACCGGCCGGTCGCTACGCCTGTTCCGTGCCCCGTACTTCGGTGATGCGGAGCCGACCACGGCGGACGAAATCGGGCCGGCGCTCGACGCGCAGCGGCTCGGCTATCTGTCCGTAGGGCTTCACGTCGATCCGGGCGATTGGACCCGGCCGGGGGTGCAGGCGATCATTGATCGCACGGTGGCGGGCGTGGAGGCATCGAACGACGAGCGTAGCGGCAATGTTGTGCTGCTCCACGATGCCGGTGGCGACCGGTCGCAGACGGTGGCGGCGCTGCCCGCGATCATCGACCAGTTGCGCGCCCGCGGCTATCGCTTCGTGCCCGTGTCGGAGCTTGCCGGCCTATCGCGCGCCGCGGCGATGCCGCCCATTTCCGCATCCGATCGGGCGGCGGCGCGCTGGGACCTGATCCTGTTCACGACGCTGGGCGACCTGACCATTGCCCTGCGTTGGCTGTTCCTGATCGCGGTCACCCTGGGCATTGCCCGCGCGCTAGTGCTGTCGGGCCTGGCGCTTCGGCAGGCGCGGGTGGAGGGGCGGACGGTGTTTCCCGCGATCGATCCGGCCCGGCGGATTACCGTGCTGATCCCGGCCTTCAACGAGGAGCGGGTGATCGAGCGCGCCGTCGCCCGGGTGCTGGACAGCACGGATGTCGATGTGCGGGTGATCGTGATCGACGATGGCTCCAAGGATCGCACCAGCGCGGTGGTGGAGGAGGCCTATGGCACAGACCCACGCGTCCGGCTGCTGACGCTACCCAACGGCGGCAAAGCGCGTGCGCTCAACCAGGCATTGTCGCTGGTCGATACCGAGCTGGTGATCGCGCTGGATGCCGATACGCAGTTCGAGGCAACCACCATTGCGCGCCTGGCCCGCTGGTTCGTCGATCCCAAGCTCGGCGCGGTGGCGGGCAATGCCAAGGTCGGCAACCGCATCAACCTGGTCACCCGTTGGCAGGCGCTGGAGTACATCACCGCACAAAATCTGGAGCGCCGCGCCCTGGCGAGCCTTGACGCGATCACGGTAGTGCCGGGCGCGGTGGGGGCATGGCGGACGGAAACGTTGCGGCAGGTCGGCGGCTATCCGGCGGACACGCTGGCCGAGGATCAGGACCTGACCATCGCCATCCAGCGCGCAGGGTGGAAGGTCACCTATGACCAATATGCCGTTGCCTGGACGGAAGCGCCCGAAAGCTTCCGCGGCCTTGCCAAGCAGCGGTTCCGCTGGGCCTATGGCACGCTGCAATGTCTGTGGAAGCACAAGGGCATCATCGTGTCCGGCAGGCCCCGTGGCCTTGCCCGGGTGGGCTTGCCCCAGGCGGTGCTGTTCCAGGTCCTGCTGGCCGCCATTTCGCCGATCATCGACCTGGCGCTGGTCGCCAGCATCGTGGGAACCTGGCTGCGGGTTGCGGCGCATGGCTGGGCGCAGACGCAGGGCGACGTGATCCAAATGGCAATTTACTGGAGCCTGTTCACCGCCGCCGACCTGTTGGCCGCCGTGATCGCCTTTGCGCTGGAGCGGCGCGAGCGCTGGCGCTTGTTGTGGCTGCTGATTCCCCAGCGGATCGGGTATCGCCAGATCATGTACTATGTCGTCGTAAAGGCGCTGGTCCAGGCGATGCGCGGTCCGTGGGTGGGGTGGGGCAAGCTGGAGCGGAGCGGGCACGTCACCGCGGGGCGCTAGGGCTCGGGCCAACGTTCCGTCCCGTTGCGGCACGTGGAGGCCGCTTGCTCCGGCTTCACGATTGTGAAAGGGCGAAGGGGTACCAAGGGCCAAGATGAGCGACGCCGACCGACCCGACGACCAGCCGAATGGGCCCGCGACGACGACCCGTCGCCGGGCGCTGATGATCGGCGCTGGCGCTGGCGCGGCGGTGCTGTCGATCCGACCGGCCCTGGCGCAGACTGCCGGCTCGGTGCTTGCCTGCGAGATCCCGGTTCCGGACCCCGGTCGCGCGGGCAGCTTCATCGCGCCTGATGGCAGCACGGTGCCTGCCGGCACGCAGGGAGCGTTCGCCCCGCCGGGCCGCGCGTTCAAGGGCGAGGAGGTCAAGCGCGCGCTGGCCGGCAGTCAGCTGCCCGGCACCAGCATGGAAAGCAATCGCGCCTACGTGAACTACATTCGGCGGCTTCAGCGCGGGCAGGGTGGCTTCACTTGTTTCGCCTCGCTCCAGATGCCGCGCGCCTGACCCGGACGGAAGCAGCGTGATCTATCGCGCGCCGCCAGCCGATGCGCTGTTGGCCGAACCGATCGACGCCTTCACGGCTGTTTATCATCGCCCGTCGGGGCAGACCCACCTGCTTGTCGAGCCCGCGCCGGAGATCCTGGACGCGCTCGGGCGAGATGGCCTGACCTTGGCCAAGCTTCGCGCGGCACTGGCCGAGCGCTATGACCTGACCGAGGCAGACGATCTGGCAGAGCGGCTGGAGGAGCTGGTCGCGGCGGGGCTGGTGAGCGCGGCGTGAAGGTTCGGGTGGGGCCGGCAAGCTTCCGGGTCGGATCGGCCTGGAGCCAGCCATTGGCGCAATTGCGCGCGCTCTACGCCGACTATCCGCCGGGCGACAGCGTTCCTGACTTCACCGTTCGACTGGAGCCGACCCGTCCGTGGCGGCGCTGGGTACGGCCGTCCGTGGCGATTGCAGGCGATTACATGCTGCCTGAGGCTGCGCCCCTGCCGCTTGCCCACGCGCTGCTGGCGGCGGAAATGGCCATGAACCTGCAGGTGGCGCTCGGCTGGCGACGTCACCTGCTGCTCCACGCGGCGGCGGTCGAGAAGGACGGGCGCGCGCTGGTGATGACGGGAGAGTCGGGGGCGGGCAAGTCGACGCTGGCCGCGATGCTGATGCGTCGTGGCTGGAGGCTGCTGGGCGACGAGTTCGCGCTGGTCGACCTCCACAATGGCTCGCTGCACCCGTTCCCGCGCCCGATCAGCCTGAAGAACGACAGCATCGCGGCACTCGCCGGGGAAGGGCGCTGGGGGCCTGAACTGGTGGGAACGCCAAAGGGCACGATCCGGCATCTCGTCCCCGACGCGCTGGCGCTGGCGGGGATGAACC
The DNA here is from genome assembly GCF_014199305.1 of Sphingomonas aerophila. GTDB lineage: Bacteria > Pseudomonadota > Alphaproteobacteria > Sphingomonadales > Sphingomonadaceae > Sphingomonas > Sphingomonas aerophila. The sequence goes on from NZ_JACIJK010000003.1 coordinate 269,747, forward strand.
GGCAAGCGATGCCGGCGATGCTGCTGTTCCCGCGGTACGGGTTCGCACCGGCGACGCGCGCGGTGCCGGCCAGCGAGGCATTCGTGCGGTTGACGGCCGCCTCCACCAACTATGCCAATCTCGGCGAGCCAGGATTTCGGGCACTCACCCGGCTGGTGCGTGAGGTGCCCACAGTGGCGGTCGACTACCCCGATGGTGCGTCGGCATTGGCGATGGTTGACGAGATTTGGGGATGACCGATGCGCGCCTGCTGGCGGCCGCGCTTCGCAATCCGGCCTCCACCACCGCGCTGGATGGAGAGGGCTGGACCGCCCTGTTGACGATGGCGCGGGCCGAGCAACTGGCCGGTACGCTCGCGTGGCGACTGGCGGGGCTGCCGCTGCCTGCCGAGGTTCAGGACTGGCTTGCCGATGCCCAGGCGGGCGCGGTGCAGGCGCGGCGCACGGCCTTATGGGAGGCGGAGATGGCGCGCCGGGTGCTTGCCCCGCTCGGCACCCCCCTCATCATGCTGAAGGGGACGGCCTATGCGGCCGCCGGGCTGATGGCGGGGCAGGGGCGGCAGATCGGCGACCTCGACCTGCTGGTTTCGCGCGACCAGCTGGCGGCGGTTGAACGCGCCTTGCTTGGCGGCGGGTGGGAATGGGTCAAGCCCGACGCCTATGATGACCATTACTACCGGACATGGATGCATGAGCTGCCGCCGCTGATCCATCGTGAGCGGGATCGCATGATCGATGTGCACCATACGATCCTGCCCCCGACCGCGAGGCCCAGCCCTGATGCCGCGGCCTTGGTCGCGAGCGCCGAACCGCTCGGCAACGGCCTGTCCATCCTCTCTCACGCCGACATGGTCGTCCACGCGGCTGCGCACCTGTTGGCCGATGGCGACCTTGCCGGGGGCCTGCGCAACCTGTGGGATGTGCATTGCCTCCTGACCGAGTTCGGTGGCGAGGGGGTCGACGAGCGCGCCGTGTGCCACGGGCTCCTGCCGCAGGTCATGCGTGCCGGCCGGCAAGCCCATGCGCTGTTCGGTACGGAGGTTCCGGAGAGCTGGCGAAAGTGGGACAGCCTCGACCGGCTAATCCAGCGGCGGGTGCTGGCGCGCGATGGCTGGGGCCGGGCAGTTCGACCTGCGACCAGGGCCGCCTTTTATGTCCGCTCGCACTGGCTGCGCATGCCGCCGGGGCTGCTTGCGCGGCACCTTTGGATCAAGTGGCGGCGCGGCCGCGCCTGACGAGGCGGACGACCAACAGGACAGCCGCGATCGCGATCGTGTCCGCGATCCAGTCCTTGATGTCGCAGTCGCGGTGCAACGCCGGGATCGACTGGAGCACTTCGATCAGCGCACCCAGGAACGACAGGTGCTCCCCGATCCGAAACAGCGGCTCGCGCGGGTAAGCCAGTGCTGCGAGCAGGGCGAGCGTTGCAAAGGCGAGCATGTGCCAGTTCTTGTCGCTCGACGGGAGCGACGGCGGGTGCGGGGCGAGAGCCATGACCACGGCGAAAATGGCTGCGGCGACCAGGGCGATCCGCCAGAAGCTTGTCATGCGGCCGATCCCAACCGGACGAGCGTCGGGATGAGTTCGTCGTAATGATCGATCACAGCCTCTGCGCCGAGCGTTTCGACCGGCTGCTGGAGAAAGCCGAAGCTGCAGGCGACCACCGGCAGGCCCGCCGCCTGCGCTGACTGGACGTCGTAAACGGAGTCGCCGACAAAGGCCGCGCTGCCGCCGCCGCAGCGCTGCACCATGGCGAGCACAGGGTCGGGCGCAGGCTTGCCGCGGCCGGGGCCCATCGTGTCACCCCCGATGATCGCGTCGAAGCGCGACGTGAGGTGCAGCGCGTCCAGCACCTCGCGCGCCAGATGCTCGAGCTTGTTGGTCACCACCGCCAGCCGCACGCCCCTGCCAGTGAGGTTGTCCAGCGCGGCCAGGCAACCGGGGAAGGGCTGCGTCTTGTCGGCAATGTTGGCGGCATAATAGTCGAGCAGCCGGCGCTGAAGCACGTCCAGCTCCCCCTCCGTGCACCCTCCGGTCGCGGCCATGCCCTGGGCCAGCATGTGACGCGCCCCGCCGCCAATCATCGGGCGCACCTCTTCGACGCTGAGCGCAGGTCGCCCGACGCTGGTCAGCGCGTGATTTACCGCTGCGGCGAGGTCGCCGCTGGTGTCGAGCAACGTGCCGTCGAGGTCGAACCCGACGATGCGGAAAGGAAAATCAGCATTCATGACGCGCGCGAGTGCCAGCAGGGCTATGGCTTTGGCAACATCTTCGTGGCAGGCGCGAACACCATGAGCACGCCACCGCTTGCCGTTGTCATCCTTGCCGCCGGGCAGGGTACCCGCATGAAATCGCTGAAGCACAAGGTGCTGCACCCGATCGCGGGGCGGCCCATGCTGATGCACCTGCTTGCCTCTGTCGGGGAACTGGCGCCTGAGCGGACGGTGGTGGTGACGGGTGCCGGGCGGGAGCAGGTCGAGGCAGCGGTCGCGCCGTTGGGCGTAGTGACAGCGCTCCAGTCCGAACAGCTTGGCACCGGCCACGCCGTGTTCCAGGCGCGCGACGCGCTCGCAGGGTTCGCGGGCGACGTCCTGGTCCTCTATGGCGACGTGCCGCTGGTCAGTGCCGACACGATGCGGCGGATGATCGCGCGGCTGCACGCGCCCGACACGCCGGCGACGGTCGTGCTTGGCTTCCGCCCAGCCGATCCCGCCGCTTATGGCCGGGTCATCACCGATGCCAATGGGCGGATCGATCGCATGGTCGAGTACAAGGACGCATCGCCCGAAGAGCGGGCGGTGACCTTGTGCAACTCCGGGTTGATGGCGGCGCGGGTGGAAGACCTGTTCGGCTGGCTGCCCCGCGTCGGCAACGGCAATGCGGCTGGCGAGTACTATCTGCCCGATGTGGTCATGCTTGCAGCGTCGGACGGGCGTGCGTCGGCCGTGATCGAAACCGCAGCGGATGAGGTTGCGGGCGTGAACAGCCGCGCCGAACTCGCCGGGGTAGAGGCACGCTGGCAGCAACTGCGTCGCGACCGGGCGATGGCGGAGGGCGCGACGCTGGCGGATCCCGGCACTGTTTGGTTCAGCCATGACACCGCAATTGGTCGGGATGTGGTGATCGAACCCAATGTCGTGTTCGGCCCCGGTGTCAGCGTGGCGGACGGGGCGGTGATCCACGCATTTTCCCACCTGGAAGGCGCCAGCGTCGGAGAGGGCGTGGCGATCGGCCCGTTTGCGCGGCTTCGTCCCGGCGCGCGGATCGGTCGAGGGGCTCGCGTCGGCAACTTCGTCGAGGTCAAGAATGCCGTTCTGGGCGAGGGCGCGAAGGCGAACCACCTGTCCTACCTTGGCGACGCGGAGGTGGGCGCGGGCGCCAACATCGGTGCCGGCACGATCACGTGCAATTACGACGGATTCCTTAAATATCGCACCACCATCGGGGCCGGCGCCTTTGTTGGGTCCAATTCAGCACTGGTCGCGCCCGTCGCGATCGGGGCAGGCGCCATCGTCGCGGCGGGGTCGGTCATCACCGCGGACGTCGAGGCTGACGCGCTGGCTTTGGTCCGTCCGCCGCAGGTCGTGAAGTCGGGCTGGGCGGCCCGCTTTCGGGCAGCAATGGCCAGCAAGAAGGCGGCGAGATGATCGGGACGATCCCCGTCGACCGAATTACCGTCCTTTACTGAATTTCGACAAGAGAAAGCTCGAACATGTGCGGAATCGTTGGCATTCTGGGTGCGACGCCGGTGGCGGACCGCCTGCTTGAGGGCCTGAAGCGGCTTGAATATCGCGGCTATGACTCCGCCGGCATCTGCACCGAGCATGACGGTGAACTCGACCGTCGCCGCGCGCCGGGCAAGCTCGCCAACCTTGCCGAACGGTTGCGGGCCGACCCGCTGCCCGGCTTGATCGGGATCGCGCATACGCGGTGGGCGACCCATGGCGGGCCGACCGAAGACAACGCGCATCCGCATATCGCGGGCGACGTGTCCGTGGTCCACAACGGCATCATCGAGAATTTCCGGCCACTGCGGGAAGAGCTGATCGCGGACGGGCGCACGTTCCTGTCGGAAACTGATACAGAGGTGGTGGCCCATCTGGTCGATCGCGAGCTGAAGCGCGGCCTGGGCGCACGTGAAGCCGTGGCGGCCGTGCTTCCGCGCCTGCACGGCGCATTCGCCCTGGCAGTGCTGGTCCGCACCGAACCCGATGTGCTGTTCGGTGCTCGCCTGGGTGCGCCGCTCACGGTCGGCTATGGTGACGGGGAGAATTACCTCGGCTCGGACGCCCATGCGCTCGCCCCGCTGACCCAGCGCATCGCTTATCTGGAGGAAGGCGACTGGGCGGAGGTGCGGCGCGACCGGGTGCAGATTTTCGACCGCGACAACGCGACCGTGGAGCGCGAGATCGTCAACTCGGGCGTGTTCGGTCACGCGGCGGACAGGGGCAACTACCGCCACTTCATGCAGAAGGAGATCTATGAGCAGCCGGTCGTGGTTGCCCAGACGCTGCGTTCGTACCTGCAGCGGCTGGAGGGGCGAGTCACGCTGCCGATCCCTGAAAGCGACCTGTCCGACGTGCGCCGCGTTACGGTCGTGGCATGCGGGACGAGCTTCTATGCCGGCATGGTCGCCCGCTATTGGTTCGAGCAGTTCGCGCGGGTTCCGGTCGACATCGATGTCGCATCGGAGTTTCGCTACCGCCAGCCGGTGATGGAGCCGGGCGGGCTTGCCCTGTTCATCTCGCAATCGGGCGAAACGGCGGACACGCTTGCGGCGCTGCGCCACGCCCGCGCCGAGGGGCAACGGATCGCGGTGGTGTGCAACGTGCCCACCAGTTCCATGGCGCGGGAGGCGGACATCCTGTTGCCGACCCATGCAGGGCCGGAGATCGGCGTCGCGTCCACCAAGGCGTTCACCTGCCAGCTTGCGGTGCTGGCAGCGCTGGCGGCCAATCTTGCACGCGCCAAGGGGAAGTTGAGCGAGGCGGCGGAGCGGGAGATCGTGCGTCACCTGTCGGAGGCACCGGCCGCGATCAACGGCGCGCTTGCCTATGACGAGGCGATCGAGGCGATGGCCGGCACGGTCGCAAGCGCGCGTGACGTCCTGTACCTTGGTCGCGGCACCGACTATCCGCTCGCTCTGGAGGGTGCGCTGAAGCTGAAGGAAATCAGCTACATCCACGCCGAAGGTTACGCCGCAGGTGAGATGAAGCACGGGCCTATCGCCTTGATTGACGATGCGGTGCCCGTGATCGTGATCGCACCGTCGGGGCCGTTGTTCGAGAAAACGGTGTCGAACATGCAGGAGGTGCGCGCGCGTGGCGGCCGGGTGATCCTGATCAGCGACTATGACGGCGTCGCTGCCGCCGGCGAAGGCTGCATCGCTACGATAACGATGCCCAAGGTGCATCCGCTGATCGCGCCGATCGTCTACGCGGTGCCAGTGCAGCTGCTCGCCTATCATGTTGCGGTTGCCAAGGGCACCGATGTCGACCAGCCACGCAATCTCGCCAAGTCCGTTACCGTCGAATAACCGCGACCGCCGGCGCGTTGCCCCCTGCCGCGCGGTCGTGCAGGGGGGCACGCAAGGGAGACGGGCATGCCACAGGAACCGCTTATCGCCGGAGTTGAGCTGGGCGGGACCAAATGCGTTTGCATCCTGGCGCGCGGACCTGATGCGGTTGAGGACGAAGTCCGCATCCCGACCACCCGGCCGGACGAGACCCTGCCGGCGATCGAGGCGGTGCTGGAACGGTGGCGTGGCTATGACGCGCTCGGCATTGCGAGCTTTGGGCCGATCTCGATCGATCGCTCGGCTGCGGACTATGGCCATGTGACGGTCACGCCCAAGCCTGGCTGGGCCCATGCCGATATCGCCGGGCGGCTGGCTGCCGTTGCTGGCGTGCCGACCGGTTTCCATACCGACGTGGTGGGGGCGGCGCTGGCAGAGGCGCGCTGGGGCGCGGCGGAGGGACTGGCCGACATCGCCTATGTCACAGTGGGCACCGGCATCGGCGCCGGGCTGATCGCGGGCGGGCGTCCTGTGGACGGCCTTACCCATTCCGAGATGGGGCATTTGCGGCCTGTTCGGGTTTCCGGTGATGACTGGGTCGGTTCCTGCCCCTTTCACGGCGGCTGCATCGAGGGGCTTGCCGCAGGACCCGCTATCAAGGCGCGCACGGGCGAGGCGGCCGAGAACCTGCCCGCCGATCATCCGGCGTGGGACCTGGTAGCGCATGCGCTGGGCCAGCTTTGCCATGCGCTGGTCCTGACGGGCGTTCCGCGCCGGATCGTGATGGGGGGCGGGGTGATGACCGGGACGACGCACCTGTTTCCGAGAGTCCGCGCTGCAATGACCCGCAGCCTTGCCGGCTATGTGCCCGTGGCCGAGGTCGCGCTGGTCGACACGTTCCTGGTGCCACCCGCGCTCGGCGGGCGGGCGGGGCCGCTTGGCGCAATCGTGCTGGGTGAGCAGGCGCTGGAGCGTCCGCCGTCGTTTACTGCCCCTTAATTGCGTTCATTTACGGCCTGGCAAGTGCATAGAGGCCGTTTGAGCACCCGGCGCAAAGCAAGGCGGAGTGTTCGATGCGTATCTTGATCGTGGATGACGAGCAGGCTGTGCACGACAGCTATCGCCGTTCTCTCGCGCGGGCCACCGTGACTGCGGATGCTCTTGGCGCCATGGCGATCGAGCTGTTCGGAGAGAATGGGCAGGCCGATATGGCAGACGACCAGAGCGACTTCGACATCGTCCATTGCCACCAGGGACTGGACGCGATCGACGTGGTGGACGCGGCCAGGACGGCCGGCGAGCCATTCTCCGTCGCCTTTATCGACGTGCGGATGCCGCCGGGGATCGACGGGCAGGAAACCGCGCGACGGATCCGCGCCCTCGACCCGGAGATCAACCTGGTCATGGTCACCGGCTATTCCGACTTCACGCCGCTGGAAATCAGTCGCGTCGCGGGACCCGCCGACAAGATCTTCTACCTCGCCAAGCCTTTCGAGGTTGCCGAGGTCCAGCAAACGGCGGCGGCGCTTGCCGCGCGCTGGCAGACCGATCGCGAGCTTGCGGCCGCGCGGACGCGTTTGGCCGAGCAGGTCGTACGGCTGGAAGAACAGTCCGCCGAGCTTGCCGCGAACGAGAGCCGGGCGATGCACATGGCGACCCATGACCCCCTCACCGACGCGCCCAACCGTGTAGCGTTCCAAAGGGCGCTGGGCGAGCGGGTCCGGCGGAGCGGGCTGTTCGCGGCGGCCATGATCGACCTTGATCGTTTCAAGCTGGTCAACGACACGCTTGGTCATCTGGCCGGGGACGAGCTGATCCGGATCATCTGCGGTATCCTGCACCGCCATGCCCCGGAAGGGGCGATGGTCGCACGCCTGGGCGGCGACGAATTTGGCATCCTGTTCGACACTCCAGGCGAGCAGGCCGCCGCGATGGCTTGCGACCGCCTCCTGGCTGCCTGCTCCACCAGCCTGACCGTCTATGGCCATTCGGTGCAGGGCGGCGCTTCTGCCGGGCTGGTCGTCCTGGACGGCGCGGACGAGCATGATCCCATCGACGTGATGCGCCGCGCGGACCTGGCGCTCAACGATGCCAAGCGGGTCGGCAAGGGCGTGGTCCGCCTGTTCGACGAAAGCATGGACGAGGGCGTTCGCGTCCGTCGCGGGATCGAAGGTGGCCTGAAACAGGCGATCGACCGGGGTGAACTGAGCCTGGAGTTCCAGCCCATCGTTTCACGCGACCGGATCGAGGTGGTCGGATTCGAGGCGTTGGTGCGGTGGAACACCAGCGACTTCGGGCCGATCAGCCCATCGACGTTCATCCCGATCGCCGAAGAGTCGAACCTGATCCATGAACTGGGCGACTGGGTGCTCGCCAACGCGCTGACCGAACTTGCCGCCTGGCCCGGCCAATATGTGTCGGTGAACTTCAGCCCGCGCCAGTTCCGCCGCACCAACTTCGTCGGCCATATCACGCAGGCGGTGCTGGCCGCCGGTATCGAGCCTAGCCAGCTGCAGATCGAGATCACGGAAACCGCGATCTTCGACGATTCTGACCGCGCGGCCGAAACACTCTACAAGCTGCGCCAGATGGGGTTCAGGATCGCACTGGACGATTTCGGCACGGGTTATTCGAGCCTGTACAACATTCGCAAGTTCGCGCTCGACAGCCTGAAGATCGACCGCAGCTTCATCGACGGCATGGGGCGCGAGCGGGAATCGGCGGCGATCGTCCATTCGATTATCCACCTTGGTCGCGCCCTGGGACTGGAGATCATCGCGGAGGGTGTGGAGACTGAAGCTCAGGTCCAGGCGCTGCGGATCGCGGGGGCCAGCCATTTGCAGGGCTTCTACTTTTCCCATCCAGTACCGGCTGACGTTGCGCGGGACATGGCAGTAGCTCGGTTTGCAACGGACGATCGCGAGGAAGAGCCGGCAACCGGAACTCACGGCTGATGCGCCACGCGGCCGGGTCGCGGGCGGGAGGTAGATGGCGCCGCAGCCCTTCGTCGCTTGGCGCGAAGTTGGTCCTGATCCTGACCGCGGTCGGGCTGGCCGGGGCCATCGGGATCACGCTGCTGCTGGCGACGGTAATCACCCCCAGCTTCGACGGCCTTGAGACTCGCGTCATTGAGGGCCAGATCGACCGAACGCGCGACGTCCTGGCGGCCTCTGGCGCCGAAGTCGAAGGCGCGGCGCGGGATTGGGCCGATCGAGATATCGGCAAGGGCGCTGCGCGGTCAGGGAATTTGCAAGGTGGCGATGACCTGTCGCGACGCCCTACCAGCAGCCTGGCAGCCGAGGGCACGGCCTATGTCACACCCGATGGGATGGTGGCTGCGGCACGATGGGTGAACCCGCTTACAGGGGCCGAGGTGCCGGGCTTGCAGCGGCAACTCCGGGTGCTTGCTGCAGGTGATCTGTCGCCGGTGCTGCGCCGCGGCAACTCGGGCCACTTCTTTGCCAGGCTCGGCTCCAGCGTTGCCGCGATCGGGGTGGCACAGGTGCGCCGATCGGATGTCACTGCCCCAACGCCGGGGCTGGTGCTGACCGCGCGCGAAGTCACATCGGCGCAATTGTCCCAATTGCTGCGCCGTCCGGCCGAACTTGACGTCCATCATGTGAGTGAACGCGAGGGCGTCGAACTCGACCGGACCAGCGTTCGCATCGCGGTGCCGATCATCGGCGCGGACGGCCGGGCTGTGGCGAGTGCTCGCCTGCGGATGCCGCGCGACGTGTCGATGCTGGGCCGTCGGATGCTGCTGTTGGCGGTGGCAGGATCGACGCTGTTGCTGCTGGTGGTGCTGGCGGTGCTTCGAATCGCGATGGCGCGGCTGGTGCTGAAGCCACTCGCTCACATCGAGCGGCATATGCAGCAGGTCCGTGAATCCGGCCAACCGTCGACGCTGAGGGAAGTCTCTCGCCGGGACGAGATCGGGTCATTGGAGGTCAGTCTCAACGCGATGCTGCTGCAACTTCAGGACCTGCGCGAACAAATCGAGATACAGGGGTTTGCGCTCGGCCGCTCAGAGAGCGCGGTGGCAGTCATGCACAATGTTCGCAATGCGCTGAACCCGATCAGCACGATCCTGAGCCGCGGCATGGCACAGCGCGGGCGCGTTGACCGGGTGACGTTAGGCCGGGCGATCGGGGAGCTGGCGCGGGATGACACTCCGTTAGCTCGCCGGCAGAAGCTTGCCGCGTTCGTTGCGGCAGCGACCGAGGCCGACGCGGAGGCGCGTGAAGCGATGCGCGGTGAGCTTCAGGTCGGGCGCGAGGCCATGGCCCTTGTTCTCGAAATCATCGGGGAACAGCAAAAGCAGGCGCATGAGCGCGCTACGCTGGAACGGTGCAACGTGTCGCAAATCGTCGCCCGCAACGTCACCATCGCCCGCTATTCGCAGCTTGCCTCCATCGCGTTCTCCTTCCCAGCCATGCAATACGACGTCATGGCCAGCCGCGTGATCCTGAGTCAGGTCATGGGCAACCTGTTCGGCAATGCCGCGGAAGCCATTGCCGCGACGGGGCGCGGCAGCGGCTCGATCTCGGTCAGCGTCAGCAAAGACGGCGATATGGTCGACATCTGCATCAGGGACGACGGAGAGGGCTTTGGTTCGATTACCGCCGCCGCCCTGTTCCAGCGAGGGTTTTCGACGCGGGAGCACAAGTCCGGCGGGCTGGGGCTGCATTGGTGCGCGAATGTGGTGACAGCGATGGGCGGCGCGTTGCGGCTGGAGAGCGAGGGAGTGGGGCGCGGCGCGACCGCGATCCTGACCCTGCCGGCTGCCCCAGAGGCGTCGCTGGCCAAGGCTGCCTAACGCGGTTCAAGCAGGGGCAGAACGGGTTCGGCTTCATGGTCCGGGTCAACGATCCCCGACAGGGTCAGCCCGAGCAGTCGGATGCCGCCGGGCAGGGGCTGTTGCGACGCGAGCAGCGCTTTGCCGATCGCACCAAAGGCAGGCCGGTCACTGACTGCACCGGCAACGGAGCGCGCGCGGGTGATGGTCCGGAAGTCCGCGAACCGCAGCTTCAGGGTAACCGTACGCCCGCGCGCACCGCTTCGCTCGATCCGGGTCCAGGCGGCGTCCGCCACCCGTTCCAACGCGTTCAGCAGGTCGGCCGGCGCGGACAGGTCCTGCTCAAAGGTGCGCTCCGCCCCGACTGACTTGGTCGGGCGGTCCGGCCGTACCGGGCGATGATCCTCGCCCCGCGCGGCGCCATGCAGGTAAGATGCATGGCCGGCAAAATGAGCTTGAAGGAAGGGCAGGTCGCGCGCGGCAAGGTCTGCGCCGGTTTCGATGCCCAGCGCGTTCATGCGCCGGGCGGTGACCGGTCCCACCCCGTGGAAACGCTTCACGGGCAGCCCGGCAACGAATGCAGCGCCGCGCGATGGTGGAATGACACACATCCCGTCGGGCTTGTTCTGATCGGAAGCGAGCTTCGCAATGAACTTGTTGTAGCTCACCCCCGCCGACGCGGTCAGGCCGGTGTCGGCGCGGATACGGTCGCGGATTTCGCTCGCGATTGCGCTGGCTGAGCCGAGCCCGCGGCGGTCCTCGCTGACGTCCAGATACGCCTCGTCGAGCGACAAGGGCTCGATCAGGTCGGTATAGTCGGAAAAGATCGCGCGGATCTGTTGGGAGATGGCGCGGTACACGTCAAAGCGCGGCGGCACGAACACCAGGTCTGGACAGCGACGGAGTGCGCTGACCGACGGCATGGCGGATCGAACCCCGAACGCGCGTGCCTCGTAGCTGGCGGCCGCGACTACGCCCCGTGCGCGCGACCCGCCGACCGCCACCGGGCGACCGCGCAGCGACGGGTCGTCGCGTTGCTCCACGGACGCGTAAAAGGCGTCCATGTCGACATGAATGATCTTGCGCTGCGGCGCGTCCGTCACCCGGTTCGGGGGCTTACTTCTTGACCAATCCGATCTCGACCAAGCGCTCGTGCAGGTAATCGTGCGCGGTGATCGGGGTCGGATAGCGGTTGGGATTGTCCGCATTGATCGTGCCCGGCAGCGTTTCGATCAGGAAGTCGGGCGCCGGATGGAGGAAGAAAGGCATCGAATAGCGCGAATGGCCGCGCCGCTCGGGCGGCGGGTTGACCACGCGGTGGGTGGTGGAGGGCAGAACGTGATTGGTCAGCCGCTGCAGCATGTCGCCGACGTTCACGACCATCGCTCCCTCTGGCGGGCGGATGGCGAGCCAGCGGCCCGAGTCACGGTCGAGGAGCTCAAGCCCCGCCTCCTCAGCGCCTAGCAGCAGCGTGATGAGGTTGATGTCCTCATGCGCCCCGGCCCGCACGCCCTCTGCATCGGCGGGGATCGGCGGATAGTGGAGCAAGCGCAGCACAGAGTTGCCGTCGCGCACCGCTTGGTCGAACCAGTTCGCTTCCAGCCCCAGATAACGCGCAATGGCCGACAGCAGCTTGTCGCCCGCGGTATCGAAGGCGGAGAACAGGTCAAGGAAGGTCGGCTTGAACCCTTCCGGGCGGTCCGGCCATATATTGGGCGCCATCTGTTCGGCGAAGCGGTGCCCGGCCGGCAGGTCGCGGCCGATATGCCAGAACTCCTTCAGGTCGACATGCTTCGCGTCCTTCGCGATCTCCGTCTTGAAGGGCGTGTACCCTCGGGCACCACCGCCACCTGCGACACAGTAGCGCCGCTTTTCCTCCTCAGGCAGCGCGAACAGCGCCTCGGTTTCGCGCCAGGCGCTGTCGATCAGGCCATGAGGAATGCCGTGGTCCGCGACGATCGCGAAGCCGAAGCGCTGGAAGGACTTGCCAAAGGCCTGCGCGAACCCGTCGGGATCGCTGGCCTGGTCGGCGAGGCTGAGGGTCGGAACCTCGGCGGCAATGGTGTCGAGCATGGGAACTTCCCTGGTGGAACGTGACAGCCACATAGGCGCTGCGGTCGCGTCGGAACAGGGGCGAGCAGTGCCGACCCGGCGACCTCAGCCGATCACCAACTCCCCTAGCGACTGATGATCCCCCGTTGGGCGCAGCTGAAGACGGAAGTCCTGGTTCTCGTCGGTCTTGCCGACAAGTCCGGTGCCATCGCTACGAAGCTTGAATTCAGCTTTGTTCAACCGCTCGGCCAGCCAGTCGCGTACGGTGGCGGGCTCGGCCGGGCTGGTGAAGGTCACGCGGACGCCACCCTTGTTGTTCTCTCCCGCCCGCAGATTGAAGCCGTTGATCTGCGAGCCGGGATAAAGATGCACGCCGTTCAGGTCGAAGTTGCTCGCGTCCAGCTTGATCTTGGGAAGGGTGATCTTCCCCTCGAAGCCGGGCACGTCGAGCTTCACCTGGCCGCTATTGCCGTCGGCACTCGCAACTGCCCGGCCACCTTCGTCCTTTACGGAGATGGAGGTGCCGCCGTCCCCCTTGCCACACGCTGTCGTGACGAGTGGAAGGAACAGGAGCGAGACATATAGGCGGCGCATCAACTTTCAGCCTTTCGGAATGTCCGAGGAATGCCTGCACGCTATGACCGGGCTGCCTGACGGGCAAGCATCCAGAAGGGGAGCATCGCGTTCGTGCTCCCCTTTCCGGAACCCGCCGGCCCTGCCCGCCGTTCGCGCCCTGATCACCGTTGAGCAGGAGAAACGAAATGGGCGGACATCAGGTTACCGGCATGGGCCCGGGCGACGACGGGTATGACGAGGAAGGCTATGACGAGAGCCAGCGGGCGGAGATCCTGGAGGCGACGCGCGATGGTCCAACTGATGGCGTGCTGCTGACGGATATCGAGCCCGACCTGGGCGACGACGAGGAAGACGAGCCCATCGACGAGCTCGACATGGAGGCAACCGAGGTTGGTGAGACCGACGCGTCCGTTGACATGGACGAAGATGACATCGACGAGGACGATCTCCAGGCCGATTTCGACCAGGACGAAGTCGATGATGAGGATCTGGACGACCGGGACGACGCAGCACTGCGTCCCTGATCATGGCCGCGCGGGGGCGGCCCGGACCGCCCCCGCCACTGATCCGCCACGGCAGCGCCTCACTTCGTTCATGTGCCCTCAAGAAACCGTGTCTGTTCCGCAACACTCGGCATAATTGGCGGATTTCTGCGATTTTGTACTGAACCGGCAGGGGGGCCGGTGGTTGTGCAGAGCCTCGGGCAAGGGCGGCACGCGCACGGCGGCCGCCAGCCTGAAGATGAAGCAGAGGTTCAGATTATGCGTAAGTTCACCCTCGCCGCCGCTGTTGCGGCGACGTTCCTCGCCGTTCCCGCTTTCGCGCAGGATAGTGCGCCGACTGCGGACGCGGCACCGGGCGAGGCAGCGGCTCCCGATGGGTCGAAGGCATTCGGCATTGCGCCGTACTTCGGCGTGCTCGGCGGCTGGGAAGGTTTTGATCGTCGCGTTGGTCACGGCATCCCGAACACCCCGATCGGCGGCCGCAAGCTGCAGGGTGCGGTTGTCACGGGCGTCGCCGGCGTGAACGTGCCGCTCGGCCCAGTATTCGTGGGTGCCGAAGGTGAAGTGTCCAAGGGCGTCGATGGCGCGATCGACTGGGGCTACGGCGCCGCCGGCCGCTTCGGCTTCCGCGCTGGTGACAGCGGCCTGTTCTACGGCAAGGTCGGCTACCGCTGGATCAACTTCGACCGTTACGGCAACGACAGCCCCGACTTCCACGCCATGACCTATGGCGTCGGCTTCGAAGCTGGCCCGAAGGACATCGGCCTGAAGGGCATCACCGGCAACGCGGGCTTCCGTTTGCGCGGCGAAGTGTCGACCTTTGGCAGCGCCAAGAGCTTCCGTCCGCAGCTGGGTATCGTTACCCACTTCTGATCGCGGCTGACGAAAGATTGGGCGGGGTGCGGCACATGTCGCGCCCCGCCTTTTCGTTGCGCCAAGGCTGCCCATATCGGCCCTGTGGCAGGACGGGTGAAGCGCAAGGCGGGGCTTGCCGCAGCGGCGGCACAGGCTGAGCGAGAGGTCAGCCCGGACCCGTGCGCCCTGTGCAGCCGGCCGCTTGGCACGCGGGTCGAGTGGCACCACCGGGTTCCCAAGAGCCAGGGCGGCACGGAGACGGTGCCGGTGCATCCGATCTGCCACCGGACGATCCACGTCCACCTGACCAATCGCGAGCTCGCGACCGACTTCGCCGACCTCGATGCGCTGAGGTCCCGAGACGATATTGCCCGGTATATTCGCTGGGTGGCCGACAAGCCGCCCGACTTTCACGCGCCGACCCGGCGGACGCGTTAGCCCGGCATCGCATTCGCCAGGATCGCGAGGTCGTCGGGGGTGACCTGCTGTCCCGTGGCGTCGTCTTCGGCTGCATTGTGCTGAGGAGCGGGTGCGGACCCTGCCACGTCATAGGCGAGCCAGAGGATGCCCGCCGCCCAGACCAAGGCCCATTTGCGATGACGAAAGATGCGGGGTCCGGGCAGCATGGGCGATGGAGTTTTGCACGGGCGACGTTGAGCCAAGATTAAGGGGCGGCTGGCGACATGCCCGGCCGGTAATCTGGTCCGTTCCCGTGGAAATAGGCGCAGTTTCATTCCGAAGCGGAGCAGGACGCCCGCCATCGCGCAGCCGGGAACGGCACGGATGCGAGCATGGAACAATCTCCGGGCCGACGAGCCGCTCGCCCTCGCCCCACGCTTCGATCATCCCGTTGGCGCTCCGGTGTCGCGAGGTCCGCCCTGTGGGCAGTTGCGGCGCTATGTTCGACGATGCTCCCGGTCGGGGCTGCGGGCGGGCAGCGCCGGTCCCCATCTTTCGCGCCACCCCGCTGGTTCGGATCGTGCCCCACCGGCGGCGGCGTCGACTGCGTCGTTGACGGCGACACGTTCTGGATCGGTGGCGAAAAGGTGCGCATCGCCGACATCGACGCGCCGGAGACGCATCCACCGCGCTGCGATGACGAAGCCAGGCTGGGGAACGCGGCCACGCAGCGCCTCCAGCAACTGCTCAACGGCGGGCCGATCAGGCTAGTCGCAGGGGCGAGGGACACGGACCGCTACGGCCGCCGCCTGCGGATTGTGGTGCGAAACGGACGTTCACTGGGTGACCAGCTGGTCGCAGAAGGATTGGCGCGCCCGTGGACGGGACGTCGGCGCCCCTGGTGCGATATTGCTGGATAGTCGCGCCGCTTCCGGTTCGCGCGTCGCGCGCATCGCTCGGCGGTGGCGCGCACCGGGACGGGTCCCGATGCGCGCGCGACCCTTACTCGGCAGCTACGCCAGCGGCGGAGAACATGTCGGCGCCTTGGTCGCCGGCATCCTCGTTGGCTGCCTTGCCCGTCTTTGCCTTCTGGCGCTTATCGAAGCTGTCCCAGACGTCGTTCCACTGACCCTTGGTCGCGGCCTTGGAATATTCCGTTGCGCGCGTTTCAAAGAAGTTGGCGTGCTCGACGCCGTTCAGCAGCGGCGTCAGCCACGGCAGGGGGTGCTCGTCGATCATGTAGATGGGCTTGAGGCCCAGCTGCCCCAGCCGCCAGTCCGCGATGTAGCGGATGTACTTCTTGATCTCCTTGGGCTTCATCCCCTCGACCGGGCCCATTTCAAAGGCGAGGTCGATGAAGTTGTCCTCCAGCCGGATCGTCGTCTGGCAGACATCGGCGATATCGTCCTTGACCGCCTTGGTCAGGCACTGACGCTCCTGCACAAAGGCGTGGAACATGCGGATGATGCCCTCGCAATGCAGCGATTCATCGCGCACCGACCAGGACACGATCTGGCCCATGCCCTTCATCTTGTTGAAGCGCGGGAAGTTCATCAGCATCGCGAACGACGCGAACAGCTGCACCCCTTCCGTAAAGCCGCCGAACATGGCCAGCGTGCGTGCGATGTCCTCGTCAGTATCGACGCCGAAGTTCTGCATGTAATCATGCTTGTCCTTCATCTCGGCGTAGTCGAGGAAGGCGCCATACTCGCTCTCGGGCATGCCGATCGTGTCGAGCAGGTGCGAGTAAGCGGCGATGTGGACGGTTTCCATGTTGCTGAACGCGGTCAGCATCATCTTGATCTCGGTCGGCTTGAACACGCGGCCGTATTTTTCGTGATAGCAGTCCTGCACCTCGACGTCCGCTTGCGTGAAGAAGCGGAAGATCTGGGTCAGCAGGTTGCGCTCGTGATCGGTCAGCTTCTGCGCCCAATCGCGGCAATCCTCACCCAAAGGCACTTCTTCAGGGAGCCAGTGGAGCTGCTGCTGACGCTTCCAGTATTCGAACGCCCAGGGATATTCGAAGGGCTTGTACTGCTTGGAGGCTTTGAGGAGGGACATGGGATCAGCCTTTCGGAACGACGATATTCGAATTGGGGTTGACGGTGCCGCGGCGCGCAAGCCGGGTGCCGAGCAGAGGGGACGCTGGCGCAATCACGGGGTAGTGCTCCAGTTCCACATCGCGGTGGCCGACATGGCGAGCACGATCGCACCGGAAACGAGCATCACGCCCGACATGCGATAGGCATAGACCTGCCGCTCGGACGTGCGCGAGGACGCGAGCTTCAGCAGCATCCACCCGCCAGCCAGGCCAAGCACCAGCGCGACGGCATACATGATCAGAACACTGTAACTCATCCGCGCACCCGCCGTGTGACATAGACCGTGCGCGTCTTGCGTGCGCCGACCCCCAAGAAGACCACTCCGACAAAGAAGCCGAAGTCATACCAGCCGCCATTGTTGGGGACCGCATACACCGCCACGTCCGGCATCACGAGGCTGAGCACCCAGGCGACGGGAAAGATGAAGCCGTGCCACAACCCAAAGAGGAACCCGGGTGCATCGGCGGCATGGCTGACGCCGCTTGCGGCTTGCCGCGCGCAGGCGCCCAGCAGGCCGGGAAGGGCGAACGCCAGGAGGCGGGCAGAGCGCGTCATCACCATGCCATACCACATGACACGCGGTCTGGCCTGAACGGCTGTGCCAGCCTCGCCACCCGCACCCCGCGACTGTGAATCGCGCGGGCACCCGTCCGACGTGGCGAGCCGCCGCGGCGCGAGAGCCCCTCCAAGCCACGCGGCGATGCATCCAAACGCCCTGCCGCTCGTTGCGCCCCAGAACCGATTTCAGGCTCACCCATCAAAGGAGAAAGACCATGGTCGACGTCAGCCAGATCCAGGAACATGCAGAGGTCATCGGCGCCGACGGCACCCATGTCGGCACGGTCGACCATATCGAGGGCGATCGCATCAAGCTGACCAAGAACGACTCGCCCCAGACCGAGGACGGGCAGGGCGGCAAGCACCACTACATCTCGGTCGGCCTGGTGGCTGGCATCGAGGACGGCAAGGTTCGCCTGTCCGCGAACGGTGACGTCGCGATCCAGTTCGAGGAAGAGGCCTGAGCCCTCACCCACGCGACTGACGCGTGGAGCAGCCCCGATCCGCACATCGCGGGCCGGGGTTTTTGCTGTGTCAAAGGGCGGGTGCGTCATTGCCATCGCGTCCTTGGCCGCGTCGTCAGACGGGTCGGCTGTGCCGACCCGCTGGCCGTCGCGGCATGTCTTCGGATTGCTCACGCAATCCGAAGCTGCCCATTCACTGACAAGCCAGGCACTCGTCATAGTCGGTGGTCTCGCCAAGCGAGAACTTCGGCGTCTCGATCGTGTTGTCCGCCTCCACGCCGCCCTGGCCCTCCGACCCTGCGAAGCCGGCGCGCTGCACTGACTTGGAACGCAGGTAGTAGAGCGACTTGATGCCGAGCTCCCAGGCGCGGAAGTGGAGCATCAGCAGGTCCCACTTCTCGACATCCGCCGGGATGAACAGGTTGAGCGACTGGGCCTGGTCGATGAACGGCGTGCGATCACCCGCCAGCTCCAGCAGCCAGCGCTGGTCAATCTCGAAGCTGGTCTTGTAGCAGTCCTTTTCCTCGGTCGACAGGAACTCGAGGTGCTGAACCGATCCGCCATGCTCCAGGATCGAGTTCCAAACAGCGTCCGAGTTCTTGGACTTCTCGATCAGGATCTTCTCAAGATACGGGTTCTTGACCGAGAAGCTGCCCGACAGCGTCTTGTGGGTGTAGATATTGGCCGGGATCGGCTCGATGCAGGCCGAGGTGCCGCCGCAGATGATCGAGATCGACGCGGTCGGCGCGATCGCCATCTTGCAGGAAAAGCGCTCCATCACGCCCATGTCGGCAGCGTCGGGGCAGGGGCCGCGCTCAACGGCGAGCTGCATCGATGCCTCGTCGACCTGCGCTCGGATCTGCTTGAACATGCGCAGGTTCCACGACTTGGCCATCGCCCCTTCGAACGGAATGCCGCGCGCCTGGAGGAAGGAGTGGAAACCCATAACACCCAGGCCCACCGAGCGTTCACGCCCGGCGGAATAGGCCGCACGCTCCATGCCCGGCTCGTGCCGGTCGATATAATCCTGCAGCACATTGTCGAGGAAGCGCATCACGTCCTCAACGAAGCGACGGTCGTCCTTCCACTGGTCCCACGTTTCGAGGTTGAGCGAGGACAGGCAGCAAACCGCGGTGCGGTCGTTGCCAAGATGGTCGCGGCCGGTCGGGAGCGTGATTTCCGAGCACAGGTTGGAAGTCGAAACCTTGAGTCCCAGGTCCCGGTGATGCTTGGGCATGGTCGAGTTCACATGGTCGGCGAACACGATGTACGGCTCGCCGGTCGCCAGGCGGGTTTCGACCAGCTTCTGGAACAGCGCGCGGGCATCGACCTTGCCGCGCTCCGACCCGTCCTTGGGGCTGCGCAGGATCCATTCGGCGCCGTCACGGACCGCTTCCATGAACGCGTCGGGGATGAGCACGCCGTGGTGGAGGTTCAGCGCCTTGCGATTGAAGTCGCCGCTCGGCTTCCGAATTTCGAGGAATTCCTCGATCTCGGGGTGCGACACGTCGAGATAGCAGGCAGCGGAGCCGCGGCGAAGCGAGCCCTGGCTGATCGCCAGCGTCAAGCTGTCCATCACGCGGACGAACGGGATGATGCCGCTGGTCTTGCCGTTCAGGCCGACCGGCTCACCAATGCCGCGAACATTGCCCCAGTAAGTGCCGATGCCGCCGCCACGGCTGGCGAGCCAGACATTCTCGTTCCAGGTGTCGACGATGCCGTTGAGGCTGTCGGGCACCGAGTTGAGGTAACAGGAGATCGGCAGACCGCGCCCGGTGCCGCCGTTCGACAGTACGGGGGTCGCCGGCATGAACCACAACCGCGAGATATAGTCGTAGATGCGCTGCGCGTGGGCGGCATCATCCGCATAAGCAGACGCGACACGGACGAACAGGTCCTGGCACGATTCGCCTGGCAGCAGGTAGCGGTCGTTCAGCGTGTCCTTGCCGAAGTCCGTCAGCAGCGCATCGCGGCTATGGTCCACCTCAACCGGATAGGGACGGGGGCGAACCGAATGGCTGTCCTGATGCACGGGGCCAGTCGCTGCCGGCCCGGTCGCCGCGGGGGCGGTTACCTCGGGACGGGTGTCGATCGTATCGGCTGCCATATCCGTATCCCTGAAATCCACTGAACGCTCCCTGTTCTACTCGCGGTCGAATCAGGGCAGGCCCGATCCTAGCCGGACACGACCGGCGGAACAAACCGGGACCGTGGCCGCTGCCACTCTCCCTGCTGCAATATAAGGCTGCAGCCTGTTCACACCAACGGTTGCGTTTGCTCCGGGTTCTTAACGCTAGGGATAGTGGTTAGGTTGTTTTCCGGTCAAGCCGGCCACAGCAAAGGAACAAGGGCCAACGAAGCGCGACGCATGGTTTCCTGCCGCTTTGCCAAAACGCAAGCCGGCATATTTTTATTTTGCCTATCGGTCCGGGTGCATAGGGGTTGTGGGCGACCCAGCTCAGGTCAACGCGCGCACCCACAGCGCCACCAGCCCGAGAACCGCGATGGCCATCTGCAAGGGCCTAAGCCGGGCGAAGAAGCGCGGTGCGGTGCCCCCGCGCGCGGCGACGGGATCGTAGAAGGCGACACTGGCATAGCCGGCGATCAGCACGGGAAAGGCAAGTGGGCCCGGCAGCAACAGACCGGCCAGACCGCACCCGAATCGGACGGCCATGGCGACCAGCTGGCCGGCGGTCTGCCCGCCTTCGGTGAAGAAGCTCAAACCCCGGGTAACGCCCGCCAGGAAGAGGAGGATCGCCGCCGCCCAGATCTGCCCCGCCACCAGGGCCACCAGCACAAAGGAACTGCCCGTCCATGCAAGTGCGCCGGCGGCCGCGATCACCAGCGCGGGCCCGTACCCCAATAGCTGCTCGAGCGGCGGGGTCGTCGCCGGCGTCTCCTCTCGCGGGGACGGCATCTCAGCTTGCCGACACGCGCCAGACCGTGTTCGACAAGTCGTCAGCGACCAGCAGCGCGCCCGTCCTATCCACCGTCAGGCCCACGGGCCGGCCCCGGGCATGGTCACCGTCGAGAAAGCCGGTCAGGAAGTCCTGCGCCTTGCCCGCGGGGCGTCCATCCCGGAACGGCACGAACACGACCTTGTAGCCATTGAAATGGCCACGATCCCAGCTCCCATGCTCGCCGACAAAGGCGCCGCCGCGATACTGGGGCATGGACTGGCCGGCATAAAAGACCAGGCTCAGAGGCGCGACGTGCGATGACAGGCCATAGTCCGGCACGGTGGCGCGCGCGACCATGTCGGGCCGCTCGGGCTTGACCCGCGGGTCCACGTGTCGGCCCCAATAGCTGTATGGCCAGCCGTAGAAGGCGCCGGGGCGTACGGAGGTCATGTAATCGGGCACCAGGTCCGGCCCCAGCTCGTCACGCTCGTTGATCACCGCCCAAAGCTGGTTGGTACCAGGCTGGAAGGTCAGGCCGTTGGGGTTGCGCAGCCCCGTCGCATAATCGCGATGCGCGCCGGTTGCCCGATCGACTTCCCAGATCCGGGCGCGATCCTTCTCCGCTTCGAAGCCATGCTCGGTGATGTTCGAGTTGGAGCCGATGCCGACGTATAACTTGCTGCCGTCGGGGCTGGCGGTCAGGCTTTTGGTCCAGTGATGGTTGATCGGGCCGCCCGGCAGCTCGGTCACGATCGTTCCAGGCGCCGTTATGCGGGTCTGGCCAGCCTGGTAGGGGAAGCGGACGATCGCGTCCGTGTTGGCAACGTACAGGTCGCCGCCGACCAGCACGACACCAAAGGGTGAAACGAGATGGTCGACCAGCACGGATCGGACCTCCGGCTTTCCGTCGCCATTGGTGTCGCGCAGCAACGTGATCTGGTCGGCGCCCTTGGTCTTGCTGTGCCCGAACCCCTGAACCCAATTCACCACGATGTCCTTGGGCCGGGTAATGGGCTCCTCGGGCCCCTTCGGCTCAACGGCCAGGATGTCGCCATTGGGAAGCGTATAAAGCTCGCGCACGTTCTTGAAGCCGGTGGCGAAGGGCTGAACCTTGAACCCTGCGGGCGCCGTCGGTGTTGCGCCGTTCCATGCCGCGGGCGTCGCGATGTGCATCGGCGGCACGAGATACTGGTTCTGTTCGGGCAACTGTGGATTAGAACCGAGCTGACGGGAGGTGTCACCGCCGGACGCGCTGCACGCTGCAACCGACAGGGCGAGAAGGGGGAGCAGCCGGCGCATCAACGGTTCTCCTGCGCTTGCAAGGTGTAGCCGACCCAGCTTGTGATCAGGGCGAGCGCGGTGACGATGATCGACAGGATCAGCCCCGATGGAACAACTGAGGTCCAGCCATCGCGACTGTGGATGAAGCCGTTGATGATGCCGAGCGCCAGCATGGCAAGCGTGCCGACCGAGTGGATCCAGTCTGCCGCCGTGCGCACCCGGTGTCGGTGCCGGCGGCGAAACACCAGCGCGTCGACAATGCCCGCAACTGCGGCCAACACCCCCATCGCGCACCCGCCCGCTATCATCCACACGGCGAAATTCGCCCACTGCATGTTGGCGCTGTTCACATACGCGATGTCCGCAACCAGCGCGCCGGAGAACAGGGCGAGCGGGTAGGCGGAAAGGATTCCGTGGATCGGGTGGGCGTGCGTCCGGGCGGGCGTTAGCCGGTGATCGGAGCTGGAATAGGTGGTGGCCATGCGCAACTGTCCTGCGGGAAATTCCCCGTGAACACAGGTACGTTCGGGCCGTTGGTCCGTTCCGGCCCGACGATTTCCGCGCCGGGTGTCCGGGCCTTATCCAGCGCGTCGCAGTCCAGGACGCTGCGCCGGCGCGTTCAACCGGTCCATGTCGAACCGTTGAGCGAACTGGAGTCCGGCGCGACCATCGTCGGCCCAGCGGATGGTCGCCGGGAACAATTGATCCTCGAGAAGCTCGATCTGCACATCGACGCCGATTGCCTGGGGCGGAAAGTCCACGCCGTCGATCATCGCGCCGGTCGCGGAGATGTTGCGGATCCGGACCTCGCCCGCCTCCTCGCCGATCTCCAGTCGGGCGGATCGCAGCACCTTGCTGCGCGGCGTGCGGCTGACCTTGTGGCCAACCGGGGCGGCCGTTCCGCCCTGGGCCGACAATTGCGTGAGCACCTCTGGCGCGCGAGCGGGGCGACCATAGACGAAGCCCTGGATGTGGCTGCAGCCGAGGTCCCGGATCAGGGCGATCTCGTCCTGCTGCTCGACCCCCTCGGCCGTTGTTTCCATGCCCAACGTATCGGCCAGGGTCACGATCGCCTTGATGATTGCGGCGTTGCGATTGCCGGGCGCGATCGCGCCGCGCACAAAGCTTTGGTCGATCTTGATCTTGTCGAACGGCGCCTTTTTCAAATAGCCGAGCGAGGAATAGCCGGTGCCGAAATCGTCGAGAGCCAGCCGTACACCCAGCCGCTTCAAGGTCGCGAACATCCCCTCCGTATGAAGCGACTCGTTGACGAAGACACCCTCGGTGATCTCAAGCTCCAGCCGCTCGGGCGAAAGGCCCGACGCAGCAAGGGCGCTGGTTACGACGGTCGGCAGCGCCGGGTTGGCAAACTGGATCGGGGAGACATTTACCGCGACCCGCGTGCCGCCAGGCCAGTTCGCAGCTTCACGACACGCGGTACGCAGGACCCATTCGCCGATTGTTTCGATCAGCCCGCATTCCTCCGCCACCGGCACGAACTCGCCCGGACTGATCGGGCCACGGGTCGGGTGGTCCCACCGCAGCAGCGCTTCATAGCCGATGATGTGTTCGTCGCGGGTGGACACGACCGGCTGGTAGCAAAGGTGGAACTGGTCGGCGGCAAGTGCCTGGCGAAGGTCGTCCTCCAGCCGCTTGCGCGTCTTGGCGCCCGCCAGAAGTTCCTCGCGAAAGAACCGGTGAACGCCGCGCCCGTCCGCCTTGGCTGCATAGAGTGCCAGATCGGCGTTGCGGATCAGGGTTTCCGAATCCTCGCCATGTTCCGGTGAGATCGCGATCCCGACCGAACAGCCGATCGACAGCGACGAACCATCGATGAAATAGGGCTGCGACAGCGCCGCGATCACCTCATGCGCAAGGCTGCCCAGCGTGTCGCGGTTGTTTTCACGCGGGATCACGACCTGGAATTCATCGCCGCCCAACCGGCCAACAAGCCCGGCATCGCCCACTGTCCGCTGCAACCGCTGGGCGACCTGCTTCAGCAGCGCGTCGCCCGTCTGGTGGCCCAGCGTGTCGTTCACCGCCTTGAACCGGTCGAGATCCAGGAGGAACAGGCCGGTCGGCCCGCGCCCACCATGGCCGGGCGACAAGGTCTGGTCGAGCGACAGCCGCATGCGCTGGCGGTTGGCCAGGCCCGTCAGCCCGTCGAACAGGGCAAGTCGCGTGATCTCCGCGTCGGCGCGCCGCTTCTCGGTAAGGTCGGAACCCGAACCGATAAAGCCCTGAAACCGGCCAAGGTCGTCGAGCACCGGCCGGCCCGACATCGACCACCAGCGCTCTGCTGCGTTCTCGGCGGCAGGGCGGACCGAGTAATCGGAAAAGGACGTACGCGAGGACAGGTGGAAGGTCAGCGTCCGCTCGGTATCCACCAGTTCTGAATCGATGCGGAATACCTGTGTGAGGCGCTGGCCGATCGGCTCCGGCCCGAGGCGGCCGAGTTCACGGGCAACCTTGGTCGACAAATAGGTAAGGTGCCCGTGACGGTCGGTTTGCCAGAACCAGCCAGAGCCATGCGCCTCGAACTCCCCGACCAGGCGGGTAGCGAGTTGCCCCGTTTCCCGCTCTGCCTGTCGGCCTTCCAGTTGCTTCTGGTCCTGCCGGGCGAGCCTGATGACACCGATGCATGGCGCAGCGAAGACGAGCACCGTCGCGGCCATGAACGCTCCCAGGCCCAGCATCATGGGGGCGGTCACGGTTAGCGCGGCGGCGTAGGACAGCGTCGCCGCCCTGATCGGATGCAGAACCAGCGCCACCATGAGCGCCGCGCCGAACAGCGCGACCTGCAATTCCGTGCCGAACGGCGCGGCAGTTGCGGGACCGACGTGAAGGCCCAGGGATAGCGAGGTGCCAAGCGCTGCGGCGACGATCGCAACAGCTGCATTGGTCGCCTGCGTACTCAGGTTCCGGAACGCGGGCATTCGCGCGGGTAGGACCGGCAGCACTGCGCACAGCAGCGCTGGGGAAAGGGCGAGCGCGACGGATACCGCTCCGCCACCCTTGCCGACGACGGCGAGTGTAATGCCGGCGAACGCGGGAATGATGGCCAGCACTGCTATCATCAGCGGCCAGAGCGCGACAACGCGGGAGATGTCGGCGCGACGCCCTTCTTCCACGAATGGCTCGTCAGTTGCGGACAGGCCCAACAAGTCGCGCATAGTAACCGAAGCGGATAGCTCGGGGTCAGGATCACGCGAACGGACGGTCATCGGACCATGTAAGCGCAGGGGCGTTCAGAACCCTTCACTGGCCATGGTTAACGATATTGAACCGTTGATGCCGGGCCGCGCCGGACGCTACAGGCCCGAGTCATGACTACCATCATTCGCGACGTCGACCTGATCGAGAGCGTGGCCGACGCCCTTCAGTTCATCAGCTACTATCATCCCGCCGATTACATCCAGGCACTGGGTGAGGCCTATCGGGCCGAGCAGTCGCCCGCGGCGCGGGATGCGATAGCCCAGATCCTGACCAACAGCCGCATGTGCGCGGAAGGGCACCGTCCGATCTGCCAGGACACCGGCATCGTCACCGTATTCGTCCGCTGGGGCCAGGACTGCCGGCTGACCGGGGACCGCTCGCTTCAGGAGGTCGTCGACGAGGGCGTGCGTCGGGCTTACCTGCACCCCGAAAACCGGCTGCGTGCATCCATCCTGGCGGACCCGGCTTTTACCCGCCGCAATACCAAGGACAACACGCCCTCCGTCCTTCATGTAGAGATGGTGCCGGGCGACAAGGTTCACATCGACGTCGCGGCCAAGGGCGGCGGGTCAGAGAACAAGTCCAAGTTCAAGATGATGAACCCGTCCGACTCGATCGTGGACTGGGTGTTGGAGATGATACCGCAGATGGGCGCCGGCTGGTGCCCGCCCGGCATGCTCGGCATCGGGATCGGCGGCACGGCGGAAAAGGCTATGCTGCTCGCCAAGCAATCGCTGATGGGCCAGATCGACATGGCGCAGTTGAAGCAGCGCGGACCGCGCAACGACATCGAAGCGCTACGGATCGAGATCATGGACAAGGTTAATGCGCTCGGCATCGGTGCCCAGGGCCTGGGTGGCCTCGCCACCGTGCTCGACGTCAAGATTCTCGACTGGCCGACCCACGCCGCGTCAAAGCCGGTGGCGATGATCCCGAACTGCGCCGCGACGCGCCACGCGCACTTCACGCTGGACGGATCGGGCCCGGCCTATCTCGAAAAGCCGTCGCTTGCTGACTGGCCGGACGTCAACTGGACCCCGGACAAGGCCGCCAAGCGCGTCGATCTCGATACGCTGACGCCCGAAGTGGTGCAGACATGGCAGCACGGTGATCGCCTGCTGCTCAACGGCAAGATGCTGACCGGGCGCGATGCCGCCCACAAGCGGATCGCCGACATGGTCGCGGCGGGGCAGCCCTTGCCCGTAGAGTTCCGCGGGCGCGTCATCTATTATGTCGGCCCGGTGGACCCGGTCGGTGAGGAAGTGGTCGGTCCCGCCGGTCCCACCACGGCGACGCGGATGGACAAGTTCACGCGCATGATGCTGGACCAGGGGCTGCTCGCGATGGTCGGCAAGGCCGAACGCGGACCAGCGGCGACCGAGGCGATTCGCGACCACCGCTCCGCCTATCTGATGGCGGTCGGCGGCGCGGCTTATCTCGTCGCACGCGCGATCAAGGGCAGCCGGGTGGTCGGGTTCGAAGACCTCGGCATGGAAGCGATCTACGAATTCGAGGTAGAGGACTTCCCCGTCACGGTCGCGGTCGACGCAGAGGGCAACAACGTCCACCAGCTCGCGCCCCTGGTCTGGCGGGAGAAGATCGCGCGCGAACGATTGCTCCAGCCCGCGTGACACGCAACGGCGACCGAATCCTGCGCCGGCCGCTGCTGGTGGGCGTGGCGTTCGTAGCGACGGTGCTTCACGTCCTGCGGGTGCGCGATCCGGGTCCCAGCGCGCTTATCTATTTCGGCGCGCAGCGACGGGTGGCCGAGTCGTTAAGCGCGAACCGGGGGTCGGTCGGGGCGTTGTTCGGACGATGAACCGTCCACGCATCCTGTTTGGTGACCACAGCACGCAGGCCCCCGCCATCAACCAATTCGTTGATCACGCTCGCTTCGACGTCCGGTTCGAGGCGTTCGATACAGCGGATTTCGCCGATGCCGACCTGGTAGTGCCGTTGCGGATCGACCAGATCGCACTCGCTCGCGCCGCCAACACCGACCGTCGCCGTGCAATTGTGCCAACCCCCGAGTTGGTGGAGGTTGCTGACGACAAGCTCGCCTGGAACCACCGGCTGATCGAGATCGGCTTTGGTCATCTCGTACCCGAGTTGCTCGGCGACGCGCACGAAACATACCCATATATCCGCAAGAGCCGCCGCGGCGACTATGGCCAGGGCATCCGCATGGTGCGCGGACCGGGCGAGGACCAGCCCTTTCCGGACAGCTTTATGCAGCGCGCGGTGTCCGGGGCGGATGAGGAGGTGCTGCATCTACTGCGGGTCGACGGGCAGATTCGATACGCGCTCTGCTATCGCTACACGATGGATGCGCCGCTCGCCGTGCGCGGGGCGGCGGACCGCCCGATCTCCACCGTACCCGCCGATGTCGACACCGCGATCGAGCCCTGTACCGCGATCCTCGATGCGCTCGGCTACGAGGGGACGTGCTGCTTCAACTACAAGCTGGAGGAGGGGCGGCCGATGATCCTGGAGATGAACCCGCGCTTCGGCGGGTCATTGGTTGGCGAGGTCAGCGCGTATCTGGCTGCACATCTGGCCGCACTCTGACAAGAACAACTGGCCGCCACGAAAGACGTGGCGCTGCATAAGGCAGAAATGAGAAGAGGTTGCCGGACGGCCTCACGACGCGTCCGACAACCCCTAAACATGGTCAGCGGCCGGAGAGCTCCAGCCCGGGAAACCATGAGGCCTCTGGTATCTTCAAATCCGCGCGTTGTTTGGGAGGGAATACTCCCCGCACGTATCGGCGAAGATCAGAAGCCAGTCCCCCGAACGAACTGAACCGACCCCATTGCTGAACCATGAGACATCGGATCACCTCCTTTCGCTTGTGGATAGCCAATGTGAACATCGCTGCTCACAAAGCGAATGTGGCAAGCTGTTCTTCTTCTTACAAGCGTTGTTTTGCGGCTGGTGAAAGTAAACATCTTACGCCGCGATCAGCCGCGGCAGTCTTCCGTCACGCGCTCGATTTCGGGCCAGGCCGGGATTGCCAACGGCGCAGAACCGGCCTGTTCCAGCGCGAAACGCCCTCTGCTGAACCCCATGGCGTCCAATAATGGATCAGTCGGGGTTAGCGCGACCGCCAAATAGGGCGGCTCACCCCCGGTCGGCAGCAGTTGCACGGTGCGACTGACGCTGCTGGTCCGAATCACCGCTGCCCCGGCCTGTGTGCCGGGCACGGACAGGAACACCTGACGGCCCGCGGTGTCGCAGCGCAGGACCAGCAGCGCGTCGGTCCCCGGCGGGCCGAACAGCGCCACGCTGCCGCGCGCGTCGCGCTTGTACACCCAGTCGCCAACGGTGGCCGGTCGGTCCCGCCAGTCGTGGGCCGGCGGCGGTGGAGGCGGGGCCTCGGCCGGAGCCGGCGCGGGGGAGGGAATAGGCCGTGGCGGCGGCGCAACCTGGGGCACGCACCCCGCTGTGCCGGCGAACAGGAGCAGGGTGAAAAACAAGCGGCGCATGGTGACCCCTATGCAACGGGAGGCGGCCCGGCTCAACGCTTGTGGCAGGAAGGACGGAACCGCCGAACCGCTCCGCCGGTTCGGTTGGCTGTACCTGCGGAGAGAATCATGTCCGACCAGACCACCCCCACCCAGATCCTTGTCCAGGCCAATGCCGCGCATTCGGTCAAGGTCGAGAGTCGCGACGGCGACACGGTCGGATCGGTTTACTCGTTCATGGTGCACAAGGCATCGGGACGGGTCACGCACGCGGTGCTGAGCCTTGGTGGCTTCCTGGGCATGGGCAAGAGCTTCTACCCGATCCCGTTCTCCCTCCTGCAGTTCGATCCGGTCCGCGACCAGTATGTCGTCACCATCGATCGCCGCCTGCTGGAAGGCGGGCCAAGCTGGGCCAACAATGCGCCAGTTTTCGACCAAGCCTATGCCGATCGTGTCGCCAGCTATTATGGCGCGGGTCGCGAGGACCTGACCACCGGCTGATGTCGAAAATCTCCGCCTGACCTGCGGCCCGACCCGGCCGATGGTGGCGCGCGTCCTGAATGACACAGGGCCCCCATGGCCTGATCGAAGATGATGAGGACGCTTATGCTCGCCCCCCAAGCGGTGGTCAGCGACAATGATCGGGAGCGCGCAACGCGCGCGCTGATGATCGATGCGGCATTCGCCACCGCCATCGGCGCGCTCAACAGCGGCGTAGTGCTGCTCGCGCTAGCATTGCACATCGGTGCGTCGACGTTCGAGGTCGGGGTGCTTGCCGCGGTGCCGCTGCTCACGCAGGTGCTGCAGGCGCCCGCGGTCGCCTTTGTCGAGCGATGGCGACGTCGCAAGCTGATCTCCGTCGGATCGGTATTTCTCGCCCGGCTGGCGCTGCCGATCTATGCCGCCGTGCCCTTTATCGGCTCGCCCCGCATCGCAGCGGCGACTCTGATCGCGGCGGCGCTGCTGCATTATGGAATGAACGCGGTGGGCGCGTGCAGCTGGAACAGCTGGATACGCGACCTGGTGCCAGAAAGCCGGCTGGGCCGGTTCTTCGCGAGGCGCGGTGTTTATGGGACGCTTGTCAGCGCCGGGGCGACGCTGGTCGCCGCGGGTGCGCTGGTGGTCGCAGCGCGGTCGCGGGCGACGGGCGACCTGATCTTCAGCGGCTTGTACGTCGTCGGGTTCGTCTGCGGGCTGTTCAGCACCGGCGCGCTCGCCACGGTGCCCGAACCGCAGATGCCGCCCGCCTCTCGCGGTTCGCTGACCCGCCTCCTGACCGAGCCGTTGCGCGACCCGCGCTTTCGTGGCGTGCTCCGTTTCCTTGTCAGCTGGCAGTTCGCGGTGAACCTGGCCGTGCCGTTCTTCACCGTCTACTTCGTCCGGGGCTTGGGTTTCTCGATGAGCTTCGTCCTGATCCTGTCGCTCGTCAGCCAATTGGCGAGCGTCGCGGTGGTGCGTGGCTGGGGCAACCTGAGCGATCGGCTCAGCAACAAGTCGGTGCTGGAGGCGAGCACGCCGGTGTACCTGCTTTGTGTCGTCGGCATGGCCTTCGCCCACGAGGTGCCCGGCATGGCTGGGCAGGGGGCCTACCTGCTGCTGGCCCATTTGGTCATGGGCGCCGCCGGTGCGGGTGTTGCGCTGGCGAGCGGCAACATCGTCATGAAGACCAGCCCGCAAGGGTCAGGCACCAGCTATATGGCGACCGGTGCCCTGTTCGGGGCGATCGCGGCAGGGGTGGCGCCAATCATGGGCGGCGCCATGGCCGACT
The DNA here is from genome assembly GCF_014199305.1 of Sphingomonas aerophila. GTDB lineage: Bacteria > Pseudomonadota > Alphaproteobacteria > Sphingomonadales > Sphingomonadaceae > Sphingomonas > Sphingomonas aerophila. The sequence goes on from NZ_JACIJK010000003.1 coordinate 300,194, forward strand.
TCGTCGCGCGACGCCGGTTGGAGCTGCGGCTGCTCTGGTCCAGCCCGCACGGCACCGAGCGCTTGTTCGGGCTGACGTTCAGCTATTGGGAGTTCTTCTTCCTCCTGTCCGCGATTGTGGGCTCGTACGCGCTGTTCCGGCTCAGCAAGGTTGAGGACCCGGGCAGCGTGGAGCGGCGTGAAACGGTGGACGAGATCTGGTCGGGCACGATGCGTACGCTCCGCAACGCGTCGTCGGTAGCCGGCCCGCGGCTTGCCACTGTTTTCCCGGCCGCTCAGATCATCCGGGCTCGCGAAGGCACGCGTTTCCTCCTGGAACGCTTCTTCACGGAACGGCTGGGCCGGTCTGTCGAGAGCGAGACGGAAAAGGTCGGCGAGCTGCTGGCGGCCAGCTATGATGCCCAGCCAGCGTCAGACGCTCCGATGGACGATCTCATGCGGCAACTGAACGACATAGAATAGGCGGGCCTGGGCTCGCGAGTGCAGCGCGAGTGCAGGTAGCCTCCCGGGAACAACGGAGCGGGAGCGTCGGTCAGCGCGCCCGCTTGTTCATCCGGATTTCCTGCTTCTTCCCGAACCGCGTCTTGCGCGTGCCCGGTTTGCCTTCATTGGAACGGCCCATCACCGGTGCTTTCTGCTCGTGCACGGGCAGGCCCAGCTCTTCCTGCTCAAGGTTGCGGATCTCGTCGCGCAGACGCCCGGCTTCCTCGAATTCAAGGTCCGCTGCCGCCTTGCGCATCTTCTTTTCGAGTTCTTCGATGTACGCGCGCAGATTGTGGCCGACCATATGCGGCCGGTCATCGTCGATCGGCACCGTAACCTGGTCGCCCTGCGAGACATGGGCGATGATGTCGCCGATGTTGCGCCGGATGGTGGTCGGCGTGATGCCGTGCTCGCGGTTATATTCTTCCTGCTTCTCGCGGCGGCGCGCGGTTTCATTCATCGCCCGCTCCATGGAGCCGGTGATGCGGTCGGCGTACAGGATGACGCGGCCATCGACGTTGCGTGCGGCGCGGCCGATCGTCTGGATCAGCGACGTTTCGGAACGGAGGAAGCCTTCCTTGTCCGCGTCAAGAATGGCGACCAGCCCGCATTCGGGAATGTCGAGCCCTTCGCGCAGCAGGTTGATGCCGATCAGCACGTCATAAACACCCAGACGCAGGTCGCGGATAAGCTCGATACGCTCCAGCGTCTCCACGTCCGAGTGCATGTAGCGGACCTTGATCCCCGCCTCATGCATATACTCGGTCAGGTCCTCCGCCATGCGCTTAGTCAGCGTGGTGACAAGGGTGCGATAACCCTTCGCGGTGGTCGCCTTGCATTCCTGGATCAGGTCCTGGACCTGTTCCTCGACCGGCTTGATCTCGATGGGCGGGTCGATCAGCCCGGTCGGGCGGATCACCTGTTCGGCGAAGACACCCCCGGCGTGCTCCATTTCCCACGAACCCGGCGTAGCCGACACCGACACCGTTTGCGGGCGCATCGCGTCCCATTCGTTGAAGCGCAGCGGGCGGTTGTCGATGCACGAAGGCAGGCGGAATCCGTATTCGGCCAGCGTGATCTTTCGCCGGTGATCGCCACGTGCCATCGCCCCGATCTGCGGGATGGTCTGGTGGCTTTCGTCCACGAACAACAGCGCGTTCTCGGGAATATACTCGAACAGCGTGGGCGGCGGCTCGCCAGGCAGCCGGCCTGTCAGGAAGCGGCTATAGTTCTCGATGCCGTTGCAGCTGCCGGTCGCGGCGATCATCTCCAGGTCGAAGTTGGTGCGCTGCTCCAGCCGCTGATGTTCGATCAGCTTGCCCTCAGCCTCCAGTTCCTTCAGCCGCTCGGTCAGCTCATGGCGGATTGCCTCGGTCGCCTGCTTCATGGTCGGGCCGGGGGTCACATAGTGCGAATTGGCGTACACACGGACCGAGTTGAGGGACGCGATCTTCTTGCCCGTCAGCGGGTCAAATTCGGTAATATCCTCGATCTCGTCACCGAAGAACGAGATGCGCCAGGCGCTGTCCTCATAGTGCGACGGAAACAGTTCGAGATTGTCGCCCTTCACGCGAAAGTTGCCGCGCGCGAAACCAGCGTCGTTCCGCTTGTACTGCAATGCCACGAGCTTGCGGATGATCTCGCGCTGGTCGGCGGTTGAGCCTTTCTTCAGGTCGAACACCATCGCAGAATAGGTCTCGACCGAGCCGATGCCGTAGATGCACGACACGGACGCGACGATGATGACGTCGTCCCGCTCCAGTAGCGACCGGGTGGCCGAGTGGCGCATCCGGTCGATCGCCTCGTTGGTCGACGACTCCTTTTCGATGTAGGTGTCCGACCGGGGCACATAAGCCTCTGGCTGGTAGTAGTCGTAATAGCTGACGAAGTACTCGACGGCGTTCTCGGGGAAGAAAGACTTGAACTCGCCGTACAGCTGCGCGGCGAGGATCTTGTTGGGCGCGAGGATTAGCGCTGGGCGCTGCAATGCCTCGATCACCTTTGCCATCGTATAGGTCTTGCCCGACCCGGTCACGCCGAGCAGCACCTGATCTTTTTCGCCCTGCAGCGCGGCCTCTACCAGCTCGGCTATCGCGGTCGGCTGGTCGCCGCTGGGCGAGTATTCGCTGACGAGCTTGAACGGCTTTCCGCCCTCGAGTTTGGCGGGGCGCTGCGGGCGGTGGGGAACAAAGGTCTCGCCCGTTTCCGGCTCGGCGAGGGAGGTGCGGATCTGAATGGCCATGCCAGCCTGATATGGGATCAGGGTGCGTCGGGAACAACGGTTAGTGCGCGCCTCCGACGCTTAGCGAAGCGCTCTTACCGCGGGGGTGTCGAGGCATCGAAGCAGATCGTCGCGCGGCACTGCGGGCACTGCGCTGGGCGGAGCATAAGGCGCAACCTCCGTTGGTCGGCCAATCTCGACAGGCAGGAACCCGACCTGCCGCGTGCACTCCATGGCCGCTGCCAGCAGCCGGGGTGGGGTGTCATAGCCTTCGAAGGACAGGCGGAACGTCCCCCAATGAATCGGAATCGCGCGGGCGGCTTGCAGGCGGCGGTACACTTCCACCGCGTCGACCGGCCCCATGTGACTGTTGCTCGCCATCTGACCCGGCGTGAAGCGGAACGCCCCGATGGGCAGAAGCGCCAGGCGGATCGGGCCGTGGCTCGCCGCTTCCGCCGGCCAGCGCCCGTCGCCGATCCCAGTGTCACCGGCGAAGAACAGGTTTCCGCCGCGCGGCAGGGTAACAACGAACGCCGACCACAGGGCGCGATTGCGATCGGCACCCCAGCGGCTGCCCCAATGGTGATTGCGCGTCACCACGACGTCCACCCCCGGCCTGATTGAGACGCGGCCGTTCCAGTCCAGCGCCGTCGCGGGCACCCCGGCGCTTCCGATCACCGCATCATTGCCAAGGCTGGTGACGATGCGGGGACGGTCGCGCTGCCACAGTCGTTTCAGGGTCGTCAGGTCGAGATGGTCGTAATGATTATGGCTGACCAGGATCAGGTCAATCCGGGGTAGCTGGTTCAACCCGATGCCGGGCGCAGTGACCCGACCCGGCCCGATGCCTAGCGGGCCGACCTTGTTGCTCCATACCGGATCGGTCAGAATGTTGAGGCCCTGTGTCTGCACAAGGACACTGGCGTGACCGACCCAGGTTGCGACCATGCGATCCCCATCCACGCGGGCGGGTGGCGCAACAGGAGTGACGTCCACATGGTCGGGCCAGGCTGGTCGCCCGTCCCGCCCGGTCAATTGTCGCCATATAAAGCCCAGCCGGCTGCCGCCCCCGGGTCGCCCAAATTCTTCTTCCCCGCCGGTCGGGTTGAAGAAATGCGCGCCGTCGAAATGGTTGCTCACAGGCCCGCGATAATAAATCCGGTCAAGAAAGCGCGGCACGACCGTGACCACCAGGCTGATCAGGATGACGAGCGCCAGGATGGTGGCGCCAACGAACTTCGCAACGGACAGCACGCTTGCTCCTGCCGATCAGGGACCCCCAACGCCCGGCGCACTGGTCGGGTCCGCCGCCAGTCGCCTTATGATCAAGTCTGAACATCTATGTCGTCAGCCACTCTTGCCGGCCCGGTTCCTTTCGCTCACGTTTGGCGCAGAAGGCATTGGGGGAACATGAATGCGCGGTTGGCTGGCGACGATGGTGGCGGTGGGCGGTCTGGTTGGGGCGGCCGCACCGGCGACAGCCAAGTCCGTGAACGTCGAGGAGAAATCTGTCGGCGAGCTTCAAGCGCTAATGGCCGCCAAGAAGGCGAGCAGCGTTGATCTGGTTCAGGCCTATCTGAAACGGATCGCGGCCATGGATCGCAAGGGGCCGACGCTGCGCAGCGTGATCGCCCTAAATCCCGACGCGCTGGCCCAGGCGCGCGCGCTGGATGCCGAGCGCCGGGCAGGGCGGGTGCGCGGCCCGCTTCATGGTATCCCCGTGCTGATCAAGGATAATATCGAGACGCTGGATCCGATCGCGACAACCGCGGGCAGCCTGGCGCTAAAGAACAACCTCACCCGCCGCGATGCACCTGTGGTCGCTCAGCTACGCGCGGCTGGTGCCGTGATCCTGGGCAAGACCAACCTGTCAGAATGGGCGAACATCCGTTCCACTCATTCGATGAGCGGGTGGAGTGCGGTTGGTGGCCTTGTCCGCAATCCGTACGCGCTCGATCGTACGGCATGTGGCTCCTCCTCGGGATCGGGAGCGGCGGTGGCGGCCAGCTTTGCGGCGGCTGCCGTGGGTACGGAAACCGACGGTTCGGTGGTGTGCCCGTCCTCCATCAATGGCCTCGCAGGGCTGAAGCCCTCGATCGGCCTGGTCAGCCGCACCCATGTCGTGCCGATCAGCCATTCACAGGATACGCCGGGGCCGATGGCGCGCTCCGTCCGTGATGTTGCCACCCTGCTCACGGCCATGGTGGGCGGGGACCCCGCCGACGCACCCGCTGCGCGTCCGACCGATTATGCCGCCGGACTGTCCACCAGCGCCCTGTCCGGCATGCGCGTCGGCGTGATCCGGCCGGACAACATGTCCGCCGATCTGAAGATCCGCTTCGAGGCGGCTCTGGAGGTGCTGCGCGGGGCCGGTGCAATGCTGGTCGACGTCACGCCGCCCAAGCTCGACGGGCTGGGCGAAGCGGAACTCACAGTGCTGAAGACGGAGCTAAAGGCTGATCTGAATACCTATCTGGCCACGATGCCGACGACCGTCACGACCCGCACCCTGGCGGACGTGATCGCCTTCAACCAGGCGAATGCGGGGATGGAAATGCCGTTTTTCGCCCAGGAGACCTTCGACGACGCGGTAAAGACGGGTGGGCTGAACGACCCTGCCTATAAGGCCGCTCGCGCCAAATCCCTTCGCCTGGCCGGCGTCGAAGGGATCGACGCCATGTTGAAGAACAACAATGTGCGCGTGCTCGTGGAGCCGACCTATGACGCCGCCTGGCTGTCCGATACGGTGTATGGTGATGCCTATGCCGGCCCATCCTCGTCCGAGTTGCCGGCAATCGCGGGCTATCCCAACCTGACTGTTCCCATGGGGCTGGTACGCGGGTTGCCGGTCGGCCTGTCGTTCATCGCGACCAAGTTCGGCGAGGCGACGGTGCTCGGCGCAGGCTACGCCTTTGAACAGCGCGCCCACGCCCGCCAGGCACCACGCTATCTGCCAACCGCGAACGCCCAGCCCGGGCTGGAAGCGGCCCGCTAGGCGAGATCGACCACCATGATCGTTGCGATGGCGCTTTCGCTCGCCCAAGCGAACCAGGCGCGGCAGGTCACAGAACCTGCCGTGCCGCCGCAGTTGCTGAACAAGACCCCGGTAATCGGGCCCGACGACTACCCGAACCGGGCGTTTATCGACGGGGATGAGGGCATAGTCTCGACTGTCCTCCACATCAGGGAGGACGGGCGGGCGGCTGCATGTGAGGTGACCGAGACCAGCGGTGTCGCGGCGCTGGACAAGGCCACGTGCTCGATCCTGCTGATGCGCGCTCGATTCGTGCCGGCCAGGACGGCGGCCGGGGCCGTGACGCGGGGCGACTGGCGGACGGCTACTGTTTGGGGCGTGGGCGCGGAAATGCCGTCCGTGTCCAAGGCCCTACCGCTCCAGGTTAAGCGGCTGCCGGCCGACTATGGCTCGCCCGTTCAGATGCGCGCGATATTCGATGCGACCGGACACCTGTCGTCATGCGAGGTGACCGCATCCAGCGGCAGTGCCGCCGCTGACCGAGCGGCTTGCGCCTATGCCAAGGGCCAACTCACGATCGCTCCACCTAGAAGCGGATCGCCCGGCGTGGCTCCAGCGGCGGTGCGCCACATCACCGCTACTTTGTCGACCGATCCTTAGATCAGAAGGGCTTGTGCTGAAGCAGCTCGGGCCGGATGCGGATCGCGCGCAGGGACAGCCGCACTTCCCACATGAACAGCACCAGCCCCCAGATCAGCAACGCCATCGCCAGGATGAAGGCCACCGCCAGGTAACGCCCGAAGCGCAGGTGCATCAATTCGGCTACGAACAACAGGGCAACAACCAGGCAGGTCATCACCGCGCTAGACGTTACCGCGGCGAGCGCGTTGTTGATTACCCGCATACGATGGTCGAGCAGGCGCAATTCCCAGACGTGCCGGTCATGCTCTGGCCCGGACGTGCGGGGGTGAAGTTGTTCAAGCGCGCGGGCTCGATCCACCACACGGGCAAGGCGGCCGACCAACATGTTCAGCAGCGCGCCGATGCCCGCCAGCATGAATACTGGCGACAGCGAGAGTTGGATGGTCTCGGCAATCGTCGACACGGTCGGCGCAAAGGTCGGCATCCCTGGCAGGGCTAAGCGGGCGATCGTTGCGACGCAAGCGGCCGCGTTAGCTGCACGCCTTGGTAACAAAGCGTTGCTAGCGGCTAGCCATGACCTATCCCGTTTCCACCGACGCGTTCCGGTCCTCCGGCCAAGGCGGGGGATGGTCAGCGCAGGTCGTTGATGGACTGCCAACGGCGATCGACCAGGTTGCGGCCGCTTCGCCGCCCAGCCACTCCTTTCTGCGGCGTGGCTGGTTTGCGGCGGCTATCGATGCCTATGGCGGGCAGGCGCGAACGCTGGTCGTCGAGCGTGCAGGGGTGCCCGCGCTGGCGCTGCCGCTGGTCGGGACCGGGCCCGCATTTGCCGGGCTCGCCATGGTGCCGGGCTGCTACTGGCCCTTTCGCAGCTTTCCAGTCGCCGGGCTGGATGAGGCGGGTTGGACGGAAGCATTGCGCGCGCTGGCCGGCACCGCATGCGCGATCAGGATCGGGCCGGTTTATGACCGCGACGCGGGCGCGGCACCGTTGATCGCCGCGGGGCGGGACCGTGGATGGGTGGCGATCGACCGGTTTGTGGCGCACAGCTGGCTGCTGGACCTGGCGACAGTGGAGGAGGGCGGCACCTGGCCGCGAGGCTCGACCCTGCGCAAGAACCGCTTTCACGAGAAGCATCTGGCCGCTCACGGCGCCTTGGGATGGCGCTTCGTCACGGGCACTGATTGGACGCCCGCGGCTTTCGATGGATTGGCGAAGGTGGAGCAGGCGAGCTGGATCGCCGCGCGCACGGACGGCTGCGATGCCAAGTTTACCGCGGCCGGCCATGGCACCTTTTGGCGCGCAGCCGCCAACGACCCGGTGATCGCGGCCATGATGCGTGCGGCGGTGCTGGACGTCGACGATCGTGTTGCAGCGTTCTCGTTCAACCTGGACGCCGGGGAACTGCGTTACGCGATTGCCAACAGCTACGACCCCAGCTTCGCCAAGCACTCGCCCGGCAAGCTGCTGCAATATCGTGACATGACGGACGGCCTGGCGCGCGGGCTTGCCGCAGTCGACTGGGGCGCCGGCGACAGCGGCTACAAGCAGGTGATCGGCGCCGAACAGGGGCCTGCCCTCCGCGACTGGCTGCTGCTGCGACCCGGCTTGCCCGCCCTTGCGGGGCGCCTGCTGGCAAGCGCATGGCGGCGGTCGGGCAACACCGAAAGCTGACCTGCACGGATCCTGCATCGCTTCCGCACGCGATCCACCTTTGTCAGACAGCCCTCTTCGGCGCACGATCTGGCGGTGACAGGAGGCCGATGATGAGTGAGATGACAAGACCGAACATGGTGCGGGTCAGCTTGTGGTCGTTTGCAGCAGTGCTGCTGCTCGCCCCAGCCGTTGCGATGCGCTTTACGACGGAGGTCAACTGGTCCGTTCCGGACTTCGCGTTTGCAGCGATCATGCTGGCGATGGTGGGCGCGGCGGTGGAGCTCTTTGTCCGACGGGCGAACGGGCGTGCCTACATAGCAGGCGCGGCGATCATGATCTTCGGGACGTTCTTCCTGGTCTGGGTAAATCTGGCGGTGGGGATCATCGGCTCCGAACGGAACGGCGCCAACCTCCTCTACGCGGGCGTGGTCGCAATCGTCGTCGGTGGCGCGACCATGTCCCGCGCACGGCCGCCCGGGCTGGTGCGAACCTGCGTCGCGGCAGCGGCTCTGCAAGCGTTCATCGGCTTGGTCGCGGTTGCAGCCGGCTGGGGCACGGACGGCCCGATCTGGCCACGCGACGTGATCGGAGTGACCGGGATCCTGGTCGCTACATGGCTCGGCGCGGCAGCTCTATTTGCCCGCGCCGCCCGGGATCAGGCCCGCCGATAGCGGAAATACCAGACTTCGTGGCCCTGCCGGCGCGCTTTCCGCTCGTAACGCGTTTCCGGCCAGTCGGCGGGGCGATTGAGGAAGTCGGCCGCTTCGTTTGCCAGCCATTCAAAATCGCGCCGGCTGTTCATGACCATGGTCGCCCAGCGACAGTAGGTCGGATCGTCGGTGCCGAGCCGAAACTCGCCGCCCGGCTTCAACTTGGCGGCGATCAGGTCCAGCGGCCCCGGATTGACCATGCGACGCTTGGCATGGCGCGCCTTTGGCCAGGGGTCGGGATGAAGCAGGTAGACACGCTCCAGGCTCGCGTCCGGCAACCGTTCCAAGACGGTCAGGGCGTCGCCCATGTGCAGGCGAACATTACCGAGCGACTGGTCGCGCACATGGCCCAGCGCGCCCACAACGCCGTTCAGGAACGGTTCGCAGCCGATAAAGCCGGTGTCGGGATGCGCCTGCGCCTGAGCAGCGAGATGTTCGCCCCCCCCGAAGCCGATCTCCACTTCCAGCGGTCTCTCGGCGCCGAACAGTCGCACCGCGTTTAGCGGGCCATCCTCGGGGACCGAGACGTCGGGCAGCAGTTCCTCGACCAGCGTGGCCTGGCCTGCACGTAGCTTATGGCCCTGGCGCCGGCCGTAGAGGCGGCGGATCGTGGTGGGATCGTTCATCGCGGCGCGCGTGTAGCGCCCTGACGCGCATGGAGCAAAGTGCCTGGCGGTCCGTTGGGCTGCTTCATGGGCAAAAGCACGAAAAAGGTCGCCGGCGCGGCGCGCAAGATCGCCAGGAAAACCGGAGAAACCGACCAGCGTGTTACCCACACGGTGGCGGCCGTGCGCGAGACGCGGCCCGCTCGCATTGTTGCGCTGTTGATGGAGTGCGCCGACCAGCCCGAGCTCATCACCGCGTCGCTGGGCACAATCGGGGCAGGGGTGGTAGCGAAGCGTCCAGACCTGGTGCGCGGCGGTGCCCGGATGCTCGCCTCACACCTTGTCGCAACCGGCATGAAGATGCTGGTCAAGCAACAGGTGGACCGAACCCGACCGAAAAAAGCGCTGGCCGAGGGCGAGCATCGGTTCGAGGCGGGGCACAGCCATGATCACGAGATGAATTCCCTTCCGTCCGGCCACACGGCGGGCGCTGTTGCCGTTGCCCGGGCCGCGTCGCACGAGATTGATGGCGTTGCGGTGCCTGCGACGATCGCGACCGGGGCTGTCGCTGCGGCGCAGGTGCCGACCGGCAGCCACTACCTCACCGACGTGATTGCAGGCGGCATGATAGGTTGGGCGGCAGAGGCAGTGGTCGGCGCAGTGTTCGACCGGTTCGAGGCAAAGCAGGAAGAAAGAGTCGACGGTAAGCGCTCTGTGCCTAGTCAGAAAACCATCGGATAGCCCGCCGCGCCGGCGCTGCTCCGCGCTTCTCCATCCATCGCTTCAACACGGGCGTCGTTACGGCCCTGTGGCCTCGGGCGAGGGGCCGGCAGGAACGCGCCGGTGGGTCGGTCCGGCACAGCGCGTTGCTCATGAAAAAGCCTCCCCCAGCGAATGCCGGGGAAGGCCAGATCATCGCCAGTGCAGGTCAACCGATCAGGCGGCGACCGCTTCCTTCAGGCGATCAACCAAGTCGGTCTTTTCCCAGGTGAACAGCCCACCCTCGGCTTCGCGGCCGAAGTGCCCATAGGCAGCGCTCTTGGAGTAAATCGGCGCGTTCAGGTTCAGGTGTTCGCGAATGCCCTTGGGCGTCAGGCGAACGAGCTGGGGCAGCGCAGCCTCCAGCTTCGCCTCGTCCACCTTGCCGGTGCCGTGCAGGTCGACATACACGCTCAGCGGCTCGGCAATGCCGATCGCATACGACAACTGGATGGTGCAGCGGCGGGCCAGGCCTGCCGCAACGACGTTCTTCGCCAGGTAGCGCGCGACATAGGCGGCGGAACGGTCGACCTTGGTCGGATCCTTGCCGCTGAACGCGCCGCCGCCGTGGGGCGCCGCGCCGCCATAGGTGTCAACAATGATCTTCCGCCCGGTCACGCCGGCATCACCATCAGGCCCGCCGATCTCGAATGCGCCGGTCGGGTTGATATAGATCTTGGTCTCGTCGGTAACGAAGCCGGCAGGCAGCACGTCTTCCATGACGCCGCGAACATAGTCGCGAAGTTCAGCGTACTTGCCGGCGTCCGCATGCTCGCCCTTTTCGCAATAGCCACGCTTGTGCTGGGTGGAAACAACCAGCGCGGTGGCCCTCACGGGCACTTCGTTTTCATACTGCAACGTCACCTGGCTCTTGGCATCGGGCTCCAGGAACGGCGCCGACCCGGAATGGCGGTCTGCGGCCATGCGCTCCAGGATCTTGTGGCTGTAGTACAGCGTCGCGGGCATGAAGCCCGGCGTCTCGTCGGTGGCATAGCCGAACATGATGCCCTGGTCGCCGGCACCCTCGTCCTTGTTGCCGCCTTCATCGACGCCCATCGCGATCTCGACCGACTGGCCATGGAGATTGTTCGAGAACTCGAACGTCTGCCAGTGGAAGCCGTCCTGTTCATAGCCGATGCGCTTCACCGTCTCGCGCACGGTCTGTTCGATCTCGTCGAGGATGCCCGGCGCCCACTGGCCGTCCTCGTAAACGCCCTTGCCGCGGATCTCGCCCGCCAGCACGACCTTGTTGGTGGTGGTCAGCGTCTCGCAGGCGACGCGTGCCTCAGGGTCCTTGGACAAGAACAGGTCGACGATGGAGTCGCTGATCTGGTCGGCAACCTTGTCAGGATGGCCTTCGGACACCGACTCGGACGTGAAAAGAAAGCTGGAACGCATGAAGATCCCTTCTGAGATGGGGGAAAGCTCGGCCGTTGCCATGCCATATAAAGCTTTCCTTATATCGCCTCCTTAGCGCGCGCGGCGGCGCACGGCAACGGCAGCAATGGCCAGTACGGTCCCGATCAGGAGCGCCAGCCAATTGCCCAATCGCGCAAAGAAGGTGGGGGCGAGCGCGGGCGGGAGCGGCGCTTCCGCGGCGCCTGCTTGTTCGTGAGGCACGGTGGCGATCAGGCGTCCGTCGGCGGCGATGATCGCGGAGATGCCGGTCGGGGTCGAGCGCACGATCGGCAGCCCTTCCTCGATGGCGCGCAGGCGCGCCTGCGCCAGGTGCTGCGGCGGCCCCCACCGGCCGAACCAGGCGTCGGTGGACGGGTTGAACAGGAAGCGGGGTCGATGCGCACGATCGACAACCTGCCCGGAGAAGATGATCTCGTAGCAGATCTGCACGCCAACCGAGCCGAAGCCGGGCAGCGTCAGGCTGCGAGGTCCAGGGCCGGCGTCGAAGTCGATGTCACCCGGGATAAGCCGGGCAAGGCCGAGCGGCTTCAGCAGCCAGGGCAGGGGGAGGTACTCGCCATATGGAACAAGGTGCGCCTTGTCGTAGCGGGCGAGCAGTCGCGCATCGGGGCCTAGCGCCTGGACGGAGTTGGCCGCCCCGACCAGATCCTCCTTCGCGTTGAAGCGCAGCGGCGTGGTGCCGGTTAGCAGCAGGTCGCGTGGACCCAGCACCTCCGCCATCCGGGCACGCGTGATCCAAGGCCAGCGGCCCTGATAGGCATAGAGCGGCAGGCGGTCCTCCAGCGGATCGCGGATGACGCCCTCCGGCCATAACACCAGCCGAGGAACGGGGCCCGGCTTCCCGGACATGCGGATCAGCGCGCGCAGCATCGGCTCCGCATCATCTTCCCCGCGTTGATCCTGGCCGATGTTGGGTTGCACCGCACGGACCAGCGGCGCCCCAGGGGCCGGTTCGGGCGCGCGCGTGAGTGGCGCGGACAGGGCGGCCAGCCCGACTGCCGCCGCAGCGCCCGCCACGGGATGCCATCGTCCGCGCGCTGCCAGCCAGATCGCGCCCGCCACCAGAACTGTCAGACCCGACAGCGCATAGGTCCCGATCCAGGCAGCCAGGCGCGCAACCCCGATCACCGGCAACCAAGTCACCGCCACCGGGTCCCACGCATAGCCGGTAAAAAGCACCGCGCGCAGCCATTCGGTCGCGATCCAGGCCGCGCCGAACGCCAGCACAAAGGCTGGATCGGACCGCCGCCGCCGACCACGGCCCGCCATGCCCCACGCCAGCGCCGCCGCCATTGCGGGAAACACAGCGAGGTAGAGAGCAAGCGCGACCGCCGCGACATAGCCTAGGACGGGGGGCATCTTGTCCTGGAAGTCAAACGCGTGCTGGAACCAGTTGTTGTTGACCGTGAAGTGGCCAAGGCCCCAGCACCAGGCCCGCCAGGCTGCCGTGCGCCAGCGGGGAGCGTCAGCGACCAGCGTTGCAAGGCCCGCCAGCCCGATCAGCAGCAACGGCCACAGGTTCAGTGGTGCAAAGCCGGTGGCGGCGACCGCGCCCAGCAGGATGGCGATCGGGGCGTGAAAGGATCTTGGCATGTTCGCCAGTCCTATCGTGATTGCCGTCGCCGATCACAACCTGGCATGACGCCGGCGCAGCCGTGCCGTGGACGTATAACGCAGGTGCGTGTAGGCCGTTACCATGGCCTTACGACCCTTCCATCTCGCCTTTCCCGTCCACGATCTTGCTGCCGCCCGTAGCTTTTATGGCGATATCATGGGCTGCGAAGAAGGGCGGTCGAGCGAGAGCTGGATCGACTTCGACCTGTTCGGTCACCAGATCGTGGCGCACCTGGATCCCGCGGCAAAGCCCGTTGCGGTCGAGAATGCAGTGGACGGCCACCATGTGCCGGTACCCCATTTTGGCGTGGTACTGACGATGGAGGACTGGAACGTGCTCGCGGGGCGGGTTCGTGACGCCGGCGTGCCCTTTGGCATCGAGCCGCACATCCGGTTCAAGGGGCAGGTCGGCGAACAGGCGACGATGTTCTTTCTCGACCCGTCAGGCAACGCACTGGAGTTCAAGGCGTTCGCCGACGACGCCATGCTGTTCGCGCGCTGAGATCAAGGAATAATCATGGGCACTCCCGTTACTCTCGACATCCCCCATCAGCTCGGCAAATCGGGCGTGCGCCAGCGGCTGGACAGCGGCATCGGCAGGATCGGGGAGAAGATTCCTGGTGGCGCGCAGGTGAACCACCGGTGGGAGGGCGACACCATGCTCTTCACCGTTCAGGCGCTCGGCCAGTCGATCCGGAGCGAACTGACAGTGTTCGAGGACAAGGTGCACGCCGTTGTCGACCTGCCTGCGTTCCTCGCCATGTTTGCCGGGCCGGTAAAAGCTGCAATCGAACGGGAAGCGCCCAAGCTGCTCCGGTGAGGCACCGTTGGCACTCCGGGTCGGTCAAGGCCCGCTGACGACGCCGATGGGCAGGCGGCTGACAAACAGCTTCTCCACGCAATGTCCGTCCGCCCAGGCGAGGCCGGCCGCCTCGGCCTCCTCATAGGTCGGATAAGGATCGCCGCCGATCATTGAAACAGACTCCGCCTCGTCCGTGTCGCCGCAAGCGAGCAGGGCCGTGGCGTTCAGGTCGAATCGCCCATCCTCCCGCTCGGTAATGCTGATGCAGTCGCCCTCGTTTGGCGCTTGCTCGCCGAACGGCAGCTTGATGATATCCACGACCATCTCCATCGAACGTTTCGGCGTTGCAACGCTTAAAGCGCCCGCAAAGATGCAGGAGAGAAGCGCCGATCCGTTCAAACGGGCGCGGCATCCGGGCCGGCGCCATAATGGTGCCAGGTGAAGATGGCGAGAGCACCGCGGTGGGGCCGCCAAGCCTCTGCTAGTGCGCGCACCTGCTTTTCCGATGGCCGCGCCTCATGGCCCAACAGGCGCCCAACCTCGATCTGCACGGCCAGGTCGCCTGCGGGCCAGATGTCCGGGCGTCCTTCGGCGAAGAGCAGGTACACTTCTGCCGACCAGCGCCCGATCCCCTTGACCGCGGTTAGCTGCTTGATCGCTTCCTCGTCATCGTCGGGCAGGGCATCCAGGTCCAGCCTGCCGCTCAACACTGCGTCGGCCAGGCTACGGGCATAGCTCGCTTTTTGTCGCGAACAGCCTGCTGCCCGCAGCACCTCGTCGGTGGCGGCGGCGATTACACGCGGGTTGGACAGGTCGCCGACCATCTCGGTCAGCTTGCGCCATACCGCATTTGCTGCGTGTACGCTTACCTGCTGGCCGAGGATCGTGCGCAGCAGCGTCGCGTAACCGCGCTCCCGTATGCGCGGCGCAGGGTATCCGACCCGAGCGAGGCCACGCGCAAACGCCGGCTCGCGCGTGGCCAATGCATCCAGTGCCTCGCGAAGCTGTTCTGCGTTCAGTCCCACGCTTGATCGCCGCACCCGCTCGCGGCAAGGCGGCGGCCATTATCAGGAGAATTGTTCATGCCGCAGCTTATCGTCGTCACGCGTGAGGGGGAAGAACGCGCGATCGAAGCGGAAACGGGTCTTTCCGTCATGGAAGCGATCCGCGACGGCGGCATTGATGAGATCCTGGCGCTGTGCGGTGGCAATTGCTCATGCGCGACCTGTCACGTCCATATCGATCCCTCATTCATCGACAAGCTGCCGCCGATGAGTGCAGACGAAGATGATCTGCTTGAGTCGGTGGACGATCGCGATGAATATAGCCGCTTGTCCTGCCAGGTGCCCGTGACCGCGGCGCTGGACGGCGCGCGGGTGACGATCGGCGCGGACGACTGACCCAGGGCGCGCGCCTTTCGATCGAGGCCCATCTCGATTACCGCCTGGCTGAGCCGGCCGACCTCCTGTTCGCGCTTGAGGTCGCGCAAATGGCGGACCAGCGGCTGATCAGGGATCGGCTGGTGGTGGACGGGGTCGGCCCGCTGACGCCGGTCGCGGCCGAGCAGGGAGTCGGTCGGCGCACCTGGGCATATGGGTACGGCCGGGTGACGGCCCGCTACACGGCGACCGTCGAGATCGAGCGAACTGCCGTGTCGATTGCCGGGCTCGCGACCGATCCGATGCACCACCTGCCGCCGGACGTGGTGCCGTATCTGTGGCCCAGCCGGTATTGCGACTCCGATCGGTTCGAAGCCCCTGTTGCGCGAGAGTTTGGGCACCTAGCCGGCGGCGACAAGGTGCTCGCCATTACGCAGTTCGTGGGACGATACCTGCGCTATCTGCCCGGCGTTAGCGGCTCGACCACGACTGCGTCCGACGCTTATGTCCAGCGGCAGGGTGTGTGCCGCGATTTCGCGCATCTCCTGATCGCCATGGTGCGGGCGGCGGACATTCCGGCCCGCATGGTCGGAGCGTACGCACTGGGCGTCTCACCGCCCGACTTTCACGCTGTTGTGGAAGTATGGCTCGACGGTGCCTGGCACGTGATCGACCCGACCGGCATGGCTGAACCGGGCGGCATCGTCCGCATCGGCGTGGGGCGCGATGCCACCGACGTGGCTTTTCTCACCATCTTCGGCCGGGGTGAGCTGATCGAGCAATGGGTGCGAGTAGCGACAGTGCCGCGGAATTGACGGGCAAGACCAGCGGTAGCGATCTGGCAGGGCCGCCAGCAGAAGGTTGGCACAGTCTGTTAACCAAGGCGCGATAGCGTCGGCACCAGAGATGAAGTTCGATGATGTAACGGCTGCGCCCAAAGCGCCTGCTCAAGCGGTCCCTGCCGGATTGCTTGCGCGCCGGGGCATAAAGTTGACGGTCGAGTTGCTGCTCGGGGCGCTGGTGTTCATCGCCACCGCGACAGGGTGGCTATCGTATCAGGCGTATAGGGACCGCCATTCGCCACTTCCGAACGGCGGGACTCCTGTAGCCGAACAGTGCTCGTTATGGTTTGTCGGCAGTTCCTCCATGCACAAATGGGTCACGCTCCAGGCCGACATGAAGCCCTGGAACACTCATAATCGCGGCGTTGACGGCGCCAAGGTCGACTACCTCGCGTCCCGTTTTCGCAGCGACCCGCCGGTCGCGCCGCCATCCGCCATCGTGCTCTATGCCGGGGAAAACGACATCGCGTCAGGCGTGTCCATAGCTTCGGTATTTGGCAGTCTCAGGACTGTTATTGCGGAGAAGCGGGCGCGCTACGGTGCACTGCCGATCTTCTATGTGACGATCAAGCCGAGCCCGACACGCTGGGGCTTCAGGCCGCAGCAGGCCAAGCTGAATAGGCTGATGGCCGGCTATGCCCGGGGCAGCCGCGACCTTCGAGTTGTGAATATCGTGCCGGCCATGATGGTCAACGATCGTCCCGGCCCGTTCTACCAAGCCGATGGTATCCATCTAAGTCACGCGGGCTATCGCCGCTGGGGCCGGGCGGTACACAGGGCATTGGAGACTAGCTTGCCAGAACGCCTGGTCCGCTCGTGCATCAACCCAGGCCCGGCTCACTGAGCCTTGGACGAGAACCGGCCAGAACGGATTGTCGGGCTGGACGCGTGGCGCGCCGTCCTGATGCTGTTCGGCATTGCGTACCACGGCACCATGCTGCGCCCCGAGAGTCCTTTTCTTAAGTTCGTGACACTCGCATCGCAGAGCTGTCGTATGGCGCTGTTCTTTGCGCTGTCGGGGTTCTTGTCCGCGCTGGCGCTGCAACGGCATGCTTCACGGTCCTGGTTTCTTGACCGTGTGGTCAGCCTAGGCACAGTGACTGCCTTCGGCCTCGCTGTTATTTGTCCGTTGACGGCACTCGCGGCCTTTATTGCGCCTGAGCAAATCCGGATCCCTACCTGCTTCCCTCAATGGTATCACGTTTGGTTTATGGTCGCGCTGCTGCTGTACACGCCAGCGGCCTTTCTGGTGCACCGCCTCGACCACAAGCACCGACTGATTGCGACATGGGAGAGTGACGTTCGCTCCATGCGATATGCGCAACCTTTGCTGCTGTTCGTAATCCCGCTGATCAGCCTTTGTTTGATGCAGCTGAGCATGGCGCTGGTGACGCGTCTGACGCCCCCGCAACTCTGGTACCCTTTACAGCAATTGCGGCCGACCTTCGGCTACCTGCCCCTCTTTCTGCTTGGTTTCGTCGCTGCAAGGGCGCCGCGCCTGCTTCGCGCGTTAACTGGCAGCCCAGTTCTGCCTGTCCTGATCATTGCCGGCGTGACGGTTGCTTATCTCGCCTGGCATGTTCTTTGGGCAGTTCAAGCTCCCCCTGCCGACCGCGCCACGATAGGGGCAGCGCTAGGCGGCATCGGGAGCGCGATCTGCCCACCGGCAGCGCTTGTTTTGTTGATGCGCAGCGCCCTGGAGATCCGGCGCATCCCTGCAACCCTCGATCGGCTGGCGCAGGCGAGCTTCACCATCTACCTTGTTCACCTGCCAATCGAGTTGGCAATCAACGGCCTGTTCGCGTGGGTCGGCTGGAGCGAGCTTGGCGAATGGGCGATCGCGGTGGCGGCGACCCTGTTGATCTCGCTGGCCATACATGAGCGGGTTGTGCGTCGTTCGCCGCTGTTGCGGCTTTTGTTCAACGGTGTCCTACCCCGGCGTACCGCCACGCGCGGGCAGCAGTCGGCGGTGGTGGAGGAACGCCGCGCCGCAGCCTAGCCGCTACTCTCGCGCGGCGACGGCATAGAGCGCGACGGCGGCGGCGTTTGAGACGTTCAGGCTTTCGATCGCGGAGCTGATCGGCAGCTTCGCCAGTTCGTCGCAGTGCGCTTCGGTGTTCTGGCGCATCCCTTCGCCTTCCGCGCCCAGCACGATCGCGAAGCGGCGGCCGTTCGCCAAAGATTGAGCCAGTGTCTGGCTGGCGTGTCCGGTCAGCCCGATCCGCCAGTATCCCGCCTCCGCCATCTCCTCCAAGGCGCGTGCCAGGTTGACCACGCGCACCCAGGGCACCGTCTCAAGCGCGCCCGACGCTGATCGAGCGAGCGCGCCGCTTTCCGGGGGTGCGTGCCGGTCCTGGGTCACGATGCCGAGCGCGCCGAACGCGGCGGCGGAACGCAGGATCGCGCCGACATTATGGGGGTCGGTCACCTGGTCGAGGACGACCAGGGGCCGCTCGTCGTCTCGCCCTTGCTCGATCAGGTCGCCCAGCCAAACGTCCTCCAGCGGCTCCACTTCAGCCACCAGCCCCTGATGCGGCGCATCGGCGGGGACGAGCCGGCCAAGGTCGGCAACGTCCGCCACGGTGGCAGGAAGGGTCGGCGGCAGGGCGAGGGCGGACAGCGCCTCTCGCGTGCCCCATATTTTCAGCACGCGCCGTTCAGGGTTGGCGAGGGCGGCCGTTACCGCGTGTCGTCCCCAGAAACGGGGCCGGCCGGCCGTGCCTTGCGATGGGCGATGTCCGCGACGCGCCATGGTTTTTAATCCTTAATCGTCGTCGTCGCTGTACGCGAACGGGTCAGTGACCGCCGGCTGCGTCGGCAGCGGCGGACGGGGCAGCGCCTGGTCCGCATTGGCGGCGCTGAGCAATACGGAGGCAAGGATCGTCGATCCCTGCCGCATGTCCTCCGCCTTCAAATGGTCGAAGGTATCGATGGAGCTGTGGTGGATGCGGCTTTCATAGTCGAGCGGATCCTGGATGAACTGAAAGCCCTGGATGCCGATCTGCTGGAGGAACACATGATCGGTGCCGCCGGTCGGTCGTAGCGCGACCGTGTTCGCGCCCATGGCAGCAAAGGGGGCCAACCACTCGCGCAGGATCGGCACGGCCGCCGGGTTGCGTTCGGCATACAGGCCGCGCAGCTTGCCCGACCCGTTGTCGATATTGAAATAGGCGGTGAGGTCTTTGTAGCCCGGCAACGGCGTGACCGGCCAGCGATTGCTGAACCCATAATAGCGCTGCATTCCCTTGCCACCGGCGCCGTCGCCGGCCCCGCCGCGTGTGGCGAGGTGTTGTTCCACATAGGCCATCGAGCCCAGGATGCCTTGCTCCTCGCCGACCCACAGGGCGAACCGAATGGTGCGGCGCGGGCGCACGCCGGCGGCGGCGAGGATGCGCGCGGCCTCCATGATCATGGCCGACCCTGCGCCATTGTCCGCCGCGCCGTCCCCCGCGACCCAGCTGTCGAGGTGCGCGCCTGCCATGACGTAGCCCGCCTTGGGATCGGTGCCGGGGATCTCGGCAATGATGTTGTATGCCTGGGTGTCGCTGTCGTCGAAGCGCACATCGCTGTTGATCTCCAGCGTCGGCGCCGGGCCGACCTTGGCGAGGCGGGCGAGACGCCGGTAGTCTTCGGCGGCGATCTGGACGCCGGGCAGGGCAGGGGTCTCGCCCTTGCCAAACAGATAGCCTTCACCCGACACCAGCTTGCCATCGCGATAGCTCATGGTTGCATAAGCGACGGCGCCCTCGCTTTTCAGGAAAGCATCGAGCTTCTGCGCATAGTCGAGCCGCTTCAGCCGCCGGTCTGTCGCTGCGGGGTCATAGGTCGGCTGCTGAAAGCGATCGAGCTTGGACAGGTCGTCACCCGACAGGCGGCGAAAGGGCGCCTCGTCCGGCTCATCACCGGTGCCGGGCAGCGTCAGCATCACGATCTTGCCCGACAGCTTGCCGCGCCACTTCGCGAAATCCTTTTCTTCCTTCATCGGCGCGACGATCACCGGCGCGGTGAGCGGGCCGCTGGTGCCGGGCGTCCAGGCGATCGGGATGGCAGTCAGCTGGATCGGACGCGGGGTCAGCATCCGCACCGAGGAACGCTCGATCGACCAGCCGCGGCCAAACTCGAACCCTTCCTTGTGGACATTGCGGAGGCCCCAGCGGCTGAACTGGCTTTGGGTCCAGCCCTCTGCCAGGCGCATCGCGGGCGAGTTGGTCAGGCGTGGGCCGATCACGTCCGCCATGTACTGCGCTGTGACCATGACCTCGCTATGGTTCATGCCCTGATCGAGAATGCTGTTCAGCGCGGCCGACTTGTCCGTTTTCTTGTCCTGCGCCGCAGCGGGAGCAAGGGCGAACAGGGCGGTGGCGGCGAGCAGCAGGTGGCGCATGAAGGCTCCTTGGTCGGGGACGCGCTCGTGCTAGGGCAAGCCGTCCCGTTTCTGCAAGGCTCGCGCTTGCCCATCGAACATCTATGCCAAGCCGCGTTGACAGGCCGGACGCGCTTCGCCTAGGAGCGCCGCTCGCCCGATGGGGCGACACCTTGGGAAGGGTGGCCGAGTGGTTAAAGGCAGCAGACTGTAAATCTGCCCGCGTGAGCGTACACTGGTTCGAATCCAGTCCCTTCCACCATCCTCATCGCTGCAAATACAGATTTCCCGACTTTCGTTGCGCGGAGGTGACGGTTCCTATTCCTATTGGAAGTGGGGTGGATTTCCTCTCACGACAGCGCGCTGAGTGCGTTGGCGATCCGGAAATCGTTGAGCTGCTGAAGTGCTATCTTGAGCAGGTTGAGGCGAGCGGCGACGCAAGCCGGGTAAGACTGTCGATGAGATGCACCACGGGCTGACGACGACGTCGCCAGTACCAGAGCCGCCTTGCCTGCGATTCACCTCCTCGGCCTGCTGAAGCATATCGAGTGACTCACCACTGATCCGGCGAAACCGGTGGTCGGCTAGTCAAGCTTGGTGAGGATGATCACGACGATCGCAACCATGGCGGAGATCGTGGTGGCCCAGAGCACGAAGACCCCGATCGCATCGAAATACTGAGCCTTCCCGGTCATGATCTGTCTCCTATCGAGGAAATCATGGCCCGCTTGCCGATCCGGTGACATCCGTTCAGGCCCTTACGGCGAACTACATATTACCGCACCAGAACCGTCCACTTATTACCGTTCCCGGACCTCGGAGGCGAAAACGTGCAGAGCGGTGTGGGCAAGCCGATCCGATCCGATGCGCGCATCGTCTGACACGATGGGCGCGTCGCCCAGCTCTCGAGCCGCGCATGCTCCGGAGCGGATCCGCGAGCGCCTGGCACAACCTCCGGCAGAAAGCGTGCTTGGGGACGTGATGCTCGGCGGAGTGGACGGGGTCGTGACAACATTTGCGGTGGTGGCGAGCAGCGTCGGCAGAAGCCTGCCCACCGAAACGGTCGTGATCCTGGGCGTGGCCAACCTTGTGGCGGATGGCTTCAGCATGGCCGCGAGCAATTACCTGGGAACCCGCAGTCGCCAGCAAGCCGTCGAAATGGCCCACGCGGACGAGGTTCGACAGATCGAAACCTATCCCGAAGGGGAGCGACGAGAGATTGAGGAGATCTACGCAAGCAAGGGCCTGGACGAACAAACGCTGCGCCGGGTTGTAGCTCAGATCACGGCCGACCGGCGCGTTTGGGTCCTTACGATGCTCGCAGAGGAGCTTCGGCTCAGCGCGGCGATCGTGCATCTTGTCCAGTCGGCGTTGGTCACCTTCGCTGCCTTTGTCCTGTTCGGCCTGCTGCCTCTCCTGCCCTTTCTGATCGGCGACATGAAAGAACCGGTGGTACCCAGCGCCCTGATGTCCGTTGTAGCGTTCTTCGCTCTCGGGGCGGGGAAGGGGCTGGCCCTGAAACAGCGCTGGGCCACGGCGGGTGCCGTCACGCTCCTGGTCGGCGGCGCTGCGGCAGGGCTCGCCTATACGGCCGGGTTGTTGCTGCAGGCCGCCCACATCGCGGGGACGCAGTGAGTTCGGGCGGCTTAGATCCGGCGTTCCCGGCGCCACAAAGCATCATGGAGATCGCTCCTGCCAGGACGGCAGCTTGGCACAGCCTGACAGCGCAGAACTGCCTGGAGCGTCTGAACAGCTCGCCAGCCGGCCTATCGTTGGACGGGGTCGCTGCTCGTCGGCGCCAGTTCGGACGCAACGAGATGCCTCGCCCACGGCAACCCTCCTGGGCGACGCTGTTCGTCAGACAGTTCCGCAGTCCGCTCATCTATCTGCTGCTTGGCGCAGCGATCCTGGCCCACACCATGGGCGAGGCCGCGGACACTGCGTTCATCCTCGCCGTCTTGTTCCTAAATGCGTTGATCGGAGCGATCCAGGAGGGCCGGGCAGGGGCAAGCGCCGAAGCACTGGAACGGATCGTTCGCCAGACGGCCCGGGCCGAGCGCGAAGGACAGGTCATCGAGCTGGACGCGGGCGACCTGGTGCCGGGAGACCTTGTCCTTGTCGAGTCGGGCGCGGCGGTGCCGGCCGATCTTCGGCTCGTTGCAGGCAGCAACGTGCTGGTGAACGAGTCGTTGCTCACCCGCGAAGCGATGCCGGTAGCGAAGCTCGCTGACGCCTCTGTACCAGCACTGGCGGCCGTCGCCGACCGTGAAACGATGCTGCACGCCGGCACCACCATCGTTTCAGGCCGCGCGAAAGGCGTAGTCGTCGCGATCGGGATGCACACGCAGTTGGGCGCTATAGGTACGTCGTTGCGCTCATCCAACGCGCCGCTTCCGCCGCTCATGACCTACATGAAGCGCCTGTCACGGCAGATCGGGCTGATGACGGTCATCCTGGTGGGCGTCCTGGCAGTAACGATGCTGGTTCGCGGCACGGCGCCGGACCAGATCCTGCTCCTTGCGGTGGCGCTTGCCGTGTCGGCTATTCCGGAAGGTCTGCCCGTCGCGGTCACCGTCGCTCTGGCGGTGGCAGGGCGGCGAATGGCGGCGCGCCATGTGATCGTTCGCACCCTACCGGCGGTCGAGGGCCTCGGCGCCTGCACCGTGATCGCGACCGACAAGACGGGGACCCTCACGCTCAATCGCTTGTCCGTCGAAATTGTGCTGACCGAGACCGGCGAGCAGATCGCGCCGACATCTATGGGGGCATCCATCCCGACCCTGCGCAGGATCGCGTGGGCCGCCGCCGCTTGCAACGAAGCCAGTCGGTCATCAGCCGGCGAGATCATCGGCGACAGCGTCGACGTCGCGCTTCTGCGGTTCGCCGAGAAGGCCGGAGGCATGGAGAGGAACGTGCGCCTCGCCCTGATGCCATATGAGCCGAAGAACCGCTTCGCGAGTGTCGCGGTTCGGTCCGAATCCGGCATAGACGTTCTGGCCAAGGGAGCCGTCGAAACGATCCTGCCGATGTGCGATGCCGTCGACGATCGCGTGCATCGCGCGGCAGAACGGCTGGCGACCGATGGATACCGTGTACTCGCGCTTGCAGGGACAGCGGTAGCTGACGTGGACGCCGTTGACCTCGCCCACCCTAATGGTCTCGCGCTGATCGGCCTGGTCGGCCTCCTCGACCCGCTGCGGCCGGAAGCCGGTCCTGCTATTCGGGCCTGCCGCAGCGCTGGGATCAGGGTGTGCATGGTCACAGGCGACCACCCTGCCACGGCGATGGCCATCGCGCGACAACTCGGCCTGGCGCACCGGGATGGCCAACTCCTGACCGGTGCGGAGATGGAGCGGCTGGCAACGAACACCGACGCGTTGCAAGCGGCCGTTCGCGGCGCCCGGATCTTCGCTCGCATGGATCCTTCGCAGAAGCTCACATTGGTGGAAGCCCTCCGGGCTGACGGAGAGGTGGCCACCGTCACCGGAGATGGGGTCAACGACGCGCCGGCGCTCCAGGCGGCGGACCTCGGCGTCGCCATGGGCCTGGGTGGAACCGACGTCGCGCGCGGCGCGGCCGACCTGATCCTGACCGATGACAACTTCGCGTCCATCGTCGCAGGAGTGGAGGAGGGGCGGGTCGCGTTCGCCAACATCCGCAAGGTCACGATGTTCGTACTTGGCACCGGGCTTGCGGAGATCGGCACATTCGTGGTGGCGCTCCTGGCCGGCCTGCCAATGCCGATGACGGCGGTCCAGCTGTTGTGGGCCAACCTCATCACCGAAAGCGCCCAAACGGCTGCGCTCGCGCTCGGTCGGGGAGAGGGGGACGAACTTGCGAGAAAACCCCGGGCATCGGGCGGACACGTCGTCGATCGGGCCGCGCTGGCATTGTTGCTGCCGCCGGCGATTGCAATGGCCGCCTTCGCTGGCGGCCTTTTCTGCTGGGAGTTGAGCCGCGGCAACACAGTGATCGAATCGCGCGGAAGCGTGCTGCTTGCGACAGTGCTGTTCCAGAACATCTTCGCCCTGACGCTGCGGAGCGAAGGACGTCCGATCTGGCGAGAGCGGCTGACGAGTAACCCGTGGCTCCTTTTGGGCGTTGCCGCCGCCCTGTTAATTCAATCGGCAGCCTTTACCATCACGCCCTTGGCCGGCCTTCTCGGGATCGTACCCCCTGACCTGGCAAGCATCGTCGTCTGTATCGGTGGTGCGGTGCTGACCCTCGCTGCTGCCGAAGCGGCCAAGTTCGCAAGACGCGGTCGAGCCCTGCCGCAAGATCGGCTGATAGCCTTGATGTAGGAGTACCTCGTCCGTCTCAGCCGGGTCACTGCCGGGGCGGCGAACATGGAACCGGCGATCCGGTGTACCCCGGATGTCGGCATCCGTACCTTTGCGGATCGTCGACGTAGGGAGGACGGTGCGAATTGGCGGCAACCTTCGGAGAAGCCCCATGACCATCCGCAACCTCGAAACATTGCTACACCCACGATCAATCGTCGTCGTTGGAGGATCGGCATGCCCCGGGGCACTCGGAACCAAGGTGCTGTCCAACTTGGTCGAAGGCGGTTTTCCGGGCCGATACGGGTCGTCAATCCGAAGCCTGTCTATCGCGACGGGGTTCAGTGGGCTGCTTCGGTTGCGGCACTCGACCAAGTGCCCGACCTGGCGATCGTGGTCACCCCAGCCGCGGCAGTGCCGGCCGTGATCGACGAACTCGGGAGCGGCGGCACAAAGGTGGCCGTGGTTCTGTCGTCAGGGCTGGACGCGGCGCAACGTACCGCGATGCTAGAAGCGGCCGGCGTACACCGACTGCGGATCGTCGGGCCGAACAGCCTCGGCGTGCTGCTGCCGCGCTCGGGGTGCAACGCGTCGTTCGCCGCCCGCCGTTCGGCACCCGGCAAACTCGCCTTCCTCTCTCAAAGCGGCGCCGTTGTGACAGCCATGGCGGACTGGGCCGCCGATAAGCAGGTCGGCTTTTCGGCAATGGTGTCGATGGGAGAGATGGCCGACGTGGATGCCGGTGATCTGGTCGATTTCTACGCGGTCAACCCTAACACGGACGCGATCCTCCTGTACCTTGAAGGACTGACTAACGGGGCCAAGTTCCTGTCCGCGGCTCGAACAGCGACGCGCGTCAAACCCGTCATCGCGATAAGGCCGGCCAAAGCGAACAGGCCGGCAGAGCGGCACAAACGCACAGTGGCGCACTGGCAGGGAGCCACGACGTATGCGTCTCGGCACTGCGGAGAGCAGGCGTGATCGTGGTGAATTCCTTCACCGAGCTGTTTGACGCGGCCGAGGTCGTAAGCCGCTACCGCCCGGCCCGATGCGACAGACTTGCGATCGTGACGAACGGCGGCGGTGCGGGGGTGCTGGCGACCGACGCTCTTGAATCCACAGGGGGCGAACTGGCCAGCCTTGGCCTCGATACCATCACCGTGTTGAACGAGAAGCTGCCCAGGAACTGGTCGCGATCAAACCCCATAGACGTCGTCGGCGACGCAAAGGCCGAGCGGTTCGAGGATAGCGCCCGGGCGGCGTTGGCGGATCCCGAGGTCGATGCACTGCTCGTCATTCATTGCCCGACCGCGATCGCGACCGGGATCGATGTGGCCGCGGGGGTCCTGAGGGCAGCCGCGGAGCAGCGGCGTCGCGGCGCCAAGCCCGTCATCGGGTGCTGGCTCGGCACCTCCAACGCTGCAGGCGTACGGGGTCAGTTCGAGCTTGCCGGCGTGCCATTGTTCGACAATCTCGACGACGCCGTCCGCGGCTTTGGCCACCTGCGCCAGGCGGCGCTGGGACGCGACGCCGTATTGCACGCGCCAGCCCGCGTCACCTTGGCGGACCACGACCGGGAGCTTGCCAAAACCAACATCGCCTGGGCGCGGGGTGAGCACCGGACATGCTTCAGGCAGCAGAGGCCCGAGCGCTCCTTTCCGCCTATGGGGTGCCGACAGTCAGTTCGCGGCTTGCCCGCGACGCAGAGGCCGTGGCGGAGGCGTGCGGCAAGATCGACGGAGCCTTCGCGGTCAAGATCGTCTCGCCACAGCTGTCGCACAAGACCGACGTGGGCGGGGTTGCGCTGGACCTCCCAACGCCGGAGGCGGCCGTTGCCGCAGCCCAAGTCATGAAAAGCCGGATCGGCCACGAACACCCGGACGCTTGCCTGATCGGTTTTGAGGTGGAGCCGATGATCCGGGTCCCACATTCGATCGAGCTGCTGGTCGGCTTGGCCCAGGACCCGGTGTTCGGGCCGGTCATCACTGTCGGAGCAGGCGGGGAGGCCGTGGAGGTCTTGGCCGACCGCGCCCTGGAATTACCGCCGCTCGACGACGAACTGGCGCGAGCCATGATCGCCCGCACCCGGGTGTCCCGTTTGTTGGCCGGGTATCGTCATGTACCCCCCGCCGATATCGATGCCATCGTACGAGTGATCAACGCGGTGTCTGCAATCGCCGTCGATCTGCCCGACATCGTGGAACTCGACATAAATCCATTGCTGGTCCACCCGGGTGGCGTCGTCGCTCTCGACTACCGGGTTCGGATTGCCGAGACGCCGCAACAGTCCCGCCTTGCGATCCGGCCCGTGCCGAACGAGTGGACCGGCGATCTGGTGACCCGTGCGGGGGTGGCCTTGCACGTTCGGCCTGTAATCCCGACCGACGAGGATGCACTGGCCGAACTTTTCCGACACGTGTCGCCCGAGGTCATGCGTTTCCGCTTTTTAACTGGACTGTGGGAGGTCGGCCGGGACCGCCTGGTCGCGATGTCGCAAGTGGATTACCGCCGTACGATCAACTTTCTGGCGTTCGCCGGACCAACCCTGATTGCAACGGCAATGCTTGCGTGCGACCCGGATCTCACCCGGGCGGAACTCGCCGTCTCCGTTCATCGCGACTGGAAAGGCAAGGGTGTAAGCTGGACCCTGGTCGAGCACGTCCTGCGATACGCCCGAGCCGAAGGCATCTCCACCGTGGAGTCGATCGAAAGCATCGACAATCATGCGGCTCTTTCGCTGGAGCGAGAGATGGGCTTCGTGCCCCAAGGTGGAGGCGAGCCGGGCGAACGGGTGGTTCGTTAAAACACCCAGGCAGCCCGAGTGTAGCGGCGTCCTCAACCCGGCCCTGTAGGGGGCGGTCAGCATGTTCGAATTGGAGTTGCGCCGAGGAGAAGTCCCATGATCAAGACGATCTATGCTTTGGTGGAAGATGCCGAAAAGGCGGACGGTTTCCTTGGAGCCCTGCGCTGGACTGCCAGCGCATACCAGGCCCACACCACCGTGCACGTCCTGACGCCGCTGCCCAACTTCATGCCCGCACTGGCGCCGCTAGGGGGCATATACATGCCGGAGGCCGTGCTGCAGGAGGAAGGCGAAGCCGAACTCGGCCACGTCCACCGGTTGCTAAAGCACACGGACACGCCGTTTGAGATCGTCGGGTTCCAGGACGACATGGCCTGGCTTTCGGGCACGGTGAAACGTCATCAGCCCCTGGCGGACATCGTCATGGTGGGGACCGCCGAAAGCTGGGAGGTGGATCGGCTACGGTGGCGTGTGGTGGAGACCGTCATAGGGACTGCGGGCTGCCCGGTGCTGCTGCTGCCGCCAGGCCGGTCGTTCTCGCAGCTAAAGCACGCAGTGTTCGGCTGGAGGAGCTCCCCAGAGGCCCGCCGGGCCTTGCACGACCTGACGAGTCTCGCGTCACCCGGCGCCAGGATCGATGTCACCGGGGTCAGCGAAGCTGCCGCCGCCGACGAGCAGACCCAGTGCGAGCTGAATGAGGTCTGCGCCTATTTGCACCGTCTTGGGTTCAACGCGAGTTCCGCCCACCTTCAGGACGGACGAGTGGCGGAGGCGCTTCAGGTCTGCACCATGGAATGCGGCGCCGATCTGCTCGCGGTAGGGGCCTTCGCTCGCTCGCGCATGCGGGAGATACTCTCCGGTGGCGTGACCCACGATCTGGTACGCGACGCTCGCGTTCCTGTTCTGTTGTCCCGATGATCGGCGGCGGGCCGCCTGTGGAGCAGGCGGCCCGTTCGACGTCAATGCGCCATGAAAAGCGGGAGGGGGCTATGGGTCAGCATGGCCCAGCTTACCCCCCCGAACAGACCTTCGATCAGGCGAAGATGGCCGAACCCGCCCATAACGACATAGCCGTGGCCGCCCGTTTTCGCTTCCTCCAGGACCAGGTCCGAAGCCTCAAAGCGCTTCGCGCGCACGCGGCGGATCTCAGCCGCAACATTCTCCCGGGCCAGATAGGCCACGCCATCCTCACTCGGCATCCGCACCGATCCGTCCATCGCTTCAAAAAGGACGACCCTGCGGGCGAACTTCAGCAAAGGCACTGCCGCACGTAGGGCCGTGACGGAACAGGGCGAGCCATCCCAAAGGACGAGCGCGTTGTCGAAGCTCATGCGCTGAAGCGTGTCCGGTACGGCCAGAATCGGCTTGTCCGCCTTGATGACCAACTCCGACGCGACGGAGCGCATATCGAGCGCCGGGGACCCGCTCAGGCGACGGTTGACCACGATCACATCCGACAAGCCCGCTGCTTGCGCAAGGCAGTCCACCAGATGTCCGGTTGCATCGACCCAATCCCAGGACACGCTTTCTCCGGCCAGTCGCTGTTCCAGGCGAACGCGGTTGGCGCTTTCCCGGAGCATTTCGTCCTGAAGTAGAAGCGACGTGCCGTAGGAGACGGGAATGTCACCGGAGATCACCGGCGGCAGGATGGTCACATCGACGCAGGTCAGGTGTCCCTCGACCAGTCGTGTCAGGTCGAGCGCCGCTTGCAACCGGCGCTCCTGGCCTGCATCGTCGTGAACAAGCAGCAGTATGTTCTTCATGATCAGCCTCCGGTCTCAGGGCCGAAAGACTAGGATGGCGCTGAGACGGGCCATATCTGCAAAGGTACGTACGCTCGGCACGACGGGCTTTCGCCTTTCCCAAGAGGCAGCGTTTCCTGCCGCCGCACTACGACCCGGCAGGCGTGACTTATGGCTTCGAGCTCAAGGGAATGTAGGATTTCCTCACGGGCATTCCGACGAGTGCGGCGCACCTTTCGGCCGCTTGATCCGAATTTGTTCGTCGACTTGAGGTCAGACCAATGCGGCCAGCAACTCGTGTCGGTGAAGAGGCTTCTCGATCAGGCCGCTGAAGCCGGCCTGGATCGCCCGCGCGGCCAAATCGGGTTCGGGATTACCGGTGACGAGCAAGGCACGTCCGCGCCAACCACGCCGTAGCAGGGTGGTCAGTAGACCTAGCCCGTCCCCGTCGTGCAGGCGGTAGTCGGCGATGAGCCAGTCTGCGTCCTCCACATTCTCCGACTGGCAGGCGGCACGGGCCCCTGCGTAGGCCCGCACCTGGTAGCCGTGCCAATGCAGCAGCAGCTGCAAGGAGCGCCGCACTGCATCGTCATCGTCCACAATGACAACTTGCGACGGCCTCGGCCGATCGGGCATTTTCTCAAGTTCGGTCATGTGGCGATCACACTAGCGAATGGCTGAATTGTGCGCGTTACGTAACTCCACCAACTCAGCCGGTTAAACCAGCTGAGAAGGCGAGGCGAAGGGCATCCGACAGGCTCTGGACATCGAGCTTGGTCATCAGGTTGGCACGGTGCACCTCAACTGTACGGGGCGAGATGCCGAGATCGTACGCGATGGTCTTGTTCGGATGCCCGCGAACCAGCCCGCGCAAGACATCCTGTTCGCGCGGGGTGAGTACGGCTATCCGGAGTTTCGCCTCCTCCCGCGACGCATGGGCCGCGTCGCGATCGTGCAGCCGGCTAAACGCGGCATTCAGTGCGCTGACTAGCTGGGCCTTCTCGAACGGCTTCTCGAGGAAGTCCACTGCGCCACACTTCATGGCCTCCACGGCAGTCGTGATATCGCCGTGGCCGGTAAGCATGATCACCGGATGCTCGATCCCGCGGCCGTTCATCCGCCGCTGAACTTCAAGACCGTCCATTTCGGGCATGCGAATGTCGAGCAGGACGCAACCAGGCTCAAGGTCCCTCGCTTCCTTCAGGAAATCGGTGCCGGACCCGAAGGTGGTCACGACGTAGCCCGACGTGCGGAGCAGAAAGCCGGCAGAACGGCGGACGCTCTCGTCATCGTCGACGACGTATACCCGACGACTATCATCCATCGGCGTGCTCTCCCGCAGCATGGGGGACGGTGAAGCGGAACACGGTTCCTCCTCCGCTTCGCGGCTCCGCGCTGATCTTTCCGCCATGAGCTTCGACAATTGTCCGGCAAATCGAGAGGCCCAGGCCCATCCCGCCATCCTTGCTGGTGGCAAATGCATCGAACAGGCGCGAAGCGATGGACTGATCGATGCCTGGTCCCGTGTCGGCAACGGCGATCTCCACGAAGCCGTCCGATCGCCGCGCCAGCACGATGATGTCCCGGGTCTCACAATCCGACAAAGCGTCCACCGCGTTCCGGAGCAGGTTCACGAGCACCTGCTGAATTTGGACCCTGTCCACAAGCCCGTAATCCGCGGCGGCATCGAGATCGAAAAGGATGCGCACGCCACGCTCACGAGCCCCGACGAGAGCGAGGCGGCTTGCCTCCTCGATGATCACCGGCAGCCGCTCGGGCCGCCGCTCCACCTCCCGTCGGGCAACGAACTCGCGCAGCCGCCGGACTATCTGACCTGCGCGTAGAGCCTCGCGTGCGCCCTCCTCAACCGCCTCGCGCAGCAACCCCCGGTCTATTCGATCGGTCGCGCCGAGCATGTCGCGCGCGGCCTCAAGATAATTGGCGATCGCGCTAAATGGCTGGTTGAGCTCATGCGCGAGCGTCGAGGCCATCGTGCCCATCGCGCTTACGCGAGATACGTGGATCAGCTCCGATTGTAATTCCCTGAGCTGCTGATCGGCGCGCTGTTTGTCGGTCAGATCCCGAATGAAGCCGGTAAAGATCTTCTGAGGACCCTCGTCGGCCTCGCCGACGGCCAGCTCCATCGGGAACACAGAGCCGTCCCGTCGCTGGCCCGTTACGACGCGACCGATACCAATGATGCGCCGTTCGCCGGTGATTGCAAAGTTCGCCAGATATGTGTCGTGGCGCTCGCGGTCGGGGGACGGCATCAGGATGCTGACGTTCCGGCCGACAACCTCGGCCTCCGCATAGCCGAACAGCCGTTCTGCTGCAGTGCTGAAGGACAGGATCCGTCCCCTGGCATCAATCACGACCATCGCGTCGAGCACGCTGTTCAGGATAGAGCGCATGTGCAGTTCGTTGTGCAGGCGCATCTGTTCTGCAGCCTTGCGGGTCGTGATGTCACTGATGCTCTGGCCGAAGCCGCGAAGGCGCCCATCTCGGCCGCGCAGCGCCACCATGGTCGCGTCTGCCGCGAACTCGCTTCCGTCCTTGCGTACCCGCCAGCACTCGCCTCGGAAGACGCCGCTTTTCAACGCCTGCTGACGGTCGAGCGCGGGCTTGTCGCTGGCGCGGTCCGCTGAGCTATAAAGCAGATCGATCGGTTGTCCGACGATCTCGTCCCGCGACCAGCCGGTGATCAGCTGCGACCCCGGCGTCCAGCTCCTCACGAGCCCGTCGGGCGAGAGAAGGAAGAGCGCGCGGTCAGTCGTGCTTTCGACGAACAGCTCGAGCTCATCCGCCAGCTCGCCCGGCGGCAGACCGTCGATCAGCTGCCTCATCTGGCCGCCTCCAGCTCGTGTTCGAGCCACCTAACCCGCCCCACCATGCCGACGAAGAAGGCCGTTGACCAGCCGAGCAGGATGATCCCGTTTGCGCCTTCGATCGCCCCCAGCACCCGCCAGTCTCTCGGCAGTAGCAGATCGCCATACCCGATCCTCGTGTACGTCGATGTCGAAAAATAGAGCGCATCATCGAAGTGCGGCAGCGCGCCCGCAGCGGCGTACAGGGCGGCGTAAAGCCAGATCTCGATTGTGTGTAGGGCGAAAAGGCCGAGCACGGCTCCTTGCAACGCAGCGATCTCTCGCAGCACTCGAAGCCTGCCCATGTGACGCTGCTGTCGGAACAGGGCCAAGAGCGCCGCGATGCCCGCAAAGTGGATGATCGCGGTGGTCGCGACCGTCAGCGATGCAAAGGCGAGCTGCGCGGCCAGTCCCATGTGCTCGGGGCTAGACGGATGGCGGCGGTCGCCCCATCCGTGTTTTCCCTTAGGTCACGGCCTGTGCGCCATGAAGAGCGGGACCTTCGAATGGGTCATCAGCCGGTGGCTGACGCCGCCGAACAGGGTTTCGCTCGTGCGCGTTCGGCTGAAGCCGCCCATGACTACGAACGCCGGCTTCATGTGCCCGATCAGATCTTCCAGGACGACGGACGCTCGATTGCCGCCTGTCCTGACTTTCTCGACGATCGGCACTATCCCGTGACGCGACAGGTAAAGCGCAGCATCTTCGGGAGGCAGCTGCACCGATCCATCCTCCGCGACGGCGATGGTTACCTTGCCGGCCCGCTGCAGAAGCGGGATCGCTGCGCCCAACGCCGCCTCGGCATCGGGGGAGCCGTCCCAGGCGACCAGAACATTGCCTCCCTGTGCTTCGAACGGCCCGGACACCTCCGGGACTGCCAACACCGGCCGTTGACCCCACGCGAGCAGGTCGGCGGTGATCCGCTCCATGTCCGGGAAGCCTTCCCGCAGCGTCGTGCTTACCACGATCAAGTCGGCGAGAACGGCATGAGCTTCGATTGTCTGCGTCACGAAGCCGACCGTCTCCACGAAGTCGAACGGCACCTTCTCCGTTTCCAGCTGTGCCCTGAGCCGAGCTGCGTGTTGGCTCTCCTGGCGCTGCTCGTCCAGGAGCAGCAACGTCCCGCTGCCATGCGCGACGTAGTCCGTCATGCGCTCGGGCACTATCGCCAGGTCGAGACAGGTAAGATGGCCGTCCAGTGCGCGAACGAGCGCCAGCGATGCCTGAAGTCGCGCGAACTGGCCGTTGTCGGCATGGGCGAGAAGCAGGATGTTCTTCATGTCGCTT
The DNA here is from genome assembly GCF_014199305.1 of Sphingomonas aerophila. Lineage (GTDB taxonomy): Bacteria > Pseudomonadota > Alphaproteobacteria > Sphingomonadales > Sphingomonadaceae > Sphingomonas > Sphingomonas aerophila. Next base: position 333,638 of record NZ_JACIJK010000003.1, read on the forward strand.
CTCCGGTGAGCCCACCCGGCACCTGCCGGGCGGCGGCGGCCTCGATCAGGCGATGATGATCTGATCTCGCACGGCAGTGACGCCGGGGGCGGCCCAAGCCGCGCGTTCGGCCATCTCACGCTCGCGCCAGGCATGGACCCGACCCCCGAGCGTGATCGTGCCCCCGTCGGCAATTACCGAGATGGTCGCGGCGTCGAGGATCGCGTTGCGCTTGAACGCCTGCTCGATCCGGTCTTTCACGTCATCGACGGCGGGCACCTCTGTGACGGTCAGCAGATTGGCCACGCTGATGACACCGTTGATCCGTCCCGCCGCCTTCCGTGCAGCATCGGCCTGGAATCGGTGGTCCACTTCACCGGTGAGGGTCACGCGGCTGCCCTCGACCCTGACCTTGATCTTCTTTTCCGGAATCACCGCGTCCCACGAGAACATGCGGCAGATCCGCTCGGCGATTTCGGTGTCGCTGGTCTTTGGATCTCCCGGCCAGCGGACCTTGATGTCCTCCGCAACGGCCCTGACCCCAGCGACGCGCCGAACCGCTTCTTCGGCCGCGAGCTTCTCGACATAGTTGGGCACCAGACCGGAAAGCGTGACAATCCCGTTGGTGACGGCGACCCCGATGTGTTCATGGGTGACACTGGGTTCCCACTCGAGTTCGGCCAGAACGTCACGCTGGATGGTGCTGTCGGTCCTCATCCCGGTTCTCCTTTGCTGAAGCCCACGCTGTGGCGGAGCTTTGCGGTCAGCCCCATTCGCAATGTCCCTGATCGGGAAATCACCGATTTGTGGGTCAGGGCCGAATGGCGACCTTGATGACGCCATCCTGCTGACTTTCGAAAAGCTGATAGGCTTTCTCGATCTCGTTCAGGCCGAACCGGTGAGTAACCAGAGCGGCGGTATTGATCCGCCCTCCTTCGATCACCGCCATGAGACGCCGCATCCGCTCCTTGCCGCCCGGACACAACGTGGTTCGGATCGTATGATCGCCGAGCCCCGCGAAAAAGGCGCTGATCGGCAGTCGCAGATCCTCTGCATATACGCCGAGCGATGAGAGGGTGCCTCCGGGGCGCAGCACCCTGAGTGCCGCTTCGAATGTAGCCTGCGTGCCCAGCGCCTCGATCGCGGCGTCGACGCCGCGTCCATTCGTCAGCCGCAGAATCTCGGAAACCGGATCTACTCGGCTGAAATCGATGACGTCGTCGGCTCCCATCCGCCGCGCGACGGCCATGCGGTCCGGATTGGACTCTACGCCGATCACCAAGGATGCGCCTATCAGGCGAGCACCGGCCGTGGCGCAGAGGCCGATCGGGCCCTGCGCGAATACAGCAACGGTATCTCCGGGACGGATGCGCGCGGCCTCTGCACCGCCCAGCCCGGTCGAGAGGATGTCCGGGCACATCAGCACCTGCTCGTCCGTAAGGCCGTCCGGCACGGGTGCGAGGTTGGCCATCGCGTCAGGAACCAGGACATAGTCGGCCTGTGCGCCATCGATTGTGTTGCCGAACCGCCATCCGCCGAGCGGTTTCCAACCGTGGACCGTTCCGGCCCCGCACTGCGACCCGCAGCCGGACAGTGATGCGTTGTCCCAACCAGCAGGTGTGATGGCCCCGGCGACGACCCGCTGGCCCTCGTGATAGCCAGTCACCGCGGAGCCGAGCTTGTGGATAACCCCGACGGGCTCGTGCCCGATCGTGAGCCCCGGAGCGACCGGATACTCGCCCTTGAGAATGTGGATGTCGGTCCCGCAGATGGTGGTCGTGGTGATCCGGAGGAGCGCGTCGAGGGGACCGACGTCGGGCACCGGCTTCTCACCCAAGATCAGCCGGCCGGGCTCGACGAGGATCGTCGCACGCATAACCTCAACCATTGAGCACCGGCCGATAAGGGCAGGGGTGGTGGCGAGATAAGGGATGCACGGTCATGAACTCTCGCAATGAGCGAGCCTGCATCGAACATGAGTCTAGCCCGGAACGCGATCCGCAATCCTACGCAGTTCGCAAGCTACGATGCTGCTGCTCAGGGGCGAAACCGCAGTGGGTCTGGCCCGGAACTCGCCTTGTGTTTCGTGGTCGCGCTCCGGTTCGCGATGACTTCAAGGCGACCAAGCGGCTCTCACGCTTGCACGGGCGCGCGGAGGCGATAGGCTACGCGTCCTGTCATTCAGGAGCTGGTGGTTATGAAGTCGATGTCGCGCGCCCTGCTGGGCGTGGCCCTTCTCGCGATCGCGCCTGCTGCGCTGGCGGGGGAGGGGGCGCCGAAGGGCGCGGCGACCACGCCCGTCAAGCCGCGCATGGGAACATGGGGCTTCGATACGGCCGGCATGAATACCGCGGTAAAACCCGGCGACGATTTCTTCCGATTTGCCAATGGCGGCTGGCTCGACCGGGCCGTGATCCCGGCGGATCGCCCGGTGGCGGGCGGTTGGCTGGATCTGGAGATCGGGGCCGAGAATGATACCCGGGCTATTGTCGAGGCGCTGGCTAACGATCCCAAGGGGGGTGCGTCGGGCAAGCAGATCGGGGACCTTTATGCCAGCTGGATGGACGAGGCCGGGATCGAGGCACGCGGCGCTGCGCCGTTACGACCCTATCTCGCCCGCGTGGACGCCGTAAAAACGCGTGACGATCTGGTCCGCCTGTTCGCTGAGCCGGGCTATTATTCGCCGGCATCGATCTTCATCGAACCCGATCCGTCGCGTCCGACCCAACTCGTCGCCTGGGTCGGCCAGCCGGGCCTAGGGCTGCCGGGCCGCGACTATTACCTGCTCAAGGGCGAGAAGTATGACACGGTCCGCACCGCCTATCGCGCCTATGTGGAGCAGATACAGCGCTTGGCGGGCATCCCAGACGCTGCCGCAAAGGCGGACAGGATCATCGCGCTCGAAACCCGGATCGCGACCGACAACTGGGCGCCCGAGCGCAGCCGCGACATCCAGCAGACCTACCATCCGCTGACGCCGGCGCAGCTGACCCAGCTCGCGCCGCAGTACAACTGGCCCCTGCTGCTGCGCCAATCGGGTTTGGGCAGCGTGCCGACCCTGATCGCGCAGGAGGACACCGCAATCAAGGCGTCCGGGCAGCGGCTGGACGATGTGCCGCTCCAGACCTGGAAGGACTACCTCGCCTATCGCTTCGTCAGTGACCACGCGAGCTATCTGCCGCGCGCGTTCGACCAGGCGAACTTCGCGATGTTTTCACAAACGCTGTACGGGCAAAAGCAGCAACGTGACCGGTGGAAGCGCGGCACGTCGCAGCTCAATTCCATGCTCGGTGAGTCGGTCGGCCAGCTCTACGTTGCGCGCCGCTATCCGCCCGAGAGCGAGCGGCAGATGTCCGAGCTGATCGAGAATCTGCGCGCTTCCTATGGCGACCTGATGAGCCATGCGACGTGGATGGACGACGCGACCCGGACGCAGGCAAAGGCCAAGCTCGCCGCCTTTGAGCCGCGGATCGGGCATCCCGTCCGTTATATCGATTATTCGAACCTGGCGGTGCGCCGCGATGACCTGCTCGGCAACGCTGTCCGTTCTGAGGACTTCCAGTGGAAGCTCAGGCTGTCGCGCCTGCCCAAGCCCGTCGACCGGACCCTGTGGGACATGACGCCGCAGACGGTGAACGCGTATTACGATCCGCTGCGTAACCAGATCACCTTTCCGGCTGCTATTCTCCAGCCCCCGTTCTTCGATCCCGCGGCCGACCCAGCTGTGAACTATGGGGCGATCGGCGCGGTGATCGGGCACGAGATGGGCCACGGCTTCGACGACCAGGGACGCCAGTACGACGCGACGGGGCACTTGCGCGATTGGTGGAGCAAGGAAGCGGCCGACAAGTACACTGCCGGGACCAAGCGGCTGGTGGCGCAGTACAATGCCTATGAGCCGATCCCCGGTCTGCACGTCAACGGCCAGCTGACGCTGGGCGAGAACCTGGGCGACCTGGGCGGCGTCCAGGCGGCCTATGGTGCTTACCGCCGTTATGTCGCGCAGCATGGCGAGCCGCCGGTGATCGGTGGCTTCACCGGCGACCAGCGCTTCTTCCTCGCCTATGCACAGGTCTGGCGGGAGAAATGGTCGGAGGAGCTACAGCGTTCAGTTATGCTGACCGATCCGCACAGCCCGGACGAGAACCGGACCAACGGCGTGCTGCGCAACTTCGACCCTTGGTACAAGGCGTTCAACATCAAGCCGGGCGATAAGCTGTACCTGCCGCCCGAAGAGCGCGTTCACGTCTGGTGATCGTGACGCCCCCGTGCTGCGATATTAACGGCACGGGGGCGTAACGAGAGGAACAGCAGCGATTATCATCGGTTAACCCGGCCATCGCAGCCGAGGATCAGTACCGATGACGGACGCTTCAGACCTGCCCAAAGACGATGCGCCGCTCGCGGCCTCCAAGCAGGGTTCAGCCGCGGTAGAAGCCGCGTCGGGCAACGTACCAGAGGCGCAGGGCGCCCATATCACCGGCCGTTCGGTGACCATCAACAAGCCGGCGCAAGAACTTTATGCCTTCTTCCGCGACTTCTCCAACCTGCCAAACTTCATGGAGAATGTCGAAAGCATCCGCCTTCACGACGAGCAGCGTTCGCATTGGGTGGTCAAGGCGCCCGGCGGCCGCACGGTGGAGTGGGACGCGCGGGTCACAGAGGAAGTGCCCGGTCGCCTGATCGCCTGGACCAGCGAAGAGGGCGCGGACGTGCCCAACAGCGGCAAGGTCGAGTTCAAGCCGGTGGAGGGCCGCGGCACCGTGGTGACCGCCACCATCCTTTATGATCCGCCCGGCGGCATCATCGGCAAGATTGTCGCCAAGATGTTCCAGCGCGAGCCCGCGATCCAGGCGCGCCGCGACCTGCGCCGTTTCAAGCAGCTGATGGAAACGGGTGAGGTCGCCACCCCCGCCAAGAACCGCGCCGAATTTGAGGAGATGGGTCTGTGAAAGCGCTCGCCTGGCACGGAAAGCACGATGTCCGCATCGACAATGTGCCGGATCCCGGCATCGTCAACCCGCGCGACTGCATCATCAAGGTGACATCAACCGCGATCTGTGGATCAGATCTTCATCTTTATGACGGTTACATCCCGACCATGAAGGCGGGCGACGTGCTCGGCCATGAGTTCATGGGCGAGGTGGTCGAGGTTGGTCCCAAGTCGACGCTCAAGAAAGGCGACCGCGTCGTGGTGCCGTTCACCATCGCCTGCGGCTCCTGCTACCATTGCGGCAAGCACCAATATTCCGCCTGTCCCAACGGCCTGCCGGCCGACAACCAGGACATCGCGATGGAGCTATACGGCCACGAGATGTCGGGCCTGTTCGGCTACAGCCACATGACTGGCGGTTATGCGGGCGGACAGGCGGAATATGTCCGCGTGCCCTTCAGCGACGTTGGCCCGATCGTGATCCCGGACGGGGTTCCCGACGACAAGGTGCTGTTCCTGTCGGACATCCTGCCGACCGGCTGGCAGGCAGCCGAATATGCGGAGATCGAGCCGGGCGATACCGTCGCGGTCTGGGGCTGCGGCCCCGTCGGCTTGTTCGCGGTGCAATCGGCCTTCCTCATGGGTGCCGCGCGCGTGATCGCGATCGATCACTTCCCACGTCGCCTGGAGCTTGCCGCCAAGTTCGGTGCCGAGACGATCAACTTCGAGGAAAGCGCTGTTTACGAGGCGCTGATGGAAATGACCGGCGGGATCGGCCCGGACGCGGTGATCGATGCCGTCGGGCTGGAGGCGCACGGCCTGTTCGTCGACAACGTGGTCGACCAGGTGAAGGCATCGCTGTTGCTCGGCACCGATCGCCCGCACTCGATCCGGCAGGCGATCATCGCGTGTCGCAAGGGCGGTCGCGTGTCGATGCCGGCCGTTTATGGCGGCTTCGTCGACAAGTTCCCGCTCGGCGCCTTCATGGAAAAGGGGCTGACGCTCAAGACGGGCCAGACCCATGTCCAGCATTACATGCCCGCGCTGCTCAACGCGATCATGGAAGACAAGATCGATACCGAGTTCCTGATCTCGCATCGCATGCCGCTGACCGACGCGCCGCATGGGTACAAGATGTTCAAGGATCGGCAGAACGAATACACCAAGATCGTGCTCAAGCCGGGCATGGATCAGGCTGCATAACTTCAGGGAATTTGATTCATGGCCACTAAATTCGCAATCGTCACCGGCGCGTCTTCCGGCATCGGGCTTGAGCTCGCCAAGCTTGCCGCGCAGGACGGGTATGACTTGCTCCTCGCAGCTGACACGCCGTTCACCGAACAGGTACCCGGCGCAGAGACGCTCCAGGTGGACCTGTCGACCTTCGAGGGCGTCGAGCAACTGCTGGAAAAGGCCGGTGGGCGCCAGATCGACCTGCTTTGCGCCAATGCCGGGCATGGCCTTGGCCGCGCCTTCCTTGATCAGGCGCCCGACGACTGGAGGCACGTCGTCGACACCAATGTCACCGGCACGACCTATCTTCTCCAGAAGGTGCTCGGCCCCATGGTCGCGCGCAATGAGGGCAAGGTGTTGGTGACCGGATCGATCGCGGGCTACATCCCCGGTGCGTTCCAGGCGGTGTACAACGGCACCAAGGCATTCGTGGACAGCTTCGTCGCCGCCATCCAGAACGAGATCAAGGATGCGGACGGTGTCACTCTGACCAACCTGATGCCGGGGCCGGTCGAAACCGAGTTCTTTAAGCGTGGCGACATGATGGACACGGAGGTCGGCACTAATCCCAAGAAGTCGGATCCCGCAGACGTCGCCAAAGACGGCTATGACGCTGTCATGGCAGGCCACAAGCACATCGTGTCCGGCTGGAAGAACAAGATCCAGTCCACTCTGGCGAATGTGACGCCTAACGAGGTACTCGCAGAACAGCACCGCGGCATGGCTCAACCTGGCACGGCCAAGAACTGATCCGTTCCGATCGGTGTACAACGCCCGTCAAGCACGCAAGCGTGGCGGGCGTGTTCATTGTCAGGTTCGTCGGCCGGTCCGCCGGCTGCCAAGCTGGTCCAGCGCGTCCGCGTTCGACCGTCCCCAGGCGTAGAGCAGCTCCACAGGCTCCACGAAGCGCCGGCCTAGTTCCGTCAGACGGTAGCTGACGGCCGGCGGCACTACGCTTGCCACCTGCCGCTCCATCAGGCCGCTGCTTTCCATGTCGCGCAACGTCTGGGTCAGCATCTTCTTGGAAATGCCGGGCAGGCTCCGCAACAGCACGCCCGTTCGCGCCTCACCCCCGTGGCGGGCATCCAGGGTGTGCAGGATCATGCTCGTCCACTTGGTCGCGAACAGGTCCAGCACGCGCCGCGGCGCGCAATCCTCGCGCCATTCGTCGTCGGGGGAACGGGGATTCATCGGGATACCTTTTGGTGCCTAGGTTCCCCCATGGTGCCTTCTGGCGATGCTGGCAAAGGGACCCTAGCTGAAGCGCCGAATAGTTGGAGTCGACATGATGGCCAGGACGGCATTGGTAGTGGGGGCGAGCGGGATCGTCGGCAGCGCAACGGCGGCGCTGCTCGCAGGGCAGGGGTGGACCGTGCACGGTCTCGCACGGCGGCCGGTGGACCAGGCCGGCGTCGTCCCGGTCGCGGCGGACCTGCAGGACCCAGACTGTACCGCACAAGCATTGGCGGGCATCAACCCCGACGCGGTGTTCATCACCACCTGGTTGCGACAGGACAGCGAGGCGGAGAACATCCGCGTCAATTCGGCCATGGTGCGCAACCTGCTTGATGGGCTTCCCGCACCAACCGGTCCGCGTCACGTCGCACTCGTCACGGGCCTGAAGCATTATCTCGGGCCGTTCGAGGCTTACGGCAAAGGTGCACTGCCCCAGACGCCCTTCCGCGAGGAACAGGGCCGGCTGGACGTCGAGAACTTTTATTACGCGCAGGAGGACGAGGTCTTTGCGGCAGCCGAACGCGACGGCTTCACCTGGAGCGTGCATCGCCCGCACACCGTGATTGGCAAGGCGGTCGGCAACGTCATGAACATGGGCACGACACTGGCCGTGTATGCGACGATCTGCCGTGAAACCGGCCGCCCGTTCACCTTTCCGGGTTCTCCCGCTCAGTGGGAAGGCCTGACCGACATGACCGACGCGGGCCAGCTTGCCGAGCATCTGTTGTGGGCAGCAACGACGCCTGCCGCTGCGAACCAGGCCTTCAATGTCGTCAACGGCGATGTTTTTCGTTGGAGCTGGATGTGGCCGCGCCTTGCCGGCTGGTTCGGCATCGAGGCAGCAACATTCGATGGCGTCGTGCGTCCGCTCGAGCAGCAGATGGCCGGTCACGCCTACATCTGGCGCGAGATCGCAGGGCGAGAGGGGCTGGCCGAGCCCGACCTCTCGCGGCTTGCCTCCGCCTGGCACACCGACGCGGACCTTGGTCGCCCGATCGAGGTGGTGACCGACATGTCCAAGAGCCGCCGGATGGGCTTCACCGGCTATCGTGCCACCGATGATGCCTTTTTCGACTTGTTTGAGCGATTGAGGTCCGACCGACTGATCCCGTAAGGCGGTCGGACCACTTCAAGCAGTTGACCACGGCGCCCCGGTCGTGGCACGGCGGCGCCAGGGCGCGGGTATAGCACAATGGTAGTGCAGCAGCCTTCCAAGCTGAATACACGGGTTCGATTCCCGTTACCCGCTCCACTGTTGCCCGGCCGAACCGGTAGCTTATCCCAGAACAGCGCGTAGTCAGCCGAATATCGCTGGGCCGCGCTGATCGTCCAGGCCAGTACCGCGTAGCACCTTCGGCTCCACTTAGGAGCCAATCGAGAACCCGGTCGTTGCCGGGTTCAAGGGAGAGGAGCATGGGGGCGTCAACGGGACCCAAAGTGCTGGTTGGCTGGAAGCGGACCGAAACCGAGCATGGTTGCGTGTTGACGCTGCAACTTGCCCGAACCGCGTCTGACTATGCGGAACACAAGCACCTGCGGACGACCTTTGTCATGAACGATCGTCAGTTGCGCTCTTTCGCTCGCGATCTGACCAGGGCCGCCAATGAGCGCGGGATCGAGCTGTTTTCCCGGCCGCCCTGGTGGCGACGGCTCTTGCAACGGCTCCGCGACAGGCGCGACGCGAACAGCCCGGCCATGGACCGATCGAGCACGGCATGACCTGAACGGTCCGGCGGGCGCAGCCACAGTTCACGTGATCCTTACCACTGGCGCGTTATCGCGGGCGCGATGGTCCATGATCGCCGCCCTTTCGCCGCTTCCGCCGATCCACGTCCCGCGTCGGCCGTCAGCACCGGGGCGGGCATGGCCGGACTGGCCGGGGTTGCGCTGTGGCTCGGCACGGCACGACTGTTTCGCCTGGACGGCCCTTATGCTGCGCTGGTGATGCTGGCTGCCTGCGCGCTTCCCATGGTGGTCTGGTCACTGGCGGTCGACAAGGTGCATCGGCGCCCCAGCACCGGCATCGACTGGAACCAGGCGCGCGAGTGGAGTGCCACGCGTGAGGACAGCCTCATCAGGCTCGCGGGTTACTGGATAACCTGGGCGGGCATCGCGCTGTTCTATTTCGCGGGCCGGTTCTACTGGCAGGGCGATTACCCGTTCGCGATGTGGTGCCTTGGCCACGCGGCGCCGGTCGTGGCGCTGCTGTCGATCCCGTACGTGTTCTGGCTCGATCGCTACCTTATCGAGCCACGCGATGGTGCATGGCATCTGGGCGCGTGGCTGACCGGGCAAGCCGGGTGGGAAGCAGGCATGATCCAGCATCACCTGCGCGCCTGGGCGGTAAAGGGCTTCTTTCTCGCCTTCATGCTGGCGATCGTGCCCCCGGGCTTCGGCAGCTTTGTTCGGGCCGACACTTCGGCAATGTTGCATGACCCGGTCGCGCTGTCGGGCTGGCTGGTCACGCTGATGTTCACCGTCGACGTGGCTTTCGCGACGGTTGGCTACGTGCTGACGTTTCGGCCGCTCGACGCGCACATCCGCACCGCTAATCCGTTCGCGGCCGCATGGATGGCCGCGTTGATCTGCTACCCGCCGTTCGTGCTGATGGCGACGGGTGGCCCGCTCGACTATCATCCGGGCACGTCGGATTGGGTTTACTGGGTTGGTGATCACCCTGTCCTGCTGGCGTTATGGGGCGCGGTACTGGTTGCGCTGACCGCGATCTACGCCTGGTCCACCGTTGCTTTCGGCCCGCGCTTTTCCAACCTGACGCATCGCGGCATCATCACCCATGGCCCGTACGCATGGTCACGGCACCCGGCGTACCTGTCCAAGAATCTGTTCTGGTGGGTATCGACGATCCCCGTGCTCTCAACGGGCAGCCTGGTCGACGCCGCCCGCGCCACGCTGCTCATGGGGGCGGTCAGCGGCGTTTATTACTGGCGCGCCCGGACGGAAGAGCGGCACTTGGGCCAGGACCCCACCTATGCCGACTACAGCGTCTGGATGAGCCGTCACGCGCCCGTGCCGCGCCTCTTTCGCTGGGTGGGCGGGCGTGACCGCACCAGCGATGGTCCGTTACGAGCGGAAGCCTAGTACCGATCCATCGGTCTGCACTCCCGCCGTTGCGGGAGTGGAAAGGGTCAGAAGCTTGCTTCCCCATAGATGTTCGACACGTCGCCGTTCCAGGCGCCGTTGTACCGCTCCAGCAGCACTTCGGCCGGCACCTTGCCCGCGCGCACGATTTCACGCAGCGGATCCAGGAACCCGGTTTCGTCGTCGCCCGCGGCGTTGAACCGAGCCCGCGCCGCAAGGCCGGAATGGGCGATGTCGAGCACCTCGCCCGCAATGTCGCGGAGCGTGCGGCCACCGGGGACGGGCGCATCCAGCGCCTGCTCCGGCACTGAATCGCGCAGCTGCTGACGCTGGTCCAGTGTCCAGTGCTTGACGAGGTCCCAGGCCGCATCAAGCGAGCCCTGGTCGTACAGCAACCCAACCCACAGCGCCGGCAGCGCACAGATCCGGTTCCAAGGCCCGCCATCGGCGCCCCGCATCTCCAGGAAGGTCTTGAGCCGCACTTCGGGAAAGGCGGTCGACAGGTGGTCGTTCCAATCGGCCAAGGTCGGCTTCTCGCCCGGCAGCACGCTCAACTCGCCGCGCAGGAAGTCGCGAAAGCTGAGGCCCGCCGCGTCGATGTAGCGGCCCTCGCGGTAGACGAAGTACATCGGCACATCGAGTGCGTAGTCAGCGTAGCGTTCGTACCCGAACCCGTCCTCGAACACGAAGGGCAGCATGCCCGTGCGCGCCGGGTCGGTGTCGGACCAGATATGGCTGCGGAAGGACAGCATCCCGTTCGGCTTGCCTTCCGTGAAGGGCGAGTTGGCGAACAGCGCCGTGGCGAGCGGCTGCAGCGCCAGCCCGACCCGGAACTTCTTCACCATGTCCGCTTCGGACGCGTAGTCGAGGTTGACCTGGATGGTGCAGGTCCGCAGCATCATGTCGAGCCCCAGGCTGCCGACCCGCGGCATATGTCGGCGCATGATGTCGTAGCGCCCCTTGGGCATGATCGGCAGCTCGTCGCGCCGCTTGTCCGGCCACATGCCAAGGCCCAGGAATCCAAGTCCCAGTTCCTCGCCCGCGGCCTTCACCTGGTTGAGGTGCCGTCCAGTTTCGGCGCAGGTCTGGTGCAGGCTCTCCAACGGAGCGCCCGACAGCTCGAACTGTCCGGCCGGCTCCAGGCTTACCGAGCCGTCGTCGCCCGCCAATGCGATGACCTTGCCGTTCTCCTCCACTGGCCGCCAGCCATAGCGGGTCAGCGCCATCAGCAGGTCGCGGATGCCACCCGGCTCTTCCCATGAGGGCGCCCGGTGGTCAGCGGTCCGGTAAACGAATTTCTCGTGCTCCGTCCCGATCCGCCAACGCTCCGCCGGCTTCTCGCCGCGCGCGAAGCTCGCGACCAGTTGCCCATGCGACTCGATGGTCGGCGAGGATGTGGAAATGGAGCCGGGCTCGTCGAGCTTGGTGGTCATGGGCGCGCCTTACGCGGGGATGAACGGACCCGCTACTGCCAATCGCCCGCCGCTGCCATCCAGAGCGAGACAGCGGCAGCAGCGGCCGTGTCGGCACGCAGAATACGGGGGCCCAGCCCGATGCCGACGGCGTCCGGCAGCGCCCGGATCGCGTCGCGTTCGTCGGAATCGAAGCCGCCTTCCGGCCCGATCAGGATCGCGGCTGGCCCAGGATGGGCACGCATCGCGTCGAGCGCGGGGGTCCCTCCCATTTCGTCGGCAAAGAACAGCGCCCGGCCCGTGGGCCAGCTTGCCAGCACCTGGGGCAGCTTTAACGGTTCGGCGACCTCGGGCAGCGCGGTGCGGCCGCATTGCTCGGCAGCCTCGATCATGTGCGCACGCAGGCGATCGGTATTGGGGCGGTCAACTACCGTGCGCCGCGTCACCACGGGCATGAGCCGGGCTACTCCGAGCTCACAGGCCTTTTCCGCCAGCCAGTCGACACGGCCTTTCTTCAACGGCGCCGCGACCAGCCACAGGTCGGGCACCGCCTCCCGCTCGCTGAGTTGCTCGGTGACGTCGAGCGAAAGAGCGCGCTTGCCGACCTCGCTCGCAAGTGCCAGCCATTCGCCTGTGCGATTATCGAACAGGCGAACCGGGTCGCCTACCGCCACCCGCATTACGGAGACGAGGTAGTGCGCCGCCGGCCCGTCCAGTCGCAGCGGCCCCGTTCCAAGCGGCTGGTCAACAAACAAGCGCGGCGTGGAGCGCGGCGGCCAGGCGGGGGTGGCAGGCATGGTTTGGGCTGTAGCGCGCGGGGGCGGACAGGCAAAGCCGGCCGCGTGCGCTATGCAGCCGTTACGGGCGACCGCATTGAAGCCTGCCAATCACCTGACGGCAGCCGATTATCGGTCACTGGCGCTTCAACAGCCAGCGTATCGCGACATAGCTGAGCAGCAAGATCAGCACGCCACCCACCGCCGCCACCGCGAGCGAGCCGGCAACGCGGAAGATCGCCCAGAACAGCGCTTCCACAAAACGGCCAATGGCGACGGACAACCCGATCATGCCGGCGACTCTGGCCGAACTTCACGGCAGGAGCGAGGCATCGCTTGCACGTGGGGATGCGCGCGGGCCACAGAGGCGTCCATGCCAGCCGAGCAGTCCGATCAAATCACGCCGCCCGTTCCCGACAGCCAGCATGGCGGGCTCGTGGGCCGCTTGCCCGTCGTGCCCCGCGCCCTGGCGCTGCTCGCCCGCTTTGACCGGCCGATCGGCTGGTGGCTGCTGTTCTGGCCGGGTGCCTGGGCCGTCGCCTTGGCCGGTGGCGGGCTGTCGCGCTGGCCGCTGCTGGCCTGGCTGCTGGGCGGCAGCATCGCGATGCGCGGGGCGGGATGCGTCTACAACGACATTGTCGATCGCGATCTCGACGCGCAGGTCGCACGAACACGCTCCCGTCCCATTCCGGCGGGGTTGATATCCGTGCGCGGAGCATGGATCTGGCTCGCGACGCTATGCCTGGCCGGGCTGGTGGTCTGGCTGCAGCTCGGCTGGCCCGCGCGCCTGGTGGCCCTCGCCAGCCTGGCGCCGGTGGCCGCTTATCCGTTCATGAAGCGGATCACCTGGTGGCCACAGGCGTGGCTTGGCCTGGTCTTTTCTTGGGCGGCGCTGGTCGGCTGGGTGGAAGTGGCGGGCAGCGCCGGGTGGCCGTTATTACTGCTTTACGCGGGGTCAATCGCCTGGGTGATCGGCTATGACACGACCTACGCCTTGCAGGACCGTGAGGACGACGCGCTGATCGGGGTCCGCTCCTCCGCGTTGCGGCTGGGCGGGGCCGTCAGAGCAGGGGTGCTCGGCTTCTACGCGGTGGCGACCGGTTGCTGGGCTGGCGCGATCTGGCTGGTGCGGCCGGACCCGATTGCCATCGCGACGTTGCTGCCGCTCGCAAGCCACCTGTTGTGGCAGGCGGTGACGCTTGATCCGGCAGATGGGGCGGGCGCGCTGCGCCGGTTCCGTTCTAATCGCGGCGCCGGGCTGCTGATGTTCCTCGCTTGTCTGGTGGTTGGGAGCGCATAACGCGGGTGCAATCGCGGCCTAGCGCACCGGCGCGCAACGCCCTACCTCGCCCATCATGCTGAACCCTGAATATGCCGCGACGCGCGCCCGAGACATTGTCGATCGCGCGACCCGCGCTGGTGCCGACGCCGCCGACGCCGTGTTCGCCGCCGATGCCGCGTTGGAAGTCTCCGTCCGGCTCGGCAAGCTGGAGGATGTCGGCCGGGCTGAAAGCGCAGAGCTTGGACTGCGGGTCTTTGTCGGAAGACGCTCGGCCAGCGTGTCGACCTCCGACCTGTCCGACGATGCCCTGAATACACTCGTTGAACGTGGGATGGCGATGGCACGCCAAGCGCCGGAGGACGAGTGGGCGGGTCTCGCGCCCGCCGAGCGGCTGATGCGTGGTGACCCGCCTTTGCTGGACCTGGACGATAGTGGCGGGGTCGAACCCGCCGCGCTGCGCGACGCGGCGATGGCGGCGGAGGACGCGGCGCGGTCGGTTGAAGGCGTGACCAACTCGGAAGGGGGCGGGGCGAGCGCCTCGCGGGCCATTTGGGCGCTCGCGACCAGCCACGGGTTCACCGGCAGCTATGCCGCGACCGGGTACAGCGTGTCGGCAAGTGTGCTCGCAACCGGCGGTGGTGGAGCGATGGAGCGCGACTATGCCCATCATGGCGCGCGTTTGCGTCGGTTGCTCGACGACCCAGCGGCAGTCGGCCAGCGCGCCGGGGAGCGCGCGGTGGCCCGCCGCGACCCAGGCCGCATGACGAGCGGAGCGATGCCGGTCGTGTTCGACCCGCGCGTCGGATCATCGTTGCTCGGCCACCTTGTTGGCGCAATCGGCGGCGGCTCTATCACGCGTCGCACCAGCTTCCTGCTCGAAGCGCTGGGCGACCAGGTGTTCGCGCCGGGTATAGCGGTGCGTGACGACCCGCATCGCCCGCATGGTCTGCGCTCGCGCCCCTTTGATGGCGAGGGACTGCCAGTGTCGCCGACCGCGATCATCGAGGATGGCGTGCTTCAGACCTGGTTGCTCGATTCAGCTGCCGCGCGTCAGTTGTCGCTGGAGCCGACAGGCCATGCGGCCCGTGGGGTGGGGGGAGCGCCGGGCGTGTCGACCGGCAACCTTTACCTCGAAGCGGGGGCAGTGCCGGTGGAAACCTTGCTCGCCGATGTGGGCGAGGGGGTTTATGTCACGGAGCTGATCGGTCAGGGCGTGAATGGTGTCACCGGCGATTATAGCCGTGGCGCCGCCGGGTTCCGCATCAGTGAGGGACAGATTGCCGGACCGGTCGCGGAGTTCACCATTGCCGGCAATTTGCGCGACATGTTTCGGGCCCTGACTCCAGCCAATGACCTTGAGTTCCGGTATGGAATCAACGTTCCAACGCTCCGGGTGGACGGGATGATGGTGGCGGGTGGCTGATCCGATAGCCGCGATGCTGGTGGACGAGGTTGAGCGGATCGCGCGTGAAGCAGGCGCGCTGGCTCTCGAGAGCTGGCGCGGCGACTTCAAGCGTTGGGAAAAGGCGCCCGGCAATCCGGTGTGCGAGGTCGACCTTGCCGTCGACGAGCTGCTCCGCAGGCGGCTGTCCGCTCTGCTTCCAGAGGCGGGGTGGCTGTCCGAGGAGACGGAGGACGACATCGATCGCCTCGGTCGCGATCGCGTCTGGGTGGTCGACCCGATCGACGGCACTCGCGACTACATCCGCGGGCGGACAGGCTGGGCAGTGTCGGTGGCCTTGGTGAAGGCGGGGCGGCCAGTGTTGGCGGCGCTGCATGCGCCCGCGCTGGACCAGACCTGGTGCGCGACATTGGGCGGCGGAGCCTATCGAAACAACGTGCGGGCATTGGCGAGCGACCGCACTGAGCTGGCAGGCGCCCGGGTGCCGAGCGATGGCCTGTCGCGGGCGGATCGCGACCTGATGGCGCTGGCAAAGCCCAATTCGATAGCGTTGCGGATCGCAATGGTGGCCGCGGGAGAGGCTGATCTTTTCGTCACCCAGCGTTGGGGCAACGAATGGGACATCGGCGCGGCGGCGCTGATCGCGACGGAGGCCGGTGCATGGGTGTCCGACGCGCATGGTGGCGCGCTGGCCTTTAACAAGCCGGACCCGCGCATGTGGGGGCTTCTCGCCTGCGCACCGGAGCTACGCCGCGCCGCCCAGATGCGTTTCGCGCCCGCCAGTGTTGTTTAGCCGCTAGCTCCAGTCCGGAGCGGTTACGAGCGAGGAACCTGGATGCCTGCCGCTGGGCGACATCGAACAATGCCTCCCCGACCCCCCCAAACAAAAAAGGGGAGCCGCAAGGCCCCCCTTTCCCGAAATCGTCAGGCTTTGCAGCCGTTGATTAGTTGCTGTCCGGCTCGTCGTCCGAGTCGGCAACCACAACGATACCAGCAACGACAGCAGCCGCCGCGAGAACCGCGATGAAGATGCCGCCGCCAGCCAGCTTGTCCTTGCCGTTAGCCGAGGTCGCGCGAACCGACTTCGACACCGACAGAGCTGCCGCCGGGTTGGCCGGAGCGGCCATCGCCGGGCTCACTGCGAGCGCCGCAGCGGCTGCAGCCGCCATGTACTTACCAATACGCATAGAATTCACTCCCTTCCGTGCAGATCTCATATTGCATCAGCGAACGACACTGGCAATCCGTTTCAGTCGAGCGGACGCCTTTGGCGGCCAATGTTGCTCCGTCGCCACACTCCTAAGTGTCAGTAGAGTCCTGATACTTAATTTCTAGGAAACGTCCGCGCGTCTGCAGGCTGTCCAGATCCGACTGGGCGAGGCGGGCGGTCATGTCCGCGATTTCCTGCTCGATGAGGCGCAGCCCCGCCACCAGTTCCGCATCGGGAGTGCGCCCATTGCGTTCGACGCTGCGCAGGTCGGTCGGTACGCGGGCGTAATCCGCGACAAAGGCGGGCAGCTGCTCGCCAACCAGTCGCCTGATCTCCAGCGCTGTCTCGGTATTGCCATCGACCCTGCCCAATTGCGGCGACAAAGACTCCAGTCGCTCGCCAATCCGGTCTGCAACCGAGCGAGCGGAGGCGGGCAGGTTGGGCCGCTGCGCGGCGAGCCAGCGCTCCGTCTGGGCGGGCAGTGCCTTGAGATCCACCGTGCGCAGTTTAGTTTCCGATGGGGGTGCGGACTTGGGCGCGAGCGCGATGGCAAGCGTCACCGCGACCATCGCTGCAAGCACCAACAGCCCGCCCAGCATGCCAAGGTCGATGACCAGCCCTGCCACTGCCGCCGCGATCAGGATGGCGATGTTGGCCATCACGATCAGCGCAAATCGTCCAGCGGCGGAGGTGCCGTGGGCGGCGCGCCGGCGACGCGGGCCGCCAGGTGTCCTGCCGCCCGGCGCGCTGGCGATGCGCGCCATCGCCTCCCGCGCGCGCTCGATCTGCTGGTCGACGTCGGTTGCCACGGCTTACAGCGCCTCCAGCCGGAATGCGTCCGTTGACGGCCCGGTCAGCCGACCGGCCCCCTGCGCCGCACCCTCTGCTCGCGCGATATAGCCGCGCGACTTCTCGACCTCGTTGCCGAGCGTGGTCACGGTGGTCTTCATCGAATCGAGCGCCTTCACCTTGAACGTGTCGATCGCGTCCATGGTGTCATAGATGTTCTGGAACGCGCGCTGCAGCGTCTCGAGCGGGATGGTCGCGTTGGCCGCCTGCTCGTGAATGCGCGCGGTGTTTTCCTTCAGCAGCTTGCCGGTGGAATCGATGATGTTGGCGGTGGTGGTGTTGAGCTGGGTCACCTGCTCCAGCACCAGCCTTTGATTGGTCAGCGCCTGCGCGACCGTCACGGCGGTGCGAAGCGCCGCAACGGTCGTGGTCGAAGCGCGGTCCACGCCCTTTACCAGCTCCACATTGTTCTTCTTGACAAGATCCAGCGCCAGATAGCCCTGAACGGTGACAGCCATCTGCGTCAGCAGGTCCTGTGTGCGCTGGCGGGTGTAAAACAACGCCGTTTCACGGATGGCCTTTGCCTTTGCAGGGTCAGTCGCGTCGAGCTCGTTGGCCCTTTCCTCCAGCTTGGCATCCATCGCCTTGGACAGGTGGATCATCTGTTCCAGCCGACCCATTGCGGTCCATAGGTTCGACCGTTCCGTGTCGATCGCGGCATTGTCCATCAGCAACTCGTCCTTGCCCGACGCCAGGCTGGTCAGGATCGAGCTGATGTGCGTTTGCGACGACTTGTAGCTGTCGAAGTAGTTGCGCATCTTGCTGCCGAACGGGATGATGCCGAACAGCTTCTGCGGGGCGGTCAGATTGCCCTTCTTGCCGGGATCCAGGTCCTCGATCACCCGGCGCAACTGGGCAAGGTCGGCACCCACTCCATTGTCCTTGTCCATCGCGCGCACCGGCCGATCCAGGAAGCGGTTGGACTGGCCGGCCGCGTCGCGGATCTCCTTTTGACCCATCGCGGTGATGGCATCGACCCGCTTGCCGAACTCCGGGCTGTTCACATCCTGTGCCACCAGCTCGTTCACGAACTGGTCGACCCGCGCGTCCAGCTGGCTCTTCTTGCCCTCGTCCACCGGCACCAGCCCGGCAGCCTTTTCGGCCTGCACCGTGGGCACCGGTTCGGGCGGGGTCAGCGTCAGTGGCTTGTCGGCGGTAAGCGTGTCGGCGGTGGTGGCCATGCGAAAACTCCGTCGGGCAGTTCTGCCGCGTTGTGGCGAAGGTGTTGCCCCGGTTCAACTGTATCAGCCCACTATTACACCTGTCGAGCGGAACCTGAACGCCTGCGGCTTGTTGGGCGGGCAAGAACAATGCCGAGATCATTCGGCTTTAAACGGAGTAGGTTATGATCCACATCAAGACGTCAGGAATCGCATTCGCCCTGGCTCTGGTTGGGGCCGCTGCCCCGGTCATGGCGCAGACGCCGCCCCCGCCCCCGCCGGCAGAGGCGAAGACCACCGCCGACGCATACGTCAAGGCAGCCGGCGCCAGTGACCAGTTCGAGATCCAGTCCAGCCAAATCGCGCTGCAGAAGACCCAGAACCCGGCGGTCCGCAAATTCGCGGATATGCTGATCAAGCATCACCAGAAGACGACCGCCGCAACGGTGAAGGCCGCGCAAAAGGCTGGCCTCACCCCGCCGCCGCCGGCGCTCGATCCGGCCGCGCAGCCCTCGATCGCGGAGCTGCAAAGTGCTTCTGCGGCCGATTTCGACCGCATCTATCTTGCCCAGCAGGTGCCGGCGCATCAGGCCGCGCTTGACCTGCACCAGAGCTACGCCGCGAACGGTGATAAGGCGCCGCTAAAGACGTCAGCCCGCGCAGCTGTGCCGATCGTGAAACAGCACATCGCCGCCGCCCAGAAGCTGTCGGCCGGCAAGGGCATGGGGAACATGTCGGGCATGTGATCCCGGTGCGGGAAAGGAGCTTTGCGCTCCTTTCCCGTTCACCCGCTTCCAGCCACTTCCCGCAATGCACAAATTCCTGTAAGGGCGCGCGAACTCCAAAATACGGGATTCCGCATGAACCTGCGTAACGTGGCGATCATCGCCCACGTCGATCACGGCAAGACAACGCTTGTCGACCAGCTTTTCCGCCAGTCGGGCACCTTTCGCGAGAACCAGCGCGTCGAGGAACGCGCGATGGACTCGAACGATCTTGAGAAGGAGCGGGGGATCACCATCCTCGCCAAGCCGACCTCGATCGACTGGGCGCCGGAAGGCGGAGAGTCCTATCGCATCAACATCGTCGACACGCCTGGCCACGCCGACTTCGGCGGCGAGGTGGAGCGGATCCTGTCGATGGTCGACGGCGTCATCCTGCTGGTCGACGCTGCCGAAGGCGCGATGCCGCAGACCAAGTTCGTGACTGGCAAGGCGCTGGCGCTCGGCCTTCGTCCAATCGTCGTCGTCAACAAGGTGGACCGTTCGGACGCGCGTATCCAGGAAGTGCTGGACGAGGTGTTCGACCTGTTCGTCGCGCTGGAAGCGACGGACGAGCAGCTCGATTTCCCCGTGCTCTATGCGTCGGGCCGTAACGGCTATGCGTCGGAGGACATGGACCGCCGCGAAGGCACGCTGATCCCGCTTTATCAGAAGATCGTCGACCATGTGCCGCCGCCCAACCTGGACGAAGACGCGCCGTTCACCTTTCTGGTGACCCTGCTCGACCGCGACAACTTCCTGGGCCGCATCCTGACCGGCCGAGTCAACTCCGGCGTGGTAAAGGTCAACCAGCCGATTCACGCGCTGGATGATGCGGGCAACGTCATCGAGACCGGCCGCGCATCCAAGCTGATGTCGTTCCGCGGCCTCGATCGCGTACCGGTCGAGGAAGCACGCGCGGGCGACATCATCTCGCTTGCAGGCCTGACGGTCGCGACGGTGGCGAATACGATCGCGGACACCAGCGTCACGGAAGCGCTGCATGCTCAGCCGATCGATCCGCCGACGCTGTCGATGCGCTTTGCTGTGAACGATTCGCCGATGGCGGGGCGTGAGGGCACCAAGGTGACCAGCCGCATGATCCGCGACCGCCTGATGCGCGAGGCCGAAACCAACGTCGCGATCAAGGTGACCGAAGCGTCCGACCGTGACAGCTTCGAAGTCGCCGGCCGTGGCGAGCTTCAGCTCGGCGTGTTGATCGAGACCATGCGCCGCGAGGGCTTTGAGCTCGGCATCAGCCGTCCTCGCGTGTTGTTCGGCGAAGACGAGCAGGGCAAGCGGACCGAGCCGTACGAGACCGTCGTGATCGACGTTGACGACGAATATTCGGGCACGGTCGTCGAGAAGATGAACCTGCGGAAGGCGGAGATGACCGATATGCGGCCGTCCACCGGCGGCAAGACGCGCATCACCTTTTCCGCGCCATCGCGCGGCCTGATCGGCTATCACGGCGAGTTCCTGTCCGACACGCGCGGCACGGGCCTGATGAACCGGTTGTTCGAGAAGTATGGGCCTCACAAGGGCGCGATCGAGGGCCGGAAGAACGGCGTCCTGATCTCGAACGGCGCGGGCGAAGCGCAGTCCTATGCGCTCGGGCCGCTCGAGGACCGCGGGATCCTGTTCGTCGGCCATGGTGAAGCGCTGTATGAAGGCATGATCATCGGCGAAAACGCCAAGACGGATGACCTTGAGGTCAACCCGATGAAGGCGAAGCAGCTGACGAACTTCCGCGCGAGCGGCGGCAAGGACGACGCTGTTCGACTGACTCCGCCCAAGAAGATGACGCTGGAGCAGGCGATCGCCTATATCGACGATGACGAAATGGTGGAGGTGACGCCCAAGTCGATCCGTCTCCGCAAGCGTCACCTTGATCCGAATGAGCGCAAGCGCGCCAGCCGCGCAAAAGAAGCAGCCTGACCTTTGTGGTGCCACGCTGCCGCAATGCCGGCGGCGTGGCACCTGACCGGGCCGTACGGGGTCCTTGGGGCCTCGCCTCAGCTCTCGCCCGGCAGTTGTCCAAACGGCAGCGACCGCATTGCCAGCTTGCGAACGGCACCCTCGTCACCCTTCCGTAACGCCGCGATTATCTGTGCCGCTGCGCGCTGTACGATCCGGTCAATAGGCATCGGTGTTGCGGCCCGTGCGGCGGCCTCCGCCAACGCGCGACCGCGGGAGTCATCCGGGTCCATCTGCAGGCGCAGCAACGCGGCCAGGCCGGAGAACATCGCCCGGTTTCCGCCAAGGGCCACCGCCTGATCCAGCGCCGACAAGCCGACCGGCTTTTGCGCCCCCAGCGCTGCACGGCCGACCAGCCGGCCCAGCCGCTGCACAGCCCCAAGATGCCAGGCGCCCAATGCCAGCTGCGCTTCGGCATTGCGTGGATTGCGCTGGACAAGCGCTTCGAACGACCGCCGCGCCGCCACGGCCTCACCGCGGCTGCCGGTCAGCTTCGCGTGATAGCCAATCGCGGTGGCGTGCATTAGCCCTGCCTCGGGGTCGCCGGGGCTGTTCCGCAACACGGCCGCAGCACCCTGAAGGGCAAGATTGATGCGGCCCAGGGCAGTTGCCCGGTCGTGGTCACCAAAGGACGCCTGCATCAACAGATCGCGCGGTGTTTCTGCCATGCAGGGCGTTGCCGCCGCCATGACCATGGCAATTGCAACCCCCGCCGATTGCCAACCTTTCATCCCTGACCCTCTCTTTTTTCTATACGCGTTACAACAGGTTGTACGGGCGTTGGTTGCTCTGCCCGCTTTCAGTCCGCCCGAATGTCGGAAAGCCGCATCAAGACAGTCCACGCCTCTTTCGAAACGGCTGACACCGACAACCGGGGCTGGCGCACCACGGCGAGGTCCGCAAGCGCGGGTTCCGACTTCATCGCCGACAGGGTTACTGGACGGGGCAGGGCACGAACGGGCTCCACTTGGACGGACACAAAACGGCCGTCCGGACCATCGGGCCGTGCACCCCGTGTGATCCGGACGACGCCCACCGCTTCTCGATCGGTGCCGCTATGATAGAAGAGCGCTTCGTCACCCACGGCCATCGCACGCAGGTTGTTTGCCGCTGCCGCGTTGCGAATGCCGTCCCATTCCGTCCCACCATCCGCGACGAGGTCGGCCCAACCGAAGCTGTCGGGGTCGCCCTTTATGAGCCAATATGACCCGCTCATTCCTGCATCCCTCGTTAACGGGCTATTCCGACCCCATTCAGCCCGAATCGGGCAATGATCGCAACATGTTCGGCGCCTTGTGCGTTCTGGGACCCACGCGGACCGAGCGTAGAGTTGTAGGAGGTCTGAGATGAATGGATTGGTCAAGAAGGCTGGATTGGGTATCGCTCTGGCCGCAACGGCGCTGACGGCCTCGGCCCCCGCCGACGCGCAGCGCTATCGTCATTATCGCGGCGGCCGCGGTGGCGACGTCGCCGCAGGCGCATTGCTGGGCGGCATCGTCGGGCTTGGTCTTGGCGCAGCAATCGCCAACAATGACCGCGGGCGCTATTATGATCGCGGCTATTACTACGACGAGCCACCCACGGTTGTGTACCGTGAGCGTTACTATGCGCCGCCGCCTCGCGTGATCTATCGCGAACGCTATTATTCGCGCGGCGGTTATGACCGGCCCCGCGGCTACTACGGCAGCCCCTACGGGTATGGTTATGGATACGGCTACTAAGCCGCTCATTCGCTACGAAGGCGGCGCCGGAGCGATCCGGTGCCGCTTTTTTGTGGCCGAGCCCGTTCGCGGTGGCTAATCGCCCGACCATGACCGACTCCCCGCCAGACCGCCTTTCCATCAATCCCCGCAGCTCGTTCTTTCAGCAGGACCTGCTCGAGCGCGGGGTCGGCATCCGCTTCAAGGGTGTTGAGCGGAATGACGTCGAGGAATATTCCATTTCCGAAGGATGGATCCGGGTCGCGCTTGGCAAGAAGGTCGACCGGCATGGCCAGCCGCTTACCATCAAGCTGACCGGCCCGGTCGAGGCCTGGTTCCAGCGCGCAGCGGACGGCGACGACACTGCCGAGGGCTGAACGTCGCAAGTAACGCAGCTGGGATAGCTGAACGGTACTTCGCACTTGCAACATGTATTTATTTTAAACGCCGTGCGCCTTTAGCGGGCTGCACGGCGTTGTCGCGTTCGGTGAGGTTTTGCTTCGCCGGTGAAGTGATTGATGCCGTGCGTTTGTATCTGTCGCCGTAACGGCAGATGCCTGGGTTCAGGTGAGGTCACGCCACGATGTTGAAGGGGAATGACCGATGAGTGAAAGCGATCAGCTAATTCAGGCATTCGATAATCGGGCGAGGCGGCGTGATGATCGCCGGCAGTTGTTCCGGATGGTCTTGGGCGCGGCGGCAGTAGGGGCGGGAGCCTTTGCTTTCACCAGCGACGCTGCGGCGCAGTCGGTCACCGACAATGACGTGCTGAACTTTGCGCTCAACCTCGAATATCTCGAAGCAAATTTCTACTATTACGCTGCATTTGGCACGCCGATCCCAACCGCCTCTATCGGCACGGGCGGCATCCCGGCGGACTCGCTGCCGATCAACGCCGGCGCTCATATCGTGCCTTTCGCTGATCGTATCGTACGCGAGCACGCGCGGGAAATTGCGGCGGACGAACTGGCGCACGTCAACTTCCTTCGCTCCGCGCTCGGCTCGGCGGCGGTCGCACAACCTCAGATCGATGTGGGCACAACGCCCGATGGCGCATTCAGCACTGCGGCTCGCGCAGCCGGCTTCATCGGGGCATCATCGGCAACAGCGCCGACCTTCTTCGACCCTTATGCAGATGACCTTAGCTTCCTGTACGGGGCCTATATCTTCGAGGATGTCGGGGTCACGGCGTACAAGGGCAGTTCTTCCCTTCTCACCAACAAGACATTCCTCGACGCTGCGGCCGGCATCCTTGCGACCGAGGCCTATCACGCCGCGATCATCCGTACGAACATCGATCAGCTCGGCGCCCGCCCGGGACTGAAGGCCGCAACGGTACGCGACGATACCGAGCTGGTGTCCAACGCCCGCGACAGCCTGGACGGCGCAACGGACCTTGATCAAGGGATCGCGTATGTCACGTCGGGGGCAGGGCCTACCTCCAACATCGTGCCGACCGATGGCAACGCCCTGGCGTTCGGTCGGACGGCACAGCAGGTGCTCAACATCGTCTACCTGAACAAGGCAGCGGTCACCGCAGGCGGCTTTTTCCCCAACGGGGTGAACGGCACCATCAAGTCCAGCGCCAACAACGCCTAACCGGCACGACATTCAGGGGACCAAAGATGATCGATCGTGAAACCCTATTAGAGGTGCTGGAACTGGGCGAACAGCGCCGAGCTGCGCGCCGTGCCTTTCTGAAGACAGCCGGTGTCGCCACCATGGCAGCAGGCGGCGTCTCGTTGCTCGCGGCCTGCGACGCGAATGACGACGATCAGGGACCGCCGGCCACGACGCCTCCGGCAACACCCGCGCCCACCGCCTCTCAAAACGACGTTGATATCCTCAATTTCGCGCTGAATCTCGAGTACCTCGAGTCCAACTACTATGTGTCGTCGGTGTTCGGCACGCCCCTCAATGCACAGCTGCGCACCGGCGTCGGCACGCAGGGCGATGTGGTTGGCGGGCGCGCAGTCACCTTCACTGACCCGACGATCGCAGCCTATGCTCGCGAGATCGCGGCCGATGAAAACCAGCATGTCGTGTTTCTTCGCAACCAGCTTGGCGGTGCGGCAATCGCCATGCCGCAGATCAACATCGACGGCGGCGCGAACGGCGCGTTCACTCTTGCTGCCCGATCGGCGGGCGTGATCGGGCCGAACGAGACGTTCGATCCTTATGCGTCGGACGAGAACTGGCTGTTGGGCGGCATGCTGCTCAGCGACGTGGGCGTTACGGCGTACAAGGGCTCGGCTCGCCTCATCAACAGCCCGACGATCGTCGACCAGGCTGCGGGCATCCTCGCGGTCGAGGCCTACCACTCGGGCCTGCTCCGCACGATGCTGTACCGTAAGGGGCTCAACGCCCCCGTGCTTCGCGTGAATGCGGGCAAGATCTCCGACGCCCGTGACGCGCTCGACGGACCGGCAGACCTGGATCAGGGGATCACCGGCGATCAGGGGCTGCCACCCAATACGGCTGCGTCGAACATCGTGCCGGCTGACTCGAACGCGATCGTATTCGGCCGAACCGCGGCACAGGTGCTCAACATCGCTTATCTGAACAAGGCGGCGGTGACCGCGGGCGGGTTCCTGCCCAACGGCGCCAATGGCAACATCAGGACAAGCGCCAACAACGCCTGATTTCGATCTCGCAGACAGAATGGGCCACGTTCGTCAAGAACGCGGCCCTTTTTGTGATCTGCCTCCCCGGACCGCCTCGCCAGCGACCCGGTCCCGGGACTTAGTGAACGAAGCGAGCGACCACGTCCCGGTAGCTGCGGCTCACCTTCACGCTCGCGCCTGAGTTCAGGACCAGGAAGCATTCGCCGTTGGTGTGCGGCTTCACCTGCTTGACCAAGTCGAGGTTGACGATCGTCGACCGGTGCACTCGCTGGAACCGGCGCGGGTCCAGCCGCTTTTCCAGGTCCTTCATCGTCTCGCGCAGGATCAGGGTGTTGTCGCCGGTGTAGATGCACATGTAGTCGCCGGCCGCATCTATGCGCTCGATGGAGTCCACATCCACGCGGAAGATCTGGCCGCGATCCTTGATGTTGATCATCTTCTCGAAGCGGTTGGCGGCAACCGCTTCGGTCCCTCCATCGGCCAGATCGGTAACAGCGTCGGGGGCAACCTCCGCGAGCACTTCCTTCAGCTTGTCGGCCTCCTGGCTCCCACGCTTGTCCGCCAGGCGCTGGCGCACCCGCTCCAACGTGTCGGCGAGCCGACTCTCGTCAACCGGCTTCATCAGGTAATCGACCGCCTGCGCCTCAAAGGCGCGCAGGGCGTGGTCGCCATAGGCCGTGACGAAGACGAACAACGGCGGTTCTACCTCCATCAACCCCTGCACCACCGAGAAGCCGTCGAAGCCGGGCATCTGGATGTCGAGAAAGACCAGGTCGGGTTTGTGGGTCTTGATAGCGCTGATCGCTTCACGCCCATTCTGGCAACGGGCAACAATCTCCACGTCGTCGAACGGTTGAAGCCGAAGTTCCAGCCCCTGGATCGCCAGGGACTCGTCGTCGACGAGGATTGTACGGATAGTCATGCGGCCTCTCTGTTCACGTCGTCGAGCTGGAACGGAAACTCGATCTCCACCGAGTACCCGCCAGCCGGCCTGGAGCGCGCCTCCAGCCGCTGGTCGGCACCATAAGCCTGCACCAGCCGCTCACGTATATTGGCAAGCCCCACGCCAGTTGAAAGGCTCGGAGTATTCCGCGTCTCGTTCAAGCCGGGGCCGGTGTCGGTTACGCTGATCTGCACCCGATCCCCGGCGAGCCGCGCCGTGATGCAGATTTCAGCGCCTTCCTCCTGCGGGGTGACCGCATATTTGATCGCGTTCTCGACCAGCGGTTGCAGCAGCAGCGAGGGCAGGCGGGCCCGCTCGGCGCGCGGATCGATGTCGAACACGGGCCGCAGGCGCTCCTCGAACCGCATTTTTTCGATCTCCAGGTACAGCTTCAGCGTTTCGACCTCCTGCGCTACCGTGACATGAGCCGTAGGTTCGTTGGCGAGCGTGTAGCGAAGGAAGGAAGACAGCCGGCTTAGCATCGCATTGGCGCGCTCGGTCTGCTTCAGCAGCACCAGCGTCGATATGGAATTGAGCGTGTTGAACAGGAAATGAGGGTTTAGCTGATAGCGTAGCATGGCAAGTTGCGCCGACGACGCCTGCGTTTCCAGATGCTGCATCTGATCCATCTGATCTTCGACGATCAGGTAGAAGTTGATGCCGAAATATAGGGCGGACCAGCCAGCTAGGGCTGTGAAGGCTACATAGATCGACAGAAGCATCCGGGGCAGTGTGATGCCGGGCGCGTACGGCATGATCAGCGAAAAGGTGAACGCGTCGAGGAACGCGAAGATCAGCGTCGCTGCAATCAGGGTCAGCACGACGAGCAGGATGCCGCCCGCGCGCGGCAGGGTGCGGTAATAACCGAACAGCGTCGAAAGCAGCAGCGTGATGCAATAACCGATGATCGCCTCGATCACGACCGGGACGATGATGTCGACGCTGGTGGCGTTGGAGATCGAGGACACGCCCCGCAGCACCACGAAACCCGTCCAGCCTGCGGCCTGCAACGTCCAGAAAGCGCGATTCTTGTTCTCGAAGAACGGGCGTGCCGAAACCGGCGGACGGGCTATCGCCGGGCCCGTTGCGGGGGATCGGGAAGGGGTAGCTTGCGGGACTGACTGGGACGCCATGCAGGTGTACTACACGCGCCAACGCGCGCGAGGAACCCGCCGCAGTGTCCGCGCGCTTGGGAGAACGACCCTAAGCATCAAGGACCCTTGCATGAGCGACCAGCGCGTTACGATCGAGCCAGCCAGCCTGTTCGACAATATCGAGGACGGCCAGATCGAGTTTACCGGCAGCGCTGATGCCGACGCCTATCGGTTCGCGTTGCGCTATGACGTGGTCGAGGCAATGTCGGGCGCGATCCCACAGGGCGACGCGTTGGCCTATGTTCAGGCTAATCTGACCGAAATCGAGCCGATCGCCGCGCGCGCACTGGGACGCGACTATGATCAGGAGCTGATCATCATCAGCGAGAACGACCTGGTCTGACCTGACGGTTCGCCAGATACGACAAGGGCCGCCGTCCAATGTGGACGGCGGCCCCGATCAGCCCGTTCGAGCGCCGCAATCAGTACTCGAAGTGGATCGAGCCGATGAACGTCCGCGGCGCACCGAAGGTGAAGCGCGGATTATTGCTGAAGGCGGTGTTGGTGGCGAGGTTGCCGAAATACCGCTCCTTCAGCAGGTTGGTAACATTGAACTGGAGGTAGGTACGCTCCAGCCCGACCGGGGTCAGGCTCAGACGAACGTCCGCATTGACGACCGTGTACCCGGCGCTCTTCAGATCATTGACGTCGGTGACCCAGCGATCGCCGGTGTGCTTCGCCTCTACGCCGCCGGACACGGCGCCAAAGTCGAGCTGCGCCCGGCCGCCATATTGCCACTTGGGCGTCTCGACCGTGAACTTGCCACGCGTGGCAGCAATGACAGTGCCCCTGATCGGATCAATTGCATCATTCTGCAGCTCGGAGTCCAGGTAGGAGCCGAAGCCGTACAGCGATAGCCACTTCACCGGGCGAACCGCGACACTTGCATCAACGCCACCCTGCTTCACCGCACCGACGTTACGATCCAGGCTTTGGGTTGCGCCGCCCTCCAACTGCACGAGCGAGCTGATGATGCGGTTCTTGTAGTAGGTATACCAGCCGACCACCTGCGCCTGGATCGTCCGCGAGCTGTAACGTAGGCCGAGCTCGAAGGTGTCGGTTTTCTCCGGCTTCACCTCGTCGACAGGGTTAATCTTTACATCGTCGAACGAGTAAAGATTGTCGGTCTTGGGAACCGAGTATCCCTTGGCGTACGTCGCAAACATGCTGAGGTCGCTGACAAGGTTGTAGGTCAGGCCGACGTTCGGCAGCACCGAGCTGTAGGTTTTCAGGCGGTTGTTGTACGGAAGACCGTATCCCGCCGTGGTGGGGTTTGCCGCCACGGACGCTGCCGACTGGGACGTGCAGTATGCATCGCTCGAGTTACCGGGGATGGTGTAGCAATAATTGGTCAGGTTGCGGCGGAAGAACGGCGCACGTACCCCGAGCTGCACCTTAAGCGCATCGTCGAAGAACTGACCGCGATATTCGCCCGAGATCTGGTGCAGGATTGCATAGGACAGACGATTGCGCTTGTTCAGCACTTCGCCGGCTGCGTCGCGAACGGCGTACGGACCCTCGTTGTCCAGCGCGCTGAACACTTCAAAGGGCGCGCCCTGCGCCGAGAGCAGGCTCGCTTCGCCGGTCTGGCGGTGACGGGCACGGTCCCAGGTATAGGCCAGACGAACCAGGTTGTTCTGGTCGAGGTCGTAGCGCAGGCCTGCAATTGCAGTGAAGCGCTGGGTCCGGGTGTTCGACGGCCAATAGACCCGAACGTTGTCGAGAAGGTCGCCGTCGCCGTTCAGATCGGCACCCGTTGCGATGCCGGCGCCAACGCGCTGGAACTGCAGATTGTACTGGTTGGTGCCGTTGGCGCGAGCGTTCGCCTCCGAGAAAACGGTTGAGCCGCCACCGTTCGCGCGGGTGAAGCTATACGCGCCGTCGAAGGTGAAGGTCAGTGCATCGGACAGCGAGAAGCGCGAATTGATGCGCAGGTTACCCGTATCTGACGGGTTGATCGCCGTGTCCTTCACGTTGAAGCACTGGCCCTGGGTATCGTTCTGAGCCGTGCCGTTTACGCCTGCCGCTGCCGGACGGGCGCAAGTGAAATCGTACAAAAAGGCCGAGCTGCGATTGTCGAATACGGAATCGAACTGCCGGTCGCTCAGATCTAGCGTGTAGGGCGCCGCAGGCGTTGCAGTCGTCGGGATCGTCGCGCCCTGAACCGTGGTGCGGATATTGGTCAGGGTCGGATTGCTGTAAGAATTGTTGCGGTTCTTGTTGAAGTGGCCGCCCAGCGCAATGAAGTCACCCGAGCCGCCAATCGGCTGATACAGGCGGAAGTTGTACTGCTGCTTGTAGATCTCGCCGTAGCCACGATACTGGTCGTACCGGTCGCTGCTGGCGGCAATCCACATCTTGGTGCCGAATTTGGTGAACACGCCCGTGTTCAACATTCCGAACACGCGGTTCCGATCAAACGTGCCGTGCGAGTACACGCCAATCACGTGCATTTCGTCGGTCGGTGTGACCGAGCGGTAATTGACCGTGCCGCCCGAAGCGCTCGCCGTCGGTGAGTCGACGTCAGTCGCGCCGAAATTGACGTTGACCTGCTCGATCAGCTCGGGGTCGAGCTGCTGGTTGGTGTAGATCGAATAGTTGCCCGAATCGTTCAACGGAATGCCGTCGAACGTCGTGGACACGCGATCGCCGCTGAAACCGCGAATACGCAGCTGGCCGCCCGACGAGCCGTACGGGTCGGAGTTGGTGAAGCTGACACCGGGAACCAGGTTGATCGTGTCGAAGATCGTCTGGCCGGGAGCGCGACGCTCGATCAGCTCCTGCGTGATGACTGCGCGCGCCTTGGGTGTGTCCGGGGTCTGAACACCGGCGACGGTCGGCGCACCGCGCGAACCCGTGACGACGACGTCCTCGCCCTCCGCGTCCACAGTGCCCGTCGACTGGGCGAAGGCCGCCCCCGGGATCATGAGCGCGGCAAAGGCCACGCCACAGGCAAGCTTCATACGCATGTGTTGTTCGGTCCCCAATTGAGCATGGCTCTGGAAGCGCGGTCGCTGTTGCGCTTTCCCACGCCCCTTTGACGCCGATTATTGCGGTTACGTGACGCTGGCGAGTGTCGGTTCCGCCCAACTGGCGATAAGTTTGCTGCGTTGCAAAAACGCAACGGATTACGGCAGAATTATGTAACGGTTTTCGCCACGATTTCTGCCCAGCCAGCCTCGTCAATCACACTAACCCCCAATTCCGCCGCCTTTTTCAGCTTGGACCCAGCTCCTGGGCCGGCGACCACCAGGTCTGTCTTTGCGGACACAGAGCCTGAGACGCGTGCCCCCAGATTTTCGGCTTGCGCCTTTGCCTCGTCGCGACTCATGGTCTCCAGTGTGCCGGTGAAGACGACCGTCTTGCCCGACACCTCCGACGCGTGTGTCTGCCCGGCAAAGGGCAGGGGGTGCACCTCGCTCAGCAGGTCGTCCCACGCTTGCCGATTATGTTCCTCGGCGAAGAAGTCGACCAGGGCCTCTGCAACCGCCGGGCCGATCCCCTCGACCGACTCAATGTCGGCGCGGGCAGCCGGATCCTCCTGCGCCGCTTGTGCAACCTCCGCTAGCCGCTCCACGGTGCCGAACGCCTTCAGCAGGTCACGCGCCGTGATCGAGCCGATATGGCGGATGCCGATGCCGAACAGGAAGCGGACCGGATCGGGCTCACGCTTTTCCTCGATCGCCCGCACCAGGTTCGCGGCCCAGACGCGCCCGTCCTTTTTGCGCGGGGCAAGCCGCTCCTCGGTCAGGCGGAAGATGTCAGCCGGGCTCGATACCAGCCCGTCACGGAAGAAGTCCTCAATCTGCTTGGCGCCGAGCCCCTCGATGTCCATTGCGCCACGGCTGACGAAATGGCGCAATCGCTCAACCCGCTGGGCCGGGCAGATCAGGCCGCCGGTGCAACGAATGTCGACCTCGCCCTCTTCGGCGAGCGCCTCCGACCCACATTCGGGGCAGTTTGTGGGAAAGGTCCAGGGCTCGCGCGGCTCGTCTCGCGTCAGGTTCTCGACGATTTGCGGGATCACGTCGCCCGCGCGTTGCAGCACCACCCGGTCGCCCGGCCTAACCCCCAGCCGCTCGATCTCGTCAGCATTGTGGAGGGTGGCATTGGTCACGACGACGCCGCCAACCGTGACCGGATGAAGTCGCGCTACCGGGGTCAGCTTTCCCGTGCGCCCGACCTGGATGTCGATCCGCTCCAGCGTTGTCTGCGCGCGTTCGGCCGGAAACTTGTGCGCCAGCCCCCATCGCGGCGCGCGGCCGATCGTGCCGAGCCGCGCCTGCCAGTCAAAGCGGTCGACCTTGTAGACAACCCCGTCGATGTCGAAGGGCAGGTCGGCCCGCTCCGCCTCGATCCGGGCGTAATGCGCCAAAGCCTCATCCACCGTGTCACAGCGGACCAGCAGGTCGGACACCGGCAGGCCCCAATCCGCGATCCGACCCATCGCTGCAAATTGGCTGTCGGCAATGGCTTCGCTGGTTTCACCCCAGCCATGTGCCAGGAAGCGGAGCGGCCGGGTCGCAGTCACCGCCGGGTCCTTTTGCCGAAGCGATCCCGCCGCGGCGTTGCGCGGGTTCGCAAACTGGCGCGCGGTTTCGCCCTCCTCGGCCAGCAGGCGCGCGTTGAGGCGGGTAAAGTCGTCCTTTGCCATGTACACTTCACCCCGGATTTCGGCCACCGATGGTGCCGCGCCCGCTAGTTGCTGGGGAATGTCGGCGATGGTGCGGACGTTCTCCGTCACATCCTCGCCCGTCGTGCCGTCCCCGCGGGTAAGTGCCTGGATCAGCCGGCCATTCTCATATCGTAGAGAACAGGACAGGCCGTCGATCTTGGGCTCGGCGGTGAGGGCCACCGGCGCTTCGTCAGGCAACTTCAGGAACCGTCGCACTCGCGCCACGAAGTCGGCCACCTCCTCTGCTGAAAAGGCGTTGTCGAGGCTCAGCATGGCGCGTGCGTGCCGCACCTTGGCCAGGTGCCCCGCCGGCGCCGCGCCGACCTGGGCCGATGGGGAATCGGTACGGACCAACTGCGGAAAGGCCGCTTCAATCGCCGCGTTGCGCCGCACCAGCGCGTCGTAATCCGCGTCGCTGATCTCCGGCGCGTCATCCGTATGGTACAGGCGGTTGTGCCGGGCGATCTCCGCAGCGAGCGCTTCCAGCTCGGCAGCGGCAGCAGTGTCGGTTTCGGGCAGGGCGTTCATGGTGCCGGGGTTAGGGCAGGGCACCCCCGCTTGCCAACCACGCAGCGCCGCAGGGTGGCTCGATCGCCCTCCGTTGCGGGCCTGATTTCGACACGCCGCATCCGGAACTTGCCGGAGGGGCATCTACGTCCCGAACCGCAATCGTATTGCGCCGGTCGAAAATGCGCCACGTTGGAGCGAGGCCCCCTGATCTTGGACCTGTCACGGCCATGTTTGACGAAGAACACGACACGCCGCGGCGGTTCCAGGATCTGCCAATGCTGAAATGGGCGATTTTGTTCTGCGCCCTGTTCTGGGCGGCGCTCTGGATGGCGTTGGTGCGCTTCGTTCTTTAGCGGCCGGGCGCAATCGGATGGGGTCAGGTGATCACCACCCAGATTGTGGAAGGGGCAGATAGTGATCGTGCCGTGAAAATGTGTGTCTTCTCAACGGCGTCGGGCTGAACTTTCGTTCGGCCCGTTCGTCATGGCCTGAACCCCTTGAAAGGAGGCCATATGACAGACGCCACCAGCCGCCGTGACTTGTTGAAAGGTGCCGCTGTCGCAGGCGCCGCTGCCGCCGCCACGCCCGCCCTCGCGCAGGCGACCGGTCAGGGGAGTGCCGGCGCGGCGAACCCGCCTCCTCCTCCTTTTGCGGACCCGCAAACCAAATATACCAGCACGCCTTTCCCGGAACAGCGCCAGAAATGGCCGGCGCTTCAGCGGAACATGACGCCCGTCCCCGATTGCGGCGAAAAGAGCTACCGTGGCTCGGGCAAGCTTCAGGGGCGCAAGGCGCTGGTCACCGGCGGCGATTCCGGCATTGGTCGTGCGGCGGTGATCGCGATGAGCCGTGAAGGCGCTGATGTCGCGATCAACTATTACCCGACCGAGGAGCCCGATGCACAGGACGTTGCCCGCCTGCTGCGCGCCGAGGGGCGCAAGGTCGTGCTGATCCCCGGCGACATCACTAAAGAGGAATTCTGCCTGGACCTGGTCGCGCGCGCCAACCGGGAACTGGGCGGGCTGGACATACTGGTCAACAACGCAGCCTATCAGCAGTCCAAGTCCTCCATTGCTGAGATCAGCTTCGAGCAGTTCGACCGGACGCTGAAGACCAACCTGTATGCGATGTTCTGGATCACCAAGACCGCGATCCCGCTGATGAAGCCGGGTTCGGCAATCATCAACACCGCGTCGGTCAACAGCTTCCAGCCCGAAAAGGAGATCCTGGACTACGCGACAACCAAGGGTGGGATTGCGATCTTCACGAAGGGGCTGGCAAAGCAACTCGCCAAACAGGGCATCCGCGTCAATGCGGTCGCACCGGGGCCGATCTGGACCCCGCTGCAGGTTGCTGGCGGCCAGTTGCCAGGTGAAATGAACAAGTTCGGGCAGGACACTCCACTTGGCCGTGCCGGCCAGCCTGCGGAGCTCGCACCCCTCTACGTCGCTCTCGCTTCTGGAGAGTTCAGCTACACCGACGGCAGCGTATTCGGCGCCAATGGTGGCACCGGCGCGGTGTAATCCGGATTGTCGCGCGGGACGGGCGTTCAGGTCCCGTGCGACAATGCTGTCCTACAAGCGCGTGTCGTGCAACAGCGGCGCCATGCCCCTTGCCACGACACGCGCCGACTCTGTCCGGGTCCCATTCCGGTTGCCGAGAACAAGGATGTGCGGCATCTTCTCCTGCCGTCATCCTACCCGTTGCGAGGGCATCGCATGACTGCGATCGGCATCTATGGCAGCGCCGGCCGAATGGGCCGGGCCATCATTGACCAGCTGGAGGACGCGGGCGCAGTCCTGGCGGGCGGCAGTGACGCGCGCGGCGACCCGACCAGCGTTGCGCGTGTTGCCGACGTGCTGGTCGACTTCTCTGCCCCAAGCGCGCTTGAATCGCACCTTGCCGCGGCACGCGCTGCGCGCACGCCCATCGTGATCGGCACCACTGGCCTAACCGCAATTCATCACGAGCTGATCGATCTGGCAGCCAAGGACATCGCGGTATTGCAGACCGGCAACACTTCGCTTGGCGTGACCCTGCTCGGCATCCTGGTCCAGGAGGCGGCGGCCCGACTTGGCGCCGAATGGGACATCGAAATCGTTGAGATGCACCACCGGCACAAGGTCGATGCTCCTTCGGGCACGGCAATCCAGCTTGGCGAAGCGGCGGCGCGCGGGCGTTCCACGAAGCTCAAGGAAGTGCGGGTCGATGGGCGTGCGGGACTTGTCGGGGCGCGTACCGAAGGCACGATCGGCTTCGCGTCCCTGCGCGGCGGTTCGGTTATCGGCGATCACCAGGTCATCTTCGCCAGCGAGGGCGAGCGACTGGAGCTCGGGCATCGGGGCGATGATCGCTCGATCTTCGCCAAGGGTGCGCTGCGGGCCGCATTGTGGCTCGCGGGCCAGGCACCGGGGCGATACA
Organism: Sphingomonas aerophila; assembly: GCF_014199305.1. Lineage (GTDB taxonomy): Bacteria > Pseudomonadota > Alphaproteobacteria > Sphingomonadales > Sphingomonadaceae > Sphingomonas > Sphingomonas aerophila. Next base: position 368,974 of record NZ_JACIJK010000003.1, read on the forward strand.
AGATGGGCGACGTGCTCGGGCTGTGAAGAAGGCGAACGTCTTCGAGTTCTACAGGCGGCTAGCGGAGCTCGACCCGGCGCCCGAAACCGAGCTTGCCTGGCGCAATCCCTACACGCTGCTGGTCGCGGTCGCCTTGTCCGCGCAGGCCACCGACGTATCGGTGAACAAGGCAACGGCCCGGTTGTTCGAGGACGTCGACACCCCCGCCAAGATGCTGGCCCTGGGTGAGGAGGGGCTGAAGGCGCACATCCGCACCATCGGCCTGTTCAATACCAAGGCCAAGAACGTCATCGCCGCCGCGCAAATCCTCGTGGACGAGCATGGCGGCGAGGTGCCCCGCGACCGCGACGCGCTAGAGCGATTGCCCGGCGTCGGCCGCAAGACCGCGAACGTGGTTCTCAATGTCGCCTTTGGCGAGGAAACGTTCGCGGTCGATACCCACATTTTCCGCGTCGGCAACCGGACGGGCCTTGCACCCGGCAAGACGCCACTGGCCGTGGAACTGGTCCTCGAAAAGGTCACGCCAGCGCCGTTCCGCGCCCATGCGCATCATTGGCTGATCCTGCATGGCCGCTACATCTGCAAGGCGCGCAGTCCCGAATGCTGGCGCTGCCCGGTCATGGACCTGTGTGCCTATCGCCCCAAGACGCCGCCGCCAGCCGCAAAAGGGGCTGGCGCGGCATCGAACACCCTGCTACCCGCCTCCGGCACGCACCCGTAGCTCAGCTGGATAGAGCGCTGCCCTCCGAAGGCAGAGGCCACAAGTTCGAATCTTGTCGGGTGCGCCAGCATTTCCGCCGTGTTTTCCGTTCTTCCGGACGCGACTAGGTCGCGTCTGGGCGAGTAATGGGGGCGTAACGCTTCTAGCTCGCTCTTTCAGCACGCCTAATAGATCCGCGCGGAAGTGGCGGGCGTGACGACGTTCGATCTTCAACGGGCCGTGCTGGCGATCCGCGACCTTTCCGCCACTGAGAAACACGTTCTGCTTGTTCTCGCGTTGCGCGCTGACATCGGGACTCGCCGGTGCACGCCTAGTATCGCCACCTTAGCGGCCGATACTGGTTTGACCGAGCGATCCGTCCAGCGGGCGATGAAGTCGCTGAAGGATGCAGGACACATCACGCGCTTTGAGCGGCCGGGGCGCGGGCTAATCTACACGGTGCATCCCTGCTCAGCTGCCTCGGGCCTCTCAGAAACTCCGCGGGCCTCGGAGCCCCGGCTCACTGTCACCCCCGACATAGAGTCGCCGGGACACAGTGTCGCCGAGCCCCCGACACAGAGTCACCCAAACAACCAAGAACAACCATTCCCCCTAGAGCCCCCCAGACGCCGAAGAAGACTCGCGGCGCACGCCGCGTTGATCGCGGTAGTCGATGCCGAGACCGGATGGCGGCGCCGGACCTCGACCTCCCGCCAGAAGCGGGGACGATGGCCGAGCGGTGGCCGGCAAGCGCATCCGAAGCTGAAGCAGCCGGACACGCGGAATGGCTGACAGCCGAGCGCAACCGGCGCGACGCCAATGCATTTTCGAATGCCCGTGCTGTCCAGCTCGGTGCCAATCCTCCGGAGGGGAGGCGAGCCGGGCTGAAAGACGGTCGGCAGACGGCCGGTCCGTTAGTCCGAAACTCATCGCCGGAGAAGATTTCTTGCGGCACGGCGGGAGAGTGTGAGGAGGCAAACGCGCTCCAGGCAGCCATGGTCGAAACGATAGGCCAGCATGCTTATGGTGCCTGGCTTGGGTCGTGCAGGTTCGAGGTGAGCGAGGGTCGCGTCACGGTGGTTGCACCGTCGCCGTTTACGCGAAGCTATGTGGATCGAACGTTTGGGCAGCAGATTGCCGCTGCCTTATCGCGCGTCTCCGGCGATCCGATTGAGTTGGCGTGGCGTGTCGAGCAACCCGGAAGCGGGGCCGGAATGACTCGGTGAGCCTGCAAACCGAACGTCCCGGAGAGGGGCTATGCGCCACGACTCTCTGCCCCGACGGCGCCGAGCCGTCCGGAGGTCGGGGCCAGAGGCACCCCCCATGGGTCCTCCCCGGGATTTGGCCCGTATGCGGGGGGCTGGGGCCCAACGCACGCGTGTTTCCCGTGTCCGGAAAACACTACGCCTTTTTATTACGCCTTTGGATCTGCCGGCGGGCCGCTGATCGGGCGCGGGAGGTGCCCTGGCGCGATCGTCGACCCCGCGTCAGGCACCCAAGAAGCGCAAAGCCAGTGAGCTGGTCGTCAGCCTGGACGAGTTCGCCTCGATCTGCGGCGTCACGCCGGAGACGATGCGCAAGCACCTCGCGCAGGCGCCGGCCGATGCACCCTGGCTGATCGAGCGCGGTCGTCGCGGCGTCGGCTACAAGATCGCGGCCGGTGGGGCTGTCGCCTGGTGGCGCACCCGGTCGGTCGGGGGTGGCGAGGACGACGCCAAGCTCGCCGCGATCGCCGAACTGCGCATGCAGATGCTGGGCGACGCCGGCGACGATGACGGCCTCCTCCTGACGGGCAAGCAGCGGTACGAGGAATACAAGGCCGGCGAGGCCGAGCTGCTCTACCGCCGCACGATTGGCGAGCTTTGCCGGGTAGCGGACATTGAGGCCGAGACCTCGAACGCCGCCATCGAGCTCCGTCGCCAGCTGCAGGGCGTGGGCCCCGCAATCCGACGCCAGTTCGGCCTCGCCAAAGAGGTCGAGACCGCGATCGAGGCGCTGATCGGCGAGAAGCTGGCCGCGTTTAGCAAGGCGCTGGACGTCGATGTCGACGGTTGAGGCGGTAGCCAACCCGCGGCTCGGCGCGCTGTCACTGCTGATGCAGCAGACGCGCGAGCCACCCCGGTTCGCGAACGCGCGCGAGGCGATCAGGGCAGGGTTCCGCGAGGTGGCGTTCACCGAGAAGCTGACCCCGATGGAGGCAGCCGACCGGCACCGCCACCTGCGCAACCCGGGCGCGTATAGCGGCCCCTGGCGCGACAGCCCGGAGCCGATGCAGCACCTGGTCGAGCCGACCAACGCGCTGGCGATGACGAGCCCCTACTCGATCGTGGCCGTGATGGGCCCGTCGCAGATGGGCAAGTCCGAGGTCGGCAACAACTGGCAGCTGCATTCGGTTATTTACGACCCGGCGGACATGGCATTCTACAGCCCGACCAAGGAGCTGACCGCCTCCTATGTCACGACGCAGATCAACAAGCTGCTCGAGGAGTGCGAGGACGTCGCCAAGCGGCAACTCGACGGCGCGTCGGCCGACAACATCTTCCTGAAGCAGTTCAAGGGCTGCGACTGGCACTTCCTGTGGCCGACAGGCCCCAACTTTCGCGCGCGGCCGTTCTCGCGCGGGCGCTGCGACGACTACGACGATTTTCCGCAGGAAATTGGCGACCAGGGTGACGCGGTCAGCCTGTTCGAAGGGCGCACCACCAGCTTCCAGCGCTATGGCTGGAGGCTGTACGTCAACAGGTAGAATACAGCTGAAACCCGCGGAAAACGGCACTTCTTAGCCCGCTTCGGCGGGCTTCTTTTTGCTTTCGCCAGATCAAATCCGATCAACAGAAAACGATGGAAAACAGCCAATCTCAAAAGACGTCCGGCAGCGCCGTGACACATGGAGTGACACATGGATGACCCTATGCAAGCTGACCTGCTTTACGGGCTTGAGGCCATCGGAAGGGCGATTGGGCTCGGTCCTCGGCAGGTGCAGTACCTTCATGAGAAGGAAGACTTTCCAACCTTCAAGCTTGGCCGGACTGTCTGCGCTCGGCGGTCGTCTTTAGCCCAGCATTTCGCGGAAGGGGAATCAGCAGCACGGCTCAAAGCTGACGAGGACGTCAGACGTCAGCCGGGTGCAGACGCCGGTCGGCGTAACCGTATCCACAACCGAGAGCTGGGGCATGAGACTAGAATGGGGGAGAGCCGCCGGTCCGCTTTTAAGCGGCAAGGGCGGTAAGCGGACTCTCATTCAGCTCGAGCACGTCGTCCGCGAATACCAGGGTCCGGATACGGCGCATTCCATGGACCTTCACTTTCTTACAATGGCCTAACCTGGGTCAGACAGCGCTTCTCTCTTATGTTGCCCAGTATATCTTCCTAAGTGGTTGGTCCGGCCCGGACCTTGCACGCAGGCGATGCTAGTTCTGGCTAAGGGAGAGTAAAACTTGGAATTTGAGTCGGTAATCCTGCTGGTCGTGGAAGATGAACCAGCGATCCAGCTATTCTTGGAAGATACCCTACAGGACGCTGGCTTTTCAGTTCGGGTTGCTTGTCAGGGTGATGAGGCGATCAGCCTTCTGGACGGAGCCGATTTTGCACCTGTTGGAGTGGTCACAGACATCAGACTTGGGAAAGGCTTGAAGGGCTGGGACGTTGCTCGACATGCTCGGGAGCTGCATCCCGAGATCGCGATTGTATATGTCACTGGAGACAGCGCTGCCGACTGGCAGGCGTACGGCGTTCCCAAGAGCGTTTTGCTGCCCAAGCCATTTGCGGGAGCGCAGCTCGTGACAGCCGTCACCACCCTTCTCAATGAGCAAACGTCCAGTCTCTAGCGGCTGCGTTACAGCTCGAGAGTTTGCGTCGGCGTCGCGGACTTTGGCGGATGGATGTCCGCCGCGGTCGCGATGTCCGCTAACGCCCATCCTCGGGCGCTCAAGGGCCAACTCTGGCCGCCCGTAAGCCACCGGCCGTTCACCGTGCCGATCGTCCCTGACTCGCACGGCAGGTTCAGGGTAGAGCAAGCGGAACTTGATTTCGGGAAGCTGAGCCTGCAAAGGGCCGGTCCGCGGACTCGCAACTGGTCTCCCGCTCGGCTTTCCCTTTCGGGACGTGTTCGCCGCTAATCCGCCGCGAACTGAGCAACCTCATTCAGGTGCTGCTGCATCTCGCGGAGGCTGTGGCCGGTCATCATGTCGTCTATCCGCATGGCTAGGTGCGTCCGCCCGGTCCGGCGCGCCCAGCGACGCACCCCCCACATGCCGGCCCACCCAACTACCCCGCTCGCGAGGGTCGTGGTGAGCCACGCACTGATGCCGATTGGAGCCAGCATGTCCGTGCCCCACAGCAGCCGGATGATCACGGCCATGAACGGGAGCCACAGCACCCACCAACTCGCGGCGAGCATCCAGCCCGATACCAGCTTGATCCTGTGTAGCCGAGCCATGTGCCCCTCGGTTTCGACGATAGGGGCGGCAACGTCGATCCGCACGGCATGGGTAAGGCCGGCTATCCCGAGCGCAATCATGGCCACCCCGAGGAGATTGATGAGCACCCCGCTGGCGAACAGCAGCCCCGGTCGCGCCAGCAGGTCGCTCCAGATCGTTCCTCCCGCAAGAGCGATGATGCTGCCGGCACCGATCTGGACGACCTGCCATCTGGCGAGCGCGCGAACGCCGCGCCTCGCCTTGCGCGCGGCGACCGTACTAGGAAGGGCCAGTTCGCGATCCTGGTCCTCAAGCGCTGCCATCGCAGCCTTAAGCGAGGCGGTGTCCGTGATCAGATCCTCAGTCATGCCAGCTCCCTCCGAAGCTTCTGTTTGATGCGGTCGATCCGGGTGCCCACGGTGCTCTCACCGAGGCCTACGATCTCGCCGATCTCGCGATGGCTGCGCTCGTCGAGGTAGAGCAGCAGCACCGCCCGATTGAGTGGGTCGAAGCGAGCCATCGCACTTTGTAGTGCGCCCAGCGCCTGGTTTGCTTCGTGATCCGCGTTCTTCGCGGCAACGGCGTCGTGGTCACTGGTAAGCGGGGTCATGACCCGCCGTTCCCGGTATACCGAGCGTACATGCGACAGAGCAACGTTGAGCGCCACGCGATACATCCAAGTCGGGAAAGGCCGCGCGTCGTCGTAGCGTGGCCATGACGCCCATAGATTGGCTAGGATGTCCTGCATGAGGTCGGCGCGATCGTGGGGATCGCGGGCATAAGCGGCAGCGACCTTGCGGACGATGCCGGCATGGTCGCGGATCAGTCGCGCGAACTGCTCGCTGTCCCTGCCTCTCCCGCCCATCACAGATTGGCGACCCCCTCCTTGTTTCATGAGGTTGTTCGCAGGCGGGAGCATTTCATCACAGGCCCGAGAACATTATTTCTCGCCGCCGGATTGTAGCAGCCGGAGCTACTGCCGGTCCCCAATTAATCTGGGCGGTGAATGAGTGAGAAATGGGCAGCCCACGGCGACACTCGGCTGTAGCCGATGGCAGCAGTCCGCGATCATCGACAAGAAGAAACGCTCGCCCACAAGATGACGCTTCGCTGCCAACGACCTTTTCCTTAGCGGTTCTCCGCTTCTGGGATGTGTCGATCGCGCCCGCTCTGACACGCGACGCACGTGCGCGCCCCGGGCATCGCGAGACGGCGACCCTCTGGTATGTCGTCGCCACAGATCGCGCAGTACGGCTCGCTAACTCCGGTCGGCATGCTCGCTCGGGCGGCTAGCACAGGATCCGTCACCGTGTCGTCGGTCTGATCCTGCACCGCGCCATCGCGCGTCCAACCACCGGCCATTTGCCTCTCCTTACCAGCCTTAGATGGGAAGCGACGAGGGCGCGCGCCATCCATGACGGCGGCCGCGGCCGGCAGATGCTCCACGCGGACCGCTGCACAGCCTACGAAGAAAACTTGCCAGCCAAGCTGAGCGATTGGTCGGTACGCAGTGCCGGCACCCTTGCCTTGAGCCAATGGTGATGCGACGCGCCTACGACGCTTAGGGCAGCTTCGCCGCTATTACGTCGATGTGTTCAATCACCGGCGGGGCGGCAAGCAATTCTTCGGCGCGCTCCTGCAACGCTGCCGCGACCTTTCCGGCGAGGTGCGCCCTGCGGCCCGCTTCGTCCGGAAATGCGTCAAAGATGCCGAATGTCGAAGGTCCAATCCGGATGCCGGACCAAGCGGTCGTTCCCGGCTCCTCCTGAACCAGTGGCTGCGCGCTGCGCAGAAAATCGGCGACTTCGGCCTCCCGCCCGGGCTTCGCCTCCAGTCGGATGAGCAACGCGACGCTCACGGCGAGTCCGGCTCCCTGCGATCCGATTGCCATGTCATTTTCCTCCTCGTGGTTACAGCATCGGCAACCGGCGCGGCCTGGGGCCGGGCGGAAACGCCGCATCGATCCGGGCGAACTCCGCGTCGGTCAGCCGCAACGCCCCGGCGCCCGCGTTGTCTTCGGCGTGTTCGGGACTAGACGCCTTTGGAATGGCAAAGGTGGATGATCGGCGCACAAGGAAGGCGAGCGCCACCTGACGCGCGGTCGCGTCGTGGTCCCCTGCGATCTCCTCCAGCACGCGCCCGCCGAGCGAGCGCGGCCCCGGAAAGTTGCCGTGACCAAAAGGACTGTAGGCGACCACGGCGACGCTGTGCTCCTCGCACCAGGGCAGCACTGCGTGCTCGATTGCGCGCTCTTCGAGATGGTACAGGACCTGGTTGCACGCGATCCGCCCCGCTCCCCCGGCCGCCCAGGCCGCCTGGAGGTCGGGCACGTCGAAGTTGCTCAGGCCCCAAGACAGGATCTTGCCCTGATCGCGCAGCCGCTCGAAGCCGGCAAAGGTCTCCTCTAGCGGATGTGAGCCAGGCCAGTGGAGTAGGTAGCAGTCCAGGCGGTCGGTGTTGAGGCGGGCGAGCGACCGCTCGCAGGCCGCAATCGTCCCGGCGCGAGAGCCATTGTTCGGAAGGACCTTGGAGACGAGGAACACTTGATCACGCCGGCCGGCGATCGCCTCGCCGACCACCAACTCGGCCTCGCCGTACATCTCGGCGGTGTCGATGTGGGTCATGCCGAGATCAAGCCCGCGGCGCAGGGCGGCGACGGCGGTCGGCCGGTGCGCATCGTCGATGTACCAGGTGCCTTGGCCGATTACAGGAATTTTGCCTGGCACGGGGCCGAACGGGCGATGCTCCATGCCGACCGTCTCGGGCGAGGAGCGTAGCTGCGTCGTGGTACGGATGGGAGCGTCTTTCCGGGACACGCTCACCGCCCGCGACCAAGCGGGCCGCTAGATGCGAAGACTCGGCCTTTCGACGCCAGTGCGCCCGGGAAGGGCGACCGGCGCGCGCAGCAGCCGCATCCCGCGGGATGCGCCGCCTTCGGGCTCCGGTCGCTGCTCGCGTGAGGCTCCTTAGAGCCGGGCGGGTCCCGTCGGGTCTGGTCCATGCCGGCGAGGGCCGGTGCGCCGAGGAGCGCGCGCGGCGCGTCGGCCCCGCATGCCGGGCAGTCGCATGGATCCCGGAACAGCGCCATGGGACGTAACGCCGTGAACGGACCGCACGCGGTGCAATCGTAATCGTAGAGCGGCATGGCGTATCTCTCTGCGAGAGGGTGGAGCGGACGGCGGCGGAGCGGCGGATGCGCGCCGCTCCGCCAGACCGGTTGTTCAGGCGGCGGTCTTGAGCACCACCTTGGTCCAGCCATCGTCGCGTGCGTCGAAGTGCCGGTAGGCGTTCGGCGCATCGTCGAGCGGCAGTTGGTGCGACACAATGAACGACGGCTTCGCCCGCCCGGTCGAGATAAGGTCGCGCAACTGGCGGTTGTACGCCTTTACGTTGCATTGACCGGTACCGATCGACTGGCCCTTGAACCAAAACAGGCCGTGGTCGAACACGATTTCGCCCTGTTTGTAGAGCGGATCCTGAGGCGCGGGGTCCTGCGGCACGTAGACGCCGACGACCCCGATGCCGCCGGTGAACTTCACCGACTTCACCAGGTCGTTCATGACCATGTTGGGTTGCTCGTCGCCTTGCGGGTCGTGCGCCTGGTAGCCGACGCACTCGCACCCACGGTCCGCACCGATACCGTTCGTGAGCTCCATCACTTGGTCAACGGGAGAGCCCTTGGAGTCGTCGACAGTCAGCGCGCCGATCGACTCGGCGAGGCGCAGCCGGTCGGGATGGCGGTCGACGACCATTACCATGCAGGCGCCTTTGATCATCGCTGCGTGAGCGGCCATCAGCCCGACGGGTCCGGCGCCGTAGATCACGACTGACTCGCCGGGGCACAGGCCAGCGAGTTCAGTGCAATGCCAACCCGTGGGAAAGATGTCGGCGAGCATCACATAGTCGTTCTGCCGCTCCTCGGCGTCCGGCGGCAGCTTGAGGCAGTTATAGTCACCATAGGGCACGCGTAGCAGGTCGGCCTGGCCGCCCCGGTATGGGCCCATGTCCGCGAACCCGTACGCGGCACCGGCCATGTTCGGGAACAGGCTCCGGTCTGGCGTCGTCAGGCAGAAGGCGCTCAAGCCGCGCTCGCAGTTCCTGCAGAAGCCGCAGCCGATGTTGAAGGGGATTGCGACCCAGTCGCCGACTTTTACCCGGTCGACGGCATTGCCGATCTCGATCACCTGGCCGAGATTTTCGTGGCCAAACACGCCGCCCTGCGGGAAGTCAGTCCGGCCTTCGTACATGTGCAGGTCGGAGCCGCAGATGTTGGTGCTCGTGATACGCACCAGAACGTCGGTCGGCTTCTCAAGTCGCGCGTCAGGTACGTCCTGCACCGCGACGTCGCGGGGTCCGTTGTAGACGACTGCTCTCATCACATCCTCCTGGCTAGAAAGGTTCAAAACAGGTCGACGGGCGGTTCACTGCGTCAAGCCGGTCCCCTCGATCCGCCACAGCTGCGTCGTCAGCCGCGGGCCGTTTTCGGGCTTGAACCAACTCATGTCCTGAATGTGCGAGCTGGTGACGTAGATTGCGCCGTCGGGTCCCTCGGAGAACGTGTCGGGCCAGCGCAACCGGGGATCCTGGATCAGGGTCGTGTCGCGACCACCGTCGCGAACCTTTACAGCGTTCTGTTCGATCGCGGTCAGGTAGAGCCGTCCACGCTTGTCGATCCAGAAGCCGTCCGTTGGCTCGCTCTCGCCGACCCGCTCGATGCGGGTCTCCAGATCCCGTGCGGGCAACTGGGGATTGTCAAGCGCCTCCGTGGCGATGCGATATAGCGTTCGGCCGGTCAGTGCCTTCCAATAGAGATAACGATCGTCGGGTGAGAGGGCGATGCTGTCCGCGGCGAACTCGACGCCGCGCCCATCCGGACGGCGGACCTCGCGCCCGTCCGTTCTCACCACGACGCCCTTTTCCGGTTGGGTGCTCGGATGCCCGTCGAGCACCCGGCGCGCCCGCCCGCTTGGAAGATCGACGACAACGAGCGCGCCCTTCGCGCCTGAGTCCGTGAGATAGGCATGGCGTCCATCGGGGCTGAAGCGCACATCGTTCAGGTAGCTGCCTTGGGGCGCGACGGTCTCGCCGAACGGGATGGTTTGCGCGACCGCGTTCGTCCGCAGGTCGATCCTGACGAGCTTCGGTCCTGTTGGCACGACCTGCGCGGTCGCCGGCGCGGCGGGATCAACCACCCACAGGTTGCCGCGCCCGTCCGCCACCACGCTTTGCACGCAGACGAAGTGATCACCGGCGGAGACCTGGTCCTTCCTGGCGTTGCGCCAGGCGTTCCATTCCGCGTTCGGGTAGGGCTTGACCGCTCCATCCCTGGTAACTTCGGCGACCGATACGGGTGCATCCTCAGTCCAGCGCGGGAAGTTCACGAAGATGCGGCCATCCGGGGCGACCGTCACGCCGGTGACCTGATGCTCAAAGGTTGCGACGGGCTGGAGCCTCACACCGCTGACGCGCGCTGATGTCGTCTCCAGCTGCGCGGATGCGACGGATGCGAGCGCCAACGCAAGAGTGACGACAGACGCGGCAGTAGTTCTGGATTTGGTCATGGTGGCCCCTTCAGCACGAGCGCGGATCTTACGGTGGGCAGCCGCTACTACGGCGCGAACACCGCCCGGACGCACCCATCTTCCTTGTGCTTAAACATGTGGTACCCGGTGGGACTGTCCTCGAGCGAGAAGCGGTGCGTGGCCAAGGCCGCGGGCGTCAGCTCGCCACGCAACGCATGCTCGAGGAGGCGCGGGACATAGGCCTGGCCATGTTGCTGCGCTGTTCGAACCGTCACGCCCTTGTTCATAAGTAGTCCGAGCGGGAACTTGTCCATCAGCCCGTAGACGCCCAGGATCGACAACGTGCCACCCTTGCGGACGGCCAGCATAGCCTGCCGCAGCGCCGTGCCCCGGTCCGTCTCCATGTAGAGTGCCTGCTTGACTCGATCATAGGCGTGCTGGAGCCCGGTGCCGGCCGCCTCCATACCCACTGCATCAATGCAGGCATCGGGGCCGCGTCCGCCCGTCAGCTCCTTCAGTGCATCGATCACATCTACCTTGGTGAAGTCGAGCGGGATGGCGCCGAATGCCTCTGCCTTGGCGAGCCGTTCGGGATATTGGTCAATCGCGATTACGCGTTCGGCGCCGAGGATCATCGCGCCCTGTTGCGCCATCAGGCCAACGCCACCGCAGCCCCAAACTGCGACTAAGTCACCGCGCTGGATGTTGCAGAAGTCAGCGCCCATGAACCCGGTCGGCGCGGCATCCGAGATGAACAAGGCGTCCTCGTCGGCGAGGCCATCGGGTACGACGAAGCAATCTGTGTCGGCAAACGGCACGCGGACATATTCGGCGTGGCTGCCCGCATAGCCGCCAAAGGCGTGAGAGTAAGCGTAGATGCCGGCCGTCGGGTAGCCCAGCAACGGCTCCTGCAGCTCCGGCTTGGGATGGCTGGTGTCGCAGAGCGAGTAGAGATCGTGTTGGCAGTACCAGCACTGTCCGCAAGCGATGAAAGACGGCACCACGACACGGTCACCCCGCTTCACCTTGGTCACCTCGCGTCCGACGTCCACGATCTCGCCCATGAACTCATGGCCAAGGACGTCGCCTTCGCGCATCGTCGGGATCAGGCCATCGATGAGGTGCAGGTCCGAGCCGCAGGTAGTAGAAAGACGGACTTTAAGGATCACGTCCTTTGGGTTGAGTATAGCGGGGTCGGCGACCGTCTCGACACGGAGGTCGTTGACGCCGTTCCAGCATAGTGCGCGCATCGGCTAGGCTCCTATCGGTCGGCCCCGCCCTTGCGGGCGGCAGGTTGCGGGTCGGTGGTGGGGATCTCGCCAGTCAGCGCGAGTGCGCGGAACTTGTAGAGCGCGTGTCTCACGATCTCGCCGGGAACGATGTGGAAGAGTTTGCTGACCGCCTCACCGATGACTCCGCCCGGTGGATCGAACCGTACCTCCAGATGAAGCTCCGTGCCGCGGTCGCCTGGTGCCGGCCTGAAGATCAGTTGCCCAGTGTTTGGCACATCGGCGCCGTCCAGCGACGACCACCGGATCTCATCCGGGCCGACTTCAACCGCCTCCGAGCGCCAGCGATATTCACCGCCCGCCGGACCGCGGGCGAGCCATTCGGCTGTGCGGCCATCAAGGGGGTTCACCTCGGCAAAATGCGTCCAGATGCGCGACTGGGTCCCCGGATCGAGCCAGAGCGTGCGAAGCTCGTCGGCAGGCCTTCCGATCGTAACGGACGCGCGTGCCGCTGCCTTTATCGCATTGTCGGATTGAACGGGGTTCATGGCAGCGATTCTCCGGAGGCCGGAGTCGCTCTTTCGGCGTGCCTCGGAGCTTTGTGCATCAGGGCGTTGCCTAGGTATTCTCACCAGGCTTAATCGCATTGCTGGGATCGGCAAATCTCGAGCATGCCTTCAATGCCGCTGCCCGCAAATCCACTGTAGTGCTGTCAGCCCTTCCTCAAACGTTCGATTTCTCCGATGAACGAGCGGCAGCTATCGGGCAGCAGAGAAGGACGGTTGAACGGCCGAGATTGGGTCCTTGCGGCTTCGGACCTGGAGGGGGAAAGTGCGCACTTGCGCTTCGCTTGATCTCAGGACACGCCCGGCGCGGGTTAGCTGACCCACGTTGGCCGTACTACCCCGGGGTGACAGTCACGCTAACGTTCATCGCTTCGAAATCGTGGGCGGCGCCGACGTAGTTCCCCGAAACAGGCATGATCTGGCCATTACAGCGGGCCACCGCGACGGGCACAAGCTGCGCGGCGCCGACCCGCTGGTGCGTTGGATCGAACGTGACCCAACCCGCGCCCGGCAGATATAGTTCTGCCCAGGCGTGGGTGGAGCCCGCGTCGTCAGGCGAGGCTTCGGGGTCGTACATGTAGCCGGATACAGCTCGCGCAGCGAAGCCCAGGTGCCGCACCGCATCGATGAACAACGCTGCGATGTCTCTGCATGAGCCGCTCGCGAGCGCGAGCGTTTCGGTCGGGGTCTGCGTGCCTTGCTCGTCGCGGGTGCGATACGCCACCACGGGAAGAATGCCGGTGTTCAAGTCCTTCAGCAGCGACAGTGTATCGGCAGGTGTCGAGAAGACGAAGGCTCTCGCCCAATCGGCCACTGTCCCGTCGGAGTCTGGATGCTCGGGACGAAGGAATCCGCCAAGATCGATCTCTTCCGCGTCCGTATAGCGGAAGGGGTAGCTGTGTGCGCGCACCGCGATTGGAAAGACGGGCCAGGCAGGCGCGCACTGCTCAACACTGGAGCAGCTCTCGATGACCAGTTCGGCGGCTGGACGTGCAAAGGTAGCTGTCGCGACGACATTGCCGAACACGTCCTGGCTCCATGCGAGTTGCGCCTCAGGCGTGCAATGAAGCGTAGTTTCCACGACCCGCAGGTCGTGGCTGGCCCGCGGGAACAGCATCAGTGAGTGCGCTTGCAGCTGGACCGCCCGGGCGTATCGGTAGGTGGTGAGGTGCCGGACAGTCAGCTTCATCGGGCGCCTCGAAAGCTCGAGCTCAGGCCGCTCGGCCGCGGTCCGGGTTTTCACTCA